>JABWCE010000016.1 GCA_013359235.1 Bacteroidota bacterium
CAAATGGCATTTATTTGTTAACAGTAAAAAACCTACAATATTTCAGTTCTTATAAAGTGTTTGTAAACAAGTAGCAGTAGAGGATAGCCGGCTTGGGAAGGTACAAGTAGATAAAAACAGTATTATCGGCAGATGACTGTACCAGACTAAACAATTTCAAAAAAGAATTTACTTTTTTAATCATTAATTTCTATTTTCAACCCATCCCAAGCAAGCTTAATATTTGAGGGCAGTTCAGCATTCACTTCATTGTGTAAACCCATTTGATGGCTTATGTGAGTTATATAAGTTTGGTTTGCATTAATTGTTTTAGCCATTTCTATCGCCTCGTTTAAAGAAAAATGAGATATATGTGATTCTTTTCTAAGAGCATTTATCACAAGAACTTCAGAGTTTTTAATTTTTTCAATTTCGTTTCTACTTATACTGTTTGCATCGGTAATGTAAGAAAAATTTCCAATTCTAAATCCAAGAACAGGCATTTTGTAATGATGTACCCTTATTGGAATAATTTTAATTCCTTCAATAAAAAACCCTTCATTTTTTATAATGTGAAAATTAGCTTCGGGAACGCCAGGATATTTAAACTCATCGAAAATGTAGAAAAAATCCCTTTTTATAGCATTTAAAACATATTCTTCAAGGTAAACTTCTACAGGTTTTTTGTTTATGTAATTAAAAGCTCTTATATCGTCAAAACCGCAAATATGGTCTTTGTGAGAATGAGTAAAAATCACAGCATCAAGTTTCAAAATTTTTTCGCGGAGCAATTGCTGTCTGAAATCTGGTCCGGTATCTATTACAAAAAACTTTCCGCCAGTTTCAATATAAACCGAACTGCGAAGCCTGTTGTCTTTATTGTTGTTGCTTTTGCATACATTGCAGGTGCATCCAATAATAGGAACCCCCTGTGATGTACCCGTGCCCAAAAATGTTACTTTCAAAACAATGCAAACTTATAAATAAATCGTTTTATTTTGCCATTATGATTTCTATTTATTACAGCAAAAACGAACATATCGAGATAGCTAATGATTTAGCATTAATAGACGGTATTGAAAAAAGCAAAATAATATGGGTTGATATGCTCGATTGTAATGATAGCGAAATTTTAAAAGTTGAAACATTATTAGAAATAAAAGCATTTAACAGGCAAGATTTTATTGAAATAGAAGAAAGTGCTCGATTTATTGAGTTTGAAAATTATTTGATGTGCAATTCAAATTTTATTGTTAAAGAAAAATTAGCTTTTATTTCAAAGATTGTAAATTTTTTCATTGGCAAAAACTTTTTGGTAACATACAGAAATTACAATTCGAAGTCGTTTTCCGAAACTTCCAAAAAACTACTTTCACATGGTTCAAAAATGCGAAATTCAGAAATTTTTCTTAATATAATTGACCTCAAAATATCGTCAGTAGCCGATTATGTTGAAGATATTGCTCAAGAGATATCAAAACTATCAAAAGAAATTGTAACAAACAAACACACAAGCAAACTGCTGATTTTAAAACTTAGTCAATACCGCGAATACCTTATTATGCTAATGCAAAACTGCATTGAAAAAAAGCTATTAATAAGTTTTGTAAAAAAAGCATCATTTTTGAATAATAAAACCGAAAGTGAACTCGATATTTCGGTAAAAGACCTCGAATCAGTAATAGATTACATTAAGTTTAATTTTGAAAGGCTTGATTTTATTGATAGCACCATGAATAATCTCATTATTTTTGAACAAAATAACAGTATAAGATTATTTACAATTGTGAGCATATTTTTTATGCCTCCAATGCTAATAGCAAGTATCTACGGCATGAATTTCAAAATTATACCCGAACTCGGCTGGGCAAATGGATATTACTATTCATTGGCTTTTATGTTATTAACAGTAATAGTTACTTTTATATATTTTAAAATAAAAAAATGGCTTTAAATACAAATAAAATTATATGCTTGACACATCAAAACTAATGTTAAATAAAGGCTCATTAAATGGGCATGTTATTATTGTAACCGGTGGTGGTACCGGTTTAGGTAAAACTATGGCTCATTGCTTTTCGCAACTTGGAGCTAAAGTGAGTATTTGGGGAAGACGCAAAGATGTGCTTGAAAATACAGCCTCAGAAATTGAAAAACTTACCGGGACTAAAGTTTTACCATTAAGTTGTGATGTACGTAATTACGATGAAATTGAAAATGCTTTAAATTTATGTATATCAGAACTTGGAGAAATAAGTGGTTTGGTAAACAATGCTGCCGGCAATTTTATATCGCCTACCGAAAGAATTTCACACAGAGCCTTTGATATTATTATAGATATAGTGCTAAAAGGCAGTAAAAACTGCATACTTGCACTTGGCAATTACTGGATAAAAAACAAAAAACAAGGTAATGTATTAAGCATAACGACAACTTATGCTACGACAGGGTCGGGATATGTGGTGCCATCTGCTGCCGCAAAAGCCGGTTTGCTTGCTATTACCAAATCACTGGCTGTAGAATGGGCAAAATACAATATAAGGTTTAATACAATTTCGCCTGGTCCATTTCCAACCAAAGGAGCTTGGGATAGACTTTTTCCTGAAATACTGAGAGAAAAACTTGATTTTACAAACAAAATACCCCTGAAAAGAGTAGGCGAACATTACGAACTTGCAAATTTGGCATCGTTTCTAATGAGTGAATTTTCATCTTTTATAAATGGCGAAGAAATAATTATTGATGGTGGCGAATGGTTGAAGGGTGCAGGAGAATTTAATTTTTTGGATATGATAAGCAATGATGAATGGACCGAAATAGAAGCTATTGTTAGAAATGCTAAATCTTAGGGAGGGGTATAATTTTCATAAATTTATTATTTTTTAATTTTTTTTTTTATAAGTCTTTAGTTTACTTTTTTAAAGTAGATTTAATGAATTTATCAATTTCAATCATAGAAAATCTATTAAATCCTTCTATTTTTTTAAATAAGTTACCATTTTTATCATGAAAACAAATTAAAGGATAGGTACCATTAAAATCTGGATATTTTGTCATTAAATATGGAAATGGAAATTTTTTAGTATTAATATAATTACATACCTTCTCATAATTATAATCTACATTATTTAAAAAAATTATTCTTTTCAGATAATTAGGATTATTGTATTTCTTTTTAATTTTACTTGATAAAACATGGCAAGGTTTACAACTTAAAAAAGTATAAATTATAACAACAGAATCCTTAAAAAAAGGTTTATTGTTCACATTTATAAGGGAATCCAATTGAGAAGTATTACTACATGGATATCTACTATATGGCAATGGTTTAATTGCCATTGACATTATAATAAAAAATAATAATAATAACTTATTTTTCAAAATGTAATATTTTTAGTTTACAATTTGCCGAAATAAATGAAAATTGGTTTGGTGAATACATTATAAATCTATCAATATTAATATTCTCATTTTTAATTTTTATCCAACCTGACTTTAAATATCTAATAGATTCTCTAAAAAAATTGATTTTATATTCACCAATATAAATGTAATTAAGACCCCAATTGTTTGATGTTTCTTGTTCATTTAATTTTATACCAACAATAAAATCATTAGTTATAATTTCCTTGTTAATTTTAATATTAATCCATCCAGTTTTTTTTAAAAAAATTGTGTCACTCTTGAATATTAAATTTTTAGGATAATGACCAATTATTTCCCTTCCATGAGGATTTGCGTATCTTAATGTATCTATGCCTGGTAAATAAACGGATACAACAAGTTTGGGGCTTGAAAAAGTATGTATTTTTGATATATAAAAATTAAACTCTTCCAAAACACTGCAATCAATCTCATTTACTTCAAAAAGCAAATATAATTCCTGGTCATTTACTAAGTCCAAACCATTAGCAAAATTACCATGATATGGTTTTTGTTTATTTCCTAAATACTTTGTTTTGTATGACTTTGGTTTGCTCAAACCATTATCTATCTTTAATTCAATTATATATGTAAAATTATTGCTTTTTTTCAAACGAATTAATTTTTTATAATAACCTTCTTTATAAATTATAAGTTGATTTGAAATTCCTAATGGTAAGTACATACAACATTTGCCAAGTGAATCAACTGTATAATTTGTACCATTAGAAATAGTACAAATTGCACCATTAAGATTTAACCCATTTTTTTCTTTTAATATTATACATAAATTAAATGCCATTAACTTAAAGTTAATGGCATTTAAAAAAAAGAATAATATTAGAGTTTTTTTATTCAATAACAATTTGTCTTGAATTAATAATTTCTCCATTAGTTATTTTAAGTGTGTATTGCCCTTTATTAAGCGAAGATACTGCTATATTTTCATTTATTAAAAAAGAAGAATTCTTTTGATAAACTATTGTACCAGTTGAATTCTCAATTAATTCAATTTTATCAATAAATATATTATTATTACCAAGATTAACTGTCAAATTTAAACTAGACGGATTTGGTGATACCGATACACAATTAAAATTAACTTCTGGTTCATTATATAATGGTACTAAAACTGGTAAAGAAATAACCGGTACAAAACAATCTGATTCTAATCCTTCAACAGTTACTGAATAACCAGCCAACGCCAATCTAAATATTGTAGCATTATTTAGATTTACAGGATTTAATAAATTTGAAATTGTTCTATATTCAATTGGAACATTAAAACCTAATTCGACTAATTCATTCATTGCTTGCGATATGTATCTCAGTAACTTATTAGGATCATTCATTTCCTCATCAGTAGGATGCGATATTCCTGTATTGCAAGGGCGTGTCCACTCATAAGTGGTAGTTTTAGTTCCCCAAAGAGGATGTGTACAAGTCATATCTTGTGTAAATTTACAAGACGAACTTCCTGGATAGGTAACAGTTACAGACGGTTCTCCAACCCAATGACACTTCCATAAATTAATTGAAGGTGCAGCATCTGAAAAGTTATAAATTGAAACTAACAGAAAAGTAATAAATATTAATTTTTTCATTTTTTTTTAAATTTGATTTTTAATTTTGCCTACTAATCAAGGGCATCGGCTATCCCTAAAATTTAAAATATCCATAAAGCTTAAATTCTGTAAATAATTTTTTAAGATTTCTTAATTTAATTGTGTTTACCTCCTTTCTATTTAGTTTTAAAATGCTTTTATTTAAAATTTTGATTATTTTGGTTCAATTATATATATATATATATATACAAATAATAAATAAAATTAAATACTAATAATCACATAATCAGGCTAATTAAATTTCGATTTATTAATTTAGGTATTTTCCAAAAAACTCTATTTTATTCAATGCTTTTTTTCGTATATTTTTTTCCTCATTTTTGGGAAAAGATAATCAAGTTCTTTGCGGTAATACAACCCAACACCTGAAGTATTTATATAAGTATTGCTGCCACTCAAAGGATCGTTTGCACGGCGGTTAAAACCACGTAGTCTTAATCTGCCATCTTGTTTTATTTTGTAGCTTAAATTAAAGTCATAAGAACTGTTTCCGGCTTGCCCATACACGCCTGCCACTTCTATTTTTTCATTAAACAGTTTTCTTTTTAACGAAACCATTATTTGTTTTTGTGTTTCGATATTTTGTGAATTTTTCCAGTCAATGCCCAACTCCCAATTGGGGTCTATTTGTCTTAACCACGAGTTTACTTGAGTTGTCATAAATGCACCCAAACTGTTTTGAACAGACGAATACAAATTTGATGAAGTAGCAGTAGAAATACCGGGCGAAGATGGAGCAAATGAATTAAATACAAGCAAATTTATAAATTGTTTATTAACCTCCTCTTGGTCAGTTTTCATCATATTTATTACATTAACAAGATCGTTGTTTGAAAACAAAGTTGAACTATTTTCATCAGAAACATCAATACCGAGAGTAATTTGTGGATGAAAAAGATTTTCTTTTAGAGTAATATTACAATTTATTCCTACATTACTATTGCCATTTTCGGTTTTTATAGTTGCCGATGGCAAAATTACCGAAGGGTCAACATTTACGGTAGTTGTAGCTACCATATCTATTATAGCTTCATAAGGGTTGCCGTTCCATACTATTTTTCCACCATTTTTCACTTTCAAATTTTTGTTTACCAGATTATTTAAAGCAGTAAAGTTGTAACTTCCCTTGTCAATAATATAGCTTCCATACATATAAAAATCGCCATAAGTATTAAGTTCCATTTTAATATTTCCTTCGCCTGTAGCTTTAATTACATCATCAAATTTTGAATCAAAAATCAATCTCAATTCAGCATCATTTGTAATATTAAAATTAAAATCCATAGTAATACCGGTGAGGCTTTTTCTCTGTGGTTTGTAATTATATCCTCTTAGGTCAACTATTTTTATATAATCGGGTCCTGTAGTTTCTGTTGTGCTAGCTAATGGAAGAGAAATTACGGTTTTGGGCCTGCTTCGGGCATTTATATTCAGATACAAATTATCAATTGTACCATTGAGAACCATATTGCCATCTACAAAGGCGTTTCCAAAAAACAAATCTCCTTGTTCTTCTGTCAAATTCATGCAATTGAAATTTTTTAAATCTTTCATAAAAATTGCATATTTAAAATTATTGAAATTCTTATGAAAAATCACCCCACCTGCCTTTGCTTTTGAGCCGTATTTGTCAGCTACTTCAAATTCTCCAAGGTTTATTTTATCTTTATCAATTTTTACTTTTGCTTTGTTAATATTAAGTGGTATTCCGAGGTAGTCCATTATCATACTTGCATCTACAACTTCAATATCGCCTTTTGTCTCAATTTTTTCAAAATTACCTGTAAGGCTTATTACCGCAGTATCTATTATCCCTTTAACATTCGAAAAAAGTCCTTTTGTAATAGTTTCAAAAGGTTTTAAACTCGCTTTGCTCAATGTAAAATTCAGGTTTATTTTTTCGTTTTGTGGAGTAATATCAATCGAACCAAGTAAAATTAAATTGTTAATAATTCCATTTTTTATCATTCCGCTTATTCTCATCAAATAGCTACCGGGCTGATTTCTGCTGTACAAAACCACATTACCTACAGAGTCGGAATTAAAAATAAGATTATCTATTGTCAAATCAGTTTTTATAATTGGTTTTGAACTGCTACCATTTAAATCAATATTGCTGTTTACAATTCCTTGAAGTTTTATATCCCATTTTTTTAATATGGGATTTATTTCTACGAGGTTTAAATTGTTTATTTTTATATTTAATTCCGAAAATTTGTCTATACCCGCTGTGCCTTCTGCCGAAATGAATTGCGAACCGTTCCAAAGCTTAAAACTATCAATTTCAAGTGTGTTTTTTACAATTGTAAAATAATTGTTATCATTTATTTTCCACTGTTGGTTATAAATGTAAATTGATGAGTTTTTTAAATTTAAGCCAACTGTATCATCGTTTAATGAAATTTTTCCTTCGGTATTCAAACTCAAATTGTCTGTTGTATCAGAAAGCAATAGGCTAAAATCAATGTCGTTAATGCCAATTTCGGCAGAAACTATAAGGTTTTTAGATAACAAACTATCTTTATTAAGTATTTTGCCAACACTTGCATCAAGCGATAGTTTTTTATCAGGATTTTTTTGACTTTGAAGATTTATTTCATCAAAAAGGTATTTTTTATAACTTATATTATCTACCATTGCAACAATATCGAGGTTGCTGTTTTCTGAATTGTAAACTCCTGTGGCAGTAAAATTTGTAAATTTCACATCAGGGAAAAACAAAGGTGATAAAAACCTTGAATCGCTAATATCAATATCAAATCTTAAATCAACAGGTTCTACTTTTAATGTTGAATTTGAGTAAAATTCGGGAAAAAGCTTTTGAATAAAAATCTTATTAATATTATCAATTTCACTTATTTTAAATTTTCCGACAAGCGAAATATTTCCCATATTGCTGCTAAGCTGTATTGAGCGATTATTGTAGTTTCCAAAAGCATCTAATTTTATATTTCCAATAGAAAACAGTGAATTGTTTTTTTCGAGTTCAACCTCGCTCAAAAGTGCATGAACAGTAATATTATCAATATCTTTGCCTTCAAAATCAATATTTACATCTTGTAATTTGCTAATGTTTATTTCGCCAAAGCCCAATTTTTTAAGATTTATAAATTTTGATTTTGCAGTAAAACTGCCTGTTGGCAAATCGTTATTAAAATCAAAATTTCCATCTAAGTTTAGTTTTGCATTGGGGTCGTCCAAATCAAAATTTCCTGTAAATTTTTTCTTTTCAAAAACCCCGTCAATTGTTGTGTTTACATATCTATAGTCATTGTATTCAAAATTGTCAATACTGCTTGTTATTTTTAAATTCAACTCGTCAAGCGTAAAACCTTTCCCATCAATTTTGCTAAACATTGTTATACTTCCAATTTTTGAAGTATTGAATAATTTTCCTGTATTGAAAGAAAAGAAATCAATATCACCACTGTATTCGGCTGGTTTGCCGCTAACAAAACTTATACCTGCATCAGTTCTAATATTGCCAATTGTAGTTTCTACCAAACCTGTTGAATTTATATTTTGCATAGTTCCATTTAAAATTCCCGAATATTTAACAGAACCAATTCTTAGAAGTTCTTCAGGAAATTTCAAATTCAGTATTTGCTGAACATTTGAAGGATTTATATACAATCGGCTACAATTAAGGTTATAATAAAATTTATCTGTTTGAGATACATTTTGCAGTAAAATTCTGCCTTCGAAACTGTTTAGTTCACCAATTTTAACTTTTAAAAATTCAGAGTTAAATGACATCAAAGTACCTTTAACTGTTCCATCAAGCGTAGTTTTAAAGTTGTATTTTTTTAAATAATCAGAGAAAAATGCAATATCAGAAGTAGCAATTTCAGTACCATCAAAATGAAATTTCATTTTTACATTTTCTTCAAAATCAGAAAAGCTATTCCAGCCATTATACGATAATTTAACATAATTACCAAGTGATGATTTAGCCGTTTGAAGTAACAAATTATCAAATTCCATCAAGGTTGATGAAATATTAACCTTTGATGAAAGTTTATTAATTGCAAACCCCGATTTTTCAATAAATGAAAGTTCTTTTATATCTGCAACTATTGAATCTCCTATAAGTTTAAAAGCTGCAACTTTTCCATTAATATTTTTAAGTACAATATTATTTTCGTTAAAACTTCTGTTACCCGGTTTACTTTTTCCTGCTTGTAGCAATACAAATTGCACATTTTTGAGTTTTATATTTTTTATAAAAAGTTTAAAGGCATTACCCGTTGAAGGAGTATTTGATGGTGGCGAAAAATAATCAACAATAAATTGATAATTATAACCTTTTTGACCCGGATAACTAATAAATTTCACTATTGAATTTTCAATTGAAACCCGATTAATTCTTGAGAGATTTAATTTTTTATCAAATAAAAGCTTATAATTAAACCCGGTTTTCAATTTGCCGAAATATCCAAGTGTATCGCCTTTCAAATCTTCGATATACAAGCCATTTAATACTACAGTATTTAAAAATTTAAAATCAATAGATTGAATTGTAACTGTTGTTTTTAGCTCTTGTGAAAGATATCCTGCGGCTTTTTTTATCAAAAAATTTTGAACTGATTTAAGATTAAGGATAGCAATTGAAGCAATTATTAAAAAAGCAAACAAAGCAAGAGCAATTAAAGACCATTTGTATATTTTTTTAAAAATTTTCAATACTATGCTTGCAAAAATAGCTAAAATTGCAGCTTAATACAGCAGTAAGCTTTGCAAAAAAACGAAAGGGTTGTCCAAAATATTACTCTATTGGCAATAGAAACTTCGTGTGATGATACTTCAGCATCTGTAATCAAAAATGGTGAAATATTATCAAATGTGGTTTCGAGCCAGAGTGTACATATAAAATATGGCGGAGTAGTGCCCGAACTTGCATCAAGAGCACATCAAAAAAACATAATTCCGGTAGTAAATCATGCACTTCAAATATCAAAAACACAATTAAAAAATATTGACGCTATTGCTTATACTATTGGACCGGGTTTGCTTGGTTCATTGCTTGTAGGCTCAAGTTTTGCAAAGGGTTTGGCAATTTCGTTAAACAAACCTTTAATTTCTGTAAACCATTTAGAAGCACATGTACTTGCACCTTTGATTGAAAACAGAAATTTGCAATTCCCTTACTTGTGCTTGCTTGTATCCGGTGGGCATACGCAGATTATTTTGGTAAATTCAATTACCGATTTTGAAATAATAGGAAAAACTATTGATGATGCTGCCGGAGAAGCTTTTGATAAAACTGCAAAAATTATAGGTTTGCCATATCCGGGTGGTCCGTTGATTGATAAATACTCACAAAATGGCAATCACGATGCATTCAAATTTGCTATTGGAAAGGTACCTGGGCTCGATTTAAGTTTTAGCGGTTTTAAAACTTCGGTTTTGTATTTTATCCAAAAACAAAGTAAAAAAGATGCAACCTTTGTTCAAAATAATTTGTCTGATATTTGCTCTTCAATCAGGAAAACAATAATTACTTATTTGATGACAAAATTGAGTTTAGCAGTAAAACAAACTGGAATTAACAGAGTTTCGATAGCAGGCGGTGTGGCTGCAAACAGTTTGCTTAGAAATGAAATAATAAAAAAAACAGAAACAGAAAACTGGCAAGTTTTTATTCCCAAGCTCGAATTTTGTACTGATAATGCCGCAATGGTTGCTTTTGCAGCCTATGCAAAAATGAAAATAGAAAAATTTTCTCCATTGGATGAAGCGCCATTTGCAAGTTTTAAATAATTTTGAAAAAATGAATAATTTTCACAGGTTTTTTATTATCACTATCACTCTATTATTAATTAAAGCTACTGCCATGGGGCAAGATGGCATAGATTCTGCACTTTTCAAAAAATTTGGAGTTAAAAAAATGTGGGTTTATGTAAAAATTCCAATTTTGCCAAACAAAACAATGAATGACAGTTGTATGTGTGAAACTTATGAATTTGATACATTAAATAGAATGATTTACGAAAACAACAACCTAAAATGTTATGGATGGGGTGGTTCTTATGAAAATTTTAATACCTTTAACAACAAAAATCAAGTAACACGCACAAAGCAAAATTCATATAACAGAACAATTTTTATGGATTTTGTTTACAATACTAATGGCGACATTGAACGAATTTTGCATACGAATTCTGATAATGCAGATACCGTATTTACCATAAACCAATATTCATACAACAGCAAAAACAAAATTAAAACAATAAAAAATACAAATATTTCGGGTATTGATACCTCTATATTTTTTATGAAATACAATTATGATTCATTTGATAATGTAAGCCAAATATTTACCTATACCAAAGAAATGACTTTGATAAAAAAAGAAACTTTTGAAACAACTCCAATAAGTAAAAAATTGCTTGAGTTTACGGTTGAAAAGAAAATTCCGTCAGAATCATACAGCAAAGGTTGGAATTATTATAATACCGAAGCACAACTTATAAAAACCCAATACAATAATAATACTTGGACAGAGTATGTTTACGACAATAACGGCTTTCTTTCAAAAGCCTTAAGCTATAATATTAACGGAAAACTAAACACCATAAAATTGTACTTTTACGAATTGTATTGAAAAATATTAATAATTTATTAGCAGTTTTTGTAGGCGGTGGCATAGGTTCGTTTTTAAGGTTTTTGATTTCAAATATTTTTAAATCAAACTTAAATACAATACCTTTTGCAACGCTTGGAATAAATATAATTGGATGTTTTCTGATAGGTATAATTTCAACATTAATAAATGATGAAAATTCAATTTTAAAATTTTTGTTAGTTGTGGGGTTTTGTGGAGGGTTTACAACATTTTCGGCTTATGGAATTGAAACAATTCAATTACTTAATACAGGCAAGTATTTTACTGCAATTTTTTATGTAATTTTGAGCAATATTACTTGTATTATCTCCGTTTATGCAGGCATTAAGGTTACATTACTTTTTTAAACAAATGAGAACAAAAACAGTATTACTGCTCATTATTCTATGTTTTTCAAATAAGATATTTTCAGCAAAAATTCTGATACCTATGGACAATACACAAAAAGACCACCTTAAAGCCTACGGTATAGCATATTGGGTATTAACTTTTGATAAAGAAGTTGAATGGTTGTTAAATTACCGTGGGGGCAGTTTTATGTTTGATAATTATGACAAGTTTGAAAAAGAATGTTTGCTGCGAGGTGTGAGTTATCAGAAAATTTCAGAGAGTTCGGCAGCCGAAATTTACGAAGAAATTGCAAACCCGGCAATAAATATGGAAGTAGTAAAACTACTAAAAGCTCCTAAAATTGCCGTTTACAGCCCGAAATCAAAACAACCTTGGGATGATGCCGTAACCCTTGTGCTTACATATTCAGAAATACCTTATACCACAATTTTTGATGATGAAGTGATGGATGGCAAACTTGTGCAATACGACTGGCTGCACTTACATCACGAAGATTTTACCGGACAGTATGGAAAATTTTGGGCAAGCTATCATCAAACACAATGGTACAAAGATCAAGTAGCCGAAGCCGAAGCTGTTGCTGCAAAATACGGCTTTAAAAAAGTATCGCAACTTAAACTTGCCGTTGTAAAAAAAATAAGAGATTTTACAATAGGAGGCGGTTTTCTATTTGCAATGTGTAGTGCTACTGACAGCTATGATATAGCATTAACTGCCGATGGAGTTGATATTTGCGAAAGCATGTTTGATGGTGATGGAATGGACCCAAATGCACAATCAAAACTTAATTATGACAATTCTTTTGCTTTCAAAGATTTTAAACTTGAAGTAAATCCTTGGGCTTATGAAATTTCCAATATTGATATGCAACAGTTTGAACGCAATATTTCTGAAGAAAACGACTATTTTGTTTTATTTGATTTCTCTGCAAAATTTGATTTTGTACCTACTATGCTTTGCCAAAATCACGAAAAAGTAATTAAAGGGTTTATGGGGCAAACAACGGCATTTAGAAAATCTCTTATAAAAAGTGATGTACTTATTATGGGGCAAAACCAAGCTATGAATGAAGCCCGTTACATTCACGGCGAAATAGGAAAGGGAACATGGACATTTTATGGGGGCCACGACCCCGAAGATTATCAGCATTTCATAGAAGAACCTCCTACTGAATTATCACTACACCCCAATTCACCAGGCTACAGGCTTATTTTAAACAATATACTTTTCCCATCGGCAAAAAAGAAAAAACAGAAAACTTAAACATGTCTGTTTTTTTCAGTATTTATCATTAATGTCGGGCATTTACATACATATTCCATATTGTAAAAAATCTTGTTTTTATTGTGATTTTCATTTTTCGGTAAACAAAAAAAATATTGGAGAAATGGTTCAAGCAATTAAAAATGAAATTGAATATTTTGGAAAAAATCAACAATATTTTTTTGATACTGATGAAAAAATTAATACAATTTATTTTGGGGGAGGAACACCATCGCTATTAACACCAATTGAACTTGCTGAAATTTTAAATAAAATTTATAAAAACTACAATATTTCCCAAAAAATAGAAATAACATTAGAAGCCAACCCCGATAATCTTACAGCAGAATATTGCCAAAATCTAAAAGAAATTGGCATAAACAGATTAAGTATAGGCATACAGTCTTTTTTTGACGAGCATTTAAAATGGATGAACCGTTCACACAACTCTGAACAAGCCCTAAATTGTATTGAAAATGCACAAAAAAGCGGTTTAAAAAACCTTAATTTAGATTTAATTTATGGTTTTTTCGGCTTGACTGACAAACAATGGAATTTTAATCTTGAAACTATTGAAAAAACAGGAGTAAAACACATATCGTGCTACAACTTGACAGTAGAAGAAAAAACCCCGTTAAAAAAACTCATAGAAAAGGGCAAATATTTTAATTCTGACGAGAATAAATCAATTTTGCAATTTGAAATCTTGCAAAACTGGGCAGCAAAAAACAATTGGGACCATTACGAAATTTCTAACCTTTGTAAAGAAAATAATTTTTCAATTCACAATTGTTCGTATTGGAACAACGAGAAGTACCTTGGTATAGGACCATCAGCTCATTCGTTTAACCATATCAAAAGACATTGGAATATAGCCGACAATAAAGTTTATATCGAAAATTTATCAAAAAATAAACCTTGCTATAACTCTGAAATATTATCTATCAAAGAAAAATACAATGATTATATACTTACATCACTTCGAACAAAATGGGGAATTGAAATTGATAAATCAAATAAAATTTCAGGATTTGATTTTTTGGTACAAAACGGCAAAACACTTGAAAAATATATTAATTCTGCACATTTGATTATTGAAAAAAACACAATAAAACTCTCAAAAAGCGGTATGTTGCTTGCCGATAAAATTGCATCTGATTTATTTTTGGTTTAATTCAATTGCTTTTTTTATTAATTCAATTTCATAACCCTTACTCATAAGCCATTTTATTGTTTTTTGCTTTTGGTAAAAATCATTTTTTCTTATTTTCTTTTTCAAAACTAGTTCTTTCAACACACTTAAATATTCATTTTCGTCAATTTCATTCATAGCTTTTTTTATACAATACTCTGTAATTTCGCGAAACTTAAGCTCTTGTCTGATTTTTAATCTACCCCATTTTTTGGTTCTGAATTTTCCACCGGCAAAAGCTTTTGCAAATCTTTCTTCGTTTAAATAGCCTGCATCTATCAAATGCACAATTATTTGACCTATAGTTTCGGTTTTACAACCCATTTCATAAAGTTTGTTTCGCACTTCTTTGTGGCATCTTTCCTGATAATCGCAGTATTTTTTAATTTTTATAATAATTTCGGGAGGTATTGTTGACATTGGCACTTGTTTTCAAATTTATCATAAAAAAAACGTCTTATTTTTTTATAAATAAAAACTTAATATCAAGCTTTAGTTTTATTATTTTGCAAAGCCCAAATTTAAAAAAAATGGTTTTAAGCGACAAACGTATTCTCGAAGAAATTGACAAAGGAACTATCCTTATTGAACCTTTCGCAAAAGATTGTCTTGGTTCAAACAGTTACGACCTTCACCTTGGGAAATACTTGGGGTGCTACAAAGACCGAGTACTTGATGCAAAAGCAAATAATAAAATAGAAATTATTGATATACCACTTGATGGTTTTGTATTGGTGCCAGGTGTGCTTTACCTTGCAGTAACCGAAGAATACACCGAAACACACAAACACATTCCATTTATAAGAAGTATAGTAAGTGCTACACGCTTAGGTATAAATATTCATTGTACTTCGGGAGTAGGTGACATTGGTTTTTGCAATACCTGGACTCTTGAAATATCATGCGTACATCCCGTTAGAATTTACAGGGGAATGCCTATTGCAAAACTCATCTATCATTGTATTGAGGGCGAAGTAGAACAGTTGTACAACAAAAAACAGAGTGCCAAATACAATAAACGCACTATGAAACCTGTAGAAAGTATGATGTGGAAATACAAATTCTGATAAAACATGAAAATTTCATGGTTTAAACGTTTTCTATCATATTTTTTCGTAATAAATATCAAAAAAATCAAATCGGACTTTAACCCCGGACTTTGCTTACAGATAGAAGCCGGTAAAGTAGTACTTAATACAAAAAATGCCAATTACAGTTTTGGGAATCTTCACAAAGTGTTTGAAGAAACATTTATAAAAATAAAATTAAAAAATTTTGAAATAGATAATGTTTTATTATTAGGATTGGGAACGGGCAGTGTGATTGAAATTTTTAAAAAAAATTATAATATTTCGCCCTATATTACTGCAATTGAAATAGACCCGGCAATAGTTGAACTTATAAAAAAACTTTATAATTTCAATCTTGCAAAAACCGAAATTTTATGTGGAGATGCTTTTGAACTGATAAAAAAAATTAACCGTAAGTTTGATTTGATTGTAGTTGATTTATTTATTGATATTGAGATGCCAAAGAAAGTTTACAGCAGTGATTTCTTAAAAAATTTAAAAAATCTATTGGACAACAAAGGCGTAGCTGTTATAAATTGTATAGTAAATTCAAAAAACAAAATCAAAGATTTTAGCGAATTTAAGGTAGCATTATCAAGGTATTTCAATAAAATATACATTCATGAAATTTTAGAAATAAACCGGGTTGTTGAAGTTAGAAATTAGTTTTTTCTGAAAAAAGAAAATGCCGATTGTCCGTATTTTCTTGTATCGTACAAATAATTATTTACAAATTGAAAGTTTGAGCGATGTTCAATAATGAGTATTGTATTTTCAAATATTAAATCACTATTAAAAATCATACCGGGCAATTTATCAATATCAGCCAAATCATAAGGAGGGTCGGCAAAAATTATATCATATTGTTTGTTGTGTTTTTCGGCAATCCATTTAAAAGCATTTTTTTTTATGGCTTCAAAATTTTCAAATCCAAGAGATTTAAAAGTATTTTTTACAAACAAAACTGCATTAGCATTTACATCAACAGATGTAATAAAATTAGCCCCTTGCGAAGCAAACTCAAAAGAAATATTTCCCGTCCCACAAAAAATATCGAGGCAATTTTTTTCTTCAATACCATCTGAAGAAATAAGTATATTAATTAATGATTCTTTGGCACGGTCGGTAGTAGGGCGTGCATCAATATTGCGTGGAGGATTAAAATTATAACTTTTATATTTTCCACCAATTATCCGCATACCAAAAGTTGTAGGGGATACGATTTTTCAATAATATCTTTATTAAAAACTGTACTATCACAGTTGTAGTCTTCGAGCCAGATATTTATTTCGTTTATATAGTTTTTAAATAAATCAAAAATTGCTTTTCTATTGGGAGGTTCGCCCAATATTATAAGTTCTGTTTCTTCGGGCATCAAATGCAATTGCTCAATGGCAAGCATTACAAAGTAAAATGTATCATCATTAGATTTTGTGATGTAGGGGTTGCAAAGCATTAGTTTACCATTATTTACTATATAAATATTAAGTTGTTCATCATTTTTTGTAATGAATATTTTTGACTTATTAATATTTGTTTTAAATATTTTATTTAAAACCAAACTTACTTCATTTTGGAGCAAAACTCTTGAAAATTTATTTTTAATTTTTTCGGCAAAAACCCTGTCAACCTGATACACCACGCCTATACCAAAATCTGTTTTATCAATATTTAAAAAATCTTCTTCAGCCAAATTATAACTCAATGAATAAATTTTATCTATATCTTCATCGTAAAACTGTTCGGGAATGGTAATAAAATTTTTTCTTCTAAGTAATAGGTTTATTTCTGAATAAATGTCGGGAAGCTCGGTCAGTATATTATCAAGTAGTTGTTCGTCAATAAAGTTGTAATTTTTAATAGATATAATCTGTGCTTCTTTGTTTGCGGTCAAAAGGGTTAAATCATTACCATTAAGTTCAATATACAATTTATGTGAAACCGAGTGTGTCAATTTACTTGTAGAATATTATAACATAAAACGATTTCCAATCCAAATAAACCTGCGGGTTATATAACCTGGGTCAACAATAGAAGCATTTCCCGACAAGTTACCTCCACTTACATGCAAATCAGAAAAAGCTGTGTGCAGGTTTACAAAAGCCTGTCCGCTAAAATTGAACGAAACGGGGACAAAAGCGTTGTTAAATTTTTCTTCAATTTCTTTACTTTTCATAAAATCGGTACAAAAAACAAGGCAAGTAATAGCTCCAAACTGGTTTACACCACGAAGTGCAAGTTCAATACTTTTATCGGTATTTTCTGTTTTAACAATAAAAACCATAGGACCAAAAATTTCTCTTTGAAAAACTTCCTGTTTGCCACTGTCAACAGCCAAAATTTTTAATGATTGTGTTCTGGCAGAATCGTATTCGGGCATTTTAAAAGAGCCATTGTCTAATATTTTTTTCCCTAAAGACATTGAAATTTCTTTAACCGATTTTAAAGTTTTGTCGTTTTGAATACATCCCATAACTGAAGGACCCCATTTTTTCTCATAGATTGAATTTACAGCTATTTGAAGTCTATCTGTAAAATCGTCAAAAGAAACATTTCCGTCCTTAATTTTAATACCATCAGCGGGAATGTATATATTTTGAGGCGATGTACACATTTGCTTAGAATAAAGCAAAAGGCTAAAAGCAAGGTTTTGAATTAAAGATTCAATATCTTTTGTAGAATCAATAATTACAGGGTTTACAGCACCTTTTTCGGTAAATGTAATTTTATCAAGTTGTTCAATATAATTTCCAAATTTTGTGTTTCCTGTATAATCAACAATTTTAATTTCAGGGTTTTCGGCAAGTTTGGTTGTTATGGGATTTGCTGATGTATCGCATGCCAGTTGTACAGTTTCGGTTTTTAAGCCTGATTCTTTAAGAACCTGTCTTATTTCTGAAACTACAATTGCCAAAGGCAAAACTGCTTTTGGATGTGGTTTTACAATTACAGGATTGCCGGTAATCAAATTTGCAAAAATTGCAGGAATACTATTCCATACAGGAAATGTAGAACATGCAATAACAAGGCTAATTCCTCGAGGTATTGGTTTCCAAGTTTTTTTTAAGCTATACGAAAAATTGCCTGAAGTTTTATCAATTTTTATTTGTTCGGGAAATCTTTTAATTTCATGAAAGCCCATTGCAATTGCTTCGAGTGCACGATCGCACGAGTGTGGACCTGATGACTGAAAAGCCATTGTAAAACCTTGTCCAGTGGTGTGCATTGTAGCATTGGCAAGTTCAAAAAAACGGTCTTTTAGTCTTTCTAAAACTTCTGTTAAAATACCTGCTCTTTCTTCAATATCTATATTTTTCCAACTGTTGCTGCTCTTTTTTGCATTATTAATAAGTGTTTGCTCATCAATAACAGGGTACCTTATACCAAGCCCGGTTTGTAAAAATGGCGAAACTTCTTCTCCAACCCATTCGTCAGTTTTTACGCTTAAATCTGTAAAATCAGTATTAAATCTTAATTGAAATGCTTTTAGTCCACTTTCCTTTTCTTCGTCAGAATAATCTTTAATATCTTCAATATAAACCGAATTGAAGTTTCTTGAAGATAATGCTTCGACAGCTTCATAAATCAACTCTTTATGTGTATTGAACAACTGCATTTGTGGCAAATATAGTATTTTTAAAATTTGAGAAAATTTTCATTAAAGTTAAATATTTAAAATAACATTAAAAGTAATTTTTGTTTTAATCAATATTGAAAATTTGTCCAAAATGTGGTATTTCAATATTAGTATAACCTTGTTTTTTCAAAGCCTCGAGAAGCAATGTTTGGCGGTCTAACTCACCATGAACAAGAAATATTTTTTTTAAAATATTTTTATCCTGTGAACTGATGAATTTAACTAATTCGGGTTCATCGGCATGTCCGCTCAATCCATCCATTATTTCTATATCTGCTTTTACTTTTAGCTCCTTTCCAAAAATTCTAACAGTTGTAGGATATTCGCGGAGATATGCTCCCAGTGTTCCTTCGGCACAATAACCCACAAATAATATTGTGTTGTCAGAATTTTCAATATTGTTATAAATATGATGTCTAACCCTTCCTGCATTTGCCATTCCGCTTGCACTTATTATAATGCAAGGTTCGTTGCTATCGTTGAGTTTTTTCGACTCTTCAACACTTCTAATATATTTTAACCCATTAAAACCAAAAGGGTCGGGGTCATGAGTCATGTATTCAATAATCTCACGGTCAAAACACTCATGATGAACCGTAAAAATATCAGTAGCATTTACAGCAAGCGGGCTATCAACATAAACTTTTATCTTGCCAAGTTTACCTTTGTTTTGAAGATGGTCAAGCATATAAACTATTTCCTGAGTACGACCTACACTAAAAGCAGGGATTATAAGTTTTCCTCTTTTATTTACACATGTTTCGTGAACTATTTGCATAAAATGGTTTATATCCCCAGGAAATTCATCATGAATTTGCCCACCATAAGTACTTTCGCTTATCAAATAATCAACTTGTGGCATTTGTACGGGGTCTTTTAGAATAGGTCTCGAATTTCTACCAACATCTCCTGTAAAGCCCAGATACAAGAAATCATTATCACTTTTTCTTATTTTTAAAGTTACAGTTGCGCTACCAAGTATATGACCGGCATCGGTAAAATATACTTCAACACCTGGAGCTATTTTGTTCCATCTGTTATAGTTGTATCCTACAAATTGGCTCATACAATTTCGGGCATCTTCAACTGTATAAAGTGGTTCGTTTATTTTTCCGTTTTTTTTCCTTAGGTTTTTTTCATTTGCCCATTGGGCATCTCTTTCTTGTATTGTAGCACTATCAAGTAGCATTATTGCAGCCAAATCATGAGTTGCATGTGTGCAGATTATATTTCCTTCGAAACCATCTTTTACAAGTTTTGGAATTCTTCCGATATGGTCAATATGCGAATGACTTACAATTAACAGATTTATTTGTGTAGGGTCAAATTTCCAATGATTATTAAAATCTTCGGTCAATTCTTCGTGTCCTTGATAAAGTCCGCATTCTAATAAAATTTTAAAACCATTATCGAGTGTAAGTAAATAACAGCTGCCTGTAACTGTACGTGTTGCACCACAAAATTTAATATTCATCCTTCTTATCTATTATAAATCATTTAAGATTAAATGCTCTGCAATTCTAATGTAATCGTGCATTTCGGTATCATTTTTTATGAATGGAATATTTTTTCTCACTTTTTTATGAAGTTCTAAAGTACTTGTTGTGCAATTTTTAATATCTCTAAATTCTAAAGCCTGAGCAGAAGTAAATAGTTCTATTGCCAAAACTTTTGCGGTGTTTTGAGTTATTTTAGCAAGTTTAAGCATTGCATTGGCTCCCATACTCACATGATCTTCCTGCCCATTGCTGCTCATAATACTATCAACCGATGATGGTGTGCAAAGTTGTTTATTGAGGCTTACAATCGAGGCTGCGGTGTATTGAGGAATCATAAAACCTGAATTTAAGCCAGGTGTTGATATAAGAAATGGAGGTAAATTTCTTTCGCCCGATATTAATTTGTAAATTCTTCTTTCTGAAATATTGCCAAGCTCTGCAACAGCCATTGAAAGAAAATCAGCATGAAGGGCAAGTGTTTGTCCGTGAAAATTTCCACCCGATAAAATCAAATCTTCTTCGTAAAATATATTTGGATTATCTGTAACTGAATTTATTTCGTTTGTAAATACTTTTTCAACTTGATTTATTACATCTAATGTAGCTCCATGTACTTGCGGAATACATCTGAAAGAATAAGGATCTTGCACATAATCATTATTTTTTTCTCTAATCTTTCGCTTTTCTAATATTTTACAAATTTTATCAGCAACTTTTTGCTGTCCATCTTGTTTTCTTATTCGGTTTACAGGTTTCAAAAACGGGTCTATACTGCAGTTAAACGCTTCTAAACTCATTACAGATATTTTATCAGCCCAATGGCTAAGTTGTTTGGCAATTATTAATGAATAAAAACCATAGGCTGTCATAAACTGTGTACCATTTATAAGTGCCAAACCCTCTTTTGGTCCAAGTTTTAATGGTTCAATTTTTTTTGATTTCAAAACATTTGAAGCATTTTTATTATTCAATTTGCCTTTTCCAATAATTGGCAAACAAAGGTGAGCAAGAGGTGCCAAATCACCCGATGCACCCAACGAGCCTTGTTTGAAAACATGTGGAATTAAATTGAAATTGTTAAAATCGGCAAGTCTCTGAACTGTTTCGGGCTTTACACCGCTATATCCTAAACTCAATGATTTTACTTTAAATAAAATCATAAGCCTTACAATTTCATCGGGGACTATGTCTCCCACCCCGCAAGCATGTGATTTCAAAAGGTTTTCCTGCAATTTTTCAATATCTTTTGAATTGATTTTTGTATTGCAAAGCGATCCAAATCCTGTATTTATACCGTAAAATAATTCATTGCCATTTTTAATTTTTTCAAGTAAATACTCATTGCATTTTTTAATAGTTTCATAAGCGTTTTTATCAATTAAAATTTTCTTTTTATTCCTTAAAAAATCAATTACCGAATCAAAAGTTAAATTATCTGAAATTTTAATTTCATTTGACATATTTCCTGCAAAAATCTATAAAATAAGTTTAATAATGAAACATTAACCAACGTATTTTATTCGCCCAACATTCTCAATCTTATTTTTGTGAATTTGTTCTTAGTATCAATTGCAAAATCACTATCCATAATCCAGTTGTAATAGCTTGGCTCTGTTTTGAAAACATCTATCACTTTTTTTCCCTTATGTTTTCCGAAATTAAAAATTTCTTCATTTTTTGCATTCATAATTATACGTCCAGCGAGGTCAACTTGCCCACTTGAAGCCGAAAGTTTATGCAAGCCTTCTACGGTTTTATCAATATTTGAGTATTTGTCTAATTGTGCTTTAAAAATATGAAAGGTAGCTAAAGTATCAAATTTTGCAGAGTGTGCTTTGTCAATTTCTTTATCACAATAAAACCTGTAAGCTGCACTAAGATTACGGGGTTCCATAGTATGAAAAATTCTCATAATATCAATAAATTTTCTTTCATCAATATTCAATTCAATGCCAACTCTATAAAATTCTTCAACCAAAATTGGGACATCAAATTTATTTGAATTAAAACCTGCAAAATCGCAGTTTTCAAGAAATAATATGAGTTCATCAGCTTTTTCGGCAAACGATGGTTCATTTTTTACATCTTCGTCTGTAATTCCATGAACAGCAGTGGCTTCTGCCGAAATGGGAATACCCGGATTGAAAAATTGATGCAATTGGAATTCGCTTTCGTCGGGCATAATTTTTAAAATAAACAACTCAATTATTCTATCTTTTGAGGTGCTTATTCCTGTAGTTTCGAGGTCAAAAAACACAATTGGCTTTTTTAAAATTGGGAGCATAAATAATTTTTTAACTTATTATATTTCAAAATCCGGTCTCTTGGTTTTGGTTCTTTCAATTGATTGTTCGTCACGCCATTTTTCAATTTCTTTTAAATTGCCCGAAAGCAGTATTTCCGGCACACTCCACCCATTGAACTGAGCCGGCCTTGTGTAAACCGGTGCCGATACCAAATCATCTTGAAATGTATCGGTTAACGCAGATTCTTCATTGTTCAATACACCTGGTAAAAGTCGGCAAACGGCATCTGCAACTATAAGTGCTGGCAATTCGCCACCTGTGAGAACAAAATTGCCAATAGAAATTTCTTTTGTAATCAAATGTTCTCTAACTCGCTCATCTACACCTTTGTAATGACCACAAAGAAGTATTAGGTTTTTACAAAGTGAAAGTTTATTAGCTGTTTTTTGGTTAAAAATATCTCCATCGGGAGTAAGAAAAATCACTTCATCATAATTTCTTTTGCTTTTTAAATAGGTGATACAATTGTAAATTGGTTCAATTTGCATAACCATTCCGCTTCCTCCTCCAAATTGATAATCGTCAACCTGCTTGTGTTTTCCAATGCCATAATCTCTCAGGTCAATAAGATTTACTGAAAAAACCTTTTTATCCATTCCCCTTTTGATGATAGAATGCTCTAGAGGGCTTTTCAACAATTCGGGCAATACAGAAATTATATCAATATTTAACATTAATTGTTTAATGAAATTAGACCTTCGGGTATTTCGGTAAAAATAGTTTTTTCTTTATGATTTATTTTTAAAATTATTTGAGATACGCAGGGTAGAAAATAAATATTTTTTTCAAATTCAATTTCGAGTAAGTCTTGCCCGGGTCGATTAATTAAAGATAAAACAACACCTGCAAATTGCATATTTTGGTCAATTAATTTATACCCTTCAATTTTTCTGAAATTTCCTAAACCATTTAATTTATTTTCAGAATCTGATAAAATGTTTAATCCAACTAATTCCTCTGCTTCTTCGGGGCTGTTGATATCGTCAAATTTGATTAATAATTCGTCATTGTTGCCTTTTATATCTTCAATAAAAAATGGAACAGGTTTATTATTTATAGCAATAAAAACATGTTTACCAATTTTAATATCAATATTTGAAAAGTCGCAATCTGCTTTTACATACCCCTTAAACCCATGTATTTTTGAAATAGTACATATAGGTATGAGGTTTCTCAAATGGTAAAAAATAAATAGATTTTCTTACTCCTGAGTAGAAGAGTTTTCGGGAGTTTCATCTGACGAAACTTCATCTGTTGATGGTATTGAAACGCTTTCTTCAGTAGTTTCAGGCTCAACATTTGCATTCTCTTCAACGGCTGTTTCAACAGAACTTTCAATTTCTACCTGAGTTTCGCCAGAGGTTTCGCTATTTGTGTTTACTTCCTCTGCCAAGGCTGAATTTTTTAATAATATTTTAGCAGCTTTTGCCTCTTTCAGGCTTTTTTCACGTTCAAGATTAGCGATTGTTTTTGCATTTTTTGAATCAGAAAGTAAACTAATTTTATTAGTAATTTTTGATTCTTTTTCATCAAGCCATTTGCTGAATTTTTCTTCAACTTGCTCTAATGTTAATGCTCCTTTTTTCACACCATTAAGTAAATGATTTTTGTGTAAAATACCTTTGTAAGATAAAATTGCTCTTGATGTGTCTGTAAGTGAAGCTCCTTTTTGTACCCAATCAAGGGTTTTGTCGAAATTGATGTCAATTGTTGCGGGATTGGTATTTGGATTGTAAATGCCAAGCCTTTCAATGTATCTTCCGTCCCTAGGAGCTCTGCTGTCTGCCACCACAATGTGGAAAATCGGACGACCTTTGCGTCCTTGTCTTTGTAATCTGATTTTTGTTGCCATAAATTTTTATATTTTACAATTTCGGTTCTCCAAAATCCGAAAAGGAGTGCAAAAGTAATTTTTTTATTTTAATAAAAAAAGGGAGTAGAATTAAATAATTCCCTCCCCTTTTCGTTTTTCTTTGAATCTTAATTCAATTTGTTACTAATCCATATACTTGTAATTGAATGTAAACAATACCAACAAAGCAAAACTTAAATAAACCATTAAACCGGTTTCAAGTTTCATCAAATAATTAAGCCCAAAAATCACAATTGCTCCGGCAATAATTGCTGCTGTTCCGGCAAAAAACATCCAGAATCCAAACACTCTACAGTGCCACATCAGGGTTGTCCCGATTATTGAAAGTACAGTGCCAATTGTGGTAATCAAAGCATTTTGACTTAAAGCTTCTTCGGTATTTTCTCCCATATTGTTTATACTTTCCCAAAGAATGAAAGCACTTACAATGTAAGAGATAATACATGTAACAGTTAAGAATAAAGGTCGAATCCTCTTTTCAGATTCATTTTCAGTGAATGGTAAATCATGTCCCATAGGCAAATTTTTAGAGTTAAAAAATGCAATATTTGAAAATAATTTTAAAAAAAAAAAGAATGTGAATGTTTTTCTTAAAAAAAACTATTTTTTAGTTAAAGCGTTTTTACCAAGTGCTATAAAAGCATCAGGGTCAAGATATCCTAAATCTTTGTGTTTTAATGCACCATTATTATCAATAAAAAGGTAAGTTGGGTATGCTTCAACAGAATATTTATTACCTATTGTTTCACCTTCGGCAGTTTCCATATCCAATTTTATACAAACAAAATTTTGATTATAAAATTCGCCAACTTCTTTTTTTATGAATACTTTTTTTGTCATGTTTTTACAAGGTCCACACCAAGTTGCATAGCAATCAATAAAAATAAGTTTGTTTTCTTTTTTAGCTTTTGCTTTTGCTTCTTTTAAAGTACCTTTAAAAAACATTATTCCTTTACTTTTATTTTTCTCTTTAGATTGAAATGCCGAACTAAAGAAAATAATTAATAAAATAATTGTGCTTTTTTTAATAATCTGTATATTTTTCATTTTTTATAACTATATATTTTATACTATGTTTGTAGCCCGAATGCAGCAACCATCAATAGTTTTTACAAATTTTACATTTTATGAACCTGTAACATCTATTACAGATTTTTTGATATGTATTTTTTGTTCTGTTTTAGCTTTTAAATTATTAAAAATAAGATCAACTTATTGGTCAATCTTTTACTTTTTATTAGCTATATCAGCATTATTAGGTGCCTTTGGGCATGCACTTTTTGCTTACAAAGATAATATATTAAAGTTGTATTCAAGAATTATGATGGTTTTTGCAACACTTTTTGCAATTTTTGCAAGTACTATTTTATTGAATAAAATTTTTATAAAAGTTACAAGTTTTATACTTTCAATATTTCTTTTTGCTGCTGCAATTTACTTTTTGCTAAAAACAAATGATTTTGAAGTTGTAAAATGGTATAATGCAATAGGTTTTGTTTTTTTTATAAGTGTAATACAAATCTTTAATATTTATAAAAAGAAAGAAGGAAGCAAATTAATTCTTGGTGGGATAATTATAATAATAATAGCAGGTATAATTCATTCGATGGGAATTTCATTTAATGTTTGGTTTAATAAAAATGAGATAGCTCATTCATTGTCAATTATAGCACTTTTAATTATTTATAAAGGAATTTTTATTTCAACTACAAATGAAGAAAGTAAATATGAAACTATTTAATAGATCAATTATTTTAATATTTTCGATAATATTAATTTTTTCGAACTCAAACGGGCAATATAGCAAAGATTCGATACAAATTAGAAGAATTTTTGATATGGCTCTCGAAAATGGAACAGCATATAAAAATCTTAAAAGTTTATGTAAAGATGTTGGACATAGATTTAGCGGCACCAAGCAAGCAGATTCTGCGGTAAATTGGGGTTACAATTTATTAAAATCAATGTGGACAGATACAGTTTACAAGCTACCTGTTATGGTACCAAACTGGAAAAGAGGAAATATTGAAAGAGCGTATATATTTCACGACGACACAAAACTCAATATAAGTTCGCTTGGTGGATCAGTTGGCACAAAAAAAAGAATAAAAGCAAAATTAGTAGTTGCAAATGGTATTGAAGACTTGGAGAGATTAGGCGAAAAAAATATAAGAGGTAAAATTGTATTGTTTAACAAAGCATTTGACCCAAAAACTATAAATGTTTTTGAAACTTATGGTGCATGTGTAGGGCAAAGATATTCAGGTGCATCAAAAGCTGCTGAATATGGTGCTGTAGGAGTTTTGGTTAGAAGTATGACTTTACAAAACGACAATCATCCACATACAGGTAGCATGAGTTATACAAATAAAAATCACATGATACCTGCTGCAGCAATAAGTACAGAACATGCCGAATTATTGGTAGAAAAATTAAGAGAAAAACCAAATCTAAATTTAGTTATGAAAATGAATTGCAAGCTTTTGCCTGATGTTTTAAGCTATAATGTAATAGCAGAAATAAAAGGCGAAACTGAGCCTGAAAGTGTAATAACTATTGGCGGTCATCTTGATAGTTGGGATCTTGGTGAAGGAGCTCACGATGACGGGGCAGGTATTGTTCATTGCATAGAAGTTTTGAATTTGATTAAAGCAAATGGATATCGCCCCAAACATACTATTAGAGTAGTTTTGTTTATGAACGAAGAAAACGGAGGTAAAGGAGGGCAAGAATATGCAAATTGGGTAAAAACAAGAGGCGAAAAACAAATAATGGCACTTGAAAGTGATGCAGGAGGGCATACTCCCAGAGGGTTTAGTATTTCTGCACCCGATAGTATATTTGATAAAATTGCTTCTTTTAAACCACTTTTAGAGCCTTATGGTTGTCATTTATTTAAAAAAAGCACATGGGGAGGTGGTGTAGATATTAATCCTTTAAAATTAGATTCAACACTTAGTATTAATCCAAATATGATTTTAATGGGCTTCATACCCGATTCACACAGATACTTTGACTATCATCATGCCGAAACTGATGTTTTTGAAAATGTAAATAAACGAGAACTTGAACTTGGAGCCGGTGCAATAGGCTCAATAGTTTATCTTATTGATAAATATTTTTAGTTTTCTATTTTTTTGTTACCTTACTGTTTTTTATGCTGTATGAAAAATAAATAGTAAAGCCAATAATTAACCAAACCAATAACCTTGCCCAATTGGGCCAACCTAAACCATATATCATTGCTGTACAAACTATAATACCTAAAATTGGAACTAAAGGAACTAACGGTGTTTTAAATTGTCTTTTAATTTCAGGATTTGTTTTTCTCAAAATCAAAACACCGGCACAGACAATAACAAATGCAAACAGAGTTCCTATACTTGTCATATCTCCCACAATATCGCCAGGTACAAAAGCCGCAAAGAATCCTACAAAAATTAAAAAAATTAAATTTGATTTATATGGAGTACGGTATTTTTTATGCACCTCGCTAAATATGGGAGGAATTAGTCCGTCACGACTCATTGAATAAAACACTCTGCTCTGTCCCATTAACATTACCAAAATTACAGAACTGAAACCAGCAAGTATAGCAACAGTAACTAATTTTGCCAACCAGCCGTAACCATGCATGTAGCTATTTATAGCATAGGCGATTGAAGCTTCTTTGCCTTGATTTCTAAAGTCATCAACTGATGCAACTCCTGTTAAAACATGTGCAAACAGTATATACAATATAGTGCAAATTACTAATGAACCAAGAATACCAATTGGCATATCGCGTTTTGGATTTTTTGATTCTTGTGCAGCAGTACTCACAGCATCAAAACCAATAAATGCAAAGAATACAACACCTGCAGCACCGAGAATTCCCATTACACCTCCATAATTGTGTATTACTCCCTGGGCATCAGTATATTTTGTAGGTTCAGGAATATAAACAGCATGATTTACAGGATTTATAAAAGACCAACCAAAAACTATAAAAAGCACAACAATTGCAACTTTAGTAATTACAATAATTCCATTAACCCAAGCTGATTCTTTTGTGCCCCTAATAAGTAATACCGATAATAAAGAAACTATAAAAAATGCAGGTAAATTTATAATACCTTGAACTCCGTATACCGATGTTTCAAATGGCGAATGACATAAACCATAAGGAATATGAAGCCCTAAATATTCTAATAATTTGTTGAGATATTCGCTCCAGGCTATGCCAACTGTGGCAGCTCCTAAAGCATATTCAAGTACTAAATCCCAGCCTATAATCCATGCAACAATTTCGCCCATTGTAGCATAACTATATGTATATGCACTGCCCGCTATTGGTATCATGCTTGCAAATTCAGCATAACATAATCCTGCAAATGCACATCCTACTGCTGCTATAATAAAACCTATTGTAACCGATGGACCTGCATTGTTTGCAGCTGCTGCTGCAGTTCTTACAAATAAACCTGCACCAATTATTGCCCCAATGCCTAAGGCAATTAGATTTGTAGCACCTAAAGTTCGTTTTAAAGATTTTTCATCATCAACTTCATTTTCATCAGCTTCTTTTATCAGAAGATTAATGTCTTTTTTGGCAAAAATATTTTTCATAAATTATTTTTCAATTCCCAAACATACATGATTTTTATGAATTACAAAATTTATTAATTTATTTTAAAAAAATTACAATTAAAAAAAGGGCTTTAGAATCTAAAGCCCTTTTTTTAATTTAATTATAGAATATTAATATTGCCATAAATCATGCTCGAAAATAAACAGGTCATTTTTTATTCTGTCGCTTTCAAGCTGTGCGGCAACACCATCATCTTTAAATTCTTCAAATAAATTTATATCCAAATCATACATGTTTGATTCTTTTACAATATAACTTGAAAACATTCTCATCTGAAAGAAGTCATCAAACGAAAGTCTTGCTGCGTCATTCATACTATTGAATAATTCAATATTTACAATTACAGGTCTTAAATCATCCATTTTTACCCAATAAACAGGTTGCTCTCCTAATTCGACCCCTGCAAAAATTGGCTTAAATAATGGAGCAATTGCAATAATTTTAGCTCTAAAATCAGAATAATTATGATCAAATATCCAATCTTCCATTATTCTGTATTTTTTAATTGTTGAAGGATCAAAAGGTATAACAATAGTAGAATCTTTAGTCATACTCGGATCGTCTGGAAATGCAGGATCCTGCACAGTTGTAGTAAATTCTCTTGTTCCTCTTTTAAGAATTTCTTCAGGGGTATAGATTGATGACAAAGAATCATTCCTGTAGGGTTTTAATTTACCATTCATAACATTGTCATGAATTAGTTTATAAAACGGGCTTCTTGGCCAATCCATTACCTTGTTCATTTTTTCGCGAACATCAATAACTCTGTCAATTCTTTTAGCCCATTTAACATTTGCTTCGCGAATATAACGATAGGGAATTACCTTTCGTTCTGCAACCGCAGTTTTGGGAAATGTCCAGTCTTCATATTGAGCCTTTGCTGAATATGTTATACTTAACGTAATAATTGCAAATATTAGTTGACGCATATTGTATTTTTTTAATTAATATTAATAGCAATTGGAGCTAATTTTTTAGTAATTCCACCAGGACCTTGAGCCATGATTTCATCAACCAAAATTTTATCACCTCTTTTTGCTCTTGTAATTGCACTCTTGATTTGACCAGTGATAGATGCACCGGCACCGTTAAAAAACTCGGCTTGTCCACGACGTGGTACATAGGCACAAGCGTATTTTGTAACAACCCATCTAATACCTTCGAATACAAAATTAGGCATAGATGCAGTAATTGAGTTTTGACCCAATAATGCTGCTGCGGGGTAATTTCCACTTTCTAATGCACCAAACATTGATTCGGGTTTTGGTACATTTTTAATTCTATATTCCATAGAACCCATTCTTCTAACTGAACCATCTTTTACTTTTACCGAAGCAGTAATTGTGGCTTTTCCAGGAGTTGTAACTTTTGCTACCCATCCTTTGCCTGTTCTTGATAATGAACCACCTGATATTGTGGCAACAATATCGTTTGGAGTATATCCGGCTACTGCTATTGAAATTGGATTTTCAAGACCTATATATAATACATTCATAGCATCGGCAGAAATTGTAGCTGCTCCTTGAAATGCCTGATACTCTGCTTCAAATGGATATGTTACAACACCTTCGGGTCCTTTTACCTGAATAGAACCACCCCATTTAAAAGTTCCTTGATTTGAAGGTCTTGCTGTATAAATACCTTTTCCATCTTCCATAGGTAATGTTCTTCCTCCTACTACTACAGGGTTTTCTGATTTTGAGTTTGATGCAACAAGTAAAACTTCTGCTTTATATTCAGAACCAACCATAACTGCAGTTGAATTTGCAATTACTTTTGCTTCCAACCTGTCAAAAGATACTTTTTTCTTATCAATATTTCGTGTTAAAGCATCAATAATATCTGCTTCTGTATTCCTGCAATCGTTTTGAATTTTAGTAAGCATTGTAATTACACTTGCCAAGGGGGAATGTTCAAAATACATTACAGCCCAACTTGGATATTTTTTTGAATCGTATTCAGTATTGAGATTTGTCAATGCCATTATCTTTTCTCTATCCTTAGGATCAACTTTTACACCATTACCATCTTTTAATAGATTCATTAATTTTTCTCGTGTATTGTTAACCATATCAGTAAGTTCTTTGGCTTTTGCATCTTTAGGACTTTTGAAAAAATAATTAGCATGAAGTTCAATATTGTCTGCCATTGTTAATTCAGTTTCATTTGCAGTTTCACCTTTTTCAGGTTCTTTTCTGCCATCAGCCTTTTTAATAAGTGTAGTTTTTAACTCTTCAATGTATTTTACAAATTCACCTGAAACTTTTTTAACATCTAAAGCACGTTGATAATACGGACCAACCTCATCTTTTCTGTTGCTTGCTTGTTCTTGCAAGGCTTCAAGAATATTTTGGTTCTTTTTATCTACATTGCTGTTTGCTTGGTTAAAACTTATTTCCATCAGGTGAAAAGCTTTCAATATCTCTTTTGATACGTTTAATGCAAGCATCGCAGTTAATACGAGATACATCATATTAATCATTTTCTGCCTTGCCGATAGTTTTCCACTTGCCATTTTCTCTTTTTTCTACGTTTTTATATTTTTTTTACTTTAAAAAATTATAATTATGGTCTCATTGCTGTAAGCATTCCACCATAAACTTTGTTCAATGCTGCAAGATTTCCTTGTAGATCATTGAATACCTGACCAACACCTGACATTTGACCTGAAACATTTTTCAATGATTCGGTTGAATCTGCTAAATTATTTAGTGCTTCTACTGTTCTTGCATAGGTTGAACTCATTGAACTCATACTAGCTGAAGCCTTTTGTATATTTTCTGCATATTCTTTTGTAGCAAGTGTTGCATTAGATAAATCAGCCATATTGCTAACATTAGAACTCAATGACTTAAGTCCTACGCCTAAACTTTCAACTAATTCCGGACCAATTTTAGCTTCAGCAAGCATTTTATCTAATTGCTGTGCAACCGGATCAGCTTTCTTTTTGGGTCCGCTGTCCATTCCTGCTAATTCAGGATAAACTAATGTCCAGTCAAGTTCCTGATGTACTGGTTCGAATGCTGAAATTGCAAATATAATTGCCTCAGTAGTCATACCTAAAATCAAGAACTGATCTGCGAAATTCCAGTGCATAATTTTAAATAACGCACCGATAATCACAATTGAAGCTCCAAGTCCATAAGCCATTGATATGAACTTTTTAAATCCTTTACTTTCGAATACACTTTTGCTCATGTTTGTACTTTTTTTTAAATTTTAAATTTGTTTTATTAATTATTTTTTTATTATTTCTTGTCTAATGCCGAACGACCAATATATGTCTGCACACATCTAAAACCGATGTATGACTTACATGTATCTTGATACTCGTAAGTACGGCTACCATTCTGTATAAAATATGCTATATCTTTCCAAGACCCACCTCTAATTACCTTTCTTTTCATTGTTATAGATTCGTCTTCTCTGGCGTCATATTGGTAATCGGGGTTCAAATCGTGTGAAAATTGATGTGTTGACTCTGAATAAGCATTAATTGTCCATTCTGCAACATTTCCAGCCATATTGTATAATCCGTAATCGTTAGGAAAATATGCATCGGCTCTTACTGGATACATACCTCCATCGCCCATATAATCGCCTCTGTTAGGTTTAAAGTTTGCAAGAAAACAACCTTTGCTGTTTCTAGTGTATGGTCCGCCCCATGGATACATATTATTATCTCTATCTCCTCTTGCTGCGTATTCCCATTCAAATTCAGTTGGCAATCTAAATTCTTCTGTAATTGGCTGTCCAATTGATTCCCAATATCTGTTCAACCATTCTGTACGCCATTTACAAAAAGCTTTTGCTTGTTTCCAATTTACACCTACAACCGGATAATCATCATATTTTGGATGCCAAAAATACTGTCTTGTCATAGGTTCATTATAGCTATATGCAAAATCTCTTATCCAGCATAATGTATCGGGATAAATTGGAACAGATTCTGTTTTTACGAATGCACTGCGTTTTTTTGTTCCTTTTTGTGTAGCTGCTGCATCTCGGTAATCTATCCATTGATATGTAAAAATAAGTTTATCAGTATCATATTGTTTTTTATGTCTAAATCTTTCACCTGGTGTATAATACATTTGGTCAAGGTCTTCATTTTTATAATCAATTTTCTTTTTGTAATCTAAAATCACATAATTATCACCGGCATTTTCAATTTCTTGTGTTAGTTCAGTTATTGTTCTAGCCAATGAATCTATTACATAATATACAAACTGACGATATTCGTTGTTTGTAATTTCGGTTTCATCTACCCACATTGCATGAATAGAAACTTGTTTGTTTGGTGCAATGTATGAACGGAAAATATCCTGATCACTTTGTCCTGTATGAAATGTACCGGTTTTAACATATACTGTTCCATAAGGCTGTGGATGAAACCATGGTTTACGTCCCGGAACTCCGGTGAGTTCGCCTCTGTTGTGATTCATACAACTTCCCATAAACATCAAACCTACGATTGTAAGAATTTTTGCTATTCTTCTCATTGCTACTATGGTTTTATTTTTTTTTGAACTTGCAATAATAATTTATTTAATTTTAAAAACAAGACTATTATTTTAAAAATTTCCTTTTATTAACGACCTTTGTTTTGTATTTATTGTGCATTTTAATATTTTTTATAAAAAATTAATATGCTCCCTTTCCTAAAAATCTTGGCGAAAGCCTGAAAATTTTCTCTGGTGGAGGTGGAAACGATATAGGAATACAATACTTTGCAAATAGTTCATGAGTGCCATCACTTACTCTTCTAACTCCTGAAAGTGTTATATCATACGAATATCCTATTTGAATATTCCATTTTTCGTAGCCTACTATTAAAGATATTGCATCTGCCATTGACCTGTATGCCAAACCGCAACGCAATGAATTGGCATATAGTGCAGTTGTACTCAAATCTATCTGTAGTTTTGGATTGTATTTAACTAATATTGCAGGCTCAAGTTTCCAATTTTTGTTTGCCATCATGTAATCACCACCTGCAGATAAATATAAATATCTGACAAAATCCATATCTACTCCCCTGTTTCCGTTATCAGCCATTGTAACTGTAAATTGATATTTTGCTGCGTTTAGATGATTGTAGGCTGCTCCTACCCAAAAGTCCTGAATTTTATTTAAAAATGTTTTTTGATGATACATAATGCCAACGCCTAAATCTAAATTTGATGCGTTGCCACCTGTTATTGGTATATTTTTATCTCCGGGATCGATATATTTGAATTTTGGGTCATCATAACCAAATGAAGTAGAACCTACTTCTACACCTACCGAAATAAAATTAAAATTTCCCTGAAGTGTTTTTTTGTAATTCACTTGTCCTTTCATTGTGGTGGTTTTCATAAACCCAACTTTATCATCGAGGAGTGTGAATCCAATACCTACTTTATTTCTTCCTCTTTTATCAATATTTAATAGTGTGTTTATATTTAGATTATGTGTTTCGGGAGCAACGTTTTTTACAACTTGGGGGTTGTTTCCAATTTCAGTTCCTCTTACAAAAGTTTCGTCATCATAATGCCTGTATTGGAAGTGGGTGAGTGCCGTTATACAAATATTATCAACTTTTACACCGGCAACTGCAGGATTGTATGCCTGATTGTTAAACCTGAAATGTGTATAGTAAGGATCATGCTGTGCTTGTAAATACAAGCCTCCTGATATAAAACTTACTATTAAAACTGTTTTTAAAATGTAGTTCTTTGCCATAGTCGGGTATGAATTACAAATGTGGGAAATCTATTTTTACTATGCAAGTATTTTATTATGATTTTTTTAAAAGTTTTTTTTCATTTCAATTTTAAGATAAATCTCAGGTTTATTCTTCTGCCCGTAAGGTAATTTGGCACTCCATAAGTTACATTGTTTATATCTTTTACCCAAATGTATGAAACTGTGTTGTTAAACTGAAGTAAATTAAAAATTTCAACACTCATCCAAAATGTTTCAATATGTTTGAATTTTTCTGATGGTTTAGCATACCCTCCTATTATTTCTTTCGAAAAACCTATGTCAACCCTGCGGTATGGTGGTATTGTATTTGGCTGGTTGGTATAGCGGTTTATCCCCGTAAAATAGTATGGCATACGGCTACCGAATACAAGTCCAAGGTGCATTTTATATGTTTTATCCATTTTAAGTTCATCGGCAAAAAGTATTGAAAAATTCACTCTTTGGTCGGTAGGTCTTCTTATATAACCTGTTTGTGTAGTTTCACCTTTTTCATTTATATAGGCTATGTTTTCTCTTATTTGCAATAATGATAAGTTGAGCCAAGACTCTAATCCTGAAATAAATTCACCATTTATCCTTGTATCAATGCCGGTAGCATAACCTTTGGCACTATTTTCACCGTAATACCTTATTCTCACATTATCTATATAATATGGAACAAGGTTTTTCAGGTCTTTGTAAAAAATTTCGCTTACTAGTTTGAATGGTCGGTTCCATGCTTTAAAATTCAAATCGTAGCAAATTACAAAGTGCATACTTCTCTGCGATTTTATTTTGGTATTTATACTACCATCAGGTTTACGCATTTCTCTGTAAAAAGGCTGCTGATAGTAAATCCCCCACGAAAATTTCAACATATAATCTCGTTTTTTCAATGTATCAAAAGCAATTATATCTTTAGCTTTTTTAAGTAATGTATCATTGTATTTTTTATTTGGTTCGAATGATAAAGTAATTCTTGGGCTAATAATATTTTCGTTATTAAAATTCCAGTATTGATGCCTTATCCCGGCATTTAATCTCAAATTGTTATTTTTCTTTAATACAATATTGTTTTGAGCAAACGAGCTAATTCTATAACTTTCTACATTGTTAGTTGCTTTAATTCTATTGTCTAAAATAATTTCATTGCCATTTTTTCTACCAATTGCAATGTTATGTCCGGCAGAGTCGTTGTATTTCCATTCGTTTAAATAATCTTCAATTTCCTCATGTTGAAATCTTGCACCTGTTGTCCAATTTGAATTTTCTGTTGTTTTACTGAATAAAATTCTATTATTATAAATTTCAGCCTTTAATTCGTTTCTGGCATTATTAATAAAATAGCCTACACCAAGCATTCTTTTTTCTTTTCCAATATTTTCTGAGCCAAGATTATTGTCTAATTCATATAATCCATAAGCACCTTCGGTAGTATTTTTTTCGGTTTCGGTGGTTGTATAATGCGAAGTTATAACTTTAAGATTTGTATTATTATTGGGTTTATACTGGAAAGTAAGTCCGTTTAGCACTACAAAATATTTCATTTCTTCAAGCCCTCCCATATAAATGTTTAATTTTAAAGGTGTGTTTACTGTGCCAAAAGAAGTTTGTCTATCAGACGGAACCAGCAAAAACCTATTATAAGCAAAATTAGAAAGCCATGAAACGCTTGTTGATTTTGAAAATCTAAACTTTATTAATGATTGAATATCGGCATTCAGCGGTTTATAATCGCCATTTTCGTCAAGGGAATTAAACAAAAATCTATTACTTCTGTAGCGTGCCCCAATTATAAAACTAAATCTTTTGTTTTTGGTTTGATTGCCAATTGTCAAATCTGTCCCCAAAAAACTGGCTCTTACTGTTGCTTCTTTACTTCGCGGTGTTTTATATAAAATATCGAGTACACTGCTTAATTTATCGCCATATCTTGCTTCAAAACCACCGCTCGAAAATGAAATTCGTTCAACCATTTCGGGATTAATAATACTTAAACCTTCTTGTTGCCCGGCTCTAATTATAAACGGACGATAAACTTCTATATCATTAATATAAACGAGGTTTTCGTCGTAATTTCCGCCTCTTACATTATATCCCGAACTAAGTTCGTTATTTGAGGCTGCACCAAAAAATTTAAGAAATGATTCTACAGTTCCGGTAACTGACGGAAATCTTTCAAGTTTTTTTGCTTCAATATTTATTGTGCTTATCAAATTTCTGTCTTTTTCGCCATATTTTGTTATTTCGTCTATATCTTGGGCTACGTTTAGTTTTTGGTTTAAAATAAAATTTTCGTTTTTTTTAAGTTTAGAAACTTTATGTGATTGGCGGTTTTGAAGAAAACTGAAAATAATAATGAGGTTTTGTTCCGATGGTACTTTTAGTTTATAAAAACCATTTTTATCCGAAAAAGTAAAATGCAACTGGTCATCAGTAAATATTGAAACATCGGATAGCGGATTGTTTAATGAATCGCTTATTATTCCTGATATATATGATTGCGAAAAGCCCTTGTGAAAGGTAAATACAACTATTATTAATATGTATAGTTTAAGATTTCTAATTTTTTTTATTTTTTTTTTAATTTAAAACCAAAATTTTTAAAATTTATTGCTTTAGAATTTTTATGGTTTCTATCGGGTTTTCTGAAGAAAATACTGTGTTTCCGGCAACCAATACATTTGCTCCTGCGTTTATCAATTTTTTATAATTTTCAATTGTTACTCCTCCATCTATTTCTATCATAAGCTCAATATTGTGCAATGATGACATTATTTTAAGTTCTTCAATTTTACAATATGTATTTTCAATAAACTTTTGCCCTCCAAAACCAGGATTTACACTCATTACACAAACCAAATCAATGTCTTTTATTATTTCTTTTAATGCTGCAACAGGTGTATGAGGATTAATGGCTACACCCGCTTTCATTCCATTTTCTTTAATTTCATAAATTGTACGATGCAGATGTACACAAGCTTCGGCATGTACTGTCAAAATACTTGCACCTGCATTTTTAAATTCGGTTATGTATTTCTCAGGGTTTACAATCATAAGATGAACATCGAGTGGTTTTTCGGCATATTTTTTTATTGCTTTAACTATTGGCAACCCCAGCGAAATATTAGGAACAAAAACTCCGTCCATCACATCAACATGTATAAAGTCGGCTTGGCTTGTGTTTATCATTTTTATATCACGCCCAAGATTGGCAAAATCAGCCGAAAGTATAGAAGGTGCTATTTTATGTGTCATCACATTATATGAATTTCTTTTACTACTTGTTTTTTAAAATATGAATTGATTTTTTCTAAAATTATACTTTTATGGAATGTAAGTTCATTTTTCAATGGTGCCGATTCTACAAATATCTTTAATGTACTGCCTTTTAATTGAAGTTTTTTGGTATTTTTGGCTATAACAGTTCCAACAATTTCTGCCCAATTGTTCCAAATTTTTAGTTCATCAATTTTGCCTGTGAGCCTATAAGTGCTCATCATTTCATTGATAATACTTTTTATTGGTTGTTCATCGTTCGACATTTTTTACAAAATTCAAACCAACAAGTTTTTTTTAAAATTACATAAAAAAGTTATACAAAACATTTCAATATTACATTATAGTTCTGTTATTTTAATATTATTTACTCTCTTAAAAATTTCTTCAACTCTATTTTTGCTTGTATCAGTAATAAATACCTGTCCTATTGATTTTCCTTCTAAAATCTGGATGAGTTTTTCTGTTCTGTCATTGTCTATTTTTTCAAAAATATCATCTAAAAGCAAAATGGGTTTAATAGCTTTCTTTTCATAAATCAAATCGTACATGGCCATTTTTAGTGAAATAAGATAAGTTTTTATCTGCCCTTGCGAACCTGTTTTTTTCAAAGTCATATTATTCAACTCAAAAACCCAATCGTCTCTGTGTATCCCAAAACTTGTTCTGCCCAATATCCTGTCTTTGCTGTTGCTTTGTTTCAATCCATCTTTAAAATCTACATTTTGCAAACCGCTTGTGTATGTAAATTGTATTTTATCTTTTCCATTATTTAAAAAATCATACGATTTTTCAAAGAAATCTTTAAATTCATTAGTCAATACTGTTCTTATATTAAAAATAAAGTTGCCATATTTCTCAAGCAAATTATCATAATATTCAATAATTACTTCATCATAAATGTTTTTTTCGATAAATAATTTCAATTGTCGGTTGCGGTTTTCCAAAGCTTTTTGATACAAAACAAGGTTTTGCAAATAATCACGGTCTATTACCGAAAATAGATAATCAAAAAAAATTCGACGATTTTCACTATCTCCGTTAATAATTTCAATATCACCAGGAGCTATCATTACACAAGGAAATTTTCCGAAATATGCAGCTATTTTTTCAAAAGGTTTTTCATCGCATTTTATAACTTTTCGTTTGCCTTGTTGAAATGAAACTTGCAACTTAACAGAATTTGTGCTGTTAGTTATATTTCCTTTAAGCATAAAAAAATTTTCACCTTGCTTTATACAAATATTATCGGGGGTAAGAAAATAAGATTTACCATTTAGCAAAACATAAACCGCATCTAATATATTGGTTTTCCCAATGCCGTTTTTACCACAAAAAATATTAATTCCATTTTCAATCTCCAAGTATAGTTGCTCGTGACTTTTAAATTGATTTATAGAAATGTTTTTTAAAAACAACGGACTTTTATATTTTTGCGGCTTGCTTAAAAAAAAATAATGGCAAATTTAAGCTTTAACAAAGAGAATTATTTAAAATGGTTTGAAGAAATGACCATGATGCGAAAATTCGAAGAAAAAACAGCTCAAATGTATGGGTTGCAAAAAATTCGCGGATTTTGTCATCTGTATATCGGTCAAGAAGCCGTAATAAGCGGAACCATGAGTGCTCTTGATAAAGATGATAAAATAATAACAGCATACCGCGACCACGCACATGCTTTGGCTTGCGGTATAAGTGCCAACGAAATAATGGCTGAACTTTTTGGGAAAGCAACAGGTTGCAGCAAAGGTAAAGGTGGAAGTATGCACATTTTCAGCAAAGAGCATAATTTTTTTGGCGGACACGGTATTGTAGGCGGGCAAATACCACTTGGTGCAGGTATTGCATTTGCAGAACAGTACAAAGGAACAAAAAATATTTGTGTTTGCTTTTTTGGCGATGGGGCTTCACGACAGGGGGCACTTTACGAAACCTTTAATATGGCTATGCTTTGGAAACTTCCAGTTATATTTGTATGCGAAAACAACGAATATGCAATGGGTACATCAGTAGAACGCTCAACAAATGTTTACGATATTTATAAAATAGGCAACGCTTTTGATATGCCTACTTTTCAGGTTGATGGCATGAATTGTGAAACCGTGCATACTGCCGTAGCCCAAGCTGCAAAAAGGGCAAGAAAAGGTGATGGTCCCACATTTTTAGAAATAAAAACTTACCGATATCGCGGTCATAGCATGAGTGACCCGGCTAAATACCGCACCAAAGAAGAACTTGAGGAATACAAACAGCAAGACCCAATTGAAAAAATAAGAAAAAAAATAATAGACAACAATTGGGCTACAGAAAACGAACTGGTAAAAATTGAAGAAAACATTGAAAAAACAGTAAACGAATCGGTTGAATTTGCCGAAAACTCTCCATATCCCGAAGCCGAAGAACTATATAAAGACGTATATAAAGAAGAATATCCATTTATTTTAGAATAATATAAAATGACAACAGAAACTAATAATCCAAAATGGCTCGAAGCCATGAAAATTGACGAAATAACAAAGTGGTACGAAAACAATCGTAAAAATGCCAATATCGGCATGATAGCACTTATAGCAATAATTGCAGGTGTATTTTATTATTTCAAATATTACAAACCACAGATTGAAAACGAAGCAGCAGCACAACTTTTTATGGCAGAGAGATATTTTGAAAAAGACTCGATGGATAAAGTATTGAAAGGAGATGGCAAATACTCTTCAGCCCCTGATATAGCCGATGAATATGGAAATACAAAAGCCGGAAATCTTGCAAAATACTACGCCGGAAGAGCATACATGAGCAAAGGAGATTTTAAAAAAGCATTAGAATACATTGAAGATGCAAGTTTTAATGATGAAATAATGTCATCAATGATCATAGGTTTGCAGGCTGATTGCTATTCGGAACTTGGAGATTTGGCAAAAGCTGCCGATACTTATATGAAAGCTGCACAAAAACGCGAAAATCTTTACACTTCGCCCATGTTTTTGATGAAAGCAGGTATTCATTACGAAGAGGTAAAAAAATGGGAAGAAGCTGTAAAAGCCTATACTATGATAAAAGACAAATACAAAGAATCAAGGCAGGCACAACTTTCGATGAAATACATTGCAAGAGCTATGGCTCATCTCGGAAAAACACCTGAATAATAATGTCTTCAATAGACAAAATACTATCAGCAGATTTATCGTCATTGCCCGATGGAAAATATTATCGTGTAGGAATAGTATGTTCAGAATGGAATATTGAAATAACTACTGCAATGTGCAACGGAGCTATCAAAATCCTTCAAAAAGCCGGTGTTGATACAAAAAATATATTTGTTTGCAATGTACCCGGAGCATTTGAATTGCCTTTGGCTGCACAAAAAATTGCTAAACATTCTGAAATTGACGGTGTAATTTGTATAGGTTGTGTAATACGTGGCGAAACAACTCATTACGACTACATTTGCAATGCTGCTGCAACAGGTATTATGCAAGTAGGTTTAAATTTTAATAAACCTATAATTTTTGGTGTGCTTACAACCGAAAATATGCAACAAGCAATAGACCGTGCCGGAGGAAAATACGGCAACAAAGGTGAAGAAGCTGCATATAGCCTTCTCAAAATGTTAGCTTAAACTTCTGTTTATTTAATGCTTCTCATAAACAATACAACGGTTGAACCTTACTTCAATCAAGCAGTTGAAGAGTATTTGCTCAATAATGTTGCTGATGATATTGTAATGATATGGCAAAATCAAAACGCTATTATTGTAGGAAAGCATCAAAATACACTTGCCGAAATAAACTTTGATTTTGTAAACCAAAATAACATAAAGGTTGTAAGAAGACTATCAGGCGGAGGAACTGTTTTTCACGACTTGGGAAATATCAATTTTACTTTTATCAAAAAATATGAAGGACAAAACCCAAAAATTGATTTCAAAAAATTTTTGAATCCCGTAGTTCAAATGCTTCACAAATATGGTATAAATGCAATGTTTTCGGGCAAAAACGATTTATTGATAAATGGAAAAAAAATATCGGGAAATGCCGAACATATTTTTCATCGTCAAAAAAAAATACTTCATCATGGCACTTTGCTTTTCTCATCTAATCTTGATTTTTTAAGAAAATCACTGAGTGATAATTCGGCATTTTATACTGATAAAGCAGTAAAATCAATAAGAAGCAGTGTTTGTAATATTTCTGATTATTTAAGTGAGAATACAGGTGTAGAACACTTTAAAAACGAAATGATTGAATATTTCAAAAATCTTTACCCAACAATAAAAACTTACAATTTTACCGAAAGTGATAGAACAATGATAAAACAAATAGCTGGTGATAAATACAGCCAGTGGCAATGGAATTACGGATATTCGCCCAAATACACATTTCAAAAAAAGATAGAAACGGAAATGGGCAATGTAGAAATACTGTTTGATGTAGAAAAGGGAAATATTTCTAATGTAAAAATATTTTTAAGCTTTTTACCAGATGCCGAAATTCAAAACTTAAATTTTGCTCTTATTGGTATAGAACACAAGCCCGAAGCAATTAAAAATGCTATAAATAAATTGCAATTGAGCAATTTAAAAAATATTGAATTTTTGAATTGGTTTTATTAAAAAGTCAAACGCTGAAATAGTTTGATCTATTTCAGCGTTTGTTTGACATTACTCTTTAATTATACGAGTTGAGCAAGAACCTGCTTTAATAATATAAGTCCCCGCAGGTGCATTAATAAAAATGCTGTTTGTTCCGTATTGCAACTGCCCGTCTTGCACTTTTTTGCCTGAAATATCAAAAATTGTATATGGCAAATTTTTGTCTGAATTCACAAAAAACATTTGATTTTTTACAGGATTAGGAAAAACATACAGTTCGTTTTTCTCTTTCAATTTTATATCACTTATTTGCTTAGCTTCATACCAATAATTCATTAACATACTTTTTCTCCAAGACAATGTATTAGCATTCCAATACTCAAGTAAATACTTAGTACGGTATCCATTTGCATCACGACTATATGTTAATTGTGAATTATTTTCCCATGTGCCTTTATTTAAATAATATTCATTATCTTTTATGAGTCTGTTTGTTGCATCATAAATATAAATTTGTTTAGATGTAGAATCCCAACTTAAATTATTTACATTCCACATCTCATTAAATATTTTTTCCAATAATCCTTTGTTATTATATACATACGAATGTCTATATTTAAATCTCCAAATATTTAAATTTGGGTTCCACTCCGAATTTATTTTGCTGGTCATTCTGTTTGAAACATCATAAATATATTCATATTTGTACTTATTTCTATATACTGAAAATATTGTATCATAATATTGTTCAATATATTTAACTCTATTGCCATTTATATCATAACTATATAGATACTGACTATTATTTATCCATTGGTTAGTGCTCATTTTATATTTCTGTACAGAATATATTGTGTCTAAATTTTTTGAATTATATGAATGAACAATTCTATAATCATTTCGCCAAATTTTATTAGGATGATTCCAAACTTCACGTAGATATACATTAATTCTACCATTTGGTGCATAAGTTGAAGAAAATTTTTCACTATTAACCCACTCTTTATTAACATCAGCCCATTCTTTTATAAGTTTTTGAAGTTCTAAATTGCTACCATCGTAAATATATTCATATAATTTTTTTATAGGATTGTTTATATTAGAATCTATACGGATAAGAATCTTACCACCCGAATTGTAAGAATACTTATAATAAGTATCGTATTTCAATTTTCCGCCATTAGCATCAAATTCAAAATATTTACAATCAATAATAAGATTTTTTGAATTGTAAGTAAGATTAAATGAATCCTTATCGTTCCACTTTAAGGTGTTATTATCCCAATAGTATTATCGTTGTCCATTCATGTTTTTAGTGCCATCGCCATAATTGTCTCCTTCGTCAAATTCATAGTTTACTAGTTTATCTTGTGCAATTGAGAAAGAAGAAATTAATAATAAACATACTAAAGTTGTAAAAAAATTTTTAAGGGTTTTCATTTTGTTTTTTGTTTTGGTTTTTAATATTTTTTTTGTAATAATAATATTAAAAAAAAAAATTGAAAAAAAATTTGAGAAAAGAAGAAAAATCTAAGAAAGTAATTGAAATTCTGGAAGATTTATTTCCCAATCCTGCTGTACCATTGATTCACAAAGACCCATACACATTATTAATTTCGGTTTTGCTATCAGCACAATGTACTGATGAAAGAGTAAATAAAATAACTCCCATACTTTTTAACAAAGCTGATAATCCATATAAAATGGTAACATTGAGTATAGAAGAAATACAGGAAATTATAAAACCTTGTGGACTTAGTGCAGCAAAGGCAAAAGCAATATTTAATCTCAGCAAAATATTAATTGAAAATCACGATGCTAAAGTTCCAAAATCGTTTGAAGAATTGGAAAAATTACCGGGTGTTGGTCACAAAACTGCTTCGGTAGTTATGAGCCAGGCATGGGGAGTACCAGCATTTCCGGTTGATACACATATACATCGTCTTGCACATCGTTGGGGACTTTCATCGGGCAAAAATGTGGTACAAACCGAAAATGATCTTAAAAGAATTTTTCCAAAAGAAAAATGGAACACTTTGCATTTGCAAATAATTTTTTTTGGCCGCAAATTTTGCAAAGCACGTGGTCATATAGAGCATGAATGCCCAATTTGTAGAATAATAAATTAGTTTAGTAAGTGAATTTTTTTACTTGCTTTAGAATACGACAAAACTCCTATATGTTTATCGTTACTTGCCGTATAATTTTCATAATTACCTCTATAAATATTTACTAAACAAATAGAATTATCAGGGAAATAAGATAACATAGAAGGTGCAATTTTATAAGAACCATTATCTGTAACTTGTACATATTTTTTTATTGAACTCGATTGATTATTTTGATTTGAATTGTCTTTAATGAATTCAATTTCTACAATAACTGTATTAGAAGTACTACCAGCATTCCAACTTATTAATAAACTATCATTTTTATTAAAATCATTATTTAACCCACTTACACCGAAAAGGTTGAAAGTAGTAAATTCATTTAAATTAGGATGGATGATATTTTGTGGTACAAAACCACTGTTTCCTGCAATATTTATGGTTATTGTACTGCCAATCCAATTATTGGTTTCTGGTGTTCCACTTACGAGAGATAACTTATAATTATTATTCTCGACAGAATCAACAGGAACATTTTGGGAATTAGCTGTTAAATTACCAACATTTACGCAGGTAGAATCTTCAGTATTATTTTTGAAATTTGCATAAAATTCGTACTGATGATTTATTCCATTAAATAAAGAAAATACTTGAATAAATCCTTCAGGATCTATCTCGTTTCCAATTATTAAATTTTGAATATTATAATCAAAATTTTTTTCTAAATCAGTAGAAGTTTTTTGCATGTCATAAGAAATATGACAATTGATAGAAGTGTAACTATTTTTTTCATGATTTTTTATTTTTTACAAACAAATTTAATAACAAAATAAATGATAACTATCTAATTATGAAATTATTTTTTTATAAAAAATTTTAGACATATAACCTTGCCTGACGAAACAAATTAAAAAAACTTAAATATTCTTTCACGAATAGGTTTGTGATTACATAAACCGATAAATCAACATAAAATCATTCTATTGTGAATTATTCAAATAGTTATACATTTAACTTCTTGAAATTTTGTTCATCAGCAGGAATTAATAATAAGTAAAATATCAAAATTCATTTTATTTCTATTAGCACAAAATTTATTTAAATTTGCAAGATAGAACTTAACAAAATATATTGCGAAAATTGTCTAAAAACCATGGCAAATATGCCAGATAATTTTATTGATTTAACCATAACTTCTCCTCCTTATGATAATTTAAGGTCATATAATAATTATGTTAATGGAAATAAAAAGAAATTTAATTATCATTCATTTCAATTTGAAGATATTGCAAAAGAATTATATAGAATAATAAAGAATGGTGGAGTTTTGGTTTGGGTAGTTGGAGATGAAACAATTAATGGCAACGAAACAGGTAATTCTTTTAGACAAGCACTTTTTTTTAAAGAATGTGGATTTAATTTATTCGATACTATGATATACTCTAAACCTCCGAGAGGATCAGTTGGAAACAATAAAACATATTGGCAATCATTTGAATATATGTTTATATTAAGTAAGGGACAACCCAAAACAATAAATTTGTTAAGAGACCGAGAAAATAAAGAAGAAAGAAAAGGTGATAATGGAACTAAAAGACTGTATAATGGCGATTTACTAAATTTAGAACGAAATGGATATGGTAAATTTGGTAGAAGAACTAATATTTGGGAATATTACATTGGCAAAGGTCATTCAACCAAAGATAATATAGCTTTTAAACATCCTGCTATATTTCCAGAAAAATTGGCATACGATCATATATTAAGTTGGTCAAATGTTGATGAATTAGTCTATGATCCTATGATGGGTAGCGGAACAGTTGCTAAAATGTGCATTTTAACTGATAGGCGATACATTGGAAGTGAAATAAATGAAGAGTATTGTAATATTGCTAAAATTAGAATTTCACAAAAAAAGTTACAAATTTTATGAAATGTATAGAGTGTAATAAAAATAAAGCTGAAATAAAAGCATTTTGCAAAACTTGTTTTAATGAAACTAAAGTATGCCGAAGATGTCAACAACGAAAAAGCATTTTTGAATTTGAAAAAAACCAGAAAAGTATTGCTGGAAAAGTATCAAGAAGAGGCGAGTGCAAAGATTGTCGCAAGTGGAGAAAACCTATACCACATAAGCTAAAATTAGAATATGAAAAAAAATATCCTATTCCTCCTATTGGTGAAAATTTTACTTGCCCAATTTGTCAAAATACAATTTTAAGGCAGTTTAAAAATGACGTTGTTTTAGACCATTCTCACATAGATGGGACAATACGTGGTTGGATTTGCAGACAATGCAATTCAAGTATTGGCATGATGGATGAAAACATAAATATATTACATAGAGCAATAAAATGGATAAAAGGAAAATTATCTATACTATTTACAATCTCTTAACATATAAAAAATTTTAGGCAGATATCCTTGCCTGACGAAACAAATTAAAAAAACTTAAATATTCTTTCACGAATAGGTTTGTGATTACATAAACCGATAAATCAAGGTTTGTTTTTTTCAACATTCAATTTTTTAAAAACCGGTACAGTACTGCATGGTTCGCCATACATAACACTCGAAGCAACAGGCTGAAGGATTTTTAATATTTCAACATAAGCAAACACAGGGACAGGCAAATTTCCACATCCCTTTACTACTATTTTGTGGTTTCGGTATTGTTCTACATCAATGTTTGATAATGCCATCTGAAAAAGAGAATTTTCGAGTTGCTCAGTATTTCCAAAAACAAAATAATTTGCAATACCAGACAGTTTGCTGCCTACAAGCATAAATGCCCATGTTGGCACTATTGCATCGGCAGTGCAAACAATTGCTACATTTTTGTTTTTGTAAACTGTCCAATCATTATTTTTTACAAATTCCCTAAAATCTTTTTCCTTTAAAATTAAACCCATATACAGGCAATCTTTTATATCAAAAACTACACGTTCGTTTTTATCATAATAATCTTCGAGGTTTATGGTTATTATACCGCTGTTTGCAACTTTATTTATTATTGTTTCCATTGAATTTTAAGCTATATTGTTTAAAAACATTGAACTTTATGCTTTGTTCGCAATTTGTTTTACTTTTTCATTCTACTTGGCTTACTTTTATTGTATTTGTTCTTTGTTTCAACGATAAAGGCATACTTGAACAGCTAATAACTATATCACCATTTTTCACATATTTTTTGGTTTTCAAAAAATTCAAAGCATCGCTTATAGTTTTATCGGTACTTTCTTCGTGGTCGTAATAAAAACCTCTTACACCCCAAACAAGATTGAGGGTTTTTAGCACCGGACGGTTGCTTGTAAGTATAAAAATATCGCAATTAGGCCTGAACGAACTTATTTTTTTTGCTGTATAACCAGAATGTGTCATTCCTACAATTCCTCGTGCATTTAAATGTTCACTCATTCTTACTGCCGTAAAACAAATTTCGTCTGAAATAAATGTAGGGCTTGTTTTCTGTGGTTTGCTACCTTTATAATATGGGTTTGAGTTTGATTCTATTTCATTAATAATTTTTTCGACAGTTTGAACTGTTTTTAGAGGAAATTTACCTATCGAAGTTTCGGCACTAAGCATAACGGCATCAGCACCGTCTAAAACTGCATTTGCAATATCATTTACTTCTGCTCTTGTAGGCGTAGGATTTTCTATCATACTTTCCATCATCTGTGTTGCAATTATTACAGGTTTTGAAGCAATAAGACATTTTTCAACTATTTGTTTTTGTATTAACGGAACTTTTTGCATAGCCATTTCTACCCCTAAATCACCTCTGGCAACCATTATTCCATCGGCATTTGCAAGTATTGAGTCAAAGTTTTTTACGGCTTCGGGCTTTTCAATTTTTGCAATAATCTGTGTTCGTGGATTTGTTTTGTTTACAAGTTTTCTCAAGTCGGCAATATCATTTGCATTTCGTACAAAAGACATTGCTATCCAGTCAATATCATTTTCAAGAGCAAATTTTAAATCACTTTCATCTTTATCGGTAAGTCCTTTTAGTGAAAGTTTTGAATCGGGAAGATTAAAACCTTTGCGTGAAAGGAGTGTTCCGCTATTAAGTATTATGGCTTTTAATGAGTAATCATCTACTATTTCTAATATTTTCAATTCTATTTTTCCGTCATCCAACAATACTTTTTCGCCTATTTTTACATCTTTTGTAAGTTTATCGTAACTTACCTGAATTATTGAATTATTGCCTAAGGTCTTTTGAGTTGTAAGAACTATATTTTCGCCCTTTTTCAAATAAACCGAGCCACCTTCTATTTCTCCAACTCTTAGTTTTGGACCCTGCAAATCGCAAAGAATACACACGTTGGTTTCTAAATCATCGTTTATTTTTTTGATGTTGTTTATAACCTGAAGATGCGATAAATGTTCGCCATGCGAAAAATTTATACGGCAAACATCTACACCTGCATTAATTATTTTTTTTAATACATTGTATTTTGATGTTGCTGGACCAATTGTAGCCACAATCTTTGTTCTGTTAAATTTCAAATAATTTATGCCTTGAACTTTGTTTTTGTTTACCATTTTTTATGTAATTATGTCAATAGATTTTTGATTTTGTTTTGTTAAATCAATTTCAAAAACTGCTTCTATCAATTTATTTTCTTTCAACAAATCGTAAGCCATTTCTATTATTTCGTTACTTTCTGTATTTGCTGATAAAATTAAATCTATATTTTTAAGTTTTTTATCAATAATCCCATTGTTTCCGCGATTAACCACAAGTTTAAAATACGATTCGGTATTGCTGTCGTTGTATGTATAACAAATAAAATTGCAAGTATTGTTTTCATCGCAATACTCAATATCATCAACTCTCGAAAAATCAAAAAAACCGGTTTTATTCAAAAAATGCACGAGTTTCAAATGCCCCGCAGCACATACAATTCCCCATATTACACAATTGTTTTCTGCTCCTTCGTCCCATTCAAGTATCATGTTTCTTTTTTTCATGCTTTACGGTTTACGTTGTTCATGGTTCTTTCAATGCCTTCGAGCACAAACTGTTCAATTGCATCAACAGCTTTTTTTATTCCCGAATTTACTAATTCCGATTCGTTTACGTCCCATTTTCCAAGAACAAACTCAGCCTGTTGCCCTTTTTTATAATCGTTTCCTATGCCAAATCTCAATCGAGGAAAATTTTCGGTTTGCAAACATGCAATAATATCTTTTAGTCCGTTATGCCCGGCATCGCTGCCTTTGCTTCGCATTCTTAGTTGTGATACGGGCAATGCAATATCATCGGCAATTACAAGAATATTTTCATTAAAAACTTTAAGTTTGTTTTTCCAATAAACAAGGGCTTTGCCACTCAAATTCATATAAGTTGAAGGTTTTATGCAATGAATTGTTTTTCCTTTTATTTTTAAAACGCAATGTGAAGCCAATCTATCATCAACAAAAGCAGCATTGTGTTTTTTTGCAAATTCATCAATTATATCAAATCCAATATTGTGTCTTGTGTTTTGATATTTAATGCCAATGTTTCCAAGTCCTATAATAAGAAATTTCATTTGTTCAATTTATTTTTCGGGCTGCAATCCACGATGTTACCAAACCAATAATAAGCGAAATGGCAATTATAATAAAAAAATCTAAAGCTTTGAAAGCTACAGGATATGCATCAATTACGCTGTTTTCGAGTTTTAATAATCCGTATTTTGATTGAAGTAAAACTAAACCACTGCCTATTGCCAAGCCAATTAAGCATCCTGCAAATGCTATTATTAAACCAGAATTGATAAAAATTTTGCTAAGTAAAGCGTTCGTCGCTCCAAAACTCTTTAAAATTGTAATATCTTTTTGTTTTTCGAGTATAAGCATTGTAACTGAGCCTGTCATATTAAAGGCAGCTATAAGCAGTATAAAGCTAAGTATTGCAATTGTTGCAAGTTTTTCGCTTTTAAATATTTTATAGAAACTCTCTTTTTGTTCATACCTGTTTTTTACTTTGAAATTTTTTCCGGCAATATTTTTTAATTTTTGTAAAATTTTTTGCTCCGAAAAATTTTTATCAATGCTTATTTCTAAAGCCGAAACTTTGTTGGGAGCAGAAAACAAATTTTGAGCAAACACAAGTGACGACAGAACATATCGGCTATCAATATCTTCGTGAACATAAAATTTTGCCGATGGTAAAATGCGTTCGCTGATAATATTTTGTTCGGGGTTCAAAGTGCTGATTTCACCTTTTGAAGGCACAAAAACTGTTACAAAATTCATAGAATTATCAAGGTTTAAGCCTAGTTTGTCTGAAAGTACATAACCGAAAACACCACAATTAAATACACCTTTATTAAGAACAAATTTGCCATCAAATACAAGGCTGTCAATGCCTGTTACTGTTGTATAATTCTCAGAAACTCCTTTAATGACGGCTATTTCCTGCGACTCACCGTATTTCAAAACCGCAATATCTTCAAGAGTTAAAGCAATGTTTGATACTCCCTTTACATTTTCTATTTCTTTTAAAATTTTATCAGGGTAAAATGTTTTGCCCTTTACGGCTTCAATTTTTATTTGAGGATCGAAAGAAGAAAACATTTTGGTAAGCGTATTTTCAAATCCATTAAGGGCTGAAAGTACTATGAGCATTGCTGCTGCACAAATTGCAAAAGCCGATAGTGTAATTCCCGAAATCAAATTTGCTGCATTTGCCTTATTTTTTGAAAAAACATATCTAAAAGCAACATATAGTGGAAATTTCATTTCAAAGAAATTTTATTGGCTTTCGTTTTTTATTTTATTAAGTAATTTTTCAATATGTTCGGCTTGGTCAAGTGTTGTATCTAAAAAAAACTGTAAAACTGGGATTTTGCGGAGTTGGTTTCTCATTTTTTCGCCTAACATTTTTCTAATTTGAGGATTGTAGAATTCTATCAAACCAAATGTTTCATTTTTTTTTGTGCTATTCATTATTCCAAGATAAACCTTTGCCACACCCAAATCGGCAGATACTCTAACTTCCATTACAGTGATAAAAGCATTTTCAAAATATCGCGATGATAATAAATTAAATATTTCGCTTAAATCTCTCTGAATTTGTCTAGCAATTTTATCAGTTCTTTTACCTCTCATATTGCAAAATTAAGTTTAAAGAATGTGGTTTTATAAATTATTCATTCACATCAAGAGCATCTCTAAGTCCATTTCCAATAAAATTTACACTCATTACAAGTAAAGCAATCATCAAACCTGGAAAAATTGCAAGATGCGAAGCATCAAAAACTATAAATGCATAATTTTCTTTTATCATTTGCCCTAAACTTGGTGCGGGTGGCTGCAAGCCTTGTCCAAGAAAACTAAGCCCTGCTTCTAATAATATTGCTGAGGCAAAATTGGCAACAGACATTATAATTACTGTTCCCCATATATTTGGCAAAATATGTTTTACAATAATTCTAATGTTGCTAAAACCCATTACCGTTGCCGCTTGAATAAATTCTTTTTCTCTTATTGAAAAAACCTGCCCACGCACAATTCTTGCAAGTTCTACCCATGATGTAAGACCAATAGCTACAAAAATTTGCCAAAAACCTTTACCAATTGCAAAAGTTAGAGCTATTACAAACATAAGTGTTGGCAACGACCAAATAATATTTATCAACCACATGATTACCCCATCAACCCAACCACGAAAATATCCGGCAAGCAAACCCATTAACAAACCTATAATTACCGAAATAAAAACAGCAACCAATCCCACCGCAATTGATACACGTGTGCCAATTACCAAACGGCTAAGCAAATCTCTTCCATAACGGTCAGTTCCCAAAACACTAATACGTTTTAATGAAATATTATTCAAATTATAAATTTCGCTTTTATGAATATTTTGAATTAATAAATTATTATAATTTTTGAAGTATATGCTATCATTTTTTTGCCAAAAAGTATCAATGGAAATTAAATCAAAATCAGAATCCCAACCTTTGAAAAAGCTGAAAAAAGACTTTGTTTTTTTTTCTGAACTTTTAGATTTTACTTTTAAATAATTACATGAAAACCCCGGTTTTTTTAGTGCTATATCAGGATACATAATGTTTACATCTGCAGTGTGGTCGGGCACTACAATGTATCCCATAACCGAAACAAGCAGGCTAATACATATAAAAATTAATCCGGCAACAGCAAGTTTGTTTTTCTTAAATCTTTTCCAAATCATTTTTCAGATGAAAAGAATTCAAAGATACTAAAGCCGCCATAAAACCCCACATTGGTACTGCTAATTTGTCGAACTCACTGTAATTATTTACAACAGAATGAATGAAATATGTAGCCAACCCCGAAATAATAGCAAGTGAAAGAAATTTTATATCTTTAGATTCTGACTTTGCATAAATTTTAAATCCAAGATAAAAACAATACAAAACTATTGAAATCCAAAGCAAAAAACCCGGCAAACCGGTTTCAGCCAAGCTCCGCAGATATTCACTGTGTACATTGCCCAAATCGCCTGCATTTGTACTTATTATTGTAAGTTCGCTCGATAATTGAAACGGAGCATATTGAAAAACATAGGTGCCAGGACCCCATCCTACTATCGGTCTTTCTTTATACATTCTGTATGCACAATTCCATCTGTTCAGCCTTTCAAGGTTTGAAGGGTCTGTAGAAACATTTGTTATTGAAGAAACATGTTGCTCAATATCATCAGCCGAGCCTTGTTTGTTTCTTGACAATTCTGTTTGAATGTCAGTTTTAATATAAAAATAAACAGAAGAAGCAAGCACCAAACCTAATAAAAATGTACGAAATCTAAAACCCATTAAAATAAAAACAGATATTGCAACCGCTCCTATTATACTTAGCCATGCAGCCCTTGTGTATGATAAAATTACTGCTAAAATAAGAAAAGCAGCCATTATAAATGAAATCAACCTCATAAATACATTTTGATTGAAATAATACCCCCAAACTCCAATTACAATAAGTGGTGGTATTATAAACGAAACAAGAGCTGCATACATTCCATGATCGGGCAAAAGGGGTTGCATGGCTGCATAGGCAAATCCACGTGTAAAACCACCTTTTGAATGATTATAGATAGTGTATAATGCAACAATACAAATACCTGCCGCAAGCAACCATATAAATTTTATTATATATTTTTTTTCTTTAAAAAATTGTGAAAACAATAAATAAATTACAACCAAATACCAAATTCGGGATAATACAAATTTGAATGATACCAAAGGCATTGTGCTACTAAAAGTAGAAACAATGTCCCAAAAAATGCTTACAAAAATCAAAAGTGATAAACTATTTTTTAATATACTTTTATCAAAGGCTGAACCATCAATAATTTTGGCAATCAAACCCAAAAAGACAATTATAAAAACCGGCTCGGTTGGAAAAGCCAAGCCCAGCCCGGCACCAAGGTTGTTTACCTGAATGCTTAATGGCACACAAAAAACCATAAAAAAAAGCATTGCTTTTGTTTGATTTATCAAAAGCCAAATAAAAACAAGTGCTGCCGGCAGTAATGTTATATAATAATTTTCAAAAAAAATACCTGCTGATATCAAAAAAACAAATATCAACCCAATGGCATAAAATATTTTTATACTAATTTTTTCCAACATCAGGCAGAAGCTTTCATCTGATTGAATTGGCGGTATTTTTCAATTACAATAATTATTAAAAAACCCATAAATAAAGAAGAAATGAGGCTTATCAAAACTATGGTTTTGCGTATTGGGTAAGCTTTTATTTCGGGTACATCTGCCGATGTGAGCAAAAATTTATGTGTAATGGTTTTATCAACATCAACTTTTGCTTTTTCATATCTTGTACGCAATTTATCTAAGGCATCAAGTTCAAGTTTCAAATTTTCGGTATAATACAAAAACTCTCCTGCATATTTTGATAAATGCTCTTGTTGTTGTTTCAATTGCTCAAGCTGGCTTGCACTACCACCTTTTGCCTGAAGTTTTGCAATTTCTTCGGCTATTGCTCTTGATTGTTCTTCATAATTTGTGATACCGTTTTCGGCTAACTTTTTCAGATTATCTCTAATTTCAATTATTTCCTTTTCTTTTCTGCGAAACTCGTCTTCTACTATTTTAAAGGCTTCTTTTGCCAATTGCATCTGTATTTCTGATTTAACAGTATCGTAAATCTCGGCTATCCCATTTGCAATTTTTGCAGATTTTACGGGATCTTCGTCCAGTACGGTTACCGATATTGATAAATATCTGGTTCTTTTAAATTCAATGTTTTTTCTGAATTTGTTATTAAGTTTAGTTTTTGCTTGTTTATCATTTGGGTCAATTTTATAATGCTTCATCAAATCGTAATTTTTAACAATTCTGTTAGTCATTGATGAAGATGATAATAATTGCAAAGCATTTTCGGCTTCCATTTCTTCTCCAAAAGCCAATGGGTCAGCTTCTCTTTTATTCAAATCGGTAAAAAGTGCATTACCAATTGAATTTATAGTTGCCGGATAAAATATTACTTCGGCTTTATATTTTGGCTTTATTATAAATGGCATTGTTATTACCGCCGAAACCAAAATAGCAATAATTCCGAGTATTATCAGGTGTTTTTTCCATTTTATGGTATATGTTAATAAATCAATAAATTTTAATTGTAACAAGTCTTTTGATTCCTGCATAATAGTCTGCGAATATATAAAATTTCCTTTTCTGCTTCTTTAAACGATAAAGATTTAATCAGTATTTTAGCACACTTTTATTTTACATAAATATTATATTAGCTGTTTTAAGTGGTATTTAAAATCATAACAAATAGTATCAAAACCCCTGCATTTATTGTAATATTTTTTACTTTACTGTATATATTTCTTTCAAACAACAACTCAGAAACCGATGCTTATGCTTATGCAATATCAGTAAAATCAGGCGAAAATTTGATATTTCCACATCATTTATTTTATTGTTTTCCGGCAAGGTTTTTAATCAAATTTATAAAAATTACAGGTCTAAATCCCGATGCACTTTGGATTTTAAAACTAATAAACTCTATTTCTGCCGGATTTTGCATTTATTTTTTAGGAAAAATTTTAAAACTTTTAAACAATAAAAAAAATATTAATTATTTAGTTTTTGCAGGCAGTTTTTTTGGCTTCATGCGTTTTGCAACCGAAGGCGAAACTTATATTATTCCAATAATGTTTTCGCTTATTGCAACTTACTTTTTCATTATTTCCTTACAAAAAAACAATGTTGTATTTCTATTTTTTTCAGGGCTTTTGTTTGGTATTAGTATTTTGTTCCACCAAATACATTTTTTTTGGTTTGCAGGCTTTGTGTTGTCAATGCTTTCGGGCAATTTTCAAAAAAAAATTACAAAAATTTCAATTTATGTTATGCCAAGTTCTATTTTGGTATTTTTGGTATATTTTTATGCCGCAGCCCAAACTAATTCAACAATAATCAACTTCACATTTCACGATTATTTAAAAGGGAATGCTAATGTTTTTATAGGCTTTAATAACTTTTTAATGCTGCCAATTAGTATTTTTCGAACCTTTTTTCAGGCACATGGGTACATATTCTTTTTCGTTCAAAAATATAAGTTTTTAATATTAATAATTATAGCTTTTGCAGGTTTTGCATCATTTTTGGTTTATAAATTTTTAAAATCTGTAAAGTTTAAAAAATCTGAAAATTCAATTTTACAAAAAGCAATACTATATGCTTTTATTTTACATTTTTTATTTGCATTTTTTTCGGTAAGCAATGCCGAATTTATGGTAATGTTGCCTTTTTTAGGTTTGCTTTGGCTCGAACTTAAATTTCATTTCAATATAAAATACCTTTTAAAATTTTCAATTTTAATGTTATTTTGGAATGTATGTTTTGGATTAATTCCACTACATTTTTCTAACATTGATGGAAGTAAAAATTTGATATACAAAGCACAAAATGCTAATTGGATTTTTTACAATCCTCAAAAAATGGAAAACATGGGTGAGTATTATTTCGGAGAAAAATATGTAAAAAATTTTTTTAGGCTAAACTCAATCAATACGTTAATAAAAAACAATCAAATTGAATTTGTTTATACCGATTTTTTCAATGAAAAAGATGAATTGAACCGCAGAAAATTACTGTTTAAAAAAGACAGTTTTTACATAAAATTCAAAACTTTAAATCGTTTTAAGGTTGATTCAATCAATTATTCTTTTGGTAAAAAATATATTTACAAAGTTGAATTAAAATAATTTTTGTGAATAGTAAAAACATGCTAATCCGAAGTAAAGTTGAGTAATAAGAGCAGTAATAGCTACCGCCTGCAAGCCATAAGTTTGAATAAAAAGTAAATTTCCGGCAATATTTATCAAACATGCAATAATTGCAGTGATTATTATTTTTTTCAGATACCAGGCCGAAGTTAGCAAAGTGCCAAAAATATTAACAAGAAACATGGCGGGAATGCACCAAATTAAAATTGAAAAAACCCATCCCGCTTCAAAATTGTACTTATCGGGGTAAAGTGCTTTCATAATTTGGTGGCTATACATATAACAAACCCAAGTTACGAGCAAAGCAGGTAAAAGCGAAATAACCGAAGACCATTTTACAATTGCATTTATTTTAGATTTTTCTTTAATATTTGATGAAAAAAGAGGGTAAAGTTGACCCGCAAGCAACGTGCCTACAATAGCTGCAGCATCTAACAATCTGTAAGACATGGCATAAATTGCAGATTGTTCTCTGCCATTGGGCAAAAGTTTTAAAATTATTACAGAATCTATCCTAGTGTAAATGGTCATAAAAGCAATTACAAATGCAAATGGAATAGATTTTTTAATTAATTCTTTAGCTTTTGCAGCACTTAAATTTAAAGTAGGTATTCCAAAATATTTAATAACAGAAAATAAACTTAAAACAAAGGTTAAAGTTAAACCAATTGTTTGAGCAAAAATGAAAGAAATAAGTGAAAGTTTTACTGGTAAAATACTTGTCCATATTATAGTTCCGAGACAAATAATAACAAACAAGCGGTCTGTAATTGATAAAATGGCATCAGTTTTAAATTTGTGAATTGCTGAAATATTGCTTCTAAAAAAATTGTTGAATGAAAGCAATGCCTGATTTGTACAAAGCAAACCAAGTATTACAAAATCAGAACTATTAAATTTCAAAAACCAACCAAATGCAAAAGCAAGTATAAAAAAAGCCAATGTAAGAAAGCTTTTGGCACCGATAAGATTCCAAAAGTTTTGGGCAAAACTGTTTTTATTTATAGCAATTTCGCGGTTGTTGAAATTGGTAAAGCCCAAATCTAACAAAATCATAAACAACATGCTGTATCCGGTAAGACTAAAGTAGGTACCGTATTCATGTGCAGGTAAAACATTTTGTACTTTTCGGTCGATAATAAGTATCCAAACGGGTTTTATCAGCAGGTTTATAAGCTGGATAAAGAAAAAATCGGAAAAAAATTTCTTTTTCAATTAAAACAGGAAGAAAGTGTAAGGGCAAAAATACTTTAAAAGGTGTATTAAATATTTAAGAATAATGTTTTTTCAAAAATTTGAGATATTCAATATTGCGGTATTCCGCAATGTAATTAGCAATATATAAAATACTGCATTCAATAATCATTCCTACACATAAACCTTTCCAAAAACCATCTGAACTTACAAAATAAAATATCAAAGATAAAATCATAAGAGTAGTTTCGGCATATCTGAAATACTTAAATACTCCCGATTTTTTTTTCACTCTCGGAACCTCTATATTTTTTATGCTCTTTTTGCTTGATTTGAGGAATGACATTACTTTTTTCTCAATGTTTTTAGTTTTAAAAAACTTATTTACACCTTGAAAAAGTTGAAAAAAAGCTAATGCTATCAAAGCCCAGCCAATGCCATTATAAAAAGGTGTGTTTACAATAATCCAAAAATAAAAGCTAAAAAAAATACCACAAACAGCAAATATCACAAATGCTATGCTCTCGTTTCTTTCTGATATAAAATACTCATGTATTTTTGTCATTCAAATAAGCATGATAAAAATTCATAAATCAAAAGGTATTAATTTTTATCCGTTTGCCAATTTCTTCAACATCATTTTTAAATTTTTTATCGGTATCCATCAGGTCGTTTACAGTTTGGCAAGCATGTATTACTGTAGAGTGGTCTCTCCCGCCAAAGTATGTACCAATGCTTTTTAACGAAGCTTTTGTCAAATTTTTGGCATAAAACATTGAGATTTGTCTTGCTTGTACAATTTCTCTTTTTCTTGTTTTAGATTTAAGTTGGTCAACGGTAAGTCCGTAAAATTCGGTAACAAGTTTTTGTATATAATCAATAGAAACCTCGCGTGATGAATGTTTTACAAAGTTTTTCATCATTTTTTTGGCAAGTTCTATATCAATTTCTTTTCTGTTTAACGATGATTGTGCAAGCAAACTAATCAAAGCTCCTTCAAGTTCTCTAACATTTGTATCAATATTATGGGCAATGTATTCAACAACTTCTTTTGGCAATTTTATACCATCTTGATACATTTTGCTTTCAAGAATAACCATTCTGGTTTCAAAATCGGGTGTTTGCAAATCGGCAGAAAGCCCCCATTTGAACCTTGACAGCAATCTTTCGTCAAGGTCTTTCAAATCTTTAGGTGGGCGGTCGCTTGTAAGTATTAGTTGTTTGCCTGATTGATGAAGATGATTAAATATCTGGAAAAATATTTCTTGTGTTTTTTCTTTTTTAGCAAAAAACTGAACATCGTCAACTATCAATACATCTATTAACTGATAAAAACTTACAAAATCATTGTGATTTCCATTTTTACAGGCATCATAATATTGATTTATAAATTTTTCGGAAGATACATACAGCACTGTTTTTTTATCGTACAAAGCTTTTATATGATTTCCAATAGCATGAACAAGATGTGTTTTTCCCAATCCTACCCCACCAAAAACCATAAGAGGATTAAATGAAGTTCCTCCAGGTTTGCTAGCCACTGCAAAACCTGCACTTCGGGCAAGTCTGTTGCAATCGCCTTCAATGTAATTTTCGAAAGTATATGACGGGTTGAGTTGTGAATCAATATTCATTTTTCTTAACCCGGGTATTATAAATGGATTTCGTATGTTGTTGTTAAGGTTTAGTGGTAAGCCTACTTCATTTTTATTACTTTTCTGAATGCTTTTTGTAGGTATGTTTATAGTATAAGGGTTTCCACTCGATGATTGGCTGTTATCAACTATTATATTATACTCTAATTTCGAACCTGGTCCAAGTTCTTTTTCCAAAGATTTTTTCAAAAGATTTACGTAGTGTTCTTCTATCCATTCATAAAAGAACTGGCTTGGTACTTGTATTGTGAGTACCTTGTTTTCTAGTTTTAGGGGTTTGATTGGTTCAAACCAAGTTTTAAAACTCTGTGGTAGGATATTATCCTTAATAATTTTTAAGCAATTGTTCCAAATTTCGATGTGGTTGTCTGACATTAGTTTTAAAATTTTTTAAATTTCCTAAATCTCAAAGGTTTAGCTTATTTTAACTGCCCTCTTCAATCTGTCGGTAAAGATTGAATAAATTTTTATATAAAAAAATTTATTTTCACTTGCTTTTTAACAAATTTTTAACATAGCAAAAAGAGGATTTTTTGTTGCTTTTAAAAATTATAGCCTCATTACATTCTCCCATTTTTTATTTTTTATTTCAGGCAAATGTATTAGAGTTTCTCTTAAAAAAAATAGTCTAATCAATTTTTTTTAAATTTTTTTTTTATTAAAGTAACTTTCGCTTGTAAATACTTAGAAAGAAATGATTTAATGAATAATTTATAATATATCTACATTACCAATGAAATTTCTTTTTTAAGAAACTCTATCCCACTGCGGGTTGGGTGTGACTTATGGTTCATTAATTCATTTATAATTGCTTTTCCAAGGTCAGTTCCTTTTGCGTTGTCGGGTAAATCTTTGTACGAAATATCAACTATTTGAAGAACTTGTTCTCTTATTAATTTAATCAACTCCCATGCCTGGCTTGAAATATATACCTGCTGCGAAATATTGTGATTAAATTCTTCAGTAACCTGAAAGTTTATCAATTGTTTTAATTCAGCGGCTGTTTGTTTTGGTTTAGATAGCGAAATAACAAGATTTTCGGGAGCTATTCTCTCAAGTAAAATAGTAAGTCGTTCATAAGCCTGAAGCTTAATTGGCGTAATCACTCCGGCATTTTTTTCTTTTATTTCGAGTAGCTTTTTTTTATAATCTTCTTCAAGAAATTGTCGCATCATTATATATGTAGCCGAAAAAACTATGATTGCCGGTATTATAAATTTTAAAATATCTACTATTAATGAAAAGGTTGTGGTTTCTAATATCATCATTTCAAGGCAAAAATAATTATTTTTATAAACTTTGAAAAACTCTGAATTATTGTATTTGAACCTTATTTTAAATTTATCGAACTTTAAACTCATTAAGTCAATTTTTTTATATACATCTTTAATTTAATAGGTTTTAAAGCTTTGATTTGTATTATCTATTATAGATTTTGACTATTTTAAACGATATAAAAATTGCAATTGAAGCTGTAAAAAGCAATATAGGAAGGGCTATTTTAACATGCCTGATTATTGCAGTTGGTATAATGGCACTTGTAGGAATGCTTACTGCCATTGATGGGATGAAGGCTTCTATTACAAAAAACTTCAGTTTGCTTGGCACTAATACTTTTACTATAATTAATGGAAGTGCTTTTGTTGATTTTGATGATGAATATGAAAACATTGACTATAAACCTATAAGTATTAAAGAAGCTTTGTGTTTTAAAGAAAATTTCAAATTTCCGGGTTTGGTTTCAGTTTATATGACGTATTCGTGGACAGCAATTGTAAAATACGGTACAGTAAAAAGTAATCCAAATGTACAATTGACAGGTGCTGACGAAAATTTTCTTGAAATTAATGGTCAGGAAATAGAAATGGGACGATTTATATCGGCATCTGATGTTTCAAATGAACTTCAAGTGGCTGTAATTGGAAAAGAATTAAAAGAAATTCTATTTAAAAAAAAATCGGCATTAAATAAAAATATAATTGTTGGCGGTAAAAAATATTTAGTAATTGGAGTATTGAAATCAAAAGGACAAGCTTTCGATTTTGGCTCAAACCGTATAGTTATTATGCCATATACCAACGGCAAAAAGAGTTTTTATAATCCGGGAAGCAGTTATAATATAGGGGTAAAAGTTTTTGATTATAAAATGCTTGACCCTGCACTGAATTATTCAAAAGCTGTATTCAGAAATATCAGAAATCTTAAACCCAAGATGAGTAATAATTTTGATTTTGAAACAAGTGACGGAATTTCAAACCGATTAATTTCAAGCCTCACTTTTGTAAGTATTGCTGCTTATGTTATTGCATTTATCACATTATTTGGGGCTTCGATAGGGTTGATGAATATTATGCTCGTTTCTGTAAAAGAACGAACTCGTGAAATAGGAACACGCAAAGCTATCGGGGCAAAAAATGTTCAGATATTACGCCAATTTCTTACCGAAGCTGTAATTATTTGCCAAATTGGAGGTTTAGGAGGTATTGTACTCGGTATTGCTGTTGGTAACATTGTATCATCACTCATTGATGGACCGATGATTTTGCCATGGACATGGATATTGCTTGCAATTGTATTGTGTACTTTAGTTGGACTGGTTTCGGGTATAATGCCTGCAAGACATGCAGCCCGTCTTGACCCGATAGATTCGCTTAGATATGAATAAAAAAAACCGCCTATTGAGGCGGTTTTTTTTTAATTTTATAAGTTTAAAATTACTATTCTTGTACTACATTTAAACTGATTGTAACAGAAACTTCGCGATGTAAATTAAGTGTAGCTTTGTATTGGCCAAGAAACTTAATATCATCACTCACTATTTTTCTTCTATCTATTTCAAAACCTTTTTCTTTTAAAGCCTGTGCAATTTGAATTGTAGTAATGCTTCCAAAAATTTTGCCATTTGAACCTGCTTTGGTAGGTATTTCTAATGTTAAACCTTCAAGTTTTGAAGCATTTTCTATTGCTAAGTTCTTTATTTTTTCTTGCTTAAAATTAGCTTGTTTCAAATTTTCGGCTAAAACTTTTAATGCAGACTCAGTTGCAAGTGCTGCTTTGCCCGTTGGAATAAGGTAATTTCTGCCATAACCGTTTTTTACTGTTACTACCTCATCTTTTTGCCCAAGGTTTTTTACATCTTCTTTTAATATAATTTTCATTACTGCTATCCTCCTATTTTAATTGGTCTCCTACAAATGGAAGCAATGCCAAATGTCTTGCTCTTTTTACTGCTTCGGCTACTTTTCTTTGATATTTTAATGATGTTCCGGTAATGCGGCGTGGCAAAATTTTACCTTGTTCATTAATAAATTTCATTAAAAAATCGGGATTTTTATAATCTATATATTTTATTCCGCTTTTTTTAAACCTGCAATATTTCTTTTGAAACTGCTGTGGCGAATTGCTAAAAACAAAACTATCGTCAGATTTGCCTACTTTTACTTTTTTTGTCATTTTGCTACCTCCTTTACTTCTGCTTTTTTATTAAATGCTCCTTTTCTACGGCGTTCGTTATACACTACGGCATGTTTATCAAGTGCAATAGTCATATATCTTAAAATTTGCTCATCTCTGCGATATGCAAGTTCTAATTTTTCAACTATTGTTACAGGTGCTTCAAACTCAAAGATGTGATAAAAACCTGTACTTTTTTTGGCAATGGGATACGCAAGTTTGGTCAATCCCCAATTTTCTTCATGGATAATTTTTCCATCGTGCTCTGTAATCAATTGCCTGAATGATGATACAGCTTCCTGCATCTGCTTTTCAGACAACACGGGTGTAAGTATGATTACAGATTCATAATTTTTTAACTTCATATTTTTTGAATCTTTTTAAATTTAAGGGCTGCAAAAGTAAAATTTTCATTCATATTTTCAAATCTCTATTTTTATTTTTTTAAAAAAAATCAATTTTTATCTTATAACTGCTATCTTCATTTGATATTATTACCTTTGCAACATGGCTAATAAAAACAAAGTCATTCTTATAATACTCGATGGATGGGGCATAGGAAAGCACGATAAATCTGATGCAGTTTTTAATGCTAAAACGCCTTTCGTTGATAGTCTATTCAAAAATGTACCAAACTCGCAATTGCTTACACACGGGCTAAATGTAGGATTGCCCGATGGGCAAATGGGCAACAGCGAAGTAGGGCACCTTAATATAGGTGCAGGTCGTATAGTTTATCAAATGCTCACCAGAATAGATAAGGCTTTTGCCGAAAACGAAGTTGAAAACTCAAAGGTTTTAAATGAAATTATAAACTCTGCTAAAACCAGTAATAGTAAAATACATCTTATAGGCTTAGTGTCTGACGGAGGTGTTCATTCTTCAATAAATCATCTTATTTCACTGTGTAAAATCATTAAAAATAATAACCTCGAAAATCAAACTTTTATTCATGCTTTTACTGATGGCAGAGATACCGACCCTCAAAACGGAGTAAATTACTTTGATTTGCTAAAAAACAATGAATATTCAAAAAATATTAAAATAGCCTCGTGCATTGGCAGATACTATGCAATGGACCGCGACAAACGCTGGGAGAGAGTGAAATTAGCCTACGATTTACTTACAAAAGGCAATGGCGAAAAATGTAGAGATATAACCGAAGGTATTTTAAAATCATACAATGATGGCATAACTGATGAGTTTATAAAACCAATATCAATTTGCGATGAAAACAACAAACAACTCGCAACCATAGAAAATGGTGATATTGTAATAAATTTCAATTTCAGAACAGATAGAGGCAGAGAAATTACAATGGCTCTTACGCAGCAAGATTTTAATGAGTTTGAAATGAAAAAACTCAATTTACATTACATCACTTTTACCGAATACGATAAAGAATTTAAAAACATAAAAATACTTTTCGTCAACCAAG
>JABWCE010000030.1 GCA_013359235.1 Bacteroidota bacterium
GACCGCTGGGGCGAAGTACTTTATAAATCTGACAAACTTGAAGAACCATGGGACGGCAACTACAAAGGTGTGCCTTGCCAAATGGATGCGTATGTGTATGAAGTACAAATTACAAGTTTTAATGATAAGTTGTATAAATTTTCGGGTACAGTAAATTTAATTAGATAATTTGGAAGGATTATTAGTGCCATTTTTATCAGGCTTGGGTATGGGTTGTGTACTTGGGTTTGGTTTTGGTTCGGTTTTTTTTGCAATTATTCAAAGCAGCATAAATCATGGTTTTAAAAAGGGTGTAAATATTGCACTAGGGGTTATAGCTTGCGATATTTTATTTTGTTCATTGGTACTTTATGGTTCGCAGTTTATTGATGAAATTCATTTATATAAAAATCCTATAAAATATATTGGAGGTATTTTACTAATAGCATTAGGAGTTTATCAGTTTTTTACTCATAAGCCTCGAACTGACGGCATTTCTGACATAAAAGTTAAAGGAATGACTTATTATATCATCAAAGGTTTTGTTTTAAATTTTATGAATCCTTTAAACTTTTTTGCTTGGATAGCTATTCAAACATACTTAAAGGGAGTAAATGGATATTCAACAATGCAATCAGCATACTTTTTCGTAGGTTCAATTTGTTCAATTTTTATAATTGAAATTTTACTGAGTATTTTATCAAATTATATAGGGAAAAAATTAAACGAAAAAATTATAAAGTTTCTTAATTTTACAGTAGGCTACATTTTTATAATAATAGGTGTTGTACTTATTTTTAAGAAAATTTAATTGTTTACCAACGTTCCTATATTTTCACCCTTAATAAGTTTAATAAGGTTTCCCGATGTATTTACGTCAAAAACTACTATGGGCATTTTATTGTCGCGACAAAGTGTAATAGCAGTCAAATCCATAACTTCAAGTCCGCGTTTGTACACTTCGTCAAACGAAATTGAATCAAACTTGGTAGCATTTGAATTCTTTTCTGGATCAGATGTGTAAATTCCATCAACTCTTGTTCCTTTCATAATTACATCAGCTTGAATTTCTACGGCTCTTAGAGAAGCGGCAGTATCAGTAGTAAAATATGGATTTCCGGTACCAGCACCAAAAATCACAACTCTACCTTTTTCAAGGTGTCTTATTGCTCTTCGTCTTATAAAAGGTTCACAAATTTGTTCCATTTTTATTGCAGAAAGCAATCTGGTTTTAACCCCAATTTTTTCTAAAGCTCCTTGCAAAGCCATAGCATTTATAACTGTGGCAAGCATTCCCATGTAATCGCCCTGAGCACGGTCAACTACGCCTTCTTGTACGCCTTTTACACCTCTGAAAATATTACCTCCGCCAATAACAATAGCAACCTGAACTCCTATTTCGACAGTATGTTTTATTTCTGTTGCAAATTGTTCTAAAATATTAGAGTCAATCCCGAATTCTTTTTTTCCCAATAGCGATTCTCCGCTCAGTTTAAGTAAAATTCTTTTGTATTTCATTTTTAAACTCTAATTTTTATAAAAGCAAATTAATATTATATTATTGATTTATTTTAAAACTATTCAAAAAAAAAGAGAAACTTTTGGTTTCTCTTTTTAATATTTTTTTTACCCTAATTGTATTCGTTTAAATTGTGTTACTGTTAGTCCGCTTTCTACATCATTAAGCATTTGCTTGATTGATTTTGAACTATCTTTAACAAAATCTTGATTTAATAATGTTGAATCTTTAAAAAATTTGTTTAGTTTGCCAAAAGCAATTTTTTCAAGCATAGCTTCGGGCTTGCCTTCTTGTGCTGCTTGTGCTTTGCCTATTTCCAATTCATTGTTGATAATTTCTTGAGGTACATCATCTTTATCTATTGCAACCGGAGACATTGCGGCAATTTGCATTGCTACGTCTTTACCGGCATTAATTATGTTTTGTCCGGTTGATGAAAGAGCTACAAGTACACCAATTTTATTTCCTGCGTGTATATAAGGCACAACAGTATTACCATTTACAAATTCACAAGATGTTACATCAATTTTTTCACCTATTTTTCCAACAAAATCTAATAATTTTTCTGAAATAGAAACTCCGTTGATTGCCAGACTTTTTAATTCATCTATTGTTGTAGGTTTGTTTGAAATTGCAACTTTTGCTATATCATTTGCAAATTGTATAAATTCACTGTTTTTTGCTACGAAATCTGTTTCGCAACTTAATCTTATAATTACACCTGATTTATTATCATCAGAAGAAATAGCAATAACTGCACCTTCGGAAGTGGCACGGTCAGCCCTGTTTGCCGAAACTTTTGCTCCTTTTTTCCTCAAATAATCAATAGCTTGGTCCATATCACCGTTTGTTTCTTGCAAAGCTTTTTTGCAATCCATCATACCGGCACCTGTTGCTTTTCTTAATTCATTTACTGCTGTAGCTGTAATCATTGCTTTTTTAAATATTTTCTAGTTCTTCTTCTTCTTTAACTTCTTTGTTTTGAATTGTTTCTTCTTCACCTTCTTTGTCAATTTTTTCTTTACGTTCTTTCATACCTTCAATTATTGACTCTGCAATTTCGTGAGTTATAAGAAAGATTGATTTTGATGCATCATCATTTGCAGGTATTGGAAAATCAACTTTTGAGGGGTCGCTGTTTGTATCTACTATAGCAAAAATAGGAATATTAAGTCTTTGTGCTTCAGCAACTGCAATATGTTCGCGTTTTGAGTCAACAATAAAAAGTGCAGCAGGAAGCCTTAACATATCTTCAATACCTCCTAACAATTTTTCAAGTTTGAGTTTTTCTCTTTCTATCATTAATCGTTCGCGTTTTGAAATGCTTTGATAAGTGCCATCTTGCGACATTTTTTCAAAGTTCTGCATCTTTTTTATTGATTTGCGAACGGTTGCAAAATTGGTTAACATACCTCCGAGCCACCTTTCGGTTACAAAAGGCATATTTACTCTTTTTGCTTCTTCAGCCACAAGTTCTTTTGCTTGTTTTTTTGTGGCTACAAAAAGTACTTTTTTACCTGTTTTTACAATGTTTTTAATTGCAGATTTAGCATCGTCAAGTTTTGCAATTGTTTTATTTAAGTCAATTAAATGGATACCGTTTTCTTCCATTAAAATGTATGGAGCCATTTTTGGATTCCATTTTCTTGTCAAATGCCCGAAATGAACACCTGCTTCTAATAATTCTTTTGTATTAAGATTAGACATATTTTTCTTTGATAATATAAATTAACGTTTGCTGAATTGGAATCTCTTTCTTGCTTTTTTCATTCCCGGCTTTTTACGTTCAACCATTCTCGAATCTCTGGTAAGCAATTCGTTTGAACGAAGCATTGGTTTATTATTTTCAGGATTTAATTCTACCAAAGCTTTTGCAATGCCAAGTCTTAAAGCATTTGCTTGCCCGTTGAAACCACCACCTTTAATATTAGCTTTTACATCGTATTGTCCTGTACAATTGCAAACTGAAAAAGGTAAATTTATATCATAAAGTTGGGCGGTAGTTGGAAAATACTGTGCAGAATCTTTTCCGTTTATTTCAATTTTTCCTGTTCCTGGAGTTATAAAAACCCTTGCTACTGCTGTTTTTCTTCTTCCTGACGTTGTAATTTTTTCCATTTATATTTTTTAAAATTCTATTTTTTCTGGTTTCTGTGCTTGGTGAGGGTGTTCTGAACCTGCATAAACAAATAAGTTGTGATAAATTGCTTTACCTAATTTGTTTTTTGGCAACATTCCTTTTACAGCTTTTTCTATAACTGCTTCAGGTTTTTTTGCCATCATGTTTGCAAGACTTGCTTTTTTCTGACCCCCGTGATAACCTGAATATGTTAAATAAATTTTATCTGATAGTTTGCTATTGCTAAGTGACAATTTTTCGGCATTTATTACTATCACATTATCTCCACAATCTACATGAGGTGTAAAATCGGGTTTGTTTTTTCCTCTGATAACTTTTGCTATTGATGAACATAATCTGCCTAATGTTTTACCTTCGGCATCTACTACGTACCATCTTTTGTTTACAGTGGCTTTGTTGGCTGATATTGTTTTATACGACAAAGTGTCCATTGTTTTTAATGTTTCTTTTTTTAATATTTTAAAGGGCTGCAAAAGTATGTATATTATATCAATTTTTCAATAATGATTTAAAAAGTTTTTTAAATTTTTGAAATAGCAATTTTTTATTTGCTTTTACTATTCATAAATTTTTAAAAATTATTGGTGAAATTAAATCCAATTTTTGATTTATAAATCTTTTTAAAATTGGATAATAATAAAATGTGTTACTAAAATACTTTGCTTTGCTCTATTATTTTTTGAGCATAACTCTGCTAATTGAAGAATTGCCTGATAAAACATTATAATAATAATTACCTGGAGGCAAACTATGTGCTTCAAAAACAACTTCGTGTGTGCCGGCAGGCAATGTTTTGTTTACAAGTGTTTTAATTTCGTTTCCTATTGGATCAAAAATTCTAATAACAACTCTGCCTCCTTTGGTATTAAACTTTATTGTTGTAGAATTATCGAAAGGATTAGGATAATTTTCAATCATTGTAATTTCGGCAGGAGCTAAACTGTTTATACTACCTGTTGTTTTAAATATTTGCAAAGTATCAAAGTTTTTAAGCATTATTGTATCTGCTTCGGTTTTTGATAAACCAAACCATTGAACTAATGTTGAGTAATAAATTTGTCTGAAATCGTTTTGCATTGCAACATTGTCATTTACGGTTACGGTTGAGGGAATTGTAGGGTTGCTGCCAATTATTGTTCGGTTTACTTGTGTACCGAATACCATTACTGGGGCTGCTGCACCATGGTCTGTTCCAAGGCTTGCATTTGATAAAATTCTCCTTCCAAATTCCGAATAAATTATTCCGGCAACACGGTCTGACATATTCTGTTTATTACATTCGTCCATAAATGCTCCTACGGCTATACTTACTTTTGAAAGTAAATCTGCATGACCTCCAGTTTCTGTTCCTCCCGAACTGCTTACTTGATTAGAGTGTGTATCAAATCCACCAAGTGTAACAACGTAAATTTTTGTTTTTAAACCCCCTGCAATTAATCTGGCAACTATTTTAAGTTGGTCTGCAAGGTAATTGCCTGTTGAAGGAAATTTTGATGTTTTTGTAGTTGAAGCATTATATGTGGTTTTAATTCTGTCGGCATATTTATCTGTTTGATTTGCAATTAATCTTAAAAATTCAAGTTCTTTTCCGGCGGGTGTATTTGGAACCGGATCGGTTATTCCTGCCGCAAAATTGTAAAAACTTGTAGGATTACTAATAGCCATACCCATATTAACTTCAGGTCCTTGCACAGCAGGTGAAACTACACCCCCAATTGAAATTGCAAGAGGGTCGGGCATATCGGTGTTTGGATAATTTTCAGGAAACCCCGGGTATGCATCATCAAGATAACGCCCAACCCACCCTGAGCTTATATATTGTTTACTGTCTGATGCCGAAAGCCAAATATCGGTTGCTCTGAAATGTGAAAAATTAGGACTTGGATAACCAACTGCTTGCACAATATTTAAACTTGCTTCGTTGTTAAAAAGATTTTGCAAATCAGTCATTGAAGGATGTAATCCTGTGTTTTCAAATCCATTAAGTTTTAAAACTTTAGCCGAAGGAATTATAATATTTGAACGTGCTGTTGTAAGATTTGTGTATTGGTCTAATGGGATAATTGTGTTTAATCCATCATTACCGCCGTTTAGCTGAACAAGTACAAGTACTTTGTCGTTTTCTGCCTTAGCTGCCAACATTCGTAATAGCGACGAACTTGCATGACTCTTAATAGACATGCCGTTTATTAAAACCGGTAAAGCTGCTACCGGTGCTGTTCTTTTGATAAATGTTCTTCTTTTCATTTTTGTAAATTTTTAAAAAAACTAATTCAACTGGTATTCGGGTAATTCAAAAATATATTTTAAAGCTGCTCTTAATACATTTGTACAATAAGTTTTGTTGGTTGTATCATTGGGATTTGCTTTATAGGCGTTCCAGGCATCTGTCCAGTAATAATCAGAACTTTGCCCTGATAAAAGAGCTGATTTTATAATAGCTTTTACACTTGACGAAATATTTACAGCTAAAAGCAATTCTGCTAAACCATCAACTAATTTGTTTGGGTCCGAAGCATTTGGAATTTTATCAGCAAATGCAAGTACATCAATTATAACTTTAAATCCGCTAATTGTAGTTCCTACATATAATAATGCATAAGCAAAAGTGAGCCGTTTTGGCAAGGTGTCAGAATTTATCCAGAATTCGTAAAATTGTGGTTCTTGATAGTATGCCGGCCACCCCGATACGTTTGGTGGGTCATTTATATCTTGTTGTCCAAGTGCTGCATAATATTGTATGTTTCCCCAAATATTGTAGTTTTGAACGTATTCACTACTTGCAGGCATTGTAATTTCTGTTTGGCGGCAATATGCTAAAACAAAATCAATAGGTGATTTTATTTGGCATCCCATACTTAAAGTGTCAAAAAAATGTTCGCTTTTAAGAAGTGTTTCTATTACAGGTTTTATATCATAATTATTGTTTCTAAAAATTGTTGCTAATGGTTCAATAACATTTGTTTCAACAGTAGAATCAATATCATAATATACAAACCATCTGTATAGTTTACGGCAAATAAATTTTGCAACTTCGTTTTGTTGAAATATCATAGTGATAAGTTCATCTGTTTCTTGTGCTCCTGATGCTCCTGTTTTGCCGGTTATTACAGTATTGTTGTAAAATGATGAAAATTGCTTATTGCTTGTTTCATGCTTGTTGCCATCAAAATATGATGTAACGGTTGAGGCATCAATTCTCCAACCTGTAAGCACTTTTGCAGCATTTTTTACATCATCTTCGGTATAATGGCTGTCTTTTCCTTTACCTACTGTAAAAAGTTCCTGAAGTTCTCTTCCGTAATTTTCGTCGGGTGCAGTTTTAGTATTTAAATAACCATTGAGATATCTTAACATCCCGGGATCTATGGTTACTTCTTTTATCATTGTTTTAAAATTGCCAAGACAATGTTTTCTGAGCAGTGCATTCATTTTGTAAACCATCTGCTCATAATAAATTACCTCACCTTCTGTAGAAAAATGATTTTGCCAGAAAAGTACCATTTTTTCTCTTATTGTTGTGTCGTTTAACAACATGCCTGTCCACCACATTTTTACCGAACGGCGGCGATAATATGATAAATCATTATTAAATGGTGCATTTACCCATGTTTGGCCGGCTGGTACAGCCAAATCAATTATAGTAGAGCCATTACTGTAATAATTTACCGGGGGTGATGGGGGAGTTGTATCTATTGCAAGCAATTTATTTACAGCGCCATCAAGCCCAAGTGCTTTGAAAGTTGAAATTTCTGATTCTTTAACTCCAAATAAAGTTCTCCTTAATAAATGAAGTACCTGTGCATTACCCCATGAACCTGAGTATTTGGTAAGTCCTGTAGTAGGTGTAGCCTGTGCCCTTGCAGTGGGTGAAGGTGCCAGGGTTGTAAAATTTTTTAAAAAATCTCGTCTTTGCATAATCTTAAATTATTGTTATGACAAATTTATTAAATTTTTTATTCAATAAGTTTAAAAAAAAATAATTTTTTATTGTTGCCTGTACATTAGCGAACATCCATATTTATTTAATATTTCTTTTGATAAATAAATTTTTGAAGCCTTTGTTTTTAAACTATCGTCATACACAAGAAAAGTATCGCCTTTTTGGGCATTTAATGTTTTTGATAAATTGTAATGCTTTCCGCTGGTTGCAGCATTGGCTATGTATAGGTTTAATGGAGCAAAATATCCGTTTTGAATTATTTTAAGTTTTGTTGGTAAAATTTCATGGTTTTCTTTAATAAAATAACTTAAAGCACGCCAATTTTCATTATCTTTTATCTCGGGTTTAAATGTGTTTTTATAAGCATTGTAATAATTAAAAAATATTAAAGTTAAGAAAAAGGTAAAAAATACAGGTTTTATAAAACTGAACTTTAAAAAATTAAAATACTCGCTTACCAACAATACCAGAGTAATAGCCATTGTTGGATATACAGGCAAATCGTACCAAAAATTTTTTGTTCCAAAAGAAATTACAACTATGTAAAAAATTATAATTATTAGTAAAAATGAAATAAGTTTTTTGTTTTTAAAATATTTTAAAAAATACAAAGGCAATGACAATATAACCAAAATTAAAAAGTAAGGTGAAAATCTATTGGTAATTAAAGATTTTAGATAATAAAAATAATCTGCTTTTCCAAAATACTTATATGTTTCAGCTTTGCCGGCATAACGCGAAAAAAGTTCGTTTTCAATTACTGCTTTAATATACCCTGCTGATTCTTTTTCTCTAAAATAGTAGAAACTAAAAACAATACATATACTTAATAAGGCACAAAATATAAAATGGCGGTTTAGTACTACTTTGTATAATTTTTTGTTTATCAATAACCAAAGCAGCACGGGGGGGATAAATATAAAAATAACGATGCTTTTGGTAAACCAACCAAATATTACAAATAAAAATGAAAGATATAGGTATTTTAACTCAAAACTATTTTGAAACAAATAAATGAAAATGATAAAACAGGTTACAAAAAATACAATTGCAGATTCGTGATCGGCAAACCGCACTCCATGTTCACCTACATATCCTGCCGATGATACAAGAATAATGCTTGATAAAATACCTAAGCAAATATTTTTAGTTTGTTTATTCAAAAACCAAATTAACATTAAAACGGTAAGCATTGAAAAAAACAATGAAGGTAATCTGGCAGCTACTTCATTATAGCCCCAAACCGACATTGAGATAGCTTGCAACCATACCAATAATGGAGGTTTAAGTTCCCACATATCAGGTTTTGATTCGAAATAGCGGGTTAATAATATTTTATTGTTAATCATTTCTAAAGCATTACTCACATTGCGACTTTCGTCCCATATTTGCATACATCTGTTTCCAAGCCTGTTGCCAAGCGGCAGATAGCAAATTACCATAGTAATTACAACGAGAATAGCATTTTTTATATTTAAGTTGTGTTTCAAAATGTATTTATAATTTTATTTAAAAAATGATTTTGGCAAGTTAATAAGTATTTACATTTATTAAAATCTTAAAAAAATGCAACTTTTGAAAATTCAATTTTATCTTTGCCCCAAAATATGGAATACAGGATAGAAAAAGACACAATGGGAGAGGTAAAAGTGCCTGCCCAAAGGTATTGGGGAGCACAAACCGAACGTTCGAGAAACAATTTCAGAATAGGACAAGAAGCGAGTATGCCTATTGAAATAATTAAAGCATTTGGAGTTTTGAAAAAATGTGCTGCAAAAGCCAATTTTCAATTAGGAAAATTATCGGAAGATAAATGCAATTTAATTTCGCAAGTTTGCGATGAGATAATTGAAGGTAAGCTCGATTCGGAATTTCCGCTTGTAATATGGCAAACAGGTTCAGGAACACAAAGCAATATGAACGTGAACGAAGTAATTGCTAACCGCGCCCATGTGATAAGTGGCGGAAAACTAACTGATGAAAAAAAGATTTTGCATCCAAATGACGATGTAAACAAATCGCAATCAAGCAATGATACTTTTCCAACAGCAATGAGTATTGCTACCTACAAACAAGTAGTTGATTATACTTTGCCGGGCATTCAGGCACTAAAAACTACTCTTAAACATAAAGCAAGAGAATTTAAAGACATTGTAAAAATTGGTCGTACCCACCTTATGGATGCTACACCACTTACACTTGGACAAGAATTTAGCGGGTATGTACATCAATTGCGAATGGGTATAAAAGCTATAAACAATGCACTTGTTGCCGCTTCAGAATTAGCTTTGGGAGGCACTGCAGTTGGTACGGGACTAAATGCTCCCGAAGGCTATGATAAACTTGTAGCCGAACTTATTGCCAAAGAAACTATGCTTCCATTTGTTACCGCAGTAAACAAATTTGAATCATTGGCTGCACACGATGCAATGGTAGAATTGCATGGTGCTTTGAAACGTGTTGCAGTAAGCTGTATGAAAATAGCAAACGATATAAGATTATTGAGTTCAGGACCCAGAAGTGGCATTGGTGAAATTTTTATTCCCGAAAACGAACCCGGAAGCAGTATAATGCCAGGTAAAGTAAACCCAACTCAACCAGAGGCTTTAACAATGGTTTGTGCACAAATTATGGGAAATGATGTAGCAGTATCAGTAGGTGGTAGCAACGGGCATTTTGAGTTGAATGTGTTTAAGCCAATGATAGCGTACAATGTGCTTCAATCTGCCAGATTGCTTGGGCAGGCATGTTTATCGTTTAACGACAATTGTGCAGAAGGCATAATGCCCAATTACGATGAAATAAAAAGAAAGGTTGAAAACTCGCTTATGTTGGTTACTGCTTTAAATACACATATTGGTTACGATAATGCTGCCAAAATTGCTAAGAAAGCTCATAAAGAAAACACTTCACTTCGCGAAGCTGCATTATCATTAAATCTTCTTACAAACGAGCAATTTGACCTTTGGGTAAAACCCGAAAATATGGTCGGCAAAATAGATATTGAATGATGTTTTAAATTTTTTTATTGCATTTTACACAATATTGTAATTATATTTGTCATTACTGAGATAAGAATTTCTTTAATTTTAAAATGAAAAAAGGTTTTATTTATATTGCATCAATATTAATATTATTACTATTTTATTCATTTAATGTAATTTTAAAAATTTACATACCCGACGAAGATTTTAAACGTTCGCAGCTTGCCAATACAAGAGTATATAAGGCTTACAAAGAGAAAATAGATTCAATTGACAATTTACTACTCGACAAAAATATAAGTATGAATGATTACGAAATACTTTTAAGAGTATTTAAAAAAGAAGAAATTGTTGAACTATGGGCTAAAAACAGAAACAGTGATACTTTTGCACTTGTAAAAAATTATAAAATTTGTTTTTCGTCAGGTTTTTTAGGACCCAAACGCAAGCAAGGTGATAGGCAAATACCCGAAGGCGTGTACTATATAAACGAGTTTAATCCTACAAGTAATTATCATCTTTCGCTAGGTATAAGCTATCCTAACAAATCTGACAGTATTTTGAGCCACAGCAATAACCTTGGAGGCGAAATTTATATTCACGGAGGTTGCGAATCAATAGGCTGTGTGCCGGTAACTACACGCAAAATTAAAGAACTATATGTTATAGCACTTCAGGCACGATACTTTGGCCAGCGAAAAATACCCGTTCATATTTTTCCATGCAAGTTGAGTGAAACTAATTATAAAGAAATATCGCAATGCTACAACAAAACTGAACTTACCAAGTTTTGGGGAAATCTCAGGTCGCTTTACACCTATTTTGATAAGTTTCATTCATTGCCTATAACTCAAATAGACAAATATGGCAATTATCATTTTTATCCTAAATAGTCCGATTTTATTTGATAATACTAATTTTATAATTTACTAAAATATTATCGCTTTTATTTAAAATTTCAATAAAATATAAACCTGTTTTGTAATTGGAAATATCAACTACTATATCTTTTTCAGAATAATTATTTTTTTCATATTTATTTTATTTAATCTTCAGGATTTTTATTGCCTAAAAGGCTATAAAAATAATCTATATTGTTACTTAATTCAAATTTAATAATAAATAAGTTAATATTCAAAGCAATGAATTACTGGAGTTACAAATTTTTTGGCATAAACTTTGAAAACATAAGTAAATTCATTTTAACTTTGTAAAATATTAATATAAAATGGCATTACAATTCACAGACAGCAATTTTGATTCAGAGGTTTTGAAGGCAGACAAGCCGGTTTTGGTTGATTTATGGGCAGAATGGTGCGGACCATGTAGAATGCTCACACCTATTATTGAAGAACTTCACTCAGAGTATAAAGATAAGGCATTAATCGGTAAACTGAATGTTGACGAAAATCCCGAAATTTCGGCTAAATACGGTGTGAGAAGCATACCTACATTGCTTTTTTTCAAAAATGGAGAACTGGTTGATAAACAAGTTGGGGTAGTACCAAAATCGGTACTTTCAAAAAAACTTGACGAACAAATCTGATAATTTATTTAATATTTAAAAAATAATTGATAAAAAACGAAGACCTGTTAAAACCCGGTAATCTGGAATTGCTCGCAAGACAGGTTGTTGAGGGATTTATTACAGGTCTTCACAAAAGCCCGTTTCATGGTTTTTCGGTCGAATTTGCCGAACATCGAATATACAACCCTGGCGAATCGGTAAAAAATATAGACTGGAAACTTTTTGCACGCAGCGATAAATTATTTACCAAAAAATTTGAAGAAGAAACAAATCTAAGATGTCAAATTCTCATTGACACTTCATCGTCAATGTACTACCCCGAAAAAGGTTGGAATAAATTAAAATTTGCAATACTTGCTGCTGCTTCTATTATCTTTTTATTAAAAAATCAAAGAGATGCTTCGGGAATTACATTTTTTTCTGATGAAATAGAGTACAGTTCAAATATAAAATCTACCGAAAGTCATTTTAGAATGTTAATAGGCGAGCTTGAAAAATTACTCGAAGACAAACCATTAAAAAAAACAAGTAATATTATACCTGCATTGCACAATATTGCCGAAAAAATAAACAAGAGAAGTTTGGTAATTATTTTTAGTGATATGATGGAGTCGAACGGAAATACAGATGAACTTTTTTCAGCTCTTCAGCATTTGAAATTCTATAAAAACGAAGTGATTTTATTTCACACCATTGATAAAAAATCTGAATTAGATTTTGATTTTGAAAACCGCCCATACATTTTTGAAGATATTGAAACTGGCGAAAAGGTTAAACTATATCCATCAGAAGTAAAAGAAACTTACGAAATGCAAACTGCCGAATTTATAAACGAACTCACAAACCGATGCAGGCAATACAAAATTGATTTTGTAGCAGCCGATGTTGCATTACCTTATGAGCAAATACTACTGCCTTTTTTGGTGAAAAGACAAAAAATGAGTGTTTGATATCTTTTTTTAAATATAAAATTAAATATTATTCTTTATCGCTAATTTAGCTGCCATAAAACTATAAATAATTTAGAAAAAATTATATTATGCGTTTGCCCAATACAATTTTCAACATTCACAAAATATTAGTTTCGTGTTGGGTAATATCATTTTTTAACTTTATAGGATTTTTGATGCTTGCCGTTTTTGGGCAAGGGCAAGATGTGGTTCGTACTTTACAATTTGATTTGAATGACCCCGAACGCACAAGACATACTGCAATTGTTTGTGTTTTGCTTTTTTTCTGGGGTTGGAGCAATTGGCGTTCAACGAGGTTGATTACACATCTAAAAGCATTTGATTTTTCAGAGTTTTACAGATCTTATGCTATTAGAACACTTGTAATAATGCCAAGACTATTTGCTATGTTGCCCTTTGCAATATTGAGTTATGCAACTTACATTTCGCACAATGGCATCAGCGGAATGATTTTAATTTACATTGCTTTGGCAGCAATTATTTACACCTTACTTGTTTTCAGGCGAAAATTTATGGTTTTGCTTAAAACAAAAAATTTCTGGTTCAGTTTTCTGATAGATTACATTCCGGTAAAAAGCGAAGCATATCCTATATCGTTTATCTTGTCAAAACAAAAATGGTGGATTAATTTCAGAATTTTTTTTATAGGTATAATATTTTTACTGGTTTTTTTGTTTCCTTTAAGTTTTTCGCGATTTATAGGTTCGGCGGGGCTTGTAATTGCTGCAACAATTGCATGGATGACATTATTTACTCACCTAATGCTATTAGAACTTCGGTATAAATTTCCATTGGTTTTTTTGCTTTTTGTTTTTTGGTTTGTTTTTAGTTTTTTTAATAATAATCACGAAATAAGAACTACAAAAAAAATTGAAAACGACAAAAGATTAAATCTTGATGAATATGTAACAGGCTGGCTAAAGTACCGCTACAAAAGAGATACAATACCGGTATATTTAATTGCAAGTGAAGGAGGTGGAGCAAGAGCAGCATTGTGGACTTACGAAACTTTGAAAGAAATGAGTATAAAAATACCGGGTTTCAAAGAAAATATTCTTGCATACAGTTCTGTATCGGGCGGTAGTCTTGGCACTGTTACATATCAACTATTAAAAAACGATATTGAAAACACTGAAATCCAGAAAAAAGCTTATCAATTCCTGATAAATGATTTTCTTTCGCCAATTATGGCTTATGCTATGTTTCCCGATGCTTTACAGAGATTTTTACCATTTCCTGTAAGAGAGTTTGACCGTGCTGCTATTTTAGAAAAAACATGGGAAAATGATTGGGAAAAAACCTTTGGAAACAACAAATTTAATTTTAAAAGCAGTTTATTAGATTATAGCCTATCGTTATCACAAAAACACGATGCACTGATTTTTATGAATTCAACCCACATAGAAACAGGAAAGAGAATAATTATAAGTCCTGTAAAACTAAATGATGAAAACTTTTATGAAACTACCGATTTATTAAATGTAATGGGCAAAGATATTTCATTAAGTACAGCCACTGTATTAAGTGCAAGGTTTCCGTATCTTACACCCGCCGGGTTAATTTACGATAGTAATAATAAAAAATGGGGACAAGCCGGTGATGGCGGATATTACGAAAACTTAGGTATTTCTACAATACTTGATGTATATAGCCGTTTGAGAATTGTGTCAGAAAAAATGAAAATACCTGTGAAAGTAAATATTATTTTTATTAGAAATAATAAAGATTACAGCGAAACCACACCACTCAACGGAATGTACGAATTTTTATCGCCAATAAAAGGATATCTGAATGTTTGGTATAAAAGCGGAACATACAACATGAATCTTATAAAAAACACATCACTAAAAAAATGCGACAAAATTTATAACATAATACTCCCACGCTTTAAGCACGATATTATTCCACTTGGCTGGAGTTTATCGGTTTATGCCACAAAATACATTAAAGAAAGTGCAGGTAAAGTGGTAGAAAAAGAAATGATTGTAAAATGAAATTAAAAATATATCTGTTTTCGCTATTGATAATTGCCATTTCGATAGCTCAGGCTGGCTGCAAAGCCAAAACGTGTCCGGCCTATGGCGATGATGACCCGCCAACAAAAAGAAGTATTTTTAAAAAACACAAAAAACCCAAAAACGGCTTATTTACCAAAAAACAAAGACGTTATTAAATTTGTAGCTGAAACAAATTTCAAAGTTTGTTTGTCTAAAAAATTAATCAATAAGTTTTAAAAAAAAATTGTATTTAATATTGAAAAATATTTTGGTCGTATATTTGTTTAATAAATAAGGATAATCAAAAAGAGGAGTATGGAAGCAAAATTTTCACCTAATGTAAAAGAAGTAATACAGTTTAGTCGCGAAGAAGCAATAAGACTCGGACACGGTTATATAGGCACAGAACATATATTACTCGGAATAATACGCCTTGGCGAAGGCAAAGCTCTCGTGCATTTAAAAGCTTTGGGAATAGATTTGTTAAGGCTTAAAAAAAGCATAGAAGACAATATCCGCGATACATCATCACGCCCTGTAAATCTTGGCAACATACCACTTACCAAACAAGCCGAAAAGGCTTTGAAGGTTACATATCTTGAAGCAAAAATTTTCAAATCAGATATAATTGGCACAGAACACCTGTTGCTATCAATATTGAGAGATGAAGATAATATCGCTTCACAAATTTTAACACAATACGGTATAAATTACGACATTTTTCGTCATGCAATAGAAGACAACCTGACAGAATTGCCACCTACACAAGCCGAAGATATTAATGAAATAAAAGACGAATTTCCCTCAGATACCCCAGATGATATTTATGGCGAACGCCGCCCATCTGACCCTAAAAAAATAAATCCCAAAAGTAAAACTCCGGTACTCGATAACTTTGGCAGAGACCTTACAAAACTTGCTGAAGAAGGAAAGTTAGACCCAATTATTGGCAGAGAAAAAGAAATTGAACGCGTTTCGCAAATATTATCAAGAAGAAAAAAGAATAATCCTGTACTTATTGGCGAACCAGGTGTAGGAAAAACAGCAATAGCCGAAGGTCTTGCTCTTAAAATTATTCAGAGAAAAGTATCAAGAATACTTTTTGATAAGAGAGTTGTAACACTTGATTTGGCTTCACTTGTAGCAGGCACGAAGTATCGTGGGCAGTTTGAAGAAAGAATGAAAGCCGTAATGAACGAACTTGAAAAATCTCGTGATGTAATTCTTTTTATAGACGAAATTCACACAATAGTAGGAGCCGGCGGAGCCTCTGGTTCGCTTGATGCTTCAAATATGTTTAAACCCGCCTTGGCACGTGGCGAAATTCAGTGCATTGGAGCTACAACACTTGACGAATACAGGCAATACATAGAAAAAGACGGAGCCTTAGAGAGAAGATTTCAGTCAGTTTTGGTTGAGCCTGCTACACCCGAAGAAACAATACAAATTCTTCAAAACATTAAAGACAAATACGAAGACCACCATTCAGTTTCTTATACCGACGATGCAATTAAAGCCGCAGTAAACCTAAGTGTTCGCTTTATAAGCGACAGGCATTTGCCCGATAAAGCTATTGATGTGCTTGACGAAGCGGGGGCAAGAGTACATTTAAACAATATTGTTGTACCAAGCGATATACTTGAACTTGAAAAGAAAATTGAAGAAATAAAAGACGAAAAAAACAGCGTTGTTAAAAGCCAGAGATACGAAGAAGCGGCAAAATTGAGAGATAAAGAAAAATCATTATTAGAACAACTCGACATTGCAAAATCAAGATGGGAAGATGAAACAAAACTTCAAAGATATCAGGTTACCGATGAGCATATTGCCGAAGTAATTGCAATGATGACAGGTGTTCCGGCAAAAAGAATTTCGCAAAACGAAGGAACAAAATTGCTCTCTATGGCAAACGATTTAAAAAATGAAGTTATTGGACAAGAGCAAGCAGTTTTAAAACTTGCAAAAGCAATACAGCGCACAAGAGCAGGGCTCAAAGACCCATTCAGACCAATAGGTTCGTTTATTTTCTTAGGTCCAACAGGAGTTGGAAAAACCGAACTTGCAAAATCGCTTGCCCGTTACCTTTTCGATTCGCAAGATTCGCTAATCAGAATTGATATGAGTGAATATATGGAAAAATTTGCTGTAAGCCGGCTTGTAGGAGCGCCTCCAGGTTATATTGGGTACGAAGAAGGCGGTGTACTTACCGAAAAAGTTAGACGCAAACCATATAGTGTTGTACTTTTTGACGAAATTGAAAAAGCACATCCTGATGTATTTAATATATTACTTCAAGTATTAGATGAGGGGCATATTACCGATAGCCTTGGCAGAAGAGTAGATTTTAGAAATACAATAATTATAATGACATCAAACATAGGCTCACGCCAGCTTAAAGACTTTGGTTCAGGTGTAGGTTTTGGAACCGCTGCCAAAAATAAATCAAGCGAATCTCATTCAAAATCGGTTATTGAAAATGCTCTGAAAAGATTTTTTTCTCCTGAATTTTTGAACAGGATAGACGATGTAATTGTATTCAATTCATTAGAAAAAGACAGTATTGAAAAAATTCTTGAACTCGAAGTAAACAAACTTGTAAAAAGAATAGAAAACGTAGGTTTTAAAATAGTTTTAAAACAGGCAGCCAAAGATTTTCTTGTAGAAAAGGGCTACGACAAAGATTTCGGGGCAAGACCTCTAAACAGGGCGATACAAAAATATTTGGAAGACCCGCTTGCCGA
>JABWCE010000038.1 GCA_013359235.1 Bacteroidota bacterium
TTCTTTGTTTTCAATAAATACACTATCAGGTTTGCACAAGGTAAAAGGATTTGGTAATTTGGGCTTATCTGTTATCGGTTCAATTTTTACATCATCTATAAATAAATAAGATTCTCCGATGTTTTTGTAAACAATCATCTCTATGTCTGAACTTAAATAAAAATTGCCCATGGTAATATATCGATAGGCAGAATCTGCCACAAATTCAAATTGCATAATTTTCCAGATACTGTCTGACAATAGATATGGAGTGCGAAATTGAGGTATAATATTTAATCTGCTAAAATCATCTTTTTGCATAGGATAATAAGTACTCAATAAAACACCAAAACCATTATGAGCAAAAGCCTTTTGTTCACCAAAAAATTGGCCATTTGTATGTGCCAGACTAAGTTTGTACTTTTTACCTACCACTAATGGGGTTGATAGTAACCCACTTGCATATTCTCTATAAAATGGACCTGGATTTAAAAAGTCTTTTGGCCTAAAACTATAGGCAAATAAACCAATTAAATAATTTCCTTCAAAAGGTTGTTTGGGCTGTTTCCAACTTTTACTTTCATAATAATTTGGATAATAGTAATAATCTGTGGAACCACATGAATCATTTTTATTGGAGCAACAGGCGTCCCAGCCTTTACTATAATACAGCTTACGATTATAGAAGGAGTATTGAACTGACTCAGGTTGTTTGATATATTCTTCAAAAGAACCATTAAATAAAAGGTTTTGAGCTGATGTGTTCAAAGCAAAAAATAAAAGCAAGTAAATTTTTATTGAATTTCTCAATAAATTATCAATACCAAAACTTACCAGCCTTTCCACAATTAAATTATTTAATAATAAATTTTTTGCTAATACTATTGTTAATTCTCAATATATAAATTCCTTTTGCAGTGTTTTCAATATTAAATGATGATTTTAGAAACAATTTAAATTGATCTATCATTTTTTTTATGGACGACACAATCTGATTTGTTTTTATCGAATCAAATTTAAACTAATCTTTTTTATCTCTGTTTTATATAACTCCATACCTAAAGGATAAGTTACCTTTATGGTTGTTAAATATAGTCCTAACGGACATTTAGTATCCTTGAAAGTTCCATCCCATTCTTCATTTGGGTTTTTAGTATAAAATATTTGTTCACCCCATCGGTTAAAAATCCGTATTTCAAATTCTATCAGATTTTCACATTCTATCTTATATGTGTCATTTAATCCATCATTATTTGGACTAAAAGAATTTGGTAAAAAACAATTTCTAATTTCAGGACAGGTATCTTTTGTTTCCAATTCCTGTTGCCATTCACATTGCTTTGGCGAACAATAAACAAATGAAACAAGGCCTGGTTTAGTTAGTTTCGGCTTAGGTTCAAAAACTTTTTCATTGGATAATTGCCAAAAGAAAGAAGATAAACTGTCTGCTGTGCTAAACGATACAAATCCTTTATTCACTGACCAGGGGCATAAAAAACCTTCTTGCTTTAAAAACACTTCCGGCTTGCTTTTTATAAATACATAAGTTGTATCGTAGTCATAGTAATACTTAATTATAACTTGGTTTGTTGTTTTTGTGTAGTAATGCTTCAAGCCAATAGCCCACCCAAAGTATTTACCATTTACCCACCACTCTACCGGTTTCTTTTCTTTGTTTTCAATAAATACACTATCAGGTTTGCACAAGGTAAAAGGATTTGGTAATTTGGGCTTATCTGTTATCGGTTCAATTTTTACATCATCTATTAAAGATAGTTTCTGAAATCACCATCGGTTGCATTCATTACCTCAATTTCATAATTTTCCCAAAAATTTCCCATGGTAATATATCGATAGGCAGAATCTGCCACAAATTCAAATTCCATTATCCTCCAAGTACTATCTTGAAATAAATATGGCGTACGAAATTGTGGTATAATTTCTAACCTGCTATATTGGTTTTTTTGTTTTGGTTGTGTGGTGCTTAATAATATTCCAAATCCGTTGTGACCAAATATTTTTATAGGATTAAATTGCCCGTTGGTATGAGCCAAGCTTAATTTATATTTTTTACCTACTTCTAATGGATTTATTAATTTACCGAAAGCATAATCACGATCTGATTGAGAACGAAAAACATCAATTTTTAGGACATATGGCCATAATCGAATAAATCCTTCACCATTATAGGGACTTTTAGGGTGTGTCCATGTATTAGATTCGTAAAATGGTTGATTATAGTAATACGTCGGGGTTCCCAAATAATCAGACGTATCCTTACAAAAATCATCCCATCCTAGGCATTTATGCAATGGAAAATATTGTAATGCGTAATCAACCGATGGTGGTCTTTCTTTATATAGTTCAAACGAGCCGTTGTAAACTAAATTCTGAGCAGATAATCTCAAAGAAAAAAGAAAGAAAAAACAGGCAAGTTGAACCATGAAGATTGCATAATATTTAAAATTTGCCTGTTTTTCATTCATAATTAAAAAATTATTTAATAATTAATTTTTTGCTAATACTATTGTTAATCTTCAGAATATAGATTCCTTTGGCTGTATTTTCAATACTAAATACTGATTTTAGATTGATAGTTTTGTGCCAGATAACTTTTCCGGTAAGGTCAATTAATTCCAGCTTCAATGGTACTATTTCATTTTCTAAGGATTCTGTAACAATCTCTTTCGATTCTATAAGTTTAAATTGATTATCATTCAAATTAAGAAGTTCATAATCATCCCCGTTTTTATTCTTTTGCTTAAAAGGCTCATTTATGTTAAAACCGAAATGACTGTTGGCATTTGTAATATCAAACAAAACATCTTCTGGGTCTATTCCATCCAAATCACCTTCATCACCTTCGGATGGGTGCCCCCCAAACCCTGGAACATTCGGATTGCACGCCGCTGTATCTACATAAACTTTATTTGGTGAATGTTCGTAGTAAATATACCGTTTACCATTTTGTGAAACATAATGAGCATTAAAAAGATTTTGATTATCAAAAAAATTAATTTCAAAATCAATGCTACCCAATGGATTATCAATAGCAGGTAATTTAATATGATTAAGTGTCAAATTATGCTCATGATAAGAAAACCGGTCGAAAATATAATTGGCATCGGACAGTTTATAGAATTTACAATGGTAAATATTAGTATTCCCTCCTACATGAGATATCGTAAGAACTTCACCTGTACCTCTGTCGTATGTTATACTACCCCATCCTAAAGTCCTATCATTAATAAAACTCCAAGTGTATTTATTTCCTGATAAAACAGCCTTATTACTATATGAATTTTGAAATATAGTTCTAAATGGCCTCATTGCATTATCGCAATGGCAAATATCAATATCTATTGCTCCATTCGGTGAGCAAATTGAATATGGGGAAGAAAGAGTCGGAGGATAAGAACCTATATTATCTGTTATTTGTTTTGTATAACCACCAGGTCCTCTTCTACCTCCTTTTCCTGATGATAAATCTATTGATCCTATTTTGGGAGGAGGGGCGCTGGCAAAGCAACTAAAAGTTGCCGCGTCGCGATTATAAATAAAAATTGTTCCGGCTTTTGCACCATTACTTCCATCTCCCCCTTGCCCTGCTTTACCATAGTTACCATTACCACCGTTGGCTCCTGAATAATAAATATCTAAACCTACCTGAGAACCAACTCCCCCATTACCACCTCGCCCTGAAATTCCTCCGGAACCTCCTGATTTACCATGTTCACCGTTTGCTCCGGCTGCAACTAAAAAATTGTAACTTGTGGTAGGTACATAAGGAGAGGCATATATATCATTTTTTATTAACCCCACTTTCATTAAAATTATGCCACCACCTCTTGCTCCCCTTCCCACATCACCTCCTAAGGATGCATCACCCCCGTTACTTCCATTCTGTCCTTGATTATTATTGTAGTTGTCACTTCCTCCAATTCCTCCATGACCTCCTCCCTGACCTTGAACACCTGCATCTTGTCCGGCAGGAAAATAACCTGCACTTCCCATTACTACACGATATCCTGTAAATGAAGGACTTCCATAATCATAAGCAGACGTTCCGGCTTGTAATGATGTAGGTGTTCCGTTTGATGGATATGATGAACTCGGTATCGGGTCACCGTCAGTTCCTAAATTTCCCAAAAACTCGTTTACAGGATTAGGTGTCGGGTTGATGCATGGTGTGATATTTGATGAACTAAAAGTTCCACCTCCGCCATTATAGTATGTATCTCCAGTACCTGGCGTTCCTCTTACAGCCCAGTTGACATTATCAGGTCCAAAACCTGTTCCTGCAACATCAAACACTCCCTTATCCATAACTACCTGTTCGGCAGCAAAGCAAAGAACTCCACCAGTGTAGCCATCCCAAGCATGACACCTAATTACGCCTCTATTGGTTAATTTATAATATCTTGGAATCTTTAATACCTGCACCCTTGCTGATGAAACAGTAGAAGATGTAGTATATGATCGCGTAAGTTTATCCACTTGTAAAGTATTATTAAAATTGTAAATACCCTGTACTGTAGTTTCTTCAAAATAACCTGTTGTAGAACCTGCAATTGAAATCATTTGAATTACCATTACTCTATCACCAACAGAAAAATTACTTATCCTATGGTCTAACGAAATACCATCCAATGTTGAAGATACATAATAAATATCATTTGCATGGGCTCTTACACCATCCATATAATATATAGTTGAACTATTGATTGTTGTTGTGGGAGAACCTGAAGTTGGATAGCCAGGTAAAAACTGAGATAGTCCGTTGTTAGTTAACACGAAATGAAATGATAAAACTAGAAAAACACGAATAAAATTTTTATTTAAATACGTGAAATAATACTGTAAACAAAGTACGTCGGACTGGGGGGGGGAATTACTTGATTTTTAGCTTCTTGCGTTAATTTTAATTTAGAATTAGTTTTCATATAATTATTTATTTAGCACAAATGTAATCAGTAAA
>JABWCE010000003.1 GCA_013359235.1 Bacteroidota bacterium
GTTCCATTGTTTTGATAATTTCTTTGGATGTAAATTTTTTAAAATCCCTCAATACTTCCGATAAGTTATTTGGTTCATTAACCTTACATATCAAATGAATATGACTGCTCATAATTATATAGGAAAACACTTCTAAATTTTTAGCTTTAATACAATAATTTAAAGAATCAACAATTACCATTGAATAATCTTTCCTTGTAAACAAATCAATACAATCAACCACGGTCAAAGTTAAAAAATAAATATCATGTTGGTTCAATATTGTATAACGGTCACCACTCATAAATTTTTAATACATTGGTTCAATATTAGAGATTATTATTGTATATAGCGTTGCAAACGCATATTTCACTAATCCTCGTAGCAAACGAGGACTAGTTGGTCTCGGTTTGGCAAAAATTCTATCACCACTACAATGAATTATATAAATATTGGATGAAAAGTTCTTTCATGAGTTTTGTTGTAAAACGATGACTCTAAATTATTAAAGTTTAAAAATCTACTCCTTCAATTGGGTCGGGTTCATCATTTTCAGCATTGGCATCATATCCATAACCTTCATAATTACTGCAATCCAATTCAATTGTAAATTCAATATCGGGCTTTTTAAAATCTGATTTGCTGATTGGAAGTGAACGGTCGTTATAAATATTTTTCATATAATAAGCAAAAACAGGCATAGCCATGTGTCCTCCCTGTCCAAGTGCTGTGCTGCGAAAATGTACCTGACGGTCTTCGCATCCTACCCATCCTCCCGAAACCAAATCAGGTGTTATACCAATAAACCAACCGTCTGAATTGTTTTGGGTTGTTCCTGTTTTTCCGGCAATAGGTATTTCAAATGGAATTCCATAAGTACTCCTCATTCTCGATGCAGTTCCACCTGGCAAAGTTGTAAGTTCCATCATTTTACATAGTGCATACGCAGTTTGTTTTCTCATCACTTCATTTCGTCTTGGGGCAAATTCTTCAAGTACATTTCCGTATTTGTCTTCAATTCTTGTAATAAATATTGGTTCTATCCATTCTCCTTCGTTTGCAAACGTAGAATAGGCTCCTACCATTTCAAAAACTGACAAATCCATAGAACCAAGACAAATAGAGGGATAAGGTTTTATTTTTGAAGAATCTACTCCCATTTTGCCTACTAAAGTTCTAACTGAATAAGGTGATTTTTCGCCCAATTTTTGCATTAAATGTGCCGTTACTGTATTTATTGACAATTTTAAACCCTGATATAGATTTACATGTGTACTTTTTAATTTTTGTGAATTTTTTGGAGTCCAATATCCGCCTTCGGGTAGTTTGAAAGTAACGGGTGCTGTTGGCGCTACATAACATGGCGAAAGATCATTATCAACTGCAAGGGCATATACAAATGGCTTGAATGTAGAACCCACTTGCCTGTTTGCTCCTGAATTTACATGATCGTATTGAAAATTTTTAAAGTTTATGCCTCCTACCCATGCTTTTATTTCGCCAGTATGCGGATCCATGCTCATAAACCCGCAATGCAACAATGATTTATAGTATTTTAACGAATCTATTGTACTCATCACGGTATCTACTTCGCCATGCCATGTAAAAATAGTTTTAGCTTCTTTTTTATTAAGCCAGTACATAATTGAATCTTTGTTGCCATCGTATTTTTTGTTCAGATAATAATATTTTTCGGTTTTTTTAATGTTTTTCATTAAGTAATTGGGGTCTTCTTTCCAGCTTTCTTTTTCAAGCCTCCAAGGGTTTTGCCCTTTCCACTCATTAAAAAATTCATTTTGTAATTGTTTCATTTGTTTTGAAACAGCTTTTTCGGCATACAATTGCATTTTTGAGTTTATAGTTGTGTAAATTTTAAGACCATCTCTGTAAATATTTAAGTTACGGGCTTTGCACCATCCTGCAAGATATTCTTTCAAATAATCTCTAAAATAAGGGGCAATACCTTCGTTTTGGTTTTGTACGGTAATATTGAGTTTTAGGGGTTTTTCTTTCAATTCATCATATTCGTTTACTGTAATAAATTTGTATTTATACATTTGAAATAATACTACATTTCTGCGTTTTACCGACCTTTCGGGATTTCTAACCGGGTTGTACAATGTACTTCCCTTTAACATTCCTACAAGTAAAGCTGCTTCTTCGGGCTTTAGGTCGGCAGGAGCTTTACCAAAAAAAGTTTTTGATGCTGTTTTTATACCAAACGAATTACCTCCAAATGGAACTGTATTAAAATACAATGAAATTATTTCTTCTTTTGTGTATTGTCTTTCAAGCTCTACGGCAATTATCATTTCTTTTAACTTTTGCAGAATTCGGGTTAAAAGAAATGAACTTCGGTTGTGAAATAAATTTTTTGCAAGTTGCTGTGTAATGGTGCTTGCACCGCCATCTTTGCCTAAATAAACAACTGCTCTCGACAATGCTTTTATATCAATTCCCGAATGTTTATAAAATCTTATATCTTCGGTAGCTATAAGTGCATTTACAAGTGACGGCGCTAAATCTTTAAAATCACAATTTGCTCTATTTTCATAATAGTATTTACCCATCAATACTTTATCGGATGTGTAAACTTCTGAGGCGAGATTTGACTTGGGATTTTCTAGTTCTTCGATATCTGGCATTTTGCCCAAAAGCCCAATTCTTACCAATATCATAAAACCTATAAAAACCAATAATCCCATAAAAAAATATACCCAAAGTTTATTTGAAATTCGCTTGTAGTTTGAAGGATTTGAAATTGTTTTTTTTAATTCTTTAAACATTTGTCAGTATGATTTACAAACCTACATTTTTTTATACAAACCTGATTTATTTAAATCTGAAAGTTTTAATAATATGTCTAATATCTTTTTTTATAAAATCAATAACCGGAGCAACTGAATCTATGGTTGTGTAATTATTAAAATACAATGCTCCTCTGAAAAATTTTGATTTATTATCACTCAAATAAAAATTACAAGAAGTAGCTGTTTCACCTTGAATTTCGTATAAGATTCCTGTATTTCCACTACTGTCTTTTATTTCTGTTTCGGGTATGTCAGTAGCTTTGATTGTATGTTTATATACAAGGTTTCGGGTATCGTTTATCAATGAGTCAAATTGTGAATTTGAATTGAAAGTTTTATAGCTAAAATAAAGTGTAGCATCAAAAAGTGTAAAATTCAAATTATACCAAAAAGCTGAGCTTGTATCAACAACCATAATTGTGTATTTTGGTTTTTCAAATGAATATGGAACTCCGCTTATTTCCCATTTTTCGTATTCGTGTTCAGGAAATTTTATAAAAGGATAGCCATGCTGTTTGGGAAGGTTGGGCTCGTTACACGATGCTGCTATTATTGCTAAAATAAAAAGTGAAAGAATAAGTTTATTCATCATTTTGTTCATTATTTATAACAACTTTGATTTTAGAAATTTTACGTTTATCAGCATTTTCAACAGAAAACAAAAATTTGCCATATACAGCCTTGTCGCCCTGCGAGGGAATATTTTGGGTAAATTCCATCATCAATCCGGCAATTGTATCGGCATCAGCTTTTATTTCATCAAAATATCCGGGTTCTGTTTCGGTAATTTTCAAAAAATCTCCAATTTGTGTTTTACCTTCAAAAATATAAGTGTTTTCATCAATCTTTTTATATTCATTTTCATCATCGTCAAATTCGTCTTTTATTTCACCAAAAATTTCTTCTAAAATATCTTCAAGGGTAACAATACCAAGTGTGCCGCCATATTCGTCGGCTACAACTGCCATGTGTATTTTTTTTGTTTTAAATTCATTTAACAGATCATCAATTTTTTTAAATTCAGGAATTATAAATGGAGGTCTTATCAAGGTTTTCCATTCGTTTTTTTTGTTGTTGTTATTCAGCAAAGGCAGTATGTCTTTTATGTATAAAATACCCAATATACTATCGAAATTTTCTTCATAAACCGGTATTCTCGAATATCCGCATTCGTTTATCAATTTCAATAAATCATCAAAACTCGTATTTATATCAATTGCAATAACATCAAGCCTTGAACGCATAATTTGCTTAACGCTAATATTACCAAAATTAACCAAACTTTTCAATATGTTTTTTTCTTCATTCAGTTCATTATCCGATGTAATTTCTATTGCATGGTTCAATTCTTCAAGCGAAACATCTTGCTGCTTTTTCTCAAAATATTTATCAATAAAATTAGTACTTGACATCAAAAACCAAATAAATGGTTTTAATAAAATTTGAGAGTAATATAATGGTATAGCCATAATGTTTACGACTTTAAGGGCGTTTTGGGTAGCATATATTTTGGGTATAATTTCGCTTATAAGTACTATCACAAATGTAATAACCAATACTTCTAATATAAAACCAATTAAAGGGTATTGGGTAAAATTAAAAATAATTGAGATGAGTAACGATGAACTTATTACAACAAAAATATTGGTAAAATTATTAATAAGCAGAATACTTGCAAGTAGTTTTTTGCCGGCTGTTTCTTCGTCGGGTTCATTTAATAGTTTTATTGCAAATTTTGAAGATTTAATGTCATTTTCTTTCAATTCTTCAATATTTCCGGGTGTTAATGAAAAAAAAGCATTTTCGGCCGCTGATGTAATTGTTGAAATAAATAACATTACTAATATGAAAAACATCAGTAATATTATTAATCCCATATCAGAGGCAACGCCAGAATTGATTAACTGTAAGAAAATGTATAATGTATAGGTTTTCGGCTCAGATTCCAACTTTAAAATCGTATTTTAATTAAATTTTTATGGCAAATCATCATCAAATATTTCTTCAGAAAACGATTCGTTAAACGGACCTTGTGATTCATGATTATCTTTTTTATCTGTGTTTGCACTTTCATTTTCAAATTTATTTTTTTCTCTGTTCAAAATTGTAAGATTAATTCCTCTGATTTTTTTTTGGTTACGGCTTACACCTTCCTTATCTATCCAATGGTCTGTTCTAATTTTTCCTTCAAGATATATTGTAAAGCCTTTTTTCAAATATTTTTCGGCTATTCGGGCTAAATTATCCCAAAGTTCAATGTTGTGCCATTCAGTTTGTTTAATTTTTGTACCTTTTTTATCGGTATAAATTTCGTTGGTTGCCAGTGTAAAAGTTGAAACTACTCTGTTTTTGTCAAGGTAACGCACCTCAGGATCTTTACCAAGATTACCTAAAAGAATTACTTTATTTACAGACATAATTTTCTATTTTAAAAATTTAAAACAAAACCCAAAAAACAAACAATAGCTTTAAAACAAATACAAACTTCAAAGATATAATTTTTTTTATATTTTGATATTTAAGAAATCAATTGTTAATTAACTATAAGTTTTCTTACAATTTTTTTTTCGGAATTAGCAAGTTTTATAAAATATAAACCTGATGAAATATTTAAGTTTTTAATTTCGATATCTTGTTCTTTCTCAGAATTAATATAGCGATGATATACTAAATTTCCGATTGCATCAAAAATTTCTAACTTATATTGTCCTGTTAAACCTGAAGTAACAATTGTAAAATTTCCATTTGAAGGATTAGGAACAATTAACATTTCATTTTCAGTATTTATAGGCTCTTGCGGTTGTTTTCCTCTGGCAAGGCTGTCAATTATAAAGGCATAATAAATTCTATACCCAAAATCAGTTCCGAAGTTTTTTAAAACATTCGTACCTGTAGCCCTTCTAAATCTTAAATATCCGCTACCTTGACCTGAATTTGCCCAAAAACTCAATCCATCAGTGCCTTCGTCAATTAATTCTAATGTATAACACCCGGCTTTCATATTTTTTAAAGTATCTCTATATACTTTATTGGCTGCTAAATTATCCCTTAAAAGTATTACACTATCTTGCGAATTGCGAATTACATAATGATTTTCATTTGGGTAGTTGTTTGTTTTAAATTCAACGTACATTTTATCTTTATATACATCTGGCAATTTGAATGGTGACGACATTGAATTGTTTTCAGAATATCCATCCATAGTTCCATTGCTTTTTATTATTGAACAATGAAAAACATTGGTACCGTCGCCCCTGTAAAATCCGGCATCGTATATAGGCAATAGTATTGTTTGGGTTTGTAAAAATCCAAGTTTGCCTGTCCATTTATATTTCATTTTATATCCTCCAGAAACATTGTATTCTATGTCTAAAGATGAAATAGTATCAGTTGAATTATTTCTTATTATAATTTTTGGTTCTTCGCAAGTAGGGCTAAATTTATTATTAATTTGAGCAATGCTTGGCGAAATGATATCGTATATTTCGGCATCATTAGAGTGGCTGGGTTTTGCATATTGTATTAAATGGTGGGCCATTACATAATTGCCATTTCCCATACCGGCATTATTAGCAGGTACCGGTGTTATACCATAATCTATTGTAATACTGTCATTGATTTTATATTTTGTTATATCAAATTCAGTATCTTTTACCCTGTCGCCTGGGCACCAGCCTTCTCGTGAATAAGGCCAGGTACCGCCTTGAGGAAAAACCGGATTATCAGCACAATCAAGCGTTTGCCAAATATGCCATTCTTTTATTAAATTATTACCCGAATATAGCGAATGTGTATTGTCTTTCCATTCGCAACAATGAGGGTAATTACCATCATTACTGTTGTGACCATGTCCGGTAATTCTGCTTCTGTATTTCAATCTGTTTGCTGATGTTTCAACTTTAATTGCTTTGGAAAAAAGCCGCTTGTTTGATGACAAATCATTGTATGAATAAGACATTGCTCCTTTGTCCCAAATCTGATTAATCTTAATAACTTCGGCGGGAGGAGTACCTTTAAAAAATACAAATTTTAAATCTAACAACTCCTGAGTATTTCCTGCCGATAGTTTTACCGAGTCGCGGAGTAAATTTTGATAATCAGTTACGTCATATACCCATTTAAAACCATTTGGACCAAGACTTAAATTTATACCGTAAGGTGTAATATACCTTCCTATTTCATACACATTTCCATCTTTTGCAGTTACCAAAGTATAAGTTAAATAATCCCATTCGCCACAAGGATACTTATTATCGTATTTAGATACTTTGGGGTAACATTTCAAAGTATAAAGCATCAAAACTTTCCGATATTTTTCATTTATTGAAGGAAACTTAAAAATACCGCTTCGCTTTGTTGAATCGCTAAAAACAAAGGTTTGAACTGTATCTGATTGTGCATCAACATTGAAATTTGAAAATGCAAAAATCAATAAAAGAAATAAGTAATTTTTTTTCATCAAAACCAAATCAGGTCGTGATATTAGGCAAAATTATTTAGAAGTTTTACAAAAATTATCCAAATTATCGAAATGATTAGATTAATTGTGAATATTTTATATTTTGATATGTATAGTTTAAATAAAAAATGCAAAAACCAAATAAAATCTATTAAAAATGTTTAAAAATAATTTTAAAAATTAGTGATAAAATCTTGTTTTATAGCATTTTTTTATATTTGTTTGCAAACCTATTTAAATATTGAAAGTATATGACAAAAGCAGACGTGATTAACGAAATTTCAGAAAAAACAGGAATCGAAAAGATTGCTGTACAAGAAACAGTAGAAAGTTTCTTTAAAGTTGTAAAAAACGCAATGAACGAAGGCGAAAATGTTTATTTTAGAGGATTTGGAAGTTTTATTCTAAAAAAACGTGCTAAAAAAGTTGCAAGAAACATTTCTAAAAACACACAGATTACAATTCCGGAACATTTTATCCCAAAATTTAAACCGGCTAAAATTTTCATGGAAAAAATCAAGAAAAGCGAAAAAGTTAAAAAACTTAGTGCTAAGTAAAACTTAAAGCTTTTTTAAAAATCCAATTGACACAGTACAATAACAATCTCAAACTTTTATTAATTACAGGGGTTGTTGTTGTACTGTTATTTTTATTAACATATACCGGTTTGAATAAACCGACAGCACTTATTTCCACAACCAACGTAGAAAACCAATCAAAATTTGATGTATTTGATTTTTTGAAAAAATCATCACAAAGCGATACTTTGATAATTTCGATGTTAGAAAAATTAGAAAAAGATTCTACAAATTCTCAATTAATCGAAAAACTTATACAATCATCAAAAGAAAAAAATATAGAAACCGTAAATGCTTTTGTATTATTTTTAAAAGGCAAATCTACCTCAAATATTGAAACACTACAGCAATCTGCCGATAAATTTCTAAACCTTTCAACCCAAGATTCTAATATTGCATCACAGCTATTTTACAGCAATTATGGCAAAAAAGCTTGTGATTTAATTTTGAAAATACAAACAAAAAATTTAGCTGCTTTAACTCGCAAAGCTTCGTTTTTAATATATATTGATAATGAAACTATGGGCGGAGTGCAATTGCTAAAAGAGGTAGAAAAAATAGATTCAAATTATATTGAAGCCCAACATTTATTGATGCTTTTGGCAATACAAAGCCAACAATTTGAAAAAGCTGAAAAACGATTGAAAAAATTAATATCTTTGCAGCCCGAAAATTCTTTTTATAAAGAATTACTTATTAAAATAGAAACTCAACAATTAAAGTAAAAATATAAAAATATGCCAAGCGGAAAAAAGAGAAAACGCCACAAAATTTCGACCCACAAACGCAAAAAACGTTTAAGAAAAAATCGTCATAAAAAGAAATAATTTTTTAAAATAAGTGGCAAACGATCTATACATAGAGGTTACGCCGCAGGATGAAAAAATTGCTTTTTTACAAGACAAACGCCTTACAGAATTTTATCAGGAAAAGAAAGGTAAAAATATTGTAGTAGGTGATATTTATGTCGGTTCGGTCAAAAAAATTTTAAACGGAAATAATGCAGCTTTTATTGATATAGGCATTGATAAAGACGCATTTACACATTACTCGGATTTAGGACCCAACATCAAAAGTTTCCTAAAAATTGCGAGGGTAGGTTTATCGGGCGGTTTAAGCCAATCTGGCTTAAAAAAACTGAAAATGGAACCCGAAACCTTAAAAACCGGTAATGTATCTGAAGTACTTAAAAAGAATCAACAGATTCTGGTACAAATTTTAAAAGAACCAATTTCATCCAAGGGACCAAGAGTTACAGCCGAAATAACGGTTGCAGGTACATATTGTATCCTTATACCATTTCAAAACTCGGTAAACATTTCTAAAAAAATTATTGAAAGAACCGAGAGAAACAGACTAAAACATTTAATCACTCAAAATCTTCCCGAAAACTTTGGAATAGTAGTCAGAACAGCAGCTCAGGGAGTAAGCGATGAGTTTATTTTGAGCGATATAAATTATCTGATTACACGTTGGGACGAAATGATTAGTAAACTGAAAACAGCAAAAAAGGGTGATAAAGTTTTGGGAGAACCTTCATATACAGTTTCGGTTGTAAGAGATTATTTGGGAATAGGAATAAATTCAATAACTACAAACGATTCGGACACATTTAAGCAATTAGGCAAATTTATTGAAAGCACAAAATCAAATGCAGTAAACAACTTAAAACATTATAAAGGTCAAATCACACTTTTTGAACAGTTTGGCATAAATCGTCAATTAAAAACAAGTTTTGGTAAAACAGTTTCATTCAGCAATGGCTCATATTTAGTAATAGAACATACCGAAGCACTACATGTTATTGATGTAAACAGTGGTTCGGGCTACAACAAGCAAAATTCACAGGAAGAAAATGCCTTGCAGGTAAATCTTGAAGCTGCAAAAGAAATAGCTCGGCAAGTAAGGCTTAGAGATATGGGTGGCATTATTGTTATTGATTTTATTGATACAAAAGACAACAATAATAAAAAGAAAATACACAAAGCACTGATAGATGCTATGCAAGATGATAGAGCAAGTCATTCAGTATTGCCAATGAGCAAATTTTGCATTATACAACTCACAAGAGAAAGAGTAAGACCTGAAACAAATATTGAAACTGAAGAAAATTGCCCTATGTGCAAAGGTTCAGGGATGGTAAGTTCTTCACAAAATATAGAAAACGACATAGAAACCAGTGTAAAATATCTTGCAAAAAATCTTAATTTCAAGAGAATTAAAATAGTTACACACCCATTTCTTGCTGCATATTTTAAGCAAGGACTATTTTCGAGAAAGTTTAAGTGGAAATTATTGTACAATATTGGGGTAAAAATTGTTTCAGACACATCATTACATTACGGCGAATTTCATATTTTTGACGAAAATGATGAAGAAATTAAAATTTAAAAAATGAAAATTAAAACAACTATTGCAATATTAATTTGTACATTTCTATTAAGTTCATGCGTTTCTCAAAAAAAATTTGATTCACTCAAACAAGATTTTAATAAATTATCAATCGAAAAATCAAATTGCGACTCATTAAACCTATTGACTTTAGCCAAAAGTAAAGAACTACAAAAAGAAATTGAAAAACTTAATAATGATTTAAACAAATCGAAATTTGAACTTGAAGAAAAAAAAGCTGAATACGAACAATCAAAAAAATTATACGACCAACTTAAAGAAATATATGAAACTAAGCTGGCTAATGAGGCATTGACAAAAGACGAATTAAAGAAAAGCCTTCGAGAACTCGAAGATAAACTTGTAAAAAAAGAATTAGAGTTAAACGAAAAAGAAGCCAATTTACTCAAAAAAGAACAAGAAGTAAAAAAACTAAGCGATGATTTAAATAAAATAGCCAATAATCTCAAAGAACGCGAAAACAGGATAAAAGAACTTGAAGATTTAATTAAACAAAAAGACGAAAAAGTAAAAAACTTAAAAGAATCACTCGAAAATGAATTGTTAGGATATAAAGAAAGTGGGCTTTCGGTAAGTATAAAAAATGGCAAAGTATATGTTTCGGTAGAAGAAAAACTTCTATTTCAATCAGGCAAAACCGATGTTTCTGCTAATGGCAAAAAAGCACTGCTAAAAGTATGTCAAAGCATTAAAAATGTAAAAGATTTTGAAATAATGGTAGAAGGACATACAGATGATGTACCAATAAAAACAGCACGATATGAAGACAATTGGGATTTAAGCGTTTTGAGGGCTACTTCGGTTATACGAATAATGATAAAAGAAGGAGAAATAGACCCTAAAAGTGTAATTCCGACAGGACGAGGCAAATATTATCCTGCCGATATGGGCGATACAGCCGAATCTAAAGCTAAAAACAGAAGAATAGAAATTATACTTTCGCCCGATATTGAAAAAATATTAAATATCATCAAAAATTAATTTTTGAAAATAAGTTTTATCACAGTTGGCAAAACAAATACCGAATGGCTAAAAACCGGAGTTTTAGAATATGTAAAAAGAATTAATCATTATTTAAATTTTGAATACATTGAAATTTCGGATGTTAAAAATAGAAATAAACTATCAATAGAAAAATTAAAAAACACCGAGTTTCATGAAATTTCAAAATTTATAACAAAAGATTCGTTTTTAATACTATTAGATGAACACGGCAAAGAATATTCATCAGAAACTTTTGCAGCATATATCGAAAAAAAATTGCTGAATAATATAAAACATTTAATATTTGTTGCAGGTGGCGCTTATGGTTTTGATGATAAACTTTACAATATATGTAATGACAAAGTTTCATTATCGCAAATGACATTTTCGCACCAGATGGTAAGATTGTTTTTCGTTGAACAATTATACAGAGCATTTACAATAATCAAAAACGAAAAATACCATCATAAATAAAAAAATAAGTTGTTAATAAAATATGTATAAATATTTGGCAACAAAATTGCTTTAAAAGCGTTATATTAATACGTTTGACAAATTTTATAAAAGAACACTATATTATATTAGGTTATATGGCAAAAGTTATAGATGAAAAAGGAAAAGTAGGTCGTCCTTCTACCAAGCCGGTAGAAAAGAAAAAAGCCCACTATGTAAATGTTGTAGTTAAAAATCCACATTTAGGTACAATTAGCAATGTTTTAGTTAGTCGTGATTCAAAAAACGAAGCTTTGTTTTTATTAAAACGAAGTGCACAAGGTAGTGATTATCTAGGATATTGGGATGGGAAACAATATGTTAAAGAGAATTTAAATTAAAAATTAATAGAAAGCACCTAATGGTGCTTTTTTTATAATAAATAATTTCAAAATTCAATTGAAATTTTATATCCTGCGTGACTTCTTACATTAAAAACATTAGAGTTTTCAAATATTAAATATTGACCTTTAATTCCCGTTAAAACACTATCAAATTCACTGACATTATCAAGTTTTATACTGTTAATCTTTTCGGGATATTTTAAAACTGGGTATTTTATAAATGTTTGTGGTAAAAAAATATTTGTATAAACCATTAAATCATCTGATAAAAAATTTAAAACATTTGTTTTTTCATTTTCCAAATCAATATAATCCGGCTCGCCTTTAAGCATTTTTTGCCAATTTGTTTTATCTTTTAAATACTTTTTTAAATTTACCTCAATCAATCCTGCAGCTTGTCTATATGGAGTTTCGGCAATTACCAATGCTTGCGATGCTCCTTGGTCTATCCACCTTGTTGGAACTTGCGAAACTCTTGTTACACCAACTTTTATATCTCCAGTATTACTCAAATATACATAATGCGGTTTCAAATGATGTTCCATTTCCCAGTTATAATCTCTAAGTGCAATTCCCTCATGAATTCGGCTAAGTTCAGGATTTATAATACTTGGAGATGCTTGTGGTGAGCTTATAAAAGCATCGTAACTCATCCCTTCGCCATAAGATTTTTTAATTTTTTTACCGGTAATCACACAATTAATTTCATTTTGAAATGATATTTTGATTTTGTTTCCTATAATTTCATTTAACGGCAACAAATGTTTTTCTTCTAAAACATCAAACAATGGCAATGAATAATTTACAACTTCACTAAGTTGTGATTTCATCTTTCTAATATTTCCACTTAATTTCATTAAACAATTTTTATTTTATAAAATTATGTCAAATTTTTTATATTTTTCAAAACTATAAATGTTAAATGCAATTTGTAATTTCAATTTTTTATAAATTTTTAATTTTATCTAAATATTTTGTTATTAACATTTTAAAAATACAATTTAGAAATAATATAAATTATATTTTGTTTTAAAAAACTTCTTTTTGTAAAGATATACTCTCTTATATTTGCACTCTTTAAAACACAGGTTGAACATATATGTTTAAAAATTTTAAAAGCAGCAGAAATATTGCAACAATAGCTTCAATATTTGCTACAACTGCTGTACTAAGGGCGCAGGCAACGGAAACTGCAACTCAAAATCCGAACTTATTTTATACAGACAACACATTTTTGATACTTTTGTTTTTATGTCTATTATTTCTAATAATAGCTTATTTTCTGTATAGAGTAAAATCTCATCTTGATAATATAATTTACGAAAAAACAACAGGGCAAAGCAAGCCAACCTATTACCAAAAATCATTAAGGCCTTGGTTGCAAACTCTCAATCCTACTATTACTGCACTTACCATCGCAACTATTTTGGGGTTGATTACCTTTGTAAAAGCTTACCAATTTGGAATGAATGAAGTTGGAGTTCAACAAGGTTATTCGCCAGTACAACCAATTAATTACTCTCATAAAATTCATGCAGGGAAACTTCAAATAGATTGTAAATATTGCCACTCAACTGCCGAATACAGCAAACAAGCAAGTATACCATCGGCAAATACCTGCATGAATTGCCACAAATTTGTAAACTTACGCGACAGATATAATGGAAACGTATCGCCTGAAATTGACAAAATTTATAAAGCTATAGGTTGGGATCCTGAAAATAATGAATATATTAAAGATTACAAACAAAAACCAATTGAGTGGGTAAGAATTCACAATCTTCCTGACCTATCGTATTTCAATCATTCTCAGCATGTAAAAGTTGGAAAGGTTGAGTGTCAAACTTGCCATGGACCAATTCAGGAGATGGATAAAGTATATCAATTTTCTACACTTCAAATGGACTGGTGTATTAATTGCCACAGACAAAAGAGCGTTGATGTAGAAAACAACAAATACTATGAAGACCTACACAAGAGATTGAAAAAAGAAGGTAAAACTGTTTATACCGTTGAGCAAAACGGAGGAACAGAATGTTCAAAATGTCATTACTAAAATATTAAAGCTATCAGATGGAAAATAAAAATAAATACTGGAAAGGGATAGAAGAAGCAGAACTACACTCAGATTTTATAAAATCAAAGGGCAACGAATTCAGTGAAGCATTACCTGTTGAGGAAATGCTTTCTACAATTGATTCTGATTTATCATCAAACCGTAGAGATTTTCTTAAATTTTTTGGATTTAGTGTTTCGGCTGTTGCACTTGCAGCATGTAATAAAGCACCTGTGAAATTTGCAATTCCTTATGTTGAAAAACCACAAAATGTTACACCTGGTAATCCAAATTATTATGCATCAACTTGTGCAAGCTGTACAAGTGGTTGTGGCATGATTGTTAAAACACGCGAAGGAAGACCAATTAAACTTGATGGAAGCAACGAATCTGCAATATCTGCAGGAGCACTTTGTGCCGTTGGTCAAGCAGGTATTTTAACAATGTATGATATAAACAGGCTTGCAAATCCATTAGAAAATGGCGATGAACAAACAGATTGGGCAAAAATTGATAAAAAAATTTCATCAAAATTAGCATCAATAGCTGCAACTTTTGGAGGCATCAGAATAGTTACACCTACAAACAACAGTCCCTCATTTGCTAATGCTGTAAATATTTTTAAGCAAAAATACCCTACTACAGAAGTTATAACTTACGATTCGATTTCTTATTCAGGAATTTTGCTTGCAAACGAAAAATCTTTTGGCAAAAGAGTTATTCCAAATTATAATTTTGATAAAGCTGATGTAATAGTTTCATTTGGAGCAGATTTTTTAGGAACTTGGATTTCGCCTGTTGAGTACACAAAAAAATGGACTAAAAATAGAAACCCGAAAAACGGTACGATGTCGAGGCATTACCAGTTTGAATCTATTCTTACATTAACCGGTTCAAATGCTGATATTAGAATTCCAATGAAAGAATCTAAGGAAGGCATTTATATAATTTCACTATATAACGAAATTGCAAAACTTGCCGGTGTGGCACAACTTGCAGTAACACAAAATGCAGAACTTGCAGGAAATGCAATTAAAAATTCTGCAAAAGATTTATTTGCCGCAAAAGGAAAATCAATTGTTGTATCAAAATCAAACAATCCCGAAATACAAACAATTGTAAACGGAATAAACATGATGTTGGGAAATTATGGTACAACTATTGATATAGATAATTTTTCAAATCAATCAAAATTTGTAGAAGCAGATTTTGAAAAATTTGTATCAGAACTAAGCTCAGGTACAGTAAAAGGCGTAATTTTTGTAAATTCAAACCCGGTTTATTCTTATCACAACTCTTCAAAACTTACTGAAGGATTGAAAAATGCAGAACTTGTAATTTCAACTTCAATAACAAAAGACGAAACCGGAAGTTTAGCCGGATTTGTTTGTCCCGACAACCATTTTCTTGAAAGTTGGGGAGATGCAGAACCAAAAAACGGATTAATATCATTTACACAACCAACTATTTCACCCGTATTTAATACTCGTCAAGTTATTGAATCTCTACTTACATGGGCGGGTGCAATGCCAGAAAATGCAAAAGCATACAATTTCGTAAAATCAACTTGGTCATCGTTAGGAGATGATGTATGGAACAAATCAATACACGATGGAGTATTGATCAAGCCTGACCTTCCTGCAACAGTTCCTTCATTTGTTGCAAACCTTGCTGATAGTGCAAATAAAATAATATTTTCATTGCCCAAAGGCGATGAAACAGAATTAATACTTTACCAAAAAGTGGGACTTAGAGATGGTTCAATGGCTAATAATCCATGGGTTCATGAACTTCCAGACCCAATTTCGAAAGTTTGTTATGACAATTATCTTTCAATATCAAAAGCCGATGCAGAAAAAAATGGTTTCGAACAAAATGATGTTGTAAATTTATCGGTAAATGGAATTTTGATAAATGAAATTCCTGTATTAGTTCAACCAGGACAAGCAAAAGGAACTTATGCAATAGCATTAGGATACGGAAGAACACAAACAGGCAAAGTTGGAAAAAATTTAGGTAAAAATGCGTATCCATTAGTAAGAACAGAAAATGGATATTATTCTTATAACTTTTGCGGACTAATTACATTTGAAAAAACAAGAAAAAAATACTCTCTTGCACAAACACAAACTCATCATACAATAGAAGGCAGAGATTACATTCGCGAAGCAAGTTTAAATCAATATAAAAAGAACCCATCTGTAAAAAATGATGAAAAACTAAATTTAATTTCTCTTTGGGAAGGATTTGATTATACAAAGGGACATAAATGGGGAATGGCTATAGACCTCAACAAATGCACAGGATGCGGTTCGTGTGTTGTGAGTTGTCATATTGAAAACAATGTACCTGTTGTAGGCAGAGATGAAGTTTTACTCAGACGTGAAATGCACTGGATGCGTATTGACAGATATTACAGTTTTAATGATGATGGAACGGCTCTTACAAAAGAAAAACAAATTGATAAGGCAGATGCTTCAGTTTATGAAAATGTTTCTGTAGTAAATGCTCCAATGATGTGTCAACATTGTGACCACGCCCCTTGCGAAACTGTATGTCCTGTATTGGCTACCACTCATGCAAGCGAAGGAATAAACCAAATGACATATAATAGGTGTATAGGTACAAAATATTGTGCTAATAACTGTCCATACAAGGTTCGCCGTTTCAATTGGTTTAAATTTAATGATAACGACAAATTTGATTTTCATTTCAATAATGAATTAGGCAAAATGGTTATAAATCCTGATGTAACAGTTCGTCATAGAGGTGTAATGGAAAAATGCAGTTTATGTGTTCAAAGAATACAAGCTGGAAAATTGACAGCCAAGAGAGAAAATCGCAAATTGGTTGATGGCGAAATACAAACTGCTTGCTCTGCCGCATGTCCGTCAAACGCAATAGTATTTGGAGATAAAAACGACCCTAATAGCGAAATTTCAAAACTTTTCAAAGATGAAAGATCATATCACATGCTTGAAGAAGTAGGTATTAGACCTGCAATGATGTATATGACAAAAATTAGAAATACAGATACAACAATTTAATAATATAATTAATAAATGTCAGTTATAGATTCAGTAATAAGACAGCCTCTGGTTCATGGTGATAAAACCTATCATGATGTTACAACAGATATATGTCGTCCGTTAGAAAACAAGCCTACCAAACTTTGGTGGATAGGGTTTGTACTTTCATTTCTTTTTTTCATATTGCTTGTTGTTACTTTAACGATAACAACCGCAGTAGGTATAGGGGTTTGGCATATTAACAAAACTATAATGTGGGGTTGGGATATTACCAACTTCGTGTTTTGGATAGGTATTGGACATGCCGGAACTTTAATTTCGGCCATTTTGCTTCTTTTCCGTCAAAAATGGAGGATGTCAATTAACCGATCAGCCGAGGCTATGACAATATTTGCTGTATTATGTGCAGCTATTTTCCCATTTTTTCACATGGGAAGAATTTGGGTTGGAATCTACTGGGTATTCCCTATTCCAAATGCATTTGGCTCACTATGGGTAAATTTTAACTCGCCCCTACTTTGGGATGTTTTCGCAATTTCAACATACTTTTCGGTATCTTTAATATTCTGGTATCTTGGATTAATTCCTGATATTGCTACTGTAAGAGATAGAACAAAATCAAAAATAAGAAAATACTGGTATAATTTCTTTTCAATGGGTTGGACAGGTTCTGCCAGAACATGGTCAAGATACGAAATTGCATCATTGATACTTGCTGGTATTTCTACCCCACTTGTTTTATCGGTTCACTCAGTAGTATCTATGGATTTTGCCACTTCTATTTTACCAGGTTGGCATACTACCATTTTCCCGCCGTACTTTGTTGCAGGTGCTATCTTTTCAGGATTTGGAATGGTATTAACTCTTTTGCTCATAGCACGAAAAGTATTAAACTATCAAGAATATATAACAATTAATCACCTTGAAGCTATGGCTAAAATACTAATGCTTACAGGCACACTTGTAGGATTAGCATACATTACAGAATTTTTTATAGCATGGTATTCAGGTGTTGAATACGAACAATACGCATTTTTAAACAGAGCTTTTGGACCATATTGGTGGGCATATTGGACAATGATGAGTTGTAACCTTATCGCCCCTCAAGTTTTCTGGTTTAAATGGGCAAGAACTACACCTTGGTTCTTATTTATGTTATCAATTATTGTAAACGTAGGTATGTGGTTCGAAAGATTTGTAATTATCGTTACATCACTACATCGCGATTATTTAACATCATCATGGGCAATGTATTCACCTTCTTGGGTTGAGATATGTATATTCTTCGGAACATTTGGATTATTCTTTACATGTTTCTTCCTCTTTTGCAGGTTTTTGCCAATTATTAATATGTCAGAAGTTAAAAGTATAATTAAAAACAGAGAATAATATGTTTTGCTTTAGTAAGTCAATAGATAAAAGAAATTTAATTTACGGAGTTTTTGATGACGAAAACAAACTCATAAATACAGTTGAAACAGTAAGAGAAAAGGGCATAGAGATTTTTGATTGTTTTACCCCATTTCCTGTACACCATCTCGATACAGCTATGGGTATTAGTCGTTCAAAGCTTTCAGTTGCTGCATTTATTTGTGGTGCAACAGGTTTTGGCCTTGGTTTGCTCCTTCAATTTTATATGATGGTTTTTGATTGGCCCATGAATATAGGCGGCAAACCTACATCTTTCAGAATGTTGCCAAGTATGGTACCTGTGGTTTTTGAATGCACAATTCTTTGCACTGCATTTGGTCTTGCAATTTTATTTTTTATAAGAAATAAAATGGGACATGGTGTTGTGCCCGATATTCTTGATTTAAGACAAACAGACGACAAATTGCTTATAGCTTTTGATTCTGATAAATTAACGAAATATAATATAGAAGAATTAAATACAATTCTTAAAGAAAAAGGAGCACTTGAAATAAATAAATATTCAGGTAAATACGCAGTAAAAAATAAATAATATAGGAAAAATGCTCAACTTAAAAAATATATTTTACACTTGTGTTGCTGCCACAGCACTTTATTCATGTACAAGTAAAGGTGATAATCCGGGTATTGAATATGCACCCGATATGTATGTTTCAAAAGCCTATGAACCTTTTTCGCAAGAAAAGCACATGGATTTGAATCCAAATGGAATGACCATGAGATTACCCGTAGCAGGTACTATTGCCAGAGGACAACTAGATTATATTTTTAATTATCCAAATACACCGGAAGGTTATGAAGCATCTGCTGCTGCAGTAAATCCAGTTTCAAAAACTGAGGAAAACCTTATGGAAGGTGAAAAATTGTATAATATCTATTGTTCATTATGCCATGGAAAAACCGGTGGAAACGATGGCTCTGTTATTACAGTTGGAAATTTTGCTCGTCCTTCATTTGCAAATTATCAAGACCCATATATACAAAATTTGCCTGAAGGAAAAATTTTCTTTGTAATAACTAATGGAAAAAACATGATGGGAGCACATGGACACATGCTTACGCCACATCAGAGATGGCAGGTGGTTAATTATGTAAAAAAACTTAGTTTAGGTGATAATTTCAAAACCCAAAACGAAAATAACACAATTGCAAACACTGATTCTACAACAATAAATAATTAAGAAAAATGGGACATAATCATCATATAGATATAAAACAAGAAAAATTTGAATTTACATCAAAGTCAAAAATGATTAGCATAGTTCTTTTGGCTGTTGGATTAATTCTTTCGGTTATAGGTGTTATACAAATAAAAAACCATGATACTTCTTCATCTCACAAACACCAGACAGAAGTTACTACTGCAAACACTGCAGAACATGCATCAGCTACCGAAGAACATGGTAAATCATGGACTTTGCGTTTTTGGGCAAATTTATTGATTAACAGCTATTATTTCTTACTTTTTGGAATTGGAGGTTTGTTTTTTGTAGCATTAAATTATATTGCAAATGCAGGTTGGGCAACAATGATAAAAAGAATTGCCGAAGCTATGAGCTCATATATACCGATAGGGTTTATTATACTTATGATAACTCTTATATTTGGTGGTAAAGAATTATATCACTGGATACATTACGAACACTTAGGATTAAAAGAAGGAATGGAAGGATATGACAAAATACTTGATGGTAAAAGTGGATTTTTAAATACAAAATTTCTATTTTTCGGTGTTCCTTTTATATTTTTTATTTGGTACATTTTCCGCACCCTTCTCAGAAGGCTTTCAATAAAGGAAGACGAACAAGGCGGTTTAACATTTTTTAATAAATCAGTTAAATTATCAGCCGGGTTTATGGTGTTGTTTCTTTTCTCATTTTCAATTTTCGCATGGATTGTAATGATGAGTATTGATGCACACTGGTATAGTACAATTTATTCAGTTTACAATTGGGGGATATTGTTTGTTACTTCAATAACCATTATTAGCTTTTTTATTCTTTATCTTAAATCAAAAGGATATATGGAATTAGTTTCTTCCGAAATTTTGCATGACCTTGGAAAATTTATGTTCGCATTCTGTATTTTTTGGGCTTATATATGGGTAGCTCAATTTTTACTTATTTGGTACGCCAATATTCACGAGGAAATTGTATATTATAATATCCGTTTGCATGGATATTTCAGACCTTTGTTTTTTATCAACCTTTTCATCAATTTCTTTATTCCATTTTTAATTTTGATGACTAAAAATGCTAAACGCAATCCAAAAACATTATTATTAGCAGGTACTTGTATTTTAGTTGGGCACTGGTTAGACTTATACATTATGGTAATGCCAGGAACTATGGGCGAATCATCAGGAATTGGGTTACTTGAAATTGGTATGCCAATAGCTTTTGCAGGTTTGTTTATTTACATTGTTAAAAACAGCCTATCAAAAGCTAATCTTTATCCTGAAAAACATCCTTATATTGTTGAATCGGCAACTTATGATGTTGGAGTTTAATTAATTTAATTGTTTCATAAAATTTTATTAAAGGCAAAATTTAGTTTTGCCTTTTTTTTTAAAAAAATTTTTAACTTTAATTTTAAATGATTTTTTTGAGCTAAAGGCTTTAATTTGCAACAAATTTGAAAAAACAAAAATGTTAAGGCATCTTAAAATCGCAATTTTTGTATTAGTTATTTCTGTAATAGTAAGCTGTAATGATGATGACCCAAAGCCTTTTAAACAAACAGTAAACTTAATAATAACCCATAAATGGAAAGACAGCGCACTTAAATTGAACAAAGAAAATTACTGGGATCGCAGCTTTAGAATAGATACAATTTCTGTTAATAATATAATTTATCATATCAATAATCTAAGATTAAAAACCACCGACAGCCTAATTGTTGATGCACATTCGCAATATTATATGGTTGATTTATTGCAAAATAAAACATTTCCGCAAGATATTGCATTTGAAACGCCTCTTGAAGGTGTGAAATATTACATTTGCAGCATTGAATTTACAATTGGAATTGAAGATTCTATTACAAATTTAAAAAATACTCTTTCTACTCTTTTTCCCAATCCAATGTATTCTGACAGTATTAAAGGATATATAAATTTCAATTTTGAAGGATATTCGAATAAAATTAATTCAATAAAATACAAAGTAGGAGGTTATGTAAATCCCTATAAAAACTCAAGACGTATTAAACTTACTTTAAATAAACCATTTTTGCTAAACAGATATAATACTTTATCATTAAAAGCAGATATTTTTAAACTTTTTAAATCGAAAAATCAGATAGATATTGAAACTCTTAATTATGTTGAAAAACCTGATAACGACAGCAAAAAACTTGCTGAAAACATTGCAACTATATTTAGTGTAGAATCATTTAAATAAAATTTCATTTCAATTTTATAATTTTTTGCAAACTAAATTTGCAATTAAAATATTTATATAGGTAAAACATTGGAAAAAAGCAGGAAAAAGCTATTAAAAATTGATAAAAAGATAATTCAGCTACTTGGCGATAGGATGAAAATTTCGCAGGAAATTGGCAACTATAAAAAGCAGAATAAAATAGAACACAAACAGACCAAATACTGGAAAGAAACTGAAATTATTAGAAATAACTGGGCAACAGAGCAAAACGTTGAACAAAATTTTATCAAAAAACTTTTTAATGCAATAAGAAGAGAATCGCTTAGAATACAGAAAAAATGAAGATGAAAATGGAAATAATGTCGCCAGCCGGTTCTTATGAATCGCTAATGGCTGCAATACAAGCAGGGGCAGACTCAATATATTTTGGTGTAGAACAGCTAAATATGCGAACACGTTCTAGCAACAACTTTACAATTGAAGATTTGCATAAAATAGCTGCCCTTTGCCATGAAAACAAAGTAAAAAGTTATTTAACTCTTAACACAATAGTTTACGATCACGATATTTCATTGATGAAAGAAATTGTAAATGCCGTTAAGAAAAGTGGTGTTGATGCTATTATAGCCTCTGACCATGCTGTGATGAACTATGCAAAAAAAACAGGTGTAAAAGTTCATATTTCAACTCAAGCAAATATTACAAATATTGATACTGTAGAATTTTACTCACAATATGCCGATGTTATGGTATTAGCCAGAGAATTAACTCTTTTGCAGGCTTCGGCAATAGTTTCGTCAATAAAAAAACATAAAATAAAAGGTCCAAGTGGCAACTTGGTAAAAATTGAGATTTTTGCTCATGGTGCATTGTGTATGGCTGTTTCAGGAAAATGTTATTTAAGCCTACATTCAAATAATGCCTCGGCAAACAGAGGTGCATGTATTCAAAACTGTAGAAAAAGCTATATTGTAACAGATAAAGAAGATGGAGTAGAACTTGAAATAGATAATGAATACATTATGTCTGCAAAAGATCTTTGCACTATTGATTTTCTTGATAAAATAAAAGAAACAGGAATAAATATTCTAAAAATAGAAGGGCGTGGAAGAAGTGCCGAATACGTTTATACAGTTACAAAATGTTACAGAGAAGCCGTTGATTCGTTTGAAAATAATACTTACACTAAAGAAAATATTGAAACTTGGAAAAATAGGTTAGCTACAGTTTACAACAGAGGTTTTTGGGATGGGTATTATCTGGGCAAAAAACTTGGTGAATGGAGCAATAATTATGGTTCGCAAGCTACCAAACGCAAGGTTTATGTAGGCAAAGGCGTGAAATATTTTGAAGAGGCAGGAGTTGCACAATTTGTTTTAGAATCGCAAAGTTTGAACAAGGGTGACGAAATTTTAATTACAGGTCCTACAACAGGAATTATACAAACATCAATTGAAGAGATGAGGATAGAAAATACTATTGCCGAAAAAGCTATAAAGGGTGATAACATTACTTTAAAATTAAAAGACAAAATAAGACCCTCAGATAAGTTGTATAAAGTTATTCAATCATAAAAAATGATTAGGATTATTTTTCAACGTGAAAAATGTATAGGTTGTAATGCTTGTACCGAAGCAGCCCGATACAGATGGCGACTTTCACGAAAGGATGGAAAAAGCATTTTGTTGGACAGTATTAAAAAGAGAAATTTTTATATTTCGATAATTGGCGATGATGAATGGGACGCTAATAAAATTGCTGCTGAAAGTTGCCCAGTAAAAATAATAAAACTTGAAAAAATTTGATTTTTTTTGATTAGATTTTAAAAACTTATTATTGCAAAATTTTAAAATTTTTCAACTAATGAAAGCATATATATTTCCCGGTCAAGGGGCACAATTTACAGGAATGGGCAAGGACCTTTTCGAAAACAATTCAAAAGCAAAAGAATTATTTATAAAAGCCGATGAAATACTTGGTTTTTCTATTTCAAAAGTAATGTTTGAAGGAAATGACGAAGAACTAAAAGCTACAAAAATTACACAACCCGCTGTATTTCTACATTCAGTAATAAAAGCTATGTGTATTGAAAACTTTAACCCTAGCATGGTTGCAGGACATTCACTTGGCGAATTTTCGGCTCTTGTGGCAAACAAATGTCTTTCTTATGAAGATGGATTAAAATTAGTTTCAAAAAGAGCAAATGCAATGCAAAAAGCATGTGAGCAAAACCCTTCAACTATGGCTGCAATACTTGGACTGGACGATGAAATAGTTGAAAAAATTTGCAATTCTATAACTGATGAAATTGTGGTTGCAGCAAACTACAATTGTCCAGGTCAAATTGTTATTTCAGGTAGTATAAATGGTGTAAATATTGCCTGCGAAAAATTAAAAGAAGCAGGTGCAAAAAGAGCTTTACCTCTTTCTGTTGGCGGAGCTTTTCATTCACCACTAATGGAACCGGCAAAAGTAGAACTTGAAGAAGCTATAGCATCTACAATTTTCAATGCCCCAATATGTCCGGTTTATCAAAACATTTCGGCAAAACCATATATAAAGCCTGAAGAAATAAAGCAAAACCTCATTTTACAACTTACTGCACCGGTAAGATGGACACAAAGCATAAATAATATGATAGCAGATGGAGCAACATTATTTACCGAAGTAGGACCAGGAAATGTTTTACAGGGCTTAGTAAAAAAAATAAATCGTGAAACAGAAACTGCATCAGCTTAATATGTTTAAATTGTATAAAAGTTTCAAAGATTGTCATATATCAAATTTTTTTTTCATTAAAAAAATAATATAAAATATCTTTGCAAAAAAATTTCAGCCCGGTTGATGAAATTGGTAGACATGCCATCTTGAGGGGGTGGTGGCTTAGGCTGTAGCAGTTCGAATCTGCTACCGGGCACTTTAAAAAAAGCAAAAATAATTATTTGCTCATTTCGGCAAAAAACTTGTAGAAATACGGAATAGTTTCTATCCCTTTATAAAAATTAAACAAGCCGTAATGTTCGTTTGGCGAATGAATTGCATCACTATCTAAACCAAATCCCATAAGTACTGTTTTAATTCCAAGTTCTTTTTCGAAAAGTGCAACAATAGGAATACTACCCCCTCCAAAAGTTGGAATCGGGGCTTTGCCATAAGTAGTTTCAATAGCTTTTGATGCTGCTTTGAAAGCAATGGAATCGGTTGGAGTTACAGCGGCTTCGCCTCCATGATGTGGTTTAACCTTTACTTTTACACCTTTAGGTGCTATAGTAATAAAATAATCAGAAAATAGCTTGGTTATTTTTTCAGACTTTTGATTTGGTATCAAACGCATCGAAATTTTGGCATAAGCTTTTGATGGCAATACTGTTTTTGCTCCTTCACCAATATAACCTCCCCAAATTCCATTAAGTTCAAAAGTTGGTCTAATCCCTGTCCTTTCAAGTGTTGTGTACCCTTTTTCGCCCATTACTTCTTCTATGTCGAGGTCTTTTTTATAATTATCAAGATTAAAAGGTGCCGAATTCAATGCTTTTCTATCAGCATCACTATAAACATTAACATCATCATAAAAACCGGGAATTGTAATGTGTCTGTTTTCATCGTGCATAGATGCAATCATACTACACAAAATGTTAATTGGATTGGCAACGGCACCACCATATACGCCCGAATGTAAATCTCTGTTTGGTCCTGTAACTTCTACTTCTACATAGCTTAAGCCACGCAAACCTACATCAATAGATGGAATATCATTTGCTATCATTCCTGTATCCGAAATAAGAATAACATCAGCTTTTAGCTTGTCGTTATGGCTTTTTACATAAATTTCAAGATTGGTACTTCCTATTTCCTCCTCCCCTTCTATCATAAATTTTACATTGCAAGCCAATGTTCCTGTATGCATCATAGTTTCAAATGCTTTAATGTGCATATACATTTGCCCTTTGTCATCGCATGAACCTCTTGCATAAATTTTACCATCTCTAATTGTAGGCTCAAAAGCAGGTGTAGTCCAAAGTTCGTCAGGAACAGAAGGCTGTACATCGTAATGACCGTAAACAAGTACAGTAGGTAATAATTTATCAATGATTTTTTCACCATAAACTATAGGATTGCCCGCTGTTTCTTCAAGTACAACATTTTCTGCACCGGCTTCAATTAGTTTTGCCTTTACAAATTCTGCTGTTTTTCTCACATCTGCAGCAAAAGCTTTATCAGCACTAATGCTTGGAATTCTTAGCATTTCAAATAATTCGCTCAAAAATCTATCTTTGTTTTTATTAATATACTCTGTTTGCATTTTTTAAATATTTGCATACGAAATTACTATTTGAAAGTTCAAAAAAAAAGCAGGTAAAAAACTTTACCTGCCAATTTATATTTAAAATTTCTTTTTTTAATTACAATTAGAAGCTATAAACGAATCAGCCATTTTAAGCCCATATTTGCTTGCGTTGTGCATTGCTTCGCAAGCCTTATCAAATTTATGAAGGTAATAAAATGCAACTCCAATATTTACCCACGATTGGGCATAACTACTATCTTTTTCCAAGGCTTTGTTGTACCATTCAATTGCTTCTTCGTATTTGCTATCTATTGCATATATCACGCCTAAATTATTGTAATAAATTGCTTTGGGATTTATTTCAATACATTGTTTGTAATCTTTAATTGCTCCTTTTTTATCGTTTGTTTTTTCTTTTATCAAAGCTCTTTTAAACAGGTATTCTTCGGTTTCGGGTGATGTTTTCACTGCTTTATTTATAAAAATTAGTGCCGAATCGTATTTCTGGGCTTTGTATAGGTATGATGCTCTTTCAAACATTATTTTACCTATATCGCCTACTTGAGAATATCCAAAAGTAATGGTAAATAATGCTATAATTAATAAACTTATTTTTTTCATTGCTGTATTTTCTTTTAATTTTTAATTTTCACAATAAACCCCGGTCGAGCCGGGGTTTTTTGTAAGTTCTTTTTTGTTAATTTTTTAATACAAATACCAGTTGTAGTATGAACTGTAAACTTCCATTTCAAAAGTCTGATAATTGCATGATTTGGAAATTGGTCCCCAAGTTGTTTTGCTTCCGTCATTAAATTCTGCCACTGCATAAAGCGAAGTGGTACCGTTAGAAATTTCAACTTGACCATTACCCCAAGGTGCTACATAGCCTTCAAGTTTTCCGTCAACGTAGCAATAGATATAATAGCTTGTGTGATTGTCAAACAATGCTTTACATCCTGCTCCGCCTCTTGAATTTCTGTCAACTACTTTTGACTCTTGTCCGTCACCGTTTTTACGGCTCGAAACTGTAATGTTTGGATCCGCTCCTCTTGATTTTTCAAGCTTAGCTGCATCCCCGTTTCCTCCGTCTTTTGTGTTGTTTTGAGCAGAGGCTGTAAAACTCAGGCCACAAATTAATAGGCCGATTGCAAATAACTGATTTAATTTTTTCATGATAATTTTTTAATGTTTTATTTTTAAATTACAGCAATATATATTTTTCAAAAGTAAAAGGTAAATATCATTTTACAAATTTTTTTTAATTTTTAATTTGATTGTGTTTTTATCTAAAACTTTCTTAAAAGTTACATATATTAATAATATTTAAAAACCTCCAAAAACTATGCCAGCACAAATAGTATTTACATCTGGTCCTTTATCTTTTTTGAATGTTGGCTCGGGAAAATAGCGAAAGTAGAAATTTATATCGCCCGAACCTAAATACATTGAATACCCTATACGCAATTCATCTAAATTATAATCACCTTTTACTTTAGTTTTTTGTTTTCCATTTTCTTCCCATTTTTTCTTTTGATGACTTCCAATTAAATACCCAAACTGCGGACCTACTGCTATTTTAAATACATCTTTTTTCTTTTTTGAGTTGCCAAATTTAAATTTTACAAGCACCGGAACTGTCAGGTATGTTGAAACTAATTTGTTTTTCTTATAATTTATATTCTGATTTATTTCGTATTTTAATACTGCTGAATCTCTGAATAAATCTACATTGTTTTTAAAACGATAATTATTCCAATCAACTCCTACACCGTAAATGAATGACAAACTTTTTGCAACTTTTATTTCTTGTTCAAAAATGCGAACATTAAACTCACAACCTTTACCATTTTCAAGATCTAAATCTTTATAGTTTTCGGGCATATCAAGAGTTTTATTATATTCTAAGAAATTAAAACCCCAGTCAAAATTAAACCAATGAGATTTTACACGAGAAACTGATTTTTCTTCTTTATGTTGTTTGTGTTTTTTCTCAAAGTTCTTAGGTTTTTCAGGTACTTTTTTATCGGGTATATGACCAATTTTTAATGTATCTTCATTTATAATAATTTCGGTATTATCCTGGTTTTCTTTACTCTCTTTTGTGTCAATTGTGATTTTGATTTTTTTCCCGTTGATTATTACAGGTTTTTTTGATTTTGATGAGTCTGTTTGAGCATTTGTTTGATTCAAAGCTATAAACAAAGCTAATAGTAATGTAATTGATTTTAAATATTTCATATATTGTTTTATTTTATTTCTATTGTTGCGTTTGCATAAATTATATCACCTTTTAAAGTAATATCAATCGAAGGTTTGTAATTTTTAACTTTGGGTATAATTTTAATCTTTAAATTGGGCAAATCATCCCATACTCTCTTTATTTTATAAGTGTTTGATATTAATATATCGTACTTGCTTTTATTTTTTAATTTATACTTTTCAATATTCATAAAATCGGTTTCTTTAATTTCTAAATCGTAAATTGTACTATAATTAATTTTTTCAATGTTTTGTTTTTTTACTATAATTATATCATAATTTGGTTTGAAAATATTAATTGAATCAAAGTTTGTAATTTCATTTGTATTTTTATCTTTAATTATAGGTTTTTGGCGGCTTTTAGTTGTTGAAGAGATATTGAATTTATCTGTTTTTTTACTTAAAAATTCTTTACTTTTTTCAATATTTTTATAATGCTCTATTTTAGATTTTACATCAGTTTTAATTGAAATTTTTCGGGTTTCGGGTTTATTGAATTTTAATAAAATAATTGCAAGCAATAACAGTGAAGCCGCAATTGATGAGACAATATAAAAATTAAAAAACTTTATATTACCTGTGGATTTAATCAATTTATCTTTATTGTCGAATATTAAATTTTCATCAACTTCTAAAACAGTTAATTTCATAAGTTCCCATTCTTTTTTCAAAAATTCATCATTATTTATTTGATTTAAAAGTTCACTTTTTTGAGGTTCACCAATATTTCCCTCAACCAAATCAAACATTATCATTTCAAAATTTTCTTTGTTAATTTCAATCATAATAAAGTATTTATACTTCCAATTTTTTCTTTTATAAACTGTCTTGCTCTGAAAATATTGATTTTCACCTGAGCTTCTGTCATTCCAGTAATTTCGCTAATTGCTTTATAATCGTAACCTTCGTAATCTCTAAGCATTAACACGCTTTTTTGTTTTTCGGGAAGTTTGTTCACTATTTTTTCTATTGCAGTTTTAATTCCCGAATATTCTGTAATTGATGCACTCATAACATTTTCATGGTAATCTTCAATATTACTGATTCTTTTTGAGGCTCTAATTACATCAATCATATTGCGGTATGCTATCGTAAATATGTAACTTTTTGCTTTTTCAAAATTTACTTCTTCTCTTTTAACCCAAAGCTTTTCGAAGGTGTTTTGAACAATATTTTGTGCTTCGTCACTATTTCTTAAATTTTTCATTATAAATCTGTACACTCCGTCAGCATATTGTTTAACACAAATGTTGTATTGCGATGGGGTCATTTAACAACAGTATTACTTTGAAAAGAGCGTTAAGTTACAATTTATTACTTTTTTTTACATTATAATTTGCCAAACACATGAAAATCAAAGCATTTATTTTAAATTTTTAAAAAATATTTTTTTATTAAATATTAATTGATAAAAGTTCAATAAAATACTATTTTTGCACCACTTTTTTAAAAAAAAGATTCCGTAGCTCAGTTGGTAGAGCATTACACTTTTAATGTAGTGGTCCTGGGTTCGAGTCCCAGCGGGATCACCAAATAAAATAAAGCCCTCTGTTTTCCAGAGGGTTTTTTATTTCTTTTCTTTTTATCAATTATAATTTTGCTTTGTATTTTTAAAATTAAAATAAATTGAAAGCTGTATTACAACGAGTAAGATATTGCAATGTTAAAATCAATGACAAAGTTGAATGTGAAATTGGTACAGGAATGCTTGTTTTGTTGGGAATTGAAAATGGCGATAATTGTGATGAATTGGAATGGTTATGCCAAAAAATTGCCAAAATCAGAATATTTAGTGATGCTGATGGTAAAATGAACCTTGATATAAATAGCGTTGGTGGTGAAATTTTATTGGTTAGTCAATTTACCCTTCATGCAAGTACTGTTAAAGGAAATCGTCCTTCATTTATGTTAGCAGCAAAGCCCGAAGATGCAAAATTATTGTATTTAAAATGTGCAGAAAGATTAAATGAATTAGTTGAAAAGCCTCTAAAAAAAGGAGTTTTTGGTGCAGATATGCAAATTGAACTCTGTAATGATGGACCTGTAACTATTGTAATTGATTCTCGAAATAGATTGTAGAAATCAATTTGAATTTATCAAAATTTTATAAGGTTTCAAATAGTTTAAACTAATAAAATATACACCTGGTTTTAAATATTCTAAGTTTACAAAATGAAAATTACCAATATTTTTGTTGTAAATTAACTTTCCTGAAATGTCTGAAATCATCAGAGTATTGGTTTCATTTTGAGAATTGATGTACAATGAGCCGTTATACATTAAAATTTTGTTTGTATAATCTTCAGAATTATATTTTAAAATAGGTGAAAAACTAAAATTGCCGTTAAAATCATTTTGTTTAATTCTATAAAATTTGTTTGATTTTTCTGCATCAAATAATATGTAATCGTATTTTAAAATAATATTGCTATTGCCATTATCAGACTTGGAGTTAATAGTTTTTATACTCTCAAAATTTATACTGTCTAATGAAAACTGAATTTCATAATTCAAGCAATTTGTTTCTGTTGCTGTACTCCATTCAATTAATTTTTCAAATTCATTTAATTTTTTAACTCTGAAATTGATAAAAGATACAGGTAATGGGTTTTGATTATTTGGCGAACCAAAAGTAAATTCGCTCCAACTTGAAATATTATTTGATGTAACCGAGCCCGAACTTGAAGAGCCAGACGAAGAAGTATTTCCTTCGCTTTCCCAATTGCCAGATTTATAATGAGCTACAACTAGATGAGATGAAGCGAGATTACTTATTCCACTTTCTGTACTGTTCCAATACAAAGTTACATTTGCGGTTTGGCTACCATTGGGTGAAATTTCCCAATATTCAACACTACTTACCTTGCCTCCGGTAAGGCTTGAACCCAAATTACTTTGATTAGCTGGAGAGGTTTTAAAATATTCAACAGTAAAATAATCTGATGAAGAACCTGAATTTGAAGTAATACCAACAGGATTGTAATTTCCGCTCTTACCAATTTTGAATATAAAATCTGAATTGCCTATTTTTCGCAAAGGTCCATTTACATAAGATGATGACGAACCTCCAGAAATTGTTGCTGATGCTGCCAATATCAAATTATTTGTATTTGAACTTGTAATTAAGCCATTTGTTAAAGTCAATGTATTATTAACTGTTGTTGCAGAATTTAAAGTAATCCCATTAGTATTATTTATTGTCAAATTGTTCAATACACTTGAAGTGCTTGGAATTTCATTGCCTGTGTTTATGGCAGAATTACTTTGATTATATGTAATATTTACAGTAGTACCAAATGTAGGTGCGGAATTTAAAGAACCATTTGTTCTAATAATTTCGGCTGAATTTCCTAAGGTCAGATTAGAACCATTATAAAAAGTACCATCTATTAAATACAAAATTCCAATTATAGTTCTAGAAAATCCAAGTGAAACGCCAGATGAATTATTAATTTTTATATTTTGAAAGTCAGAATGCCATTCTGTTGATGTGGCAGATTGTGATGAGGATCCTTGATAAATTAAAGTTGTATTTGAAGAACTTACACTAAAATTCCCACCGGAACCAATTAATAAAGTTCCCGCTTTTATTGTCAAGGTACCATCACTTGTAATGCTTGTATTTTCACCACTTAAAGTTGTTTTATTACCACTACCTGATAATATAATATTTTTGTAATTCAAAAACTTTGTAGCTCCACTATATGTTGATTTTATAAAATTTTGATTTCCGCTTTTGCCATATTCTACAATACCATTGCTGCCAATACTAATATTTGTACATTGCACATGGGGACTTGTTCCTGTAACTTTCAAAGTTCCATTTAAATAAAATGTACCACAAATATCACTTGAAGTTCTTTGAATTATGGAGTTTGAAGCACCCGTGCCTGAATCAATTAATGTCGCCCCATATTCTATCGTTACGTCACCTTGCCCGGATGTTCCATTATCAGCAGAAATACTATTTGTGCCAATATCTAAAGTTCCTGAAGTAATTGTCCAATTTGAAGCTTTTAGATTTGTTTGCAATGCAGCAGTTTCACCATTATTTAAAGCAAAGTCAATATCAAAAAGCGAAGAAGAACCATTGCCAGAAGCCCATTCACCAGTATTTGTTACATTTCTCGAAGTACCTACAATTTTAAGTTTACCTCCACTTGATTTTGAAATTGGTGTTGAAGGAATAGTAGTACTATAAGAAATGCTTAAATCTGCGTTAGAACCATTTGTTATATCTACAACACCATAATAACAACATAATTTGCCATACAAATTTAAGGTATATGTTTGAAGTTCTATTAATGCATCACCACCTGTAGTTGGACTTGTTGTACCTGTACTTAAATATATATTTTTACAATTTGCGGTGCCAGTCAATGTTATTGTGTGACCTGCTTGTAAATAAACATCATTTGATGAACCAGGAGCATTTGAAGCTGTAGTCCATTGTGAACCATCCCAAATTTGCCAATGCGAAGCAGTACTCCATGTAACATTTGTTTGGGCTGAACGATAATCTCCTACCGTTGCAGAGATTACATAACTGTTAATAACTAAAATGTTATTAATAAAGATTAAAGCTAATAATCTTTTCATAAGCAAAAACACAAATCAAATAATATTTTCTTATTATACAATAATTTTACATAAAATATTTTTTAGATTATTATCTATTTTTGATACTTTATTCCCATTATTAGACTTCAAATTCATTCAAATAGAATCAAAATTTTTGAAAGTGAAATTTTATACATCTGTTTCTCTGCATATTAAAGAATTTTTTTAAAAAAAATTAAAACAATGGCACAACTATTGAAAGTAGAAAAAACAAATAAAATAAAAAAAAATACACAATGAAAAATTTAGCTTTAATCGTTTTTACAATTCTTAATTTCACATCTATCGCTCAAATTAAATTAAAATATTCAGGTTCATACTCGGTAAGTGGTACACCGGGTCAAGTTGGCGCTATTTATACTTGGAATAATGTAGGTAGCGAAAACGGAGTTACAATCAAATCAAAAATTGAAATTCTATCAATAACCGGAGGTGCTGCGCTTGAAGAAATAGATAATGCATACGATGGTTCTTCAAGAGCTTGGCAACCAATTATAAACGGTTCACAATACAATGGAGGTTTTTGGGGAATTGAATTTAAAATTAGTTTTTATAATGCTTCAAACAACAATCCATTGACAATAAGTTCATTTAAAGCAAATGGAATAGACATAGACGGAGATGGAGACAAAGTGAGAGAATATAACAGATTTGATGCCCCATCGAATTATACACTCGAAAGCAATACATATTTAAGTACTTCAAGCAATAATGGTAATTTTACTTTTACATCGCCCAAAACAGTTGTTAATGGAATAGATATTACACAAACTCGTTATGCTGTAAGTTGTCTATACGAAAACAAACAATATATTTCAGTAAAACTTGGAGGAGGCTGCTTTGGTGGCAATTGCTCTACTTTTGAAGGCACAAGACTTCATTCTGTAAACTTTTATGATGTTGTAGTTTTCAACAATGCACAGGTACTGCCTGTAACTTTACTATATTTTAAAACAATAAATAACGACAAAAAATCAGTAACTATGAAATGGGCTACAAGTGCAGAAATAAATAACGACTTTTTCACTATTGAAAAATCAACAAACGGAAAAAATTGGGTGGAAGTAGCTAGAATTCCTGGTGCTGGCAATAGCTCTCAAATCATTAATTATTCATATACTGACAATAATCCATTAAGCGGAACATCGTACTATAGACTAAAGCAAACAGATTATAATGGTGAATATGAATATTTCCAATCAAAAGCTGTTGTTTTGGATGCAAAAGGAAAATTGAACCTTGAAGTTTTCCCTAATCCAGCAAAAGAAAACACAACTGTAAAACTTACAACTTTATCAGCAAGTAAAATTGTAGTAAAAGTTTTGAATATAAACGGTCAAGAGGTATTAAGTGCAACCGAACTTGACGGAAATTCATTAGAAATTCAAACTTCATTGTTTCCAAAAGGCCTATATATAGTTGAGATAACACAAGATGAAAACGTTCTTCGCAAAAAACTAATAGTTGAATAATACAATATAAAATTCTAATGCTTATAAAATTAAAAAGGCTGAGTGTACACTCAGCCTTTAGTAGTTTAGCATTTATCAATAGAAAATTAAAAAATAGGTCTCAATTTTAATATTTTAAATACCCTTCTAAATCAACAGTAAACTTACCTTCAAATAAATAATTAACTACATCGCAGGTGAAACTTCCTTGTGCGTTTGAATACTTGCCGGTACCTCCATTGAAATAGAATTTTGCCTCGCCACTCACAACTCCATTATCAATAAAATATAGTTCATAAGGATCATTTGACAAGTAAATTAAATCTCCGTTAGGCATTTTAAAAGTTGTTTCTTGACCTCCCAAAATGTTAACTCCAATCCAATTGTAGCTTTCATCTAAAATAGCTCCGTAACAACCAACCGTAGTTGAAGTTACTTTTCCTAAATGAGAAACTTTACCAGATCCAGTATAATTGCCGGTAGAAGTGTATCCCTCGCCACAGCTATTGCTTGCTGCCGAAGAATAATTGTATGTAAGAATACCTTTAATTTCTTTGTAATTCTTACATCCTTTTTTGTAAAACAATTCAGAAGAATTGCCTTCATTATCATTGTTTAATGATACTTGCTCGTCAGTTCTGCTACATGAAGCAAAGAACAGAGCTGCTAATAAAACTAATAGTAATTTGTTTTTCATGATACTTTTTGTTTTTACGATATCAAATTTAATGTTTAAATATTTTTGCTTTGAATCCTAATAACTCACCATTTAAAAAACATGTCTATTATTTTGTAATAAATAAAAATTCAAATTAAAATAAAACCAGCAGCATCAATGTATTACATTGCAATTTTCAACTTTTAAATTCAGATAAGTTAAATGTATATTAATACACTTAACCAAAAGAATTCAACACTTTTTAAAATTTTTAAGAATCACCCAAAAAGTCAGATTTTTATAAAATGACTTCTTATTGTTGCATTATTTGAGTTAATTTCAATAAAATAAATTCCTTTTGGAAAATCACTTACATCAAGTTTGAAATTTTTAAGGGATATATTTTTCAATTGATAAATATTTTTTGAAATACTATTGTAAATTTTCAAACTACCCGATTCCCAATTGCCCGAAATTTCTATGTTTAATTCATCAAAAACAGGATTGGGTATGATTTTTATTAATTCAGAATTAATTTTTCTAACTGCATCAAAATCTAATAAAATACATTCTGAAGTATCTACGCATATATCTTTTGTAACTTTTACTGCGTATTTTCCGGTGTTTTTTATAAGTATATCTTTGTAAACTTCACCGGCAATTGGTGTAAAATTTTTATTACAATCGAGCCATTGATACTTTGCATCAGCTTGATTTGATGACAATATTCTTCCATCTATATTTACTGTATTATCAATATTTTTGATTGTAAGATTTAAAATTACTGAACTGTCGCAACCTTGAGAATTTGGTATTGTAACATTGTATGTGCCGTTTTCTGTAAAAGTGTTTTTTCCAATTGTAAAACTTTTGCAAGCAACTATATCTAATATACTTGAAGAATTTTTAATTTTTAAAATAAGAGTAATTGTACTATCGCAATTTGCTTTATTTTTCAATACTTGTTTGTAAGTTCCACTTTGGTTATATGTAATTGAGTTTAGTTTAAAAGTGTTACATGCTTCGGCTAATATTGTAGTATCTGTGCTTTTGTTTATGGTCAAGTCAAGATTAATTACACTGTCGCAATCGTTATAATTTTTAATAATTTGAGTATATGTCCCACTTTTAGTATATGTAGTAGTTTTAATTGAAAAACTATTACAAGCTGTAACTTTTATATTGCTGCTTGTACTTTTCTTTATTGTAAGTTTAAGAGTAATTGTACTATCGCAACCTAAATGGTTTTTTATAATTTGTTTGTATGTTCCACTGTTGTTATAAGTTGTGCCGTAAAATGTGTATTTATCACAAGCTATTGCGGTTAAACTACCCGATGATTCGCCAAAAGATAAATTCAGTACAATAATACTATCACACCCTTTACTGTTTTTAATGGTTTGATAATATGTACCTGGCTGAGTATATGTTGTTCCGTTTAATGTATAACTTTTGCAAGCTACAACATCAAGATTTGCAATGGTTGTAGTAAATATAGTGATATCTAAAATTAAAAGACTATCGCATCCTCTTTTTGTTGTAAGTTTTTGGTAATAAGTTCCGCTTGATGTAAATGTTTCTCCATTTATAGTAATGCTGTAACAGTTACTTGCAGAAATATTGCCGGTAGATGTTGTACAAATTTCCATTTTTTGAATAAAGGCATCAGCATTCCCAATCGCAATTATGTTTGAAGAATCTTTATCAGGGTTAAAATCTGCTGTGTCAGAAAAATTTCCTGCGGTAAATACTGCTTTATCAAAACTTAAACAAATGGTATTGCCTATATCAGTATTTCTGCCACCAAAGCTTTTTGCCCATACAAAATTACCAGTAGAACTTAACTTAGATACATAAACATCTTCTTTGCCTTTTGATGTTTGAAAATATGAGGAATTTCCTGGATCAAAGTCAACTCTTGCTTCATAAAAACCAGTAGAATAAATATTAAAATTATCATCTATTTGTAGGCTGTTTCCCTTGTCATTTTCTGTGCCTCCTATTTGCTTTACCCATGAAAAAGCTCCACCTGAACTTAGTCTTGAAATGTAAATATCAGATTTCCCGTTTGAGTATAAGTATGCTGTTGCTTTAGAAGGATTAAAATCAGCAGTACCATTAAACCATCCGGTAGAATATATGTTTCCGTAAGCATCTAATTTTACCGATTTACCTATTTCTTCGTTAGTTCCGCCAAATTGATAAGCAAAAATATAATTTCCTTTTGCATCATTTTTTGATATAAAGGCATCAGACGAACCAAACGATGTAAGAAAATAAGATGTAGTACCTGTCCCGAAATTGCATTTATCTGTAAAATATCCAGTAATTATTACATTATCGTTTTTATCGCTTATGATTGAATATGAAACATCATCGCCATTTCCTCCCATTGATTTTACCCAAATATAACTACCTCCTGTATCGCATCTGGCAATAAAAATATCATTTTTGCCTTTTGAAATTAGAATGCTTTTACTGCTTGTACCAATGGTAAAAAATAATGTATCTTGAAATGAACCTGTCCAGAAAACATTTCCATTTATGTTCAAAGTTACTCCATTGCCTGATTCATCGTAGTTTCCAACAAGGGTGTTTACCCAGTAAATTTTACCATAAGAATTAAATTTTGCAATAAAAGCATCATTTCCTCCTTTTGCATTCAAAATTTTGGAACTTGTATCAGGGTCAAAATCTACATTAGAATTGAAAGTACCTGTAATATAAAAATTCCCAAAAGAATCAGATACTATTGAATTGCACTTGTCATCACCTTTTCCGCCAATTGATTTTGCCCATACAAAGTCGCCCTTTTTATCAAGTTTTAAAATAAAAATATCATTTTCTCCATTTGAACTCAAAAAGAATGTGTCTGTGCCGGGATTAAAATCTAATTTACCGTAAAAAGTACCTGTAATGTATGAATTACCGTATTTATCAACTGTATTTGAATATGCAATTTCATCTTTCGAAGTGCCTAATGGTTTTGCCCAATCAAAAAATACATTTTGAGCAAATAAACTACTATATTCTACTAAAATTAAAAGAAGGCAGATTATAAGTTTCTTCATTTTATATAAATTTAAATAACAAAATTATAATATAATTTGTTATTTTTCAAAGTAATATATAAAAATATTTTTTTATTTAAACTTATAAATTTTTAAAACAATTTTTTAATAGCCTTACTTGATTTTTCTTTTAGTTTAGCAGAAATTATTATCATTGCTGGCACTAAAATAAGTGTAAGAAAGGTTGAAAATCCAAGACCGAAAATCATAGTCCAACTCAAAGGACCCCAAAAAGCAACACTATCACCTCCAAAAAATATATGAGGATTTAACTCTGTAAACATTTTTACAAAATCAATATTCATACCCACTGCCAAAGGTACTAAGCCAAGAATGGTAGCCGATGCTGTAAGTAGAACGGGAGTCATTCTTATTCTTCCTGCTTCAATAACAGCTTCTTTCAATTGCCAGCCTTGTGCAATAAGATGGTCTGTAAATTCTACTAATAAAATGCCATTTCTTACAACAATTCCGGCAAGTGCCACTATACCTACCCCAGTCATTACTATCGAAAAATCCATTCCAAAAATTGCATTTCCAAGAAATACACCTATGATGCTAAATATAATTTCGGTGAGTATTATTACAGGGCGACTTATAGAGTTGAACTGTATTACTAATATAAGTATAATTAAACCAATTGATGACAATAAAGCACCAGCTAAAAACTCGCCGGTTTCTATTTGCTCTTCTTGTTCGCCTCCCATTTTTATGGTTACATTGTCGGGTTTGGGAAAAGATGCTACGGCTTCGCTTACAATTGCTACAACTTTATTGGCATTATAATCACTCAAAACATTAGAAGATATTGTAACTAACCGCTTTTGATTTTTGCGTTTTATACCTCCATAAGTGTTGCTGTAATGTATATTTGCAACAGAGCTAAGTGGTATTTGTCTCACCATACCTCCCATGTTCATATCTCTATACGAAATTTTAAGGTTCAATAATTGGTTTATATTAGTTCGTTGGTCAACACTGTACCTGAGTTGTATTGGGTATTCGTCATTGTTATCTTTAAACTTTGATATTTCTTTACCATAAACTGCTGTTCTTATTTCTGAACCAATTTGACCTGTGCTTATTCCTTCGCGATTGGCTCTTTCGCGGTCTATTTCTATTACAATTTCTGGTTTGTTATTTACCAAATCTGACTTCAATTCTTCAACACCTTCAATATTTATACTGTCAAGGTAATGTTTAAGGTTATTGCTGGTTTGAATTAATTCATTAAAATCTTCACCTGCTATTTCAATACTTATTGGTTTGGCTGTAGGTGGTCCGTTGTTTTCTTTACTTACTGTAATAGCTGCACCCGGAATACCCCTTACTGCTTCTCTAATTTTCTCAAGGTATTTTTGTGTTGAAACTCCATTTCTTTTGCTATATTCAACAAAAGAAACCGAAACTTTGCTTTTATTGCTTGCTACGCTCCTATCGTTTTCCTGTGGGTCTGATGCACCAAGGGCTACATTCGAAATTACAGATTCAACTATCGGATTGTTTTTGCCTAAAACTTTATAAATTCTATTTTCTACTTCTTTAGTTATTTCGTCAGTATATTTTTGATCAGTACCTACCGGCAGCGTAATGTATGTATAAACGAAGTGAGGCTCAGAGCTTGGGAAAAATACAACATTTGGTTTGGTAACAATTAATAAAAATATTGAAAAAATAAATAAACCGAGTGTTCCAAACAATAATTTTACAGGTCTTTTGCCATAAATGCACCATTGCAATATTTTAGCATATCCATTTTGAATTGAGGGCCAAGTTTTGTTTTGAAATTTCTCTATAACATTTGTAAGTAAATATTTATTAATTAAAAACAATAGAAGCATTGTAATTATAAAATTTCCACCTCCAAAATTGCCTGTAATATATAATATCAAAGCAATGCAACTAAATATTATCGAAATCATTTTAGTACCCTTTCTGCTTTTTTTCTTCACCTCAACATCATCAGGGTTTTGATGAGGTTTCATAAATTGTACTGCAAATACAGGATTAATAATATAAGCCACCAATAGCGAAGCAAGTAATGTAATAATTAATGTAACGGGCAAAAAGTACATAAACTTACCAATTATTCCCTGCCAAAAAGCCAATGGCACAAAAGGTGCGAGGGTTGTCAAAGTACCCGAAAGTACCGGTATAAAAACTTCGCCAGTTGCTTTTTTTGCTGCTACTTTTATAGGTACTTTTCCATTGTCAAATATTCTGTGTGTGTTTTCTATAACTACAATAGCATCGTCAACTACAATACCAAGTGCCAGCAGAAACGAAAACAATACAATCATATTAAGACTGAAACCTAATGAAGGGAATACCAAAAATGCAATAAATGTAGATAGAGGTACCGAAAGAGCTACAAAAATTGCATTTGTAGTACCCATAAAAAACATTAGAATTAAAGTTACCAAAATAAACCCTATAACAATTGTATTGATTAAATCGTGAAGTGTATGTCGGGTATCGGTACTTTGGTCGCCGGTTAAAACAATATTCAGGTCTTTTGGAAAGCTTGCGTTTTTCAGGTCATCAATTATTGCACGGCATTTGTCGCTGGCTTCAATTAAATTTTCGCCCGAACGCTTAATAACATTTAGAGTAATTACATTTTTATTGTTCAATCTTGCAAAACTTTCTTGTTCTTTATACGAATCTTTTATTGTTGCAATATCTCTAAGGTACACCGTTGAGCCGGTCATTCCTCTTACAACAATGTTTTTAATTTGCTCAATATTTTTAAACTCGCCTGATACGCTTAACGAACGTTGCATATTGTCCATTTTTACGTTACCGCCAGCTATTCTAAGATTTTCATAAGCTATTGCACTTTCAATATCTCTGAGTGTTATGTTTGAAAGTTCCATTTTATACATATCAACATCAATTTGTATTTCGCGGTCTAATGCTCCAACTATATCAACTCTTGTTATTTCTGGCAATGCCTCAATTTTTTCTTCGGCTTGCTCGGCATATTTTTTAAGCTGGTTTAAATCGTAATTACCTGAAATATTAATATACAAAATTGGCAATTCGCTTATGTCAAATTCCATAACTGTAGGCTCTTTTGGCAAATCAGATGGCAAATCGGCTCTTGCTTTGTCCACCGCATCTTTTACTTTTCTTTTTGCTTCGGCTACATCAGTTTTTGTGTTAAATTCAACAGTAATCATCGAAAAATCCTGCACCGAGTTGCTTGTTAGCTTTTTTACCCCGGTAATACCTTTAAGTTGGTTTTCTAAGGGTGTTGTTATTAGATTTTCAATATCAGCGGGAGCAGAACCCGGATAAATTGTATTTACCATTATTGTTGGAATTACAATATCAGGAAATTTTTCTTTTGGCAGGCTAATGTACGATATAATACCTGCTACAGTAAGAAATATTGTTATTACAAAAATACTTACTTTATTATCTATTGCCCAGCTACTTCCCCAAAATTCTTTTGAATTAGATTCTGAATTTTTCATTTTTTTACATTTTTTTTAAATGGTTTCTCTAAATCAGAATTTTATTTCTGTGCCGTTTTCCAAATCCTGATATCCTATTGTGATTAGCTTATCTCCCGCTGCCAAACCATCTGTAATTTCGGTTATTCCATTATATGTTGCACCGGTTTTTACTTTTCGCAAAATTGCTTTGTATTTATTGTCATTAGTTTTTTCGGCAATAATTACAAAATTTTCTTCGCCCAGTGTTCTTATAGTACCCACCGGTACCGAAATACTATTAGGATTTGAATAATCAATAATTTTAATTTTTACCATCATATTGGGTCTGTATTCACCATTAGTTTCAATAGGAATTTCAATTTTAAACGACCTGTTTATAGGGTCAATTACACTCGAAATAAAGTTTATATAGCCCGTTGTTTCTTTATTGATATCGGGAAAAGAAATCACAACTTTATTGCCTTTTTTTACTTTTCCTGAAAATGATTCTGCAATATCTGCCTTTACTTTTAAGTTTATAGAATTTACAACTCTAAAGCAAGGAACTCCAGGTGCAACGGTTTGTCCTGTTTTAACATAAATATCATCAATTATTCCATTAATCGGTGATTTTATTCGGGTCATTCCTATTTGCTGATTCATTGTTGCAAGCCGTTTTTGAAGGCTTTCATAATTGTTTTTTGCAGTTAAATATTGAATTTCTGTTCCTATTTTTTGTTCCCATAAGCTTTTTTGTTTTTCGTAAACTGTTTTGGCAAAATCAATTTGTTGTTTAAGTTCATTCAGTGCAACTGTTGATACAGTATTATCTATTTCTCCAAGAGTTTGGCCTATGGTAACCGATTGTCCGTTTTGCACAAATATTTTTAATAAAGTACCGGCTGCTTCCGGGCTGACAACAGTATTTTGCTCAGCATCTATTTTACCAATAATTTCAATGTAATTCGTAAAATTTCCATATTCTAAAGATTTTATTGTTACAAGTTTAGCTTTTGAATTTTGCTTTGCCGACGTGTCAAGCAGCGAAATTTTATTTTCAAGCTTTGCTATTTTTTCATTCAATTGTTGACGTTTTGTTTTCAAATCGTTCAATTCTGATTTTAATTTATCAAGTTGGTTCCCACTTTTGCCGCATGATGCTGCCAGTAAGATTAAAACTGCAAAAAATGTAATTTTATTAATTGTTTTCATCTAAATATGTTGTTTAAATTATTATGTTATTTATTATAAATTTCCGTAAGCTTTTTTAAGTTCAATTTCGGCATTCAAGAGGTCGTAGATAGCATTTAGATAATTTGTTTGCGAAGTTTTTACTTCTTGTTGTGCATTTGTAATTTCGAGGTTTGAACCTACACCTTCTTTCAGTTTTTTTGAAGCTATTTCGAGTATTTCATTTGCCAAATCAAGGTTTTTCTTTTGTATTTCAATAGTTTTTACGCTTCGCAAATATTTTGTTTTTGCCTGGTTTGCTTCAAAAGTTGATGCATTCTCAAACATTTTAATATTATTGAGAGTTTGCTCCATAGTAATTACTCTTTTGCTATGCTGAGCTCTATTTGCAAGACCAGAAAATATAGGTATCCCGATTTTAAAACCCCAGAATGAATTTGGTATCCAGTTATTAAATTCAAACTCATCGCTAAGTTTGTTTTGCTGATAAGTACTGAAAAAAACGAGGTTTGGGAAATAAATCATTTCATATCTTTTTTTATCAATTTTATTCAAATCGAGTTGTGCATTTAGCAATTTGTATTCAACTCGGTTTTTGGGGTCAAATTTTCCTTCGGTTTCTATAAGAGATTTTGAATAAATATTTTCAAGATTATCAGTCAAAAACACTGAAGTTTCTACGGGCATTCCCATATTAAATTTCAAAAGTTGTTCTGTAATTTTTTCTTGCTCTGTAAGGTTTTCAAGTTGTACTTTAAGGTTTGAAAGAGATAAATTTAATCTATCAACATCTATTTTTTCGGCAAATCCATTTTTATAATAATTTTCTGTTTGAAAGAGTATTTCTTCAAGTGTTTTTACATTTTGCTTTATTAATTCGATATTTTCTTTGGTTATCAATACCAAATAATACGATTTTATAACATTTGCTGTTATATCAATTTTGCTTTGGTTAGTTTGATGTTTTGTGATTTCAACAAATGCTTTAGAAGCTTTTAAGCCCAGAAAATAACTTGCATCAAGTGCCAGCCATGTAGCATTTATTGATACAGTGGTTGAATAATCAGTACCAATGCTAATTGGTTTATTTTTCCCTGTAACAAAATCAGGAAATGCAAAAACCTGTTTTTTCACATTATTCATAAACTGGATATTTCCACTCACTTGTGGTATTCCATATGCTGTAGTTTCGTCAACCTGAGCTTTTGCATATTTTTCGCCAAGTACTTTGTTTTTTATATCGGGATGATTGCTCAAAGCATAGTTTACTGCATCCTGAAGCGACAAATTTTGAGTTTGTCCATTGCCTGCAATGTATAAAAGCAAAAAGATTGGTAAAATGAGATATTTAAGATATTGTATCATATTTTTTTGTAATTATTGTTCAATTTTTATTAAAAATTTTAAAACCTTTATCGGTACAAATTGCATTAAAATGGTATTTTATTATTTCATTGTAAATTGTACTAAAATCATATTCTTGCTCTCCAAATCTTTCATGATCTGTAATTAGATTCATCATTGTAATATAAATTCTAGATAAAATTTCGGTATTTATATCGGTTCTATAAAACCCTTGTTCAATCCCATTTTGAAGGTTTATCTTAACTCTGTTATAAACAAAACTATTTATAAAATCATTGAACATTTGCCATGCTTCGGGATGATATTTTTGCATGTCATAAAATACCGAGCTGTTAATGCCCTTCATTTGCTGCGATACTTCACGTGTTAAAATCAACATTTCTTCTACCGGGTTTTTAGCAACTTTATCAAGCAAATTGCATTTTTCTTCATTACAACTTAAAACAGAACTAAAAGTTTTTTTCACTAAATCATTTTTGTCTGTCACGTATTGATAAATAGTTTTTTTGCTCATGCCAAGTTCACGTGCTATATCGTCCATACTAAGACTTTTAATGCCATAGCGACGAAACAATTTTTCACAACCTTCTATAATTTTCTCTAACATTTTATCGGGTTCAAAATTAAAATAGGTAAACTTAGGAAACAAATTGTATTGCTTTTCGTTTCCTGTGTTTTCGATTAATAGACTTTTTTTTCTGTTAAAGATTATTTTTTAACTTTTCTTTTATTTAATTAAAATCATTAGTTTTTTTGCTGTTGATGACTCACGAAAAATTGAATTTTTCTTTAATTAAGCACAATGAACTCAAATTGTTTTTAGTTTCGGTTTTCAAAAAAATAGGTTGCAGTACAAACCACTCAACACTTGCAGCCGATGTACTGCTAACAGCCGACTTGCGGGGAATTGATTCGCATGGGGCAGCAAGGCTAAAAGGTTATATAGCACTCTGGGAAAAAGGGAGAATAAATACAAAACCAAAATTTAAAATAATAAGGGAAAAAAACACTACAACTACCTTAGATGCTGATAGTGCTTTGGGATTGGTTTCAGCACCAAAAGCAATGGAAATTTCGATTGAAAAGGCTGAAAAATACGGTTCGGGCTGGGTTTCGGTTTGTAATTCAAATCATTTTGGCATAGCTGCTTATCACGCTATGAAAGCTATAGAAAAAAACATGATAGGCTATTCTGTTACCAATGCCAGCCCGCTTGTAGCACCTGCATTTTCAAGAGAGAGGATGTTGGGCACAAATCCAATTTGCTATGCAATACCCGCAGGAAAATATCCACCTATTGTAATAGACATGGCTACCTCTGCCGCTGCAAACGGAAAACTTGAAATTGCACAAAGAAAAAAATTACAAATAACACAAGGTTGGGTACAAACAGCCGATGGAAATACATCAACAGACCCTGACGAACTTAAAAATGGCGGCTCATTGCTTCCACTTGGAAGTAATGAAAATCTGGGCTTTCACAAAGGTTATGCCTTAGGCTCAATGGTTGATATTTTTTCGGGAGTTCTTTCGGGTGCCAATTTTGGACCATGGGTTCCGCCTTTTGTAAGTTTTATTGATGTTTTACCGAATTTGCCGGGTAAAGGAATTGGGCATTTTGTAGGTGCTTGGCAAATAGATGGTTTTAGAGAAATTGAAGAGTACAATATAAATATTGAGAAATGGATTGAAAGATTTAAAAAATCTGAACCAATTGACAAAAATGTTAAGGTTTTGATACCTGGCGAACCTGAACATTATTGCTATAAAGACAGAATTGAAAACGGCATTCCAATTATAGAAAATGTAATAACCGACCTGAAACAAATTGCAGAAAAATTCAAACTACATCATCCTTTTTAAGATATGAATATAAAAAAATCGCAGATTTTAAAACTACTTGTATTAGTAATTTTTGTTTTAATTATATTTCTCACCTTGTGGTTTGGTTATTTAAAAATAGTAAAGAAAAACAGTTTTAAACCTTCAGAATTTCACAATGTCAAATAATATTAAGCTCGACGAAAGTTGGTTGAATTACTTAGCCACTGAATTTGAAAAACCGTATTTTTCAGATATAAAAGCTACATTGATAAACGAAAAAAAAGCAGGCATTGTGCATTTCCCGCCATCATCATTAATTTTTGCAGCATTAAATCATACCCCATTTCACAAAGTAAAGGTTGTAATTATCGGACAAGACCCCTATCATGGCTTGGGTCAGGCAAATGGTTTGTGTTTTTCAGTAAACGATGGAATAGCAATCCCCCCTTCACTTGTAAATATTTACAAAGAATTGAAAAGTGATTTAAATATTGATATTCCGCAAAGCGGCAACCTTATACACTGGGCAAAAAGTGGAGTATTACTTTTAAATGCTATACTTACAGTGAGGGCAAACCAGCCTGCATCACACAAAAATATAGGATGGGAAAATTTTACTGATAAAATAATTGAAACTATTAGTGAAAAAAAACAAAATATAGTATTTATGCTTTGGGGAAATTTTGCAAAAAGCAAAAAAAAACTAATTAATACATCAAAACATTTAATTCTTGAAACGGCACACCCATCACCATTTTCGGTTAATTACGGATTTTTTGGTTGTTCACATTTTTCAAAAGCAAACGACTATCTAAAAAAAAATAATATTGAGCCTGTAAATTGGGCTTTATAGAGTTTATTTTAAAAAAAATCAAAAACTTATATACCCAAATTATTAACATTATTGGTAAACGTAAAAAGGCTTATTAATTTTGTCAGATATGGAAATTCAAGGTAGATTAATTACAAAATTACCCGAACAATCAGGTACAAGTGCAAAAGGAGAATGGAAAAAACAAGATGCCGTAATAGAAACACTTGAGCAATATCCCAAAAAAGTTTGTATAACTTTTTGGAGTGATAAGGTAGATGAGCTAAAAAAAGTTAATGACGGAGAAACAATCAAAGTGTATTTTGATATTGAATCACGCGAATACCAAGGCAAATGGTACACAAACATCAAAGCATGGAAATTTGAACTTAGCGAAAAAAGCAATTTGCAAAATAACAACTCAGAACCTATAACCCAACCTGTAGCTGAAGAATTTGAAAATTTAAACAATTCTGATAACAGCATTGATGATTTGCCGTTTTAAAAGAGAAAAAAAATATTTATTGAACTTAAAATTATAAATAAGCCAACTTATCCTCGTTGCAAACGAGGATAAGTGATGGGGTTAATTAAGGAACTCCAGTTTGAAATCACTGTATTAAAGAAAAAACACATTTGAACAGGGTTTGAACGTGAATACTCTCTCTTTTATACCCCTTAGTACCTCTTGTTCAACTACCGTTCAAGTAAATGAACCACGTATGAACCTATTTGTAACCTATTGGACATTTCGTTTTGCTTTTATTTTCTGCAAAAAAATTTATCTCCCTTATAATTAGGATTTTCGCACAAAATTATTTATTTTAGTTTATACATTTTGTTTTTCCCCACTTAACTATATTATTTTTGTTTATCATTTTTAAAAAAATCATAAATTTAATTAGTTCTTTAAATATGAAAACAAATACCAAATCTTTGGGCTTCTTGGCGATAGCTGCCAAACCAAAACTGTTAGCTACTGTGAATAGCTGCAGAAGCAGAAGGAGTTTTTCTTTACTGCCTATCACATTGGCAGTATTGTTTTTCTTAAAAAGTACAGATGTGAACTCTCAATCCGGTAGCTCTGACACAAGCATTCCAATGCTTCGTCAGTTTGAAGTAAAATCAGCTGCTTTTGACAAGATGTTCAATAGCAACCTGCTTATTTTTACATACACTAGAGATGTGACAGTTTTAAATGGTGTGAACCTAACTCCTGGTGTTAGGGTTTTATTTATGGACAAAAAAACTGGTCAGGTTATGCCTGCTCCAAAAGCTTTAACAAATGCTAAACATGTTTATATGTATGAAGGTAAACTCTTCTACAAATTAGACAGCACTAGTATTTATAGCTACGACCTTAAAAATGGCAGTATCAAGCTTTTACTTGCTACAAAAAGCCAAATTATAGGATTTTGGAACATGAGCAACGACCGTATTTTGGTTAACGTCCGAAACGGTGGAGTTGTAACCATGCCTTTATCCTTAACATCTAGAGCCACATCTCGTCTTGCAATTTATAATTACGAGACAGGTGAAACTATAGATATTTCAAACGAACCAAATATTTACCAAGCATTTAGTGTTGGTGAAAAAATTGTGTTCTTTGAATCAGGTTACTGGTTTAATAAACCAGGTGTGTCATTTCGTGCAAACGTTTATGATCCCGCAAATGACAAGGTTTACTCTAGAACCGACTTTAATGCCATAGGTTTGAATATCCCAACCTCCGACTCAACATTTATCCTTTGGTACGATCCTGTACAAGGTGGTGGACGGAGAATGGCTGTGGTTAATGTTAACCAAGATTTAAACGGAACAACCTTTAACAGGGAAGATCGTTTAACAATGAGTGGTTTCTGGGCTCCTCCTATTGCTGGTAAGGATGGCGATATTGACCCCGCCTCTCCAAGTCCTTATTTCATGAATAATGAAATGGTTACTGGTGGTAATTGGTGGATTCAAAATCTAAAAACCAACGAGGTTAACAACAGACCCTATGACGAAGTTTGGGCAATGAACCTATCAACTTTTACTACTTCTTTTGTTGGTAAGTATCGCGACTATGTTCGTGATTGGCCAATAACTGAAGGTTATGTAATTGATGGCAGGTTTGTTTCACCTGGTACTAATTGGTTTTACACAACTAAACTTTATGGCGAAACTGGTGCAGTAAAAAACACCAAAATAGCCGGAGTCAGTGTTTACCCAAACCCTGCAGTTGGTTACACAACTGTTGATGTGCCTGAAAATGCCGATGTTGAAGTTTACTCTGTGACTGGTCAGTTGGCCTTTTCACAGAAGGTCTTCAACAGCGCACAAATACCTGTTAATTCAGGTATCAATATAGTAAAAATCAGTACTGGTAACCTAACCCAAACACTTAAAGTGATTGGGTACTAAAATATTAGTCCCGAACGTATGTGAGGGGCTTTTTTATACTGTCACGTCCTAAAAAAAGTTTACAGTTTTTTAATGATAATCCTGATAAAAATTTACAATTCATAATTAATCCTGAATTGGGTTCACAAATGAATTTTTTCTTTTAAATTAAGTTATTTAACTTTCATTTTTTTGGTCCATTTTTTACACTTTTTTGTGTAAACATATTTTATGACTATACAGTTTCAAAATAGCAATTGGATGGCAAAATATCACCAAAACTATAAATAGCTAAAAAATTTTTTATGCAGCTTGTTCAAAGAATTTTGATACTTTTTTCAGAGCAAATTCAATTTTTATTTCAATTTGTTTGTTGTGAGTAGATGGGGCTTCGTACATTGCATCCATAAAAATAGCTTCGCAAATGCTTCTTAATCCACGAGCACCAAGTTTGCAATCGTAGGCTGTATTTACTATTAAATCTATTAACTCGTCAGATATTACAAGTTTCTTTTTTTCAAGTTCAAATATTTTTATATACTGCTTTATTAAAGCATTTTTAGGTTCAACAAGTATTCTTTTAAGCGTAGGTTTATCAAGTGGTTGTAAAGTAGTAATCACAGGCAATCGCCCTATTATTTCGGGAATAAGACCATATTTACGCAAATCTTCTGCCGAAACATTTTCGAGCAGGTTTTCGCTTTTTATTTTTTGATTTTTGGCTTTAAAACCTAAAGAATTTTTATTCAATCGCCTTTCAATAATCTTACTTATTCCCTCAAAAGCCCCGCCGCAAATGAACAATATATTCGAAGTATCAACTGCAATGTACTTTTGTTCGGGATGTTTTCTTCCACCCATAGGAGGGACATTTGTAATTGTGCCTTCCAATAATTTTAGTAAAGCTTGCTGCACACCCTCGCCCGAAACATCGCGTGTTATTGATGGATTGTCTGACTTACGCGAAATTTTATCAATTTCATCAATGTAAATTATACCTCTCTGTGCTTCTTTTACATTGTAATCGGCAGCTTGCAAAAGCCTTGTAATAATGCTTTCAACATCTTCGCCCACATAGCCTGCTTCAGTAAGAACGGTAGCATCGGCAATGCAAAAAGGCACGTCAAGAATTTTTGCAAGTGTTTTGGCAAGTAATGTTTTACCTGTTCCGGTTTCGCCTATTAAAATAATATTGCTTTTCTCTAGTTCTACCTCATCATCTTTCTCATAAAGCAATCGTTTATAATGGTTGTAAACTGCAACCGATAATGCTTTTTTTGCATCATTTTGACCAATTACCCATTTATCAAGATGTTCTTTTATTTCTTTAGGTAATAGTGTTTTTAAATTTTTGTTTTTAATTTTTTTGTCATTTGTTGAATTTTGGTTTTCTTCAACAATTGTTACAGCTTGCCTCACACAGTCATCACAAATATTGCTACCAACGCCTGATATTAAAATACCAACCTGATTTTTGGGTCGTCCGCAAAATGAGCATGAAAGTTTTTCCATAGTTAAAATTATACAACTTTTTTTACCAGCACTTCATCAACTATTCCGTATTCTTTAGCTTCCTGCGATGTAAGCCAATAATCGCGATCGGCATCTTTTTCAATTTTTTTGTATGGTTGCCCTGTGTGTGTTACCAAAATATCATAAAGTTCTTTTTTTAATTTTTGAATTTCTTTAACAGTAATTTCCATATCAGAAGCCTGACCTTGTGCTCCGCCCAATGGCTGGTGTATCATTACTCTTGAATGTTTCAAGGCTGTGCGTTTGCCTTTTGCCCCTGCTGCCATCAGCACAGCAGCCATACTTGCTGCAATTCCGGTACAAATTGTACTTATATCGCTTGTTATATATTGCATGGTGTCGTATATACCAAGTCCGGCATAAACAGAGCCTCCGGGTGAATTAATATATATTTGAATATCACGTCCGGGATTAGTTGAATCTAAAAACAACAATTGCCCGATTACAATATTTGCAACCTGGTCATCAATACCGGTACCGAGAAAGATGATTCTATCCATCATCAATCTCGAAAAAATATCCATTTGCGAAACACGCATTTCTCTTTCTTCAAGAATGTATGGCGTCATGTTTTCAATATAATGGTCAACAAGACTGCTACTAATACCTAAATGTTTTACGGCATATTTTCTGAATTCATTTCCGTTGTTCATGATTTTATTATTTTAATGATTATGATGATGGTTATGTTGTTTTATAATTTCATAAAAGCCTTCAACAGTGGTTTTTTCTTCTTCAATTGTAACAATATTTTTTAAATGATTGATTACAGCACGTTGAAAAGCAATTTCGCCAACTTTATCCATAAATCTTTTATCTTTTTTTTGTTTTTCGGCAAACTCTTTTACCCATTCAAAATCAGGGTTTGGAATTCCGTAATTTCTCAACAAATTAGCCGAATAACCAAGTGCTGTTTGATTTATTTCCTCATCGCTTACTTCTATTGAAAACAAATTTATCGCCTTTTCCTGAATAAGTTGATATCTTAATCCATTTGATTCTACTTCATATTTTTTTTCAGTATTTTCAGGGGTATAAACATTAGGATGAGCAGATGAAAGCCATTTTTTCAAAAATTCATCAGGCAATTCAAATGAATGTTTTTCCATTATCAAATGCTCAATTTCATGTTCAAAATGGTTTTCGCTTTCGTATTTGTAATACGTTTCTACATTTTCTTTAACTTTTGTTCTGAATGTATTTTCGTCAGTAACTACACCTTCACCATATACTTTATCAAATAATTCCTGATTGATTTCGGAAGGAGAAAATTTCTGTATATTTTTTATTTCAGCTTCAAATTCAGAGTTGAGGTCGTTTACTCCTTCTTTAGGCAAGCCAGTAACAGAACTAATAATTGCTTCATTATTGTTCAACATTTTTTTAAGGTTTACAATTATTTTATCGCCGGTTTTTACACCAGCAAACAATTTTCTTATTTCATCATCTTTTACCAGTTCAGGAATTACAGTTGTTTCTTTATTGCTTACTCCCCCATCAACAGGTTTGTGGTCTGCATCAAGTTCGGTTAAAGATATAAGAATACTATCAGTTTCGGCTTCGCTTATTTCTACTTTTTCTAAAATCCCATATCTTTTGCATAGGTTATTTATTTCGTCTTCAATATCTTTTTCAGCTATTTCAATAACATATTTTTTTACAACATCCTTATCGCTTATGTTAAAATCAAAATCAGGAGCAAGCCCAAGGTCAAATGCAAATTTAAAATCTTCAGTTGTTTCAATATTTATTTCAGATTTTTCGTCAATCAAAAGCGGCTGCCCAAGTATATCAATTTTATTTTCTTTTAGGTAATTATATAGGTTCTCAGTTGCTAATTTATTTATTTCTTCAGCTAAAACTGGTTTGCCGTAAAGTTTTTTTAACATCCCAATTGGAGCAGTTCCAGGTCTAAAACCGGGTATATTAGCCTTTTTGCGATAATTTTTCAATTGTTCATCAACTTTAGTTTCATAATCTTCTTTCCCAAGACTCACAGTAAGCACTGCATTAAGTTCATCTTTTTTATCGTATGTTATGTTCATTTTTTAATATTGCAAAATTAGTTTTAATCAAAAGGCTTACCAAACGTATTAAAAATTCAATTTGTAATTTTCTTCATGTCAGAATTTCAAAAAATACGTCATAATGCCAAGCAAAATAAGTATCATACCTGCTATTTTTTTCTCATTGTGTTCAAGAAAATGAAAATTTAATTTTTCAATTGTTTTTTTTCCAGATAAAGCCAAAATTGTTATTCCACATACTGTAACAATCAAATAAATCAAAGAAACAAACAAAATGCCTTGCCACCCAAAAGTACCTGCTGCAAAATACAATGTTTCAACCTCCAGACATGGTGAAAAAAACATTGTCAAAGCCATTGAAAACATTATTTTTTCGAAAGAATGATTTTTTATTTTTTTATTTTCGATATGATGATGTTCCTGTCCAAAACTTATATAGATAATTCCAAACAAAATAAGTAATAACGGTGCAAACCACGATGTAAATTCACTCATTCGTTTTGCAGCTTCCATACCTATCAAGCCTATAAGAACACCAAGAATAATAGTACTAAGTGTATGGGCAAAACTTACAACAAATGAAATTTGAAAGGTTTGTTTTTTTGACCACTTTTCGCTTCTTGCCAATAGAGCCAAACTTAGCCAGTGATGAGGTATTAGAGCATGAACCGCACTTAAAATAAAACTAAAAAAAATAAGCTGAAGCATCAGAAAACTATGCTCCTATTTGGTTTTTGAGATTATGAACTTGATTTTCCCATATCATTACCATCTCTTCAAAATCTTCTTCATCAGCATAGTCGTAAACAATCAAAGCCAAATCGTCTGTAATTTCATCTTTATGGATAATGAATTCGAGAAATTCATTTGAATAATCATTGTCGAGCCATTTAAATTTTACATGCTTTTTGTTGATATTTTTTACAAGTTCAGCATCTCTTTGCTCTCCATCATCCCATTTAAAAGTGTATTTGCTGCCGTGAACTGTTACATCATCAGCAAACCATTCAGTTAAACCAGAAGGTGATGAAATGTAATTATATAAAGCATTGACAGAACAGTGCATCGGAAATTCCAATTCTATTTTTTGTCTCTTATCGTTTATTTTAGAACTTTGCATTTTAAAATTTTATTTTTTTTTTAAATTTAAAAAAGTTTGCAAATATATTAATTTATGCTGAAAATCAAAAGACCAGACAAAACTTTGTTTAAAGGACTAAAGCTTACATTAGCTTTTTGGATTATTATACTTGTTGTACTTTTTGTTTTTACATTGTTTTTTTTTAAAGGTTATTTGAATGTTTTTTTCAGCGAAAATTATTCAGAGAATTTTGGAACTTTTTTCAAGTTTTTAACTTTTTTTGGCGAGGAATGGATTCTAATTCCTATTTGTTTTATTATTTCTGTTTATTTTAAAGATAAAATATTTGCATTAAGAGCAGCTTTGGCTTTTATTATCAATACCTTAATAACATCAATTTCAAAATATTTAGTTTTTGATAGCGTACGCCCTTCATTATATTTATCAAAATACAATTTGATTTATACCCAAGGAGTTGAATTGCATAAATACAATAGTTTTCCGTCAGGGCATACATCATCGGCATTTGTAGTAGCCTTTATTTTGTCTTTCTATTTTAAAAATGAAACTAAAGGTTTGTTTTTTGTTTCTATGGCTTTTTTAGTTGCTTTAAGCAGAATTTATCTTCAGCAGCATTTTGCAGAAGATATAATTGCAGGTTCTATTATAGGTTTTTTTTCGGCAGTTTTGGCTAATTCAATTTTAATTGTTAAAAAATGAAAATGATTAAATCTCCATATTTCATTATTACAATTTTATCATCAATATTATTTGTACCTTTTTTGGGTAGTGTGCACCTTTTTGATTGGGACGAAATAAATTTTGCTGAAGCAGCAAGAGAAATGATTATTACAGGAAATTATAAAAATATCACAATAAATTTTGAGCCTTTCTGGGAAAAACCTCCTTTGTTTATTTGGTTTCAGGTGATATGTATGAAAATATTCGGAATTAATGAATTTGCAGCCCGTTTGCCAAATGCCGTTTGCGGAATTGTAACTTTTAATCTTATTTATTTTATTGGTAAAAAACTATTCAATCAAAAGTTGGCTATTTGGTGGATATTGTTATATGCAGGGTCGTTTACTCCACATTTCTATTTCAAAAGCGGAATAATTGATCCATGGTACAATTTGTTTATATTTTTATCAATATTTCAGCTATTTGAGGCATCAGAAAATGAAAAGAAAAGAAGGTTAAATTTTATGTTTTGCGGTATATTTCTTGGTTTGGCTTTACTTACAAAAGGTCCTGTGGCAATTTTAATTTCAGGTTTGTGTGGTTTTGTATTTCTAATAAGTAACAAATTCAAAATGTATTTTGATATAAAAGATTTACTTATTTTATTGCTTTTCACAGCTATATTACCCTTATTTTGGTTTTTGCCCGATTGGCTTAAAGGCGATTTTTGGTTCACTTCAGAATTTTTAAAATATCAAATAGAATTATTCCAAAAACCTGTTGCATCTCATGGGCAGCCATGGTTTTATCATCCTTTGGTTTTGGTACTTGGCTGTTTCCCGGCAATTATAATTTCAATGCCTTATTTATTAAGAAGAAAAGAAAACATTTCATTTTTAACATGGATGCAAATACTCTTTTGGGTAACACTTGTGATTTTTTCAATTGTAACTACCAAAATAGTACATTACTCATCTCTTTGCTATTTGCCTGCTACTTTTATTGGAGCATATTTTTTAAGTAAAAATATTAAATTTTATTTATGGCAAAATTTTTTGATATTGCTTGTTGGATTGTTTTACAGCGTAGCATTTGCATTTGTTTTTTTTATAGGCTTTAGCACTACATTCAAAGAAAAAATTATATCACTGATAAATGATGAATTTGTTGTGCAAAATATATTAGCTCCTACTCAATGGAAGGGATATGAAATAGCTTTTGCTTTCATTTTTTTAATTATTACTTTGGGAGGTTTTGCTACCAATTTGAAAAAACCCAACAATAAAGCAATAAAAATATGGCTTATTTCACAAACAGTTTTTATTTTTTTAATTCTAATATTTATGTTACCAAAAATCGAAAATCATGTTCAGGGAAGTATAATTAGTTTTTATAAAACACTCAAAGGAAGAGATGTTTATGTTGAAACAATAGGTTTTAAAAGCTATGCACACTATTTTTACACTGCAAGACATAAGCCAGCTAATGATGATTATTTACAAAATGAAATTAAAAGATATTGCATAAGAAATAATTGGGATAAAACTATAAAACTCAATGAAAATATACGCAATAAAATTAATGGTTTTAAGCAAACGCTCCTATTTTCACAAACTGTTAATAAACCCGTTTACTTTGTTTGCAAAATCGGCAATAATGAATATTTAGATACTGCAAAACAATTTAAACTCGTGTTTAACCAAGGAGGTTATAGGGTTTATGAAAAAAAATGATTTTTATTTACGACAATTTAAAATCCCAAATGTTTAATTGAAGTATTGAAATTGCTTTTTCTGATGCCATTTGTTCGGCTTTCTTTTTGGTAATGTTTGTTGCTTCAACCAAAAGTTCTTCATCAATAAACAAACCTACTCTAAAATACTTTAAATTTTTATCAGAATATTCCTCAATCAGTTTAAAATCTATTACTTTTCGGTTTTTTTGCCCCCATTGCAGCAAAATACTCTTGTAATTTTCATAAAGCGAATCAAGTTTTTCTATATCAATAAATGGTTTAATTAGTTTTTTTATAACAAATTTCCTGGCTTTATCATATCCATAATCAAGATATATAGCTCCAATAAAAGCTTCGAGAGCATTACCGGCAATTCCGTAGAGATTTATATTTTTGGGATTTTTTAACGATTCGCTTAAAACAAGAAGTTTTTCAAAGCCAAGTTTTGATGCTATTGAAGAAAGTTGTTCACGGCTTACAATTTTTGAACGCATTTCGGTAAGATATCCCTCTCCTTTGCCCGAAAATTTTCTAAAAACAAATTCGGCTACAACAAGGTCTATTACAGCATCGCCTAAAAATTCTAGTCTTTCATTACTTAGTTTATCAGAATCTTTTTTATTTATAGCTGAGTTGTGAACAAAAGCCTGACGGTATAATCCTAAATTTTTTGGGAAATAACCTGTATATTTCTTTATTAGTAGAGCAAAAATTCTGTCCTTTTTTCGTCTGAATAAAAGCAATATCAGCCCCTTGCGGCTCAAAATCTCACAAGTATTTTTTAAATATCATAGAAACATTGTGGCCTCCAAAACCAAATGTATTACTTAATGCAACATTTATAGTTCGTTTTTGGGCTTTGTTAAAGGTAAAGTTTAGTTTATTATCAATTTCAGGGTCGTCTGTAAAGTGATTTATAGTTGGAGGAACAATATCATTTTTTACAGCAAGAAGTGAAGCAATTGCTTCTACCCCGCCGGCTCCACCAAGTAAATGTCCTGTCATAGACTTTGTAGAACTTATGTTTAATTTATATGCATGTTCGCCAAAAACTTTTTTAATAGCAATAGTTTCGGCAATATCGCCAAGTGGTGTACTTGTTCCATGAACATTTATATAATCAATATTTTCGGGTTTTAATCCTGCATCATTCAAAGCATTGTTCATAACATTTATAACTCCAATACCTTCGGGGTGTGGAGCAGATATATGATAAGCATCAGCAGAAAGACCACCTCCGGCAATTTCGGCATAAATTTTTGCTCCTCTTGCCAAAGCATGGTCAAGGGTTTCAAGAACTAAGCAGGCTCCACCTTCGCCTAACACAAATCCATCTCGGTCTTTATCGAAAGGACGTGAAGCTGTTGAAAAATCGTCATTTCGTTCGCTAAGTGCTTTCATCGAATTAAACCCACCCATTGCAGCCTCGTTTACACTTGCTTCAGAACCTCCTGTAACAATAACATCGGCAATTCCATTCTTCAAATAAAGATAGGCATCAAAAAGTGCATTATTGCTTGATGCACAAGCTGAAGTAGTTGTAAAATTAGGACCTCTGAAGCCATATTTTATTGAAATATGTCCGCCGGCAATGTCCGAAATCATCATTGGAATAAAAAACGGACTAAATCTGGGAGTGCCATCACCTTTGGCAAAATCAAAACATTCTTTGAAAAAAGTTATCAAACCGCCTATGCCCGAACCCCATATAACTCCTGTGCGGTCGAGGTTGCAATTTCCTTCAAGTCCTGCATCTTTAATAGCCTCATCAGCACTAACAATTGCATAATGAGCATAAGGATCCATCCTACGAGCTTCTTTTCGGTCAATAAAATTTGTTACATCAAAGTTTTTTACTTCGCAGGCAAATTTTGTTTTGAACTTTTCAGCATCAAACCGAGTTATGAGGTTGGCACCACTTACTCCATTACACAATGATTCCCAATATTCGGAAACATTATTTCCGATAGGAGTTATGGCACCAATACCTGTAACTACAACTCTTTTCAAGTTTTTTTTAAATAATTACTTTGCGTTTGCTGTAATGTAATCAATAGCTTGACCAACTGTACCGATTTTTTCGGCTTGATCATCGGGAATTGCAATGTTGAACTCTTTTTCGAACTCCATGATTAACTCTACTGTGTCCAAAGAATCTGCGCCAAGATCATTAGTAAAACTTGCTTCGGGTGTAATTTCTGACTCTTCTACGCCAAGTTTATCAACTATAATGGCTTTAACTCGTGATGAAATTTCTGACATTTTATTTTTTAATTTATTTGCTGCAAAGATTAATTTTTCAAATTAAATAATCAATATAAAATTTTAAAAGTAGAAAAAATTTTGTTTTTCATTTTAAACCATATAGAGTAAAATTACATTTAATACCACTTTATAATTTAATTTTTTATCATTTTTAAATAAATTTGCAGCCTTATTTATTTTCACAAAACATATAATGAATTCGGATATTTTAAAAACTAAAAAAGAAGCTTACGACAAAGAACTTCAATCGTGGATTGACAAAGAAAAAGCAAGTGCAAGGCTTATTAATGCTGTAAATAAACTTATTTATGACAAATCTGTAGAGCTTATTTTTTTCAGAAATACTCTGATAGATATAAGTACATCAGAAGTGCAGAAATTGCATAAATATGCAAAAGATATAATAGAAAAAAATATTGACATATATAATACAGCTAATATTGCCGAAGAAATTTTAAAAATTGAGGACTTGTATCCTTCAAAAATTGATATTGGCAGGCTAAGTTTTGAATGGGCAAACGAAACCAACAACAAAAGCGATTTAGGCGTTTTTCTTAAGGAAAAGTTAAAACATTGCATTGGAAATAATTTATCGCAAATTGAACCAAGAGATGTGGTTTTATACGGTTTTGGAAGGATTGGAAGATTGTTGGCTAGAGAACTTATAAGAATATCAGGCAAAGGGCAACTGTTAAAACTTAAAGCAATAGTAACACGCCCCGGAAGTGGAAATGATATAAACAAAAGAGCATCGCTTATGAAAATGGACTCGGTTCATGGAGAGTTCAAAGGGTCAATATCTGTTGATGCCGAAAATCAATCATTAATAATAAACGGGCAAACAATAAAAATGATTGAAGCATCAAAACCTGATACAATTGATTATGAATCTTACGGCATTTCTAATGCTGTACTTATTGATAATACCGGAGTTTACAGAGATAGAGATTCGCTATCGCTGCACCTGAAATCAAAAGGTATAGCAAAAGTAATGCTCACTGCTCCTGGCAAAGGTGATTTGCCAAATATAGTTTATGGTGTAAACCATGAACAACAAGATTTGGTAAATGAAAATATTTTTTCGGCAGCATCGTGTACTACAAATGCAATTGTACCGGTTTTAAAAGTGGTTGAAGATAGTTTTGGTATAGAAAAAGGGCATATAGAAACAGTACATGCTTACACAAACGACCAAAATTTGTTAGACAACATGCACAAAAAATCTCGTAGAGGGCGTTCGGCGGCTATAAATATGGTAATAACCGAAACCGGTGCTGCGTCTGCTGTTTCTAAAGTTATACCCCAACTAAAAAATAAACTTACTGCTAATGCTGTTAGAGTTCCTATTCCAAACGGTTCGCTTGCAATAATGAATTTGACAATTAAAAAAGAAACAAGCGTTGACGAAATAAATTCAACTATTAAAAAAGCCGCACTCGAAGGACCGCTTGTTAGCCAAATTAAATTTTCTATTGATAAAGAACTTGTTTCGAGTGATATAATTGGAAATCCTTGTCCGGCAGTGTTTGACAGTATGGCTACAATAGTATCGCCTGATCAAAAAAATATTGTACTTTATGTTTGGTACGATAATGAATTTGGTTACACAAAACAAGTAATTAGGCTTGCAAAACACGTTTCATGTGTTAGAAGATTTGTATATTTTTAGTTTAAAGAATTTTATTTTTTAATTCTCGATTCGTTTTCTTTTACAAAAGTATTCCAATCATTGTATTTGGGTGAAAAATCTTTGTCACCATTTGCAGCTTTAAAGCAATGACAGAGTGCAACCGCTACTGCATCGGTTGCATCAAGATATTTTGGAAGTTCGCTGAATTTAAGCAATGATTTTAGCATACCTGCAACTTGCTCTTTGCTTGCGTTTCCATTTCCTGTTATTGATTGTTTTACTTTTTTGGGGCTATACTCAAAAATAGGTAAACCGCGATGTAATGCTGCTGCCATTGCTACTCCTTGTGCTCTGCCGAGTTTTAGCATTGATTGTACATTTTTTCCAAAAAATGGTTCTTCAAGAGCTACCTCATCAGGCTTATACATATCTATTATAGAAAGGCTTCTTTCATGAATTTTGCTAAGTTTCAAAGCATGATTATCTAATCCTTTAAGATTTATAATACCAAGTGTAATCATTTCAAAGTTTTTGCCAGTTATGCCTATTACACCATAGCCCATAATTTGTGTGCCGGGGTCAAATCCCAATACTATTTTATCAAACTCTTTATCAAAAACAGAATCATTCATGTTTTATGCAAACTTAGTTTATTTTAATTTTTGTTTTTATAATTTATCTGTTTACATTTTGGTTATTATTTTATGTTTTTAAAAGATAATATTGCCCAGTATTATAAAGGCAAATAAACATATTATATTTTGGGCTGTAAAAATTCTTATTGCTATGCTTTGTTTCTTTTTTTTATTTAAGAAATTAAAGAAAATAAACTTAACAGAATTTGACGAATTAATTTTTTCAAGCCTTTATAACTCGTGGCATTTGTTGGTTTTGGTAATGCTATTGTTTTTTATAAACTGGGGTATTGAAGCTTATAAATGGAAATTTATTATCAGAAAAACTCAAAAAATCTCATTTTTAAAAAGCTTTGCTGCTGTTTTGGGTGGTGTGGCTGTTAGCTCATTTACTCCAAATCGCACAGGCGAATTTGCCGGTAGAATGTTGTTTTTAAAAAACAAACTAATTCCTGAAATTATAACATTGACAATTTTTGGAAGCATTTCGCAATTGTTTATTACGTTTTTGGCAGGTTTGCCAGGTTTTTACATTTTTTTGTCAACTACAAATTATATAAGTTTTATAAATTTCAAAAATTTTTTAATCCTTTTTTTATTTTTTGCAGTAGTTGTCATTTTATTTTTTCTTTTTAATCTAAATAAAATAAAGGGTTTGAGTAAAAAGTTAATAATCCGAAACAACATTTTAACTCAAATTACACATGCTTTTGCATTACTTAATTTAAAAGATATTTGCATATTATTATCCCTTTCATTTTTTCGTTATTTAGTTTTTTTGCTACAATTTGCAATTCTGCTGCAATATTTCAAAATCAACCTTGAATTTAACCAAGTTTTATTGATTTTGCCTGCAATATTTTTATTTCAAACTGTTATACCAAGTTTTTTGCTTTCAGAAATTGGGATAAGAATGAGCATAGCAATTACTTTATTAGCACCACTTGGTTTTGCCCATAAAAATATTATAGCTTCGAGTACATTGCTTTGGATAATAAATATTATGATTGCAGCAATTGCAGGAGCTTTAGCAATTTTGTTTTATAAAACTTCAAAAAAATGATTTATTTTGTTTTTGCAGTTATTTTAATTTATCTGGCGTATGTAATTTCATGGATTTGGGGTTGGAAAAACACGTGTGTTACCCAAATTGCCGAATTAAATTTAAAAGTTTCATTAATAATTCCATGCCGAAACGAAGAACAAAATATTTCTACACTTTTGAAAAGTATTGATAAACAGAATTACAATTTTTTAAACCTCGAAGTTATAATAATAAACGACCATTCGGTTGATAAAACATTAGAAACAATTGCAAATGCAAAATTAGAAAATTTTAAGCCTTTAATCCTCAATTTAAACACAAACGAAAAAGGCAAAAAAGCTGCAATTACAAAGGGAATAAGCAATTCGGCAAATGAAATAATTGTTTGTACAGATTCTGATTGTGTTTTGGGTGAAAATTTTCTTAAAACAATAATTTCTGCATTTGCTGATGAAAATATAAAACTTGTGTGCGGACCTGTAATTTTTAATCAATCAAAAGGCATTATAAATAAATATCTGAAACTTGATTTAATAAGCATGATTACTATAGGTGCTGCTACCATTAAAACCGGCACTCCAACTATGTGCAATGGGGCTAATATTGCATACAGAAAATCGGTATTTAATGATGTAAAAGGCTTTGAAGGCAACGAAAATAAGATGAGTGGCGATGATGAGTTTTTGCTTCAAAAGGTATTTATTAAATATTCAAAAGGTATAAAATTTGTAAAAAACAAAGATGCAATTGTAAAAACCAATGCTCCAAAAAGTTTAAATGAATTTTTAAATCAAAGAATACGATGGGCAAGCAAAGCGGGGCATTACAAGGCATTTTCATCAAAAATTCTACCATTTTTTATTTTCATTTTAAATTGTTTGATGCTTTATACCATGATAAATTTTACTTTTTTTTCAGACTTGAAAAATTTTTTAATTCTTTGGGGTTCAAAAATCGTGATTGATACTTGTTTTTTGGGGTTTACACTTGGTTTTTTTAATGCTCGTAAATTAATGGTAATAGCTATTCCTGCTATGTTTTTGCATGTTTTTTATATATTTTTTATTGGAATATTATCATTAAGCAGAAAGTACGAATGGAAAGGCAGAACGGTTAATTCTTAATAAAGTAATAAAAAAAACTGAAATTTTCAAAAAATTAAATAAAACTAATTCTTAAAGTTTCAGGCAAGTTCAACAATTGAAATACCATCACCGCCAAAATCTATATGTTCGCTTTCAATTTGTTTAACATGACGAATTTTTTTAAGATTTTCTCTAATCAGTTTTCTCAAAATTCCATCGCCTTTTCCATGCAGTATCCATATTTTATCAATGTTTAACATCAATGCCTTATCAACGGCATCAATTGCAGCTTTTACAGCATCATCGGCTTTCATACCTCTTAAATCTAATCTTGGATTGAATTGTTTTACTTCATTTTGAAAGTTATAACCTTTCACTTTAAAAGCTGGGTTGATAATTTTTGGGTTTATTACATCTTCAATCATGTTGTATGGTATTTTTGATTTTATAAGCCCTGTTTCTACCAAAAGGTTATCTTTTCCTTTTTTTAATACTAAACCTGGCACGCTGTATCCCTTGATTTTTATAGTAGTACCCTCTTTTATCATATCAAAATCATAGGAATTTATAGGTTTAGTATTTTCTGTCATTTTCAGTTCTTTTTGAACTTCATTTATTTTTTTGCGAAGTTTAGATGTTGTTTCTTTATTGGCTGAGGTTCTTTTAATCTCACTTATAGTATTTTCAATGAGTTTGCGTGAGTTGTTCACTATATCTTCTGCTTGAATTTTTGCTTGGTTAATAATAGAATTTTTTTGGTTTTTTATTTTTTCTTTGAGTTCATTATAATCGTTTATCAGTTTTGTAAGAATTTTATCTTTTTCTTCAATAGTTTTCAATTTGTCGTTTGAAATTTTAAGCATTTGCTCATGTTCGGCAAGTATTTCATCAATTCTTTGATGTGTTTTTCCGGCTTTCGTTTTTGCTTTTTCAATAATTTCATTACTTAATCCTGTTTTTTTTGCAAGTTCAATAGCATAGCTGCTACCAGGTTTTCCAACTACGAGTTTATATAGGGGTGTATAATTATTCAAATCATAAAGCATAGAGGCATTGATAAATCCTTCAGTTTGTCCTGCAAAATTTTTAATATTGCCAAAATGCGAAGTGACAATTCCAAAAGCTTTGTTATAATTGAGTTTTTCGAGAATTGCTTCGCCAATAGCACCACCAAACTGCGGATCGGTTCCGCTGCCTAATTCATCAATAAAAAAAAGTGAATCGCTTTTTGCGTTTAAAACAAAATGTCTCATAGCTTGAAGGTGGGCACTGTATGAACTTAAATTATTATCAATACTTTGGTTATCGCCTATGTCAACCATTATATTTTTGAATAACGAAAATTCTGAATCAGGCGAGGCACAAACCAACATGCCACATTGCAGCATATATTGATTTAAAGCAATGGTTTTAAGAGCAACAGATTTGCCGCCAGCGTTGGGACCTGAAATTACCATTATTCTTTGTTTTTGGTTCAAACTGCAATTGAGCGTAACAGGCTTTTTGTCTTCAGTTTTCAAACGCAAGTACAACAATGGATGAAATGCATCAATTAGCAAAATTTTCTTATTTTTTGTTTCGTTTAAAATTTGTGGTTTTGAGGCATTAATTTTTATTGCTAATTGTGCTTTTGCTTTTATTAAATCTGTAATTGAAATTTTTTTATAAAAAACCTCAAAACAATCGCGAAATGGTTTAAGATTGGCAGTTACATTTTTTAAAATTTGCTCTCTTTCGCGACTTCTTTCAATAAAAAGATGTTTTAATTTATTGTTCTCTTCAACGATTGACGATGGCTCAACATAAAGCAAAGTGCCACCTCCAGATTCGTCGTGTACAATACCGTTTATTTTGCGTTTATGTTCAGCTTTTACAGGTATCACCGGTCGTCCTTCTCTTATAGTTATGCCGGTTTCGCCGGTCCACCCTTCGTTTTGTGCTTTTGCAAAAACTGCAATTAATTTTTTATGAATATCTTGTTCAGCTTTTTTAATTTCAACACTTAGTTTTTTATAAGTTGGTGAGGCATCTGTCCTTAGTTCACCATTATTATCAATTACTTTTTCAATTATCGAATTTATCTCATCAAAAACTTGTACATCTTTGTATAAGTTAAAAAGTTCGGGAAATTTTAATTCTTTATTGTTAAAGAATTTTTTAATCTTAAAAATAAATTCTGTGGTAAGTTTAAGGTCAAAAAGTTCTGTTTCGGTAAGAAAAATGCCTTCGGTAAGCATTTTTTTAAGCTGCGTTGATATATCGCAATATTTAAAATCGGGAAAATTATTTCCTTCGGTTATGATTTTTTTAAACTCAAGAGTTTGTTCAGTCAGTTGGTTTATATAGTTATAGTTTAATGAAAATTTAATATTTTCAACCATATTTTTGCCCATATTGCTTGAGCAAAATTGTTTGAGCAAATCCTTAATTGCATCAAAACCTATTTTTATTTCAATATTATCGGGATACAAAATATAAATTGAGATAAAAAGTTATTAGTTTTCAAGCCTGTCAAGGTTTTCAATTACATCTTCCATTATTTTACCAAACAGTTCGGGTTTGTTTGAATAATATTTAAAACTTGAATCAACTTGCCATTTTTCGAGATTGTGTTTTTTATAAATAAAAGCGTAAGAACTATCAATAAGTTTAGCATTAAAAAGTCCGTATTTGTTTACAACTTTATAATTACCTTCGGCTAAAGACAAATCGGTAATGAGTTCTGTCATTTTTTTTCTGTTAATGTGATATGTATTTATTGATTTAACTTGCTTTTCTTTGCATGAATAAAATAAGAAAACTATTAAAACCGCAATCAAAATGTATTTCATTAAAGCAAATTTACAATGATAAAAGATAACCTGAAAAGAATTAGCGAAAAACTGCCCGAAAATGTAAATCTTATAGTAGTTACAAAATTGCGTAGCGATGAAGAAATAATGCAGGTATATAATGAGGGATATAGGTCGTTTGGCGAAAACAAAGTACAGGATTTAGTAAAAAAATGGGAAAAATTACCCAAAGATATAAAGTGGGATATGATAGGACATTTGCAAAGCAACAAAGTAAAATATATAGCCCCGTTTATAAATTTAATTCATTCGGTTGAATCTGCCGGGCTTGCAGCCGAAATAGACAAACAGGCAATGAAAAATAAAAGAATAATTGACATATTGCTTCAATTTCATGTAGCCGACGAAGAATCAAAATTTGGAGAAAATCCTGCCAATGCTTTGGGTTTTTGTAGAAAAGTTTTGGAATTTAAAAATATCAGAATTAGAGGAATAATGGGAATGGCTACATTAACAAATGATGAAAATAAAATAAGAAATGAATTTAAAGCCTTGAAAAACACATTTGAATATTTAAAAAAAACACTATTTCAAAACTCCTCAAGTTTCTCAATAATCTCAATGGGTATGAGCAGCGACTACAAAATTGCAATTGAAGAAGGCAGTAATATGGTGAGGATAGGCAGTTCTGTTTTTTTGTAACGATTGTAAAACGAAAATCATTTTTTATAAAAAAACATAAAGGGCTATAAAAATTTAGAATAAATTGCAAATCGAAAAAATGAGAAAAATATTAGGACTTTGTGCATTGATTTTCAGCTTTTCATTACATGCACAGAAGTCAGAAATAAGAGGTTTTGTTTACAATAAAAAAACAGGAGAACCAATATCTTATGCCAGTGTTGTAGTAATTGAAAACAAAGCAGGAGCAACAACCGATGCTAATGGATTTTACATATTACCCAAACTTTTTGCAGGCACATACAATGTTTCGGTAAGTGCATTAGGTTTTGATACGGTGGTTTTAAAAATAGAAATTAGCGGGAATAAGGCATATCTACGAAATTTCTTCTTATTGGATAAGGGAATAGACCTTGGAGAAGTGAATGTAACTGCCGAAAGGCAAAAAAAACAAAAAGACGTTTATATTTCAATAACAAATATTACATCAAAAGAATTGAAAATGATACCAAGCGTAGGCGGAGAACCTGATTTGGTACAATTTTTACAGGTTTTACCAGGTGTTGTATTTACAGGCGACCAAGGTGGACAGTTATATATAAGAGGTGGTTCGCCGGTTATGAACAGAGTAATGCTTGATGGCATGACAATTTATAACCCTTTTCATTCAATTGGATTGTTTTCGGTTTTTGATGCAGATGTTATTAAAAATACCGAAGTTTACAGTGCAGGGTTTGGGGCTGAATACGGTGGAAGAATTTCGGCAATAATAGATGTTAAAACACGCGATGGCGACAAAAACATTATTAAAGGAAAAGCAAATATAAACACCTTTACTTCTAAGCTAATGCTTGAAGGACCATTGAAAAAATTCGACTCAGAAACCGGAAGCAGTTCATCATTTATTTTTTCATATAAAAATTCATTTTTAAACAAATCATCAAATATGTTTTACAAATATGCCGGTAATGACAAACTACCCTATTCTTTTGAAGATTTGTATGGTAAAATTTCGTTTAATAGTACATCGGGCAGCAAAATAAGTTTTTTTGGATTTAATCATAGCGATAGAGTAGATTTTAAAAATTCATCAAAATACAATTGGAATTCAAATGGTTTTGGCGGAAAATTTTTATTGCTCCCATCCGGTTCAAGTACATTAATTAACACAACTTTTACATGGAGTAATTACAATATGTCGCAAACTGAAAAAGACGAAAAACCACGTAGTTCGGGCATCAATGGATTTTATGCCGGGATGTCATTTATAAATTATCTTGGAAAAGACGAATTGCAATACGGAATTGAAATCAATGGTTTTAGAACTGATTTTAATTTGTATAACGCCGTAAATCGCAAAATAAACCAATATGAAAACACTACCGAACTCAATGGATTTGTCCGATACAAATATCTCGGTTTTAATAAAAAATTAATAATAGAAAGCGGCTTCAGGCTTCAGTATTATGCATCATTCAACGATTTAAGCCCCGAACCCAGAATTAGATTTAAGTATAATATAAACAAAAGATTTAGAATAAAATCATCAGGCGGCATTTATTCTCAAAACCTTATGAGTGCCTCAAGTGATAAAGATGTTGTAAATCTTTTTTACGGATTTTTGTCAGGACCCGATGAATACCCCGAAAAAGTAGGCAACAAAAAATTCACAAATCGTTTGCAAAAAGCATTACATGGAGTTGCAGGAATTGAATTTGATTTTAACAAAGAAAATGAAATAAATCTCGAATTCTACATAAAAGAATTTACACAACTGACAAACATCAACAGAGATAAAATTTTTGACGACACCCCTGAAAATCAAAAACATCCATGGTATCTTCGGAAAGACTATATTGGCGAAACAGGTAGAGCTTTTGGGTATGATATTACTTATAAAGCAAGCTATAGCAGGTTGTATTTTTGGAGTGTTTATTCATATAATAATGTTTCAAGATATGATGGAATTGATAAGTACCAGCCACATTTTGACCGCAGACATAATCTCAATTTGCTTGGAACTTACAAGTTTTTAAAGGATAAAACACTTGATTTAAGTGTTAGATGGAATTTTGGTTCAGGTTTTCCATTTACCCAAACACAAGGCTATTACGAATATTTGCCTTTTGACGATGGTGCTTCTACTGATTATATTAGGGCAAATGGCGAACTCGGAATTTTATATGCAGGGCAAAATCTTGGAAGATTGCCATATTATCACCGTCTTGATATTTCTTCAACCAAAACTTTTAAAATAAAAATGAAAAATGGGAAAGAAAATACTTTTGAAGCAATTTTTAGTTGTATTAATGTTTACAACAGAAAAAATGTATTCTATTTTAACCGAATTAAAAATGAAAGAGTAAACCAATTGCCCATAATGCCGAGCCTTGCTTTAAATTACTCTTTTTAATTAACTAAACTTTCGCCTTGTGAAATAGATGAAACCTCGAGAATTATTTTGCACGAAGTTTCATTTGGATTAATTGGCGAAACATCTAACTTACCAATTGTTTCAATTAATTGCTGATAATAAATTTGTAAATTAAAATCAACTTTGAGTGCCGTTTTTATTTGATTTTCTAATTGATGTTCGGCTTCACCATAAATAAAAAGAAGTAATTCTTCTTGAGTAAAAGTACTAATCATATCATACGCTTTTTAAAATGTTTCACTAAGTAAAAAAACGTATATTTACAATTTTATTGCATTATTGTACTATTAAATGAATAAAAAGCTGAAATTCAGATTATTATTTTTTTATCTCAAAGATAATTCTTTTTCCTCAATTAATCTTCTCAGGTTTTGAATTGCATAACGCATTCTACCCAAAGCAGTATTTATACTTACATTAGTCATATCTGCTATTTCTTTAAAACTAAGATCACCATAATGACGCAAAACCAAAACTTCTCTTTGATTATCAGGCAAAAGTTTAATAAGTTCTCTTACTGTAGCTTCTCTCTGCTCTTTTATAATTTTTTCTTCTCTATTTTCATCAAAAGCCGGTAAAGTATTGAAAATATCTTCGCCTGCAGCACCAGTAATTATTGGATTTTTTTGTTTTCTTCTGAAATGGTCAACTGCAAGGTTTCTTGCAATTGTAAGCAACCATTGAAGAAATTTGCCTTCTTCGTTGTATTTATCTGATTTTATTGTATTGACAACTTTAATAAATGTTGTCTGAAAAATATCTTCAGCTATGTATCTATCGTTTACAATAAGATATATTGTAGTAAAAACTTTTGATTTGTAGCGGTTAAGCAACATTTCAAAACAAGCCTCATTACCTTTAAGGTAATTCTTAATTAACAATTGGTCGGAAATTTGATACTCTTTCATAATACCTCTTAAATAATAATTTATATTTAATCTCAATTAAACTTTTGCAGTTTTTAAAAAAGACTATTTTGAGTAGAGGTATTACTTATACGCGATATTTTTGTTTTTAAATCAGAGTGCTAATAAAAGACTATTTATTAAAAAACAAAATTATATTTTTAAAAATAATTCTTAACTACTGACTATCAGTATTATAAATTTTTCTTAAAAAATCTAAATTTTAAAATTTATAACTTTGAATTGAAAAATAATGAAAAAAACAATACTGCTATTTATTTTTACTTTGAGTTTTCAAAGCATATTTTCTCAAAAAATTGAAATTCCAACTAAAAAAACCGGTTTAAAGGTTGTTGCATTGATTGATTTAAAAGAGCAAGGGCAATTACTAATAACTCAGAGAAACAATAAAGAGTCATTTTTTGCAACTCTTATAACCAACGAAATGGAAATGAAATGGGAAGCAGAATGTCCGTTTGAAGATGATAATGGACCTAGAGCAGGGAACATTTTCAGCTTTTTACAAACCGGAGAAAATATTTTCATAGTCAATCAATCAAAGCACAATTACTATTCAGTATTGAATATTGAAACTGGTGAATTGACACCTGAAATAAAAATTAAAAAAACATCAGAACTACGAAAAGGCGAATTTTTTGTATCGAAAGAAAAATTATATATGGCTAACACCTTTGATAATCAACTCAAAATATATGAAATAAGGAATGAATCATTAATACCAAAATGCGAAATTTATCCTCCGGCACTTACTACCGCCGTTAAAAATGCTTCGATGCAAATAATTAATGTTTCAAACGATACAATTTTATCTTACCAAAGCTTGCCCGAACCCAATCATAGAAAATTGCATCTGATTTTTTACAAACATAAAATTAACGGCAGTTTTATTGATTCTATTCACAATACTCTGGAACTGAAAAAACATTCGTTTGCATTTAATTCTATTGGCGATTTAAACTGTCAATATGTATTTGAATACAATGGAAATATTTATATGTTTGGCAATCTTGCTCCACGTTTGAGCGAAAATTTTGGACAGTTTCCATCGAGCAATGATTCGCGGGGTATTTGGTGGGCAAGTTTTGATAAAACTATGCATTCTGAAAATTTTTATCTTTATCCTTTTAAAAGCATTTTTAAAAAAGCTGATGAAATTGTAATTGGTCATGAAAAATACTGGGGTGTAAAAGCTGATGGAGATAGTGGATTTTTTGTAAATATGAATCAAATTCCGGGAGGAATATATGTAGGAAATTTAACTTTTTACATTAATCCCAAAGGTGAAATGAAATGGTTTACTAATACAGACAATAAAGATAACTTTATGAGATACAATGGCATTTTCACAAGACAATATATAAAAAAATCTGATATGATAGTTTTAAACGACGAATGGAATTTTTATTCTTCACATCATTTCAATAAAATAATTTACAATAATATTTTTCAATCAGATTATGTTCGACAAATTGCCGAAAAAGCTGATAAATACAAAGAAGATAATCAAAAATCAGAACTCGCTCTTACACTAATTCAAAAAAATGGTTTTGCGGTTTTAGCTCAATATTATTACAAGAAAAACAAAGTAATAACTTTAGAGGTAATTAAATAAACAAAATGTGTATTTTTGGCATTCAATTTGTAAAACTCTATTAAAAAATTTCATTTAATGTTAAAATCAATTTTCACTTCAATTTTATTAACTTTTCTGTTTTCAACAGTTGTGTGTGCAAACGATGATGATTCAACAAAATCAAACTCTTTGCCCCAAATTACTGTAAAAGATATTGACGGAAAATCTGTAAATTTTGCCCAAAGCATTACACCTGGACAAATTACTATTGTATCGTTTTGGGCTACCTGGTGCAAACCATGCTTACAAGAACTTGTAAATATTGACAATTTATATGAAGATTGGCAAAAAAAATATAATGTTAAACTAATTGCTGTATCTATTGATGATAGCCGTACTGCACCAAAAGTTAAACCACTGGTAACAAGTAAAAACTGGACTTACGAGATTTTGATTGATATAAACAGCGATTTAAAAAGAGCAATGAATGTAACTAACCCTCCTACTCTATTTTTAATAGATAAAAATGGTAAAATAGTTTTTACACATACAGGATATATTGAAGGCGACGAAAACGAACTTGAAAAAAAAATTGCTGAATTAACTTCTCATTAATCTGCTTTTAAATTCCTGAATTGCTTTTTTTCAATAAGTATTCTGCAAGTTCTTCATCTGTTTTTTGAAGTAAATTTTCTTTCAAAATTACTTTTGCTTCTTTTGCCGCTTGGCTTTCGGGATATTTTTTAATTAATAATTCATAATATTCTTTGGCTTTTTGAAGTTGTTTTAGCTCGTTCCAACAAACAAAGGCAGCAGTTGACAAAGCTTGTGGGCTTTTGTCATACTTTGTAAATCTTGTTGCTGTTTCTTCATACATTTTTACCGATTTTTCATAATCAGTACATAGTTGATAATACTTTGCAGATGTGAATGAAACATTAGCCAATTTTGCTGAATCATTTATATTGCTTGTTTTAAGCCAATTTTCTAAAGCAATGGCTGCTTGGCGATACTCATGGGTTGAAAACTTAATTTTACCATCGCAAATCATAAAATAATAGGTTGCCGAATCTGCATTTTTTATATTCTCGTTGTAAATTCTGGCTTTTTTCAAATATATATTGTATAAGTTTTCAGTTTGACTGTATGTGTTTTTATATTCATCTGCCAATTGCAAAGCTTCGTTCCAGTGTGATGTAAGGTATTTGAACATAAATGCTTTGTACAAGTATTTTTCTGATAATGTATCTTTAGGAAAATTTTTGAAATACAAGATGTATTTATCAGCCAATTCATTCATTCCTTTGGGCGATGATGATGAATCAGAAATTTCTAAATCAAAAATTTCTTTTTCCAATCTTTCTTTTTTGGAAGTACAACTTACAATAATTACTATTGCCAAAAAGCAAAAAAAAATCTTTGAAATTCTCATTTTTTAAATTTTTTACATCAACATTCCGCCACACACACTCAAAACTTGCCCTGTGATATAAGACGACAAATCTGAAGCGAGAAAAAGAGAAAGATTTGCTACATCTTCGGGTGTTCCACCACGCTTTAAAGGAATTTGTTCTGCCCAGGTTTTTATTACATCTTCGCCAAGTTGCGAAGTCATTTCTGTTTGTATAAATCCTGGTGTTATAGCATTACTTCTTATATTTCTTGAGCCAAGTTCTTTTGCTACAGATTTGGTAAAACCAATAATTCCTGCTTTAGATGCAGCATAGTTTGATTGGCCCGCATTGCCGTTTACACCTACTACCGACGACATGTTTATTATTGAGCCACCTTTAATTTTTAAAAAATTGCGAATTGAAGCTTTTGTGAGATTAAATACCGATTTAAGGTTTACTTGCATTATTTCATCCCATTGTTCTTCGGTCATTCTCATCAATAGGTTATCTCTTGTAATGCCTGCATTATTTACAAGAATATGAAAATCGCCAAATTCTTTTACAACGTTTTCAATAAACTCATTTGCTTCAGTAAATTTTGATGCATCAGATTTGAATCCTTTAATTTTAACATTAAACTTTTCTGAAATTTCGTTTTCAAGGTCTGTTGCAGCCTGCACTGAGCTTGAATATGTAAAAGCTACATTTGCACCGTGTTGGGCAAATTTTGTAACTATTGCTTTGCCAATACCCCTTGTGCCACCTGTAACTATTGCTGTTTTGCCTTCTAATAATTTTGTCATTCTGCAAAAATAATCTGTTATTAATTTTTACCAATGATAAAATTTTGCATAAAAAAAACCGGCAATTGCCGGTTTTAAATATGAAAAAAAAATTAAATCTTACTGGTCTTCAATCCTTAAAACTTCAAATGCTCCGGCAGAAATAGTTGCAGTAGCAAGGCTTCCGGCTTCCTGCAAATCTCCCGAAAATGTACCTTTTATTCTACCGAGAATTGGGTCATATTTCGTTACGTTAATAGTCATTTCTTTGTTTGGTTGTGTTGTAAATTCGTATTCTTTACGTGTAACACCGCTGCCTGTGGCAATTGAAATATTTACATAATCAGGGTTTGTAGAGTGCTTAAACGAACCTATTTTATTCCCTGGAAATTTTAATTCAAATTCAGCGTATTTTGAACCATCAAAACCTGTTACGGTAATTGTAGTTTGGTCTGTTGTAGATCTGTATTGCCCAACCATTGTAGTACTGTCCCATGTTAAATTATAAGTTGTAATCCCATTAAATTTAAAAGTATTTACAGGTTTGGGTTTGGTTGTTTTGGTAGTATCAGGTTGAGGATCGTCACCTCCACCATCATTACAATTTTGAAAGGGAATAGCAGCTAATGCTAAAAGCGATATAAATAGTATTTTTTTCATTTTTATTGTTTTATGGTTACAATTTTATATAATTTTTAAATATTGAACAACATTTATTTTAAAATTTTACACATCATTTTGTTCTTCAAAACTGCCATACCTTGTAAATAGCGAAGCTAACCCAACCGATATAATTCCTGTTTGAAGAAATATTACAAGAAAATTGAAATACAAATCGGATTTATCAAATTTTATATAGTTCATAGGTATATAAAGCAAAATTTGCAAAACCAATGAAATTATTATAAAATTTAAAACACCAAATACAGCAATTTTAAATGCTCTGCCACCGGTAATAGTTTGAAATGAGTATTTTAAAGCATCGCTAAATTGCATTTCGCCAATTACAATTCCCGGAGCAAACAAAATGCTTCTAATTACAACCATTATTAAGAAAAATAACGAAATTATGCTAAAAACCGGGTTTGACTTTATGCTTATAATTCCTAAACTAAACACTGTAATAAATATTGGTGAAAAAACCAAAAGATATATTAAAATGCTAATAGTTTCCTTAAAAGGTTTAAAATACCAAACAATATTAGTATCTTCACCTATTATCATTTTTTTAAAAATCCTCTGACTGGCAGCCAAATTATATGAAACAAATAAAATCATTAAGCCTAATCCTGCAAAAATCAGATTAATAATTTGCGGATTTTTTATAATTAACTCCTGTATTTTTTTTGATTGATCAAACATTTGCGATGGATTATTCTGTTGTTCAGAAAAGATTTCACTAATTTGTTCGATAGTTTCTTTGTTTATAAAGTTTAAAAAAGCAAATTTAATAAGCAAAAAATAAATTGACGACAGTAAAACTGCAAAAATTAAAATTTTGAAAAAAGTAAAGATCAAAAGCTTGTAAAAAGCTTGTACAGGTTGTATTTTAAATAGTTTGTATAACATCATTTTTCGATAGTATTTAACCAAGGATTTAGTTCTTCCTCGTCAAACTTAACTTTTTCGTATTTTGGAAAAAAATTATCAATATAAACTGCTTTGGGTGTTTTTAGGTAATTGATTTCATATCCGTCAAAAATCATCTCTAATTGAATTGATTTCAAATCTTTTTTATAATTTTTAATCCAGTCAAAAATCACGATTTTATTGTTTTTCGAAAAATTGTTAATGTGTTGCAATTTAAAATTATTAAATGCTTCGGAAATATCGGCATTTTCAATTATCTGAAATGGCGGATAACCAAACAATCCGCGATACATACAAAAAATCACTCTGTAATCATTCTTTGTGGGTTTAAGTTTTTTTATTAAACTATCTTTTTTAGTTAGCGAAGATTTTTTAAAACCTAAAGTTTTATTTTTAATACCACATCTCAAAAATTCATGTTCGATATCAAATAAACTCAATTTTTTTTGAGCAATTACAATTTCTCTTTTTTTATAAAAGTTTGTGTAATTGCCTGCATTTGCAGTATCTCGCAGGTTTAAAAGCATAAATGAATTATAAATATTAAGCCAAAAAGCAAATTTTTGTTCATCAGTTTTAAGCATTTGGCTATATTTTTTCAAATCAGCATTTGCAAGTAAATCTATTTGTTGTTTATTGAATGGTTTAAATCGGGCATTGTTTGCAATTTGAACAGAAATGTTAAGTGCATCGTCAGACTGGGCAAATACGGCATATCCGTAAAAAATTAAAATTAGCGTTTTAATAATTTTCATAAAATTTTATAATTTTTATTCTCGCCTATTCTCCATCCTGTGTTTTTTTCGATAAAATGTAGAAACTTGTTTTTTAAATTGTAATTTTTAATTTCGGGGTTACGGTCAAATTTCCAATTTTTAAGGCTTATTCTATTGTGCATTACTTTGGGATGTGTACCTGTAAAATATGAAACAGAATCAATCAATGAATAATCAAAATCTTTATTTACATCAAATTTTTTATTCAAATATTCATCGCTGTGCCAATATTTGCCTGCTTCGGCATTTTTTATCATCATACTTTTGGGGGGGCGTACCCAGCCGTAATGATAAATTGAAGCATTTATCAGTTTTACTTTAAGTTTTCTACCTTCAATTCTAAAACCTTGTGCATCTTTCCATGATTTTACGCCTAAATTATTTTTTATAATTCTGATTTCATGTCTGTACCATCGACGGCTATCGGCAACAAAATCATAAGAACCATAAAAATGAAAATATTTAAAAAGCAAACCTTCAACTGAAGTATTATTTTTCCATTTAATCATTGTATTTTTAATGGTTTCATAGTCATTTTCATGAAAACATTCGTCGCCTTGAATATATATGCACCAATCGGCTTGAGGATTTACCGCAGCAAGAGCTTTATCGGTTTCAAGAGCCAAAACTTCTCCGCCTTTTCTCAAAGAATCGTCCCAAATGGTATTTATAATTTTTAATTTATTGCTCCCAATAGATTTTATCAAATTTAAGGTCTCATCGTCAGATTTTCCAACCGCTACAACTACTTCATCGCAAAGCGGCAAAATAGAATTTATAGCTTCCAATACCGGAAAATCTAATTTTACGGCATTTCTAATAAATGTAAACCCTGAAACAAACAAAATGAATATTTTTTTCAAAATTAATATAAATGTACTGCTGCACATATATTATGAACTGAAAAATATAAAGTTTTAAAAAATCTCGGCTTATACATGAAAAATTATTATTTAAGTTTGCCGCATGAAATATTTTAATAATATTCTCGAAACAATTGGCAATACACCATTGGTAAAGATTAATAAAATTACATCATCAATTCCGGCAATAGTACTTGCCAAAATTGAAACTTTTAATCCCGGTAATTCTATAAAAGACCGTATGGCTTTAAAAATGATTGAAGATGCCGAAAACAACGGCAAACTAAAACCTGGCGGTGTAATTGTTGAAGGCACGAGCGGAAACACAGGTATGGGTTTGGCAATTGCTGCAGTTATTAAAGGTTATAAATGTATATTTACAACAACCGATAAACAAAGTAAAGAAAAAGTAGATGCATTAAAGGCATTTGGTGCCGAAGTAATTGTATGTCCTACAGATGTAGAACCTGAAGACCCCCGCTCATATTATTCAGTATCGAGCCGTTTAGAAAAAGAAATTCCCAATGCATGGAAACCCGACCAGTACAATAATTTAAGTAATTCGGTAGCTCATTACGAACAAACAGGACCTGAAATTTGGGAGCAAACCGAAGGAAAAATTACACATCTTGTAGTAGGTGTTGGTACCGGAGGCACTATAAGTGGAACAGCCAGATATCTTAAAGAAAAAAATCCTTTGATAAAAGTATGGGGAATTGATACTTATGGCTCGGTTTTTAAAAAATATAAGGAAACCGGAATTTTTGATAAAAACGAAATTTATCCATATATAACCGAAGGAATAGGTGAAGATTTTCTTCCTGAAAATGTTGATTTCAGCTTGATAGACCATTTCGAAAAAGTAACAGATAAAGATGCTGCGATTATGACAAGACGCATCGCCCGTGAAGAAGGTATTTTTGCAGGAAATAGTGCCGGTAGTGCAATGGCGGGACTGGTGCAATTGGCAAATAATTTTAAAAAAGACGATGTAGTTGTTGTAATTTTTCACGACCACGGCACAAGATATTTAGGCAAAATGTTTAACGATGACTGGATGATAGACCGCGGATTTATTGAAAAGAAAACTAAAAAAATTGCAATTGATTTGATTGAACCGCATAAGCATTTGCCTTTGGTGTATGTGTACGAAAACACTTTGGTTTCTGAAGCATTTGAATTAATGGAAAAGTATAATATTTCTCAAATGCCTGTAAAAAATAAGAATAACGAATTTTCAGGTAGCTTGAGCGATAGCGATATGTTTGCAAAAATTATTAAAAACAAAAATCTGCTAAACGATGAAGTACAAAATATAATGCAAACACCTTTCCCTAAAGTAAAACCTAATGATTCAATAGAGTTAATTTCCGGAATGTTCAATTCTCATCAGGCTGTTTTAATGACTGATATGGCAGGCAATACTCATATAATTACAAAGTCTGATATTATTTCATCAATAGAATAAATTAATTTATTTTATGATTTTCGTCATTTTTCAATAATTAATATAAAAAAATAAAAATAAATTAATTATTAATAAAAATAGCCGAATAATTAGTATTTTCAAGTGCTGTATTAGCAAATTTATTTTTTTATTAGAACATGATATAAATCTTAATCACCTGATTTATGCTTCAAATCATAAAACATAGTTTTTGTATAGATTTAACTTTGAACCCGAGTTTATAACCAATATAAAATATGAAATCAAAAATCTTCTCAATTATTACTTTTTGTTCTATGGTTGCATTATTTTCATGCAATTCGGGAACTACAACCGATTCAAGTTCAAATTCTACATCAAACAATGAAACGAGTACAAATGCTTCTGGTCAATCAGGAGTACAAGATGATGTATCAGCAAAGAATATCGTACAAGTAGCTTCGGGCAGCAAAGACCACACAACTTTGGTTACAGCCGTAAAAGCAGGTGAACTTGTAGATGCTTTGAGTAATGCAGGACCATTTACAGTATTTGCACCTACAAATGCAGCTTTCGACAAATTGCCAGCCGGTACAGTTGAGGGATTATTAAAACCAGAAAAGAAAGAAACATTACAAGACATATTACAATATCACGTTTTTGTTGGGGTTTTAAAAGCAGAATCATTTACTGACGGACAAATTCTTGGACAAGTGAATGGTGGGAATATTAAAATTTCAATTAAAGACGGAAAAGTAATGATAAATGATAAAGCTACAATTGTAGCCTCAATAACAACCAGCAATGGAATAATTCATGTTATTGATGAAGTTTTGCTACCACCATCCAATTAATATTTTTTCGTCAAACAAATTCAGGCTCGTACAAAATGCGAGCCTGTTTGTTTTTTAAAAAAGTAAGTAAACAAAAAATCCTGTACAAAATTGATTGTACAGGATTTTTGATAAATAAATTACTTACGGTAATTAATTAACTGCTGAAGCCAAATCAGCTCCTGCTTTAAATTTAACTACATTTTTGGCTTTGATTTTAATCTCTTTGCCAGTTTGTGGATTGCGTCCTGTTCTGGCTGCTCTTTTTGATACAGAGAAAGTACCAAAACCAACAAGAATTAATTTGTCGCCCTTTTTAAGAGCGCTTGAAGTTGAATCGCAAAAAGCATTCAAAGCATTTTGTGCTTGAGCTTTTGTGATACCTGCGGCTGATGCCATTGCTGAAACTAAGTCTGATTTGTTCATATTTTAAAATTTTATTTTTGAATATTTAACAGAACAATATTCGTACATAGTCTTTGTATTTTACAACTGCTTTATTCAATTGTTGATAAAAGCAGGCTGTTTGTGAATAAAATAGGGGTTAAACCCTCATTTATTATAACTTTCGCCTTGCTTTGAGCATAAAAATCACATCTTTCGTTGTATAATTTCTCAATTTTTTCTTCAATTGATACTTCATTTTTTAGCAGAGGCCTTTTATTTTTATATATTTTTAGCCTTTTTACGATTAAATCAGTATCGGCATTCAGCCAAATTGTAATTCCGTTTGCATTCATAAAATCCATAAGATTGTTATTACAAGCTGTTCCGCCTCCTGTAGCTATTATTGTATTTGATGAACATTGTTTTACTATTTTCTTTATTATTTCTGATTCTTTTTTTCTGAAGAAATCCTCATTTTGAGTTTCAAAAATTCTGCTAATTGACATTTTGCAATTATTTTCAATTAAAATATCGGTGTCATAAAAATTCATTTTGAGAATTTCGGCTGCTTTTTTGCCAAAATAACTTTTGCCAACGCCAGGCATTCCTACTAAAAAGTATATAGTAAACTTTTTATTCAAGTGTGACACGAGGATCTAGTATTGAATACAAAATATCAACTGCTATATTTACAAATACAAAAATGAGAGCAACAACGATTACTGCTCCCATTACAAGAGGTAAATCAGAATTATCAAGGGCATCAACTGTTATTTTTCCAAGTCCTTTCCAATTGAAAATAAATTCAACAAAAAATGTGCCTGTGAGAAGTGAAGCAAACCAACCTGAAATAGATGTAACAACGGGAATCAGCGAATTTCTTAATACATGTTTTGTGACAATTTTTGTTTTAGATAATCCTTTGGCTTTTGCTGTTCTAATGTAATCTCGAGGCAAAACATCAAGAACTGATGCTCGTGTAAGCTGGCTGAAAATAGATAATGGCCTGATTCCGAGTGCAAGGGTAGGTAAAATTAAATTTTTTAATACAAATATTTCTCCTCTGAAAGGGTCTAAATCATTGTAGTTGCCAGTCATATTTAAGCCCGTGTATTTACTCAGAACAAACCCTAATAACCAAGCCAAAATTATAGCTACAAAAAATGATGGTAAAGAAATACCTGTGGTTGAAATAAATAAGATAAGTCTATCAACCCAAGTATCTTTTTTAACTGCTGCAAGGCATCCTAAAAAAACACCTGCAATCGTAGCGAGTAAAATTGATGAGACTGCCAATATTAATGTACCTGTGAAGGCTTCTTTTATAATTGTATTTACTTGTTTGCCTGTTTGAAAAGAACGGCGTAAATACGGAATTTTTAAAACTATTTTATTACCTCCCAAACTTATTAATTGAATTTTTGAAACATTTATTTCTTTCAAATCCTTGTAAACCGAAACAAAAGATACATCATTAATATAATACAGATATTGTGTTTTTATAGGTTTATCAAGTCCAAATTCTTTTTTAATTGCTTCTTTTGTTTTTTCGTCGCTTCGCTGCCCGGTGGCAAGTTCGTCGGGGCTTGGAAAAGAAAAGCTGAAAATAAAAAATACTATAGTAGCAACGCTGTAATAAATTAACAACCCATATAGTAATTTTTTGAAAAAATAGCCTGCCATTTTTATAAATAATAAAAAAAATCAGACTTGAAAAAAGTCTATTATTTTTTTACAAATTTAAAATTATTGCCTTGAAAAACTGCTGTATTTCCAAGTTCTTCTTCAATTCTGAGCAATTGGTTGTATTTAGCAATTCTGTCTGTTCTTGAGGCAGAGCCTGTTTTTATTTGACCTGAGTTAAGAGCAACAGCAAGTTCGGCTATTGTAGTATCTTCTGTTTCGCCGCTACGGTGACTTATTATGTTTGTATAGCTGTTTTTTGTTGCGAGATTTACAGTATTTATCGTTTCGGTAAGAGAACCTATTTGGTTTACTTTTACAAGTATTGAATTTGCTACATTTTGGTCAATTCCCATTTGCAATCTTTTTACATTGGTAACAAACAAGTCATCTCCAACAAGCTGAACCCTGCTGCCTATTGCATTTGTAAGCAATTTCCAGCCTTGCCAATCGTCTTCGGCAAGTCCGTCTTCAATAGAAATAATTGGATATTTGTTTACCCAGTTAGTCCAGTAATCTACTAGTTCGGCAGAGCTTAAATGTCTATTGTCTGACTTGTGAAAAACATATTTGCCTGATTCAGCATTAAACATTTCGCTTACAGCGGCATCAAGTGCTATATAAATATCTATTCCGGGCTTATAGCCTGTTTTTTCGATAGCTGAAATAACGGTTTCAATTGCTTCTTCGTTTGATTTAATATTTGGGGCAAATCCACCTTCATCGCCTACATTGGTACTGTAACCTTTGCTTTTCAATACATTTTTAAGATTATGAAAAACTTCTACTCCCATTCTAAGCGATTCTGAAAATGATGAAGCATTTACGGGCATTATCATAAATTCTTGAAAATCTATACTATTATCAGCATGGCTACCTCCATTTAAAATATTCATTAATGGTATGGGTAAAGTATTGGCATTTACGCCACCGATATATCTGTACAAGGGTTGTCCAGATTCTTCGGCAGCGGCTCTTGCTACGGCAAGCGAAACTGCAAGAATTGCATTTGCACCTAATTTTCCTTTGTTTTCAGTAGCATCAGTTTCGAGCATTATTTTATCAATCAGGTTTTGGTCAAAAACATATTGCCCAACAATGGCTTCAGAAATAGTTTTATTAATATTTTCTACTGCTTTTAATACACCCTTGCCCAAAAATTTTGATTTATCACCATCTCTTAGCTCCACAGCTTCGTGAATTCCTGTAGATGCTCCTGATGGTACTGCAGCTCTGCCCAATACTCCGCTATCAGTATATACATCTGCTTCTACCGTAGGATTACCTCTTGAGTCTAAAATTTGTCTTGCTTTTACTTCGGTTATTACTGGCATATTTTTTAAATTGTTGTTATTTGTTTTTAAGCATTTTTATAAAATCGTCAAATAAATATCTTGAATCATGTGGACCCGGGCTGCTTTCAGGGTGATATTGTACAGCAAAAGCGTTTTTACCTTTAATTTTTATACCTTCAATTGTGTTGTCGTTTAAATTAATATGTGTTATTTCGATGTTTTCAATGCCTTTACTCTCTTTGTCTAAAGCAAAACCATGATTTTGCGAAGTAATTTCGCTAATACCTGTAATTAAGTTTTTTACGGGATGATTCAACCCCCTATGACCATTGTGCATTTTAAATGTGCTAATTCCTACTGCTTCTCCCATAATTTGCAAACCAAGGCAAATGCCAAATATTTTTTTATCGGCTTCTAATATTTTTTTAACGGTATTTATTGCATAATAAACAGGTGCAGGGTCGCCAGGACCGTTTGAGATAAAAAATCCATCAGGGTTCCATTTCATCATTGTTTCAAAACTTGTATCACCTGGGAAAATCTGAAGATATGCATCTCTTTGTGCAAAGCATTTTAAAATATTTTTTTTCACTCCCAAATCGAGTACTGCAATTTTGTATTTTGCATTTTCGTCGCCAAAAAAATATGGCTTTTGGGTAGAAACTTTCGAAGCGAGTTCAAGACCTTTCATCGAAGGCACTTTATCTAATTGTTTTTTTAATTCGCTTAAATCACTTGTTTCGCTTGAAATAATACAATTCATCGCTCCCTTGTTTCTAATATGTCTTACAATTGCACGTGTATCAACATTAGAAATTCCAACAATGTTGTCTTCAATAAAATAATCGGTTAGGCTGCCGTTTGCCTGTTTTCTTGAATAATTTTCAGCAAAATTTTTACATATCAAACCTGAAATTTTAATATAATCAGATTCTGTTTCTTCTGTATTTACACCGTAATTGCCAATATGTACATTTGTGGCAAGCATTATTTGCCCAAAATACGAAGGGTCGGTAAAAATTTCCTGATATCCGGTCATGCCGGTATTAAAACAAATTTCGCCTGTAGTGGTACCGAGTTTTCCGATTGCTTTTCCATTGTAAAATGTACCATCTTCGAGCAATAATGTGGCGGGATGAGTTATTTCGGTCAATTATTTATTTTTTTTGCAAAAATATAAAAATAGCTTATTTCATAAATAAACATTTTATTAATATTTAAAAAAATCAAAACTATTTAAACGGTTGAACAAGTTTTTATGTTTATATAGGATTTAAAGGCTTTTACAGTCCTATTTCTTTACTTTTTGTTTTTAAAAAATCAAGTGCTTCGCGATAATCATTTTTTATCAACCCATCGAGTATTGCATCTTTTAACGAATTTTTCAAAATTCCTACTTCACGTCCTGCACTTATTCCGAATATTTTCATAATTTCATTTCCGTCTATCGGAGGTTGCCAGTTTCTTATTCTATCTCTTTGCTCGAGGTCTATTACTTTTTGTTCAACTACATTAAGGTTTTTTTCAAATTGCTTTTGTTTGTATTCGTTTTTGGTTGTTATATCTGCTTTGCAAAGTAAAAGCAAGCTGTCAATATCTTCACCGGCATCAAACATAAGTCGCCTTACTGCCGAGTCGGTAACATTATCTTGTGCAATTACAATTGGTCGCAGGTGCATTTTTACCATTTTTTCAACAAACTTCATTTTTTCGTTTAATGGCAATCGCATTTTTTTAAATATATTTTTAACCATTCTGGCTCCTTTGTCTTCGTGCCCGTGAAATGTCCAGCCTTCGCCTTTTACAAACTTTTTGGTTAATGGTTTTGCAATATCATGCAATAATGCAGACCATCTTAACCATAAATCATTACTTGCCTTGCAAACATTGTCTATTACTTGCAAAGTATGATAAAAATTGTCTTTATGAGAAATTCCATCAATAGTATCAACACCTTTAAGATTTTCTAATTCGGGCAAAATATATTTGAGCATTCCGGTATCAAACATAAGTTTTAAGCCTACTGATGGCTTAGGTGAAAGCAAAATTTTATTAAATTCATCACTCACACGCTCCATAGAAACTATTGTGATTCTTTCGGCACAATTTACAATACCCTCAAAAGTTTTATTTTCAATTTCAAAGCCTAATTGCGAAGCAAATCTCACAGCCCTCATCATTCTCAAAGGGTCATCGTTAAAGGTAATTATTGGGTCAAGCGGTGTTTTAATAATTCCTTTATCAATATCTTTTATTCCTCCAAATAAATCAGTAATTTCACCAAAGCTCTCGGCATTCATGCTTATAGCCAAAGCATTTATTGTAAAATCGCGACGGCTAAGGTCATCTTTAAAAGTTCCGGGCTTAACAATTGGGTTTCTGCTGTTTGAATTATAAGATTCTTTTCTTGCACCTACAAATTCCACATCAAGTTCATTGATTTTTACCATTGCTGTACCAAAATTTTTAAAAACTACAACTTCAGGTTTTGGATTGTATTTTTCTGCAAGTTTGTTTGCAAAAACAATTCCATCGCCAATAAGCATAAAATCTATATCTTTTGATGGTCTGTTTAAAATAATATCGCGAACATATCCGCCTACAAGATATGTTTTAATATTACTTTCGGAAGCAGTTTGCTTAACTCTTTCAAAAATTTCTTCATGCAATTGAACAAACATCGTGGCAAAATTAAAATTGATATTTGTTTATCCCAAACAATTAGGCTTTAGCTCAATAATATTTTATTTTGTAATTCTTTTAAGTATTTATTGAAATTGATTTTGTGATAAATAATTTCACTAATGATAATTCTTATTAGTTTTGTTGCAAATGTTACCGGTTTATAATGCTTCCGAAATAAAAAATTGGGATAATTTCACAATTGAAAATGAGCCAATAAGTTCTACAAACTTGATGGAAAGAGCGGCTAATGCTTGTGTAGAGTGGATAGTAAAGCATATTAGCCACGAATTTAAAATAAATATTTTTGCCGGAAATGGAAATAACGGAGGTGATGGTTTTGCAATTGGTCGTTTGCTATTGCATTATAATTACAAAGTAGCTTTTTATTTTAAAAAATCTGAAAATAGAACATCCGACAATTTAATAAACCTTAAAAAAATTGAGGATTTAAATCCTACATTGCTAAATATTTTAAATGACAACTCTCGATTCGAATTTAATGAAAACGATATAATACTCGATTGCATTTTTGGGGTGGGTTTCAAGCCTCCAATTGATAATTTTTGGAATAAAATCATTAATTCTATTAATAATACTGGTTGTAAAATAATAAGTATAGATATGCCTTCGGGCTTATTATCAGAGCCAGCCAATGGTTTTGTACCCGACAAAAACACTATTGTTCAAGCGTGGCATACTCTTACTTTTCAAGTACCAAAACTAAGTTTGCTTTTGCCCGGATGGGGCGATTTTGCAGGAAATTTTACAGTTATAAATATTAATCTTAAAGAAAAATTTAAAGAAACTAATCTTTCAAAAATAAATTACTTTACAATAGATGATGCCAAGAAAAAATTAATTAAAAGAACAAAATTTTCGCATAAAGGCACTTATGGTCATGCTTTGATAATAGCAGGAAGCGAGCAAAAATGCGGAGCGGCAATTTTGTGTTCAAAAGCTTGCTTAAAAAGTGGTGCGGGTTTGGTAACTGCTGTCTCAAATAAAATATGCAATACAAGTTTGTTTTTATCAGTTCCCGAAGTTATGCAAAACGACGGTTTTGATGACATTGAAAAATACAATGCAATTGGCATTGGTCCAGGTATAGGATTTGATGTTTTTGCTGTTGAAATTGTAAAAAATATTATTACAAAAACATCAGTACCACTTGTGATAGATGCTGATGCAATTGCAATTTTAAGAAAACACAATCTAAAGATACCCGAAAACTCAATTATTACGCCTCACCCCAAGGAGTTTGACAATTTTGCGGGAAACTCTCAAAACTCTTTTGAAAGATATCAAAAAGCTATGAAAATGGCTCAAGAACTTAAAATCACTATTGTATTAAAAGGAGCAAATACAGCTATATTTTTTAATGATGGTTCAGTAGTTTTTAATAGTAGCGGAAACCCGGGAATGGCTACTGCCGGCAGTGGTGATGTACTTACAGGAATTATTACTTCATTGGCTTGTCAAAAATACAATTTAAAAGATGCTGCAACTTTGGGAGTGTTTATTCATGGAATGGCAGGAGATTTGGCTGCCTCATACAATTCTTTAACAGGGCTAAGTGCTATGGATATTATAGATTTTCTTAACCCTGTTTTTAAAGAATTGGAAAATTAAAAATTTTATTTTCGATTATGCTTTAACGAGTTCTATCTCGCCAAATAGTTTTACTTCGTCGCTTACCAATACACCTCCTGTTTCAAGCCCTGCATTCCAAGTTAAATTCCAATCACTTCGATTAATTTTACCATTGAAATTAAACCCTGCTCTTTCATTTCCCCAAGGGTCCTTTCCTATGCCTCCAAATTCTAATTCTAATTTAACTTCTTTTGAAATCTCTTTAATTGTCAAATTGCCGTAAAGCAAATAGTTTTCATCTTTCAGATGTTCAACTTTTGTTGCTTCAAATTTTAATGACGGAAAATTTTCGCAATCAAAAAAATCAGCTCCTTTAAGATGAGCATCTCTCTGCTCGCTATCAGTATTTATTGAACTTGTATCTGCAATAAATTCAATTTTTGATTTTGTAAAATCTAAACTTTCAGTTTCTACTTTAAGACTGTACCTTTCAAAAAATCCCGATACGTTTGAAATCATCATGTGCCTCACTTTGAAGCCAATTTCGCTGTGCGAAGAATCAATGTTCCAAGAAATTGTGTTTGTTTGTGCTGTTGTTGTCATAATATTTTATTTTTTTATACAAAATTCAGTATAAATGAGGCTCTAATACATTGACAAACGTTAATAAATTATATTGACATAAGTTAAGACATTTCTTAAAAAATATCAATTAATTTACCATTAAAAAATATAATTTCTTAAAATTAAACATTATAAAAAATATGGAATTGAAAAATAAATTATTTTATATTTCGTCTTATTCTGCTAAGACTTTCGGGTGCTATTCCAAGATACGATGCAATAGTTTTCAAAGGTACACGATTGCTAATTTCGGGATATTTATTTGTAAAAGTCAAATATCTTTCTTCTGCCGTTCCACCCAGCATACTGTTTAATCTGCGTTGGTTGGCAATGTAATTATTTTCGAGCATTAGCCTCATATACCTTTCAAATTGTGGAACATTTTTAAAAATTTCTTCTCTATTTGCCAAATCCATAATCAGCATCTCGCAATTTTCTATTGCTTCAATATTGTACATAGCTGGCAAACCTGTTAAAAAACTGAATAAATCTGTTACCCACCATCCTTCTATGGATATTTGATAGATAAGTTCATTCCCATTATTATCAATAGTATAGGTTTTCAAACAACCTTTGGTAACAAATCCTGTATGAAATGAAATATTGCCTTCTTGCAGGAAAAATTGCCTTTTTAAAAGTTTTTTTTGTTTAAAATTTTGAGAAATTATCTTCTTATCGCTTTCTGAAAGAAATATTGTTTTTGAAAGATTTTCAAATAGAAATTCAAACATTTTAGCTATACTTATTTATATGGAATTACCTAATTCCATATAAATTTGTTGAAAATTATTCAGATTTTGATTCTGCACTTTTGTCGGCATCGCTGCTCATGCTGGCTCTTGTTACCGAACATGACACTACCGAATTGGCTTTGGTATCCAAAAGTTCAATACCATCAATTTTAATGTCACCAACTCTGATATTTTGACCAATTTCAAGTTTATCAATATTTACATTTATAGTATCGGGCATATTTTTTATTAGTCCTTTAACTTCTAATTTTTTAATTTTAAGATTTATTTTTCCCCCTGCTCTTACTCCGGGTGCATTACCTGTAAGGCTTACCGGAATTGATAAAGTTATAGGTTTATCGGGCGAAACAATCATAAAATCAGCATGAACTATTGCTTCGTTTACAGGATGAAACTGTATATCTTGCAATTTTGCCAAATATTTTTCATCTCCTAAATTCAAATATACAAGGTAAGTGTTTGGTGTATATACCAAATTTTTAAAATCGTGTTCGTAAATGCTGAAAATTTTATTAATATTATTACCATAAACTACACAAGGCACTTTGCCTTCATTTCTCAAGGTGTTTGTTGCCTTTTTTCCAAGCTCATTTCTGAGTTCTCCTTTTAAAACAATTGTTTTCATATTTTCTTTTTCTATTATATTTTTAATTTATGTTGAAATACTTGTTCAATACTGAATAGCGAACTTATTGAAGCATTATCGCATATATTTCTTATTGCATTAGCAAAAAGTGGTGCTGTACTCAAAGTTCTTATTTTGCTGCTAATACCTTCTTTTACAGGAATTGTATCTGTAAGAATTACTTCAGACAAAACTGATTTTTCAATATTTTCATAAGCTTTACCCGACAAAACGGGGTGAGTACAAACTGCCCTTACGCTATTGGCACCATTTTCTTTAAGCAACATTGCAGCTTTACATAGGGTATTTGCAGTATCACATATATCATCTACCAATACTATATCATAGCCTTTTACATCTCCGATAATTGTCATTGATGCTACTTCGTTTGCTATTTTTCTCTCTTTATCGCAAATTACCATTTCCACATTTAAAGCCTGAGCATAAAACCTAACTCTTTTTGAAGCTCCAACATCAGGAGCTGCTACTTTCAACTTTTTTAGTTTCAGACTTTGTATATATGGAATAAAAATAACGGATGAATCGAGGTGGTCAACAGGTATGTTAAAAAATCCTTGAATTTGTGGAGCATGCAGATCCATTGTAATGACTCTGTCAGCACCTACGGCAGTAAGAATATCTGCAATCATTTTAGCCGCAATTGGCACTCTTGGTTTGTCTTTTCTATCTTGCCTTGCCAAACCATAGTATGGAATAACAGCAATAACTTTGTGTGCTGATGCACGCTTTGCAGCATCAATCATCATACACAATTCTATTAAATTATCTTGTGGAGGAAAAGTAGATTGAATTATAAAAATATCACATCCTCTTACAGATTCATTAATACTTGGTTGAAATTCACCATCACTGTATTGCGAACAAATAGATTCGCCAAGTGGTTGCCCGAATTCCAGAGCTATTTTCTCAGAAAGATATCTGGAAGCTCTACCTGTAAATAATTTTACTTTGTTAAATCTGTTTTCCATTTTGTTTTACTGTCGTCTGATTATTTTTTGCAGACTATCATAAACTTTTAAGTTGTCCGACTAGGGGTCGAACCTAGACTCTTCTGGACCAAAACCAGACGTGTTGCCAGTTACACTATCGGACAATAAGGCTGCAAAAATATTACTTTTTTTTAAAAATTTTATGTCTGAATTTATTTTTTTAAATTAAATTACAATCACTAATGTTTTTGATAAAAAAATTGGCAAAAATGCAATTTAGAACGAATTTAAATAAAGGTATTTTTGTTAAGTTTATAGTAAAAATAATTTTAAAACTACACCTGAATATAATACCATTAATATAATAAAAAATCATATACAAAACCTTGATCTTATATTGTTTAATGTATTTTTTAATAATATTTTTTATTAACTACTTTTGATAAACCACAAAACAATTAATATATAAAAAAAAAGAGTTTTTAATTCAAGAATTTGGAAAAAAACAAAACATGATTTTTCTCATGTTGCAGTATTTAATGTAAATATACTTTTGCCTAAAATATTTTATAGAATTTAAACAATGAAATCAAAAATCATTTCGTCATTATTAGCAGTTGTACTGTTAATTTCATTTAGTTACAAAAGTGATGCACAAAACGCAGGAGAGGAATCATTCAAACAAATTTGTTCGGCTTGCCATACAGTAGGAGGCGGTAAACTTGTAGGACCCGATTTGAAAAACACTACTCAAAGACATACCGAAGACTGGTTGATTAGCTTTATCAAATCATCACAATCATTAATAAAAAGCGGAGATAAATATGCCGACTCTATCTTTAATGCATATAATAAAGTTGTAATGCCCGACCAAACTACGCTTGACGATGCAAAGATTAAAGAAATTTTAACATACATTTCTGATAAAAGCGAAGGCAAATCAACTGCTTCGGCTGCTGCACCAACAGTAACCAATGCAGGCGATACATCTGCAGATGGAACAAAAAACAATGATTCTCTTTACACTACTACAAATATTATATTGTTCAGCATTATAATATTTTTAATGATAGTTATAGTTTTTTTATCAAGAGTTATCAAAAAACTATCAAACCAATTGATGGATTTTTACAGCAGTGACAGATCGTTTTATTAAAAATTATAAGAAAAAATTATGAGAAAAAAATTCTTAAAACTAATTAAAGCAGGATTATCATTAGCAATGCTGGTAAATATTGCTTTTGCTCAAAGTGCAGGTGAAACAACATTTAAAAACACTTGTGCAGCATGTCATACAGTAGGCATGGGAAAACTTATTGGTCCTGATTTGGCAAATGTTGACAAAAGACAGTCGGAAGCATGGTTGATAAAATTTATTAAATCATCACAATCTGTAATTAAAAGTGGCGATAAATATGCTGATTCTATTTTTAAAGCATTTAATCAGGTAACTATGCCTGACCAAGCATCACTAACTGATGCACAGATAAAAGAAGTTTTAGAATACATAAAATCAAAAAGTCCTGCTGTTACTGCAAGTTCAAGTACAAGCACTGAATCTACTTCTGAAACAACAAGTGCAACTACTTCAAATGGAGATGCATCACGCGGAAGAGATTTATTTGTAGGTAAGTTGAGATTTTCAAATAATGGACCTACATGTAATTCATGCCATAATGTTGATATGGAGGGAGTAATAAGCGGAGGAGCATTGGCAAAAGATTTAACACAGGCTTATTCACGTTTGGGAGAAGAAGGAGTAAAAGGAGTTATTTCAGGATTACCTTTTCCGCAAATGAAACAATCTTACGAAAAATCACCAATTATGGAGCAAGAAATTGCTGATATTGTGGCTTTTCTTAAAGAAACCGACAAACAAGCCTCAGCCAAAAGTACTGCAAGTGTTGGTAGTACAATGTTAATTGGTGGAATAATTGGAGTAATAGTATTACTTGTATTATTTTCAATTTTCTGGATTAAAAGAAAAAGCCGTACAGTAAATTATTCAATATACGAAAGACAAATAAAATCTACATAAAAATATTATAAAAAAGTAACAATTATGAGTTGGATAGAAGACATCATATCACCCAAAACCCGTCAATGGGAAGAATTTTACCGCAATCGTTTTCAACACGATAGAATAGTAAGAAGTACTCATGGGGTAAACTGTACAGGAAGTTGCTCATGGCAAATCCATGTTAAGGAAGGAATAGTAGTGTGGGAAACACAACAACTCGATTACCCATTGCTTGAAAATTCTCTTCCACCCTACGAACCAAGAGGTTGCCAAAGAGGAATATCTTACTCATGGTATTTATACAGCCCATTGAGAATAAAATATCCTTTGATAAGAGGAACTTTAATTGATTTTTTCAGGGAAGAAAAAGAAAAAGCAGGAGGAAATCCAGTTTTAGCTTGGGAAAATCTTCAAAATAATAAAGAAAAACGTACAAGATATCAAAAATCAAGAGGTAAAGGTGGTTTTAGAAGAGTATCTTGGGATGAAGTTTTAGAACTAATTGCTGCTGCAAATATTTACACAGCAAAAAAACATGGACCGGACCGTGTTGCCGGATTTTCGCCTATACCTGCAATGTCAATGATAAGTTATGCCGCAGGAGCTAGATTTTTGCAACTATTTGGTGGCTTCAATCTTAGTTTTTACGATTGGTATTGCGACCTTCCAACTCATTTCCCAGAAATGTGGGGCGAACAAACTGATGTTTGCGAAAGTGCAGACTGGTATAATTCTAAATTTATTGCTGATATGGGAGCTTGTTTAAATATGACAAGAACACCAGATTGCCATTTCTTTGCAGAATCAAGACACAACGGAACAAAAGCTGTTGTTTTCTCACCTGACTTTAGCCAGGTTTGTAAATATGCTGACCAATGGGTTCCATTACATCCAGGTACTGATAATGCATTTTGGATGGCAGTTACACACGTTATATTGAAAGAATTTCATTACGAAAAACAAACACCATATTTCATTGAGTACACAAAACAATATACTGATAGTTCATTCCTAATTCATTTGAATAAAGAAGGGGATCATTATGTTCCCGGAAGACTTGTAAGAGCAAATGAAATTGCTAAATGGAAAGACATAGAAAATGGCGATTGGAAATTTTTAAATATTGATGAAAAATCTGGCGATTTAGTTGTACCAAAAGGCACAATGGGTTACAGATGGGATAAAAATGGAGGAAAGTGGAACATGAAATTTGAATGTGGAGAAACCGATAAAACATTTGATCCTGTATTAACCACAATCAATAAAAATGACGGAGTTCTTCAAACCGAGTTTGTTGAATTTGGTTTAGATAATAAATTTTTACGCGGCGTACCTGTTAAATACCTTGAAACTGTAAACGGCAAAGTACCTGTTGCTACCATATACGATGTAATAATGGGACAATATGGAGTTGACAGAGGATTAGAAGGACAATATCCAAAAAATTACGAAGACAAAGATTCGTCATATACTCCAGCATGGCAAGAAATTTTTACAGGAATTGATTCAAAAACTGTTTTACAATTTGCCAGAGAATGGGGAAATACAGCAGATGTTACTAAAGGAAAATGTATGGTAATTGTAGGAGCCGGTATAAATCACTGGTATCATGCAAATTTAATTTACCGTTCAGCAGCTATGACTCTTGCATTAACTGGATGTGTAGGTAAAAATGGTGGAGGATTAAACCATTACGTAGGACAGGAAAAACTTGCACCAGTTGATTCATGGGGTGGGGTAACATTTGCAAAAGACTGGGTTCCTACTGCACGATTACAACAAGCACCTTTGTGGCATTATATTAATACATGTCAGTATCGTTATGATGGAAGACATTCACATTACAATGCAGTTCCTGATAACGAATTTACTAGAAAACACACAGCCGACAGCATTTTTATGTCTGTTAGAAACGGATGGATGCCCTATTATCCTCAGTTCAACCAAAATCCATTAAATTTAGTAAAAGAAGCTGAAAACAGTGGTGCAAAGACAAATGAAGAAATTGTAAATTACACTGTAGATCAACTTAAAAACAAAAAGCTTCAATTTGCAATAAATGACCCTGATGCCGAAGAAAATTTCCCAAGACTTTGGTATATATGGCGTGGAAATGCAATTACAGGTAGTATGAAAGGGCATGAATACGCATTTAAACATTACCTTGGTACACATCATAACTCAATTGGTAAGGATTCTGACGAACATACAGAAGAAGTAGTATGGCATGATATTGCACCCGAAGGGAAAATGGATCTTGTAGTTGACCTAAACTTCAGAATGGATTCATCAGCATTATATTCAGATATTGTTTTACCTGCTGCATCGTGGTACGAAAAAACAGATATGAACAGTACTGATATGCACTCGTTCATACATCCATTAGGACAAGCAATTGCACCGGTTTGGGAATCAAAAACCGACTGGGATATTTTCAAAAACATTGCAAAAGTTACAAGCGACATTGCAAAACAATATTTTTCAGAACCAATGAAAGATATTATAATGACGCCATTGTCACACGATTCTGTTGATGAAATTACACAACCTACAATTAAAGATTGGTACAAAGGCGAATGCGAACCAGTTCCCGGAAAAACTATGCCAAAACTTACAGTTGTTACAAGAGATTATACCAAACTTTACGAGAAGTTTATAACTCTTGGCGAAGGAATCAGAGAAAAAGGACTTGGTGCACATGGCAATCATTATAACATACAAGAAGAGTATGATGAAATGTGCAATTCAAACCATTTTCCAAGAAGAAAATATGAAGACAAAACGCTACCTTCAATACAAGAAGACGAATGGGTATGTAATGCAATATTAAATCTTTCAACACTTACAAACGGTAAGCTCAATTACGATGCTTATAAAAATATGGAGAAAAAGACAGGTTTGCAATTAGCAGACTTAGGCGAAGGCACAAAAGATGTAAGATTCAGATATTCTGATTTAGCTGCACAACCCAGGAGATACAATACATCACCGGTTTGGTCAGGTTTAATGAACAATGGAAGAGCGTACTCGGCATATACATATAATGTTGATAAATTGATTCCTTGGAGAACCCTCACAGGAAGACAACATTTTTACTTAGACCATGAGTTATACATTGCCCACGGCGAACATTTACCTACTTACAAACCCGCTCCAAGACCCGAAGTTTACGGCGATTTAAGAGAAACATGGAAAAACGGTAAAGCATTAGCATTAAACTATCTTACTCCTCACGGAAAGTGGCACATACACTCTACATATATGGAAAATATCAGAATGTTAACACTATCAAGAGGCTGCGAACCATGTTGGTTAAGTGAAAAAGATGCCGAAACATTAGGGATTAAAGATAATGACTGGGTAGAAGTACACAATGACCATGGAGTTTATGTTACAAGAGCATGTGTAAGTTCAAGAATTGCTCCTGGCAGTTGTATAGTTTATCACGTACCCGAAAGAACAGTAGGTATTCCAAAATCACAATTGAGAGGCAATAAAAGAGGTGGCGGACACAATAGCGTTACACGTACACACTTAAAACCTAATTACCTTAGTGGTGGATATGGTCAGTTTTCATATCACTTCAATTATTGGGGACCTATTGCTCCACAGCGTGATACACATGTTGTAGTTAAAAAAATGGAAAATTTAGTTTGGTAATAATTTAAAAATTAATAAAAGAAAAATAAAATAATTATGGACGTTCGTTCTCAAGTATCAATGGTTTTTCATCTCGATAAATGTATCGGATGCCACACATGTTCAATAGCATGTAAAAACATTTGGACCGACCGCAAAGGTGCAGAATATATGTGGTGGAATAATGTTGAAACAAAACCCGGAACCGGTTATCCAACAAAATGGGAAGACCAGTCAATTTACAGAGGTGGCTGGCAAAAAGAAAACGGTAAGGTAACACTTAAGGGAGCCGGTAAAAGGCGTGGTTTAACAAATATATTTTACAACCCTAACCTGCCAGTAATAGATGACTATTATGAGCCATTTACCTACAAATATCTCGACTTGATAGAATCACCAGAAGGTGATGACCAACCAACCGCAAGACCAGTATCTTTAATTACAGGCGAACCCATTGATATAAAAATGGGACCTAACTGGGATGATGATTTAAGCGGAACCCCCGACTACGCAAGAAATGACCCTAATTTCAAAAATATGTCTGAAGCCGAGCAAGAAGTTATGTTTCAGCTTGAAAAAATGGCATTTTTCTACTTGCCACGTATTTGCAACCATTGCTTAAACCCTGCTTGTGTAGCATCTTGCCCATCAGGAGCTATTTACAAAAGAGGCGAAGATGGTGTGGTACTTATAAATCAGGAAGTATGCCGTGCATGGAGAATGTGTGTTACAGCTTGCCCTTATAAAAAATCATACTATAATTGGCATACAGGAAAATCAGAAAAATGTATTCTTTGTTTTCCAAGAATAGAAGCAGGATTAGCTCCGGCATGTATGCACTCTTGCGTCGGAAGAATAAGATATTTAGGAGTTTTGTTATACGATGCTTCTAAAATAGAAGATGTAGTACACGACGATGAAAAAAACTTGATAAACAGACATCTTGATATAATATTAGACCCATTTGATGAAAAAGTAATTAGAGCAGCAAAAATGAACGGAGTAGCTGATTCAACAATACATGCAGCACAAAATTCTCCAGTTTATAAATATGTAAAAGAATGGAAACTTGCGCTTCCGCTTCATGCTGAATTTAGAACATTACCAATGTTATTTTACGTTCCACCATTATTACCAGTAATGGCTACTTTAAAACAAGTTGATAATACTGAACAATCAGAAAAAATGAACCCAATTGCTAAATACTGGGACGACAACTGGTTGTACGATACAAGTACTGCCGAGCTTTGGGGCACTTTAGATCAAGTGAGATTCCCATTGAAATATCTTGCAAGTATGCTCAGTGCAGGCAACGAAGATATGATTAAAGACAAGTGGAAAAAACTTATGGCTGTAAGAATTCACAGACGTAGAGTAACAGTAGGCGATATTAGCAATGAAAAAGCTGATGAAGTGTTGAAAGAAGCCGGTTTAACAGCCGAACAAGCAGAAGGAGTATTTTACTTAACAGCACTTGCCAAATTTGAAGATCGTTTCGTAATTCCACCCGCACACCGCGAACAAGCTATAGAAATGATGGACTTTACAGGTGATGCAAAAGGAGAAATAGGTTTCGGTATAAAAAGCAAAGTAAGAAGAGGAATTTAATTTAAAAACAGTGAGTATCAACACAGCTATAAAACCAGCAAAAGAAAGTAAGTACGAAATATATAAGTATTTGGCGAATATGTTTGATTACCCTCAAAATGATTCATACAAAAACTCAATAATTTCAGTTTATAATTTGCTGAAAACCGATATGCCTGAAGCAGCAGCATCTATGAATGTATTCATTGACTTTGTTAATGAAGCCTCATTAAGTGAAATGCAAGAATTGTATTTACGTTCATTTGATGTGCAGGCAATTACTACTCTCGATATAGGTTTTGTATTGTTTGGCGAAGATTACAAACGCGGACAACTGTTGGTAAACCTAAACCGCGAACACCGCGATGCCAACAACACCTGTAATACAGAACTTGCAGATAGTTTGCCAAACGTACTCAATCTAATTTCACGAATGACAAATATTGAGATGCGTGATGAAATTGCTTCAAAACTTGTAATTCCGGCTGTTGTAAAAATGTCAAGCGAGTTTTCTTCTGATAAAATTGAGAAAAAAGATGAAATCTACAAAAAACACCTTAAAACCATTATTGATTTTTCTCAAAAATATCGCACTATTTACAAAACATTGCTCGACACTTTGCTTATTGTTTTAAAAAGAGATTTTAATTACGATATAAATATTCTTAACTATTTTAAAGAAGAAAAATGCCATGATGAATCAAAAGAGTCATGTTCATGCGATACAACGCCTAATACTGATGCTTTAGATGCTATCAACAACAACTACTTTAAAGACTTTAGTGAACAAATAGAAATTGAAATGATAATTGAAAAATAAAAATTTAACATTAAAATAAAAAATATAAAAATATGAATGTCCTTGATAATTTTTTCCTGATTGCACTGCCTTATATAGCACTTGCAGTATTTTTGGTAGGTTCTATTTACAGATACACCTATAAGGGATTTCAACTTTCATCGCTTTCTTCTCAATTTCTTGAAGGAAGACGATTGTTTTATGGTTCAGTTCCTTTCCACTGGGGAGTTTTATTTTTGTTTACTGGGCACCTTATCGCTTTGCTATTTCCAAGAGGAGTTTTAGCTTGGAACAGCCAGCCTGTAAGACTAATGATATTGGAAATCACAGCTTTTATTTTTGGTATAAGTATGCTCATTGGTTTAGTGAATTTATTAATCAGACGATATACAACACCACGCTTGAAAACTGTTACAAACAGAATGGATTTGGTTATATATATACTATTGATTACTCAAACATTTGTAGGGCTTTGGATAGCGTATAACTTCAGATGGGGTTCTTCATGGTTTTCATCATTACTTACACCATATCTTTATTCAATTTTTACTCTTCAACCAGATACTGCAGCCGTAGTTTTATTGCCTTGGACAGTAAAATTGCATATTATATTAGCATTTACTATTGTAGGATTAATACCTTTTTCAAGGTTAATTCACTTCTTGGTACCTCCTATCAACTATATTTGGAGACCATACCAACAAGTAAAATGGTATTGGGACAGACGCAAAGTAAGAAGCCCAAGAACTCCTTGGACCCTTCAGCGTCCAAAAAATAATTAAAAATGTTGCTAAATATCGTTACTGATGAAGAATTACTAACAAGCCAAATTGTAAAAACAATTTTATTAGTTTTAGTTAGTTTAGGTATTGTTTACAACATATTTAGAATTATCCGAAGCCAGACAAAAGTTAGAAAAATAATTAATTTTTCAATATTAGGGTTCCTTTTAATTACAATAGTTATAGTATTAAAAGAATACAAATATGAAACTACATTGCTTAAACACCCCTTGTATGTTGAAGGGACAACAATAGGTTATTGCAGTGTTTTCGGCAGAGGTGAAGGAATTGAATTTGAATATGAAATTGATGGTATAAAATATAGATGTTGCAATACATATCATCCCGTTTCGAGAGATAGTATTGTAGTGCCTGGAGGAAAATATAAAGTAAGATACACGAAAAAATATTTAAATAAAGGAAGGATGGTCTTTAAAAAGACTAATTTATTTCCACAATGAAAAAAATAATAATAACAGCAATTATTCTATGTAGTTTTAACTTATCACAATCACAAAATCCAGAATCTAAAAACCAAAAGTCAAAGGTAACTTTTAAAACCGGAGGAACTTTAAATTTAAGTTTTCACCCCCACAAAGGGACTAATTTAAATTCATTATTTCTTAATTTTGGTGGTCCAGGCATCAAGTTCGATTATGGGCAATACAGCATTGCCTACAACATGTTTCCTTCAATCAGGTATTATGATGAAAATACATCACCAATACTTGGAACAGGGGTACAGTTAACTTACAAAAAATACTCATTTGTAGCCCCAATGTACTATGTAGTGAGCCCAAACAGTAAAAAAAATGTTTGGATTGTGAGTTTTGGATTCGGGTATAAATTATAAAACCTTAAAATTATGGAACAAAAAGTAACCGGATTGTCTTACAGAATCCTGTTTTTAAATACACTTGCATTTACTGTATGCTTTGCCGTATGGATGTTTAATGGTGTTTTGGTAACATTTTTGGTTGATAATCAAATTTTCAAATGGAGTTCTGTTCAAGTAGGATGGCTATTAGCCATACCAGTTTTAAGTGGCTCTATTTTCAGATTGCACGGCGGAATATGGACTGATAAATATGGAGGAAAATGGATGCTGGGAGGTTTGTTGTTTTTATGTGCAATACCTATGTTTTTGGTAAGCCAGGCAAATAGTTTTGTATCATTTGCTTTGTGCAGCTTGGGTTTTGGGCTTGCAGGTGTAGGATTTTCTATTGGAATAGCATCAACATCAATGTGGTTTTCAAAAGAATGGCAGGGCAGGGCACTTGGTATTTTTGGAATGGGAAATTTTGGAGCAGGTATTACCACTCTATTAGCCCCGACAATTCTTAAAAAAATAACAAACAACGGTGCTAACCTCGATAATTGGAGACAATTACCACAAATCTATGCTCTTGCTTTGGTAATTATGGGCGTAATTTTCATAATTTTTACCAAAAACAAAAAATCTGAATTTGCATTAAACAAAAAATTTACTGAAATGCTAAAACCTTTAAAAGAAGTACGCGTTTGGAGGTTTGGTTTATATTATTATCTTGTTTTCGGCTGTTTTGTAGCTTTGGCTCAATGGCTTGTACCATACTACATGAACGTTTACTCGGTTTCATTAGTAACTGCTGGGCTTTTAGCTACTATTTTCAGTATTCCATCGGGCTTAATAAGGGCTTTAGGAGGGTTTTTGTCAGACAAATTTGGAGCAAGAAGAGTAATGTATTGGATTTTTATAACATCAATATTTTTCTGCTTTTTATTAATAATACCTAAAATGACAATAAACTCACCGGGCATTGGCATACAATCAAAAAGAAACGGAACTATTTCGTTTGTATCTGATAGCCTTATAAAGGTTGATGATATTAGTTATACATTGATTAAAAAACCATCAGAGAAACAAATTAACGGCAAAGAAAATTCAGCTCTGCCTCATAAAACCGAATGGCAGGAGTCTATAGTAAAAGTAGGCGATAAGGTAAAGAAAAAACAAATAATTGCAAGGGGAACAACCAATATTGTATTTAAAGCAAATATATATGTTGCAACTTTGTTTATTTTTCTTGTTGGTATAATTTGGGGTATTGGCAAAGCTGCAGTTTACAAACACATTCCTAATTATTTTCCAAACGAAGTAGGTGCAGTTGGCGGTATGGTAGGTGTTTTGGGAGGCTTGGGAGGTTTCTTCTCTCCTATTATTTTCGGCTATTTATTAAAATGGACCGGGCTTTGGACAAGTATGTGGATTTTCTTATGGATAATTTCAGTGATTTGTTTATGGTGGATGCACAATATTATTACTAAAATGCGTGATAAAGCTGCACCCGACACAAAAGGTAAATTTGAATCAATAAATTAAATAAAAAAATATATGACAACATGGTTATCAAAATGGGAACCCGAAAACAATGAGTTTTGGGAAACCGAAGGAAAAAAAATAGCGTGGAAAACCTTAATTTATACAACATTTTCACTAACACTTTCATTTGCCACTTGGTTTATGATAAGTGCAATTGTAGTAAAACTGCCGGGAATAGGTTTTAAATTTTCAACCAATCAACTTTTTTGGCTTGCAGCTATGCCTGGTCTTGCAGGTGGTACTTTAAGAATTGTTCATACATTTCTATTGCCAATATTTGGAACAAGGCATGTAATCTCATACTCTACAATTATTAAACTTATACCTTGTATAGGCTTAGGTTTTGCTGTAATGGATACTTCAACTCCATTTTGGATTTTTCTTGTACTGGCTTTTATGTGTGGTTTTGGCGGAGGTGATTTTTCGTCATTTATGCCAAGTACCAATTTGTTTTTCCCGAAAAGATTAAAGGGAACAGCTTTAGGTATTCAGGCGGGGATTGGTAATTTTGGAGTAAGCCTTGCACAGTTTATGACACCAGCTTTACTTGGTGTTAGTATCTTTGGAGCTTCGCAAACATTTACCAAAATTGATCCTAAAACAAAAGAAGTTTTAAGTACTTCTCAAATTTACTTGCAAAATGCTGCTTTTTGGTATGTGCCATTAATAATCATTGTATCATTTGCTTGCTGGTATTATTTAAGAAGTATTCCAATGAAAGCCTCAATCAAAGAACAATTTGATATATTTAAAGAAAAACACACTTGGTACTGTACAATAATTTATTTTATGACTTTTGGTACTTTTGCAGGCTTGTCAGCAGCTTTTCCGTTAATGATGAAAACAATTTACGGAGGCTTTGAAGGAGCACCTGACCCATTGAAATACGCATTTTACGGTCCACTTATTGGCTCGGCTGCACGTGTATTTTTTGGTTTTATTTCAGATAGAACCGGAGGTGCTATTTTAACAACAATTACAGGAATTGGTATAATAGCAGGTTCAGTAATGCTTATTACAATGGGATTATTAACCCCCGATAGTATGGAACAATTTCCAATGTTTGTAGCTGTAATGTTTGGATTGTTCTTTTTTACTGGTATTGGCAATGCTGCAACTTTCAGACAGTTTCCATTAATTTTCATTCATAACCAGCGCCAAGCTGCAGGTGTAATTGGATGGACAGCGGCTGTTGCTGCTTATGGACCATTTATTTTTTCGCTTTTAATTGGTATGATAATAAGTGCTACAGGCACACCAAAACCATTTTTTATAGGGTTAATTATTTTTACATTTATTGCAACTTTAATCAATTGGATATTTTATAATCGTAAGGGTTGCGAAAAGCCTTGTTAAATTTTATTTTTGCAATGCGTTTAAATGAAAATTTTAAACCACAATTGTAAAAAATATTAATAAAAAATGGACAACATATTTTCAAATACCGATTATTTAAAAAGAAATGTAGAAAAAGATTTGGGCGATGAGCCTCAATATTCACCAATGGATCCGCCTGATGCATACCGACCTCCCAATTTAGAAGTTGTACCCTACGAAGCGCTTCCAGCTTTTTTAAAACATCTAACTGACGAACACAAACTTATTTCGGCAGAATTAGAAAAATTTGAAGCAACACTTTTAGAAATACGCAAAGAAGGGGTAAACAAAGAACGCAACAACCGACTTGGCGATTTTTTTAAGTTTCTTGACGAAACAATTGTACTTCATCATTTGAAGGAAGAAAGAATTTTATTTCCTGTTTTACATGATAAACTTATTGAAATAGGCGAAAAAAGTACTGGCGATATACCCGAAACTGCAGTAGATATGCTCGAAAACGACCATATTAAAACTATGCAGCTTACTACTCTTGCTTTTAGTCTGATGGGTATTTCTTCGAGATTGACAGATATTTCTTCAAGAGCTTTATTGATTGATACTTCTATCGAACAATCAAATTTGCTTATAGAACTTCTTCGTCTTCATATTTTTAGAGAAGAAAATGTGGTTTTTCCATTAGCTGTAAAGCATTTGAACGAAAAAGATTTTAATTTGATGAATATAAAAATGTTTAAATATTTCTCAGAACAGATTTAAAAAATGTTAATAGACAATTTTTCAAGAGTTCATAATTATCTGCGAATATCTATAACTGATAAATGCAACTTGCGATGCTCGTATTGCATTTCTGAAGATTTACCACATGGGTATTATGCCAATCAGGTAAGGATGGAAGTTGATGAAATTGATAAAATTGCTTCGATATTTGTAAAACTTGGAATTACCAAAATCCGAATCACAGGAGGCGAACCACTTGTGAGAAAAGATGCAGAAAAAATTATACGAAGCCTTGCTAAATACCCGGTAGAGCTTGTAATTACAACTAATGGAGTATATGTTGACGAATTTATTTCTGTTTTTAAAGAATCAAACATAAAATCGGTAAATGTGAGCCTTGACTCACTTAATACCGAAAGATTTTTACAAATTACAAGGCGAAATGAGTTTCAAAAAGTTAAAAAAAATATTGATTTACTTCTTGAAAATGATTTTCATGTAAAAGTTAATACAGTTTTACAAAAAGGTATAAATGATGATGAAATTTTAGATTTTATTGACTGGACAAAAGACGTACCGGTTCATGTACGATTCATTGAATTTATGCCTTTTTCGGGAAATGACTGGGACAAAAACAAAGTAATTTCATTAAGCAAAGTTTTAGAAGAAATAAACAAAAAATACCATTTTATTGAACTGATAAATGAAAAAAATGATACTGCCAAAAAATATTTTGTGCCTAATCATAAAGGAACTTTTGCCATAATAAGTACAATGACACAACCATTTTGCAATACTTGCAATCGTCTTAGAATTACTTCTGACGGTAAAATGTACAATTGCCTGTTTGGAACACTTGAAACCGATTTGCTTACAGCTTTAAGAAACAATCAGGATATTGAAAAGCTAATAATCGAAAATGTAAAAAGTAAACATTTTATGCTTGGCGGAAACAATGAAAACAGCAATTGGGGTATAAAAAATACCGATACCCGTAAGAAAAGCATGATAAATATTGGAGGATAAAATTTTTTTAAATCCGTTATGAAAATTATAACATATCGAAAATGATTTCAACAGACGTAGCATTAAATTTAATATTAAAAAAATCAATTTTACTTAATAAAGCTGAACTGCCTATACTTGATGCATTTGGCTACATTATAGCAAAAAAAATTAAATCAAAAATAGATTATCCGCCATTTGACCAATCTGCAATGGATGGATATGGTATAAGATTTAGTGATTTTACCAAGCAAAGTCAGATAAATATTGTTCAAGAACTTCAAGCAGGTAGAAATTCAAACAAAACTATTTCAAAAAATCAGGCTGTAAGAATTTTTACAGGAGCTAAGGTTCCCGAAGGAGTTGATACAGTAGTTATGCAAGAAAAAACATTTGTAAAAAACAAGCAATTAATAATTACAGATAATGAATTGAGCAAAGGAAACAACATAAGAAAGCAAGGTTCGCAAACTAAAAAAGGCGATTTAATAATAAATGAAGGGAAAAAAATTACAGCCGGAGTTACCGGATTTTTGGCAGGCTTAGGTTGTTACAAAGTAAATGTATATAAAAAACCCAGAGTATGTATAATAACAACAGGCAAAGAACTTGTTGAAGAAGGGGGTCGAATTGGGGGAAGTAAGATATACGAAAGCAACTCGTTTAGCCTTAGATCTGCTCTAAAACAACAAAACATTGTTGATGTAAAAAATTTTACAGTAGATGATGATGAAACAGAAATTGAAACTTGTATAAATGAAAATATTGACAATTGTGATATTTTGATTGTTACAGGAGGTGTATCGGTTGGCGATTACGATTTTGTAGTTAATTCTTTTAAAAATTGTGGAGTAAAAAAAATCTTTCATAAAGTTAAACAAAAGCCAGGCAAACCAATGTATTTTGGAAAACACAAAAAAACTTTGGTTTTTGGGTTACCCGGCAATCCATCGGCAGTTTTAACATGCTTTTACATATATGTTTTACCTGCTATTTTAAAAATTACAGGTTCTAATGATTTAAACAAAAAAATTAAATTAACTCTTGCAAACGACTTTAAGAAAAAAAGTGACCTCACCTATTTTCTCAAAGGCAAAATATCAGAAAACAACGTAATAGCATTACATTCGCAGGAATCCTATCAAATGAATTCGTTTGCCGATGCAGATTGTATTATTAAACTTGAAGAGAATAAAACTGAGTATAAAAAAGGCGAAATTGTTGATGTATTTATAATTTAAAAAATGGATGAAACAAAAATAAACGGAAATATTTGGATTGAAATTTCAAGATTAAAACTTGGTAGAGGCAGGGTAAATTTGCTCGAAAACATAAAAAAATTCGGTTCTATAACCGCTGCGGCAAAAAGCATTAAAATACCATATAGGCAGGCATGGGCAATGGTGAAAGAAATGAATAATAGTGCTAAAACAGAACTTGTTAAAATGAAAATAGGCGGAAAACATGGCGGAGGTGCAATTCTTACTGAGGAAGGTGAAAAAGTGCTTTTAACCTTTTATAAAACCCAAAAACAATTTGAAGATTTCAAAGAGAAAACAATAAACTCGTTAAACAAATAGGCAATGGATATTTCAATCTATATTTTTTATACAATACTTTTCATAGTTGCATTTTTATATTCATCAGTTGGGCATGGCGGTGCCAGCGGATATTTGGCATTAATGACCTTATTTTCATTTTCGCCAGCAGTATCAAGGCAAACAGCACTGATATTGAATATTTTTGTTTCGCTTGTTGCTTTTTACCAGTATTACAGAAGCAATAATTTCAACTTTAAACTATTTTATCCCTTTGCAATAACATCAATTCCCGCTGCATTTTTTGGTGGCATGATTACTCTAGATGCAGGTATTTACAAAAAAATTCTGGCTGTTTTAATTTTATTTCCTGTAATAAAACTTATGCAAAACCCAAGCAAAGAACAAAAAATTAAAAACACTCAAAATTTAGCATTTTCATTGATAATAGGCTTGCTAATAGGATTTTTATCAGGCATTATTGGAATTGGAGGTGGAATATTATTAAGCCCTATAATTTTATTGCTTGGCTGGGGAAATATGAAACAAACAGCAGCCACATCGGCTTTATTTATATTTGTAAATTCAATTGCCGGAATTTTGGGTGTAGTGTCAAAAGGTGTAAGTTTTACTAATGAAATGTTTTTGATGATTTGTGTGGCATTTGTGGGAGGAGTAGCAGGTTCGTATTTCGGAGCTTTAAAATTTGACAATAAAATATTGAAAATTATACTTGCAATAGTTTTACTTATTGCATCTGTTAAGCTTTTAACAACATAAAAAAATGAGTCTAAAAATATTGTTTTTCGGTCAGTTGACAGATATTACTAAGAAAAATGAAATAATTACTCCATTTTTTGAAGATACTAATACACTTATAAATTTTTTAGAAAAAGAATACAAAGGTTTGAAAAATGCCGAATATACGTTGGCGGTTAACAAAAACATAGTTAAAGAAAATAAGGTTTTGCATCAAAATGACGAAATAGCACTACTACCACCATTTTCGGGAGGTTAAAAGGTAAAAACATTTAAAAATTGGAACGATACAAACGACAGATAATATTAGAAGAATTTGGTGAAGAATCACAGAAAAAACTACTTAACTCAAGAGTTTTGATATGTGGTGCAGGTGGTTTGGGATGCCCTGCATTGTTGTATTTTGCTGCTGCGGGAATTGGAACCATTGGCATTGCAGACTTTGATAAAGTTGAAATAACAAATCTGCAAAGGCAAACACTTTATAACGAAAATGACTTAGGCAAACTAAAAGTAGAAGCTGCAAAAGAAAATCTGGGTAAGTTAAACAGCAATATAAAAATTAATACTTACAATACATCAATAAACAATAAAAATGCAGTAGAAATAATAAGTAATTACGATATAGTTGTAGATGGAACAGATAATTTTGAAACGAGATACATTTTGAATGACACATGTGTTTTGCTCGACAAACCATTAGTTTATGGTGCCGTATTGAAATTTGAAGGGCAAGTAGGCGTTTTTAATTTGCAAACAAAAAACAACAATTTTAAAACTAATTACAGAGATTTGTTTCATACCCCCCCCGACCCTAAAAAAAATCCTACTTGCAACGATGCAGGCATACTCGGTGTACTGCCAGGCATTATTGGCACTTTGCAAGCTACAGAAACAATAAAAATAATAACAGGAATAGGCGAACCACTAGCAAATCAAATATTGTCATTTAATGCTCTTTCAAATAGTTTTTATAAAGTAAATCTTGCTAAGAGCGAAAAAAATGGTGTGCCTGTAAATATTGAAGACTTTAAAAACTATGATTACAGTTTGTTTTGCAATTCAAAAACCAATGAAAATGAAATTGAAATTTCACAATTCAAAAAACTTTTGAAAACTGAAAAATTAACTATAGTTGATATAAGAGAATATGGCGAAAAGCCCGATACTACTGACTTTTCTTACAAAAAAATTCCAATGTCGCAACTATACGAAAACCTTAATTATTTTATTTGCGATGATAAATTGATAATTTTTTGCCAAACCGGTAAACGAAGCCTTAATGTGGCAGAAATATTAAAAGACGAACTTCCTGGTCAAAGCATTTACAGCCTGAAAGGCGGTATTGTAGAATGGGAAAAAAATAAGCTATTGAAAAAATGAAAGAACACAAAATAAAAAATGTATTTGTTGAAGGAGCAATAAAAGCTGAGTTTGTAGCAGAATCAATTGCCAAACACAGCACAAAAAAAAACATAGGGGCACATAGTATTTTTTTAGGACAGGTGCGAAATGATATAATTGATGGTAACACTGTAAAAGCAATAGAATACACAAGCTACAATGAAATGGCTCTTGAAAAATTTCACGAAATAAGAAATGAAGTTTTTGAAAAATATGATATTGAGTGTATGCACATATATCATAGTTTAGGAAAAGTACAAGCAGGCGAAATTAGTCTTTTTGTTTTTACATCATCAACTCATAGAAAAGAAGCAATAAAAGCCTGCGAACACACAGTAGAGAGAATAAAAGCTGAAGTGCCTGTTTGGGGTAAAGAAATATTTGAAAATGAAAATTATATTTGGAAAAAAAACAATTAAAAAATGATAGATATTACAGGTAAAATTAAAACTCATCGTCAAGCCATAGCCCAAGCTATTGTTAAAGTAAGTAGCAGGCAAACTATAGATGCAATACTAAACAAAACAGTACCCAAAGGCGATGTACTTGAATGCAGCAGAGTTGCAGGTTTGTTTGCAGTAAAGCGTACAAGCGATATGATACCAGATTGTCATCCTTTGCCCGTTGAATACACAAAAATCACACATCAAATTGACGATTTGAGTATAGTAGCAGAAGTAGAAGTTCATACAATTTACCGCACAGGAGTAGAAGTAGAAGCTATGCACGGAGCATCGGTTGTTGCATTAACAATATATGATATGCTAAAACCAATAGACAAAAACATTGAAATACAAAATATAAAATTAATTTCAAAAAAGGGTGGAAAATCAGAATTTTCAGATAAACTAAAAAAAGACCTTAAATCGTCGGTTATAGTTTGTTCAGATAGTATTTCGGCGGGGCAAAAGCATGATAAAGCAGGTAAAGCAATAATTGCAAAACTTGAAAAATACAATGTAAATAATGAGCAATACATAATAATACCCGACAATATAGAGAAAATACAAGAAACAATAAAAAATCTATGTGATAAAAAAACCGATTTGTTAATAATTACCGGGGGGACAGGTTTATCAAAAACCGATGTAACACCCGAAGCTGTAAAACCACTTTTAGACCGTGAAATTCCTGGAATAGCAGAAGCAGCAAGAAACTACGGACAAAATATGATGCCATATTCTATGCTATCAAGAAGTATTGCAGGTTTGATTGGCGAAACATTAGTAATAGCATTGCCCGGCTCTACAAGAGGAGCTAAAGAAAGCATGGACGCATTGTTCCCTTATGTTTTGCATATTTTTAAGCTAAATGAAAAATCGCCACATGGCAATTAATAAAAATGAAGCGTAATATTTTATATGTATTTTTTGGTGTTTTCATTTTATTTTCATGCAAAAAAAAATATGAAACTTCGTATGTTAAAGAACAAGATATTACAGAATCTGTCTATGCTTCGGGCATAATTAAAGGTAAAAACCAATATCAGGTTTTTTCTACTGTAAATGGTATTATAGAAAAAGTTTTTGTAAGCGAAGGTGATTTTGTGTCGGTTAATCAACCTATTTTAAAAATCTTGAATAATACAGTTTCATTAAATGCCGATAATGCCAGATTGCAGGCAGAATATAACGATTTTAAACAAAACAACGAAAAATTAGAAGAATATAAATCAAATATTGAATTGCTCAAAATAAAATTGAGAACTGATTCTTTAATGTATCAAAGACAATTAAATCTATGGAAAAATAATATTGGCAGCAAAATAGAACTTGAACAAAGAGAACTTGCTTTTAAAAATTCAAAAACATCTTTAGAATCGGCTATCTTAAAGTTTAATGATTTAAAGAAACAGCTTTCATTGCTTGCGGCACAATCTAAAAACAATATGAAAATAAGCAACGATATTTTTGATGATTTTACAATCAAAAGTCGTATAAATGGCAGAGTTTACAATATGCTAAAAGAAGAAGGTGAATTAGTAAATACCATGTCGCCAGTAGCTATTTTGGGTGATGTTGATTCGTTTTTAATAGAACTTCAAATTGATGAATACGATATTTCAAAAATTCAAAAAGGACAAGAAGTATTGTTGACCATGGACAGCTACAAATCAAAAGTATTTGAAGCAAAAGTCAGCAAAATTTTACCTTCAATGAACCCTTCAACCCGTTCATTTACAATAGAAGCACATTTTACAAAGCCACCTCCCATTATTTTTCCGAACACAACAACCGAAGCCAATATTTTAATAAGAAAAATTAAAAAAGCATTAACCATAGATAGAAATTATCTAATTGACGATTCGTTTGTATATATAAATAAAAGTGATAAAATTTTAGTAAAAACAGGGCTGAAAGACCTGAAAAAGGTTGAAATTATTAAAGGATTAAAAAATAATGATAAAATTTATTTACCCCTTAAATGAAATTAAAACTAAATGCCGAAATAGCTAAAAAACTACTGATAGCAAGATGGCGACAAACTCTTGTTGCTGCTGTTGGGGTTACTTTCAGTATAACTATGTTCATCACTTTACTAAGTTTTATGACCGGTTTAAACGACTTGCTCGACAATCTTATTTTAAACAGAACTCCGCATATAAACCTTTACAACGATATAAGACCAAGCCAAAATATGCCTGCTGATTTATCAATAGAATTTAAAAATTATCATAATTTTATAAGTTCTGTAAAAGTAAAAAACCGCGATGCTGATATTTACAACAACAATGCAATTATCAAAACTCTGAAAAGCGATAATAGAATAAAAGGCATTGCTCCCAAAGTAATTACTCAGGTATTTTTTAATACTGGGCAATCGGTAATAGCAGGTGTAATAAATGGAATAGATGTAGAAGCAGAAAAAAATCTGTTTTTTTTTGATGATTATATTACCAAAGGCAAATCAATTGATTTAAAAAACATTTCAAATAGTATAATACTTGGCAAAGGCTTAGCTGATAAACTACTTGCAAACATTGGTGATATAATTTATATTTCTACCACACAAGGCGAAACTTTTTCGCTCAAACTTGTAGGTATTTTTCAATCAGGTTTACACGATTTTGATAAAACTCAAAGTTTCGCTTCATTAAGCACAGTACAAAAAATACTTAAAAAGCCCGCAAATTACATTACCGACATACAAATAAAACTTTTTGATGTGAATAAAGCCCCGGCAATGGCTAAAGAGTTTAACAAAACTTTTGAAACCGATGCCGAAGATATTCAAACAGCAAATGCACAATTTGAAACAGGGAGTTTTATTAGAACAATAATTGCATATTCAGTAGGAATCACATTACTAATTGTGGCAGGTTTTGGAATTTACAATATTTTAAACATGATGATTTATGAGAAAATGGATTCGATAGCAATTTTGAAAGCTACAGGTTTTGCGGGGCGTGACGTAAAAAATATTTTTATAATGATAGCTGTATGGATAGGTTTGTTTGGCGGAACACTTGGTTTAATCTTTGGTTTTTTGCTTTCATCGGTTATAGATCAAATACCATTTAACACAGCAGCTTTGCCAACCATAAAAACATTTCCTATAAATTATAACCCTTATTTTTATATAATTGGTTCGGTTTTTTCATTGATAACTACATATTTTGCGGGGTACTTTCCTGCCAGAAAAGCAAGTAAAATAGATCCTGTAATTATAATTAGAGGCAAATAAAAAATGACAAAAACAATTTTAGAAGCCCAAAATATTACTAAGTATTTTCACGACCCCGTAACAACTAAAGTTTTAAACAATATTAATTTTAAAATAGATAAAGGTGAATTTGTGTCAATTGTTGGAAAATCGGGCTGTGGCAAATCTACTCTGCTTTATATACTTTCCACAATGGACACAGATTACGAAGGAGATGTAATTATAGACAAGCAAAGCATGAAAAACAAAAAAGAAAAACAACTTGCATCAGTAAGAAATGAAAAAATAGGCTTTGTATTTCAATTTCATTACCTTTTAAACGAATTTTCTGTTATAGAAAACGTAATGTTACCAGGATTGAAACTCGGAAAACACACACGTGAAGAAGTAGAAAGCCGAGCTTTACAAAAACTAAAAATGCTTGAAATAGATAAACTTGCACTTAAAAAAGCAAATAAAATTTCGGGCGGCGAAAAACAAAGGGTAGCAATTGCAAGAGCTTTGATTAATGACCCTTTGATAATAATGGGCGATGAACCAACGGGAAACCTTGATAAAAAAAACAGTTCAATAGTTTTTGATATTTTTAAAAAACTAAGCGATGAATATAATCAAACATTATTAATTGTTACACACGATCAAGGTTTTGCACAAAATACCAATAGAACTATAATAATGGAAGACGGTAAAATAATAAATCATGGATAATTTTACAGGATTAACGGACATTGAAGTTGCCGAAAACCGCTTAAAATATGGAGATAATGATGATGCAATAAATCAAAAAAATCAGTTTTTAAAAGGTCTATTGGATATAATTGGCGAACCGCTTTTTATAATTCTGGTTTTTACATCAATTATATATTTTATCCTCAACCAAACAAACGAGGGCATAATAATGCTGGTAGCTTTGATATTTGTAGCCAGTATATCACTTTATCAGGAAAACAAGAGTAATAATGCACTTAAAGAATTGAACAAAATAAGCGAACCCCTATCCAGAGTATTACGAAACGGCATTGAAACCGAAATAAACAGCCAGCAAATTGTAGTAAATGATTTAATAATTGTAGAACAAGGAAATATTATACCGGCAGATGGTATAATTGTAAAAAGTAGCGACTTTTCAGTAAATGAAAGTATTTTGACAGGCGAATCATTACCAGTTGCAAAAAATGCAGTTTTGAAAATCACAAATGAACCAACTGAAATAAATAAAATTTATAAAGGGACGCTGGTTTATGAAGGTATGTGTATAGCTTTGGTAAAAGCAACCGGGAAAAATGCAGAAATAGGAAAAATTGGAAAAAAACTCGAAGAAACTGTTACATCAAAAAGCTCACTTCAAATACAAATAAAAAACTTTGTAAAAAAAATGGTTGTTATCGGTGTTATTGCATTTGTAATAGTTTGGAGTATTAATTTCTATTTTACCAAAAATGTACTCACATCTTTACTTAGCGGACTTACACTTGCCATGTCAATACTTCCCGAAGAAATACCGGTTGCTTTCAGCACCTTTATGGCATTAGGAACTTATTATCTTTATAAAAAGAAAATAATAGTAAGAAACCCTCACACAGTAGAAACTCTTGGGGCAGCAACAGTAATTTGTACCGATAAAACAGGTACAATTACACAAAATGAAATGCACCTTTCTGTAATTTACGATTTTAACAGCAACAAACTTTTTGATTTTACAAAAGAAGAATACAAATCAAATCAAGTTTTGGAATACGCCATGTGGGCATCAGAAACCAATCCTTATGACCAAATGGAAAAAAGTATTCACGAAGTTTTTTCAATCACAAATACTCGTGACAAACGGACTGAATACAAAATGATATATGAATATCCTTTAAGCGGCAATCCTCCATTTATGACTCATATTTTTGAACAAATAAATAATCAGCAAAACATTATCATTGCTTGCAAAGGAGCTGTTGAAAGTGTTTTGAAACAATGCAAATTAACTAATGAAAATTTATTGAAAATTTACAATAATTACAATTTGCTTACTTCAAAAGGTTATAGAGTGCTTGCAGTTGCAAAATCAGAATATAAAGGTGTAAATTTCCCTACAACGCAATTTGAATTTGATTTTGATTTTTTAGGGCTTACAGCATTTTACGACCCTCCAAAACCTAATATTAAAAAAGTAATTAATGAATTTTATAAAGCCGGAATTGAAGTAAAAATAATTACTGGTGATAATGCTGATACAACATCTGCTATTGCTTCGCAAATTGATTTTGAACATGGAAACGAAATACTTACAGGCACACAAGTTTTAGCAATGACAATTGAAGAACTTAGAAAAAAGGTTGTAACTGTAAACATTTTTGCCAGAATGTTTCCTGATGCAAAACTAAAAGTAATAGAAGCATTGAAACAAAACAATGAAATTGTAGCAATGACGGGTGACGGCGTTAATGATGCTCTGGCATTAAAAGCTGCTCACATCGGTATAGCTATGGGACAAAGAGGAAGCGAAGTAGCAAAAAAAGCTTCATCCTTGATTTTGATGAATGATGACCTCGAAAATATGGTTGATGCCATTGCACTTGGAAGAAGAATTTATGAAAATCTGAAAAAAGCCATTAGATATATTATTTCTATTCATATACCTATAATTTTAATAGTAACAATCCCTTTGCTGTTGTTTTGGAAATACAAATTTATTTTTTTCCCGATACATGTTATTTTTCTTGAACTCATAATGGGACCAACCTGTTCAATCATATACGAACGCGAACCAATAGAAAAAGATTCAATGACAAAAAAACCACGTAAAATGCAGAATGATTACTTTTCGTGGCACGAACTTTCGCTGAGTATAATTCAGGGGTTAGCAATTACAATGGCTTGTATGCTCTTGGGATATTTCTTTATGAAAAACAATTACAGCGAAGAGTATGTGAGAACAATCGTTTTCTGTACTCTTATTTTTTGCAACATAATGCTCACATTAGTAAACCGTTCGTTTAATTATTCAATTTTTGAAACAATAAAATACAAAAATTCACTTATACCATTAATAATTACCATTTCGCTTCTATTGCTTGCATCTTCAATTTTTATACAACCTGTAAGAGTAATATTCAGTTTTGAAATAATAAAATTCACAGATATATTAATATGTTTTGTGGCTGCATTTGCAGGTGTCAATTGGATAGAAATTTATAAATCACATTTAAGAAATATTAAGAAAAAAAAACAATTTGATTAAGCCAATTTGATATATCAAAAAAAATCAAATCTGATTAAATAAAATACTAAGTTTCACTGTATTTTTATTATTTGAGTTAATTTGAGAAAATAGTTCAAAATCTTATTTTCGCAGCATGTCAAAATACATTTGCGGAATCCAACAGATTGGTTTAGGAGTTTCAGATATAAATAAATCATGGGATTGGTACAGCAAAAAATTAAAGATAAATGTTCCCGTTTTTGAAGAAGCGGCACAAGCAGCTTTAATGACAAAATACACAGGTGGAAATGTTCATCTTCGTCATGCAATATTGGCAATAAGCATGGGAGGCGGAGGTGGTTTTGAAATTTGGCAATATACAAGCCGCACACCACAACCGGCTGAATTTGAGATTTTACCTGGCGACATTGGTTTTTTATTTCCAAAAATTCGTTGTAGAGATATATATAAAACTTTTGATGAATTTAATAAAACAGGAATTGAAGTTTGCGGAAAAATAATTGAAAATATAGGCACTCATAAATATTTTTTTATAAAAGATAATTGCGGTAATGTTTTGCAGATAATAGAAAACAATTCGTGGATGACAGAAAGCGATGACCTTACGGGAGGCATTTGTGGAGTAGCAATAGGTGTAAGCAATATTGAAAACTCCTTAAAACTTTACAAAAACATACTTGGCTATGATACTGTAAAATACGATACACAAGGCAAAAGCTTAGATATGCAATCAATTGGCGGCGGAGATTATAACTATCGCAGAGTGCTATTAAAACACAGTACCAAACGCAGTGGAGCATTTAGCCATTTGCTAAGAGAAACCGAAATAGAACTAATAGAAGTGCAAAACCGCACACCCCGTAAAATATTTGAAAACCGCTACTGGGGCGATTTGGGCTATATCCATCTCTGTTTTGATGTATCTGACATGAGCAAACTCAAAGAAGAACTTGAGAAAAATGGATTTAATTTTACTGTTGACAGCAGTTCGAGTTTTGATATGGGCGAAGCAGCCGGACATTTTACATATATTGAAGATCCTGACGGAAATCTCATAGAGTTTGTTGAAACTCATAAAATACCTGTATTAAAAAAAATAGGATTTTATATAAACCTTCAAAAACGCAATAAATTTAAGCCACTTCCAAAATGGATGCTTAAACTTTTAAAATACAACAAGCGAAAAAACTGATTTTTGCTTATCTCCTTTTTCGGGAAGAAGCAGGTTCTACCTTGAGACGGCGGTTTTTCCAGTCAAATTTGTTAATCTTATTAAGTACTGCTTTTAGCGAAGATTTTTCAATCTCAAAAAAACTAAATTTATCCAAAATCTCAATTTTGCCAAATTGCACTCTTTTTCCATTGCAGCATTCATTTACAATTCCCATTAACCTTTGAGGATTGAGTTCGTCCATTTTTCCGCAGTTTATAAACAATCTTTCAAAATCTTCGTCATCTTGTCTGCCATAGCTTTTTGCTCTTCCTCTGTCATTTCCTCTTCGGTCTCTATCTCTGCCTCCTCTTCTTTCATCCGAGTAACTATTTGATTCTTCAGGTACATTTAAACTTGACGAATTTTTATAGTAAACCAAAAACCTGTGAAATTCTTCAGATACTATTTTTCTAATCAAATCTTCGCGTGTAATATTTTTAAACCTTTCAAAAATTTCGGGCAGAAAAGTCTCTATATCTTTATCTTTGGTTTCAGTTTGTTCAATTTTATCAATTAGGTTAAATAATTGAACTTTGCAAATTTCTGAACCTTCGGGAATAAGTTTCTTTTCAAATTTTTTCTTTATAAGGTTTTCGATAAATTTAATTTTGGGTTTTTCTTTTGAATTTACCAAAACAATCGAAATTCCAGTCTTTCCGGCTCTACCTGTACGTCCGCTTCTGTGGGTATAGGTTTCGCTTTCATCAGGCAAATTGTAATTTATAACATGTGTAAGGCTATCAACATCTATACCCCTTGCAGCAACATCAGTAGCTACCAATAAATTCAGGTTTTTATTTCTGAACTTTTCCATTACCCTATCGCGTTGTTGCTGGCTCAAATCTCCATGTAAAGGTTCTGCATTATATCCGTCTTCTATTAATTTATCAGCCACTTTTTGTGTATCAATTTTTGTTTTACAAAAAATAATACCGTAAACACCGGGATAAAAATCTGCTATTCTTTTCAATGCCAGATAGCGGTCTTTTTCGCGAATGTAATAATAGTGATGTTCAACCTGTTCTGATGAAACATTTTTTTCGCCAACGGCAATTTCTACAGGATCTATCATGTATTTGCGGGCAATTTTTTGAATTTCTCTTGGCATTGTTGCACTAAAGAGCATTGTGGTACGGTCGGCAGGGCAACTTGCCAAAATCAGGTTTATAGCATCAATAAAACCCATGTTAAGCATTTCATCGGCTTCATCAAGCACAAGAATTTCAATAGTTGAAAGGTTAGCAGCCTTTCTTTCAATAAGGTCAAGTAATCTTCCGGGTGTAGCAATTAGTATGTTTACACCTTGTTTTAGCTCTCTGATTTGATTAGAAATATTTGTACCACCATAAACTGAAAGCACTTTTACATTCTTTAAATATTTTGAGTAATTCTCAATATCTTTGGCTATTTGCATACACAATTCGCGTGTGGGTGCAAGTACAAGCGAAGTTGGAGTTTTTACTTTTGTATCTGTCCACTCTAACAGTGGCAAGCCGAAAGCAGCGGTTTTTCCTGTACCTGTTTGTGCAAGACCTACAATATCCCGCCTGTTTTGCAAAACTTCGGGTATTACTTTTGCCTGTATTGGAGTTGGTGTTACAAAACCGAGTTCTTCAATGCCTTTTAATATTTCGGGTTTTAAACCGAATTCTTTAAAATTTGTCATTTTTTGTTTTTTATTTTATTTTGATTTTTTTAAATATTTTTAATTCTTGTTATTGCGATGTTTGAAAAAATTTATAACAAGAAATGTTATTTTGATGATTTTTAAATACTTTGAACAGAGTTACTTTGGTACATTTCTATTGCTTGTTCTACCATTTCTTTCGAACCTGTAAAAAGTGGTACTCTTTGGTGTAGTTTTTCGGGTATAATTTCTAAAATTCGTTCGTTTCCTGTGCTTGCAATTCCTCCGGCTTGTTCGGCTATAAATGCTAATGGATTACATTCATACATAAGTCTCAATTTGCCATTTGGTGATTTTACTGTTGGGGGATAAATAAAAATCCCTCCACGCAATAAATTGCGGTGAAAATCTGCAATCAACGAACCAATGTATCTTGCAGAATAAGGACGTTTAGTACTTTTGTCATTTTCTTTACAATAACTAATGTAATTTTTTACACCATCAGGAAATTCGTTATAATTTCCTTCATTTATTGAGTAAATACTACCTTTTTCAGGTATTTTAATATTGGGATGACTCAAGCAAAATTCGCCTATTGAACTATCTAAAGTAAAACCATTAACTCCATTGCCTGTTGAATATACAAGCATAGTGCTTGAGCCATAAATTATATACCCTGCAGCAATTTGATTTTCTCCTTTTTGAAGGCAATCATCCATGGTTACTTCATCATGTACATCTGAAAATCGCTTATAAATGCTAAAAATTGTTCCAATCGAAGCATTTACATCAATATTGCTACTGCCGTCAAGCGGGTCAATAGCTATTATATACTTAGATTTATTACTGCCGGGGTTTTTAATTCTGATAATATCTTCATTTTCTTCTGATAGTATTGCGCAGCAATCACCTCCAAGCGAAAGTGCTGCAATGTATTCTTCGTTGGCAATAACATCAAGTTTTTTTACTTCTTCACCTTGTACATTTATTGAACCATGAGTTCCAAGTATATCAACAAGACCTGCTTTGCGTATATCGCGGTTTACAATTTTTGCAGCAATAATTATATCTAAAAACAATTTAGAGAGGTCTCCTGTTGCATCGGGAAACTGCATTTGCTGTTCAGAAATAAATTGGGATATGGTTGTGACTTTTTTTGTTTTCATCTCTATTTTTTAAACTTTATGTGCCAATATTTTAAAAAAAACAGAGTGAAGAATATAAAGTTGTAAAGCCTGACACACTGTATTTTTTCAAAATCAGGGTGCAAATATAGATAAAAAATGCCAACTATTCGCTAATAGGTTTTATTTGCAATATTTGTCAGAAAAATCTTTAGCCATATTATTGCATTTTTCAAAGGCTTTGCATGCTTCTGTAATATTACCCAGATTTATTTCGGCTATTCCAATATTAAAATAAAGCAAATCTTTTTCTTCAAAATTAAAAAGTTCTGCCATATTAAAATCTTTTTTAGCATTTTCATATTCATTTATTTGCATATAAAAAATTGCCCTGTCAAAAAACATACGGGCATCATTGTGATTTATTTTTATAGCACACGAATAATCTTCAATTGCGGCACTGTATATGTCTAAAGCAGCATAAGATTCGCCTCTTTTTATGTATGCGATGTAGTTTGTTTTATCATTTATTATATATACATTATAATCTTCAATTGCTTTGTTGTAATTTTTAATACTCATATAATAATTTCCCCTCAAAAGAAATAGTTCATAGTTTTCGGGTTTCAGTTCAATTGCTTTTGTCAAATCTTGAATTGCTCCCAAAGTATCAAACATTTTATATTTCACTGCACTTCTGGTAGTGTATTGTTGCGAGGTTAATGGTAAAAAATCAAGATATTGAAGTAAATCTTTTACGGCTTCCTCATTTTTATTCAATTTTTCGTAAGTATTGCTTCGGGCAAGGTATGCTTCGGCATCGTCGGGATTTTGAGTAATGTATTTGTCAAAATCTAATAAAGCATTTTTATAATCTTTGGTCATGTAACTAATAAATCCACGATTAAAATAGGCTTCATTCAAATCGGGGTTTATTGTTATTGCGGTATTAATATCTTTAAAAGCTTCGGGAAAATCTAAAAGCTCGCCATATACAGTACCTCGTCCTAAATAAGCTTCGGCAAATTCGGGCTTTAATGAAATTGCTCGAGTAAAATCTTTAATAGCACCAAGCATATTGCCTTCTTCCATTTTATTATTTGCACTTTCAACTAATTGCTCGGCAGTTTGCGCTATTGTGTTTATTGAAAAAAATATTAAAAATAATATATAAGTTAAAATTCTCATCAAAAATTATTTTTTATTAAATAACGTAAAACAAAGTTAGTTCTAATATAAATACCATTGTTTATAGTTTATTCCACACAATAAATATTAAATACATATAATTGTACACTTTAAAAGCAATGAAGTCAAAAAAGCATAAACTTTTTGTGGTTTTATCAGGCATTTTTATAATTAATGTAATTCTTGCAGAGTTTATAGGGGTAAAGATTTTTTCACTTGAGTCAACTATTGGTATTGCTCAAGCAAAAATACCAATATTAGGAAATGATTTTTCGTTTGATCTTACAGCAGGTGTTTTGCTTTGGCCTGTAGTCTTTGTACTTACAGATATTATAAATGAACATTTTGGTGTAAAAGGTGTAAAATTTATTTCGTGGCTTACTTCAATTTTGGTTTTTTATGCTTTTGTTTTAACGTTTTTTGCAATAAAACTCACGCCGGCAGCTTGGTGGGAAACTACAAACAAAAAAGTAGGAGTTGACAATATGCAATTAGCATTTAAAGCTGTTTTCGGTCAAAGCAACTGGATTATATTAGGTTCATTAACTGCTTTTTTAGTAGGACAAATATTAGATGCTTTAATTTTTCAAAAAATAAAGACAATGCTCAACAATAAAATGCTTTGGTTTAGAGCAACTGTTTCTACCATTATTTCTCAATTTATTGATAGTTATTTGGTTCTTTTTATAGCTTTTTATCTTGGCAGCAATTGGAGTTTTAAAACTGTTATGAGTATTGGTACAGGAAACTACATTTATAAATTCATTGTTGCATTGCTTATGATACCCTTATTGTATTTTATACATTATCTAATAAATAAATATTTAAAATCTGATGAAATAAAAAAATAATAATCTAAGGTTATTTATCAACCCTTACCAAACCGGCTTTTGCTCTTTGTTCAAGACTATTTTCATATTCTTTGTTTTTAGTAAAAGTTAAAGCTTTTTTATAGTATTTTTTTGCATTTTCGGTATCTTTTAGCAATTCGTATATTGTAGCAGTTTCTATGCAGGCAGAGGTTGCAAAATAATGAGGAAGATTTTGCCCTTCATCTATAACAATTTTATAGTGCATTATTGCAAAATCGTTTTTTCCCATTTTCTGATATATTCTACCCAAACGGTAATTGAATTCTATTTTATCACGAGTTTCCGAAAAATTTTTTACACTTTTATTTTCAAGTTCTTTCAACGCCCTTTCCAGATAACCTCCATCACATAACAACCGCGACCTCAAAAGTGAAATATTAGGAATATAACTTGAACTTGCACTCTTTTGTGCTTGCTTGTCTTCGTCAGTAAAATTGTATCCCATTTTATTTATTTTAGCATTATAATACTTGTACTTTTCATATTCGCCATTAATAAGGTAATGCCATGACAACTTTTGCAAAGCACTTTTTATATAATTTCTACCCTTAAATTTTGTAATGTATTCTTTTAAATAATAGTCAGCATTTTCGTCCAATCGCGAAAGTTTACTTACACCGAGCAAGTAATTACAAAATTCTAAATTCACATAATCTTTCCCTTTAGGGCGGTTGCTCAATACCTCAATTGCTTCCTCGTTTTTATTAATTTTTATAAGAAAAGATGCTCTGAGATAGCTGCTAAACAGATTTATTTTCCAGTCTTCAGTACATTTGTCTAAAATATTCCAAGCCTTCAACTCATCATGTAAAACATAATTATATAAACCACCTTCGAAAATGCGTGCTTCAAGCTTAAACTTTTGCCACTCGCTTGTTTCGGTTAATTTTGCTTCCGAAATTTTTTTTATAGTTTTCATACCTTCTTTTACTGAAGGTTCTATTCCAAACAAAGTAACCAACCATTTGTAATAACCGGGCATAGTTCCCGAAAATGTTTGAATAACACCCAAAATTGTGTTGTTTGGTAAAAAATCGGGATATTTTTTGTTATTTTCTTTTAGTAAAATATACGCTTCGCGAATATTTGAGCCTGCCGAAAAATAATCTTCAAACTTAAATTGAGTTATACCAAAAAAAAACAATAGTTGCCCTTTAAAAAACTTACCATAAGGCGATTTCACTGCTTTTTTATCAATAAGTTTTAAATTTTGTTTAATATTTGTGCTGAGTTTTTTATAGTCTTTTTCATTTTCATTTATAAAAACCTTTACAATTTCACACAATGATTTCAGGTAATACACAGCAGCATTGTCTTTACTTGATTTTATTTCTTGTTCAATAATAATATCAGCTTGAGGCAGTTTTAGCTTATAAATATCTTCGAAGGCAGAATTTATATTACTATTAAATTCAACTTTTGCCTTGGTTGTAAAACAACCAATACCCAACCCTAAGAAAATTATTAATTTGAAAATTTTCATATAAAATAAAAAGGGACTGGTTTCCCAATCCCTTCAAATATTGAATTATTTTTTTTATTCTTCTTCCTTTTTTGCTCCAAGTCGTCTTCTCAATTTTGGCTTTTCTTCTTCAACTATTTCTTCTTCGGCTATCCCTGCAAGTTTTGCATCAACTAATACTCTTCCGCAATGTTCGCAAATAACAATTTTTTTGTACGACCTTATATCTGCTTCCAACTGCGGGGGGAGTTTTGCAAAACAACCACCACAACTCGAACGCAAAACAGGTGCAATAGCAATTCCGTTTTTCACATTGTTGCGAATACGGTCATAAGCTTTTAAAAGTTTTTCATCAACGTGTTTTTCAACTTCAAGGCGTTCTTTCAACAAAATTTCCTCTTCTTTTTCTGTTTCTGCAACAATTTCTGTTAACTCGCTTTTTTTATGTTCAAGGTCAGAACTCCTGTTTTCAAGTGCTCCTTTCACAGTTTCAATCATCATATTTTTTTCTTCGATGATTTTGTTGCTATCATTTATTCTTTTCTCTGCTGCAAGAATTTCAAGTCCTTGAAGCTCTACTTCTTTGTTCAAAGCTTCATATTCTCGGTTGTTTTTTACGTTGTTGAGTTGCTCAGAGTATTTTTTTATAAGCGAATTTGAATCAACAATTTTTTGATTGTTTACTCTTATTTTTTCTTTTAGTTCATCAATTTCGTTTTCAATGTTCTGAATTCGTGTGTCAAGCCCTGTGATTTCATCTTCAAGGTCTGATACTTCGAGAGGAAGTTCGCCTCTTACTGCACGAAGTTTATCTAATTTGCTGTCGAAAGCCTGAACATTGAATAATGCTTTGAGTTTGTCTTCTACTGAGTATGATTTTTGTACTGTCATTAATAAAAATATTTAACCGGATTTGTTTTTGTTTCCGTCAAAACGGGTGCAAAATTAGGAAATTTATTTTTAATTATTTCAATTATTAATTCTTTAGTAAATTGTTCTGATTCATAATGCCCGATATCGCATATCAAAATATTATTTTCTCCGTCAAAAAATTCATGGTATTTAAAATCGCTTGTTACAAAAGCATCAGCTCCAGCAGATTTGGCATCTTCCAACAAAAAACTACCCGAGCCCCCACAAATTGCTACTTTCTTTATTTCTTTGTCAAATTGAGTATATTTTATAACATCTAAATTCATATTTCTTTTAAGTAAATTTAGAAATTCAGTTACTTTTAAAGAATTTTGAAATTCACCAACAATACCTGAACCTACATAATTTGAAGTGTTTAACATCATAAAAATATCATAAGCCACTTCTTCGTATGGATGTGCACTTTGCAAAGCTGAAATAATTTTGTTTTTTAGAAAAACTGGGAAAACTGTTTCAATTTTTATTTCATTTTCAAAATGTAATTTATTTATTTCGCCTTTAAAGGGGTTAGCATTTTCGTTTGCTTTAAACGTTCCTTTCCCTTCTGTGTTAAACGAACATGAATCGTAATTTCCTATTTTACCTGCTCCTGCTGCAAACAATGCTTCTCTCACTTTATCGGCATATTCGTTTGGCACAAAAGTAATAAGTTTTGCAAGTTGTGATGGGGCATTTCTCAAAACTTTCAAGTTTTTAAGCATTAGTTTTTCGGCTATTTTACTGTTTACACCATTTTGCAAAACATTGTCAAGGTTTGTATGAATAGCATAAATTGAAATACCGTTTTGTATGGCTTTCAAAATAGTTTTCTCAATGTAATTTGATCCTGTTATTTTCTTTAACCCTTTGAAAATAATTGGGTGATGAGAAATTATTAAATTACACTGTTTTTTAATTGCTTCGTCAATTACTGCTTCGGTACAATCTAAGCAAACTAAAATATTATTGACTTTTTCGTCAATATTTCCAATCAGAAATCCGGAGTTATCATAGTTTTCCTGTAGTTGCAGAGGAGCTATTCTTTCAAGATGTGTAACTATATCTTTAATTAAAGTCATACAATTGACAAATATAAATTTTTAGATAGTATTTGAGCTAATTTTAAAATCAAACATTTTAATTTTTTTAGCCAAAATCAATAATAAATTACCATTCGGAAACTAATTTCTCATTTTCGGAAATTTTATTGTGCTGATTTGTATTTGTGTAATTAATATTGAACCATAAAATATGTTTATTTTAAAAAGAAATAGAAAATGAAAAAGGCAGTTTTACTTTTAATTATCACCAAACTCATTATCTTGTTAAGTGTTGTTGTAACAAGGGCAGATAATGAATCTACTGATTTATCAATAAATTTTCAAGGAAGACAGGTAAACGAAAACGTAGAACTAAATTGGACATTAGAAACCGAAAATGATGTTGATTTTTATATTATAGAATTTTCAAAAGATGCAACAAAATGGTCTACTCTTGGCAATACTTCGAGCAAAGGCAATTCTGCAAAACAAGTAAGATATAATTTTACACATACAAAAGCTGATGCAGGTATTATTTATTACCGAATTGCCCAAATTTTTAATAGCGGAACTATTGCATACTCAAAAACTATTTCAATTAATTTAAAAAAAGGATTTATAAATAATAGTATAAATATTTGCCCCAATCCTGTAAAAGATATGATTTTGATAAATATTGGGTTGAACGAAAACAGCATTTGTCAATTCAATTTAACAGATATTATTGGCAACAAATTTTTAAATGAAAACAAGGAATTAATGAAAGGAAACAATATATTAAATTACGATTTTTCAAAACTTTCTGATGGTATATACCTATTAAAAATATATGATAACAATGGTTATTGTAAAACAACAAAAATTCTAAAAAAATAACATACTTACTTAAAATTTTTAATGCCTATTTACAAAAATGTCCTGCAAGTTAGCAGGCTTTTTTGTTTGTAAAAAATTATAAATATATAAGTAAAATAAGCCCCAAAAAACTAATTTTGCAGAAAGAAAAAAAAACACAAAATATGTTTGATTTAGATGTAATAAAAGCAGTATATTCAAAAATTGCACAACGCCTTGAACAAGCCCGCAAAACAGTTAATTCACCACTTACACTTACCGAAAAAATTTTATATTCACATCTTTGGGAAAATGATTTAAACAAAGGGTTTGAACGAGGTATTAGTTATGTTGACTTTGCCCCAGATAGAGTAGCCATGCAAGATGCTACGGCACAAATGGCACTTTTGCAGTTTATGCAAGCAGGAAGACCAAAAGTTGCTGTACCTTCAACCGTTCACTGCGACCATTTAATTCTTGCAAAAGACGGTGCTGCTCAAGATTTAGCAAATTCAAAAAATTCAAACAAAGAAGTTTTTGATTTTCTTTCGTCAGTTTCAAACAAATACGGAATAGGTTTTTGGAAGCCCGGTGCAGGAATTATTCATCAAGTAATACTTGAAAATTATGCTTTTCCGGGTGGTATGATGATAGGAACTGATAGCCATACAGTAAATGCAGGCGGGCTTGGGATGATTGCAATTGGTGTTGGCGGGGCTGATGCTTGCGATGTAATGGCTGGTTTACCATGGGAATTGAAATTTCCAAAAATTATAGGTGTAAAACTTAACGGAAAGCTCAGCGGATGGGCATCTGCCAAAGATGTTATTTTAAAACTTGCAGGTATTCTTACAGTAAAAGGTGGTACTGGTTACATAATTGAATATTTTGGTGAAGGTGCTACAAGTCTTTCTTGCACAGGAAAAGGCACAATTTGCAATATGGGAGCAGAAATTGGAGCAACTACTTCAGTTTTTGGTTACGACGAATCAATGAGAAAATATCTGATTTCGACAGGAAGGCAAAATCTTGTAACAGAAGCAGACAAAATAAGCCAACATCTTACAGCCGATAGCGAAGTTTATGAAAATCCCAAAAAATATTTTGACCAACTTATTGAAATTAATCTATCAGAACTTGAGCCTCACATTAACGGACCTTTTACACCAGATGCAGCATGGGAAATTTCAAAATTTGCTGATGCTGTTAAACAAAACGGTTGGCCCGCTAAACTTGATGTTGGGTTAATTGGTTCATGTACTAATTCTTCTTACGAAGATATTTCGAGAGCCGCCTCAGTTGCACAACAAGCTATGAAAAACGGAATAAAAGCAAAATCAGAATTTACAATTACTCCGGGCTCTGAACAGGTGAGATATACCGTAGAAAGAGACGGATATTTGTCTTTATTCGAAAATATGGGTGGTGTAATACTTGCTAATGCCTGCGGACCATGTATTGGTCAATGGTCAAGAAAAACTGATGACCCCAATAGAAAAAATTCAATTATAACATCTTTCAACCGCAATTTTGCAAAAAGAAATGATGGAAATCCAAATACTCATGCTTTTGTAGCTTCACCCGAAATAGTTACTGCTTTGGCAATAGCCGGAGATATAACTTTTAATCCTTTAAAAGATTTTTTAACAAACGATAAAGGCGAAAAAATAAAACTTAGCGAACCCGAAGGCATTGAATTACCATTAAAGGGTTTTGAAGTTAAAGATGCAGGATATCAGGCTCCTGCCGAAGAAGGTAGCAATATTCAGATACTTGTATCGCCTGATAGTAACAGACTACAACTTTTAGAACCATTTCAAGCATGGGAAGGTACAAACCTTACTGGATTAAAACTACTAATAAAAGCAAAAGGAAAATGTACTACAGACCATATTAGCATGGCCGGACCATGGCTAAAATTCAGAGGTCACTTGGATAATATTAGCAATAATATGCTTATAGGAGCTGTAAATTATTTTAATGAAAAAACCGACTCGGTTAAAAATCAGTTAAACGGACAATACGACTCTGTTCCTGCTGTACAACGCCATTACAAAACAAACGGTATAGGTACTATAGTAGTTGGTGATGAAAACTACGGAGAAGGTTCGTCAAGAGAACATGCGGCAATGGAACCACGTCATCTTGGAGTAAGAGTAATTCTTACAAAATCTTTTGCAAGAATTCATGAAACAAACCTTAAAAAACAAGGGATGTTAGCACTTACGTTTGCCAACAAAAGCGATTATGACTTGATAGAAGAAGATGACACTTTTGATTTGAACGGTTTAACGGACTTTAAACCTGGAACACCACTTGAACTTATTGCATATCATAAAAACAATACACAAAATACAATTTTATGCAATCATACATATAACGAACATCAAATTGAATGGTTCAAAGCAGGCGGGGCTTTAAACATAATAAGAAAACAACTTGCTGGCAAATAAAACAGAATTATTTCCACAATAAAACAAAATTGTGAAAAGTTTTATTTTTAAAATTACTATTCTTCAATATAGCTTTGAAACAATTTTTAAAATTATATTAATGTATGTTACCTCCTGAAGAGCAAATAGCAAAAGATAAAAAGACAAAAACTTATTTAATAGTAATAATTGTAATTCTTTTTTTAATCAATTTCGGTTTGTTATACAATTTGATAAGCAAAGACAAAATACTTGTAACAACCGAAACAAAGCTTGACAATACACAAAAAGAAAAAGAAAACCTCGATAAAATGCTTGACGAAACAGAAAATATGCTTTTGGATTACAAAGGCAAAAATTCTCAATTAGATAGCATTATTGATGTGAAAAACGATGAGATAGCATTTAAAGTTTCACAAATAAGAAAAATGCTATCAGAAGGAAATCTCACAAAATCACAATTAGAAACCGCAAGGCAGGAAATTGCCAAGCTAAAGGTAAAAATTATGCGTGATACTTATGTTATTGATTCATTATCACGAGAAAACATAACATTAAAAGTCGAAAACACATCACTTGCTGGAGAAAACGAAACTGTAAAAAAAGAAGTTGAAAATCAAAAATCAATAAATACATCACTTACCGAGCAAAACCAAAAATTGAGCGAAAAGGTTAAAATAGCTTCTAAACTCACAGCCACCAATATAAAAGTTGAAGGTATAATGATGAAAGGCAATAGAGAAAAAGAAAAAAGCAAATTAAGCAAAATAGACAAAATAAAAGTAGTATTTACTATTTCTAAAAACGAAATTGCCGATGCTGGTCAAAAAGTTATATACCTTCGTCTTATAGGACCAAATGGTTCTACAGTTGCCAATCAAAGTGCAGGTTCGGGTATATTTGAAATAGATGGCGAAAGTATGCAATACACATCAAAAGCTACAGTTTTATTCAACAATATGATAGGAAGCCCGGCAACCATTTATTTTGAAAAAATACCAGGAATGTCATCGGGTGTTTATAGAGCTATATTGTATTGCGATGGTTTTGTGATGGGTGAAGGCAGCCTGAAGTTGAAATAATAATAAGCATAGTTTAAAATTTTGCTTATAAGATTATTTTGAATAAACAGCAAATAAGGAACTTCCAAAAAGCAAATTCAATAGAAATATGCATCAAAAAAGTATAGGATTGATAGAATCTTACTTTAAAAAAGTCAAAACTGCTAATAAGGAGTTGACAAAAAAAGAGGCATTCAAGGATTTGTTAAATAGACTATATGCAGGAGATAAGGAAATTGAAAAAATCATTGATTCTATTAGTGCCGGTGCTGAGCATACAGTAATAAATATACCACGAAAAGATAAGTTGCATAGAGGAAGTGCCGATACTTTATACAATAAAATCATAATTGAATTTGAAAACGACCTCAAAACAAGCTTGAAACATGCCAAAGAACAATTGGCAGGATATCTCTTAGGCCAGTTCAAAAGTGGGGAAGGATATAACTATACGCTTATAGTTTCAGATTGTATAAATTGGAAAGTTTTTGCACCCGATGTTTCACAACTCGAAGTTCTAGAAAGTTTGAAAGAAGATGAACTTATTTTAAATGAAGTTTCATCAGCTTCTTTCAAACTTACAGAAAATAATGCAGAAGATTTTTTTTACTGGATAGATCGCTTTCTTTTCAAAGAGGAAAAACAAAAAGCTACACTCAAACGCATCGAAGAATCATTTGGATATCAAAGTCATGTTTTTATTGAATCATTTCGTAACTTAACAAAACATTTTAATGAAGCAAAAAAATATGGTGATGTACAAGTTTCATTTGAGCAATGGAAAAAGTTTTTATCAATTGCCTATGGCACATTTGATGCAAGCGAAAGCAATTTTCTAATTCACACATATCTAAGTGCTTTTTCAAAAATGTTAGCGTATTCTGTTGTGAGCAATGACGACTATATTGAAGAAGATGAACTAAAGGGCATAATTATCGGAAGTATTTTCAGCAAACACAATATTCAAAATTTTATTGACAACGATTTTTTTCACTGGATTGGAAGCGAAAGAAATTTCAGAGGGTTAAAAAAAGTTTTTCGTCTTATAGCACAAGAAATTTCTACTTACGATTTCAATAAAGTTGATGAAGATATTCTCAAGGGAGTTTATCAAGAATTGATTGACCTTGATACAAGACACGCTCTTGGCGAATATTATACTCCCGATTGGCTTTGCGAAAAAATTGTAAACGAATTTGAGTTTAAAACTACTGATAAAATATTAGACCCCGCATGTGGCAGTGGCTCTTTTTTACGTGCCGCCATACACCGCATCAAAGAATTGAACCCGCAAATTTCAGTCGAAGAACTTAACAACAACATATACGGTATTGATATTCATCCTTTGAGTGTGCAAATTGCTAAAACTACTATGCTTCTTGCTTTGGGTAAAGAAATAACAAAAGCCAGAAAACCTATTCATATTAATATCATTTTAGCAAACACTTTACTTGCCCCCGAAGGTGTGAAAAATCTTTTTGGTGATGAGTTTATAATGCAAATTGACAAGGAAAAGCTTTGGCTAAACACACAAGTTTTTGAAGATGTACAGTTATTTGACCAAGCACTTGATGTTTGTGAAGATTTAGCAGAGCAAACTATGAATATGAAATTAGAATCTAAAAAAACTTTTGAAAATAATTTGCGACAACGATATAAAAATGGAGGCTTGGTCTCTCAAGTTATAAACAGCTTCTATAAAATTTATGAATCTCTAAAGAAAGTAAAAGAAAACGGTAGAGATAGTATATGGAAATTTATTGTTCAAAATCTTTACAAACCCTATTTTTTTAATAAAAAATTTGATTATGTAATAGGCAATCCGCCTTGGTTTACTTATAGTTCAATTAAAAATGAAGAATATCAAAACCAATTAAGTCAACTTGCTATCGATTACAGAGTTAAACCAATATCTTCTAAGAACTTTCCACATTTAGAAATTGCTGCAATTTTTATGAGTTATTGTAGCAGCTACTTCTTAAAAGAAAATGGAAAAATTGCCTTCGTATTGCCAAGAAGTTTTTTAAGTGCCGACCACCACGATAATACACGAAAGGGTATTGCAAAAGGATTTAAACTTACTCAACTATGGGATTTGATGAAGGTTTCACCTCTTTTCAGAATTCCGAGCTGTGTTTTTTTTGCAGAAAAATTTGAAGCTAAAAAAAAATCAACAAAACACGGAATTAATGGTGTTTCGTTTGCAGGAAGATTACCTTCTCACAATTGCAACCTATCAACTGCAAATCCAAGATTAAAAGAAGAAAAAAACAAATGGTTTTACATTAAACAGGGTAAATCAACTGCATTTAGTACACAAAAAAACTTATTACAAACTAATGTAAATCCATACAAGTCACTATTTAAACAAGGTGCAACAATTGTCCCCCGTGCATTTTATTTTATTCAACTCACACAGGATTTTCCCGATGACTGGGACAGCAGAATAATAAATTTTAAAACTTCTGACGATATACAGAAAGACGCAAAATCACCTTGGAAAGGAATGAGTTTTGAAGGAAAGATTGAAAGTAGGTTTGTTTTTAGAACTGCACTATCCAAAAGTATCTTGCCTTTTGCATTACATGAGCCTGATTTAGTAATACTACCTGTAAGCATTGAATCAAATGAATACAATGAAAAAAAAATAAAGCTACATACTGCAAAAGAACTATTACAAGAAGGATATAGCTATGCATCCAAATGGTTTAGCAATGCTGAACGAATTTGGAATATGTTGAAAACTGAAAAATCAAAATCAATGACAAACATTAACCGTCTTGACTTTCAAAGAGGAATTACAGAGCAAAATTTAAACGCTCCATATTTAGTACTTTATAATGCTTCTGCTAAAAATGCAAATGCTACAATTGTGAAACGCGAACATTTTGATCTTGAATTTATAGTTGAAAGCGTTTCATATGTATTTTATACTGACAAATTAAATGAGGCATATTATTTAACAGCCATACTGAACTCAACAACTCCAAACTTGATGATGAAAGATTTTCAAGCAAGAGGTTTATTTGGGGTAAGACATGTTCACAAAAAAATTCTTGACATTTATTTTCCTAAGTTTAATGATAATGATGAAATTCATTTACAATTAGCAAAACTAAGCAAAACTGCATGTATAAAGGCTGCAGCTTTTTTAAAAACCATTGACAAAAGCAAAAAAATTGAGGGTTTAACATTAGGTAAACTTCGCATTGATATAAAAGCAAAACTAAGTAAAGAACTAAAAGAAATTGATAATCTCGTAAACGAAATTATTAATAAAAATTCATAAATAATTACAAATCCTTAAATTTTTAGTTTCAAATCTTACTAAACTAAGCTAAAAGTTACAATTTATAAAGTGGACAAGAGACAAGCAATGTTAAAAAAAACTAAATCAAATTTTTTATTGATTACTATTTAGAATGTATTTTGCGAAATACATTGAAAAAAATAATTTCATATCTAAAAGATTACTTTTTTATAGAGCTGAAACCGCTGTATCTATTATCAATCATGCTATTTATAGGTACATATATTTTTGCTGAATATTATTGGGGCTTAACAGACAATATAAATTTAAGTACATTTACAAAGCCAAGTTATATTGTTGCTGTAATTTTGCATTTTTTTTTCCCCTTTTCGCTTGCGTGGCTTATTTACAGCTTTTATTACAACGACTGGAAAATATGGCAAAATAATAGATTTTGGTTTTTGATAATTTTTGCTTCAACAGTGTTCAGTTTGCGGACTTTTTTGAGTTTTTTCACTTACGACATATACCGAATTTTGCCCGACGGACGTACTGAATATTTTTTATATCGTTGTGTAGCAGTTGTTTTTAGAGATTTTTTTATAATCTTTCCGGTTTTTGTTTATTGGTGGTTTGCCGATAGAAAAACAATGCCATTGTATGGTTTTACCTTGAAAAATTACAACACTAAACCTTATCTTATAATGCTTGCAATTATGCTCCCATTGGTGGTTTTAGCCTCGTATCAAAGCGATTTTTTAAGTCAATATCCAAAAGGTTTTTCGCTTTTTCCACTCAGTTTTGATGTGGTTACTGAGAGAAAGTATTTTTTTATTTACGAATTTTTTTACGGTATTGATTTTATTTTTATCGAGTTTTTTTTTAGAGGGTTTTTACTACTTGCTTTTTACAGGCTGTTTGGTTGGGGGTGTTTGCTGCCTATGGCTTGTTTTTATGTTACAATTCACTTCGGGAAACCACTTGGCGAAACTATAAGTTCGTTTTTTGGAGGAACAATTTTGGGCATTTTGGCTATAAGAACAGGATCAATAGCTGGTGGAATAATTGTACATTTGGGTATTGCATGGCTCATGGAATTTGCTGCATTGCTTCATAAAATGATTTAAAAACAAAATTGGCACGTGAATTTTTACATACCGAAATAGAGTATTTAAAAGGCGTAGGTCCTTTAAAATCTGAAGTATTAAAAAAAGAATTGGGAATTTTTACGTTTGAAGATTTATTAAATCATTATCCCTACCGATACATTGACCGAACAAAAATTTATACTATTTCTGAAATAAATGAAGACATGCCTTTTGTGCAGCTAAAAGGTCAGATTTCGGGAATTAAAGAAATTGGAGTGGGCAAAAATAAAAGACTTACAGCCGTTTTTAAAGATTATACCGGAGCAATAGACTTAGTATGGTTTCAACATATTAAATGGATTATTAAAACAATAGAACCCGAAAAAACGTGTATAATTTTCGGAAAGCCTGCATTGTTTAACCGCACTTTTAATATTGTTCACCCCGAAATAGAATGGGTTGAAGAATCAAAAAATGCATCAAAAATGCAACCTGTTTATTCTGTTACCGAAAAGCTCAAAAGTCATCATTTGGATTCAAAAGGTATTTCAAAACTTATATTAACTATACTTTCAAATCCACAATTTGCAGTTGAAGAAACTCTACCTGAATATATTTTAAACAAGAACTCACTTCAACCCAAAAAAAATGCTTATACTTTAATTCATAATCCTTCGTCAAATAGCGATTTTATTGCAGGTCAGCAAAGGTTTAAGTACGAAGAAATGTTTTTTTTGAATATTAAAATTGCAAGTTTAAAATTAAAAAGAAATCGAATTTCAAAGGGTTTTGTTTTTAGTAAAATAGATTATTTTTTCAATACTTTTTACAATAATTATTTACCATTTACACTTACTGATTCGCAAAAAAAAGTTTTAAAAGAAATTAGAGCCGATTTTGCAACCGGCAAACAAATGAACCGTTTGCTGCAAGGTGATGTGGGAAGCGGAAAAACTATTGTTGCATTGCTGTCAATGCTTATAGCTATTGATAATCATACTCAAGCTGTGCTTATGGCTCCTACCGAAATTTTGGCTATTCAACATTTCGAAAATATTTCGAAAATGCTTTCGGGTATTGGTTTAAAAATAGAATTACTAACCGGTACTACTACCAAAAGCCGAAAAGAAAAAATTGTGCATTCAATTTTCGATGGTCAAACTGATATTTTAATTGGGACTCATGCTTTGATTGAAGACGATGTTGTTTTTAAAAATCTCGGCTTAGTAATAATTGACGAGCAACATAGATTTGGCGTAGCCCAGCGTGCAAAACTTTGGGACAAATACGCAACCAAGCCACATGTACTTGTAATGACTGCCACACCAATTCCTCGTACTTTGGCAATGACTGTTTACGGAGACCTCGATATTTCTAAAATTGATATGTTACCCGCAGGCCGAATTGCTATAAAAACTGTTCATCGTTACGAAAACAGGCGAGAAGAAATCTATGATTTTTTAAAAAGTCAAATAAGCATGGGAAGACAAGTGTATTATGTCTTTCCGCTGATAGAGGAATCTGAAAAAAGTGATTTTCAAAATTTGATTGATGGTTTTGAAAACTTGAAAACAGTTTTTTCAAATAATAAATACAAGCTGGGAATGGTACATGGCAGAATGAAAGCTAAAGAGAAAGAAACAGTGATGAATTTTTTTAAAAAGGGTCAACTTAATTTACTTGTAAGTACCACTGTTATTGAAGTTGGAGTTGATGTACCTAATGCTACTGTAATGGTTATTGAAAATACCGAAAGGTTTGGTTTAACACAACTTCATCAATTGCGAGGCAGAGTAGGACGCGGAAAAGAACAATCATATTGTATTTTACTTACATCGCAAAAGTTGAGCAATACTGCACGCGAAAGGATAAAAGCAATGACACAAACAACAGATGGTTTTGAAATTGCCAATCTCGACCTTAAACTTCGTGGACCAGGCGATTTGCTTGGTGTGCGACAAAGCGGATTGCTTGATTTGAAAATTGCTGATATAGTAAAAGATGAAGAACTGCTTACAAGTACCAGAAACGATGTATTAGCAATTATGAAAAACGACCCAAATCTTAAAAATCCTGAAAACTCACCTATTCGAAACTGGCTCGAAACACTTAGAAATATAAAAGGTGACTGGGGCAGAGTGAGTTAAACTTAATGTTTTACCAATTAAAAGCTATTATATAATCTTATTTTACAAATTTCAAGACTTTTTTGGGGTTATGAATCTTTTATATCAGGCTCTACTAATCTGATAAGTTTATCTAATGAATCCTGCCATCCCAAGTAGCACAATTCTAAAGGAATTACTTCAGGTATTCCCTCCTGTAAAATTGTAAGTTCAGTGCCACAAATTACTTTTTTAAACCTAAAAGTTGTTACCATTGTACCTTGCAAAGCAGCAGCATCAAATTTATCCGTAACTTTAATTAATTCATTTGGTATAATTTCTAAATACTGTCCTCCAAACGCATTACCATTGCCTGTCGAAAAATTTTTGAATTCCATTTTAAAACTGCCGCCAACTCTAAAATCCATTTGGTGAACAATACCAATAAATCCATAAGGTGGAATCCACGCTTCGTAAGCCTTAGTATCGGTAAATGCCCTGAATACCTTTTCGGGGGCAGCTTTTATTACTCTCTGAAGTGAAATGCTGTTATTTGACATAATTGATTATTTTAAAACATTGAATAGCTTATTAGTTGCAATAAAATCATTGTTTTGTATTGTAATAAAGTAAATGCCTTCAGAAAGCTGAGGGTATGAAAATACTATATGATTTTTATCTGCATAAGTATTAAAAATTTCTTTGCCTGTAATATCTGTAAAAGTGATTTTTGAATTAAATAATTCGTTGGGTATATCAATATTTACAATACCTGCTGATGGTTGAGGATAAATTTTAATATAATTGCGAATTGAAATTTTATTGATTTTTGCAGGTATAGAAACCGTTAAAGTATCAGACATTGTACAACCAAAAACATCAGTTACTGAAAGTTTTACAATAGATTTTATCAAACCGGAGCTTGTAAAATCGTGTACAGGGCTTTTTACAGTATCTGTTTGTCCATCGCCAAAATCCCATAGATATTTTGTTCCTTCACTTTTTTCTTCTGGGTCAAAAGTTAATTTTTTCCCATTTGCAATATAGGTAAACTTTGCCGTTGGCAATGGCTTGATACCTATTTTTATTTTATTGCTTATTTCTGTGCATACTCCATTTTTTACTATAACCCAAACGGAATCTAAATTTTTTGGATTTGAATGTTCCCAATTAGTGTTAGTACCTTTTTGTACAGAAGTGCTGTTTAAAAAAAACTCGTATTCAGTATAGTTGTTTGGCTCTGCTTTAAAAATAGCGGGAAAACCTTCACAAAATATATTTTGCAAATTGCTTGATGAAAAATCAAACAAAGGTTTATCCCATACCTTTACAGTTGCATTTCTGTTTACAGTAGGGCAACTTAGATTATTGCTGTCGGTCAATACAATTTTGTATGTTTGAGAAAAATCTGAAGTTATTTTAAAAACTGTGTCTTTAAATTGAGAACTATTGTTGATTTTTAAAGAATAATGTTTAGTATTAAGATTTTTAATTTTAAAGTTAATGTCGTCACCTTTACATACTTCACTATCGTATTCAACATTATAAGTTACCGGGCTGCATGGTATTGAGCCACACAAAACTTTAGTAATATTGCTTTGATAGCAAGGAAAATTATCAAGAGCTTTTACCCAAACCTGCACATCAGTATTTGACGGAAAACCAAGAACCGAATGCGATAAGCCATATTTACCACTACTCGGGTTTATCCAACTTCTACCGGTATCAATACTCACCTGATATCCTTTAGCTTTAGGTATTGAATCCCAACTAATGAGAAAACTTGCCACAGTTTTATCGGTACAATTCAAAACAGGATCTTTTAGTTTATTTTTTACAACAAAATTATACTTATTACTTGGAGGTGTAACACATCCGTTAGCATCTTTACCCTTGGCATATAGGTCGGTTGAAGTACTCAAATTAAAAGTTTGAGGGTTTACAATTGTTTTTTGAAACAAACCACTTGATGTATAATATAAAATTGTATCAAAAGTAGTGGTTCCGCTTGCAGTAACTTTTACAGGATACTCATAGCAAATAGTATCATTATTTACATCACGCGAAATTGAAATAGTTTGTGCAGTAAATTTTGTAATTTTCACAGGTCCTGCAGTATTTGTACAATTATTATTGTCTTTTATTGATACATAATAATTGCCCGAATCTTTTGCCCAAATTGTTTGCGAAACAAAACCTCCTGGCGACCAAGTGTATTGGTAATTTGGGCTATAAGTTGCAGTAAGTTTTACCGAATCTCTACTGCATATTTTGTATGATGTTGCTCCTGAAATAGAAAGCGAAGGTTTGCTTTTTACCACTATTTTTAATGAATCTGCTATTGAAACTCCTTTTGAATTTTTAGCTGTTAAAATTGCCCAATAAGTCCCAACATTGTTATATTTTACTACAGGATTTTGTGAAGTAGATGAAGATGGCGTTCCACCGGTAAGTACCCAAGCCCACGAAGTAGCAGAGTTTGTCGAAGAGCCATTGAGGGTAATGCTCGTACCGGCACATGTTACCGAATCTTTGCAAAAAGCATTTGCAACCGGAAGCAGTGATGATGGTGATAATGTTAAAGATTTAGAATAAGCGTTATCACCAGACGAGCTGTTATCGCCATTTGCAGCCAAAACACAAAAATAAAACTTTACATTTCCAACATTTTTTGATGGTGCTTTCCACGAAAAAGTCCAGTCTGTAGAATTTGTACCTGTTGATGATGTGCCCGTTGAAGTTTGTAATACATACTCTCTTGAAAGAGATGATGATGAACCCTTTTGCACTCTACCCGATGCCGTAAAAGAACCAGCCATTTTATTTTTCAAATCGAGAACTGTAGCTTGAAAACCCCATTTTGAAATACCCGATTGAGAATGTGAAATTTTTATAGTGTAAGTTGAATCGGGGATATACCCGTTACCTGTAAAATTTGAAGATAAGGTAATATTATTCCAATTTGAACCCGATGTGATTATAGACCCACTATGGCAACTTGTACAATTTGATTCACTTGGAGCATTTGTATTTTCTGAAGGTGGACCATACGGATAGGTCATAGAATAATAAGCTGCCAAACAAAGTGCAATTGTAAATGTTGAAATAACTATTTTTCTTATCATTGTTTTTTTTTGTGATTTAAAAGTCGCAAAATTATTCCCGTAATGGATATTTTTTAACAAAAGAAATTAACAAAAGAGGTTGACAAATAGTTTTTTAATAATGAAAACAAGCCCAGAAAAAGATGAAAAACTCTAAAAAATTTACATTAATCAAACATAATGACATTTGCATTACATTTTTTTAAAATTATAAAATCAACTTGTAATTGTAGTAACCAAAACTATTCTTTATTGTTAAAATAAATGCGTGATAATTTAAAACAAAGGTACTTTTAATATTGAATTTCATAATTTTGAAACCATAAAATCTAACAAAAAATGAAAATAAATAATTTCAGAGATTTATTAAAATATTTGGTAATTGCAGGTAATACTGTATTTATTATTATAATTTTAATAAACGGAATTAAAGGAAACTTTAACAGTTCGCCAATCGAAAAATTTTCAAATTGCTGTCTTTTGATTATTCTTGTTTTAAATTCATATTTAATACTTAAATTTTCTGAACGTAATAGTTAAAAAATGAAAGCATTTTTATTATCAATAGTTCTCAGTTTGGCATTTGTATCTTGTTTCAATTGCGAAAATTCAAATTCAATTAAAAAAAAAGATGAAAAACCTCCAATACAAAATGATACAACTCCAAGAGTTACGGGCATTGGCGGTATTTTCTTTTTTGCCGATAGTGTTGAAAAAACCAAGAATTGGTATAAGAATAATTTAGGTTTGGAAACGAATGATTATGGCTCTGTTTTTGAGTTTAGAAATGCAAACCGTCCCAATGAAATTAATTATCTTCAGTGGAGCCCTTTTAAGAAAGGAAACAAGTATTTTGAACCATCAAAAAGAGAATTTATGATTAATTACAGAGTAAACAATATAGAGGGATTGATTAGAAAATTGAAAGCAAACGGAGTAATAATTAACGATACAATTGCAACTTATGAATATGGAAAATTTGTTCATATTACCGACAACGAAGGCACAAAAATAGAACTGTGGGAGCCCATAGATAGCGTACTTACCAAGATTGGCTCTAAAACTACAAAATAATTTTATCAAAATTTTTATTTTTTTAAATCAGAGAACATATATTTGCCAACAGAATATGGATTTGTCATCTGTTCAAAAATATTGATGATGAATTAAAAGGGAATCAGGTGAAAATCCTGAACATTGCCCGATGCTGTAAGTTCTTAAAAAAAGTTTTTCAACATTGCCACTGTTTTTACGGGAAGGCTGAAAAAACTGAACAAGTCAGAAAACCTGCCGTATTCTGTTATATTTTTTTTGATGCTTTCGGGAACAAAAGTGATAAAAAGTCTTGATTGATTTAAAGATTTTGGCTTTCAACATTTTAAAACATCAAAAATTACAGGTTTTGTAAAATAATTATAAAATGTATAAGTCAAATTTATTTCTACTAATTTCAATGGTAACTTCTATCGTTACTGTGTTTGCACAAGAACCAAGATTTAATATTTCTACTTTCGAATCAGTAAAACTGTATTCTAAGGGATATTACAATGGCGATGACTCAAAAGGCGGTTTTGAAAATGGTCATTTTTTTTACCGAACATTATATAACAGTTCATGGAAATCATGGTCGGGCATTGCAGTTTCAAACCACTCTGATACCTTAACCAACAGCTATACCAACGAATATAGCAATATATGCGGTACAGGAAACTTCAATTCTAAAAACTTTGCAATATGTTTTAATTTGGGAACAATTATATGTCAGAAACCAACAATTATAAGTGGTTTGTACGTTACAAACACTACATATACTTATCATACAATAAAAAATGGCTCAGCTTATTCTAAAAAATTTGGAGGGAAAACCGGAAATGATACCGACTGGTATAGGGCAAAATTTGTAAGTTACCGAAATGGTAATAGAGCAGATTCTGTGTATTTTTACCTTGCTGATTTCAGATTTGCTGATAATTCGAAAGATTATATCATTAAAAATTGGGTATGGGTAGATTTGTCAGGCATTAAAACCCCTACAGATAGTTTAATAATTTCGTTTGAGTCAACCGATAATGGTGTTTACGGCATGAATACACCTGCTTACATGGCTTTTGATAATTTCAACAATTCATCAAATATTATAGATATTTATAATATAAAAGCTTCGTTTTTGAATGACAGCAATAAAATATGGAACGGAAAAACAGATACTTCGGGTGGTTTTGATATAAATGGTTTTTATTTTGTAAACAACTATAATACATCTTGGAATTCGTGGAGTGGCTGGGCAATAAGCATTGATAATGACACATCAAAAAAAGATTATAATGCACAGTATTCTTCAATTACAGCATCGCAATTGAACTTAATATCGTATGGAAGAAGTGTTATAAATTTACCTTCGAACAAAACTCAAAGTACTATGTATTTTTACCTGTCAAACAATACATATACATACAAATCTATGAAATACGGAGATGCATTCTGTAAAAAATTTGGTGGTAAAAATGGTGACGAAAAAGATTTTTTAAAACTAAATATCATAAAATATTCTGATGATGAAAATACAGATACTTCAGTTGTTTATTTGGCTGATTTTATAAATAAACCGAGTAATATAGCCTCAAGTAATATTATTTGCAAAGTAACTTTGAATGAAAATACAAGCCGTATTGAATTTCAGTTAGAATCATCAGACAATGGAATTTATGGAATGAACACCCCTGCATTTTTTTGCCTGAGTGCAATAAGTAAAACAAATAAATTAGCATCTGAAAAGATACATAAAATTAAAGTTTTTCCTAATCCTGCCGTTGATTATATAATTACTGAAATTTCAAATGTTGAAAGTTATGAAATTGCTGATATTACTGGGGCTAATTTCACTTTTGAAACAATGATAGATTCAAATAAAATAGATATTAGCAAACTTCCTGGAGGGGTGTATATTTTGAAACTAAAAAGCGTAAATAACTATTATTACACAAGGTTTGTAAAATAAACAAAAATTATTTGACATCTGATATTTACTTTTGCCATTTGAATTGAAAAATATCAGATACCTTTTTTCTTATTCTGCAAAATATCCTGCACAAAGACTGCGTTTTGTGATATTCAACATTTTGGCATCGTTTTTTGGAGCATTTTCAATAATGACAGTTGTGCCGTTTTTAAAAATCATATTCAATCAAAACTCCGATGTTACAAGCCATACTGAAAACAATAAACTAAGTGAGTTGGTAAATGTTTGGTTGAAAAATCAAATTGAAAACTGGGGAAATTACAATTCATTACTCATTTTTTCGTGTATGCTCGTTTTTATGTTTTTTATGAAAAATCTCAGCTTGTACATTGCATATACAGGTTTGTCGCACATGCGTGCCGGCATTTCAAACCGCTTAAAAAGTGATATTTACAGCAAATTGCTAAAACTTCCTTTGTCTTATTTTTCAAATGAAAGAAAAGGAGATATTATTTCAAAAATTGCAAACGACATAAAAGAAATAGAATGGAGTTTTATAGGTGTACTCGAAATGGTTTTAAAACACCCTTTTATGATTGTCATACCTTTTAGTTTGCTTTTTTATATAAGTTGGCAATTGACAATATTTGTAATAGTAGTTTTGCCTGTAAGTGGCTATATAATTAGCCGTTTGGCAAAAAAACTAAAATCAACGGCAAGGCTTGGCAATGAAAAATTGGGACAAGTAATTTCAATTTTTGAAGAAACTATAAGCGGCATAAAAATTATTAATGCATTTAATGCTCAAAAAACAACCCAAAAACACTTTGAAGAGAAAAATGACGAACATTTTAAACTAAGTCGCCGCGTTTTTAAAAGAGAATATGCCGCATCGCCATTAAGCGAATTTATGGGTTCAATAGTTATAAGTTCTATACTTGTATTTGCCGGAAGGCTTATTATTAATGACGATTTTGGGCTAAGTGGCGAAATGTTTATTATGTACATTGCCATGTTTAGTCAACTAATTCCACCGGCAAAAGCACTTAGCGAAAGCTATTTCAGATTAGAAAAAGGAATGGCTTCAATGGACAGGGTTAATGATATTTTAAAAGCCGAAGAAGGTATAAATGACAGAAACGATTTGCCCGACCCCGGTACTTTAACACAATGTTTGAGGTTTGAGAATGTTACATTTAGTTACCAAAACAATGTAAATGTACTTGAAAACATAAATTTCACAATAAAAAAAGGACAGAAAGTAGCTCTTGTCGGAAGTTCGGGTGCAGGAAAATCTACAATTGCCGACCTTTTGCTGAGATTTTATGACCCACAGCAAGGAACCATATTTTACGATAATACCGATATTAAAAATTTATCACTTTTTAAATACCGAAACAAATTGGCTGTGGTAACGCAAGACCCTATTTTGTTTAACGATACTGTTGAAAACAACTTAAAACTTGGCAATCAAAATGCAAGTGACGAAGAGATGATAATTGCTGCAAAACAGGCAAATGCTCATTCGTTTATCGAAAAACTTGAAAATGGTTATAAAACCAATATTGGTGAGCGTGGAGGAAAACTATCTGGAGGACAAAAACAAAGACTTACAATTGCCCGAGCCATCTTAAGCAATCCCGAAATTTTGATATTAGATGAGGCTACTTCTGCACTCGACTCTGAATCGGAAAAACTTGTAAACGATGCACTTGAACACCTAATGCAAAACCGCACTTCTGTTATTATTGCACACCGATTAAGTACTATACAGAGTGCAGATGTTATTATAGTAATGGATCATGGAAAAATTGCCGAAATGGGGAAACATAACGATTTAATTAATTTGAAAGGGATATATTATTCGTTATACAAACTGCAATCGCTTGGCTAAATAATAAATTATGACTATTGAAAAATTATCAGAACAAAAACACTGGGAATCAATAAATGCACCAGTAAATGATGTAATAAAAACAGAAAAAAAACCTAAAAAAGCATTCAGAATTTTTACTTACAGTTATTCATTTCATTTGCTTTGGGATGTGCTTTTGCCAAAATATATAAAAACTGATAGAAATGCAAAAGTGATGGAAGTAGGCTCGGCTCCCGGCAAAAATTTATTGCTTTGGCATAACAAATTTTTAAATATTCCATTTGGCGTAGAATATACTGATGCAGGCGTAGATGCAAATCGCAAACTTTTTGCAGCCAATAATTTGAACCCTGAAAATATTATTAAAGCCGATTTTTTATCAGACGAATTTCTAAGAGCAAATCACGAAAAATATGATTATGTTTATTCAATGGGATTTATCGAACATTTTAATGACCCAGAGCAAATTGTTTCGAACCACTTGAAAATACTTAAACCCGGGGGGATTTTATTTATCAGTATTCCAAATCTAAAAGGTCTGTACAATTTTGCTTTAAAGATTTTTTATCCTGAAATTTTAAAAATTCACAACCTCGAAATAATGGAACTAAAAGAATATAAAAAGTTATTTGATGTTCAAAAAAATCTTGAAATTATACATTGCGGATATCATGGTACTATTGACCTAAATATACTTCAGTTTGGCAAATACAGATTTATGAATACACTTTGTCATTATTTTCAAATGCTTTTAAATTTTTGTTGTAAAATGCTTTTGGGTAAAAAAGGACTCGAATCAAGATTTACAAGTCCTTATTTAGTTTTTATAGGTAAAAAAAATTAAGAGGTCCCGGCTCTTTTCAATCTGTCGTTTATTGCCATACCAAGCCCCTGGTTAGGAAAATTTTCATAAATTATAAGTTCAAAATTCATTTTATCCAAGTCACGCATTGCTTCAAAAAGATTTGATGCTGCTACAGAAAGCGAAAATTCTGATGAAAGTACAATTTGATTTTTATGTGGTAAAAAATTCAAATATTTTCCAAATACCAAAGCACCTGTTTTATCCTTATTTATTGAGGCTTTATCAATATTTTGTAAAGGTTTTATTGGAGTTGTTGTAGAATAATGTTTGTCTAACATACCCGGTGATTGAGGCTTTGAACCTGACGATATATTAATTTTTACTTTTCCTATAGTATTTTCAATTTCTTCAATTTCTATACCTCCGTAGCGTAAAACCGCAGGCGGGTTTTCATTTTCAAAAAAAACAATAGTAGATTCAACACCAATATCACATTTTCCACCATCAACTATCATCGGAATTTTATCGCCAAGTTGTTCGGCAACATGTTTGGCGTTTGTTGGGCTAACATACCCAAAAGGATTTGCACTTGGGGCAGCAAGCGGAAAATCTAAGCTTTTCAATATTTCGAGTGTAATTTTATTTTTGGGTACTCTAAGTGCCACAAAAGGAAGACCTGAGGTGACAATATCAGGAATCACATCTTTTTTGGGCAAAATAATAGTTAAGGCACCAGGCCAAAACTTTTCGGCTAATTTTTTTGCTTTTTCAGGAAAAGAAATTGCGTATTGTTCAACCAAATCAATTCCAGAAATGTGTACTATCAGGGGGTCGAAAAATGGGCGGTTTTTAATCTTAAAAATTTCTGAAACTGCTATTTTGTTTAAAGCATTTGCTGCAAGCCCATAAACAGTTTCGGTTGGTATAGCCACAACCTTACCTGCTTTTAGAAAATTTACAGCTTTTAATATTTGATTTTTTTGGTTCAGAACAAAAAATTATACCCCTCGTCGTTTTAGTTTAAATTTTTCGATTTTATTGTACAAATGGCTTCGTTGAATATCAATTTCCTGTGCTGTTTTAGCTACATTCCAGCCGTTTTTGCGAAGTTTTGAATCAATAAAAATTTGCTCAGCATATTCTTTAAAATCTTGAAACTTTTCGTATTGATTTACCACATCTTCTAAATTGGCCGACTTGCCTCCCATTGGGTTTGCATAATTTACCACATCACTTTCGGTAATTTTATTTCCACAAAGAATCACAAGGCGTTCAATCACGTTTCTAAGTTCTCTGATGTTTCCACCCCAAACAATATTTTTAAGTTCTTGCATAGCTCCCGAAGTAAGTTGTTTGTGTGAGATAGCGTTTTCATCACAAATATCAATAACAAATTTTTCGGCAAGCAGTGGAATATCTTCAATCCTTTCATTCAAACTCGGAACATGAATAAGAATTACGCTCAGTCTATGATAGAGGTCTTCTCTAAAACGCCCTTCGTCTATTTCTTTTTTCAAGTCTTTGTTTGTTGCAGCAATTACTCTAACATTGATAGATATTTCTTTTTCGCCACCTACTCTGGTAATTTTATTTTCCTGTAAAGCTCTAAGTACTTTTGCCTGAGCCGAAAGGCTCATATCGCCTATTTCGTCAAGAAACAAAGTACCCTCATCAGCCCTTTCAAATTGCCCTATCCGCTGTTTTACAGCAGATGTAAATGAACCTTTTTCGTGTCCAAAAAGTTCACTTTCAATAAGTTCGGCAGGTATTGCAGCGCAATTCACTTCAATAAAAGGCATATTTGAGCGATTGCTTTTTTCGTGAAGCCATCGGGCTACAAGTTCTTTACCGGTTCCGTTTTGCCCGGTAATCAAAACTCTTGCATCAGTAGGAGCAACTTTTTCTATTGTTTGTTTTATTTTTATAATAGAAGGCGAATCGCCAATAATTTCGCGGGTTTTAGAAATTTTCCTTTTAAGAATTTTAGTTTCTATAACAAGGCTGTTTTTTTCACAAGCATTTCTTACTGTTATTAGCAATTTGTTGAGATCAGGTGGTTTTGAAATAAAATCGTAAGCACCTTTTTTGGTAGCTTCAAGAGCAGTTTCAATAGTACCATGACCCGAAATCATTATAAATGAAACATCATCTGCAATACCTTTCACCCTATCTAATAGCTCTAAACCATCAATTTTGGGCATTTTAATATCGCATAATGCTACGTCGTATTCTTCTTTGCGAAGCATATCTAATGCTTGTGCGCCGTCTTCGGCTAATTCTACATCATAACCTTCGTATGTGAGTATCTCTTTTAAAGTTTCTCTGATACTTGCTTCGTCATCTACAATTAATATTTTGCTCATATAATTAATATTTCTAAAAAAAAGCAAACCTGTAAGCCGGATTCTGTAAATACCCCCCCGGATATTACCCGCCATTTATCTAAGCGACCTACCCTCTTTGAGTTGGGCATTGCTGCCTTGTTTGATACCAGCTGTATCATGCTCAAAGTTTACATGGTCTTTCAACGCACAAGGTTTTTTCCAATTGCACATCACTGTACATTGCGTAGGCTCTTACCCCACGTTTTCACCTTTTCCGCTTTTGGCGGTAGTTGTTTTCTGTAACACTTTCTGTTTTCGGTTTTTATACCGAAACCTCTTATTTCTAAGAGTGTGCTGCTGTTTGTTGTCCGGACTTTCCTCTTTGAATTAATTAATAAATTAAACCAAAGCGACGGGTCGGTTTGCTAAAGCAAAAGTAGTAAAAAATGTATAATATTAAAGACAAATTTATTTTATTTTTTTAAAAATGTATCTAATGAAATTTTGCAACTAATAAATAAAAACACATTCTAATCTTGATTATCTTTGCAAACTATTTTTTATGACATTAATTAAGTCAATTTCGGGTATAAGAGGTACTATTGGTGGTGTGCAAGGCGATAACCTAACGCCTTATGATATTTTGAAATATTCAATAGCCTTTGCAAAATTTATTTTAAAAAATTCTAAAATCAATAAAGTTGTTATTGGACGCGATGCCCGTTTGTCGGGTAAAATGGTAAGTGATATTGTCTGTTCTGCTTTGATATCTTATGGCATTGATGTAATAGATTTAGGACTTTCAACAACACCCACTGTAGAACTTGCCGTTAAATGGGAAAATGCAGGAGGTGGTATAATTATTACTGCCAGTCATAACCCAAAACAATGGAATGCTTTGAAACTTTTAAATAAAAATGGTGAATTTGTTTCTTCGCAAGATGGTAAAACTATTTTAGACCTTGCCGAAGAAGAAAATACAAATTTTTCTGACATTGAAAAAATTGGGAATTATACCTTTATTGAAAATTATATTAATAAACATATTGATGCAATATTGAAATTAAAATTAGTAGATGTTGAAGCCATTAAGGCAAAAAAGTACAAAGTGGTAGTAGATGCGGTTAATTCCACAGGGGGTATAGTTATTCCAAAACTTTTGGAAGCATTAGGAGTTCAAGAAATAATTGAAATAAATTGTACCCCAAATGGTAGATTTCCACACAATCCGGAACCTTTGCCCGAGCATCTTACCGAAATTTCGAGTGAGGTAAAGAGAACAAATGCTCATTTAGGAATTGCTGTTGACCCTGATGTTGACAGGCTTGCATTAATTTGTGAAAATGGCGAAATGTTTGGCGAAGAATACACTCTTGTAGCTGTAGCTGATTATATTTTGAAAAACAAGAAAGGAAATACCGTAAGCAATCTTTCGTCAACAAAAGCTTTGAAAGATGTAACTATTAAACACGGGGGTGAATATTTTGCAAGTGCTGTTGGCGAAGTAAATGTTGTAGAAATGATGAAAAATTGCAAAGCAATAATTGGAGGCGAGGGAAATGGTGGAATTATATACCCCGAACTGCACTATGGCCGAGATGCGTTAGTTGGTGTTGCCTTGTTTTTAACACATTTGGCAAAAAGTGGCAAAACTACTAAAGGTCTTAGAATGACTTACCCTGAATATAATATTTCAAAAAACAAAATTGAATTGGACGGTGATGTAAAATTAGATTTAATAATGAAGAAAATTGAAGAAAAATACATTAAACAACCAATTAATAAAATTGATGGTTTAAAAATTGAATTTGGTGATGAATGGGTTCATCTTCGCCAGTCAAATACTGAACCTATTATAAGAATTTATGCCGAAAGTAAATCGTTAATAACTGCTCAAAATCTATCAGACAAAATAAAATCTGATATAAAAACGATAATTATGAATGCTTAGTTCTTAAAATTTCTATTAAATCTGCAAGCCTTGCCGAATATCCGGCTTCATTATCGTACCAACCTACTATTTTTACAGTATTATCAATAACCATAGTCAACTCACTATCAAAAATACACGAGTAAGTATTGCCAACAATATCAGCAGAAACTATTGGCTCGGTACAATATTCTATAATATTTTTAAATTTATTTTCACTTGCTTCTTTAAATAGTGCATTTACTTGTTCGGGTGTTGTATTTTTTTTCAAAATACAAGTAAAATCGGTGATTGAACCTGATGATACAGGCACTCTCATTGAATTTCCATTTAATTTTCCTTTGAGGTGTGGCAACACAGTGCTTACAGTTTTTGCAGCACCTGTAGTTGTGGGAATTATACTGCAAGCTGCAGCCCTTGCCCTTCTAAGATCGCGGTGCGGTGCATCGTGCAGGTTTTGGTCTGATGTGTATGAATGTACTGTGGTTATAAAACCATTTATTATTCCAAAATTATCATCAAGTATTTTTACCATTGGTGCAAGACAATTTGTAGTACACGAGGCGTTTGACAAAATTTGTTCGCTTCCATCAATTGTATCATCGTTTACACCAATTACAATTGTTTTTACATCACCTTTTGCAGGAGCAGAAATTACAACTTTTTTTGCTCCGGCTTTTATATGGTTTAATGCTTTTTCTTTATCTGTAAATAAACCGGTAGATTCAAGTACAATGTCAATTTCTAACTTGCCCCAAGGCAAAATGGATGGGTCTTTTTCGGCTGTTATCAGTATTTTTTTCCCATTTATTATTAAATGATTTTCATCGTAATTTATTTCACCTTGAAATTTGCCATGTATAGAGTCGTACTTTAATAAATGTGCTAAAGTTTTTGTATCGGCAAGGTCATTTATTGCAACAATTTCTATGTTTTTATTTTTAAAAAGAAATTTAAAAGCAAGCCTGCCTATTCTGCCAAAACCATTTATTGCAATTTTCATCGTTTTGCAAACTTACATCAAATTGAAATATTTATTAATTTATGTTCAAAAATTTGTATTGAAGCACCTCAAAATCAAACAATTTAATTATGAAAAAATTATTAAAAAAAAGACTTAATAAAGTTTTTGGTTTTGATATGAAATATTTTATTTTTGCAACCTCAAAAACCGGTCCCTTCGTCTATCGGTTAGGACACAAGATTTTCATTCTTGTAAGAGGGGTTCGATTCCCCTAGGGACTACAAGTAAAAAAAATACCCTCTGATTTTTCGGAGGGTTTTTTTATTATATAAATCCTCCAATTGGTTTTGTCCTTGCCACTCGCCATGTTTTTTCGGTAATTATGTGCATTAACAAATCCGAAATAGTTTTTAAAAGAAGAAACACCCAAAAAATATCAGTATTACCAATGATTGGAATAGAAACTACTTTATCAAATTTTTGAGTAAACCCTAATATAATAAATATGTGCATGGGCACTACTCTAAGGTATGGAGTGAAAAGCAAAGTACCAATATTTTGCTTTTCATCTCGGTCTCTTATAATATTTGACCAAGTAGCAATAATAGTATTTACAGCCATAATCATTATATTTAACATTACAATTTTTATATCTGTTTTGCTTCCGTTGCCAACAGAAAATACAACAAGAAAAATAAAATATACAAAATGAAAAAAACCAAAATGAAACATAAAAAATAATGCACTTGTCCATTTGGTTTTTGATGTAGGCTCTACCGATTCTCCATTTACTTGCAAGTTTTTGGTACTGAAGCTTTGCAATTTTGCCATTCTTACAGTATTTCCTATGCCTATAATTATACTTTGAAAGAAATAAATCCAGATAATTGTATCAACACTAAACCAATTGTATATATAGCCGGCAGCCAGATATAAATTGAAAAGTGCAATAAACCAAAATTCGCGGTCGGAAAATATATTTTTCATCTTATAATTATTTTAAAACAGATACCTCGCCAATACTCTGCCAATATGAATATATGGACTGTTTTCTGACTTTCGCCCATCATAAACAATTTCAATTTGTATATTTTGTGAAATGCGTTGCTGGTAAATCATATTCCATGTAAAATTTTTGCCTGCAAGTAAACCTTTCATAAGTTCATATCCAAGAGGACTTGAATTATCTCCATTAAAATCAATAATTATATATCTGAAATTGCCCGAAAACATACCTTTCATTGCCTTGCTAATGCGAATTTCAGTGCCTGTTTCGATATTTCTACAATAAATTGTATCTGATTTTGCATGGTAATATTTTCCTATAATCGAAATTCCGGCATTGTTTTGCGTAGATGTATATTGCAATTGTGGTTCTATTGAGGAGTGGTTATAAGTGTAATTTCTCAATGTGAGAAGTTGTGAAAAATATGATTTTTCGCCCTTTACAAGTTTCATTACACAGGCAAATTTTCTATTAATATTAAACCTTGAATTTAATGAATAATCATTATTTTTTAATGTTTCATAGCCATTTACAAGTAAGTTTTTTGAATTGCTTTGGGTATTATTTATATCTATTGACCATTTGTTGTTATTTCGGTTTATATATAATGTACTTCGCGAAAAAGTATTGTTTGAAAGCAACAAAGTATCCCGGTTGTAGTTGCCAAACGGATAAAGAAAATATTGAGTTTTGTCAGACATTGTTTTTCTATCAGTTCTAATAGATGAAGAAGCCGAAATTTTTGAAAACAAATGCTTAATACCCTCTGCATTGCTCCATTTTTGGGGGAATGCAAAATTTACAGACTGGTTATATTGAATATTTTTGCTTTTAATAAATCCATCTACAGGTAAATAAGTTTTTATGTAATTTGCTCTTTTGCGGTCGAGTTCGCTGGCTATTTCAAATTCATTTAATGATTGTATTTTATTGCTGTCGTAATCATTCCAAATATATATTCCATTTCCATCTGCAACCTTGTAATACATGTATTCACGCTTTTGTTCCTGAACGGTTCCGATTTGATAAAAGGCTGATATTTTAAACATTTTTTTAAATATATCGAATGTTGTTTCCAATCTGCCAAGTGTATTGCTTTCGTTTTTCTGTTTTGATAGCAAAGTATCAGAAATATTGAGGTTTCTTTGATTTAAACTTAGGCTAATTCTTTTTCCGCTTTTGTTTTGAAATTGCATCTTAAATTTTATTTCATCGCTTTTTGATACAGGTTTCAATACCCCTGCACGAGGCAAATAGTCAAAACGCTTTTCGTTTGATAATGAATAATTAAATTTTTCTGACAATAAATTTTCAAAGAATACTTTTGCTGAATAATATCTAAATGAACCTTCGACTATACTATCATTGTTTTTGCTGAAAATACTTTGTTCGTTGTTTGCAGTTATACCTAAATTTCCGGGTTTAAATTTTCTTATGTACTCCACTCCGTAGTTATTTAATTTGTTTTGATACGATTCGTTAGCTGTATTTATGCTGTTTTTCATAAATTCGGCAAAAGATTGAAAGTGGTTTTTATCAAAGCTGTATAAAAATGAAAATTTATTATTTAAACCATTTTTGTCTTTAGCCATATAGTACAACCCCACATTATAATCAAACTTTAATTTATCTTTAATTGAAAGCAAAAAATTGTAATTTGAAATAATTTCGGAATTAGTAATATTAGTATAGTATTCGGGTATATTCAACTTTCGGTTCCACAACCTTTCAAATTCTACATTTCTGTATCTTTCAACATATTTAAAATTTTTACTTACAATTTCGGTTTTAAAATTATTTATGAGTTTAATATCGTTATTCTTTGGAAAAAGAAAAGTATTTTCAAAACCTGTGAAAATTCCATAACCATCATCATTGCTTTTATCAAGTTCAGAAAAGGTATTTTTATCAATATTTGAGTAAACACATTCAAAAAACGATTTTGTGTTTTTGTATTTTTTGTTAAAACCCAGTGTTATCATTTGGTATCGTTGAGGTGCAATAAGCATTTCTACAGGCTCATAATTTCCTTGCTTTACTCCGTTTATCGGCAAAATCCATTCATAAACTCTCCCGTTTGCAGTTGTATTTTTCAATCTGTAATTTCCGTTTCCCTCGCCTACATTGCTAAAGGTTACATCATAAAAAACAGAATCAAGCCCGCCATATTGAGTAAAAACATATACATCTTTAAATCCGAGTGAATCAATTTTTCTATATAAAAGTTTAGTATTATCAAAAGGTATTACCTTTTTTATATGTGGAATGAAAGCATTTTGAGTATTATCGCCAGTAAGCGATAAAATTTGTTTTGCCGAAAGATTTTTACTGGAGTCAAAACCATCGAGTGATTGTTGAAAATTTTGATTTTTATTGTCTTGTTCTACATAATAATTCACTCTTAATTGTGTATTTTCTTTTTTTATTTCAATACCCGTTTTTATTACACTTCGCTGGTAATTGCGGTCAGAATACTGAAACTCAGCAACAATTCTCGAAAATTTCGTAATCATTATTGAAGGCATAAATGTAAGTTCACCGGTATTGTAATTTATTACATAATCATTAGATTCGCCTCTGTTTAGTTTTTTACCATCAATATAAATAGCTTCGGTTCCCGAAATTATAATTATAAAAATTTCGCCATTACTGCCTTTTAGCCTGTAAGGACCTTGGTTTCCTTCTATTCCTTGAAATGTATTTCTGGAAAATCTCCCTCTCGAAATTGCTAAATCGGCATCATTTCTTATTTCTATGCTTTTAGTTTTTTTAATAAAATCGAAATGCAATCCTCTTGATTTTTTATTATAATTCATAAAATATGACTTTGGGCTGTGCATTTCAAAATCTCCAATAATAAAATTGTTGCTGTCTTTGTTTAGTTGTATAAAAACTTTGTCAAAGTCTTGCAATTGCTGGGTATTACCCTCCGGTTGAATTGGGTTATTATCGTCAGAAATTATACCCGAAATATTAATATCTCCTGCTATTTTACCATTTAGTTTCAAATTTAAATTTGAGTTTACAACCATATCTTGGCGATTTCCGGCACTAATACCTCTCGAAATGTTTCCATTTGTTTTCAAACTTCCATCATTTATTTCCGAATAATATTTATAATTATTGGCAAATGGGTCTGATGGAGGTTTTTTTTCAATTATTGAAGTACTGCGATGATAAAATTTTCCGGTAAAAACTATTGGAAAAAGTTTGTATTTTAATATCAAAGTATCGGTATTTGCTGTGTCAATAGATAATATGCCGCTCAAAGGATCAAAGCTAAATTTTACGAAATTATTGTTTTGAAGTGTAAATAATTTCATTGAACTTATATCAACTTTATATTTATTTTCGAGAATTACCGATTTAATTTCAGGGTTTATTTTAATTGTTTTTACAGGATACAATGTTTGAGAAAAACAAGTAAAAGAAAATGCTGCAAGTACTGAAAATACAGCAATTTTTATAAACTCAAAATTAAAAAAAGTATTTTTTTGCAACTATTGTTTTTACAATATTACAAACGAATTGAGCTTTTAAAAATTCTTTAAATTCAAAACTTATAAAAAAGCTTTGAACAGAATAAAATTTGAGAAAGTTTTAAATTTTTTAGTTTCTATTAAAAATATAATTTTGGAACATTATTTGAAAACTATCAAATACTTGAAAAATACAATTATCAGATATTCATTTTGGGTAATAATTTTATTTATAACTCAATCATTTTCCTACCCTCCCGATATTTTAAAGGAAATAGAAAATGCAATAAGTCTTGGAAATGCAAAGATGATTGAAAATTACATGGGACAAAGCATAGAACTTGAAACCCCAAGTGCAAAGGGCATTTACAGCAAAAGTCAGGCAGAAATAATAATTGACAAGTTTTTTCAAAAATATCCACCCGTTTCGTTCACTATTTATCAAAAAGGCAATAGCTATGCAGGTTCACGGTTTGCAGTTGGAAATTATATGAGTTCGCGTGAAATATCGTTTAGGGTTACAATTTTCATTAAAAAAAGCGGACAGGATTATAAAATACAAGAAATCAAATTCGAGTGATGAATTTTAGTTCGAAAGAAATTAAAAATTTGATAAAAAGGAGTTTGAAAGAAGACATTGGTTCTGGCGACCATTCAAGTTTATCATCAATTCCTAAACAAAAGCGTGGCAATGCCCGAATGATTTTTAAAGAAAATGCAGTAATAGCCGGACTTGAGCTATCAAAACTAATTTTTCATGAAATAGACAAAAATTTAGAAGTAAAACTATTAAAAAAAGATGGTGAAAAAGCCATAAAGGGCGATATTGTTCTTACTGTACATGGGTTTGTACATTCAATACTTGCAGCCGAAAGAACAGTTTTGAATTTTATACAGCACCTTAGTGGAATTGCAACCTTAACTAATAAAATTTCGAACCTTATAATTGATTCAGATTGCAAAATTTTAGATACCCGTAAAACCACTCCTGGATTGCGAAAACTTGAAAAATGGGCAGTAAAAACCGGAGGTGGGCATAACCACAGAATTGGGCTTTATGATATGATAATGCTCAAAGATAATCATGTTGATTTTGCAGGTGGTATTACAAAAGCTGTAAAAAGCACAGAAAAATATCTTTCAGAAAAAAATCTTAAATTAAAAATTGAAGTAGAAACCAGAAATTTAAAAGAGGTTGAAGAAGCCGTCAATCTTAAATCAGTTGATAGAATAATGTTTGATAATTTTACTCCCCAAAAAATAAAACAAGCATTGCATATTGTAAAAAAAACAAAGGAAACAGAGGCATCGGGTGGTATTACAATAGAAAATATAAGAGATTACGCAGCCACAGGTGTAGATTTTATTTCTATAGGAGCATTAACTCATTCGGTAAAAAGTATAGATATTAGCTTAAAACAATATTAAATCAAGCATTTCCTGCAAGCAAAAAGTCTAAATCTTTTGATTTTAAATTAAATTGTTTTCCAAGAGAATTATTTGTTAAATGACCTTTGTAAATATATACACCACGCCTTATACCCTTTTGTGCCCAAAGCAATTCTTTGAAACTGCCTTCTTCGCCCCATTCCAAAAGTATATGAGTAAAAACATTGCTCAAAGCGTAGCTTGCTGTACGGGCAAATCTGCTCGGAATATTAGGAACACAATAATGAATCACTCCATGTTTTTCAAAAGTTGGATGCTTGTGATTGGTAACCACACTTGTATCAAAGCATCCACCCTGGTCTATACTTACATCTATTATTAAAGATTTTGGTCTCATAAACGAAACCATTTCTTCAGAAACAACATTAGGGCTACGCCCCTCTTGTGTACGCAAAGCTCCAATGGCAACATCGCAATGCGATAAAGCTTTTGCTAAAATTTGTGGTATAAGGGTACTGCTGTATATCCTTTGACCAATGTTTGATTCAAGTCTTCGCAGGCGGTATAGCGAGTGGTCAAAAACTTTTACATAAGCTCCTAATCCCAAAGCGGCTCTAGTTGCATATTCGCCAACTGCACCTGCTCCAATTATTACAATTTCGGTTGGTTGTAATCCAGGTATTCCACCCAACAATTCGCCTTTTCCAAAATTGTTGTTTGCAAGATATTCAGCTGCAATAAGTATAGAGGCTCTGCCGGCTATTTCACTCATTGCTCTTATTATTGGCAATGTGTTAGAATTATCTCTCAAAAACTCATAACACAATGCTATAATTTTCTTATTCATTAGTTTTGAAAGATAAATGTCGCTTACATTAGTCAACTGCAAAGCAGAAATCAGAATTTGATTTGGAAAAAGATAATTAATTTCATTATCGGTTAATGGTGCTACTTTTAAAATTATTTCAGATTTATATACTTCTTGTGGAGTGTAAACAATGCGTGCACCTGCCTCGCTGTACTCAATATCAGTAAAGTTAGCATTTAATCCGGCATTTGATTCAATTACAACTTCATTGCCATTAGCAACAAGCAACTGTACAGATAATGGAGAAAGAGGAACTCTATTCTCTTGGTAAGTACATTCTTTGGGGATACCAATAGATAAACCATGATTTTTTTTCTTCACGGCTAAAAGTTTTTCCTGAGCCTGAATTTCAGCTTCTACAGCGAGATTTTTAAAAGGTGTAATTGGATTTTCTGCCATTATTATAATAGAAGAGTACAATAATAATATATTTTTTCAGTTTTAAAAATTGGACACATACAAAATTCGTGTGCATTAATTTAAAGCCCATTTAAAAAGAATTAAGGATTTTTCATTTAATTTGCAGGTTCTGACAATGATAAGATATAGAAAAATAATATTACTATCTCTCATTACATTGAGTAGTTATATAACGCAAGCTGTAAAAGACTCAAGTGATTTGGCAGTTGATTTAGACAGAATCAACCGTATAGAAATGCTTAGTCGAAATTTGTTTGAAAAACTTCATCCAACAAGTTCATTGAAATCAGGTGATGAATCAAAAATTGATTTTGATAATAACAAATTACCTTTAAGTGAAGAAGATTTCATACTCAATTCGCACCTTTTAGAATCGGGTGTACCAATGCAATACAATGAAAAGGTAGAACATCTTATAAATTATTTTGCAACAAGTTGGCAAAGCAAACTCAAAGAAATGCTTGTAGTTTCAAACTACTACTTCCCTATTTATGAAGAAATTTTTGACAAATACGATATACCACTCGAAATTAAATATCTATCAGTTATCGAATCAGCTTTAAATCCACATGCAGTATCGGTTTCGGGAGCAGCGGGTTTATGGCAGTTTATGTATGCTACCGGAAAACTGTTTGATTTAAAAGTAAATAATTATGTTGACGAACGCAGAAACGTTGAAAAATCAACTCTTGCTGCATGCAAATATTTAAAAAGCATGTACAATATATATGGTGACTGGTATTTGGTAATAGCTTCGTACAACTGTGGACCGGGCAATGTTAACAAAGCCATTGCACGATCGGGTGGTAAAAAAACATTTTGGGAAATTTACGATTATTTACCAAGAGAAACTCAAAATTATGTGCCTGCATTTATTGCAATGACATATATTATGAATTTTTATGAAATATACGGAATTACACCTTCAGTAGAATCAAATAATAAACCCAGATTAGTAAAAGTTGAATGCAATTCTGATTATTCATTTGATGCAATTTGCAGTGTGCTTGAGATAAATCCAGATGAATTGAAATCATTTAATCCTGAATTAAAAAGAACTTCATTACCATCAGCACCAAACACATTTAGTTTAAAATTACCATACGAAAAAGCATTGCTTTTTTGGCAATTAGAAGATTCAATTGACCGCATTTCTGAAAGACTAAGAGAATGGAAACCACCTGTAAAAGAAGAAAGATATGTTTCGAAATCAAAGTCGGGAAAACACAAAATACACAAGGTTAAAAAAGGGGAATCACTTCATTCAATTGCCCGAAAATTTGATTGTAAAACTTGGCAACTTCGTGCCTGGAATGGTTTAAAATCAAATAAAATCCATCCTGGGCAACGCCTCATCATTAAAAACTCGTGATAAATATTGCAGTTTTCGCCTCGGGTAATGGCTCTAATGCAGTAAATATTTATAATTTTTTTAAAAATCATCCTACTATTTCGTTTAAAATAATCTATTGCAATAACCCAACTGCAGGCATAATTTCTAAAGCAAAAAATTTGAATATTGAATGTAGAGTTTTTAATAAAAATGAATGGCAAAATGGAATTGTAAAAACCGAACTTATTGACAAAAAAATTGATTTTGTAATTCTTGCAGGGTTTCTGTGGCTTGTAAATTCCGATATAATAAAAGCCTTTGAAAACCGAATTTTAAATATCCATCCTTCATTATTGCCAAATTACGGAGGTAAAGGAATGTATGGAGATAAAGTGCATCATGCAGTAATTGAAAATAAGGAAAATGAAAGCGGAATAACTATTCATATAGTAAATGATAAATACGATGAAGGTAAAATTGTTTTTCAAGATAAAATACGAGTAGAAACAAACGAAACAATTGAGAAATTAGCTGCTAAAATTCACGAACTTGAGTACAAAAATTATCCCAAAGTTATTGAAAATTATATTTTAAATTACAAAATTTTGTGATTATTTATATTATAGTTGAAAATAAATTTATTAAATAAATACCTCTATTATTTTCTAAAAAAATATTCTCCTTTTTTTGAAAACTAATATTATATTCTGAAAATATAAAAAAATTATCTTTGTGGCATGATTGATAGCTCTATTTCAAATTTTATTGATAAGTATTTTTTACATTTCAATGCTGCTGCTTTAAAAGATGCAGCAGATGCTTATATAAAACATATTGACGAAGGAGGAAAAATGATGATTACTCTTGCAGGTGCAATGAGTACTGCAGAGTTAGGCAAATTACTTGCCGAAATGATTAGGCAAGATAAAGTTCAAATAATTAGTTGCACAGGAGCAAATCTTGAAGAAGACCTAATGAATTTGGTAGCACACAACCATTACAAACGTGTACCAAACTATCGCGATCTTACACCGCAACAAGAATGGGAGCTTTTAGAAAAAGGACTAAATAGAGTAACTGATACTTGCATACCCGAAGAAGAAGCATTTAGAAGATTGCAGGGAAAAATATACAAATTGTGGAAAGAAGCAGATACAAACAATGAACGTTATCTCCCACATGAATTTATGTATAAAATGATTCTCAACGGCTCGTTAAAAGAATTTTACCAGATTGACGAGAAAGATAGCTGGATGGTAGCGGCAGCTCAAAAAAACCTGCCTATAATTGTTCCGGGTTGGGAAGATAGCACAATGGGAAACATATTTGCATCGTATTGCATAAAAGGGGATATAAAACCAACAACTATGCGGTCGGGTATTGAATATATGATATGGCTTAGCGATTGGTACAGAAAAAATTCATCAGGCAAGGGAGTTGGTTTTTTTCAAATTGGAGGCGGAATAGCAGGAGATTTTCCTATTTGTGTAGTACCTATGATGTATCAAGACCTCGAATGGCATGATGTACCTTTTTGGAGCTATTTCTGCCAAATAAGCGATAGCACTACAAGCTATGGTTCATATTCGGGTGCAGTACCCAACGAAAAAATAACTTGGGGAAAACTCGATATAAATACTCCTAAATTTATTGTTGAATCTGACGCCACAATTGTTGCCCCATTAATGTTTGCAAAAATTTTAGGTTTTTAAATTTTTAAGAATTACGCAAGCTCTTTTTCTGCGAAAAAACAATAGTTAAAACTCCCAAAAACAAAACAACAGCCGCACTCAACAGCAATTCGTTTGTATTTTTAACGTACTCGTATTTCATAGCTGCAATACCTTGAATAAGAAGCAATATCTCATTATACAAAATTCCAAAAACAAAAATTACAATGCCTGAAATAGCAAATTTGTTTAACTTTATAAATTCTGAAGATACTATATAAGCTATCAGAAAAACTGAAATTATTCCAAGCAAAACAAGATGTAAATATCCAATAACTATAGGTCTGAAACTAAGAGCAATTGTACTTAAGGGCGGATATACTGATATTAGCTGAAGAAGCAATTTCACAAAAAGAGCAATACCCGAAAGTGTAAAAAGTATTGAAGAGGTTTTATTAAAAGAATTATTAATAATCTTAAGATTACTTTTTAAAACTCCTATAAAAAACACAAAAGCAAAAAACTGAATAATTGAAGAAATTATAGACCAAATATGAATACCAACAAACTTATTTAACCAAGGTACTGAAAGAAAATAAGCACCAAAACAAGCAATAAAAAACATCAAAAAAACAGTATTCATTTTTTCGGTAATATTCAATTTAATAAGATGTGCGGTAAATAAACCCATAATAGTAAAAAAGAACCAACCATTGTATTGAAAATGGAGAAAGAAATATATTGCAGACAAATACCAATTTTGGTGAATAACTTTGTTTATCATCATAAAAGCCAATGCAAAAGTACCAATTGATGAAAGAACATTAAAAAACAAAGCTGATTTAAACCATTTTTTTACTAAGGGACTAATATTTGATTTTTTTAAATCATTAAAATATAAAACTGTGAAAATATATGAATTAATAATTGATAAGGTTGAAAATGTTACCGAAAACAAACCATAACCTTGTGCAGCAAACGAAAACATCATTAAATATGCTAATACTAAATTAGCAATTAATAATACTGAATATTTTTTGAAAACATCTTTTGTACCATTTCGGTACAAAAACTCAACAAGAAAAATAAAAAGAGTTTGCGAAATCCAGCCATAAAATGCAAAATGCGAATGACTGTGAAGAAAGTTTTTTTGACTTATAAAAGGCAGTGAAAAAGCAATTTTATATCGTAATATTATGCCTAAAAGTGCAACAAAATTAAGGTTTATCAACGAAATTCTTATATATTTATCAGCAATTCTCATCATTATTATTAAATAAAAAAAAATGATTATTTGTTCATTTTTATTTTACCATGATCAATAATTAAATCACCTGTTTCGTTCATTTTTCTTATTACTCTAATTACTGTTTCAACTCTCAAACCAGTCATGTTTGCTATTTGCTGCCTTGTTAAATCAACTTGAAAAGTAGAATCTTTTTCGCCAAATTTACTTTTTAGATAATTCAGTAAAGTTAAAACCCTTTTTTCAGGATTTTCAAAAGCAATGGTTTTTAAAAGTAAAAACTTAAACCTTAAATGTTCAGTTAAAATTTTATTAAACTTAAACATAATTTCAGGATTTTCTTTAATTAGCTGTATAAAAAGTTGTCGTGGCAATCTTAAAATCACAGATTTTTCGAGTGCAACTGCATCAGCCGAGTATGAATCATTATCAAACAATGGCAATTCACCAAAACTTTCATTTGGCAATATCAGCTTATGAATAAATTCTTTACCATCATCATTAATATTTAACCATGAAACTTTGCCCTCGGAAAGCTGAAAATAGTAATAACACTTCTGGCCTTCGGCAAAAATATGTTCTTTGGCTTCATACGTTTTGTAGGTGGCACCCCAAGCAAGTAAAATGTTTGTATCAATCAATTTTTCATGCAAAATTAATTTATTGAACATAGCTTCGAAATATGAGAAAAATCATAATTATTTATGAGAATAATCATAATTTTTGATAAACCAAATTCAAATCAAACCGCAAAAGTTAAATTTAATTATTGATTTCGTGTATTTTACGTTTTTTTAAATTTTAAACCAAATATAAAACTTAATCAAAATAATATTTTTTTATGTTTCAAATCATGTTCGGGATATTTAAAAAAGCATTAGTTTTGTGCCATAATTCAATTCAAAAATTTTAGACGAAAAATGAAAAGTATAAAAAAAGTATTTTATGTAGCATTAATGAGTTTTATTGTGGTATCGTGTGGTAGCAATTCACAGAAAACAACAGACAGTACATCTAATCAGGATGAAAAAGAAGTAAGCAATGATCCACCAAGTTATGACCCAAAAAGAGGTACGGGAAAATTTACAAAAGTTGAAGTTGGGGAAAAACTTGATGAGAAAATGGCAACTGAAGGAAAAAAATCCTATGATGTAAAATGTTCTTCTTGTCATAAGCTTACCGACGAAAAACTTGTTGGACCAGGTTGGAAAGGCGTTAGCCAAAAACGCACACCTGAATGGATCATGAATTTCATAACAAATACAGATGAAATGCTGAACAAAGATCCTGAAGCACAAGCTCAACTTGAGATTTGCCTTGTACGTATGCCAAACCAAAATTTGGGAGATGACGAAGCAAGACATTTGCTTGAGTTTATGAGGCAAAATGATGGAGTAAAATAGCCACAAAAAAAATCCATAATACAATATATAATATGAAAAAGTTTAATTTATTATTAATTACAATTTCTGTACTTACAACAATTGGTTTGTTTTCGTGCAAACCTAAAAATGCTGGTAATGCCGTATCGGGCGATGCCGCCGGGAAAACTTATGTTGCACCGGGAAAATACGATGAATTTTACAATTTTGTCAGTGGAGGTTTTAGCGGGCAAATGAGTGTTTATGGTTTGCCTTCTGGTAGATTGTTCAGAGTAATACCTGTATTTTCTGTAGATCCTGAAAAAGGCTATGGTTACAGCGAAGAAACCAAACCAATGCTAAATACTTCTCATGGGTTTGTTCCTTGGGACGATTTACACCATGTTCAAATGTCGAAAACCGAAGGTGACTACGATGGAAGATGGGCATTTGGTAATGCAAATAATACTCCAAGAATTGCACGTATTGACCTTAAAACATTTAGAACAGATGAAATTATTGAACTTCCAAATAGCGGAGGAAACCATTCTTCGCCATTCATAACCGAAAATACAGAATATGTTGTTGCAGGAACTCGTTTTAGCGTACCAACTGACGATGCAAATGGAGATGTTCCAATTAATACATATAAACAAAATTTTAAAGGCACATTAAGTTTTGTGAGTGTAGGTAAAGAAGACGGAAAGATGCAGATTGCATTTCAAATAGTTTGCCCAGGTGTTGATTTTGACTTGAGCCGTGCAGGTAAAGGAAAATCTCATGGTTGGTTTTTCTTCTCATGTTACAATTCAGAACAAGCCAACTCATTGTTAGAAGTAAATGCTTCGCAACGCGACAAAGATTATATACTTGCCGTAAACTGGAAAAAAGCAGAAGAATACATAAAAGCCGGCAAAGGCAGAAAACAAAGTGTAAAGTATGCACACAACACATATAATGATGCAACTCACACAGCAACTTCAGAAATATTAAATGAAGTAACTGTAATAGATTCTAAAGATTTTAATGATATTTGTTATTTAATACCTTGTCCAAAATCACCACACGGCTGCGATGTTGACCCAACAGGAGAATACATTGTAGGAAGTGGAAAACTCGCTGCTCTTATCCCTGTATTTAGCTTTGATAAAATTCAATCAGCAATTGCCTCAAAATCATTTGATGGAGATTATGAAGGAATTCCTGTAATTAAATATGAATCTGCTTTGTATGGCGAAGTTAAAAAACCAGGTTTAGGACCATTACACACTGAATTTGACAACGAAGGAAATGCATATACCTCATTCTTCGTTTCATCAGAAGTTGTAAAATGGAATATTAAAGATTTGAAAGTGGTTGACAGAGTTCCAACATATTATTCAGTTGGACATCTTTGCGTATCACATGGCGATACAAAAAATCCAAAGAAAAAATACCTTGTAGCTTACAACAAAATTACAAAAGACAGATACTTACCTACAGGACCCGAACTTGCACAAAGTGCACAACTTTTTGATATAAGTGGCGACAAAATGCAAATGATTCTCGATTTTCCTACTATAGGCGAGCCACATTATGCTCAAATAATTTCTGCTGATTTAGTAAAAAATGTAAGTACAAAAATTTATAAAATTGAAGAAAACAATCATCCATACGTAGCAAAAGGTGAAAAAGAAACAAAAGTTGCACGCGAAGGCAATAAAGTTCATGTTTATATGACTGCTATTCGTTCACATTTAACACCTGATAATATTGAAGGGATAAAAGTTGGAGATGAAGTATATTTCCATGTAACAAATCTTGAACAAGATTGGGATGTACCTCATGGTTTTGCAATTAAAGGGGCTTCGAATGCCGAATTGCTAATTATGCCAGGAGAAACATCAACTTTGAAATGGAACCCAACCAAAGTTGGTATTTTCCCAATGTATTGTACTGATTTTTGTAGTGCTCTACATCAAGAAATGCAAGGATATATAAGAGTTTCGCCTGCAGGTAGCAATGTGCCACTAACTGGTACAACCGGAGCAACTGCCCCAGCCGCACCTGAAAGCAAATAAATTTTAAAACTAATAAGGGTGAGTTGATGTTATTTATATAATTTCAACTTACCCTTTTTTATTAACTATTAAATATTAAATCAAAAAAAAAAATGAAAAGTACACCAATAAAAAACTGGGTTAGAATAGCATTGATAGTATGTGGCATTTCGCTTATTGCAGTTCAATATTTTCCAATGTGGTCAATAAGCCTTGATGCGCCACAATATCCCGAAGGTTTAATTTTATTAATATATGCAAATAAAATTGGGGGAAACGTTGATATAATTAATGGTTTAAATCATTACATAGGTATGAAAACACTACATACCGAAGATTTTTTTGAATTTACAATTTTACCATACATAATTTGGTTTTTTACGGCAGCATTTATCATTACAGGCATTTTAAAAAGTAGAAAAATACTTTATAGTTTGTTTATCTTATTTGTATCATTCGGCATAATAGCAATGTACGATTTCTGGAGATGGGAATACAACTATGGGCACAATTTAGACCCCAATGCAGCTATAATAGTACCCGGTATGGCTTATCAGCCACCACTTATAGGATTTAAGCAGTTGTTAAATTTTGGAGCATATTCATTTCCCGATGTTGGAGGTTGGATTTTTGTAGGTGCAGGTGCAATTTGTTTGATTTGTGTTATTTATGAATACAGAATAAGCAAAAATTCTAAAATAAAATGAGAAAATTAACAGCTATTACACTACTAACGGTTTTATTTTTCTTATCAGCCTGCAACAATAAACCGGAACCAATAAAATATGGAAAAGACAATTGCCATTACTGCAAAATGACAATAACAGACACACGATATGGTGCAGAGATAGTAACCAACAAAGGAAAAATTTATAAGTTTGACGAAATAAGTTGTTTACTCAACTTTATTAATGAAGAAGAAATTGAAGATGCAAAAATTAAAGGAATTTATATTTCTGATTTTTGTGGCAACAATTTGTTGATAGATAAAAACCAAGCGTTTTTTATGCAAAGTGATTCACTCAAAAGTCCTATGGGAGGCAATATTGCTAGCTTTTCAAACAATGACAGCTCAAAAATTTATTCAGAAAAAATGTCGGGTAAAATTTTTTCTTGGAGCGAAGTTGTAAAATATTCGCTTGAAGAATGAAACCGATTATTATAAGGTTAATTTTTTTCTCAATTTTATTTTCCAAAAGTTTTACGGTTTTTTCAAAAACAATTTATGCCGGAAAAAACCAAAAAATTAAGAGTATTAATCAGGCTATAAGCATTGCTACGGCTTACGATTCAATAATTATAACAGAAGGTAAGTATTTTGAAAAAAATATTATTATAAACAAACCATTAGTATTAATTGGCAAAAACTTTCCGCTGCTTGACGGTGAAAAGAAGTATGAAATTGTATCAATTAAATCAAATGAAGTAATTTTCACAGGTTTTAAGTTGCAAAACTCCGGCAAAGCTACAATGACCGACCCCGCAGCAATAAAGGTTTACAACTCCAAAAAAGTTATAATATCGGGAAATATTATTTTAAATTCTTATTTTGGAATTTACATACAATACGGAATAGATTGTAAGATAAAAGACAATAAAATTATAGCACATGGCACCGATGAACAACAAATAGGAAATGCTATACATTGCTGGAAAAGTGATAGCCTTATTATATCGGGAAATTATACAAAAGGGCATCGAGATGGCATATATTTTGAATTTGTAACAAACTCGGTAATATGGCGAAATATTTCAAAGAAAAACGTAAGATATGGATTACATTTTATGTTTTCGCACAATGATTCGTATATTTCAAATGTATTCGAAAATAATGGTGCCGGAGTAGCAGTAATGTTTACAAACAATGTTAAAATGTACAACAATTTTTTTATATACAACTGGGGCGATGCCGCTTATGGTATTTTATTAAAAGAAATTTCAGATTCGTACATTGTTGGCAATCATTTCAGTTCAAACACAGTTGGTATATATTTGGAAGGAGTAAGCCGTTCTGTTATCGAAAAAAATATTTTTGAAAAAAACGGCTGGGCTTTAAAAATTCAGGCAAGTTGTATGGAAGCAAACATAAATTTTAATAACTTTATAGGAAACACCTTTGATGTAGGGACAAACGGCACACTTGTGATGAATAATTTTAACTCAAACTACTGGGACAAATACGAAGGGTACGACCTAAACCGAAACGGTATTGGCGATGTTCCCTACCGCCCCATAAGTTTGTTTTCGATGATTATTGAAAAAAACCAACCTGCACTTATACTTTTTAGGAGTATAATGGTAACATTGCTCGATAAATCAGAAAAGCTTATTCCTTCACTTACCCCTGAAAATCTTAAAGACGAAAAACCATTAACACGAAAAATCAATTTATGATTTCAATAACAGATTTATCAAAAAAATACGGCAAGCTTAAAGTACTTGACAATATTAATCTTGAATTTGTTAAAGGAGATAGTATTGCACTGATTGGACCAAATGGCAGTGGTAAAACTACATTAATCAAATGTATTTTGGGTATGGTAATTCCGCAAAAGGGAAATATTATTTTTGATAAAAAAAATATTGTAAACAGTTGGAAATACAGGTCAAACATAGGCTATATGCCTCAAATTGGCAGATACCCTGATAATATGACGATAGGACATGTAATAAACATGATGAAAGATATAAGAAAATCGGAAACAAAAGAATTTGACCAGGAACTTATTCAACAATATAAACTTGAAACAATGTTTGACAAGCGAATGAGCACACTTTCAGGAGGAACAAGGCAAAAAGTGAGTGCATCGCTGGCTTTTCTTTTTAATTCAGAAGTATTGATACTCGATGAACCAACCGCAGGTTTAGACCCTGTATCTTCAGAAATATTGAAAAATAAAATTATCAAAGAAAGAAATAAAGGAAAATTGATTTTAATTACATCTCACATACTTAGCGAATTAGATGAAATAATAAACAAAGTTATATATCTACAAGATGGCAAATTGAAATTTAACAAAAGTATAGACGAAATTAAAAATCATACGGGCGAAGGCAAACTTTCAAAAGCTATTGCCAATTTAATTTTAAACAACAATTTCGATGAATAAAATTTTAAAATATGTAATTTTAGATATAGTACGAAACAAAATTGTACTTAGTTATATTGCTTTTTTATTCATAATTACATTTGGAGTTTTTAACCTTGAAGATAATCAATCCAAAGGTTTACTAAGCACATTAAATCTTGTATTGTTTATAGTTCCGCTTGTTTCTATTATTTTCTCTACAGTTTACATTTACAACAGTTCAGAGTTTATCGAACTTTTGCTTAGCCAACCCTTAAAGCGAAAAACAATTTGGTTAAGCTTGTTTTATGGACTTTCAATTTCACTTATAATAGCTTTTGTAATAGGAACAGGCATTCCAATATTAATATTTTTTCCTGATTTTACAGGTATAATGATGATAATAGTTGGTGTTTTTTTATCATTAATTTTTGTTTCTATTTCATTACTTGCCGCTGTTTACACACGTGACAAAGCTAAAGGAATTGGAATTGCAATATTGCTTTGGCTATATTTTGCTTTGGTTTTTGATGGAATTATTTTATTCCTTACATTTCAACTTGCCGATTACCCAATTGAAAAACTAATAATGGCAATAAGTTCATTAAACCCAATAGACCTTAGCAGAATAGCAGTATTACTAAGGTTAGACGATTCAGCACTTATGGGTTATACAGGTGCGGTTTTCAAAGAGTTTTTAGGCTCTGTAACAGGCATTGTAATATCTGCTACAATACTTATCTTATGGTTTTTAGTGCCACTGTATTTTTCGTTAAGAAAATTTAAAAACAAAGATTTATAGTACTTTTTTATTTTATTTTTTTTATTAAACTTTGTTTTATGAAAAATTTATTATTAAAATCATTAATAGTTACAACCATTATTTCATGTTGTATTGAACAATCATTTTCACAAACTTTCAAAAAAGGTTCGTTGTATATAAGCCTTACAGAGGGTAGTACAAACGCTACATTTACAACAATAAAAAACAATACAAACAGATATAAAAATCAAAATATTATTGACCTTGGCGGAGAAAGAGATCCGCTGATAATTGAATACGGCATTACATCAAAAACAGGAATAAGTATCACTATGGGAAATGATATTTTTACTATAAATCCTCAAAATCATTATGGCAATACATTTAAAGAAACAGGTGAAACAAAAGTGAAAACATCAGAATTTACAATAGATTTCAATTATCATCTGTATAATACAAAAAAAATTGATATTTCTACTTTTGTATCTTTAGGTAAATTTTCACTTGAATTTAAAGGAACTGAAAGTGATTTTAATTATAAATACATTGCCAATGGAGGAATAATGAGGCTTGGAGGCAGAACAAAATATTATTTCAGCAAAAGAATGGGCGTAATGGCTATGTTAAGTACTTTTTCGGGAAATTGCTCGCCAATAAATGTAAAAGAAACAAATATTGCAAAGGATTTTAATACAAATCTTACAGGTTTTTCAACCGAATTTGGCTTGTGTTTCCGCTTCTTTTAATTAAATAGTAATCTATATTTTTATGAATTTACACGATTTTTATTTTCTAATTGTCATAAAAATTTTACATTAAACTAATTAAAATTAAATTATTTAATTATATTTTTGAAGTTGAATAATGAATTTCATTTTTAATAATTAAAAATTTCCAATATGAAAAAAATTATAATTTTATCCCTATTACTATCATTTTTTATCAATTCAAAATCAGAGGAACTATTAGGTACAATTATTAGTTACAAAGCATTAAAACCCTTAAAGTATAAAGTAACATACACAATATACTCCGACATAATGCCCAATAATATAAATTACAATTTTTCAATACTCAAACCTTTTACTTTTAAGGTAATTTCAGGAGCAAATTCAGTATTAAATTTTCCAACACTTATAAAAACTTCTACTTATTACAGTGGAAAAAACAAATCGAGTTTTGATATGATTACTTATACATTTGAAGATACAATAAACCTTAATGATAACAAATACAGCAATATAATAAGTTCGGGAGATTGCAAAATATATTTTTGTTTTTACTACCCCGAAAGATTCAAAACCCTTTCAAATATTGCCCAATCGCCATATTTCACATATTCATATACAAATATTTGCATTTCATCTTCAAATAATTCCCCCGAAAATCAAAATTTTAATCAATACTTACCTAGTAATAAAAACTCAGTTTTGAGCTTAGATTTTGTTGATAAAATTGATTTTGATTCTTTATCGTACAATTTTACAAACCCGCAATATGGTTTTGATTCAATTATAGATTTCAATACAGGATTTTCGGTAAACAAACCAATAGTATCAAAGTTTTTAGAGATAAACAAAGATTATGGAAATGTAAATATACAAACTAATGACACAGTAGGTAATTATAATTATACATATCAAGTACACGAATATCGTAAAATAGGCAATGCAAACTTTGAAATAGGAATGATAAATGTTGACCTAACAATAAAAATAATTAAAAATATAAATTCACCCCCAGAATTATTTGGTCCATATAATTACACAATTGAAGCAGGAAAAGAAATTTGTTTTCAAATTAATTGTCATGATCATAATTTCATCCCTCCACCACCCGAAAAAGGTTCGCCGTCAGACACTGTAAAATTATCGTGGAGCGAAGGAATACCCGATGCTACATTTACTATAATCAACCCGGATAAAAGATTACCTTCTGCTAAATTTTGCTGGACTCCAAAAATTAATCAGGCAAATGAATTACCTTACTATTTTACTGTAACAGCAGTAGATAATTTTTGGCTTTACAACGAAAAAACCACAAAAACATACTCTATTAAAGTTGTAAAACCTTTAAGTATAGTTTCGGACATTTATAAAAACAAAATTTTGATTTTACCTAATCCTTCATCCTGCAATTATATTACAATAAGAGGAGTGGAAATTGACGAAGTAAAGATAATAAATACATCAGGCAAAATAGTGATAGAACAAATTACCGAACCCTTAAACGAAATTAAAATTAATACACAAAATTTGAATGCAGGGTTATACATAGTTCAAGTTAAAGATCAAGGTATTGTTTACAGGCAGAAATGGATAAAAAATTAAAATTTGAATTTTAATACCTATATGCAAAAAACAAAATAAAATACAATTTTTAAAAGCAGTATTTTTGAATTTTCAAATTAAAATTCATTGAATCTCCGCAATCTGTTTTTACAAAATGTTGCTCAAACATCGGCCAATCCTGTATCTATTCAGGTAAAAAAGGCAAAAGGCATTTACATAACCGATATAGATGGAAAAAAATATATAGACCTAATTTCGGGAATATCAGTAAGTAATTTGGGACACCGCAACCAAGCTGTAATAAAAGCAATAAGAAAACAAACTTCAAAATACCTGCACACAATGGTATATGGCGAACATATACAGTTTCCACAGGTTAGACTTGCACAATTAATTTCATCTTTACTTCCACCTACTTTAAACTCGGTATATTTTACAAACTCTGGTGCCGAAGCAGTTGAAGGAGCCATTAAACTTGCTAAGAAATATACAGGTAGAAATAAAATATGTGCTTTAAAAAATGCTTATCATGGCAGTACACATGGTGCTTTGAGCCTTATGGATAATGAGTATTTCACACAGGCATTTCGCCCACTTTTACCATTTGTTTCATATATTGATACTTCAAAAATCACAGAATTAAATAAAATAGATAAAGAAACCGCTTGTGTTATTATAGAAATTGTACAGTCAGAAGCCGGTTATATTCCATTAAGTAATGATTTTTTAAAAGCATTGAAAGAACGATGCAATGAAACCGGTTGTTTGCTGGTGATTGACGAAATTCAAACAGGGATGGGGCGTACAGGAAGTATGTTTGCATTTGAAAAAACTGAAATAACTCCTGATATTTTGCTTTTGGCAAAAGGTTTTGGCGGAGGCATGCCTTTAGGCTGTTTTGTAGCAGAAGTAAAAATCATGAAATGCTTATCAGAAAATCCGGTTTTAGGTCATATTACCACATTTGGTGGGCATCCGGTGAGTTGTGCAGCATCAATTGCAACATTTGAGGAAATAATTTCAAAAAAACTTTTTGAAAAAATTGAAAGAAAAGAAATGCTTTTCAGAAAATTTCTCAATCATCACGAAATTGTAAACATTACAGGAAAAGGGCTGCTTTTGGGGGTACACTTAAAATCTGAAGAAAAAGTGTTTGAAACAGTTGAAAAATGTAAACAAAACGGCTTATTAATTGATTGGTTTTTGCTCAATTCGTCAGCATTGCGATTAGCCCCACCTTTAGTAATTACAGAAGGTGAAATAAAAAAAGTTTGTAATATGATTTTAGAAACTTTTGAATGAGTAAATTTTATTTAATCTTTTATGTCAAACATAATTCCCAAACTAAATTTTGGTAAATCGTAGTTTTTGTTTTTGTAAAGTCCTGAAAAACGATAACGAGCATAAACAGATGCAAAATCATAAGTTATTTTAAAAGTAGCTCCGTAATTAAATCTATTTATTATATCAGGTGCAAAATATGTTGTTTTTATCGTTTTATATTCAGTATCTGGTGTGGCTTTAGTTGTAATTTTTGGGTAAAAATCGTAGGCACAAAACAACGCTGTTTCTACAAAAAAATAATCCTCTAAAAAATTAAATCTGTTAAAAACAGATAATGCTGCATTGTTTGAAATTTGCTTTGTTGTTTTTATTTTATAATTAAAAAGCGAATCGCCCATATAAGGGTTTTTCATATTGTACTCGTCTCTATAATATTCAATGCTGCTGCCTATTGAATAAACTTTAGACATTTTGTACCTAAACCAAAAACCATAATTTAAGCTATATGATAATAAATATTTAATTTTTGATGATGGGTTATTTACAGAATTTGCCAAAGGCATACTATAACCCAAATACACAGCATAATTCAATAGTCGCTTATTACCAATTTTAGATGGTATGGTATCTTTGTTTACATCAATTTCCATGAGATATTTCTGTGCCTGAGCTATATTGCACAGTAACAAAAAAAATACAAAAATTTTTATATTTTTCATTTTGCAACAGTAATTTGTTTAAAGTAGTTTCTATAAAAAATGTTAATATTATAAGGCATTTTCCATTTTGATTTATTTATCGAAATATATGCAAATTCTGCACCCTGCGGATCCCAAATATAATAGTTGTGTATATTCCCATTCAAATTTGTTATGCTGTAAAAAACATAATCGGGAATTTTGGTTTTATAAATTTGTTTTTTTAAGGCACTATCGGTTTTGATAGTTAATTTATTAATAATTGGTTTTATAATAAAACCTAAACTATCTTCATTTACCGTGAAAGTAGCTTCGTCATTCGATGTTTTGTTGAAAATTTGACTTGCTTTTGGCACCCCGTAACCATGAGCATAATCGTAGTATGGATACATATCTGCCGATTGAATTATTATTTTTCTTAATTCTTCATTTTTCGATGATTTAAAATATTGTTTGGCACAAGCAGCAAAACCCGCAACAAGGGGCGATGAAAACGAAGTTCCTTCGAGAAAAGTAAATCCAAAATTAGTCCAAGTTGCCACTTTTCCATAAGCTGTTAATTCTGGTTTGATTCTTTTATCAAACGATGGACCAAACGAGCTGAAACCCGCATGAATTCCACTTGAAGGTGATATTGCCCCAACCGTTAAAATACCTTTTGCATCTCCGGGTGCTGTTATTCGTTTCCATTTGTTTTCACCCTCATTACCGGCTGACGAAATTACCAGAATACCTTTATCAGAAGCAATTTGAGCAGCTTTTGAAACAAAGGCTGTTTTTCCGTCCATATTTTCGGGCAAATAGCGGTGTGTGGTATATCCTAAAGAACTATTGATAATATCTGCCCCGTTTTTATCAGCCCATTCGGCTGCCATAAGCCAGTTTTCCTCCTCAGAAATAAATTCCATAAAATTTTCGGTACGGGCAAGCAAAAAATCAGCTTCGGTTGCAAGCCCAAATTTTATATCATCAGTTTTGCCCGCAATACATGTAAAAACGCTTGAACCATGACTAATTCCACCATTTTTGTAAGAATCTTTTTTTATAAAATCATAAGTGCCTTTAATACCATTTCGGTTGATAATATGCTTTAAAGCAGGGTTTTTTTTATACCCTTTAAAACCCACATCAATTATACAAATCAAAATTCCCTGACCGCGTAAATTACGGTTTTCAAATTCGTACATTTCAAGCCTTTCTGTTTGAGCAATAGCTAATTTTTCTTTTGAATAAGAAAGTATTGTATCGGCATTTTGTTCATCATTACTATTTATCGAGCAAACTGAACTTTGAATGTTTTTAAAAACTTTTTCAATTTTTTTAACAAAATAAAAATTACTTATAGTTTTGATGTTTTTATCATTTGCATTTATAAAAACGGCATTCATCCATCGGCTGGTGCCCCTTATTGAGTCTGACAGTTCAGCTACTTGTATCAAATAATTTTCGTTAATTGGAAAATCGCTGCTATCGCATAAATCAATACCATTTAAAATTCTTCTTTCTATTGCTTTTGGATGCAAATAATTAAATGGATTGTATTCTGTAAAATTTTTATCCTTGAAATAAACCCTGTAATATGCTTGAGAAAAAAGTTTTGTAAAAAAAAATAAGCAAACTAAAATTGTTAAAGAAATTTTAAATTTCACAGTTTGTCGTTAAACTTTTAAATATCATCAGTTTGAAAAGGTATTTTTTTGTGATTATCTTCCATCACCGTCTAACAAATTACCCAAACCACCCAATACACTTCCCTCCTCTTTTCTTCTGCCAACAGCACCAGCAAGTATTCGCGATGCAAGCCTGCTGAAAGGCAAACTTTGAACCCATATTTTTCCACTGCCGGTAAGAGTTGCAAAAAACAACCCTTCGCCCCCAAAAATTGTATTTCTTATGCCTCCAACAAATTCAATATCATAATCAACAGTGCTTTCGAATGCAACAATACAACCGGTATCAATTCTCAATTTTTCGCCATATTGCAATTGGCGTTCAATAATTGCCCCGCCCGAATGAATAAAGCACATACCATCACCTTCAAGTTTTTGCATAATAAAACCTTCGCCTCCAAAAAAACCTGCACCCAATTTTTTTTGAAACTCTATGCCGATTGCAACTCCTTTTGCGGCACACAAAAAACTATCTTTTTGGCAAATCATTTTTCCATTGTGTAATGATAAATCAATTGGTATAATTTTACCTGGATATGGTGCTGCAAAATGCAATTGTTTTTTTAGGCTACCTATGTTTGTGTACGATGTCATAAACAAACTTTCGCCTGTTAATATCCTTTTTCCGGCTGAAAATACTTTGTCTAATATACTTTGCCCACGAGAACTTCCATCGCCAAAAACGGTTTCCATTTTTATACCGTCTTCCATCATCATAAGGCTGCCAGATTCAGAAATTACAGTTTCGTTTGGATCTAATTCAATTGATACACACTGCATTTCTTCGCCTATAATTTTGTAATCAATTTCGTGATTGTTCATTATGTTAATAATTTAATTTTTTCTCTATAATTTTATTTTTCAAATAAGGTTTTATTTGCATAGGCAATATTAATATAAATAGCTTAATAATTGACAAGGTTAGATAAAACAATATTTACACTACTGCTTTTGTTTTCGGGGCTTAATTGTTCTAATACTATATCAGACAAAAACGCGGTTACAAAAACATTAAATCAAAGTATTCCTGATATATCAGTTGACTCTGTTTTGGATATTGAACGAGCAACTACAATTAACAATTATTTCTATAAGCGTTATAAAATGAACATTTTTAGTGGTGCCTTTCTATTTTACGATAGTGGTAAATATTTTTCAAACAGTTTTGGTTATGCAAATGGCAGGCTTAGAACCAAACTCAGAGATGATATGCCTTTTCAAATTGCATCGGTATCCAAAACGCTTACTGCATACACTATTTTAAGCCTTATTGACCAAGGGCGTTTGAAAATAAATATGCCCATTGAAGATATTTTTGAAGATTTTCCTTACAAAAATATTACACTCGACCATTTACTTTCACACAAAAGCGGCATTCCTAATTATATGAATTTTGCTGAACTTTACTGGAAAAACAAGCGAACTCACCTTACAAACGCTGATGTTTTATGGATGTTGAAAAGATATCACCCACGCCTTGAATTCAGGCCTAATCAAAGGTATAAGTACAGCAATACAAATTATGTATTATTAGCATTAATTGTTGAAAAAATTACAAATATTCCTTTTGAATCTTATATGAAAGACTCAATTTTTGGAGTTATTGGCATGAAAAATTCTTTTGTTTTTTCGCCTGATATGTCTTTGAGATACCAACCCGTTCAAGGGCACAGCAATACTTACAACATTTTTCAATTCAACTATCAAAACGGAACTATGGGCGATAAGGGTGTTTATACCACTATTTTTGATTTATTAAAATTTGATAAGGCTGTAAGGTCAAATATTTTAATTTCATCTAATACTCTTAAAAATGCCTGTACTCCACACACAGCATGTCGTCCTACAAAAGATTATTATGGCTATGGCTGGCGAATAAGATATTACGATAATAACGACACAATAATTTACCACAATGGTTGGTGGCAAGGGTTTAAGGCTTATTTTATCAGATGGAAAAACAAAGACCGATGTATTATAGTTCTTACAAATACAATTAAAGGCGGTTTTATAAAGCAAGACGAACTTATAAGTTTGATGGAAGGTAAAAAACCCAAAGCTGTAACAGCAAGATAGCTTTTATAAAGTTATTTTACCATTTATAACTCTTGGCACTATTTCATAAATCGAGGTTTGCATACAAAATTCAATATCTTTTGTAATACCGAGTTTTTCAAATCTTTTGGCATGTGAAGATTTTAAAATGTAATTTTTTAAATCACTTTTTGCAGCATTGTATAAATCAATAGCAGCAAGGCTTGAATCGCAATTTATTGAAAAACTATCAATAAGTTTTGATGCAAGTGCTCCTGCAAACAATGTATCTTCAAGATTAAATTTGTTTTTCCATCCTGCACAAAAAGCAATTATATCTTTTTTTTTATCAATGCAATATTTTGCTATTGCATCGAGATTGAGAAACGAACCAATCAAAATTTCATCTGCTCCCAAGCTAAGTTTTATACAATGTGTTCCATTTGTAGTTGTAAAAGCAATTTTTTTTCCTTTGAGTTCTGAGTTTAAATATTCAAAAGGCGAATTTCCAAGTTCAAAACCATCAGGTTTTACGGCATTGCGTTCTGCTGCTGCCAAATAACCTTTTTTTTGCAGTTCTAAGGCTTCTGACGGTGAAGAAACGGCGTAAAAGTGGTCAATACCTGTAAAAAGTCCTGTGCAAATTGTACTTGTTGCTCTTAAAACATCAATTACTACCACAGTTTTGCCTTGCAAATCGTACAATGGCAAGAGCAAAGGAGATAGAATTGTTTCGAACTGCATCTATTTGATATATTTCAAAACTTCTTTGTATTTAGGCAAATTGGTAGAAGGCCATGTTTTTACAACTACTCCTTTTTTGAATAACAATAGCCCGGGGTTTGAGCGTATTATTGATTTAAGATTAGTATTATCGCCAAAATAGAATTTAAACTGAAACTGATATTCGTGGCGAATAGCTTCGGCTTCGGCAGGCGAACTTGATGTTAATGCCCAAAATTGCAATTTCGATTTTTCAGTCCAGTCTTTTGATAGTGTTGTTATTCTTTTCATCGCTCTTTTGCGTGCATTGGTAAGGCTTTGCGAAACCATTAACAATTTATATTCGTCTTTTTCAAAAAATTCGGCAAGATGTTCATTACCTTCAGCATCTGCCATTGAAAAATCATGGATTTCGGGCTTATCACCTTCTTGTATAACTTTATCAATTCGCTCTTTGAATTTATAAGTTTGATCTTCTAATATTTTTTTTTCGGTCAAATCTTTCATCGAAAACTCAAAATCTTTACCATCTTTTGTGTAAACAAACATCATTTCGCGTTTTTCCTGTTTTGCTCCTTCGGGTAAAGTTGTAAGTTTTTCAATATCGTTACCTTCTTTAAATTTTAAAAAATTGAAAACAGGCAGAAAATACCAACAATATATTGCAAATACTAAACTTAAAACTGTAAACAATGCAACCGTTCCGTAACTGAACCCTGAAGAAAATACAGGTTTTATATATTTTTTGAGTAAAATTAAAATAAAAATAAAAACACATAAAACTATATCTTTTATAAACGATTGCCATGGAGTGAGCGGAATTGCATTGCCAAAACATCCACAATCTGTTACTTTATTGTAGGTTGCCGAGTACCATGTAAGGAAAGTGAAAAATACTATCATCAGTGCAAGCAATATCAATGTAATGTTGCGTTTCCAGCCAATAAGCAATGTAACTCCTAAAACTATCTCGAATACACAGATAAATATTGCCAAAACAAGCGTGAAAGGTATCAAAGCAAGGCAAAACTTTGTAAGTATGGTTTTTTCTTTTATGAAAGATGAAACATCAATACTTTCGTCATTATTTACTTTTATATTGTTATAAACACTTATATTTTTTTTGTAAACTTGTTTACTGCTTACTCTTGCATTTATATCAACAATCACAGGTACAGCATCATCTTTCTGAATATCAGTTTTGAAAATTTCCTGACCATCAATACTTACAAACAATGTAGTTTTATCAAATTGAGCTTTAACTTTACCCGAATTATCTTTTACCTGAATATGTTCCCAATCAGAAGTATTTACGCTAATTTTCTTTGATTTTTCGTTATTTAAAATACGGCTGAAAGATTCATTAATACTCAAATCAGCACATTCAATTTTCAAAACCAAAGTATCGGGAGATGGTGTGAGGTCAGCAGCAAAAACATTAAAATACTCTTCAAGTTTAATTTTAAATCCTACAGGGTCGTTTAGTTTAATAAACCCTGAAAAAATAAACAACAATCCTGTAATTAGTCTTACAATATTTGCAATCAGTTTCATACTTTGTTTTTAATAATTTCTAACTGTTAAATCTTAAAAAAATGTTTGTTGTATTATTGAATATTTTTTTTAAGTAATTTGCAAATGTAATAATGAAAGCACAAAATATTCATATAAAAAATCATTTTTCATTAAACTGCAAAGGCAGGCTTTTAAGTCTTAATCAGCCCGTAGTTATGGGAATTTTAAATACCACACCCGATTCTTTTTTTGATGGGGGAAAATACACAAACATTCAAAGTGCATTAAAAAGGGCTGAAATAATAATTAATGATGGAGGAAAAATTATAGATATTGGCGGCTATAGCAGCCGACCCGGAGCTGCATTAGTTAGTGTTGACGAAGAACTTAGGCGAACCGTTCCGGTTATTGAAGCCATTGTAAAACAAATACCCGATGCAATTATTTCGATTGATACTTTCAGAGCCAAAGTAGCAAACGAAGCAATTGCTGCAGGAGCTTCTATGATAAATGATATATCAGCAGGAGATGATGACCCACAAATGATTGAAACGGCATCTATGCACGATGTGCCTTTTGTAGCAATGCACAAAAAAGGCAAACCTCAAAATATGCAGCACAACCCTCAATACGACGATGTTACAGTTGAAATTTTAGATTATTTTATTAAGAAAAAGAAACAACTTAAAGAAGCGGGACTTACAGATATTATTATTGACCCCGGATTTGGTTTTGGAAAAACTACTGCACATAATTTTGAATTACTAAATAATATTTCAGCTTTCAAAATGCTTGAATGTCCAATAATGGTAGGTGTTTCAAGAAAAAAACTTATTTACGAAAGCCTAAAGACAAGCAAAGAAGAATCGCTAAACGGTACCACAGTATTAAATACATTTTCATTACTAAATGGTGCAGATTTATTAAGAGTTCATGATGTGAAACAAGCAGTTGAAGCAGTAAATTTAATAGTTAACTGCAACCTTATTTAATTTTTTGCAAGTTGTATCCTCTTGGCGGAACTATCTTAAAATGTAATTCATTATTCTTTATTCGGCTTTTGAGGTCACAAGTTGATGAGGTAATATTCTTTTAATAGAAAATTTATATTTCAGTTTATATATTTATAACTTATATTTGTTCTACAATTTTTAAATTAACTTTTTGCGATAAATTGATATTTTAATAAATTTATGATAAAAAAATACCTTTTAATAGTCTTTTTATTCTTTATCTGTAACATCAGCTTTTCTCAAATAAGCTCCAAAGAAGCTAATATTTGGTATTTTGGAGATGGCAATGGCTTGGATTTTAATAATAATCCACCAACATTATTATCTAATTATAAACTATCAAATACTTTAAGTTCTGCCTCAATTGCTGATAGTTCCGGAAAACTTTTATTTTATACCAACGGATACGTTGTTTTAAATAAAAATCATGATACAATGAAAAATGGCGTTGGTTTAAACGGTATCATGACTCCAAACTTTTTTAATTCAACAATTATTATAAAAGCACCTGAAAGCAATCGCTTTTATTATATATTTTCATGTGATAACCCTGAAAGTTTTTGGGGATATACAAATCAGGGAGTTTGTTATTCTGTTGTTGATATGCAAGCAGATTCAGGGAGGGGTGCCGTAGTGATTAAAAAAAAACAAATTTTAAACAATTCTTACGGAAAAATTGCTGCTGTATTGCATTATAATAAAAAAGATGTCTGGATTGCTACATATAAGAAAAATTCAGATACTTTATTTTTGTTTTTATTAACAAAAATTGGTATTAGCAAAGTAGTTTACAATAAAGTAAGTTTAAATTCATCTTGGCTTAGCGGTCAAGCTAAATTTTCACCTGATGGTAAGTATTTTGCAACTTATTTGTGTGCAAATAACCATCATGACACTTTGGACTTATCTTGTAAAGAATTTATTGCATTATATAGTTTTTGCAATAAAACTGGAATCGTAAAAAATGAGAAATTAATTTTGAGTTCAAATACTACTCATTATAATTATGGAATTGAATTTTCGCCAAACAGTAAATTACTATATTTATTGTCATATAAAAATAGTAAAACTAATTTTGGTTTATACCAATTAGAAATAAATAAATTATCTTCTAAAAATATTGTTGATACTACATATTTTTTCTCAAAAGATTTTCATGCTGAATTATTACAATTAGCTCCGAACGGTAAAATTTATACTTCAACAATTTATAACGACACTTTAAATGCAGTTATTAATTTTCCTAACTTACTTGGTTCAAGTTGTAATGTTAAAAAAATCTCAATTAATTCAAATGGCAATTTATCATTTCTATATAAACATGGGCTTCCTACCTTCATGTCCTCCTATTTTCATAAAGAAAATTTTGTATTAAGCAGCACTTGCATAGGTAAACCTGCAAGATTTGCTTTCTTAGACAGCTTGTATGCCGACTCGGTAATCTGGAATTTTGGCGATACTGCTTCGGGCTTTCTCAATCATTCTAAAAACACAGGAAGCGTAGAACATACCTACAAAAACTATGGAAATTACAAAGTTTTATTGATTACCTTTTACGACAACCGCAGCGATACACAGCAGTTTTTTATTTCGTTTCCAAAACCTAATATCAACTTTGAAGCCAATGATGTTTGCGAAAATGATAGTGTTTCGTTTAATAACCTCACTCCTTCGGATTTTGCAAAAAGTTTTAAATGGCGTTTTGGCGATGGTAATTCATCTTTAGTGTCTTCGCCTAAACATTTTTACAAAATAAACGGAATTTCAAATTCATACAATGTG
>JABWCE010000004.1 GCA_013359235.1 Bacteroidota bacterium
AAACCATTTTTTAATTTTTACTCCAAAGTATCGCTTTTTTCTTCCAATACTCCTTGCATCTTGAATATTTTAATTTTACTTTTGAGTTTTTAGACAAACAGCCGTTATAAGCAATGAGGAGTGTAGAAATTTCACTTATTTTAATATTTTCACAAATTTTACAACATGAGTACTATACTAATAAAAACCGACAAACAAAGTAGTAAAATACTTGCTGAACTAGCCAAAAAGCTTGGTGGGAATGTTATTGACATAAAAGATGACCAGTTTGAAGACTTTATGCTTGGAAACTTAATGGATAAGGTTAAAACAGGTAAGACAGTTTCAAAAGAATTAATTTTAAAAAAACTTAGATATTAAAGATCGTAGAATTTGACAAATCTTTTGAAAAATCTCTCGACAAATTGAAGGACAAATCGCTATTCCCAAAAATTGAAAAAGTAATTTCAATACTAGAAAAAAAGAGTTCAATAAATGAGTTAGCTGGCATTTAAAAACTAAACGGTTACAAAGTATATTATAGATACCGACTTGGTCACTATCGAATTGGTATCGAACAAATTTCTAAAAGCACAATAAGACTTATAATAATTGCGCATAGAAAGGACATTTACAATTTATTCCCATAACATACCCATGTTATCGCTTGCAGCTTGCAAATGGTTTTTTATTTCGCATTTCGCCAAGCCGAAAACCGTCAAACTCCCAAATACTCGGGATTTCATTTTTAAAAACTCAAATTAAATGTTGATTGCTTCTACATCCTTTAGCCCTTTAAATACATATATTAGTGAATTTTTACCTTATGAACTCATACAAAAAAAATTGTTTAAAATACTCTTAATGAAACCAACGAATTGAAAATCTCATCGCAACCGAGTCTTGCTTGAGAGACTTGGCAGGAACGCGGATTCGGCGGTTGTGATTTTGCTATATTTGAAAGTCTAATTTTTTAACTCTTCCTCAAACTTACTCACAGCATCCTTATGTCTTAGCATTTTTATAAGTTGAATTAATGCAGTAATAGCAAAAATACTACCTATTGCCCAGTTTATATATTGCTGGCTGTTGTCTATTTTTTGAACAATAATTTTACCGCCAAATATAAAAACACTATTACCTGCCAGTGTTCCCAATCCAATTCCTATTATATATGAATTATACTGATTTTTTACCGGTTCAAGTATTTTTTTTGTAAATAAAACAGTACTCCAACCAAACCAAAATGGTATTTGAACAGGATTTATGGCACACATCATCATGCCTAATACAAATCTGTGTATTTTATTAACAAGTATTACATTTTTAGAGTTTTCGCCATTTGTTGCAGAGTAAAAACTACCGGCAGCAAGAGCAAGTATAATAAGCAAAGTTATCCATTCCATAGCTTTCATTATTTTGTTCTGTTTCCTTATCCAATCAATACCTACAAGCGAAATTCGCACATAAATCATTTCTACCAAAAGCGAACCCAACGAAAAATAAACAGCACCTTTTATGCTTTCCTGAATGCCTATTTGCATAGCTGCAATATTTAATGTACCAAGCGGAAGGCTTCCTAGAAAACTTATGAGCAAGCCCCAAAAAAAAACGTTTAATAATTTTTTCATTGCTTAAATCAATTCTTTATCAATAATTTTAAGTTTATTGAACACAGTATTAAAATCATTCAAAAATTTGCGTCCTTTTGCAAACGACCAAGATTTTACACCGTTCTGCTTATTGTATTTACAAATTAGATAAAGTGCTTTCCAATGTTTAAGAATTTCGCGGTATGCACCTATAAGAGTGTATCCTGTGTCGTAAAAATGGTTGGGTTCTGCTCCGCAACCATTGTATTCTAAAATTTTAAAATTTTTCCCTTGCACCATACTATCTATATCTTTACAAAGTATATCGTATCTGCCGTAAAACAAATCGTTTGCTTCTATACTGAGTTTATCAAAAAAACTTGTAAATTCAGGTGTTATATATTTTTTTAAATCTATAAAATGTGCCCCTCTATTGTGGTTTGCAGCATAGCTAAGCATATATTTTTCACCTTGCGGTAAAATATTGTTCCAATTAATGCTGTGCTTAATTTTTAATTCTTCAAGTTTTGTTGTGGCTTTAGGGTGTTTTTCGGTTAATTGCCCAACTGTATGAATTCCGTCGCCAATAATGTTTAATGGTATTTTATGCAGAAAACCGGTAATTATACCTGTATTTTCCCAAGGTTTTTTTATATGAAAAACACTTACTTCAAACGGGTAATCAACTTTTTGTTGTATAAGGTAATCTACAGGCATTTTTGAATGATAATTTTTCAATTCGGCTTCGTTTTTTATAAGTCTGAAAAGTACACCTTGCTTACCCACATCGGGTTTTACAATAAATGGGTATTTTATTTTATTAATCTCAATATTTTCAATAATTGATTTAAAATCATGCGAAGGTTTTACTAAAAAAGTTTCGGGATAAAGATTTTGTGGTAAAAGTTTGTAAATTTCCATTTTTGTTTCTCCATCCATACCACCAAAAGTAATTTTGGGATTGCTGTAAGCAAAAAACCATACCGAACGCATTTTTAAGCAATACCAAAGCCATACAGGAGCAAGCGGAGCATAAAGTAATTTAAAATTCCATTGTTCCCAGTTTGTAATTTTATTAATAATGCTTTTCAACTACTTTTTTTCTGATTTTGCTTTTTTTCTGAAATATCTTTTAAATAAAATTGAATGTTTCAAAGCTTCCATATTTTCGCTGAAACTTTTTGAACCATCTTTAAGGTTTATAAGCGATTCGTTCAAATCTTTAACAATAGTAGTATCCATTATTAATGTTCCGATATTTCCTTCACCGCGTTTTATTTTTTCTGTTATAAAACCTAAATCACCTGTAACGCGGGCTGTATTATCACCCAATGCATCAATTTTTACAATAGTTTGGTTTAGTTTTCCCGAAAATGTAGTGTCCATCAAAAGCGAACCAATAGAACCTTTTCCGGCTTTTATATCGCTTACTATTTTTTGAAGGTTTCCGGTTATTAATGCTGTACGTTCGCCTGTAATTTTTATTTCTACAATAGTGTTTTTTATCTGTTCGGTCAATTCGTAATCATTTAGCAAACTCCACAAGGCATTGCTGTTGTTTATTTTTTTGGTTATCTGTTTTAAATCTTCAGTTATTGTTTTTGTATTATTGTTTGTAGTAGCAAGGGTTTTCATTATTTCATCTACATTAAAAAGTGTTTTAGATTTTATATAATCACCATCGTTAACACTTTCTGATTTTTGGCTTACCGATATAATATTTATAAGTTTGTTACCCATTAAACCATCGGTACCAATCATAGCTTGCGATTTTTTTTTAATATGTTTCTGAACATCATTATTTATAAGCATTGTTACTTTTACAGTTGTATCATTCAAAATTTCAATTTTTTCAACTGTGCCTACATCTATACCTGCAAAACGCACATTGTGTCCTGCCATTAAGCCGTTGACCTCTTTAAATTCGGTATATATTCTAAAATTTGAACCAAAAAAATTTTGTTTTGCTCCAATTATATACATTGAAACTATAAGTGCTATTGCTCCAACAATAACAAATACTCCTAAACTTATATTTCTCACAAAATTATTATCCATTTTTTTTCAATTGAAAAAATGCGTTACTTTAATGTCGTTACTATTTTTAAGTTCATCGTACAATCCTTGTTTGTAATTAGTACCATCAATAAGCATAACTATTCTGTCTGCCACAATTTTTACGCAATTTATATCATGCGAAATTAATACAGAAGACGTTTTGTATTTTTCTTGAATTTCAATCATCAAATTGCTTATTTCTCTCGAAGTTATTGGGTCAAGCCCTGTTGTAGGCTCATCGTACAAAATTATTTTAGGTTTTAAAATTAATGTACGTGCTAAGGCAATTCTTTTTTTCATTCCACCCGATAGTTCAGAAGGCATCATATTGGCTGTATGTGGCAATTTTACATTATCAAGAGCTTCCTCAACAAGGCTGTTTACTTCAATATTGCTTAGGTTTCTTTTATGTCTTCTTAAAGGAAAAAGCAAATTTTCTTTAACAGTCATCGAGTCGTAAAGTGCATTGCTTTGAAACAAAAATCCTACCTGAGCCCTTATTTTATCTAATTCATCAGTTTCAAGTTCTGAAATTTCATTTCCCAAAACTTTAATTTCGCCTCTTTCATATTTAATTAAACCAATAATACATTTGATAAGTACAGATTTGCCCGAGCCAGATTTGCCAAGTACAGCTACACATTCGCCCGAAAACAAATCTAAATTAAAATCTATAAGAACCTTATTGTTTCCAAATGATTTGTAAAGGTTTCGTACCTTTATTACAACATCTTTTTCTGTGTTAAAATCCATTTATTTTTTTAAGTAAAGCCTAATAAATCTGTAATTTGAACTGCAATTAAATCTAAAACAAAAACGAGCAACGACGAAATAACTACTGATGAATTTGCAGAAATACCAACTCCTTCGGTTCCTTTTTGCGAATTGTAACCTTTGTAACACCCAACTATACCGATAGCAAAACCGAAAAAGAAAGTTTTTAATAATGATGGGATAATATCAGCATATACCAATACATCAAATACTTGATTCCAAAACAAATTCCAGCTTACAACTCCTCTTATATTTGTGCCGAGGTATGCCCCATAAAGCGAAATTGCATCTGCCAGCACTGTAAGAACCGGTATCATTAGGGTTGTGCCGAGTACACGTGTTACAACAAGAAATTTAAAAGGGTTAGTTCCCGAAACCTCCATAGCATCTATCTGTTCGGTAACTTTCATAGAACCGAGTTCGGCGCCAATTCCAGAGCCTATTTTTCCTGCACAAATCAATGCTGTTATAACAGGTACAATTTCTCTAACAAGCGAAACAGAAACCATTTTGGGCAACCATGCTTCTGCCCCAAACTCTACCAGTGTTGGACGTGATTGAATTGTAATAACCAAACCCATTATAAGTGCAGTAACTGCAACCAATGGCAATGATTTATTTCCTATATAATAACATTGTCGGACAAATTCACTGAATTCGAAAGGACGTTTAAATATTAATCTAAAAAAACGCAGCGAAAAATAGGTGATTTCACCGGCTTCGTTTAATACGAAATATATTGGTTTTAAAAAATTTTTTGATTCTTTTGCCTCCAAAAATGCTGTTTTTTAATTTTTCAACGAAGTAAGCAAATTTCTTTGGATAAATTGGGATAAACTTGTTCATTACTAAAAATTATAAGATTTACATTTGTAATGATTTTTTAAACATTGAGCTATATTAAAAAACTTGCATCGCAAACCGTTATTTACGGTATAAGTACTATTGCCGGCAGGTTCATTAATTTTTTACTTGTTCCATTATATACCGAGTGTTTCAATCCTCATGATTACGGAATAGTTACAGATCTTTATGCTCTTGTTGCATTTTTTAATATCCTGCTTGTTTATGGGATGGAAACTGCATTTTTCAACTTTGCAAGATTTAATGAATACAAAATTTCTTCGGTTTTTTCTACTGCAATGAACAGTTTGCTTTATTCAACTTCTGTTTTTCTTCTTTTGGGGAGTTTTTTCAAAAATCAAATATCATCAGCTTTAGGTTATGGAAACAACAGCATTTATATACTTTGTTTTGTTTGGATATTGGGAATTGATGCTCTATGTTCTTTGCCCTTTGCTCTGCTCAGGCAACAGGAAAAACCTTTGAGATTTTCAATCATAAAACTGCTTAATATAGCTGTAAATGTATTGCTCAATATTTATTTTTTGGTTTTAGCTCCTAAAATGAATAATGCACCATTTTACTACGGTAGTATTGGAGTTGGGTATATTTTTATATCAAATCTTGCAGCAAGTGTTTTTACTGCTATTTTGCTTCTGCCGGAATTTATAAAATTCGGAATTAATGCCGAAAAAGCATTGAGATTAAAAATGCTAAAATACGCTTGGCCGCTTATATTTATTGGGCTTGCAGGTATGGCAAACGAAACTTTTGACCGTGCAATTTTAAAATATCTCACACCACAAAACGATAAACTTTATGAAGTAGGTGTTTATGGTGCTTTTTACAAACTCAGTATGATAATGACAATTTTTGTACAAGCATTCAGATATGCAGCAGAACCATTTTTTTTTAATAATTATAAAAAAGAAGATTCAAAAGTGATTTATGCCCGTGTGATGGACTATTTTGTAATTACTTGTTGTTTTATTTTTTTATTTACCATGATTTTTATTGAAGAACTTTCACCTGTAATAATTCGTCAAAAAGAATATTTCAATCATCCCGACGGAATGTATATTGTACCTATTTTGCTTTTGGCAAATCTTTTTTTGGGTATTTATTACAGTATTAGCGTTTGGTACAGGTTAACTGACAACAATAGCAAAGGGTCTATAATATCGGGGGTTGCAGCAATTCTTACAGTTTTTTTAAATATAGCTTTTGTTCCATTGTATGGTTTTAAAGCATCAGCATGGGCAACTCTTGCAGTTTATGTTTTTCTTGCGGTTGTAAATTATGTAGTAGGGCAAAAATATTTTAAAGTGCCCTATAATATATCTAAAATTACAATGTTTTTGATATTGTCAATTGGTACATATTTTATGGCATTACAACTTAAAACCTCAATAAACATTAATCATTATATTTTCAATTTCTCAATAATGATTGTGTTCGTTTTTCTGATATATTTGATAGAATTTAAATTATTTAAAAATTATTATGTCACTAAAAGTTAAAATAATCAACCGCTCAAAAAATCCTTTGCCTCAATATCAAACCGAGCATTCGGCTGGGGTTGATTTATGTGCAAATATTGAAAACGATATAGAAATTAAACCACTCGAACGCAAATTGATAGGTACGGGATATTATATTGAAATACCCGAAGGATATGAAGCCCAAATAAGACCTCGAAGCGGACTTGCAGCAAAATCAGGTATTACTGTAATCAATTCGCCAGGAACAATTGATGCTGATTACCGTGGCGAAATTAAAGTTTGCCTTGTAAACCTTTCAAACGAAAACTACATTATAAAAAATGGCGACAGAATAGCCCAAATGATATTTGCAGAATACAAAAAAGTAATTTTTGAAACTACTGAAGAAATATCTGAAACCACAAGAGGTGATGGAGGATATGGTCACACTGGAAAATAATTATTAATTTTGAGACAAAAATTTGGTAGTTTTTGAAAAATTTAAAGAAAAAAATAGCTGACATGTATTTGTATTCGATGGCTCGAAACAATAAGCAAATTCGCAGCACAACTTCTTTTCACGATATTAGAACTATCGGAATTCTTTATGCTGCTGACTCGGTTGAAGACATTAAACATGTAAAAAATACAACTACAAAACTCACAGCATTGGGTAAAGACATTTATCTACTTGGCTATTATAATAAAAAAACATTGCCAAACGGAGTTTTACCACATACAAAAGACGATTTTTTTTGCAGAAAAGACCTCAAATGGCACAATTTGCCCAAAGAAGAAAGAATTAACCGCTTTGCAAACGAAGAATTTGATTATTTGCTCAATGTTTACAATCCTGAGTTGCATCCGCTACTTGGTGTTGCTGCATTAAGCAAAGCAAAATGCAGAATTGGTACATTCAACAAAAAATACATAAATTGTTTTGATTTTATGATTAAAGAAAAAAACATAAATAATAATTCGGCACTATTAGATACATTAATATTATATTTATACAAACTAAAAAATGATTGATTCACAATTTAAAGGAATGGGAGTGGCAATGGTTACGCCATTCAAGGAAGATTTTTCGGTAGATTTTGATGCACTTGCCCGATTGACAGAATTTCTAATAGATGGTCGAGTGCATTATCTTGTAGTACTTGGCACTACCGGCGAAACTGCTACCCTTACCAAAGACGAAAAAAAGCAAGTTTACTCAAAAATAAAAAATGTAGCCAATGGCAAAGTGCCACTTGTAGCTGGAATAGGAGGAAATAATACTGCCGAGATAATTGAAACATTAAAATCATTCGATTTTACTGGATATGATGCTGTGCTAAGTGTAAGTCCTTATTATAACAAACCCAATCAAGAAGGAATTTTTCAACATTATCGAGCTATATCAGAAGCATCGCCCAAGCCGGTAATTATTTACAATGTTCCGGGACGTACAGGAAGCAATATTACCTCTTCAACACAACTTAGAATTGCTAATTTGCAAAACATTATTGGCACCAAAGAAGCATCAGGAAATTTTAGCCAGGTTATGGAAATTTTAAACAAAAGACCCGAAAATTTTCTTGTTTTAAGCGGTGATGATTCATTCACTTTTCCATTTATGGCTCTGGGTATGGAAGGGGTAATTTCGGTAATTGGCAATGCATATCCGCGAATGTTTTCCGAAATGGTTTCGTTTTGCCTTAACAAAAAATGGGATGATGCAAAAGTTATTCATTACAAATTGCTCGAACTAATGGAAACAATTTTTGAAGATGGCAGTCCTGGAGGTATAAAAGTTTTGCTAAACAAACTCGGTATTTGTAGTGCAAAAGTGCGATTGCCTCTTGCAAATGTTAGCTCAAAAACTGAAGAAAAACTTTTACAGCTTTTTTCGAAAACTTTAAATTAATTTGAATAAATTTCGAATAAATAAAAAATAAATTTTGAAAACATCATTAGATAAAAAAGTAAAAGATTACGAAATCAATAATGATTATTTTAATGTATTAGGTGAACAGTCTTCTGCTTGGCGACATGAATATTTAAGGCACAAAAACACCATTTTGTTTCGAGGAGATGTGCTTAATGAAAACACCTTTGATAAGGAATTTATTGATCTGATTGTAACATCGCCACCATACAATGTAGATATTCAATACAATTCAAATAAAGATGATTTATCTTATGAACAATATTTAGATTTTTCTGAAAAATGGATGACTAATTGTTTTAAATGGAGTAAAACACAAGCAAGATTTTTATTAAATATTCCGCTTGACAAAAACAAGGGAGGACAAAAAAGTGTTGGAGCTGATTTGACTTCTTTAGCACAAAAAATTGGATGGAAATATCACTCAACAATAATTTGGAACGAAGGAAATATATCAAGGCGTACCGCTTGGGGCTCGTGGCTATCTGCTTCAGCACCTTATGTAATTGCTCCTGTTGAACTAATAGTAGTTCTATTTAAAGATAATTGGAAAAAAACTAATGGTTCAAAAAATTCTGATATAAGTAAAGAAGATTTTATGGAATGGACAAACGGATTATGGACATTTAATGGAGAAAGCAAAAAGCGTATTGGGCATCCCGCCCCTTTTCCCATTCAATTACCTCATAGGGGTATTAAATTATTCAGTTATTTACGTGATGTGGTTTTTGACCCATTCGCAGGAAGTGGAACAACCCTTATAGCCGCCTCAAATAATAATAGAATTGGGGTAGGTCTTGAAATTGATATAAATTACTGTGAAATAGCGAAACAAAGGATATTAAAAGAAACAAATAATATAATTTTTTCTAATGAAAAAACCAAAAACACAATCAGATCTCATAATGGAGTTCTTTAAAAATAACCCTAACAGGGATATTAAACACCCTGAAATTGTTGACTGGGTAACCAATCAATGGAAAATAAGAACAAATCAGGTTTTTAGAGATCCTGACAGGAGTATTAGAAAACTTGCTCAATCAGGTAAATTAATTAAAATAGGAAAAGGTATTTACAGGTACGACCCTGATTTTATTGAAAAACGTGAACTTGAAGATTTTACTGCTTCTCAAAAAAAATTAATATTAAAAAGAGATAATTACAAGTGCGTGATTTGTGGCAAAGGTAGAGAAGAGGGAGTAGAATTGCACATTGACCACATAAAAGCTAAAGATTTAGGCGGTAAAGCAATTTTAGTAAATGGACAAACTCTTTGTGCACAACATAATTTCATTAAGAAAAATTATAGACAAACTGAAACAGGAAAGAAAATGTTTATCAGATTATATGAACTTTCAAAATCTATAGGTGATAGTAAAATTCAAAAATTTTGTACAGAAATATTAGAAGTTTTTGAAAAAAATAATATTAATGGGCATATAGAATGGAAAAGGTGATGATAATTTAGTTTTTTAGCAATTATATCGTTGTAAAAAATTAAATTTTAAACTTTAATCTATAACAAGATTTATAATTCTGCCTTTTACAAATATAAATTTCTTAATATTTTTCCCATCTATCCATTTTTTTACAATTTCATCGTTGTAAACTGCTTTTTCTATTTCGCTTTGCAATTCATCAATATTAAATTTTATTACTGTCCTGGTTTTTCCATTAATAGACACAGGGTAATTGAAAAAATTATCTGTTAGATATTTTTCATCAAAATCGGGAAATTTACTGTTAAATATAGAATCAATATTTCCGGCTTTTTGCCATAATTCTTCGGCTATAAATGGTGCAATAGGGCTTAAAATGATAAAGAATTTTTTGAATACTTCAATATTTCTGCAATTTTGGGTTTGAAGTTCATTAAAACAAATCATATAAGTACTAATACAAGTGTTTAATGAAAGTTTTTCGATATCATCTGATATTTTTTTAATAGTGCGGTTAATTGTTTTTAGCGATTCTTCATTAGCTGGTTCATTATTAAACATTAGTTCACCACTTGTACTTACGCAATAAGCCCAAAATCTTTTTAAAAAACGACTCACTCCATCTATTCCCTTTGTACTCCAGGGTTTATCTTGATCTAATGGTCCAAGAAACATTTCATACATCCTAAAAGTATCTGCTCCGTATTTTGCAATAATTTCATCAGGATTTACTACGTTTCGCAATCGTTTGCTCATTTTAGTTATAGCTTTTTCGAAAGTAAATATTCCTTCATGTCTTACAAACTCGTAATTTTTAAATTGAGAAAATTCTTCACAAAAAGCTATGATATTTTCATCTTCGAAAGTTTCATTGTCACTTATATATTCGTTTGGCACTTTAAATTTTAATAGCTGGTTTTTGTCAACTTGGCTATAAAAACTATATGCTTTTTTATTTTCGGGGTTGTAATAAAAGTAAAAAACAACACCACCAATCATGCCTTGGTTAACTAATTTTTTAAATGGTTCATCAAAATTAATAAAACCTAAATCAAACAATACCTTACACCACATACGCGAATACAAAAGATGTCCTACAGCATGTTCGGCTCCGCCAACATACAAATCAACCTGGTTCCAATATTCTGATTTTTGTTTTGAACAAAACTCATTGTCGTTTTTTGGATCCATGTATCTCAAATAATACCAGCTACTGCCTGCATATCCGGGCATAGTATCCGTTTCGCGTATGTAACCTCCATCTATATTTACCCATTTGTTAATTGCTGAAAGCGGTGACTTACCATCGCCTGCTGGTTTATAGCTTTTTACATCGGGCAGTGTTACAGGCAATTTTTCAACTGATTCTGTATATTCAATATCGTTTTTGTAAAATATAGGAAATGGCTCGCCCCAATATCGTTGGCGGCTGAAACCGGCATCACGCATTCTATAATTTACTTTGCTGCAACCTATACCTTTTTTCATAATTTCACTTATTACTTTTTGCTTGGCATCAGCTATATTCAATCCATTTATCGAAAAACCATTTATTTCTGAATTTGTTATTTTACCACTTTTTTCTTCATAAGCTTCGTTTGTTACATCCACTCCTTCAAAAATATTATGTATAACTATTCCAAATTTTTTTGCAAAGGCATGATCACGGCTATCTCCACATGGTACAGCCATAATTGCACCCGTTCCATAACCTGTGAGAACATATTCTGCTATATAAATTGGGATTTTTTCGTTTGTGAAAGGATGTATTGCAAAACTGCCGGTAAAAACTCCGGTAATTTCTTTGGTCTCGGCTTTACGTTCAAGTTCAGAGCGGGTTTTACAATAATTTATATAATCTTCAACTTCTTTCTTTTTTTCAACAGTTGCAATTTTATCGGCTAAAACATGCTCAGGTGCAATAACCATAAAAGTAACTCCAAAAATTGTATCGGGTCTTGTAGTGAAAACCCTTATTGTATTTGAGTTATTTTCAAGTTGAAAATCAATTTCGGCACCTTGGCTTTTACCAATCCAGTTGCGTTGCATTTCTTTCAAACTTTCAGCATAATCTACAGTTTCTAAACCTTGCAACAATCTATCAGCATATTTTGTAATTCTTAAAAACCATTGACTCATAAGTTTTCTTTCAACCGGATGACCTCCACGTTCTGATAAGCCATTTACAACTTCGTCATTTGCCAAAACAGTACCAAGTGCCTGGCACCAATTTATGTACGACTCTGACTTGTATGCAAGGCGATATTTGGTAAGTTCGCTTTGTTTTTCATTTTCGGCAAGTGTGTTCCATGCTTTTTCAAAACTATTTGGCAAACCATTTTCTAATTTATAAATTAGTGTTTCAATTGGTTCGGCTTTGTTTAATTCTTCGTTAAACCAACTGTTATACAATTTTAAAAATATCCATTGAGTCCATTTATAATAATTGGGGTCACAGGTTTTTATTTCGCGGCTCCAATCATAAGAAAAACCTATATTTTTTAATTGCTCTTTGTATCTTTCAATATTTTGATTGGTGGTATCTGCGGGGTGTTTGCCTGTTTCTATGGCATACTGTTCGGCTGGTAAACCAAATGCATCAAAACCCATTGGATGCAAAACATTAAATCCCTTTAACCTTTTATATCTGGCAATAATATCACTTGCAATATAACCAAGAGGATGACCGACATGCAAACCTGCCCCACTTGGATATGGAAACATGTCTAAAACGTAATATTTAGGCTTATCAAAATTTTCGTAAACTTTATATAATGATTTACTTTCCCATAAATCAATCCATTTTTTCTCTATTTCAGTAAAATTATAATCGCCCATTTTGCACTGCAAAAATAATTATAATGCAACTTACTTAAAGTATCATTGAATTATTAAACTCTTAAAAAAACATTTTAAAATAAAATAGTAAAATGTCTTGTTCTAAAAAGGGTTTATAAAAATTAAAAAAATGGATAGAATACGAGTGAAAAAACATAAAAAATATCAATTAAACAAAGAAAAAATGGAAGAATGATTATCAGAAATAAATGCAATTATTTATTAATATCAGGATTATCAATCAAAACAGTAAACTTTTTTCAGGACGAGACATAATTATAAATTTTAAATTTTTTTTACAAAAAGTGGGTTTTTACATTTGCAGTAATGTCAAAACGAATTTTACTAATAGGTGCGGGGCTTTCTACAACTCATCTTATTGAATACCTTGCCGAACAAGGCAAAAAACACAATTGGACTATAACTATTGCAGACAATAATGAAACCCTTGCAAAATCAAAAGCTGTTTTTACAAATACAAATGCTATTAAACTTGACATTAATGATTTTGAAAAAACTGAAGATTTAATCAGCAATCACAATATAGTTATAAGCATGTTGCCACCTGCTTTGCATATAAATGTTGCAAAAATTTGCTTGAAAAAAAACAAAAATCTATTAACTGCATCGTACCTTACTGACGAAATGAAAGCCTTAGACAGTGAAATTAAACAAAAAGGCTTGATTTTTTTGAACGAAATTGGGCTTGACCCCGGAATTGACCACCTAACTGCTATGAGCATTATTAACAGGCTTAAAGCAGAAGGTTATTACATTAGAGAATTTGAAAGTTTTACAGGTGGGCTTGTAGCTCCCGAAAATGACGATAACCCCTGGCATTACAAATTTACATGGAACCCAAGAAATGTTGTACTTGCAGGACAGGGTGGTGCAGTAAAATTTTTACAAGAAGGACAAATCAAATATATTCCATATCATAAAATTTTCAGACGTACAGAAGTAATTGAAATTGATAATTACGGAAAATTTGAAGGCTATGCAAACCGCGATTCGCTTAAATACATAAATACTTACGGCTTGCACGATATTAAAACTATGTTTAGAGGCACATTAAGAAGACCTGGCTTTTGTAAAGCATGGGACGTTTTTGTAAGCCTTGGAGCTACTGACGATAGCTATATAATTGAAAACTCAGAAAATATGACCTATCGTGAATTTATTAATACTTTTTTGGCTTATCACCCAACCGACTCGGTAGAAATTAAACTGAAATACTACCTGCATATAGACCAAGACGACCAAGAACTTTGGGATAGGCTTGAGTGGCTTGATATTTTTAAACCTATAAAAATTGGAATTAAAAACGCTACACCTGCACAAATTCTTCAAAGCATATTAGAAAAAAAATGGTCAATTTCTTATGAAGAAAAAGATATGATAGTAATGTGGCATAAGTTTGTGTATTATAAAAATGAAATTAGAAATGAATTGCACAGCTCGGTTGTAGTAAAGGGCGAAAACATGCTTCATACTTCAATGAGCAAAACAGTGGGCTTGCCACTTGGTATTGCAACAAAATTAATTTTACAAGACAAAATAAAATCAAGAGGAGCTCTTATTCCAATACTTCCTGAGTTTTATTTACCAATTATTAATGAATTAAAAAATTACGGAGTGAATTGTATTGAAAAGCAAATTATTTAAGTACCCACACTGTGTCTGTTCTTTGGCTCTGCGAACACATTAAGCCAAGTCCACCATTGATGTTTGAATATAAATTTACAGGATTGTAATATGAAGTTCCCAAAATAGCATTGTTTTTGTTTTCGGTAATTAAAAATTGATAATATTCATTTGAAATTTTTAAACACTTTACCACAGCATACCTTTTTTTGCATACCAAAACATTTCTGATTGGCTGCCCATTTGCGTATGTGCCCGAAGGAACAAAAATAGTATTAGAAATAGGATTGGATAATAGAAACAGAAATGATTTACTTTTTCCGCTAAATAGCTGGTCACTCACCGGAAATGTATAGTGTTGAATGTTGTTTTCGTAAAATGAAATAAAATTATAATTGATACTTGGTTCATCAAATTTATCATATTTTTTAATGAATGTATAATTTGAATCAATCACTTTATTAAGCATAGAATCATAAAGAACTCCAATGTAATATTTTTTCAAATCAAACCTGTAAGCATCTTTAATTAAAGGATCATCTGTAATTGTGTATTTGAATTGTGCACCTTCGCCTTTTGAAAATTCCAATTCAGGCTTAATTATTTTGTTGATAGTGGTTATTTGTGATATAATATTTTTATCAGCAAAATTTACTTCAATCATATAGTTTTTGTTTGCTTTGGCTAAAACATTGAAGTTTATAATTTTCATAGTTCCTGTAATTTTTTCTCCCCAAATTTTCTTTAGCAATACATTATCTTCAAAAAGTGAAATATCAGCAATTTTTTCATCAAGAGTATCATTTAAATTAATGCCTTTATTCCCCGAAATTTTTAAATTTATATTACTGTCAATATCTAAAACAGCCCATAGTACAACCTTTTGCTTATATGTACTATTTTCTATTTCAAGCTCTTTAATGCAAGAGCTTAAAGTTATCAAAATTATAATATAGCTTTTAAAAAGAAATTTCATAACTAATGTAAGGTATAATGGGCAAAAGACCCACTTCATAAAATGTCAATTTTGATTTATCAGAAGATAAAAGATAGTTTGTAGAAACAAAAACAGGATTTAGATGGCTGTATATATTGTATGCACCAAAATTCAATGTTCTTTTTCTGTTTTTATAAATTTTTGATTTGCTAATTGAAACATCCATCCTATGATATGCGGTCATGCGTTCGTTATTGCGGTCTGTAAATTCATAATATATTTTATTATCAATTTTATATACCGAAGAGGGTACAGTAATAGGGCTGCCTGTGGTATAAATCCAACTTAATGAAGCATTCCATTTCTTTTTAGTTAACGGAAATTTCATAAAAGCTGAAATTTGATGTCTTCTATCATATTTAAAAGGAAAAGATTTCCCGTTGTTTATGTTTTCAAATATCCTTTCAGATTTTGAAAGAGAATATCCCAACCAGCCTCTTACTTTTCCTGTTTGTTTTTCAATCATTATTTCTACACCTCTCGAAAAACCTTTGCCTGTATAAAATGAATTATCCCATTCAAACCCACCAAAAACAAAATATTCGCCTTCTTTTATTTCTACAAGATTTTGCATAAATTTTATGTAAGATTCTAATGATAAACGGTAATGCCTGTTTACAGAGTAAAATATTCCGATAGTGCTTTGTTCTGAAAGTTGAGGCTTAAGTTTTTCAGTTACCGGTATCCAAATATCAATTGGTAATCCAACTCCATTATTGGGCAAAACCTGTAAATTTTGTTGCATTTTTGTATATGATACATTAATAAATGCTTTTTTTGAAAATGCAAAATTTAGGCTCAATCTCGGCTGAATTTTCAAATATTCTTTGTTTTTTACGGCAATAGAATTAATACTCATACCACAATTTAAAAATAATCGAGGTGATATTTTCCAATTGTCTTCAATAAAAAGAATTTTTTCGAAAGAGTAAATATTCTTTTTCCCCAAAGATGTATCATACTCGTTTTTATTGAATATTGTTGAATAATCGAGAGTTCCGGTATTAAAATCATGATAAATTAATTCAACACCTGTTACAATTTTATGTTTTATAAACGAATTAATTTCAAATACTGAATTGAAAAAGTAATCAGTATTTCCGCTGGTTTGTGTGTATTTAACATGTGAAAAATCTTGCTCGGGTTTTGGTTTTGTTTCCCATAAAATTTCATCTTCAAATTTTGTATCATACTTTGTAATACCGGCAGTATTTACCATAAATATTTTATCAGTAAGTACTCTGTCCCATCTTAGGTTGCTCATTAACGTATTCCACCTCAATTGCTTATTATGCTCGTGTTTTAAAAGGTTTTCAACAGTGTCAGAAAATATTTGCTTTTCAGAAATTTTTCCTCTGTCAATCCCCCTGAAAAAACTTATAGTAATCTTATCGCGGTTTCCTATTTTATAGTTGGCTTTAGCAACAATATCATAAAAATAATACCATCCTGAGTAATTTTTTAATGATTTTCTATTTGAAAAGTATTGAAAAGGCTGGTAAAAAGCGTCAAAATATGTCCTCCTGAATGATGCAATAAATGATGATTTATTTTTAACTAAGGGTCCTTGTAAGGTAATTGATGAAAGAAACATTCCAATATTTACATTTCCCGCTAGTTTGTAATAATTACCATCTTTAAGTTTAATATCGAGTATTGACGAAAGCCTTCCATTGTATTTTGCCGAAAAGCCCCCTTTTATAAGTTCAACCGAATTTACTGCTACAGGATTAATAATTGAAAACAACCCAAAAACATGAACGATATTGTAAACCGGCACACCGTCTATCAAAACAAGGTTTTGGTCAGATCCGCCACCTCTAACATTTAATCCACCGGCGCTTTCACCCGAACTTTGCACACCTGGTAATATCTGCACAGCCCTTAAAACATCAGGCTCGCCCATAAAAGCTGGCAAATCTTTTATTGCTCTGAGATTATAAAATATTGAGTTGGGCTTTTGCTCAAATTTTGATTGTTTTTCGTCAGTAACTTCAATTTCTTTTAAGTTTGTATGTGGCTCAAGTTTAAAAAACCTAAACGTGTTTGCACGGTTATAGCTTTTTTCACTAATATTTTTATATCCTACATATTTTACTTCCAAAAAAATTGAATCATTTGGCAGAATAAGTGTAAAAAATCCTAAATCGTTGGTATAAGTTCCTCTTTTGTTGTAATGGCAATAAACACTTGCACCTATAAGTTTTTCGCCACTTGTTTGGTCAAACACATAGCCCGAAATTGTAAAATATTGGCTGTTTCGCTTTTTTATAGGTTTTAAAATTATTGAATTGCCACCAAAATACTTAAACTCTACATTGTAAGGTTTTAAAAGTTTAATTAAAATTTCTGATAATTTTTCGTTTTCAGCAGTAAATTCGGTTAATGGTTCGTTGGTGAATATTGATGATTTGTAATTAAAAGAAACTTTGGCTTTCCCCTGCAAATGCTTTAAAATTTCTTTAATATTTCTGTTTTTAAGGTTTATTGTCAAAATTTTATCAAGTGGATTTTGCTGCTGCGCAAATATTTTATTACCTATGTTTAAGGTTAAAACAAAAATTAATATAATAATATTTGAAAGCTTGTGGTGATAAATCACCTTGTAAAATTAAGGATTTACAAAATATTTTGAATTATTTTTTGTAATCTTTGAGTCAGTTAATTCTTCCAAAAGTTTGATGGCAGACTCTAAACTCATGCCCTCAAATGAAATTGTGTACTTTTCGTCTTGTCTTTCTTGAGGTATAACTATCGAAATTTTAAAACGTTTTTCTAATTGTTTTGCAATTTCTTTAAGTTTTTCGTCTTTAAAAGCAAGTTTGTTTTCCCAGAATTTTTCATCAGATGTATTAATCTGAATTTTTTCTGTTTCATTAGTATTTACGGTGTATTTCACCATATTTCCGGGTGTTAATAATGTGCTTTTGTTTTTGCTATTAAATTCTACTTTTCCTTCGTAAAGGCTTATTTCTACAATTTTGTTTGAATTGCTGTTTATTTTAAATTTTGTACCCAAGACTTTTACAAAAGTGTTATTTGTTTTTGTAAAAAAAGGTTTTGTTTTTTGTTTAGCAATTTCGAAATAAGCTTCGCCTTTAAGTTCAGTCAAACGGCTGCTAATATTATAATTTTTATCAATTTTTAATTCTGAATTTTGATTTAGAGTAATTTTACTACCATCTTCAAGTATAATTTCAAGCATTTCATTTATACCTGTTTTGTAGGTTTTACCGGTTGCAAAATGATTGTATTCATTGTTTTTGTTGTAGTGGTTAAGTAAAAACCAGCCTGCAACAAATATTACTATTGCTGCAGCGGCATATTTTAAATAGCGGGGTAATAAATTTATCTTGATTTCGGGTTTTGCAGCAATTGATTTCTTTAAATTTTCCCAATTTTGATTTGTATTGGCTTCAATTTTATTAATCTGAGAGTTTGAAATTGTTTGATTTATATTTTTTAAAATTTCAAATTCGTTTTTCCAGAATAGGTCATTTTCTATTAGTTTTTCAATTTCAATAACTTCCTCGGCTGATGCTTCGCCATCAACGTATTTTACAAGGATATTATATGTATTGTTATAATTCACTATTTTCTGATTAATGCCAATGAATTTTCAATATGGTTGTAAAACAACTGGTTGTATTGGTTTTCGTTTAACCACAATTTTACATATTGTTTTTCTTCATTATTACATTTATTGAGAATGTATTTTGCTATTATGTTTCCTTCTGCAAATTCCATATTTAACTTTTTTGCTTACTATCTTACACACTTTGTTTATATTTTTCCCCTATAAAATTATTCAATATTTTTCTAAAAAACAGATTATCAGTATTAAAATTATATAAAAATTTTTTCTTAAAAACTTCAATGCATTTCCAATTTGGTTTTCTACTGTTTTTACCGAAATATCTAAAACTGCTGATATTTCTTTATAGCTCATATTTTCATATCGGCTTAGTATAAAAATTTCTCTGCATTTTGCCGGTAGTTTATTTATCAAAGAATCTATTTGATTAGCCGATTGTCGGCTTTCAATTATATCAGAAGGTGTTTGGTTTTCAAATAATACATTTTCAAGATATTCAATTTCTGTGATTTTTGTTTTGTTTCTGGTAAGTTTGTTGTAGCACCTGTTTTTTACAGCTTTATACAAATAAGATTTGGGATTGGGAGGTAAAATTAAAATTTCTTTTTTTTCCCAAATGTTTTTGAAGAGTTCTTGCACGAGGTCAATAGACTCTTGTTCATTTTTTAGGTAAAAATTTGCAAAATTTACCAAATGCGGTTGATAGGTTTTATACAATATTTCAAATTCTTTAAAATTCAAATTTGTTTAATGTTCGGGCAAAATTAAATTTTAAATTTTCTTTTGATAAAAATTGTGGTTAATCTACTGTTTTTATTGATTAATTTTTTTTCAACTAAAATATATTTTCTCTTTCGAAATATTCTATTACATGATTTTTTATAAGTATTTCCTGTTCTTTATTGCCATTTACAGGTATTTTTTTTTCAAGTTTCCAAATGGGCCATCCTCGTTCATCATTTTTTTGAAATTTATAATAACCTGAATAGCTCAATACTTTACATACTGCAATATGTATGAGTTCTGTTTTTTCTTCTTTGCTGAATTTGTTTTGCAATGTGCCCAATTCTCTTATTCCGATTAAAAACAGTACTGCATTTAAGTCGGGCTTTTTATTAAATTTTATTTTTATATTTTCTTGAATTAATCTCCACTTATCATTCATTTTTCTTAAATTATTAAACTATTATATCCATATAAAATCTAAACATTCTTCGATTTTAGAAACGGGAATAACTTCGATTTTTGATTTTTGTAAACCTTTTTGGTTATATTTTGAAATTATTATTGTTTTAAAACCTAATTTTTCGGCTTCGGTTATTCTTTGCTCAATTTTACCTACTGCTCTTACCTCGCCACTCAAACCTATTTCGGCAGCAAATACAAAACCTGTATTAATTATTTGGTTGTGAAAAGATGATAAGATTGAAACTGCAATGCCCAAATCAAGTGCTGGGTCGTCAAGCCTTATTCCTCCGGCAATATTTACAAATACATCTTGAGTATTCAAGTAAAAACCACATCTTTTTTCAAGTACAGCCAGCAGCATGTTTAGTCTTCTTAAATCAAATCCGTTTGAGTTTCGTTGGGGTGTACCATAAACAGCACTGCTTACCAAAGCTTGTGTTTCTACAAGTAGCGGCCTTATGCCTTCAATTGCTGACGAAATAGATATACCTGAAAGCGGTTCTTGTCTTTGAGTTATGAGTATTTCGCTTGGGTTGGTTACTTCTCTGAGTCCGGTATTTATCATTTCATAAATTCCTATTTCGGCAGCCGAACCAAAACGATTTTTTGTAGCTCGCAAAATACGGTATGTATGGTGCCTGTCACCTTCAAACTGTAAAACAGTATCTACCATGTGTTCTAATATTTTTGGACCGGCAATTATTCCATCTTTTGTAATATGTCCTATCAAAAAAACCGGCACATTTGTTTCTTTAGAAAATCTAAGCAATTCTGAAGTACATTCTCTAATTTGTGAAATGCTTCCCGGTGCCGAATCAATAGCATTGGTATATAATGTTTGAATTGAATCTACTATAATTATTTCTGGTTTTAGTTCATTAATTACCTGAAAAATCAAATTCAAATCAGGTATAGAAAAAATATAACATTCTTCGTTTTTAATTCCTAATCTCTCAGCCCTCATTTTCACTTGGGTTTCGCTTTCTTCGCCAGATAAATAAAGGGCTTTGATTTTTAGTTTTACTGCCATTTGCAAAAGCAAAGTACTTTTTCCTATACCCGGCTCACCGCCTATTAATACTATACTGCCTGGAACTATCCCTCCTCCTAAAACTCTGTTCAATTCATTATCATAAGTAATTATTCTGGTTTCGCCAATTGAACTTATTTCTGAAATTTTTTTGGGTTTTACTATTTTATTTTTATCAAAATCAGTTCCTTTTTTCCATGGAGAAACATTGTTTTCTTTCACCACTATTTCTTCAATGTATGTATTCCACATATTGCACGAAGGACATTTTCCTATCCATTTACTTGCTGATGCTCCACAATTTTGGCAATAAAATACTGTTTTTGATTTTAACATAAAGATATCTTTACTATTGGTTATTCATCGAATTTTGTTTTCTTATTTCATACAGAAAAATTCCAGCGGCAACTGATACATTGAACGAACTTACTTTGCCTTGATGAGGAATTTTAACAAGTTTATCTGCAAGTTTTAATGCGATTTTTGACAAACCTGTTTCTTCTGAACCGAGTATTATGGCAGAAGGACCTTTAAAATCTGTATTAAAAATTGATTCTGATGCTTTTTCAGTGCAACCTATTATTGATATTCCGTATTCTTTCATTTTCTCTAAAGTTATTGCTATTGAATTTACCTTACAAACAGGTACAGTAAGCAATGCACCGGCACTTGTTTTTACAGCATCGGGGGTTACGGTTACAGAGTTATTTACGGGAATAACAATTGCATGAACTCCCAAACATTCGGCCGTGCGGGCTATTGCTCCAAAATTGCGAACATCTGTTATCCCATCAAGAATTATTAAAAATGGTACTTCACCCCTCTCGAAAACCTGTGTAATTATTTCTTCAAAATTTTGATATTCTACTGGCGAAATAAACCCTATTATCCCCTGATGATTTTTTCTTGTAATACGATCGAGTTTTGATTGTGGTACTGTTTTGTAAACTATTTTTTCAGCTTTTAAAACATTTAGCAAATCTCCGCTAAAACCTTGTTTTACTAAAATTTTGTCAAAGTTTTTACGTGCTGTGATTGCTTCTGAAATTGCTCTTATGCCAAATATTAAATTATTTTTACTGTTTTCCATTTTTAACTGAAAAACCCACCCATTTTTGAGTATGAGTGGGTTTTTGTTTTATATTTTTTTATTTTTATCTATTTAGTGTGTTATACAAATTATTGTATTTTTCGCCTAATTTTTTATTTCCGCTTTCGGTTGCTCTTTTTGCACATTCTGTTATGTATTGTAATGCTTCGGGCAATTTTTCGCTTACAAATTTAGCCTTTGAACCTGTGTATTGTTTGTAAAACTTAACTTGCTGTTCGCAATCTTTTATCATAAATTCCATAAGTTTTTCGGCTTTTTTATTTTCGCCTGCTAAATAGTATGTGTCAATATAATAATAACGTAGCCTCAAATCCATTGGCATAGAGACTTCGGGTATTACTTTTTGACTATAATCTAATAGGTAAACAGCTTTTTTATTATCCTTTTTTTCATAAACGTAACTTCTTGCAAGTTGAACAAAAAGGATCCTAAGATTTTTGGGCACAAGCGTTGCTTTATCGTCAAGGTTCATTTTCAGATTTGTGTCCATATTTCCCCACACAAATTGCTTGGTAAGTTTGTTGTAGAGCAAATCGGGGTCTATTAATCCCATTTTATCTTTGCTGTTTTTTAACGGAACAAGCCTGTATGTTAAACCTTCGAGCCTGAAATATTCATCGAGGTTTAAATAAACTGACGAACCTGTTGTAGTGGTAAAATAAATAGGGCGTTTCCAGCCTTGCTTTGCATTTTGTGCAATAATATCCATTACTACTAATGTACCTTTATATACTGAATTAGCCCCAATGTTAAAGGTAATGTTATCAACTATAGAGTCGGTTGATTTTACAATACCATTTTTAATACATTCATTTTTGTCAACCGGAATCATAAAGTTTTTTACAGGCATAAAATTCATAGGTTCACGTCCACCGGCTGTTGTCATGTTATTTACATCATCGCTTGTCATAAAATTTATTACTTCGTCGAGGTTGTAAATTTTATTTTGGTCAAATTGTCCATTGTCAAAAAAATATGTAATTTCTCGTTTGCCTTCTACAAGTTTATCGGCTGAAATTGACAAAGGTAATGGCTCCGAATTATAAACTTTTCTTCTCAGAGCATTTATATACCAGTCAGTTCCCAGCAAGCTAAGGTTTATAATTCTAACGTCTGTTCTTATACCTTCTACATTTTGAGCAAACCAAAGCGGGTAAGTATCATTATCGCCATTGGTAAAAAGTATAGCATTTTTTTCGCAACTGTTCAGATAATTTTTGGCAAATGACAAGCCAAGATATCTGTTTGAGCGGTCGTGGTCGTCCCAGTTGTTTTTAGCCATAATTGCTGGTACAGCCATTAAACAAACTAAAGTGATTAAAGAAATCAACGCAGTTTTGTTCATATTAAGCTTTTTCCCAAGATAATCGTAAAGAAACAAAACTCCCAAGCCAATCCAGATACAAAAAGTTTGAAATGAACCTTCCATAGAATAATCTCTTTCACGTGGCTCATAAGGAGGTTGGTTTAAGTAAACTATTATTAATAATCCTGTGAAAAGAAACAAAGCTAATACAACATTTGCATCAAATTTTCGGGTTTTAAATTGAAAAACCATTCCTAATATTCCGAGAATTAAAGGTAAAAAGTAATAAGTATTTCGGGCTTTATTTGCTTTAAAAGTATCTGGCAGGTTGTTTTGCGGACCAATGAGCCAATTGTCAATAAAATTAATACCGCTCAGCCAATTTCCATCCCACGGATCTCCGCTCATGCCTTGCATATCATTTTGTCTTCCTACAAAATTCCACATAAAATACCTCATGTACATATATCCAACTTGGTATTTTATAAAAAACCATAAATTTTGACCAAATGTAGGTTTTTTACCTTCTTTTGCCCCACTCCACATTTGATATCCTTGTGGACCGCCTTCTTTTTGCATATCTCCCATACGTGGAAATAGTGTGCAGTATTTAGGATCCCAAACAGGTTCTACTTTGTTTCCTATTTCTTCGTATTTTTCAGTTCCTTTTCTGTATTGCATTGAGCCTTCTTCGGTAGATATATAGTTTGCATTGTAATATGGTCCATAAATTAAAGGTCTGTCGCCATATTGTTCGCGGTTTATATAACTTGTAAGGGTGTAAGCATCTTCAGGGTTGTTCATGTCTATTGCCGGATCGGCTAATGACCTAATAACAACCATTCCATAAGACGAATATCCAAGCATTATAAACAAAAGACAGTTTAATGAAAGATTGAGTATTGAATGATTTTTTTTGTATGAAAAATATATCCCATAAGAAATTAATCCCAAAAGTAATATCATGAAAAATACTAAGCCTGAGTTAAATGGCATGCTTAGTGAATTAACAAAAATTCTATCGAAAAATGCACCTACTTTAGGTACACCAGGTAAAATTATAGATTGTATTATTCCCAAAGCTCCAATTCCAATTGCCGATGAAATATACAAACCCCTTCTGCTATATTTATATCTGTTGAAATAATAGTAATAAACCACAGCAGGAATGACAAGCAAGTTGAGTAAGTGCAACCCAACAGCCAATCCTAATGAATAAGCTATAAGTACAAGCCAGCGGTCGGCACCCGGTTCGTCTTTTACTCTCTCCCACTTTAAAATAAACCAAAATGAAAGCGCTGTAAAAAATGATGAAGATGCATACACTTCGGCTTCTACGGCACTAAACCAAAATGAATCCATAAATGTCAAACTCAAAGCACCTACAAGCCCACTGCCAATTATAGCAATTGCCTGATTGAGCTCAATTTCTTCTTGATTAAGCGAAATATTTAGTATTTTTTTTGCAAAATGAACTATTATCCAAAAAGTAAACATTACTGTAAGTGCACTTGCCACTACACTTAACATATTTACCCAAAGTGCAACTTGTGTTACATCATTTCCGGCAAAAAGTGAAAAAATTCTACCAAGCATTAAAAACAATGGAGCACCTGGAGGGTGAACTACCTGCAAGCGATACGAAGCCGAAATAAATTCGCCGCAATCCCATAAACTTACTGACGGTTCAACAGTAATTCCAAAAACAATTAATGAAATCAAAAATGTTAACCACCCGAAAATGTTATTTATTAAACTAAATTTTTTCATATCTTTCAAAAGAGGTAGCGAAAATAAATAAGAATTATTATATATTTCATAAAGTAGTTTGAACTTAAAGCAAAAAATTAAATTTAGCGACAACTTTTTGTAAATATCAATTATAAAACTATATTTGCAGCGAAATTGCGGAAGTTAAAGAGGGGATAAAATCCCCTTTTTTGTTGTAGAATGGAGAAACTTACTTCGAAATTACAAAATTGGGTAACGGAATACTTGAACGGTTCCGATGATTTTATTATTGAAATTGAGAGTAAATCACCATTCAAAAAATACAAAATCGTAATTGATGGTATAAAGCCGGTTTCGATTAGCAGATGCTCAGAACTGAGCAAATTTTTATCGAAAAAAATAGATGAAGACACAGAGATTAATTCTAGTGCAGGTTTTACTCTCGAAGTATCATCGCCCGGAGCCGATATGCCTTTAAAACTTCTCAACCAGTTTTATAAGCATATTGGACGTAAGATTGAAATTGTAACAAAAGAAAAAATTAAATACTGCGGAGAGTTGAAATCAATAGAAAACAATAATATTTTTATTGAAAGAAAAGTTTCGAAAAACGAAACCGCAACAGAAAAAATTGAGTTTAATAATATAGAAAAAGCATTAGTAATAATAACTTTTAAATAATAAAATAAAAAAATGAGTTTAGGATTAGGATTAGTAGAGTCGTTTTCAGAATTTAAAGAATTTAAAAACATTGATCGTGCCACTATGATTAGGGTAATGGAAGATGTATTTAAAAGTATGCTAAAACGCAGATACGGTGACGACAGTAATTTTGATGTGATTGTAAATGATAAAACAGGAGATGTTGAAATTTATCAAAAAAGATTAATTGTAGATGAAGGTGAAGTAGAAGACCCAAACACAGAAATATCACTATCTGATGCACGTAAAATTGAATCGGACTTAAACCTTAATGAAGAAACCTATGAAGAAATAACTATGGAAGTATTTGGCAGACGTTCAATACTTGCAGCCCGTCAAACCTTAATTTCACGAGTTCTTGAATTAGAAAAAGACGAAGTTTACAAAAAATATAAAGACAGAGTTGGCGAAATTGTCAACGGAGAAGTATATCAGATCTGGAAAAAAGAACTTATGATACTTGACGATGAAGGCAATGAACTGATATTACCCAAATCTGAAATGATACCACGAGATTTTTACAAAAAAGGTGATTCAATAAGAGGCATTGTACTTAGAGTAGAAATGAATAATGCTCTTCCAAAAATTGTACTTTCAAGAACAGCACCAGCATTTCTCGAAAGGCTATTTGAGATGGAAGTTCCCGAAATTCTCGATGGTTTGATTACAATAAAAAAAGTTGTTAGAGAACCAGGCGAAAGAGCAAAAGTTGCAGTAGAAAGTTATGACGACCGCATAGACCCCGTAGGGGCTTGTGTGGGTATGAAAGGTTCAAGAATACATGGTATAGTTAGAGAATTGAGAAACGAAAATATTGATGTAATCAATTACACAACAAACGTACAATTGTACATAACCAGATCATTAAACCCTGCTAAAATTGCGTCAATAAATATTGATGAAGACAACAAAAGAGTTTCAGTTTACCTTCCTTCAGACCAAGTTTCGCTTGCTATTGGCAAAGGCGGGTTCAACATAAAACTTGCCGGAAAACTTACAGGATACGAAATTGATGTTTACCGCGAAGATTCAAGTGAAGAATTTGACGTAGATTTAGAAGAATTTAATGACGAAATTGACGATTGGATTATTGACGAGCTTAAATCAATAGGGCTTGATACAGCAAAAAGCGTTCTTGCCGTTTCTAACGATGATTTGGTTAGACGAACAGAGCTTGAAGAAGAAACAATAGTTGAAATTAAAAAGATATTGGAAGCAGAGTTTATTTAAAAATTGGGATTAAATGATTTATTGGTTATTCCCAGTAATTTTATAATAATTATGAAAAGTAGTTTATAATACCGAAGGACAATGGCAGATTAGAATTGGCAGTGCCTCCTTCTGTAATAATTAAAATTTTAAAAAAACAACAGGAAAAGTACAGAAGATGCAAGAAGGAAAAACATATAGATTGGTTCAGGTAGCCAAAGAATTGGGAGTAGGAACTCACACCATTGAAGAACATCTGCAAAAAAAAGGAATGAATTTGGGTGCCAAACTCAACCCAAACTCTAAAATTTCTCAAGATGCTTATGAAATACTGTTAAAAGACTTTCAATCTGACAAAAAAGCTAAAGATCAATCAAAAAATATAGAGGTACAGATGAAGAAAGACCGCGAACCTGTTACCGGTCCTAAAATCGTAAAACCCAAAACTACTTCTGACGAAAAAGAAGAAGAAACTGTATTGGTTAAAAACCTAATAACTCCTCATAAACCTGTAATAGAGCCTGTAAAAGAAGAAACAAAACCCGAAAAAAAACAAATTGGTCCTAAAGTCGTAGGTAAAATTGATTTAACAAAAAAATCATCTAAAACCGAAAACACAGAACAAAACAAAGTAATAGCTGAAGAGCAGAAAATTGAAATAACTGAAACAGATGATAAAAAACCTGAAATTACACCAGAAACCCAACCCGAAAAAGTTGAAACTGAAGAAAAAGAAATAGTAACTGAAATTATTTCAGATAATGAAACAGAAAAAGCAGAAGAAGAAACCACACAAAATATTACAACTGAAATATTATCAGAAGATGATAATGTTATAAGAGCAAATGCGCCAAAACTTAAAGGATTATCAGTAAAGGGAAAAATAGAAATTCCTCAACCCATAGTTAGAAAAAAAGTAGTTAACGAAGTAGTTCAAAAGAAAAAAAGAATAAGAAAACATACCCCTGAAAAAATTGATACAAAATCAATAAGTACACATTATACCAAAAAAGCCGATCAAAAAACCGAAAAAGTTCCATTCCAAAGCTCAAAACCTCAAAAGGAGGAAATAAGCAGCAAAGAAATTCAGGAACAAATGAAACAGACATTATCAAGGCTTGGTTCGCAAAAAGGCAATATACAAGGTGGTAAAATAAGACAAAAAGCCAAAAAAGATAAAAAATCAAAATTCCAGACATACAAAGAAGAGCAGGAAATACAAAAAGAAATAGCAAGCAAAAAAATACAAGTTACAGAATTTGTAACAGCAAACGAACTTGCTTCGCTAATGAACCTAAAAGTAAATGATATAATAACTACATGTTTTTCGCTTGGTATGATGATTTCTATAAATCAGAGATTAGACAAAGAAATAATTACCCTGCTTGCCGAAAACTTTGGATATGACGTAGATTTTGTTTCGGCTGAAGAACATGTTGAAATTGACGAGGAAAAAGATGATGAAAAAGATTTGAAAGAAAGACCCCCTATTGTTACTATTATGGGACATGTGGATCATGGTAAAACATCATTGCTCGATTATATTAGAAATACCAATGTAATAGCAGGTGAAGCCGGAGGCATTACCCAACACGTAGCAGCCTATGAAGTAAGCCTTAAAGGTGGCAAAAAAATTACATTTATTGATACCCCAGGCCACGAAGCATTTACAGCTATGCGTGCAAGAGGTGCAAAAGTTACAGATATTGTAATAATAGTAATAGCAGCCGATGATAGCGTTATGCCACAAACTCGTGAAGCAATTGCACATGCACAAGCAGCAGGTGTTCCAATAATTTTTGCATTTAATAAAATAGATAAAGAAGGAGCAAATGCAGACAAAATAAGAGAACAACTTTCGGCAATGAGTATTCTGGTTGAAGAATGGGGTGGAAAATACCAAACTCAGGAAATTTCAGCCAAAAAAGGTTTAAATATTGAACTTTTGCTCGAAAAAGTATTATTAGAAGCAGAATTATTAGAACTTAAAGCCAATCCGAACAAACGAGCAAAAGGCACAATAATGGAAACTCATGTTGACAAAGGTAAAGGTGTAGTTGCCACATTGCTTGTACAAGAAGGAACATTAAAGGTTGGTGATTTTATTCTTGCCGGAAGCAATTACGGACGTATAAGAGCATTGCTAAACGAAAGAGGTCAAAGAATTCAAAAAGCTGGTCCATCAACCCCTGTAAGTGTTCTCGGATTTCAAACTACACCTGCAGCAGGCGATATTTTTATAAAATACGACGATGAACAATCTGCCAAAGAAATAGCAAGCAAACGTTCACAGTTGCAAAGAGAACAAGGAATAAGAGCTACAAAACACATTACACTCGAAGAAATAGGAAGACGCCTTGCAGTTGGAGCATTTAAAGAATTGAAACTTATTGTTAAAGCTGATGTTGACGGCTCGGTTGAAGCACTTTGCGATAGTTTATTAAAATTATCAAAAGACGAAGTTCAGGTTTCGGTAATACACAAAGGCGTTGGGCAAATTACCGAATCAGATGTTTTACTTGCATCGGCTTCGGATGCAATTATTGTTGGTTTTCAAGTAAGACCGGCTCAAAATGCCAAAAAACTTGCCGAAGAAGAAGAAATCGAAATCAAAACTTACTCAATAATTTATCAGGCAATAGAAGAGATAAAAGCTGCTATTGAAGGTATGCTTTCGCCCGAAATTGTTGAAGAAATTACCGGAAATATCGAAGTAAGAGAAGTATTTAAAATAACAAAAGTAGGAACAGTTGCAGGATGTTATGTACTTGACGGCAAAATAGAAAGAAACAACAAACTCCGTATTATTAGAGATGGAGTGGTAATTCACGATGGTGAAATTGCTACTTTAAAACGTTTTAAAGACGATGTAAAAGATGTTGTAAAAGGCTACGAATGCGGTATTCAGGTAAAAAATTACAACGATATCAGAATTGGCGATTTCTTCGAAACTTACAAGAAAACTGAAGTAAAACGTAATTCTTAAAATTTATTTCAAACAAAATAAAAAATATTAGAGACCTTTCGGTTGAAGATATTTCTGAATATCTTAAATCGCACAATCAACCGGTTTTTAGAGCTAAACAAATATATCAGTGGCTTTGGCATAAAAGAGCCTCTGCTTTCTCCGAAATGAGCAATATACCAATTGAAATAAGAGAAAAACTGAGTAATGATTTTGAATTAAAACCTTTAAAAATATTAAATTCTTTTAAAAGTGCTGATGGAACTATAAAAGTTGCTTTCGAACTTTGGGATGGCAATATTGTTGAGGGAGTGTTAATTCCATCTGCCGACAGAATTACAGCTTGTGTAAGCAGCCAGGTTGGATGCAGTTTGAATTGCAGCTTTTGTGCCACCGGTTATCTACCATACAAAAGAAACCTTGATGCTGGTGAAATATTTGACCAAGTGTATTTGCTAAAAAAATTAGCCTTAGAAAAAAATAACATTAACTTGTCAAATATAGTATTTATGGGCATGGGCGAGCCTTTGCTCAATTATTCAAACCTTTTAAAAAGTATAGAACATATTACCAGCCCCGTTGGTTTGGCAATAAGCCCACAAAGAATTACAGTGAGTACTTCGGGTATTGCAAAAATGATAAAAAAGCTTGGCGATGACAATGTGAAATTTAATCTTGCACTTTCTCTGCACTATGCTGATAATGATAAACGCACATCAATTATGCCCATCAACGAATCAAACAACCTTGAAATGCTTGCCGAAGCCCTTGAATATTTTTATTCAAAAACCAAAACAAGAGTTACCCTTGAATACTGCATGATTTCAGAAATAAACGATACTGAACAAGATGCACTTAACCTTGCAAATTTTGCCCGAAAAGTAAAATGTAAAATAAACCTTATAGAGTACAACCCAATAGATAATGCACTTTACAAACCATCAACCAATATAGCTACACAAAACTTTATAAAAATATTAGAACAAAAAAAACATATAGTAAATTTACGCCGCAGCAGAGGTAAAGATATTAATGCAGCATGTGGACAGCTTGCAAACAAATTGTTAAAGTAAAAAAATGAAAGTTTTCAGTTTTCTGATTTATTATTTTCTACTTATACCACTTTCGTTGTTGCCGTATAGTGTTTTATATCTATTTTCAGATTTACTTTACTTTTTACTTTATAAAATTTTTAATTACCGCCAGAAAGTAGTAAGAAAAAACCTTAAAAATTCATTTCCCCTTTATTCAAAAACCCAAATTGCAGAAATTGAGAAAAAATTTTATTCTCATTTTTGCGATATTATTGTAGAAAGCATTAAACTTTTTACTATATCCGAAAAACAACTTTCGGCAAGAATTTTGTTTGCCGATAGAGAATTAATAAACGACTTGTATAAAAAAAATAAAAGTATAATTTTTTGTGGCGGACATTACAACAATTGGGAAATGCTTGGAGCAATAATTCAAAAATACATACCACATACTGCCATTGGAATTTATGCACCATTAGAAAACAGTTTTTTCAATAAAAAATTTATCAAAAGCAGAACAAAATTTGGATTAAAACTTCTTTCGATGAAAAAAGTTAAAGAAGGTTTTGAGGAGAACAAAACGCTACTTACAGCTACTTTTTTTGCAACCGACCAATCACCTACTTACAGCAAAAATGTATATTGGACACAATTTTTAAATCAAGAAACTGCTGTTTATACAGGTACAGAGTATTTTGCCAAAACATACAACTTCCCGGTTGTGTTTGGATATATTACAAAGACAAAAAGAGGTTTTTACGATTTCAAAGCTGAACTTATTTGTGAAAATCCAAAATCTACCAAAGTAGGTGAAATTACTGAACTTCACACCCGAATTCTTGAAAAACAAATTTTAAATGAGCCGCAATATTGGCTTTGGACTCATAAACGCTGGAAAAGAAAAAAAGAAATAAAAAATCCATAAAAATCATTTACCAAACTTTATAATTTAGCATTTATTCCTTACGTTTGAATTAAATTTAAAACTCATAATTGTTATGTTAAAAAAAATAACATATTTATTTATTTCATTATTTCTGTTTTTTGATATTGCTTTTTCGCAGGATATGAAGCCTTTGAATAAAAAAACTCTTGAACAGGCTGATTCGTTCACCGCCCTTTACCAGAAAGACTGGCAAGATACTTTCAGAAAACAAGCACTCGATTTGTATTTTGATGTAATTATTTATGAGAGAAAACAAACACCGTCTGATACAGCAGCACTTGTTCATTCATATTACATGGTTGGTTATGTTGATATGATTTGGGGAGAATACAAATGGGGTATGGAAGCATTTGAAAAAATGCTTAAATATTGCAAAACAGAAAAGTACAGAGAATTTAAAAATAAAGCCTTACCCTATATGGGATATTGTATAAAACAAACAAGATTAAAAAATTATACTTTCGATATCCCTGAATTTAAAAAAACCCAAAGAAAAGAATTTTATTTTCCTATAACACATGTTTTTGATAAAACAAATGATACACTTACAGTAAAAATAAACTTTGGTACTTATGATGGTATCGGGCTTGGAGCCTATGGTATTGTAAAAGGAGCGGATAATGATTACACAAAAGACCATGGCTCAAAATTCTTGGGGTATTGCGAAGTAACTGATATTGCCGAAAGTCAGGCAATATTAAAAATATTTAATTTTCAAGGTACAGACTCAAACAGTATGGTTTATGAAAACGATATTGTAAAACTCCCTATAATGTTTCCCAAAAGGTTTGAAGACCTGATAACAGAATGTTTAAAATACAATGTGGTATTTTATAACCGCGATGGATATCATTTTTACGATTACCGCCAGTGGTATATGTATGGCAGCGATTCTCTTTTTGAAGATATACTTCAAGCTATGACTTATGATATAAACCAGAGTTACTTTAAATTTCAGAATAGTGATATAGAAGTATTAAAAAAAGTAATAGAAAAAGGTAGGTTTCAAGGGCAAACTTTGCTTGAAGTTTTTAAAAATACAAAAAAAATTGATGTAAAAAACTTTATTAGTTATGCTTCGTACTATGCCGCTTCATATTTTGGTTTAAATTCTCTGATATCAAAATATGCCGATTGGGCATTGTCTGGTTGCCCGGTGAGTTACGGAGAATTTTTTGATGCTATAGATGCCGCTAAAACCGATGCCGAACTTAAAGCAATTGCCGAAAAATATAAAACAGCAACCGAAAAAGGCGATTATTTTACATATCTTGGAAATGATGAAGAAGATCTTGTAGACAACGAGCAAAAAGAAAGAGGCTTTAAACTTAACAGAAAACATACAATAGTAGCCGAATATATGAATATGCCCGTGCAAATTGGCTGGAGTTATTTCTTTAAAGCCAGAATGCACAATTTGATAGGCGACGACGACTCTGTTATTTGGGCATATACAAAAGGCATTGAATATTTTAAAAAGGCAAAAGATATAAAAGGAGAAGGGTTTTGCATAGGTAATATCGCTGCAAAATATTACGACCTTGAAAACTACAAAAAAGCTTTAATATACTATCGCGAGAGTTATGCAATGAAAAGCAAAATTACCGATGTAGATTCTTCAGAGTATTACAAAGGGCTTGCAATAGCACTGCATGGCATGGCAGATTGCTTTTACAATTTAAACGAGTTTGATTCATCATTGAAAACCTATAACAAATCAACAATTTATTATATAAAAACAAATACTGTTGATGCAAGATCACGTTCGTTAAGTACTTATAAATACATTGCCAAAATACTAAAGAAACAAAGCAAATACCCCGAAGCATTCAAAACTTACGAAGCACTTCAGTTAAGGTATAAACAATTGGGCGATCAAAAAAATGTAGCAGAAACTTATGATGATTTAGCCGATGTTTTATTTAGTTTAAATGATTATATAAAATCAGCCGATTATTATAACAGAGCATACAAGCTAAAATTGAGTTGGAATGACAAAGCCGGCGCAGGTTATTCAAAGGCTTCTGTGGGACAGGCGTTGTACAATTTAGGCGAATTTGACCTTGCAATTGCCGCTCATGATACAGCCCAAAAACTACGTGCAGAAGGCGATGACCAATCCGGAGTTGCTTACTCTCTAAAACAAATGGGGGCTTTGTACTCTGAAAATGGCGATTACACAAAAGCAAACGAATATTATGACAAAGCTTATAAAATATATTCAGAACTCGGGTATAATGCAAGTATGGCATCTGTAAAAAGTTCAAGAGGTGCACTTGACAAAAAAATATCCAATTATATTTCGGCACTTAACAATTATTTAGAAGCTTTGAGTCTATATACAAAAGTTAATGATAAAATAGAAATTGGGAACACTTATTACAATATTGCTTCGGTTTATGGTAAACAAAATAAAATAAAGACAGCATTAAAATATCTTGATACAGCAATAAAAATTCAATACGAAACAGGCGATTTATCAGGGCAATTGTACACCTTGCTTTATCAGGGCAGTTTGATTGAAATTGAGTATAAAGACAATGCCAAAGCAATGACATTTTATAAAAAAGCTCTTGAAATTGCCAAACAAACTGCAAGCCCTTATAATATAGCTACCTGTCAAACATCAATAGGTGCATTGTACTCAAATATGGGTCAATACTCAAAAGCCAAACCCTATTACGACAGCAGTTACAGAATTTATGTAAAAATTTTAGATAAATTACAGCAAACTTATGCTTTAGTAAATTTAGGATATTACTATTGCAATATTGGTAATTTTACCGAAGGTGAGAAATATTTTAATAAATCATTGGCTTTAGCCATTGAAATTAAAAATAACAATGCACAAGCAAATGCCTACAGTTCGCTTGGTGGTATTGGACGTATTACAGGACAATTTCAACAGGCAATTTCATATTTGAATAAAAGTATTGAAATATATAAAACAAGTGATAATCCATGGGGTATAGCATCATGCTATATTGATTTAGGTAATATTCAAAATGAACTTTCAAAGTATAGCGATGCCGTAGCATATTACAACAAGGCTGATAGCATATACAAAGCCATAGGTAATGAATATTTCCGCTCTACTCCGCTGAACAATGCCGGAACTATCTTTTATCATCAGGGCAACTATGACAGTTCGCTTAAATACTTTATGCCGGCTCTCGATATTGTCAAAAAAATGGATCCCGAAAGTGATTTTGTAAACCTTATTACTATAAACATAGGCGAAGTGTTTGTTGAACAAAAAAAATATGACGAAGGTGAAAAATGGCTGAAAAAAGGACTTGAAAACTCATTAAAACGTGAAGATAAAAGAAACAAAGGAATTGCTTACAGGATTTTAGCCAAATACAATATTGAAAAGAAAAATTATAAAGAAGGCGAAATGCAGGCTTTTAAGGCTTATGAATATATTGGAGATTCGGGAGAAATAGAACAAAAAACAGACAATTACAACCAAATAGGAAGAGTAAAATATGAACTAAACGATTACAAAACAGCAATTGAGTGGTTTGATAAAACAATTAAAACTTCTGAAGCAGTAGGGTTTGTAAAATATCTTTATCAGGCATATTATTATAGCGCATTGGCTTACGATAAGCTAAACCGTAAAGATACCGCACTTAGAAGAATAAAACGCTCAATTGAAATACTTGAAAAAATTACAGGAAATATTGCAGGAGGTGCCGAAGCCAAAAAACTTTTTACAACCGGCGATTTACAACAACGGATGTACGAAAAAATAGTAGAATGGCTCTTAGAACAAGGAAAAATTGAAGAAGCAATTACCTACCTCGAAAAAAGCAACAATGAAGCATTGAACTCTAAATTTAAACAACTAAGAGGTAATAAAGCTGAAGTAAACTCTGAAACTCAAAAAATATTAAGTGAAGCAGAAGAAAAGCAAAAGTCTCTTGAAAAAATTAATGCTGAATTGATAAAAGAAAAATCAAAACCCGAAGACCAGCAGAAAAAAGATTTGATAAAAAAACTTGAAGAATTTCAACAAATAAGCCAGAAAGAATACAACAAATTTTTTAAAGATTTAGTAAAAAACAATCCTAAAATTCAGCTTTATCTCAGCAATAGTGTAAATCCTGAAGATTTTAAAGAACAGAGAAAAAATATAGCACCCGATATGGGAGTACTACTTTATATGATGGCTGAAAAAAATTTATATATTTTTTGCGCCACTCGTGATTCGGTATTTGCAAAAGTTGTAAAAATTGACAGCAAAGAATTGAGCAAAAAAATTATGTTAGCCTACAACCTTGTTAGAAATCCAACATATCTGCCTACTACAAGGCGTGGATCGAAACCTGTAAATACACCAAAAGTAGATAACCCCGAAAAAGTGCTTAACCAAACAAGTGCCGAGCTTTACAGTATATTAATAGAACCATTAAAAAAAGAAATTGAAGGTAAAAAAAGACTTGTTATAATCCCCAATGGCGATTTGTTTTATTTACCATTTCACGGTTTGATTTCAAAACTTGAAAACAATAAAATTTCATATCTTATGGACGATTATACTATTTTTTACAGTAACCGTCTTAGTTTCATTGGAAGTACACAATCTGTTGATTTATCAGATTTCAGGCTTATGGCAGTAGGCAATGCCGATAAAAGTTTGCCAAATGCCGAAGTAGAAGTAAACGACATAAAGAAAATGTTTCCTTCTTCAATAATTTTAATTGGTGAAAAAGCCACAAAAGACGAGTTGATTACACAATCAGAAAATTACAACATTTTGCACTTTGCTACTCACGGAATATTAGATTACAACAGTTTTGACAGTTCGTACCTCGTACTTGCCCCAAACAAAAGCAAAGGAGACAATGGACACTTTACTTTGAATGACATTTCAAATCTGAATAAAATTGATGAATATCTACTTGTTACACTCTCGGCTTGTGAAACTGCAGTAAAAAATGACCTTGTAGAGGGTTATCCCCAAACTACTGCATCAGCATTTCTCAAGGCGGGTGTTGAATCTGTAATTGCTTCTCTATGGCAGGTTGATGATAAAGCTACAAGCATATTGATGAAAAAGTTTTACGAAAACCTTTCTACAATGAACAAAGTGGAAGCTTTGCACAAAGCACAGATAGATTTGAGCAAAATGCCAGGTTTTAGTCATCCATTTTATTGGGCTCCTTTTGCGTATTACGGAAAATAAAACAATAAAAAAAACTGCCGTTTATTACGACAGTTTTTAAATAAAAATATTTAAAGTAAGTTTTTGTTTACGATTTAAATAATTTTAAGCTCTTCTGACATTAATAGCCGAAGGTCCCCTTCTGCCATCTTGTACATCAAAAGTAACCTGGTCATCTTGAGAAATTTTGTCAATCAAACCATTAGCGTGTACAAAAATTTCCTGGCCGTTTTCGTTGTTTTTGATAAAGCCATAGCCTTTTGATACATTAAAAAATTTTACAGTTCCTGTGTTCATTAGTAAATAAATTAAAAATTGATTATTAAAAAATAAGCGACAAATTTAGTCTTATTTTATATCATAAAATCTAATTTCTAAAAATTTAATTTTTATTTTAATAACAATTGATTGAAATGGTGTTTTTAGACAACTTTCAAAAATGTAATTTTGAAAAAAATTATATAAAATAAATGGACTCTGAAAAAAATTATTTTGCTCACACGTCTTCATATATTGATGAAGGATGTAATATAGGAGAAGGTACTAAAATATGGCATTTCAGCCATATTATGAAAGATTGTACCATTGGCAAAAATTGTAATATTGGTCAAAACGTTGTGATATCTCCTCGGGTAATTTTGGGCAATAACGTAAAAATTCAAAACAATGTAAGTGTATATACCGGAGTAACCTGCGATGACGATGTTTTTTTGGGGCCAAGCATGGTTTTTACTAATGTAATAAATCCACGAAGCGCTGTAAACAGAAGAGATAGCTATCTAAGAACAAAAGTAGGCAAAGGGGCAAGCATTGGTGCAAATGCAACTATAGTTTGCGGAAACGATATTGGAAAATATTCATTTATTGGAGCTGGTGCTGTAGTTACAAAAAATATACCCGATTACGCTCTTGTGGTTGGAAATCCGGCAAAACAAATAGGGTGGATTAGCGAATACGGACATAGGCTTAATTTTGGTAATGATGGTACAGCTATTTGCCCTGAAAGCAAAGAACAATATAAACTGGAAAATGGAAAAGTTTCAAAAATTTCCTGAAAATTAATTTTAATTTTAAAATGAAAAAAAGTAATATCTTAGTAACCGGAGGACTTGGTTTTATTGGAAGTCATACAGTGGTTGAACTTATCGAAGACGGATATATTCCGGTTATAGTTGATAATTTGAATAACTCAGAATTAAGTGTTTTAACAGGAATTGAAAAAATTACAAAAATTAAACCCATTTTTTACAACCTCAATATTTTAAACACCAACATACTTGAAGAAATTATTATACAACACCAGATAGATTGTGTAATACATTTTGCTGCACACAAAGCAGTAGGCGAATCAGTTGAAAATCCTTTGGAGTACTATTATAACAATGTATCAGGACTAATTTCACTTCTAAAAGCTATGGAAAAATGCAATGTAAAAAAAATTATTTTTTCGTCAAGTTGTACTGTTTATGGGCAAGCTAGCCAACTTCCGGTAACCGAAAACAATCCGATTTTAAAAGCTGAATCGCCTTATGGTAATACAAAAAAAATATGTGAAGAAATATTGACAGATGTTGCAAAAACAGGTAAACTAAAAGTCGTTTCGTTAAGATATTTTAATCCCGCAGGAGCTCATAAAAGTGCATTTATAGGCGAATTGCCCAAGGGAATACCAAACAACTTAATTCCTTTCATTACTCAAACAGCAGCAGGCATAAGACATTCGCTTACAATATTTGGAGATGACTACAACACACTCGATGGCACCTGTATCAGAGATTACATACATGTTACCGACCTGGCAAAAGCACATGTAAAATCAATAAATTTTATAAATTCTAATGAATCAGAAATTGAAGTTTTCAATATCGGCACAGGCAAAGGTTCTACTGTACTTGAAATAGTAAAAGCTTTCGAAAAAGAAAATTCAATTAAATTAAATTATAAAATTGGAAACCGCCGTAGTGGAGATATTGAAAAAATTTGGGCAGATTGCAAAAAAGCAAATACTTTATTGAATTGGAAAGCACAACTTACAATTGAAAATATTGTAAAAGATGCTTGGAAATGGCAAAATCAATTAATCTGAATTTTTATTATTTTTGAAATAAAAAATATATCCTAATAACATGAGAAGCAACTTACATAGAGATAGCTCAAACAAAGTAATAGCAGGTGTTTGTGCAGGGCTTGGCAACTATTTTATGCTTGACCCGGTTTTTTTCAGGCTATTTTTTCTTATAATTATGTTTTTTGGTGGAGGAGGTATTCTTTTATATGTGCTTCTTTGGGTTCTGCTGCCAATTGATGAAAATTATAGAAAAAATGAATATTTTCAGGAAAATACAAATTCAACATCTTCGCAGCAAAATGATACCGATAGAACAAATATACCAATTGCACTGCTTTTGCTTTCGGCAGGTATTATGTTGCTTGTAAACAATATAATTCCGGGTTTCAACTTAAAAAAACTTTGGCCAATAATATTAATTGTTATTGGAATAGGAATTATTTTAAGTTTTAATAAAAATTCAGAAAAAAAACAGGAAAATGAATAATTCAAATTACACATTTGGAATGATATTAATGCTTGCCGGAGCTTTGTTGCTTTTGAACAATTTTGATTTGCTTCATATTAATTTGCACGAAGTATTAAAATTCTGGCCACTGCTATTAGTTTACACAGGGCTTGCTTTGCTTGTAAAAAACCAGAAAGGTTGGGCACTTGCACTTGCTATGCTCATTATTACTGCTATTGCCGTTGGTCTTTATATTTTCTTTAATAAATACGAAGACAACATTCCATTTTTGAATAATATTACTTGAAAATATTATATTATTTTTAAACCTTAAAGCATTTAATAAAAACCACAAAACTTTAGTAACAAAAACGTTTGAAATATGTAAACAAATAAATGTAAAAATATATTCCGAAACTTGAAAAAATTAAAATAAAAACGGTATATTTTTATATTTGTTTTTAATTAGCCAATTAGTATTTTATATGGTTTATGTGTTGTGTGAAATGTAAAGTACAACATAACAATGACAGACAAGATATATAGAATACATAACAAGTAGAGGATTTGAAGTGCTGACCGACAAAAACTATATGGAAAATTTCTATTGACTTTTCACCAGCCAAGTCTTGATTATGGGTCTTGAAATGGAAGAGAACTCGGCTGGGTAAAAATTTCAGTTAAGTAAAAGTAGGATGTTCTATGTGCGGGGCTTGTTGATTAAATAAAAGAAGCCCATATTGAAGGGGGAGTATTGGCTATATACATCTAAACTCAAACCTGAATACTTAACCAAGTCATAGGAATCAGGATTGGTTTTGATGTTCCTCTTGTAAGTTATATTATAATAATTGAGAAATGCCCAATTGCCCATCAGCATCACACGAGGAGCAATATTGTAAGCAAATCCTGCATGAACGCCCACATTCATATTCTTGTTTTCGTTTTTCACGATAGTGGTAACGCTGGTATTTCCATTAGTTACCACCTCTTTATTTTCTTCTTTGTTTGATTCTAATTCCAGTCCCAGGCCAACAAAAGTGTGGAAATTTTTACTAAAACTAAAATATTTACGGGCATTGGCTCCAAATGACGGTCCTTTGCCCTTGATTGTTTGTTCTGTTTTGGTCTGTCCAAGTGTACTACTACTGGTTACTTTATTAGTATTAATACCTACCATCAGACCAATCGAAAAATTGTTTATCAGAAAATAATTTACTTCCGGCATGATGTCAAAATTTATTCTTTTAACGGGGTCGTCTTTTACGATAACATTGCCGGCTTTGCTTTCCGACTCGGTTTTGCCGCTGTAAACACCAAATCCAAGACCACAATAAATGTTGCCTTTCTTGAGAAAATCCTGTGCAAATCCAGCACTTGACAGGAGCATTAAAGCGAAAATGAAGAGTTTCTTTTGCATGATTTGTTTATTTTAGTGTAGCAATTTTAAATATTGTAGAATTCTTATAAAATTTTTTTTATCCACACCTGCCAATTATATCAGCTATCACTTGCCTCTTGCAAGTGATAGCGGCGGGAAATAATTTTATAAAAGGACAACTATAAATGTCCAAGTAATGCTGAAATTTTGTATTTTTGAAATAAAAAATGAAGTTTTTAGATGTGAAAATCTCGAGCATTTCGGGACACTTTCATTTGTGCAAATGCAAAAAAACACTAAATAGAAAAATATTTTGACATATTAAAACAGTCTTAAATTATACAGCCAGACAAATGAAAAATATAATTAAAAAAACCTTTTTTCTTATCTTGATAGCCGTTATTTCTAATAAATCTGTTTTTTCTCAATTATCGGGAAAAGCAAAAATGTTATACGATTCGGCTTATGCTCAAGATCCCATATTAGTGAAAACAGCTTTGACTAATGGTGCTAAAATATTTTCAACTTCTGATAACAATTCATTCTATCTTCAGTGGATACCGGATGGTACAACACCTGATGCAACACCGCTTATTGTGTCATTACATGGTTCGGGTTGCAATGCATTTATGGAGTTTAAAAGTTGGTATCTACAAGCAAAAATACACAAGTGCGGAATAATTGCTATTCAGTGGTATCGGTATATCCCAAATCCACCACTTGATTATTTTACGGATGATACGCTATACAGCTATATTGACTCGGCTTTAGCCAATATTAACTATCCTTCTAACAAAGCTCTTTTACATGGTTTTAGCCGTGGTTCAGCTCGCACTTATGCGATGATATTTAATGATATTCAAAGCGGTAATAATTATTTTTGCACAACAATTTCTAATGCTGGCGATGCAGATTTAAATTATCCATTGTATGATTCAATAAATAATGGAAATTATGGGGCAACTGTTTTTATGAATAAGCATTGGAATTTGTTTTGTGGTGGAAAAGATACCACAACTTATTGTTATGAAATGAAAAATACAGAAAAATGGCTGCAAAGCCAAGGAGCAATAGTTGACATTTTTATACAAGATGCTGCTTTAGACCACAATGGATTTCAACTGCCATCAAGTTATAAGTATAAAGACAGCATTTTAAATAATTATCTTCAATGTTATAATGGAACTTTAAATGTTTTTGAAACAGATAATAAAAAAATTGTTTCTGTTTTTCCAAATCCATTTTCATTCTCAACAACTTTAAAGACAACTTTGCTTTTTAAAAATGCTTCTTTAACAGTTTACAACTCTTTGGGGCAGGCAGTAAAGCAAATGGACAAACTCACCGGACGGACAATCATTTTGCACCGAGACAACTTATCAACGGGATTATATTTCGTTACTCTCACACAAGAAAATCAAGTTATCGCTACAAATAAAATAATTATTACAGACTGACATAGACAACCGAGAAGCACAGGCATTAACCCGTGTTTTGTATTTAGTGGGTTTATGTGCAAATTTGAAGTTTTATACTAAAAAACCGCCACTACGCCAAGTAGAGAAACATCAACCTTACATATACACGAGATTTAATTTAAAAAACTCAAATACAATGTTGATTATTTATGCAGCCTTTAGCCCTTTAATTACAAGCATTAGAGTATATTAACCTATTGAACCTTAAAAGGTCAAAATAGTGAACAAATTGTTGTGATACCCGAAAGTTTAGATGATAATTGGTGAAGATTTTCAGATTATTTTTTTATCCCTTCCAAATCAAGCAAAAATGCGTATTCCATGGCTACTTCTTTTAATCTTTCAAAACGTCCTGAAGCTCCGCCATGTCCTGTATCAAGATTTATGAAAAACAAAATTTTATTTTTACCGAGATTATTTTCTCTTAATCGGGTTACCCATTTTGCCGGCTCCCAGTATTGAACCTGACTGTCGTGTAAGCCAGTAGTTACTAGTATCGAAGGGTATTTTGCAGGTTTAATATTATCGTATGGGCTATAAGATTTTATATATTTATAATACTTTGGGATGTTTGGGTTGCCCCATTCATCGTATTCTCCTGTAGTAAGTGGAATACTGTCATCCAACATTGTTGTTAGCACATCAACAAAAGGCACTTGGGCAATCATTCCGTTCCACAAGTGAGGTTGCATATTTAAAATAGCACCCATTAACAGCCCACCTGCACTTCCGCCCATTGCATACAAATGCTTTGGCGTTGTGTATTTAATTTCAATTAATTTTTTTGCCGAAGCTATAAAATCATTAAAAGTATTTTTTTTCTTAAAGAGTTTTCCGTTTTCGTACCACTTTCTGCCTAACTCTTGTCCTCCTCTGATATGAGCTATAGCAACGATAAATCCTCTGTTTAGCAAACTTAATCTTACCGAGCTAAAATATACATCCAAGCTTGCACCATACGAACCATAGCCATACAATAGCAATGGATTTCCGTCTGGTTTTTTCAATGATTTTTTATAAACCAACGAAATAGGTATCTGCGTTTTATCTTTTGCAGTAGCAAAAATTCTTTCGGTTTGGTATTCGTCAGCGTTGTATCCACCAATTATTTCCTGTTGTTTGAGTATTTTTTTCTCTTTTGTTATTAAATTGTACTCTATTGTACTGTTTGGTGTGGTAAGTGATGTGTAACCATATCTAAGTACAGTACTGTCAAATTCAGGATTTACCGATACTCCGGCACTATATACAGGTTCGCCAAAATCAAGATAATGTTCTTTTTTATCTTTATTGTTTATAATTCTTAATTGTGTCAATCCGTTGGTTCTTTCATCAATTACTATAAAATCTTTAAACAACTCAATACCTTCAATCATCGTTTCAGGGCGATTTGGTATTACTTCCATCCAGTATTTGCGGTTTGTTTGATTTTCGGGAGTTACCATTAGTCTGAAATTTTTTGCTTTGTAATTTGTAATGATATAAAATCTATCATTAAAATGGGCAATACTGTACTCGTGTTTTTTTTGCCTTTTGAAAAATATTTTGAATTTCCCATTTGGCTTATCGGCATTTAATATTCTAAACTCTGACGCTAAAGTGCTATCGCTGCCTATTATTAAATATTTCTTCGATTTGCTTTTATAAATGTAAGTATTAAAAGTATTATCTTTTTCTTCGTAAATTAATTTAATACTGTTTTTACCAAGTTGTTTTCTGAAAATTTTGTGTGAACGTAGAGTTACATTGTCTTTTACGCTGTAAAATACATGTTTGCTATCGTTTGCCCAGCAACATGTGCCATTTGTGTTTTCAATTTTATCAGGCAGTATTTCGCCTGTTTCAAGATTTTTGAAATGAATTGTATATATTCTTCGGCTGAGTGTATCGGTTGAGTAAGCCAAAATATTGTTGTCTTCGCTTATTGTAAGCCCTGTTACATCAATAAACTGATACCCTTTGGCTAAATCATTAACGTCAAGTATAATTATTTCTTCATTTTCAAGAGTATCTTTTTTGCGACAGTAAATGGGGTATTCTTTTTCATTTTCGTAGCGTGTGTAATACCAATACCCATTGTATTTGTAAGGAACTGATTCATCAGTTTTTTTTATTCTTCCTTTAATTTCTTCAAAAAGTTGGTTTTGAAAATTTTCATTATGTGCAAATTCCGATTTGAAATATTCATTTTCTTGTTTAAGGTATTTTAATACTTCCGGATTTTCTCTTTCGTTAAGCCAATAATATTCATCAATTCGTATATCTCCGTGTTTTTCAAGAGTTTTGGGTTTTTTAGCCGGCTTTGGTGGAATCATGTTGCTTTGCATTATTTATATATACTAGATAGTCAAAAATTTTTCAAAAATACTCTTTAAATGTAAATGGCATAAAATTTAAAAAATACAGATTAATATTGTTTGATTTTTTTTTAATGGGAAACGGAAAATTATATCTTATACCAAATTTTGTTTACAAGGGTAATAAAAACGACATTTCAATCAATCAACTCAGTATTATTTATTCAATAACCGAGTTTATCGTAGAAAGCGAAAAAGTAACACGTATGTTTTTAAAATCAATTGAACATCCGGTTAAACAAGACAATTTTATGTTTCATTTATACAACGAGCACAACTTAAATATTGTAGATTTTAATGAGATTTTTAAAAATGTAAAATTGGGGGAAAATATTGGTTTGATAAGTGATGCCGGTATTCCATGTGTGGCTGACCCAGGTAGCAAAGTGGTAGAGTATGCACATAAAAACAATATTAAAATTGTACCGATGGGTGGTAGTTCAAGTATTTTTTTAGCTCTTATGGCAAGTGGGATGAATGGTCAACAATTTACTTTTAACGGATATTTGCCCTTAGATACAAGTAAAAGATTAAAAAAATTAAAATCAATGGAAAAAGAAGTTGAATCAAGCGGTACCACTCAAATATTTATGGAAACACCATACCGAAATAACCAATTGCTTGAAATGCTTGTAAAAACTCTGAATAGCGAAACTGTATTATTTATTGCAGCAGGAATACATTCCCCAAATCAGATATTTGAAAGAAAGAAAATTAAATTTTGGAAAAATTTTAAAATTGACCTAAATAAAATTCCTACAATTTTCATCATTGGAAATTAATATTTTTTTTTTAAGTTTGTTGTGCTTAATTTTTTTTTTTGACATTTTTTTACTTTGAAAACATATTTTCAGATATTTTTTATTTTATACAGTCTTAGTCTGAAAAGCCAGATTCCTGATAGTATTTTATACAATTGGAACAATAATGAACCTATAGAAAAATCATTACCAACAAAAATTATAAATGCAATAAATTATGGATTTGATAATGCCGGAAAAGCTGATAACAGCAGTTTACTTCAAAAAATAATTTATACAGCAAAAAGTGATAGCCAAACAGTAATAGTTTTTGATGAAGGTACTTTTAAATTTACAAAAACCATTTTTTTACAATCAAATATTACTATTGAGGGTAAAGGTGCTGGCAAAACTATATTGTTGTTTGATAATACAGGCAAAGGACATTTGTTTGATATAAGCAGCAAGCAACAAAACAAATTTTATGTAGCAAACAGTAATATTTATAAATCAACAAGCAATTTTGATTTAGATTCAATACCATTAGAAAACAAATCATATTGCGAATTGCTTATTAATAGTAAGGGTTTGGCAACTTCAGAATGGGCAATGCAATCAATCGGGCAAATAGTTAAAATAAATTCAATTATAAACAACTCAGCATTAATTTACGGAGATTTTAAACACGATTTTTTAATATCAGATAATCTAAGATATAGAAAAATTACCCCAATAACTAATGTAAATTTTAAGTTTTTCAGCATACATAGAATTGATAAAACAAGCGACCAAACCAATAATTTTAATTTTAATTATGCTGTAAATTGCTCAATAAAAGGCGTAGAAAGCATTAATTGTAATATGTCGCATATTTCGTTTTCAAAAAGTTACAATTGCAAGGTTAGCGATAGCTATATACATCATGCTTTTGAATATGGAGGTGGCGGCAAGGCTTATGGAGTTGAACTCAGCAATACAACTTCATCGTGTTTGATAGAAAACAATATTTTTGAAAATCTTCGCCACAGCATTTTATTACAAAGCGGTGCAAATGGAAATGTTTTAACAGGTAATTACTCTACCAAACCTTATTGGAACGAAGGGCTATTGCCCCAAAACTCTGCCGGAGAAATTGTTTTGCATGGCAATTATCCTTTTGCAAACCTAATAGAACAAAACCAGATTGGAAATATAGTTGTAGATAATTCGCATGGTATAAACGGACCAGATAATATGTTTTTGCGAAACAAAGTAACGCTTTGGGGTGTGTATATGAATAACGGAAGTGGTAATAATACACATTTTATCGGTAATGAAATAACAGGTATTCTATGCAGTTTTGCTGGTAATAACAATTTTATTTTGTCTAATTTTAGTACCAATAGCGATACAATCACAAATAAAAATTTCAAATTGCCTTCAAGCCTTTATTTTGCTGAAAAACCCTGTTGGTGGCCCAAAAAAATATTATTCCCGACAATTGGAAATGCCAATACTTTTAATATAGGAAATATTCCATCTTCATATCGTTATAATTTTGATTCACTAAGGGCATTAAATTCATCAGAAAACACATTTCTAATAAATTTTACTTCAAAAAATAAAATAGATAAAAACACAGTAAAGTTCACATTTGAAAGCAATTTGCAAGTGAATGTTAAAACAGTAAATCTCGAAATTGTTTCATCAAATTTTCAATTATGGAAAATATTAGATGAAAATTTATCAAATGAATTTCTTTTTCAGAAATACAGCTTTACAGATAGTTTAAAAGTGCAAAATACAACATGTTTCAGATGGAAAATAGTTGCAAATAACAACACTGAAATAAATAGCGATACATTTTGTATTTTATTGAATACGGCAAAAAATTTTGATATTTCGAAAGATGAATTTAATGTATTTCCCAATCCATTTTGCGAAAAAATACTGATAAACACAAGCGAAACAACACAGGTAACAATTTTTGACAACACAGGAAAAATAATACTTTACAAGCAAGTTTTTGCTGGTGAACCAAATGAAATATCAACTTTAAGCTTAAAAAAAGGAATATATCTTTTAAAAATCGGAAATGATGATAAATCCTATAGTCGTTTAATTTTTAAAGAATAAAAATTTAAAATAAATGGCAGCATTTATTCTTAAAGTAAAATCACATAATAACATCATATCTTTGCCCAAATTTTTTAAAAAATGATAGAAAAATATATTGAAACAATAGAATCGGCAATAGAATCTTTGGGCGTTAAAGCCTCAGAAATAAGAGGTGAAGAAAATGGGCAATGGCAAATTTTCAGAGGTCCAATTTGCCTTTTTATTGATGTTTGGACTCCCGTACACAACACAGATTGGAACTACACAGTAGAACAATCAAACAATACTACATTTCAGGTAATTGCACCAATTACAAAATTGCCCGAAAACGAAAAATTATTTTCGTTTTACGAAGAGTTGCTTCACATGAATATGCATATTTACAAAGCGAGTTTAATTATAAATATCAATGACAGAGTACTTGCTGTAAAATTCAAGCAATTAGTTGATGGTCTTACAGAAAAAGAAGTTATTGATGCACTTGAATGTGTAGGCTATTATGCCGAAATGCTCACTGAATATTTTGTAAAAAAATACAATGTGAAAAAAATTTCAGAATAATTTTAAAAACCCAGACAACCTCACCATAACAAAAAACATCATAGTTGGGTGACATAATAAAAAATAATATGCAGCACTCCGAAAAAAGTAACAAAATACTAATTGAGGGTTGCCTTGCAAAAAATCAAAAGTCACAAAAAGCGTTATTTGACACATTTGCTCCAACAATGTATGCAATATGTCTTAGGTATTCGGGTAATGCCGACCAAGCCAAAGACCTTTTGCAAGATGGGTTTATTAAAGTTTTTACAAAACTTTCGGAATTCAAATTTGAAGGTTCTTTTGAAGGCTGGATGAAAAAAATTTTTATCAACCTCGCTCTCGAATACCTTAGAAAAGAAAGCAGACAGCCCGATATGATTAATGTTGAAGAAAAAAATGATATTCATTCATCAACATTCAATTTACAAAATATTGATTCTAAAAAAATAATTGAATTAATACAAAAGCTGCCTGCCGGATACCGAACAGCAATAAATTTATTTATCATAGAAGGATACAGCCATAAAGAAATTGCCCAAATGCTCGGAATTACAGAAAGTACTTCAAAATCTCAGCTTTTCAAGGCAAGGCAAATGTTGCAAAAAATGCTAAAAGATAAATTTTAAAAAATAAAGTGAAAAAAAACCAAAATATAGAACAATTCGACTTGCAACTCAAGCAATCACTCGAGAATGTTCAAGTTCCGGTGCCTTCTGGTGTTTGGCAATCGGTTGGTTCGGCTATAGGCACAAATGCCACTGTAGCTGCAAAAATTTCTTTAGTAAAAATACTTTCACTAAAATATATTGCAACAGCCATTATTTCGGGAGCTATAGCATGGGGTGTTTACGAAAAACTAAATAATGAAGAAGAAATAAAGTCATTAACTACCCCAGAAATTAAAAAAGAGGTTACGACAACTAATAACGAACAAATTGAAATTAACAATACAGCAAATAGCTCCGAAACTAAAACTAATACAAACTCAAGTAATACAATTTCAAACGATATAAAACAAGTGAATGATACTTTAAAAGAAATTGCTGTGAAACATGAAGTTTATAAAACCGATACTTCAAAACAATTTCCTGAAAAAAACAAAATAATTATCAAAAAAGAAATCATCAACACAACTACACAAGAAACTGAAAAGAAATATTCAAATCCCGAAAAAGAACTCGAAAAAAATAATGAAAATGAGGAAAAAGGTGATGTAGCAATTCAAAAAAACTACTCTTCAGAAAACATTATAATACCCAATGCCTTTACGCCCTACGAAATTGACGGATTTAATGATTGCTACAGAATATTGATAGAAAACGAAACAAGTTTTGTTTTACAGATTTTTGACAGCAACCGTAAAATAGTTTTTGAAACTACAGATAAAAACAAATGTTGGGACGGGAAAAATATGAATACCGGCGAATTGTGCCCCAAAGGTGCGTATTCATTCAGGTTGAATTACCAATTGAATACAGGTTATAAAAAAACCGAGAGAGGGTTAATAAATTTATTTTAAAACAAATATTGAAAGTTAAAATATAAAATAGTAAAATAGCGGACTAATTTAAAAAAGTCCTTTTTTAAATAAAAAAATAAGATTATGAGACACAAATTTACATTCTCAACATTGACCAAAGCATTATTGGTAGTGCTTTTGGCTTTAATTTCAAAAGTTGGTTTTTCGCAAGGTTGCGACCCCAAATGGGACAGAATTAAAAGTTCTAATTGCGAAAATTCACCAATTCAGTTTTATTCTAACGCACCCGGGCTTACCTCTTATGAGTGGGATTTTGGCGATGGATTTAAAACTGGCGTAGGTACAACATCAGCATTTCGCGACCCCGTACACTCTTACACCTCAGCAGGGCTGTACACTGTAACTTTTAAAGGTACAGGTCCGGGCGGCACATCGTGTACCGATACCGTAATGATAATGATAAAGGAAAGCCCTAAGGTGAAAACCAAAGCTCTCACTCCTTTAGCACAATGCTTTTTGGGAAACAAATTTTGTTTTGTCGATAGCTCAAAAGCATCAAAAGGCAGTAAATTGCTTTCGATAAAATATCTATTTAGCGATGGTGCGTTGTACACATTAAACGACCCTAAAGGTGGTGATACAATTTGTCATTCAGTAATTGATCCAAACGGAGGTTATTTTGATTTGACTATCGAAGCAGAAGATTACAACGGCTGTATCACAAAAACATTTTATGCAAAACTTATAAGAGTTTATCCTAAATTAGGAGTGAAATTTACCTCCGTAGGTCCGCATAAATGTAATAAAACAACTGCAACCATTACAAACCTTACTGATACATTTACAAAACTTAAAGACATTGCATTTTTCAAATGGGATTTTGGAGATCCGGGTGGAAACAGCAATATTATAATTGGCGACTCAGTTACCAATACTCAATTTTGGAGAGGACCCACAGGCAATGGAGTTTTTACACATGAATACGATGCAACAGGTAAAAAAAGCGGAACTTATGTTTATAATGGTTCATTAACCGTTACTACAAAATACGGCTGTACTGAAATGTTTAAATTCAGCGCTGCTGCAACTATATCTACCTTAAAACCAAAAATAATAATAGATCCTGATTCTTCGTGTGTAAGCGAATCTGAAGTTAAATTTAGCCTTGAAGACGGTCCAATAGCCAATGCTAAATTTTTATGGAATTTTGGAGATCCTCCAAGTGGGGCTCTTAATACAAATGATAAAGAGTGGACACCTTCGCATAGCTATGGTCTTGGTCCATGGATGGCATCTATAAGAATAATTGTTGGTCCATGTGATGTAACTACTACAACCAGTACATCAAACCCCATATTAAAAATAGGTCCAGCATCTACTATTGAAGTTCCATTTAACAGGGTACCAGAAGATGAAAAATATCAATGTGTGATAAGAGATTCGGTTCATTTTCCTAATAACTCAAAGTTTTACCACAATGACCCATATCCTGTATTTGAAGATAGTTCTATGGTTAACAGATATTTCAAACTTGAGAGTGGTAGAAAAGTAGGCTATTATGAGCTACCGATAACACTTGACACAATACAACCTTATGGCACTTACAAAGCAAAACAAGGAATAACTACAAGAATTTACCTTGAAAAAGATACTTTAGAAACTTTAACTCAAACACTACATGCACCAGATAGTATTTATTTTTATGTTAATGGTAAAAAAGTTAAAAAACCTGTAAACAACCCTGTAATTTCGGGGAAAGACACAGTTTGGATTACAAAAGTGAAAGATTATGTATTTAAATGGCCAGGTGACCAAACCGCAATAAACTCTAAATTTCCACCTGCTACACAAAGGCATAAAGACCACGCAATAAGATTATGGTCATTTGGCGATAATTATGCTCCTCGTTGTACCACAGATACTAAGAAAAATAAAAACGTAGGTTTAAATTGTAACTTTACTATGGACTCGTTGCCGGTACACTGGTACACACCATGGGATGAAATTTATAAATATTACAATAACTCTCAGTTTTATTCTACACCTGCACAAAAAACGGTATTGTGCAAAAATGGAAGATTCTGCTATAAAATAAGTTTTTATCCTAAAGATACATTAAATGTACCTGATGATACTCTTATAATTGTTCCAAAAGACTCAACATATATTTTTGCAGGAGATACTATAAAACCTAGTACAAAAGAAATAATGACAGGTTTTTACCGTATAAAGAAAGTACCATCAAAATTAAAAGGGCTTGCTACTTATACAGCTACACTTAGCGAAGAGAAATGGACATTCTTTACAACAAAATCTATACTTGTAAAAAATATTACAACAGGTACTAAATCGTTGTTTACATCAGGAACAAAAACTCTTAAAAAAGGAGACCAATTTGAGCTTAAACCCGGTGATTCTGCCATTTCAATTTCACAATATGTAATTACAAAAGGCAAAAAAGTGGTAGCACAAAAAAGTACAGTTTATCTTGATACCATAATTGGTGGCAGAGATACATTTATTCAGACTTCAAGGGTATATATCGATTCAGCTTTCCATCGTGAAAATTTCTACCTTAAAAATGCCCAATGTAATTCTGTAACATTATATCATGAAGATACTGTACATACGTTGCGTTGTAAGAGCACATCTAATGTTTCGTTAGCATTGTTACCTCCCAACGGCAAAGGTTTGAAATTTAAAGGTATTAAATGTTATGCTCCTCCAAGCCCACCTTATGGTATGGAGTTTGACGTAGGAGAAACAAAACCAGGTTGCACACAAAGATTATTAAAATTCAATTTTGACTCTGCAGGAGGAAAAAATAATTGGGTAACTCACGGTGGATTTTTGCCTCCTCCACTACCAGGTATGCCTCCTTGGCACATGGGATATCAATTGTCAGGAGCCTATCCTACAAAATTTGTAAAAGCATATACTGCAGGTAGCTTAACTAATAAAAACCCGGGATGGGTAACAGTAGGGGTAATAATAGGAAATGGTCGTTGGCTTGATAAAAATGCACCACTTGACAGTATTGAATGTATTGATACAACTTGGTACCACAATGCATTCCGTTATCTGTATTTAGATTCAAGATTTACAGTAATTCAGCCCGAAAAAGACCAAAAGAGAGTATGCGTAGGCGATACTATTACATTTATGCTAACCGACCCGATTATGGATAGTGTTACCCAACTTGTATGGAACTGGAACGATAAAATAGGAACTTACTACGAAGAAAGATTTTACTATTACAAGCCGTATAAAGGTCCAAGCCCTACCAGAAATGACAAGGATATAAAATGGAATAAAACCGATAAGTGGCTTTATAATTATGTAATAAGAATTAATTATGACGGAGTAAAAGATAATGTAATAGATACTTTAGTTACAGGTATAATAAGAAAATGGTCAGTTGGCTTGAATATGGAAAGAGCCGGAGAGGCACTTAAAAAAGCATTTGAAGCATTAGGACTTAACATGAGTGAAATACCGGCAACAGAAATACCATATTATTTTGGAAATGGAACAGGTTTTGGTTGTATAGACACTACCGGGCTTGGTGATATGATATCATTAGGTATTGCCCCATATAGAGATGAACTTACATTTAGAAGAGGTACAACATGGTACAGATATACCGATTACACTAAAAAAGATTCTACAATCATATCTCAAAAACTACATTTCCGCGATAGCTCAATGATTGGTTTTGATACCTTAAAACAAGCAAATCCAAACAAATATTCTAATTTAAAAGTTACTCCCGGCGTATATCGCCATGTTTACCACAGTCCTAATAGATATTTCCCATCTTTAACACTAAGAAATACCGAAGGATGTATTCAACCTAGAAATAAAGAAGTAGATGTAGGATTTGATTGGATTTGGACTTTTTCTGATTCAATAATTTGTCATGGAAATACCGAAATAGAACTTAAAGAGCAAATCAGATATTATGCGTATGAAGATCCATTTATATGGTTAGATCCAAGAGCATGGTGGGAAGAATCAAAAAGATTTATCACACAACGCGAAACTAAAAAAATAGATTTCAACGAGCATGACGATTCAATAGGTGCAAACAAATTTAATGTTACAGGTATTGGAGTTCCTCCATTCAGGTGGCATTATGACGACCCAGGTATTTATACTATACGTATTGCCATGAAAGACAGTACAGGATGTGTAGATACAGCAAGGCAAAAAGTATGGGTTACTGGCGTAAAAGCCGGGTTTAAGATACTTAATCCAACATTAGGTTGCAAAAATATAGTTTCATTCCAGGATTCATCAATAATGATAGACCCATGCATTGCCGACCAAGGTAAACCATGCGACAATATAGTAGAATACACATGGGATTTTGGTGATGGAAAACAAAAGAGCAAATTAAAAAATCCATCACACGACTATACACAAAACGGATGGTTTACTATCAGACTAAAAGTTAAAACAAAACTCGGCTGCGAAGACAGTACCAGCTTAAAACTGTTTATTGCAGGTCCTCAGCCTTTGTTTAACCCTGTAAGCGATACAGTAGTGTGTGTGGGCGATACAATTATGTTTAACAACTTGAGTCTTGACCCAATTTATAATCCCGTTTGGGAATGGAATTTTGGCGATGGCAAAGTATTATCAGATACCGCCAGAAGAACAGTTGGTCATCGTTACACAAAAGAAGGCATCTACGAAGTTTATTTAACACAGCATGATTATATTAAAGGAACTTCTATACGTTGTTCTGCAATATATCCTGACACCAGCTCTGATTTAGTAACAAAACTAAAGAGAATTGTAAGAGTTAAACCCAAAGCACCTGCTGACTTTAGCATTGCACCACGTGATACAATTTGCATAAATTCAGTTGCTTCATATACAAATTCAAATACAGATACAATTTATACAAGATTTATATGGAGATTTGGTGATGGCGATACTGTAAGCACAACATCTACAAGTGCCAGTCATACATACAATAAAGTTGGAACGTTCAATGTTACCTTAATTCCAGACTACGATTTACCTGTTGGAGAATTTAGAAAATGCCTTGATACAACAAAGAAAGTAATAAATGTTGTAGATGTAAAAGCAGATTTTGATATTGATTCGTCAAAAGCCCCTCAATTCTGTTTCTCAAACAAATCAATAGGAGCTACAACATACGAATGGACTTTTGAAAACATACCAACTGATGGTTTTTCTTCAGACAAAGACCCATGCTATACATGGACAGATACAGGATGTTATAAAGTGAAACTTGTAGCTATAAATGGAATTGGTTGCCGTGATTCTATTATTAAACCTTTGTGCTACAAATACGTTTCTAAATTTATTCCTTACAACGTATTTACACCGGAGCCAAAAGATGGAGTTAACGATGAGTTCAGAGTAAATGCAGTTGGTCTTGAAGAATTTGATATTGTTATTTACAATCGTTGGGGTGAGCTTGTGTTCGAAAGCAAAGACCAAAATTTCAGATGGAATGGTAAAGTGAAAAATGATGGAGCCGAGTGTCCTGAAGGTACTTACTTTTATATTATAAATTATAAAGTTAAAAACCAGGGATTGAATGGAGGCAAAGGCAAAGACCATCCAGTAAGTGGTACAGTTACACTTATAAGAGGAAAATAATAATATATCATTGCAAAGCAAAAAGCCCGGGAATTAATAACTTCCGGGCTTTTTCTATTTTTATTAAAAAGGAAAATTGAAATATTTTTATCTTTATCTTAACTTTGAAACTTAATATGAAAGCAATTATACCTGTAGCGGGAATTGGGAGCAGACTAAGGCCACATACACATACACAGCCAAAATCACTTATACCTGTAGCCGGTAAACCAATTTTAGCTCATATAGTTGATAGCCTTATTAAAGAACAAATAGATGAATTTGTATTTATTATAGGGTACCTTGGCGATAAAATTGAAAAATATATTAAAACCACTTATCCGCAGGTTACTTCACATTTTGTAGTACAGGCAGATGGTAAAGGAACCGGTCATGCTTTATGGCTTGCACAAGAACTGTTTAATGATGGCAAACCAATAATAATTGTATTTGGAGATACAATAGTACAGGCAGATTTGAAAAAAATACTTAACTCCGAAAAAACTCTTCTTGGGGTAAAACGTGTAAATGACCCACGCTATTTCGGAGTAGCAGAAATTGATGACGATGGATTAATAACACGGCTTATAGAAAAACCAAATATTCCCAAATCAAATCAGGCACTTGTAGGTATTTATAAAATATGCGAAACAAAACAACTTGTAGATGCCCTCAACTACAATATTGAACATGAAGTGATTTCGAGAGGTGAATATCAACTAACCGATGCTCTTATGCGAATGATTGAAAATGGTGTGAAAATGTACTCTTATAATGTTGAAGCATGGTTTGATTGTGGCAAAAAAGATATTTTACTCAAAACAAATGCTATATTACTTAAAAGCAACAATTATAAAAAAGCTAATATTAACGATTATTCAAATTCAATAATAATCGAACCTGTATTTATTGGAAAAAACTCTCAAATTTCTAACTCAATTATAGGACCTAATGTATCAATTGGCGATGATGTTATATTAAACTATTCAATTATTAAAAATTCTATAATTGGTCCATATTCGCATCTCGAAAATGCAAACCTCGATAATAGCATTATAGGCAACGATGCCAGCTTGCGTGGGCTTTCTCTTACACTAAACCTCGGCGATAGTACCGAAATTAATTTCGGATGATTTTGATAAATAAATATAGAAGGTTGAAAGATTTAAAAGCATTTATTACAGTTATTGGTATCATTCTTTTTCATTCGCAAGTTGATGCTCAAATTATACAACCTTGCATAGATTCGATGAGAATAAATAAATACTTTCAGTGCTATGCCCCATTTATGCCTGTTTGCGGATGCAATAATGTTACTTACAGAAACGATTGCGAATCGTACAATGTTTATGGTGTAAACATAATAAATAGCGTAGGAGTTTGCAAAAATGATATGTTTTATCTTGATTTTTATCCAAATCCATGCACAGAAAACCTTAACATTTCAGTTGAATTTTATGAACAAGGAAACCTGTCAGTTCAGATTTTTGACACTTACGGAAAACTAATGTTTTATTCACATCGTGGCATGACCAAGCGATACGATGACCTGATAAGTGTAGGTGGTTTCAAAGCCGGTTTATATGTCATAATTGTAATCAGCGGTGATGTAATGAAAGCAAAAAAACTAATGGTAAAATGAGATTAAAAGTAATAAATACCGGAAATTTTAAGCTTGATGGTGGTGCAATGTTTGGAGTATTGCCAAAGGTTATATGGAACAAATTAAATCCTGCTGACCAAAACAATCTTTGTAACTGGGCAATGAGATGCTTATTGATTGAAGATGGCAACCGTCTTTTGCTTGTAGATACAGGAATAGGAAATAAACAAAGCGAAAAATTTTTCAGCTATTATTACCTTAATGGTGATGATAGTTTAAGAAAATCTTTAAACAAATGTGGAATTGATTTTAATGATATTACAGATGTAATTTTAACTCATCTGCACTTTGACCATTGTGGCGGAGCTGTAAATTACAATATTGAGAAAAACATATTTTATCCTGCATTTTCTAAAGCAAAATACTGGATACATCAAAACCATTGGAAACATGCACAAAATTCAAATGCACGGGAGAAAGCTTCGTTTCTAAATGAAAATTTTTTACCAATAGAACAGAACGGACAGCTTGAATTTTTGACTGATGATATGAATATTACCGAAAACATATCTTTTTTTACGGTAGATGGACATACCGAAAAAATGATTTGCCCAATAATTAACAAAGGCAATAAAAAGTTAGTTTATATGGCAGATTTAATACCATCGGCAGCACATATCCCAATAAACAGAGTAATGGCTTATGATATCCGACCACTTGAAACGATGGCAGAAAAAGAAAAATTTTTATCAAAAGCAGCCGAAGACAATTACATTTTGTTTTTTGAACACGATATTTTGACTGAATGTGCTACAATTCAAAAAACAGAGAAAGGTTTTAAAGAAACAGCCGTTGGCAAACTTTCTGATTTTATTTAAGACTATACGAATACCGAAAAATTAATATTAAAAATTGTTGAATTCAATTCGCCCGAGCAAAGAAAATCTTTATTGCTCAGATACGATATTCTTCGTAAACCTTTAGGCTTAAAATTTGACGAAGAACAATTAAAACATGAAGAAAACGAATTTCATTTTATAGCAAGTTTTAAAAATAAAATTATAGGAGTTTTGCTTTTAAAACCATTGAATTATGATATTGTTAAAATGCGTCAAGTAGCTGTAAAAAAAACATTACAGAAAAAAGGCATTGGCAAAAAACTTGTTGAATTTGCCGAAAAATGGGCAAAAGAAAATAAATTTTCAAAAATTGAATTAAATGCACGCCTTACTTCAATTGATTTTTATTCAAAAAACAATTACAAAACTATTGGGAGCCAATTTGATGAAGTAGGAATACCACATATAAAAATGTATAAAGATTTGTAATAAAAATATAATTACTCACTACCTTTTAAATCGTCGTTTGAGCCTCCTTTTTTTCTGCTTATATTTTCTTTGAGTTTACCGAAACTAAAGCTTAAACTCACACTAAAATATCTGAAAGCATTGTTTCTATTGTAAGATTCCTGATAAAAAGTGGGGTCTTCTGTTATTGTTTTTAAAGTTTGTTTTTTTTCAAGAAAATTGTTGGCAACAATTCCAATATTAAGTTTTTTCTTAAAAAATGATTTTCGTAAACTTAAATTATAATTGTAATTCATAGGTCTTTTGCTTTGCAATGTAGGAGCACTTTGCCAAACCCACCCTGATAATGATGCTGAATATCCTTTTTCAAAATTCCAAGTAAAATTTCCGTTTCCTCTATTACTAAAACCACTGCGGTTGCGTGCTTTATCTAATTTATGCTCTATGAAGACATACGATGTTTGAATACCCACCCAAACCTGCATTTTTTTAAAAAACATACCCCAAATACTTATATTTATTCCGCTTGTGTTAGACCTCGCAACGTTTAAGTATGTGGTATGCGAAACCCCACTGCTGTCAATAGTTGAAAAAGATGTTATCACATCGTCAGTAAATGAATTAGAAAGTGAAATATCGAGTGAATTTCCCTTAAAATAGACATTGTAAGACATACTCAAATTATGAGTTTTTTCGGGTTGTAAATTTGGATTGCCGTATGTTATAGATTTGGGATCAATATTGTTAATATATGGGTTGAGGTAATGTAGCCATGGTCTTTGAACTCTTCGGCTATAATTAATTCTATAAGTTTTTTTCTTTCCTGTTTTTTTTGATATACTAAGTGTAGGTATAAGGTTTAAATAATCTAATTTTAATGGCATAGAATCTTTGTTGAATGAAGCGTTTATATGTGTGTTTTCAAGCCTTAAACCTGTTTTTATCCTTGTTTTTTTAATCAAGTAAGAATAAGTTGAATATACACCATAAACATTTTGAGTGTAGTTTAATGAATTTGATTGAGAAGGTACAATCAAATATTGGCTTGATAATTCATCAAGTTGTTTCATTTTGTAGTCTGATGATAAATTTCTAATAACATATTTTACTCCGGTTTCAAATTTTGATTTGTTTTTGAAAGGTTTGTTATAATCCATTTTAATTGTATATTCAATATCTTGCGAGTTATTTTGGCTTTTAATGTTATTATCGGGAATTTTTAAATAATCTCTGTTTGAAGTAAAATTTGAGTTTTGGCTACTGTTTTCTCGCCATGCCGATAGCGAAATTTCATGATCTTCATTATCTTTAAATATTTTTACAAAGTCAAATCCTAAATCATAAGAAGGATTTTTATTAGAGCTTCGGCTTGTATTTACAAAGTATTCGGTGATATTACCTATTGAATCTTTGCTTTCCGATATCTGTTCGGAGTTGTTGCTACTAAAACCGCCTCCGGGCGTAAAATAAATACTTAAAGTATGAAGTGTGTCAAAATCATAAGACATTTCGATATTGCTCCAATTCCACAATCCTTTGTTATTATTGCTACCCCATTGATGTAAAAAATTTTTATATCCCATAACCATTGAATTTCTATAAAGTTCATAAGTGTTTTGGTTACTGTAATTGAAATAATTTCCACCCAAATACGATGAAATTCCAAGTTTGCCTATTTTTATATTAAAACTTCCGCCAAAATTGTTCATACCTCTTGAACTATAGCTTCCCATAAAATTTCCATTATAACCACTAATTTTTTTATAAGTTATAATATTTATAATTCCGGTAGAGCCTTCGGCATCATATTTTGCTGATGGTTCGGTAATTATTTCAATTCTTTTAATAAGTTTTGCAGGAAATGCTTTTAATGCCTCTTTAGGATTTTTAGCAATTATCGATGTGTTTTTTCCATTCAGTAAAACTTTAAAATTTGAATTGCCTTTTAGTTGTATATTATCATCGGCATCTACTGTTATAAAAGGCATTTTTTTTAAAGCATCTATTGCCATAAGTCCTTCGAGGGTAGCATCATTTTCTACATTATAAATAGTTTTGTCGGGTTCTATTTCCAAGAGTGGTTTTTGGTCGGCAATTATTACTTCTTTTAAATTTTTGCTTAATTTTTCAATAAAAATTGTATCTGTAATTACTGCATTGCTTTTCAATTTTATTTTTACAGTATCGTTGGTTTTAAAACCTGTAAATTTTACAATAATGATATAAGTGTTTTCTGAGATTTTGTCGAATTTGAAATATCCATTTTCGTCAGTAAAAGTATTAGATTTTATTGAAAGAGTGGCAGAATCTTTAAGCATTACAGTGCAAAATTCAACGGGTTTTTTTGTTTCCCAGTTGCAAACAATTCCTTTTAACGAATATAAATTTTGAGCAATTAATGTTTTTGAAAATATCAAACACAAAAAAAGAATGGGTTTTAATTTCATCATTTAATCAAATTTGTTTTTTTAAAGTTAATTAAATTTCAAACTTAATGCCTTGTGCAAGAGGTATGTCGTTACCATAATTTACTGTATTGGTTTGTCGCCTCATGTACGCCTTCCAACTGTCGCTACCGCTTTCTCTTCCTCCGCCTGTTTCTTTTTCGCCACCAAAAGCACCGCCTATTTCTGCACCTGATGTTCCAATATTTACATTAGCTATTCCGCAGTCGCTGCCCGAATGGCTAAGAAAATATTGAGCTTCTTTAAGGTTGTTTGTAAAAATTGCTGAACTTAAGCCTTGTTTAACATCATTTTGCATAGCAATAGCCTCTTTTAGTGTATTGTATTTCATAATATAAGTTATAGGAGCAAAGGTTTCTTCTTGTACAATTTTTAAATGGTTTTGAGCCTCTATTAATGTTGGTAAAACATAGCACCCAGACTCATATCCTTTACCTTTCAATACTTTGTTGCCATATAGAATTTTTGCTCCTTGATTTTCTGCTTCATTTATTGCATTCTGATAATTTGAAACAGCAATTTTATCAATAAGCGGACCAATATGATTTTGCTTGTTAAGTGGGTTTCCAATATTCAATTGCTTGTATATTTTAACAAGTTGAGCAATGAATTTGTCGTAAATTGTATTTTGAATAATGAGTCGCCTAATACTTGTACAGCGTTGGCCTGCCGTGCCCACCGAACCAAAAACGGCAGCTTTTAATGCGTTTTTCAAATCTGCATCATCTGTAATTATTAGCGCATTATTACCACCAAGTTCAAGAATACTTTTTCCTAATCTTGAGGCTACGAGTTGTGATACTCTTTTGCCCATTTTGGTACTGCCTGTTGCCGAAATAAGTTGAATTCTGGTATCTTTAGCCATTTTTTCGCCTATTCTGAAATCGCCAAGAATGATATTAAAAACACCTTCAGGAATATTGCTGTTAATAAGAACAGGTCTTATAATATTTTGAACTGCAATTGCCGAAAGCGGTGTTTTTTCGGAAGGTTTCCAAATACACACATCGCCACAAACTGCTGCTATCATTGCGTTCCAAGCCCATACAGCTACCGGAAAATTGAATGCAGTAATAATTCCTACTGCACCAAGCGGATGCCATTGTTCCATCATTATATGTTCTTTTCTTTCGCTTGCTATTGTAAGCCCGTATAACTGCCGTGAAAGCCCACATGCAAAATCACATATATCAATCATTTCCTGAACTTCCCCCAATCCTTCTTCTAAGCTTTTACCCATTTCATACGAAACAAGCGCCCCAAGTTCTTCTTTGTTTTCGCGTAGTTTGTTGCCTATTTGGCGTACAACTTCTCCGCGTTTGGGTGCAGGCACTTTTTTCCAATTATCAAAAGCCAATTGCGATTGTTGTATAACTTTTTCGTATTCGGTAGTACTTGCCAGAGTAACATCAGCAATTTTTTTCCCATCAACAGGGCTAATAATACTAATTGTTTCAGAGCCTAAAGCAGTGAGCCATTGTTTGCCGGTACAAACACTTTCGTTTTTTGGATTTATTCCTAATTTAGAAAGTATATTTTCAATTTTAACAGACAACATAAGTTTTTTAAAAGCACAAACTTACACTTTTTTAGGCATACATTTTTATTTGTTAGTGCTTATTTTGCTTATATGAATTATTTTTGCCCAAAAATTTCAATTAATGGAATTTATCACAAATACTGATGCAATTATGGCGTTACTCACACTTACTTTTCTCGAAGTAATTTTGGGAGTAGATAATATAATTTTTATATCTATAGCGGCAAACAAAGTAGAGCAAAATGTAAGAAAAAAAGCAATAAACTGGGGTTTGTTTTTTGCTATGTTTTTAAGAATAATCATGCTTTTGGGCATATCAGTTATCATTGCAGCCCAAAAACCAATTATTAGTTTTGACTGGGGTTTGGTATCGGGGCAGTTTTCGGGGCAAAGCCTCATATTGCTTGCGGGTGGAATTTTTTTAATTTATAAAAGCACAGTTGAAATTCATCATAAAATAGAAGGAGATGAAGGCAATAAACAAGCTGTAAATGAGAAAAAAAGAAAAGTATCTCTTTCAAATGCAATAACTCAAATAATGCTGATAAATATTGTTTTTTCAATTGACTCAATCTTAACAGCAATAGGAATGACTAACAACATTCCCAATTCATTAGCAATAATGGTAATTTCAGTAATATTATCAATGATTATTATGATGTTGTTTGCCAGCCAGGTTTCAAATTTTGTAAACAATCACCCATCAATACAAATGCTGGGTTTGTCTTTCTTAATATTAATAGGGTTTATGTTGGTACTTGAAAGTGGGCATCTTGCAAATTTTTCGGTAGGCGGAACTCATATTGGCGGCATTCCCAAGGGATATTTGTATTTTGCAATAGCTTTCAGTTTTGGGGTAGAACTTCTAAATATGAGAATGCGAAAAAAATCCTTGAAATAACAAGATAAAAGAAACTCATGACAGATTTAAAATTTAACGACTCGTTAAGCTACCATGCCGATGGAAGACCAGGTAAAATAGAGGTTATACCAAGCAAGCCAACACAAACACAACGAGATTTGACAATGGCTTATTCGCCAGGAGTTGCCGAACCATGTTTAAGAATATCAGAAAATGTTGAAGATGTTTATAAATACACTGCCAAAGGAAATCTTGTAGCTGTAATTTCTAATGGTACGGCTGTTTTGGGTCTTGGTAATATTGGTCCACATGCTTCAAAACCTGTTATGGAGGGCAAAGGTTTATTGTTTAAAATATTTGCAGATATTGATGTTTTTGATATTGAGCTAAACTGCAGTACTGTTGATGATTTTGTAAGAACGGTAAAAGCTTTAGAACCTACATTTGGTGGTATAAATCTTGAAGATATAAAAGCACCTGAGTGTTTTGAAATTGAGCAAAGATTAAAAGAAGAACTAACTATACCTATAATGCACGATGATCAGCATGGAACTGCAATAATTTCGGGTGCTGCATTAATCAATGCACTTGAAATAGTAGGTAAAAAACCTCATAAAATTAAAATGGTAATTAACGGAGCAGGAGCCTCAGCCATTTCATGCGGAAAATTATTTGTATCTCTCGGAGTAAATATTAAAAATATTGTAATGCTTGATAGCAAAGGTGTAATAAACAATAGCCGAAAAGACTTTGACCAAAACAAACTTTTTTTTGCAACAAGCCGAAAAATTGAAACCCTTGAGGAAGCCATAAAAGATGCCGATGTTTTTGTAGGATTATCAAAAAAAGATATACTTACTCCTAAAATGATAAAATCAATGGCAAAAAATCCCATTGTTTTTGCTATGGCAAACCCAGACCCCGAAATAGAATACAATCTCGCTGTGAGCACTCGCAAAGATTTGATTATGGCAACCGGCCGTAGCGACCATCCAAATCAAGTTAATAATGTACTTGGATTTCCATTTATTTTCAGAGGGGCACTTGATGTGCGTGCTACTTGTATTAATGAAGAGATGAAGCTTGCAGCAGTTAAAGCAATTGCCCATCTTGCACACGAACCTGTACTCGAAATTGTGAATGTGGCATATAACGAAAAAAACCTCACATTCGGTAGAAATTATATTATTCCCAAACCTATAGACCCAAGACTTATATACAAAGTAGCACCTGCTGTAGCCAAAGCTGCAATAAAAAGTGGCGTTGCAAAAAATATAATTACAGATTGGGCAGCTTACGAAGAAGAATTGAAGGAACGATTGGGTATTGATGATAAGTTCTTGTCGCGTATTGCCATACAAGCTCGTAAAAATCCCAAAAGAGTAGTATTTACAGAAGCTGATAACTTTAAAATATTAAAGGCAGCTCAGATATGCCTCGAAGAAGGAACAGCAATTCCTATTTTGCTAGGACAAAAAAATAAAATTAATCAAATTATTGAAGAACATGGTCTGTTACTTGAAAATGTTCAAATTATTGATCCGGCCGAAGAGCCTGAATTGAGAAATGAATATGGCGAATTATTTTATAAAAGCCGACAAAGAAAAGGGATGACTTTGTTTGATTGTGTAAAAGTAATGATACACAGAAATTACTTCGGAACAATGATGGTTAATTGCGGACATGCCGATGCAGTACTTTCAGGTCTTACAAAAAATTACCCGAGCACAGTGAGACCAGCATTGCAAATAATGATGCCAAACAACGAAAAAAGTGTAGTGGCGGGAATGTATATTATACAAACCAAGCGAGGTCCGATGTTTTTTGCTGATACAACTGTTAACATTACACCATCTTGGGAAGAATTGGTAAAAATTACTGTTTTAACCTATGAAAAAGTTAAAAAACTACAGGTAGAACCAGTAATAGCAATGCTTTCCTATTCAAATTTTGGTTCGGCAGGTGGCGAAGATGTAGAAAAAATAAGAAAAGCAATTGCCTATTTACATTTGCATTATCCAAATATAACTGTAGATGGCGATATACAAGCTAATTATGCTATAAATTCGGCAAAAAGAAACGATTTATTTCCATTTAGCAAACTGGGAAAAAGTCAGGTAAATACTTTCATATTTCCATGCCTTGCTTCGGGTAATATTTGTTATAAGGTAATGCAGGAACTTGGCGGATTCGAAGCAATTGGTCCTGTACTTATGGGGCTTAGTAAATCTGTACATATCTTGCAATTAGGCAGTTCGGTACGCGAAATTGTGAATATGGTAAACATTGCAGTAGTAGATGCAATGAAAAATAATTAAATAATGCACACAGAGCTTTTCAATAAACTTTCGGCAGGTGATATTGCATCACTTGCAAAAGCAATTACAATAATAGAAAGCAACAAACCAGAACACCAAAAAATTGCCGAAAACTTATTGAATGAAGTATCAAAAACCAAAAATCAATCAATAAGAATAGCAATAACAGGCATCCCCGGAGTAGGCAAAAGCACTTTTATCAATACATTAGGAACATGGCTCGTTAATGAAAAAAAACTTAAGGTTTGTGTACTTGCTATTGACCCAAGCAGCAAAAAAAGCAAAGGAAGTATTTTAGGAGATAAAACCCGTATGAACGAACTATCGGTCTTAGATAATGTATTTATACGACCTTCGCCTTCGGGAGGAATTGCAGGCGGTGTAGCAGCCAAAACCCCTGAAACTATAAAATTATGCGAAGCAGCAGGGTTTCAAATTATTTTGATAGAAACTGTAGGAACAGGCCAAAGCGAAATAGAAGCCGATAATATTGCTGATTGTGTACTTTTGCTACTTTTGGCTGATGCAGGCGATGAACTTCAGGGTTTAAAACGCGGAATAATGGAAACAGCCGATATTGTTGTAATTAATAAAGCTGATATTGTAAATAAATCTTTACTTCAAACTTCTGAAAACGAGTTAAAATCGGCTTTGAGCTTTCTACCTGCTAAAAACAAAGGTTGGGTAACGCCCGTTATAAAACACTCTATAAATGAAAAAGAAACCCATAAAGAAATATGGAATCAAATTGTAAAATTTATTGATGTACAAAAAAACACCGGCAACTTTGATGTAAAACGCCTGAAACAGAAAAAATACAGGATTACCGAACTATTGAAATACAATTTTGAATACAATTTTTTAGAATTGCCTGAGATTAAAAAAGAAATTGAGAAGTTTTCTCAATCATCAAAATTCAAACATACCGAAGTTCTCGATTTTCTTAAAAAATTAATAAAAAACTGGATTAGCAAAAATGATGCTAATACTTGATATAAACATTCTTTTGTTCTGTAAAAAAATCCATAATATTCCAAGCTCCCGAGTTTCCGTTTCCGCTGTTTTTCATTCCGCCAAAAGGCGATTTTGTGTCAACATACATCCAGCAATTAATCCAAACCAATCCGGTTTTAATATTAGTGGCAATTCTATGAGCTGTTTGAATATTTTCAGTCCATACAGACGATGCCAAACCATAATCAGTTGAGTTTGCAATTTCTAAAGCATCCACTTCGGTTTTAAATGAGGTGAGTGTAACTACAGGACCAAAAATTTCTTCGCGGTTGCATATACTTTCATTTTTTAAATTTTCAATAACAGTGGGTGATATAAACCATCCGTTTTCAAGCCCCTTTGGAAATACAGGTTCGCCACCGAACAAAATTTTTCCTCCTTCTGCTTTCGCAATTTCAATATACGAAAGTATTTTATCATAATGTTGTTTTGATACAATTGCCCCAATTTTAGTATCGTTTAGCAAAGGATTTCCTAAAGATTGATATTTTAATTCGGTTAAAAATGCTTTTTTGAAATTGTTATAAATTTTTTCTTCAACCAAAATTCGCGAACCACTCCTGCAAAGTTCACCTTGATTGAGAAAAGATGCTCTTACAGTTTCTTTTACTGCTTTTTCTAAGTTACAATCTGCAAAAATCAAAACCGGATTTTTACCTCCCAACTCAAGCGACAATTTTTTGAATAAAGGTGCCGCCAATGTAGAAATTACTTTACCTGTACTAAGTTTGCCTGTAAACGATATAGCCTTTATTTTTGGATGACTAACAATAATATTTCCTGCTTTCTCGCCTCTGCCATTTATAATATTAAGCACACCGTTTGGTAAACCTGCCTGATAGCATATTTCGCTGAGCATAAATGCAGTTGCCGGTGCAAATTCACTTGGTTTGGCTATTACACAATTGCCAGTAGCAAGTGCCGGAGCAATTTTCCATGTAATAATGTACAAAGGCAGATTCCATGAACTTATACATGCCACAATACCAATTGGCGATTTTTGATTATAATTTACATAATTGCCCTCCATGCTGTGATTTGTACTGCTGTATTGCATAGCTGCAGTTGCAAAAAATCTAAAATTTTGAGCTGAAAGTGTTACTTGAGTTCTGGCAAACCAAAGTGGCATTCCCTGGTCAATACTTTCGGCAAGGGCGAGTTCTTCATTTTTTTCATCAATGAGTTCGGCTATGCGGTTTAATATTTTAAAACGCGATTCTGCCGATATGTTGCTCCAAGAATTATAGGCGTTTTGGGCACTTTCTATTGCTCTTTCAACATCTTGCTCGTCAGAATCTGGTAATGTAGAGTACACCAACCCCGTAGATGGATTGCTGTTTTCGATAAAATTTTTATTTACCGCTTCGCAATGATTTCCATTTATGAAATTTAAAATTTTAAGCATATAAATTTCTTCAAACTTACATACTTAAAAAATAAAAAAAATAAAGTTTTTTGTTTTTCAATTATTCTAATATCATTGCCAACTGTAAAATTTAATTTTATTTGAATTCAAAAATTAATATATCAATTGACGGACACGCTGGATGTGGCAAAGGAACATTGGCAAAGCACCTCGCCAAATCTCTAAACTACTCGTATTTTGATACAGGTGCAATTTATAGGGCTTTAGCTTTGTTAATGATGAATAACAAATTGGGTTTTACTGAAAATTTTAACTATTTGAATAAAATAAAAATTGAATTTAAATATAACGAAACTAACGATTTTTTTGAATTGTACATAAATGATGAATTGGCAGAATACCTTATAAAAACTGATGCTGTTTCAAAAAAGGCTTCAGAAATAAGTAAAACAAATGAGGTTAATAATTTTGTAACAAATCTTTTACAAAAAATAGCATCCGAGAAAGGAAATGTAGTATTTGGCAGAGATACCGGAACTAAAGTTTTGCCTAATGCCGAACTTAAAATTTATATGATAACAAACCCAGAAGTAAGAGCCAAACGTGTTTTTGAAGAATTGAAAAACAAAAATATAAATATTTCTTATGATGAAGTTTTAAGAAATATTAAGGAAAATGATATTTGGGATCTTACAAATGCTGTTAGTCCGATAGTCAAAGCCGATGATTCAATAATTTTGGATAATACAAATATGACCAAAGAAGAACAAGGCAAATTAGCTCTTACGTGGGCAAAAGGAGTAATTTCGGCACTATAATTCAATTATTTTCATTTTTTATTTTAATAAATTTGCCCAATGCAATCAGTTAATAGATGTACTTGGTGCGAAAAAGATGAATTATACCGCAGCTATCACGATAACGAATGGGGAAAGCCATCTTTTAATGATAAATATCTTTTCGAGCATTTGATTTTAGAAACCTTTCAGGCGGGCTTGAGTTGGTACACAATATTAGCTAAGAGACAACATTTTAGAGATGCTTTTGATAATTTTGATGCTGAAAAAATAATGAATTACGATGATAACAAAATTGCCGAACTACTTCAAAACCCACTGATAATAAGAAGTGCCGGAAAAATAAAAGCAGCAGTAAATAATTCAGAAAAATACCTTGAATGTGTTAAAGAATTTGGAAGTTTTTCTAAATACATTTGGCAATTTACCGATAATAAAATTATATACAACAATTGGAAAAATTTAAAAGATTTACCATCAAAAACTGCCGAAAGCGACAAAATGAGCAATGATATGAAAAAAAGAGGTTTTAAATTTATCGGCAGTATTAGTTGTTACGCTTTTATGCAATCGGTAGGAATGGTAAATGATCATTTAATTTCATGTTTTTTGTATCATAAAAAGTAAAATTGTTTGTAACAAAACTTCCTTTTTTTAGTTTTAAGTAATAATTGAATTATCTAAAAACATTCATCAGTAAATTGTTCAAACATTTCTATTTTAGAGTGTTTGTGTTGTTGTTTGGATTGGTTTTTAGTCAACCGGTTTTTTCACAAAACATCAAACTAAAAGCTTGGCTTATGGATAACGACAGTTTTACTAAAATTTCGTTTGCTGTGGTGAGTATAAAAGGTAAAACAATTGCCACTTCAACAGACGAAAGAGGATATTTTGAAATAGACTGCTCATTAAAAGACACTTTGATTTTAAGACATGTAAGCTATGAACTGAAAAAAATTGCTTTGAAAAACGTTTTTGATACTTTGCAAAAACAATTGAAAATATATATGACTAAAAAAGAAAATACATTTTCACAGGTTACAATAAATGGCAATAAATTATCAAAAGAAAAGAAGGAAGAATATAAAAAACACATTGATAGATATAGACCAACGTTAAAAAGCCCTATAAGTTTAATTTATGAAGGAATTAGCCGTAAGGGTAAAGAGAGAAAAAAAATGGATGAAATATATTCTCAATTATTGCTCAAAGACGCTATTGAGCAGCGTTTGCAACCTCGTAAATTGTTTATGATTACAAATGATCGTTCAGTCACAATTGACGATTTGTTAATAATTTGCCCTGTAACTGCTGAATTTGTAAAAAATGCCTCAGACTACGATTTTTATTACCATTTCAGCAAATGTTGGGCTTGGTATCAAAAAAACCATTAACTCAATTATTCAAATTTTATTAGAGAAATTAAAAAAAAATAAATTTAGTTATTATTTTTTCCCAAAGCCTTTAGAATAGTTAAAATATTGCGATAATTTCTTGCAAAGTCAATTATTAAAAGTATCGAAGATGGCTTGCTTTCAATATTTATTTGAATATTTTCTTTGTTTGAAAAATTGTAATCTATTTTGATTTTATCTTTTAAAATCAAATTATTTTTGATAAAAAAAACACAATTTTTGTCTTCATTCAAAAATTTCCAATTTTTGTTTTTTAAAATATTTGAAATAAAATCTTCTTTTTTGTTAAGATTTTTATTTGAAATATTTACAGAAATTTTTTGATGAGGTTTTAAATAATTTTTCAAATCAAAATGACTGAAACCTTCAAAAGCAAAGGCATTGAGCATTACAATAGGCAAACCTACTGCAATTGACAAAAACAAAATTCTGATAATTGCAATTTTGTTTGAATCAAAATCTGAAAGAAATAAAAAAGTGAGGTATATCAAGGGAAAGAATACGCATATCAACAGCAAATACTGGAAAAATATAGCAGAAAGTTTGAAGAAAAAACTGTTTGGATTCAATTTTATTTTTTCTGCAAAACTATTCTTTTTCTTTTATTCTTACAGCAAAAGCATCTTTTGTGCCATCAGGCATTACCCCTTCAAAAAGTATCGAACCGCTTTTGTCTTTCAACATCTGCACTACATCTTTAACATTATATACAGGTTTTTTATCAATCGAAGTTATAATAAAACCTTCGGGAATTCCTTTGTCTTTGAGCGGGCTTTTTGCAAGTTTTGAAATTTTTACTCCATTCTGAATTTTAAACTTGCTTTTTTCTTCTTTGGTAATATTCTCAAAAGTAGCTCCTAAAGCAGATTTGGTTTCTATTTTAGCAGTTGATTCTATTTCAGACTTACCATCTTTTGAACGCAATGTTACTTCAATTTCTTTGTTTGTGTTATTCCTTTTAATCAAAAGTTTAACTTTATCTCCGGGATAATATCTGCTTATTTGTTCTTGCAAGTTTGATGATGAATTAACTTCAACATCATTAATTTTTAAAATCACATCACCTTTTTTAAGACCAGCTTTATCAGCGGCACTTCCTTCAACAACTTCGGGAATAAAAACACCTCTGATTTCTTTTAAACCTTCTTTTTCTGCTAATTCGGCAGTTACATCCTGTATCCTAACTCCCAGAATAGCTCTTTTCACTTCACCATATTTTTTTATATCATCAAGTACTTTTTTTACAATATTTACGGGTATAGCAAACGAATATCCCGAATAGCTTCCTGTTTGCGAAGCAATAGCTGTATTTATACCTATTAGTTCGCCATTTACATTAACTAAAGCTCCTCCACTGTTTCCAGGGTTTACAGCTGCATCTGTCTGAATAAAATTTTCAATGGCATATTCAGTATTTTGCCTGAGTAAATTAATATTTCTTCCCTTTGCACTAATAATTCCGGCAGTAACAGTTGAAGTTAAGTTAAAAGGATTTCCAACAGCTATTACCCATTCTCCAACTCTAATATTATCTGAATTGCCGAATGATAGAAACGGAAGATTTGATTCATCAATTTTTAATAATGCAAGATCGGTTTCGGGGTCAGTACCTACTACTTCTGCTATATAAGTTCTTTTATCATTCAAAGTAACCTCAACTTTTGACGAATTTTCTACTACGTGGTTGTTTGTAGCTATATAGCCGTCAGGTGTGAGAATTACACCCGACCCTGTAGCTTCTTGTGGTTGTTGGGGAAAACCTTTGTCGTGAAAAAAATCGAAGGGGTCAAAAAATCTTTCATCTTCATTTTTGTTACTTGAATTATCTCCATATTTGGTTTTTATATGCACTACTGTATGAACTGCTTTTTCAGAAACATTTACAAAATCAACATTTGGAATTGAGTTTACTTTTACAGCATTTGATGTGTAAGCATTTTGAATATCAGAAATAGATAAATTACTTGTATCTTTTCTAAAAAAGTGATTAATACCTAAAGCAACCAAACCTCCTACAACAGCGATTGATAAAATAATTAGTGATTTTAAAATTGTTTTTTTGTTCATTTTTATATCAATTTAATTTAAATTTTAATTTTACAAACAAAATGCCAAAGTTAAAAATGGCAGTTGTGTAAAAATAATAATTCGTTAAAAATTCTTTATCAAAAAAAACGAAAATGTTTAAAAAATTATATAACTTCATTTACCTTTGTCGATTAATCATTATAAACTCTCTATAAATGTTCGGACTGGGATTTAATTCCGACAGTGACTTGGTAAAGGAAATAAAACGAGGCAACGAAAAAGCCTTGATTATCCTTTATAAGCAAAATATTAATAGTATAAAAAAATTTGTTTTGAACAACAACGGAAGTATCGAAGAAGCACAGGATGTATTGCAAGACACACTTATTGCAGTGTGGCAAAATGTAGCAAAACCTGACTTTTTGCTGAATGCAAAACTCAGCACTTACGTATTTTCAATTGCAAAAAATCAATGGTACAAACAACTTAAACGTAAAACACGCTTTAAGGTGGTTGACGAATCGGCAAGTGAGAATTTTAAAGCCGAAGAAACTCCATTGAAATACGACTCAAAAATAGTTTGCGAATATGTCAACAGATTAGATGAAACATGTAGAAGATTGCTTATGTATTTTTATTTTGATGGTTTAGACATGAACACAATTGCAGAACAAATGGGTTTTGCTAATTCTGACACTGTAAAATCTAAAAAATACCAATGTTTCAAAAAACTTGAATCAGCAGTAAAAGAACATTTCGAAAAAGATGACTTTATTTAAAAAAAAATTAAATGAAAAAAGATATCGAAAGAGTTTACTTAATTGACAGGTACTTAAAAGGCGAATTATCAGGCTTGGCACTTGATGAGTTTAAAAGCAAGTTAAAAAATGATAAAGAATTTTTTGCAGAAGTAGAAACCCAAAAAGCTATAATTGAAGGTATAAAACTTGCACGCAAAGAAGAATTGTACGCTTTGCTCAGAGGCGAAAAACAATTGAGTTCACGTATTGTGAAATCCCAAGAACAAGAACAAAGGGTAACTGATGATACAATAGCCGAAAATGTTGCCCAAAAACATGAAAACGATTATACCAAAGTATATAAACTGAAACCAAATTACAATAATTGGTTTTATGCTGCAGTAGCCGTTCTGCTCACTCCTTTCATATTTTATTTTGTGTTTATATATTTCATAAAAGATAATTCTGAAAATTTAAGCCAAAATGAAACTCAAACCCAACAAATTTATGCAGACGACAGCCAAACAAACCAGTCAGATAATGTAATTTCAGAAAATGAAATACCTGTTGTTAAACCCAAAGATTCAACTTCTAAAAATTCAGAAGTTTTGGCACAGAATGTGGATAGTAATCAAAATTTAAAAATTGAAAAAGACAAGAAATTAGACGAGAGTAATTTTTCAGTTGCAAATTTTCAATCTATAGAGCCAGTAAACCACAATGAAAATAATAATGTATCAAACCAAAATGGTGAAAATTCATTAAATATAAGCACAACGAAAAAACTAACCAATACATCAATAAAAGTTGAATACTGGCAGTCGGTTGTAAATTTTAAAGGTTACAAATTAGAAGGTAATAATTTGAAACTTTTTGGTGTTAAACCCACCGAAAAAATAAGTCTTAAAATATTAGATAATAATATTTACCTAAAGAAAAATGGCGATTATTACAAGCTTGAGCAAAGCGGCGATTTTGAACAGTACACAAAAGAAGTAAACAGAGAAACAATAAAAATACTCGACTCAAATTGAAGATAGAATTTTCAAAATATCAAGGAACAGGAAACGATTTTATAATAATAAACAATTTTGAAAATTCAATTAACCATAATTCTAATCTTGCTATAAAACTATGCAACAGACATTTCGGTATTGGCTCTGACGGGTTGATTATAATAGAAAAACACAAAAAATTTGATTTCGATATGGTTTTTTATAACCCTGATGGAAACCAAAGTTTTTGTGGTAACGGGAGCAGATGTGCCGTAAAATATGCTTTTGACAATAATATTATCAATAATTTAGATACCATTTTTAACTCAACAGACGGAGTTCACAAAGGAAATATCTCAAACAAAATAATTGAAATTGAAATGAAAAACCCTCAGTTTTTGAAAATTCCAATAAAAATTGATGAAAAGATAATATATGCCGACCTTATAAATACTGGTTCGCCCCATTTGATTTTGCACTATAAAACAATTGAAGAAATAGAATTGCTAAACGTACCCCAAACCGGGGCAAAATGGAGATACACAAAAGAATTTGCCGAAAAAGGAGGTGTAAATGTAAATTTTATAAGTGAAATTGATAATTCAAAAATATACTTGAGAACTTACGAAAGAGGAGTTGAAAATGAAACTTTAAGCTGCGGAACGGGTGTTACTGCAGCAGCTATTAGCTATCATTCAAAATGTTTAAAAAACATTATGAAAAACAATATAGAAGTAAAAACACTTGGAGGTATATTGAATGTAAAATTTGACTATACTGAAAACCTATACGAAAATATAAGACTTTGCGGACCTTCAGAATTTGTGTTTTCGGGCAAAATTGATATCTGACAAATAGCAATTTATATTGTATTTTACACTAAAAAATATACTTGTTAAATAATTTTTTTACTAAAACTTTTATTTTAGAGAAAAAAACTAATACTTTGTGCTGAAAAATGAGTAGGAGCATAAAGATAATTTTAATATTTCAACTGTTATTTTTTGTTTCAAAAAATTTAAAATCACAAAATAACGATCGTGAAAATGCAAGTAATTATTTTTATTCACTTTCTGATAACTCGAACCTTGAAGATACAAAAACATCATATTTGAGCACTGCAAAAAGCCAAAAACAAAGTTTTGTCATAGATTTTTACAGCACAAGTTTACAAAAAGCAATAAGTCAAAAAAATGTAAAAGACATTGCTGTGAGCTATTATAACAAGGGTTTATCATATTTTAATGGAGGTGATTTAGAAAATTCATTGATAAATTTGAACAATTGTGTTTCAAATTCTAAAACAAAAGAATGTGCCAATGTAAAACATTCAGCAATTTATTTAATAGGAGTAATTGAGGGATTGAAGGGTGATTTTACAAGAGGCATTAATAATTTGATAATTTCAAAAGAGTTTTTTACAAAACACAACAATAAAAAGGGAATTTCTGATTACTATTATTATTCAGGAATACTTAATTTAGAATTTGGTGATTTTGAAAATGCTTTTGAGAATTTTTTCGAAGCAATAGTTCTCAAAAATGAAATTGGAGATGAAAAAGGTGTAGCCGAAGCAAAACTCAAAATAGCCTCGTATCTAATTTTATTTGATAAAAGCCAAGATGCTCAAAATTATGCAAATGATGCAATAGAATATGCCGAAAAAACAACCGACCAACGTATTAAAGCAATGGCACTTAATTATTTGGGAGAGGCTTTTATAATTGAAAAAAAATATTCAAAAGCAAATTTGTACCTTGTTTCTTCCCAATCAATCAACGAAGAAATAGAAAATAAGTTAGGTTTGATACAAAACAAAAATGCACTTGCCAAACTTGCTACCGAAATGAATGAATATAAAATTGCAGAAGAAATTTTAAATTCATCTTTAGATATTCAAACTCAGCTAAAAAGCAAAATTAACGAAGCATATACTTATTATTTATTTGGTAAATTGTATTATAATTCAAATAAAATTTCACAATCACTTGCTTTTTTAAACAAATCAGAATCATTAGCTGAAAAAAGTTCTAAAATTCATGTGAAATATATAGTTTACAAACTTTTTGAAACTATATATACCTCATCAAAAGATTATAAAAACGCCACTTTGATTAACGAAAAATTGAAAACTATTGAAGAAAAAAACCATGTTTCATCTTCGTATCTTCAATTTTTAAAGCTCGAAAAAACAAGAATAAAAGCCGAAAAGGATAAAAAAGAAATAGAAAACAAAGCCGAAAACAAATACCAATCAGTTGTTGTAAAATCATCAATTTTCAAACTTTATGCTTTATCAGGTATAATAGTTGCACTTTTGATAATATTGGGTTTGCTTATTTATCAGGTTATATCAAAGAAAAGAGCTAACGAAGAACTATCAAAAAACAATCAAGTTATTAGCATAAAAAATGAAGAATTGCGAAGGCTGAACAATCATCTTGAAGAAGCCAGAAGACGTGCTGTGGTTGCAAACGAAGCAAAATCAAATTTTTTGGCAGTTACAAGTCATGAAATAAGAACTCCGATGAATGGAATTATAGGAATGTCTTCATTATTATTGGAAACAAATCTTGATGAAGAACAAAGAAAATTTGTAAATAGTATTCATAAAAATGGAGAAAACCTATTGGTTATATTGAATGATATCCTTGATTTTTCAAAAATTGAAGCCGGTAAGGTAGATATTGAAGAACAGTCAATTAATTTAGAAAAACTATTTGATGAAGTATTTACGATTTTCGAAAAACAAGCACAAGACAAAAATATAAATTTAATAAAAGAGATAGAGCCCAATGCTCCAAAGTATATAAAAGGAGATATTTTAAGAATAAGGCAGGTTTTGGTAAATCTTGTAAGTAATGCAGTTAAATTTACAGAAAATGGATTTGTGAAAATTAGATTAGAACAACTTGAAGAAAGAAACGAAGGTGAAAAAACATTTTCAAAAATAAGGTATTCTGTCATAGACCAAGGAATTGGTATAACTCCCGAAAAGCAAGAAAAAATATTTGAATCATTTGAACAAGAAGATTCATCAACCTCACGCAAATTTGGTGGAATTGGGCTTGGTTTAAGTATTTCTAAACGCCTTGTTGAGCTTATGGGAGGAATGATAGGTTTAAAATCTGAAAAAGGAGCAGGCACTACATTCTATTTTGATTTACTTTCTGAAATTGCTGAAAATATGCAATCAACGGTTGACGAAAATAAAGATAAACCCAAAGCAAATGATGAAAAATTGTTAGCCGAAATATGTCCGTTGAGCATTATGGTAGCCGAAGATAATCCATTCAACAAAATGTATATCGAAAAATTGTTTCACAATTTTGGTTATAATGAGGTTGCATTTGCAGAGAATGGATTTGAAGTTCTATCGCTAATGAAAAGTGGCACTTATGATGTGATTTTTATGGATATTCAAATGCCTGAAATGGATGGAATAGAAACTACACATAAGATTTTTGAAACATATCCCGAAAATCGCCCATTAATTGTAGCATTAACGGCTGATGCACAAGGCACAAATGGTGATTATTACATAAATCAGGGCTTTGATGAATATTTAGGCAAACCATTTAAAGCTGATGAACTTAAAAGTATGCTCGAAAAAATTTGTTCTAAAAAAGAAGCTATTACTACCTAAAAGTTTCCATTTAATAAACTAATAATTGCTTTCACTTTTATAAAAATTTCTTCATATTCATCTATCGGATTTGAATCTATGGTAATAGCACCCCCTGAGTAAAATGCAAGTTTGTTCAGTTCTTTATCATAAAAAGCAGTTCTTATTAATACATTAAAATCAAAATCCCCCCAAGGACTTATATAACCTAAAGACCCCGAATACCATTGACGGTTAAAATCTTCAAAATACTCAATTTTCTGCATTGCCGAAATTTTTGGAGCACCCGTCATACTGCCCATCGGAAAAGTGGCTTTAATAATTTCTTTTAATCCAATTTCAGCTTTTAATTCTGAACTAATTGTTGAAACCATCTGATGTACCTGCGAATATGAATATACTCCAAACAATTCATCAACTTTTACACTACCGGGTACTGATACTTTTGCAAGATCATTTCTAACAAGATCAACTATCATTACATTTTCTGCTCGGTCTTTTATACTGTTCTTTAGTGTGTTTTTGTTTGAAATATCTTCCTTTTCATTTTTGCCACGTGCAATAGTTCCCTTAATTGGCTGAGATATTAATGTTCTGTTTTTTTTAGATAAAAATCTTTCGGGGCTGGCACAAGAAACATATTTTTTACCTGCAGCAAAATACCCTGAAAACGGAGATGGAGAGTGTTCAGTAAGTTTGTTATAAAATTGAAATGGGTTAAAAAAATCAAAATTTTCATATAAAAATCTTAAACACAAGTTTAACTCGTAAACATTACCATTTATTATTTCGTTCTTAATACGGTTAACTTTAGAAATATATGATTTTTTATCAATTTCGGTTTTAATTTTTATTTGGGAGTTTGAATTATAATCTTTTTCAATTTTTGTTTCACTTATGTTTTTAAAAACTTCTTGTGGATTATTACCGTATATACATACAACGTTTTCATAATCTACAGTTACAACAGTTTCGGGGCTAAAAAAACACATTTCGTTCCAGCCAAAACACCGTTTGTTTTTTGAATCCAAATTTTCAATTTCATTTTTAAGATTGTATCCAATTACTCCAAAATACCAAGATTTTGAATTGTAAATCTCATTTAAAAATTCAAGCATATAATTTGATGGTTCAAAAATTTTATTACCTCCAAAAGCTGCGATAATTTTATAATTTCCTATAAAAAACTGTGGATTAATGTTACAACTGTCAAGTATTACAGATGGGTTGAAACCTGCTGCAAATTGCTTTAATTTTTTTGCAAAAGTGAAATAATCTTCTTGTAAGCTGAAATTAAGCAATTGTGAGTTTTTTTTATTTCATAAAATCAATTTTGCCAAACAGGAATATTGTAATATCCGTTTTCTGAAAACTCTTTGAAAATACTCATAACCATTTCTTTATCCTCTTTGTAAGTTACACCATACCATTGGTCGTTTGAAGTCATTACTTTTAATTTGATTGTATGGGTTTTAATTAATTCGTCAATAATTATCGGGATAAAAAATTCTGATTGTTTTTCACCTTTATTTGAACTTAGAAAGCTTTTAAAACTATTCTTCAAATGCTTAAAAACAGAATTATCAAAACCCCAGAAATTCATAGACACAACAGATTCTTCGTCAAGTTTTATTTTCTCATTTCCATCATCGAAGAATATTCCATCAGCTTCTCTTTTAATTTTAGTTCTTTCTTTAATATCGCTTAAAAAGCCATTGCTTGTAATACATACTCCACGGCTTACAAATCCATTTTCCGACAAAGTATTTTTTAATGAATAGCCAACCATGCCATATTGCAAAGGCGAAACTTCATTTTTAAGAAAATTATAAATTTGCTTGTAGCTGTCTTTTCCATAATAATCATCAGCATTTATCACAGCAAATGGTTCGTTTATCACATTTTCGCAAACAAGTATTGCATGACCTGTACCCCAGGGCTTTTCTCTCAATGGTATTTCAATATCAAAATCTGATATTTTTGTGTTATGCTCTTGAAAAACGTGATGAACAGTAACAGAATCGGGAATTTTATCACTTATCTTTTCTTTAAATTCTGCCTCAAAACTCTTTCTTATTACAAAAACAATTTTTTTAAACCCGGCATCAATTGCATCATGAATAGAATAATCAATTATTGTTTCGCCTGATGGACCAAGCTGGTCAAGTTGTTTAAGACCTCCATAACGGCTGCCCATACCTGCTGCTAAAATTACTATTGATGGATTTGTCATTTATAAAATAAACCGCGATTTAACAATTTTTTAGCCAATTGTGCAACTTTTAACTATACTTTTAAATATTTAGTCGTTAAAATTTTTATTCCTACGGTGGCTTTTTCTGCAATGTGTACCACATTTTTATTAAATTTGAAATCGGGAATTTTAGGGTCAATATAATAAACCGGTATTTCAGGATTTGCATAATGAATTAACGAAGCTGCCGGATATACAACCATAGATGTACCAATTATCAAAATGATATCAGCTTTGCTTACTTCATTAATTGCATTATACATTAGCGGAACTTCTTCACCAAACCAAACTATATGAGGTCTAAGCTGGCTTCCAAGTTCACATAAATCACCAATATTCAATTCTTCGCCTATTATGTTGTAAATTAACTCAGAATTTGCAGTACTGCGGCTTTTGCGCAATTCGCCATGTAAGTGAATTACATTTTTCGATCCTGCTCTTTCGTGCAAATCATCTACATTTTGTGTAATTACTACAGTATTGTAATTATTTTGCAATTGTGCAATAGCTAAATGTGCATCGTTGGGGATAGAATTTATCATATTTTTTCTACGCATATTGTAAAAATTGAGTACAAGTTCTTTATCTTTTTGCCAACCTTCAATACTTGCAACTTCCAATATATCGTATCCTTCCCACAAACCGCCCGAATCTCGAAAAGTACTTATTCCACTCTCGGCACTTACACCTGCTCCCGATAATACAACCAATTTTTTCATTTCATATAAAATAATAGAATTATAAAAATTACGCTTCGCCTACTTGCTGCCGCCACATGGCGTAATATAAACCTTTAAGATTTAAAAGGTCATTATGATTGCCTTCTTCTATAATTTTTCCTTTTTCTAATACAAAAATTTTATCGGCATGCATTATTGTACTTAAGCGATGAGCTATGATAATGGTAATTACATTTCTTTTTTCGTTAATGTCTTTTATTGTTTGAGTAATATCTTCTTCGGTAATACTATCTAATGACGAAGTTGCTTCGTCAAATACCAATAATGATGGATTGCGAAGCAATGCCCGTGCTATTGACAACCTCTGTTTTTCGCCTCCCGATACCTTTACCCCACCTTCGCCAATGGTTGTATTTATACCTTTTTCGGCTCTTTTTAATAATTTTAGGCAACTTGATTTTTCTAAAACATCCATTATTTGTTCATCACTTGCAGAAGGATTTACAAAAAGTAGGTTTTCTTTAATTGTACCTGCAAATAATTGAGTATCTTGAGTAACAAGTCCTATTTTTTCTCTTAGCTCGTCAAGATTTATTTCTGAGAAGTTAAAATCTCCGTATTTTATCTGTCCTTCGTTTGGCTGGTATAGTCCTACAAGTATTTTTACTAATGTAGTTTTGCCTGAGCCGCTTGGACCAACAAAGGCAATTGTTTCACCTTTTTTTGCTTTAAAATTAATATTATTTAGTGCATTTACCGAAGAAGACTGGTGCCTGAATGATACATTTATATATTCAATTTTATTCAATTGTTCTAAATGTTTAGGATTTTCTGGCTTTTGTTCTATCGGTTTTTCGAGAATGGTTTTAAAATTATTTAATGATACTTCTGCTTCGCGGTAGGTGAGTATAATATTACCCAACTCTTGCAATGGATTAAATAGAAAAAAAGAATAAAATAGAAATGTGAAATATTGCCCTGCCGATATTTCTTTACCAAAAATAAGAATAAGCAATACCATTATCATTACGCTTCTTACAAACTGAACAGTAGTACCTTGTAAAAAACCCAAACTGCGGATAAATTTTATTTTTTTGAGTTCAAGTTTCAAAATTTCAAAAGTAGATTTGTTCAACCTGTTAATTTCTTGATTAGCTAAACCGAGACTTTTTACAAGTTCGATATTTCTCAAAGACTCGGTAGTACTGCCTGCAAGTGCTGTTGTATAACCTACAATTTTTTGCTGCATAATTTTTATTTTTTTGCTGAAATAGCTGCTCAGCAGTCCTATTATTAATATTGCCAGAACATATACCATTGCTACAACCCACGTTATACTTATTGCATAAATTATAATAAAAATCAACCCTACAATGCTTGTAAAAAGAACCCCTATAAATGTGAGAAGCAGTTTTTCGATATCAACTCTAACTTTTTGCAGTACCGAAAGTGTTTCGCCACTGCGTTGGTCTTCAAAATCCTGATAAGGCAATTGCAAACTGTGTTTTAAGCCATCAGCATATATTCTTGCTCCAAGTTTTTGAATTATTACATTAGTGACATAGTCTTGAAAATTTTTTGCAATACGCGATACCATTGCAACACCAATAGAACAACAAACCCAAAATATTGATCGGTTTATATATTGACTTTTTGTCAACTTATCAAATTTAGTAATAACTTCATCTACAATTTTACCTGTAATATATGGGTCAAACAGTGAAAAACACTGGTTTATGGCTGCTAATCCCAAAGCAAGTGCAAGAAGTTTCCAGTGAATATATAAATAATTTTTTAAAACACCCATTTAAATTTAAAATTACAAACAAATAAACATACTATTAGACAAAATCGTTTTTAATAACTTTTATAAACCCAAGTAATTTTGCCGAAAATAAATTTAGAAAAATACCTGCAACTACAATAAAAATGCCTATCCACGAATAAAAAGTTGGAATTTCGTTGAAAAAAATAATTCCATTAAAAACAGCATACACAATGCCGAGATTACTGTAAACGGCAATATTTCCAACCTTTTCGTTTTGGTAAGCCACAGTTAGAAAATATTGTGCAGCCTGTGTAAGCAAAGCCATTAAAAATATCAAAAACCAATCAAAATATGTAGGTATAATAAAACCGCCATTGATAAAAAGCGTCAAAATGCAAATAGGTAGTGCCATTAATGGAAAATATATCATTATTACATTTGGGTTGTATGTTAAATTTATTTTTCTAATACAATTGTAGGCTCCTGCAGCAGCAACTGATGCCCCCAAGCCATAAAGCAAACCTGCATTGTGAATATTGAATGTATTAAAAATTCCCTTATCATGCTGTGTAAACAATATTCCTGCAAAACAAATTAAAAGAAAAAACCATTGAATTTTATAAAACTTCTCTTTTAAAAACAAGTACCCAAAAAAAGTTGTGAAAAAAGGAGTTATATAATGTACTAATGTAGCAGTAGCAAGGGTTAGATAATGTAAACTAGTGAAAAAAAATATAAGTGAGAACGTGCCAAATAAACCTCTTAAAAACAATAGGGGATTTTTGTGACCAAAAGCCTTCAATCCAAGTTTTTTTATTATTAAATAGCATGAAATAAGTGTAAAAACCGAACGAAATAAAGCAAGTTCAACCGGTGGTATATGCGAAAGCATTTTAACAAGCACATTCATTGCAGAAAAAAACAATGTAGCTATAAGTATGCTTTTTACACCTTTTGTCACAGTTTTATTTATATTTTACAAATTTTAAATGTTGGTAGCTTGTGCCGTCAGTTAGTGTAATATAATATATCCCTAATGGAATTTCAAAGTTCAAAGATGGATTTTGTTTGCTCAACATTCCGCTCTCTATTTTTCTGCCGCTTAGGTCAGAAAGAAAAATTTGAATTTTAAATGATAAATCAGCAAGGTAAACTGTAATGCCTGAGTCGTTTTCTCCTACATTTACCTTTTTAACAAGATTTTTTAAATTGCCAATTACAGAAGTTTTGTAAATCTCTGCAAGACTTCCGCTGTATAAATTCATACCTTCAAAAATTGAGTTATACTCGTCTGTAATAAAAAAATTATCATTATCTGTAAATGAAATTGCTTCTTTTTGCGATATAAATTCTAAGTCAATTGTTTTTGGTTTTCCTCTAAAAAAACTATCGTTTTCAAATTCTGAAAAGGCAAAAATCTTATTACTTGAAAGCAACAGTAACTTTTTAAAATCGGGCGATAATGCAGCCGATGTAACCCACCAAAGTTCTTTTAAGCCTTCACCTGTTTTAAAACTATCTAAAAGCTGGGCTTTGTACAACCCAGGTTTTGTTGGTATTTTGTATAGATAAGTATAACCTGTAAATGGGCTTGTATTGTTTTTTGAAAAAATATAGAGGTATTTATTAAAACTTATAAAAGCTTCGGCATCAAAAATTTTATAATTTAATGGTGGTGGAAACAAGTTTTGATTTGGATAATAAAAATTAATTGTTTCTGCTAAAGACGTGTCGTTACTCAATTTGTAAGGGTTTTTAATTTTATAAATTTTTAAATCAGTTCTGGTATTTTCATTATTGCCAAAATCACCAATATACAAATTTGAATCTTGGTCTTGAGTTATATCTTCCCAATCAATATTTACGGCATTTTTTATAAAAATTGTTTTTAAAACATTACCAAAAGTATCAATCCGGTAAATTTTAGGCTCGTTACCACTGTCGTTTATTGTAAAAAAAGTGCTTTTATCAATTGCTACAATTCCAGATGTTTCGCTTACTTGAGAAGGCAGTTTGGTGATTTTGCGAAGTGAAACTGTTTGTGCAAATAAAAACTTTGATATAAAAATTAATAGCCAAAAATATGTTTTAAAAATATTCAATTTTTTAACATATTTTATAATGAAACTATCATAAAACGCTATTCATGCTGCGAACTGCATCAGCACTTTTGGCAAATGCCGCCTTTTCTTCTTCGTTTAGTTCTAATTCAATTATTTTTTCCCAGCCGTTTTTCCCAACAATTACAGGAACTCCAAGGCAAATATCATTTTGTCCGTATTCTCCTTCAAGAAAAACGCAACAAGGGAAAAGCCGTTTCTGATTATTTATTACGCTATCAACCAACGAAGCAATGGCTGCACCGGGTGCATACCAAGCTGAAGTGCCCAAAAGTGCTGTAAGAGTAGCTCCTCCAACCATTGTATCTGCTGCAACTTTTTTCAAAATATCATTCTCGGCAAAAGCTGAAACTTGCACTCCGTTATACGATGCTTTACTAATTAAAGGAATCATAGTTGTGTCGCCATGCCCACCTATTACCATTCCATCAACATCATTAGGCGAACAATTTAAAGCAAGTGAAAGATAGCATTTGAATCTCGCACTATCAAGTATCCCACCCATTCCAATTATTCTGCTTTTGGGCAAACCGCTTGATTTTAATGAAAGGTAAGTCATAGTATCCATTGGATTGCTCACTATAATAATCACAGCATTTGGCGAATGTTTTAAAACATTTAAAGTTACATCTTTTACAATACCGGCATTAATTCCGATTAGTTCTTCTCGAGTCATACCCGGTTTGCGAGGTATTCCGCTTGTTATAACCACCACATCACTATTTGCGGTTTTTGAGTAATCGCCTGTTGTACCTGTAATTTTTGTATTAAAACCATTTAGAGTAGCGGTTTGCATCATATCCAAAGCTTTGCCTTCGGCAAAACCTTCTTTGATGTCTAATAAAACTATTTCGCTTCCAATTCTTCTGCAAGCCATTGCATCTGCTGCGGTAGCACCCACGTTCCCGGCGCCTATAACACTTATTTTCATTGTTTTAATAAATATTTCTTTTGAGTTTTGTAAATTTTTTCGCAAATCTACATTTTTTTAAAATTGAATAAAACTAAACTATTTAAAAATATTAATGTTAATTTTAGTTAGATTTGCTATATTGCGTATTATAATGAGAATAAAGTTTCTATTATTAAGCATATTACTTACCACAATGGTATATTCTCAAGTGCCTGTAAGTGGAAAATTTACGGGAAAATTAGTTCCGCAAATTATTGGTTCGGGCGATACCACTCGACTTCCCTTTGTATTTTTTGCAGAATTATCGGGCTTATCAGCCAATACAAAATACAAATATTTTGTACGTGCTATAAACCATACCGATTTAAAAAGTACTACTACAACTGGGGTAGGATACCCAATATGGATTGATACTGCAAGTATTTGGAAATCATCAGGCAATCCCGGCTTTGTAAGTACACAGGTGAATGATACTTTTACAACAGATGCCTATGGTAAAACCAAAAACTGGTATTCGTTTTTTTATATAAATGACTCTCGTTTTACTGCAGGAAAATATATATACCCAATTATTATAATTCAAAAACTGGGTGAAACCACTGTAGAAAAGTACTATCTAAACGACTCTGTAAAAGTTGTAAAATTTGATACATACACTGATAATATTACTGCAACAGGTATATGGGGCAAAAGCGGTGCAGATCCCAAAAATATAGTTGCTATTTACGATAAAGTGAATGGCTCTACACGTCCATTAACTTTAACTTATGTTGAATATGAAGGTCTTTATGGTAGTAAATTATGCAGGTTTTACAGTTCAAATGTTGAAAACAAAACACGTTGTTGGGGCACTGTTATTCCTAATAAATTGGATAGTGGCATTAGGCGAATAGAGCAGATTAATTATAAAAATAATAAAATTATTTGGTACAAAACTTCAAAAAACGGAGTTTGGGCAAAAAGCGGAAAAAATACAGTTTATCCAACAGGAGGTGTGAACAAACCAATATTTTTCGATGATTATGAAGTACCTCTCACTCAACCTATAATTGAATTTACGGTAAAAACACAAACCACTTACGAATCGTCTGTAAAATGCAGAGTAATTGCAATTAGAAAATACGCAGCGGAAAATCAAAGTTCCGTAAATCTTTCAATAAATGATATAACTGCTACAAACGGTACAGGTTTGGATTTTACTTCGGTAAAAGCAAAAACTATTACTTTTAATAATGGACCTTTAGCTTATGACACAACTGAATTGCTAATAAACAACGATATAATTTGTGAAGGTAATGAAATGATTAATTGTACACTTTCTTCACCTACAAATTGTGTTTTGGGAAATAATATTTCGCAAGATATTACACTTACAGATGACGACAGAGTAAGCATTTATTTTTATCCTAAAAATATAAACGTTACCGAAGGCGAAATAACAGTAACTGCTAAAGCTCGGCTAAACCTACAAATAGGGAACCCTGTAAGTTTTAAAATTTTTACAAAATACATTGGAAAAACTACCTCAATCCCAAATGAAATTACATTTTTTGCCAATAATAGCGATACGAGTATAGTTGTAAATTCAACTACGACTTCGTATATCGAAATACCATTGAATATTAAAATTAAAGACGAAATAATTCAAGACAAAGCTGATACTTTGAAATTGGTAATTAGAAAAAATACAGGTTTTTCAAGTATTTATGCTGATAGTATTCTCACTCTTGTTATTAAAGATAATGACAGCAATGCTACCGTACAGTTTGAAACTCAAAAATTATCAGTTCTTGAAAAAGAAATAAGTCCAAAGATTTTACTTAAACTTACAAATGCAAATAATAATATTTCTGATTTTACTTTAAAATTTGAACCAACACTATCTACAGCCATACTCGGTACTGATTTTAATATTTCATCTGCTTCACAAGATATTAGTTTAACATCCGGCGTACCTCAAAAGTATGTTTACTACCAGCCAATATCAGACACAAAGCGTGAAGCCACTAAAACAATTGTATTTACTTTGAAAAAAATTTCAAATTGCAAAATAGGTACTTTAGATACTTTGAGAATAAAACTAATTGACGATGACATTCCGTTATATCAAATTAATGCTGTAAATAAAGTAAATATTACTTCAGGAATTCCCGATTCATTAAATGTGTATTGCAGAATTAGCGGTATTGTGCTTGAAACCAATAAACGGACTAACGGCTATACATTTACTTTAAACGACAGGACGGGAGGATGCCAAATATATTCAACAGGAAAAATTTTATATTATACACCACAGGAGGGTGATAGCATTATTGCACAAGGCACACTTGCAAATTTGAATGGAATGTTTCAAATGATTAACCTTGATACAATTTTTCATATTTCATCAGGTAAAATCATACCCAATCCGCAACTCACCACATTTGTAAATGAAAGTAATCAATCAAAGTTAATAAAAATTGAAACCATTAGGCTCGTTAATCCTGCCGAGTGGCCCACAACAAAATTAGCAGCTAATTCAAGTAGAACAGTAATTTGTAAAACAGTGATAGGAACAGTACCATTGTATATTGATTCTGAAACAGATATTGACTCAACACCTCCACCTCAAGGATATTTTCATATTACAGGTATTGGATTTCAAAGTGATGGTAGTAATCCTTATACAAGCGGATATTACCTTGCACCAAGAAAATTAAGCGATATTGAACCTATAAATTCACCAATTTTAAAATTTAAAGATACCATACAATATGTTACCGAAGGTACAGGTATGAAAGATTCAATTAAAATTATTTGCTTGAATAACGATAGAAATTTTACAGCAAAAATAAAATTGCAAGGTGGAACGGCTACTATGGCTATTGATTATACGATGTTTAATTCAGAAATACTCTTGTTTACAAAAGATAAAACACAAAATGAACTATCGTTTATAGTAGCTGACGATAACGAGGTAGAACATGACGAAACCATTAAATTTGTTTTACGCGAAGTGGCGTGGGGTGTGGTTTTAGATAAAGATTCAGTTTATACCATAATTATAAAAGACAACGAAGAAAACAAGATAAATGGTACAACAAAAACCTATATTAAAACATTACCCAATCCTGCAAGTGAATATTTAAAAATTGATGTACCAACTAAAATTGCAAAAATTGAAATTTACAATCTCATTGGCGAAAAAATGCAAACTAAACTTGAAAACAATTTATTAAATACTACAAATCTCCCCAATGGAATTTATAGTGTAATTTTACACACTGAAGGTAATATTTACAGGTCAAAATTTTCAGTTCAACATTAAATTGAAAATTTTTTATAAAAACTAAATTTCAATAACCGGTATATCGCCCTCAATGTAAAGACGACCTTCTGTTTTAGCTTTTATTTCTTCAATAGTCACACCTGGTGCTATTTCGCGAAGTTCAAATCCTCTTTCGGTAATATCAAACACACCTAATTCGGTCACCACTTTTTTCACACAACCCAATCCGGTTATTGGCAAACTGCATTTTTTAAGCAATTTACTTTCGCCGGCTTTGTTTACGTGTTGCATAGCTACAATAATGTTTTTGGCACTTGCCACCAAATCCATGGCACCGCCCATGCCTTTCACCATTTTTCCGGGTATTTTCCAATTGGCAATATCACCGTTATCGGCTACTTCCATGGCACCAAGTACTGTTAAATCTACCCTTCCGGCCCGTATCATCCCAAAACTCATGGCAGAATCAAAAAAGGCTGAACCCGGCACAGTAGTGATGGTTTGTTTTCCTGCATTTATAAGGTCGGCATCTTCTTCGCCTTCATACGGAAAAGGACCCATTCCTAAAAGTCCGTTTTCCGATTGAAGAACCACTTCAATTCCTTCTGGAATAAAATTGGCAACAAGTGTAGGAATACCTATTCCCAGATTTACATAATAGCCATCTTTCAATTCGCGAGCTATCAATTTTGCTATTTGATTTTTGTCTAACATTTTAATTTGAAAATTTGTCAATTTGAAAATTAGGACTTATTATCATTTTGTTTTGATGAAGAAATTATTTTTGATAAAATTTTAATTATATCTTGAATTTCAGATTGAAGAGATTCACAATTTGGATAATTTTTTGAATTCTGACATAAAAATAACCAATACTCGGTTTCATCTGCTTCTTTGGCTGCAATTTTCATTTTATGCACAAAATCAATTTTACTCTCAGCATTTTGGGCTTCACGCACGTTTGCACCTATTGAAGTTCCTGATTTTAATATTTGATTAGCTACTACAAACTTTCGTTTGCTTTCCAACAATTCAGCAAATTCAATAATTTGAAGAGCAAAATTTACAGACTTTTCTACAATGATATTTTTTTTTATGTCTTGCATTATTTTAAAAGTAGTTAATTATTTTATTATAACATGTTCTTCTGAATTTTCCATTTTCAAATTTTCAAATTAATTAATTTTCAAATTTTACCCCTCACAGTTCGTTGTTCAATTCGTTTCTCATAATTTGTTCCCTGAAAAATACAGTTCACATAAATTCCGGGGGTGTGAATTTGATTGGGGTCAAGCTCACCGGGTTCAACCAATTCCTCTACTTCAGCAATCGTATATTTTCCTGCCATGGCCATTAATGGATTAAAATTTCTGCTGGTGGCTCTAAAAATTAAGTTACCATGGGTGTCGCCTTTCCAGGCTTTTACTATGGCAAAATCAGCCTCAAAAGCATATTCCATCAAATAGGTTTTGCCATTAAAATCACGGGTTTCTTTGCCAATAGCTACTTCTGTACCAACTCCTGCCGGTGTAAAAATTGCAGGCATACCATAACCCGCAGCCAGTGCTCTTGTCGCTAAAGTTCCCTGTGGGATTAGTTCCACCTCCAATTCTCCACTCAACATTTGGCGTTCAAATTCTTCGTTTTCTCCTACATAACTCGAAATCATTTTTTTCACCTGCTTTTGTTGCAGCATTAATCCAATTCCAAAATCATCAACTCCCGCATTGTTGCTTATACAGGTTAAGTTTTTAATGCCTTTTTTTACCAAAGCATTTATGCAGTTTTCGGGTATTCCGCATAAACCGAATCCACCGAGTAATAAAGTCATATTATCAGATATATTTTTTATAGCTTCATCAGCATTTTTTACAACTTTGTTCATTTCGCTTTTTAAATCAAAAGGCAAATTTACAATCACTTTTTAATTTATCACAAATTAATAAACAGTTGCTTTTAAAAGCCATTAATCAATTTTTGGGATTTTATTGTGAAAAAATGTGTCTATTTTAGTAAAAATATATCATTTTAAGGTAATGATTTGTGTGAGGTTGTATAATTTTAACTTTTGTATTAGTATAATTGCATTAAATTTTAAACTGCTATCTTAAAAATTTATAAATGAAAAGAATATTAATTATATTTTTTTGTGCAATTGGTTTTTTGCAAGGATATTCTCAAAAATATGGAAACGAATGGATAAACTTTAATCAGGATTATTTTAAAATTAAAATCTTTAAAGAAGGAATATATAAAATTGATTACAATACCTTGCAAACAGCAGGTTTTCCTTTGACAAGTACAAACCCTAAAAATATTCAGATTTGGCTTAAAGGCGAAGAAATGCCAATTATAGTATCGGGCGAAAGCGATGGAAATTTTGATCCTACTGATTTTATAGAGTTTTATGCAAATTATAATGATGGAAACCTCGATTCTGTGTTGTTCAGAAAAGGTGAGCAGCCTCATAAATACATGAGTTTATACAATGATACTGCTGTTTATTTTTTAACTGTAGGGTTAAATGCAGGAAAAAGAATGCCTGTTTTTTTTGATAATGATTACAATGGCAAAACACCCGAACCGTATTTTTTTTATGAGCAGGTAAATTGGTTTAACAATAAAAACAGTGGAACATATTGGGATGGTTTTGGTTTTGCTCCCGAAGGATTTTACACCGATTATACTGAAGGCGAAGGATGGTCTAAAACTACCTATGGGGCATCGTACATATACAGCACTCCATTTTTTACACCTTTTGTTTCTGCAAATGGTCCAAAAGCTTTTGTTGAAGTACTTGCACATACACGAGGCAGCAATACTTCGGCTTATGATGCCGATGGGTATAATAACGGACTTAGATTGACTATTGATCCATCGGGTACAATTGTTGAAGAAAAGAGAGTTGTACATTACAGTAAGTATTTTTTTCAAGATTCGATTGAAAAAACATTAATTGGTTCGCCCAATACTACATTAAAAACAAATTCATTTTTACTTGCAAAATCAGCCCATTCAGTATCGTACTTCAAATTAATATACCCCCGACTTTTTAACCTTGGCGATTCATCTTCAATTAAATTTAATTATAATTCGGCTAATAATTTTATAAAATTCTCAAATTATCAAACCACTAAAAATAAACCTGTAATTTACGATTTGACAAATTATACCAAATCAATAGGTAGTAAAACATTAAATGATATTTATATTAATTTGTACAATTCTGCTAACGAAAAAACCCTTTATCTTACAGATGAATCAAAAATTATAAATTTAACCTCAGGCAATGTATTAAAATATGTATTCAACGAAATAAAGTTAAATAATGCTTTTGATTATTTGATAATATCACACCCAAAACTCGATTCGGGGGCAAAAGCTTACCGTGATTTTTTATCGAGCAGTACAGGAGGTGGTTACAACCCTTATGTAGTTTATGTAAACGATATATACGATCAGTTTTATTTTGGGCAAAAACACCCCGAAGCGATGAAAAACTTTTGTCGTTTTGCAATAAACAACGATACATCATTAAAATTTTTACTTTTATTAGGCAAAGGACAGAAATATTATAACAGCAGGTTTAATCCATTAGTTTATTCGTATTTAGATTTAGTACCCACTTATGGAAATCCACCATCAGATTATTACTTTACTTCGGGGTATAATGGTTCGTTCTACGAACCTTTATTGGCAACAGGGCGGGTTCCGGCAATTAATAATTCGCAGGTAGCAATATATCTCAAAAAACTATACGATATTAAATCAGCAGGCTATCAACCATGGAAAAAAAAGATTTTACATTTGGCAGGTGGCGAAACTACAAGCGATGTAGCACAATTTTCAAATTTTCAAGAGGCGTATCACAATATTGTGAAAAAACAATATTGGGGAGCATCAAAAAGATTAATTACCAAACGAGACCCAAGCCCGGTTGATTCTTCGTTAAAAGAAATGATTCAAAATGAAATTAACATGGGTTATAGCTTAATAGATTATTTCGGTCATGGCTCGGCACAAGCTTCTGATATTGATTTTGGTGATGCTTCAAGTTTGAAAAATTATGGCAAATACCCTTTCTTTTATTTTAACGGCTGCGCTCTTGGAAACACTTATGATGGCAGTTCGATAGCCGAAGATTACTTATTTGCAAAAGACAAAGGTGCAATCGGCTGGATGGGTCAAACAACATTTGGATATATAGGCGAACTACATCCTTTTTCGCTTGCAATGCACTTAAACCTTACAGAAAATCCAAAGCTGTCATTTGCTCAAAACATTAAAAATACAATAAAAAACTACCAGAATTCATCAAGTCCATATAATGCTTCACAATGTAAAATGATGATTTTTTCGGGCGAACCATCATTGCGTATTTTTGATGCCGAATTGCCCGATTATACAATTGATGTTACTCAAAGTAGCATTTATCCCCCAAAAGTTACTGCTGATGCTGATTCATTTGCATTAAAACTCAATATTTTAAATTTAGGACTTCACTCAGGCGATACATTTTATCTTAAAGTTTCGCAAAAACTATCGGGAGGCAATGTTATAAATTACCCTCAAAAATATTTTAACGCAGTAGGAAACAGCGATACGGTTTTGTATTGGATAAAAAAGACCGAAGGAGTAAATAAAAAAGGTGCCAATACCTTTACAATTACAATAGATTCTTCAAATATTATTAATGAACAAATGCCATTAGGCGAATCAAACAATACAGTGTATTTAAGTCATTATTTTGGTTCTGCAAATGCACAAATTTTATATCCCGCAAAAGATGCAATAGTAAGCAATACACAAGTTCAGCTTTCGGCACAATCATTAGCTTTTGGCAGCAATAATTACAATTTTATTTTTGAACTTGATACAACACCATTTTTTAACAGTTTATTTAAGAAAAATTCTGGCAACATTGTATCTTCATATATAGCAAAGGCAGATTTTTCGCTTTTGCCTGTTGATAGTATAGATTATTACTGGAGAGTAAAAATTGATGATGGCTCGGGAAAAGGAATTTGGGATATATCAACCTTTTCAATGATATACAACAGCCCCGAAGGGTGGAGCCAAGGCGATAAACGCAAATTTATAGATGCTCAAAAAACCGATATAGGTTATGATTCTTTAAATATATTTATGTTTGCTACAAAACAATCTACAAATTATGGAATAGAAACAGGTGGAAAAAATGCGAAAATGCCTGTAGGAAGAACAATTTGGCACAATGGCTCACCATTAAATTGGGGATATGCTCATGGAAAAGGTATTTCTGTTGTTGCATATAGTGCTTTAAACGAAAATAGATTTTATATTAATTCTAAATTTAACAAAGTTTCTTATCCTGCATGGTGGACACCGGCTCCAAGTGAAGTTAAATATTATATACCCTCTGGTGTAGCCAAAACATGTAATTATTTATATAATACATTTAATAAAGAAGACAGAGATTCTTTTTTAGCGTTATTAAAAACAATTCCTAAAGATTATTATTTAATGATAATTAATCAGAAGGAAACAAACATCAGTTCATGGGAAACTGAAATTTTTGATGAACTTGAAAAATTTGGAGGACTTAAACTCAGAACAAGCAAAGATAATGACCCGTTTATTTTTGTAGGTAGAAGAGGTTATTTGCCAGGCACAGCCTTTGAGAAATTACCTAATCCTAACGACGTATTACCTTCTGACCAACAAGTTTTGCTGGCTACTTATGTTTTAGGTATTTTAGCTGATTCTGGCTCAATAAATTCTTATAAAATTGGACCAGCAACAAAATGGAAAAGCTTTTACCGCACATTGCATAAGCCCGACAATACTGGTGATTTATTAAAATTTAATATTTACGGTATAAATAAAGATAATGATGAATTTATGCTTTATAAGGGTATTACTAAAAGAGAATTTTTATTAGATAGCGTTGATGCTTCTATCTATCCATTTTTGAAAATAGAAGCTGATATTGAAGACAGTATTATAAAAACACCTACTGAAATTAAAAGATGGACCGTACTGTATGACGGTTATCCCGAAGGTATGATTTTGCCTTCGTCTCTACATTATCAAAACAAAGATACGCTTGACGAAGGAGATACACTAAAAGTGAAAACCGTATATAAAAATATTTCAAAATACAATTTTGACAGTTTGCTTATTATTACTACATCAACCAACGAACAAAACAAAATTGATACTATTGATTTTATAAAATACAAACCTTTGGCTCCGGGCGATTCAATAGTTATTGTGCGAAATATAATAACAACAGGTCTATCAGCTAATAATGTTCTAAATATCACAGTAAATCCTGAAATGACTCAACCAGAATTATACTTGTTCAACAATACTCAACAGTTTAATTATTATGTAAAAAATGATATAAAAAATCCATATCTTGATGTGGTTTTTGATGGCAGGCATATTATTAATATGGAAATAATTTCGCCTACTCCCCAAATAACAATGACTTCAAGTGATGATAATAAATTTTTCTATATGAATGATCCCGAATTTTTCAAAGTAAAACTCAAAGAGCCCGGTAGCAGCACTTTCAGGATTTTAAATTTAAAATCAGATACATTTGAATTTAAACCTGCAAATAATCCTGCCGAAAAGTGCGACCTTATTTATAAGCCAAAATACACAAAAGACGGAATATATGAACTTGCCGTATCTGTTAGAGATGCAAAGGGCAATTTTTCATCGGCAGATGATTATAAAATTGCTTACCATGTAGTAACAAAATCAACAATTACAAATGTTTATCCATATCCAAATCCATTTACTTCAAAAACAAGATTTGTTTTTACTCTTACCGGCAACAAAATTCCCGAAAATTTTAAAATAACGATTCTTGCAGTTTCGGGGCGTATAGTAAAAGAAATAACTATGGAAGAGCTTGGCACCATTAATATTGGAAACAACATATCGCAATTCGAATGGGATGGAACCGACAATTACGGAGATAAACTTGCAAATGGAGTATATTTATATAAGGTTTCAGCAAAAATAGATGGTAAAAATATTGAATTAAGTGAAAGTGCCGGCGATATTTACTTTAAAAACGGATATGGGAAACTTTATATTATGAGGTAATTATTTCAAAACCCATTGATTTTTTTTAAATATTATCCTGTTTTTTGAATATCTTTTTTTTAGGTATTTTCCAATTAAGTATTCAAGCAACCATAAAATTAATGCATTCAACCAATACCAAAGATTTGATTTTTCTTTAATAGAATTAAATTCTTTGAAATATTCTGTTTTATTTTCTGATTTTTGAATATTTCTGTTTCTGTTTCCACTTAAAAACGATTGAATTATATACAATTCAGTTCCTGATTTTGCAAATGAATACCATAAAAAATAATCTCCGGCAAACATAAAATGTTTCAATTTTTCAAGATATATATTTTCATTTAATTCCCTCTTCCAAAAAACTGATTCTTGTTGTATAAATGACAAAGATTTTCCATAATACCCTTTTAAAATTAAATTTTTTCTGTATTGCCATGGGATATGAAAATTTGTATTTTGCCCTTGTTCATTATATCTAAGCGGCAAACCGGTTGCCCATTTTACTTGTTCAAATTTTGAAAAAACTTCATTAATACAACTGAAAGCATTTGGCAAATAAAAATCATCTGCATTAATATAAGCAATAATATCACCTGAAGTAATTTTTAAGGCATTACTCAAGGCTTCATACATTGAATTGTCATTTTCTGATATAATTTTAAAATCAATAGAATTACAATGAATAGGTCTGCTTTTGTTCTTAATTTGATTTTGATATTCGCGACAAATATTTAAAGTATTATCGTCAGAGGCTCCATCGGCAATTATATATTCTATTTCAAAATCACCTCTTTGCATTATTACACTTTCGATTGTTTCTGAAATGTAAGTTTCAAGATTTTTAACAGGTGTGATTATAGAAAATTTCATTCGATAAAATAATTTAATTAAAATTTATTGTTTTTTTTATTGCAATTTTTAAAAATAGAATTAAAATTATTATCCCTCATACCAAGATATTGATAAATAAACGGATATTTAAATATTTTATATCCAATGTCCATTGCATTTTTCAAAGTAATACTTTTATTACTTTTCAATAATTGAGTATAATAAAAGTGTTCTTTAATTAGTTTTTCATTACTAAATACATAATACTTGGATGCTATCATTTTAAAAGGCATAAAAATTCCTGAAATAACTATTAAAAAAATTAATACAATATTGCGTTTTTGATAATAATTGTGTTTTATTAAGTAAATTAAATATATATTTAAAACAAATGTTACAATTAATGTTGTTTTATCAGTAAAATCATTAAAAAATCCATAATTAATATGAGTGTATATTATAGAAAAAATAATCATTATTAGAATAATAGTATAATCGGTAATTTTTAGCTTATTAATTTTAAAATTTAATATATATATGAAAACTATAGGTACAATGTATGTAGGTATAAATCTAAACAGCATTATATATACAAAATGTCTAAGATTTTTCCATTTAATACTAAATGTATCAACTTTAAAATGCAAAGAGTAATAGTATAATATAAAAAATAATACTATAAAAATTGAAATATAATGAAAAGAAAAAATCCATTTATTTTCTTTAAAAATTCTAAATAATACAATTAAAACAAATGGCAACAAAGCAAAAACAAAAAATGGGCTCCAAAATATACCAAAAGTAAATAATTGAAATATATAAAGTTGATTTATACAATCATTTTTCAAATGATAAATAATTGATAAAGACACCAAAATGATAGATAATGAGTGCTGTGGAATTTGGTCAATAATATCAAATGAATTAAAATTTACTAAATGCCACCAAATTTCAGAAAAATTATCATATTCTATTAACAACCAACGTAAATCAGCCAAAAAGTCTAATCTGTCGATAAAAAAAATAGCTATTACATACCATATTGATAAATTCCAAATTTTTTTTATCCATTTAAATATCAAAAACAAACCGAATGCACTATTTAATAATACTAACCACCTAAGTAAAAAATAACTATCAAACAAACCTGCTATCCAACTCGGAACCATGTAAAACCCCAAACCATAACATAAAATATAGTTTTGACCTTTAAATTCAATAATAACAGGTTTATTCCATTGTTCGAAAATTTCTGAAAAAATTGCATTGTGTTTGAACCAATCGCCCGATTGTGTTATAACCTCTCCATAACCTATTAAAAGTAGAAAGAAAATACAAATAAAATAATTAATACTATTTTTTTTAATATCAAATCCTGTAAGTTTTATCTTATAACTATAAATTGAAACTAAAATACCTAATATAAGTGGTACAGAATAAAACCATTTGAACCAACTCACAAAAAATAATATTAACGGTACAGCCAGGTATATTAAAGTACATAATTCTAAATTATTTATGTTATAATTTGTCTTTAAATTTTTTAAAACTTTTTTCAAATGTTATAAAGCTTCTAATATTAAACCTGAACTACTTATAAATATAAATTTGTATCTGAACTTTAAAATTTTTAATTCGTTTTTTAATTCAAGATTGGTAGGGTCTGAAACTAAAAACCATGTGTGTTTTTTAGGTTGTTTATTTATTTCTTTATATTCATAAAAATTAAATTCTTTTGTTTTATATAATTTCTTAAACTTTGGGTTATAAATTAAATTAAATTTAGTCTCAGGAGTTAAATACCAATTTACAAAAGCAATTTTTGCATGGGAATTATTAAATTTACTTAGAAATTCAATACAATAGCTTTTATAATTAAACGACCTGAAATTAAATAAAACAAAAAGCATAATCAAAATTAATGTAGTTTTATAATGCTTAATTAGCTCAGATTTTATTTCAATTTTTTTAATTATCAATATAAATAAAATAATTGCTGAAAGAAGCGAAATAAATTCAAGTGTCAACCCCCACCTGCCTTTAATATACCATGGATAATAGCCAAAAAATGAAAAAATGATTGTAAATATATGTACTGCAATCATCCAATAAAATATATATTTAATATTGCGGCATATATTAAAAAAATTATACTTTAGGTTTGAAATAATTGTTAAAATAAAAAATAAAAAAGGCAGTCCTCGTGTACAAAAAAAATTATTGTAAAGTGTTTCAAAAAATGAATTGTGTTTTAATGTTAAATTTTCTTTATACCATAATGTTGGGCTTGTGGGACCTCCACGCAAATGGTATTTAATTTCATAAAAATACATAAAAACAAAATTTAAAATTAATGGGATTACAATAATTAATAAAAAATTTTTAATAAAATTATTATTTAAAGCTTTGTTGTCAAAAACAATAAAAATTATCAAAAAATTCACAGCAATAATATTTATAATAAAACCATATCTTGTCCACATAAATATATTGAACACTATTGAAAATAAAGCTAAAATTGATGGTTTAAATAAAATATCTTTATATTTAATTAATAAATATAAAAGAATTAATACACCTAAAATTTCAAAAATATATGCTCTAAAAGTAAATGTAAATATTACCAAAGATTTTGATAAGAAAAAAAATAAACTTATCAAAAATGCAGTCTGAGAATTTAATTTAAGTTCTAAAAGTATTTTGTAAAGAAAAAATACACAAAAAATAGAAAATAAAAAAGGCAACAAACGTATAAAAAATACTGAGTTTGAAATTTTTAACCAAAAAAAACCAATAAATGATAAGCCACCAGGGTCTAAGTTAAATATTCTATTAAACTTCATCGTATCAATAATATTGCCTTCTATAGAATTTAATGGTGAAAAATGATGTAACCCTTTACATAGCCAGAACTGTCCGGCTTCATCAAATGTTAAATTAGGATTTGTTAAACCATCGAAAACAAATATAAAAATGAAATAGAATAAAATAATCCAGAGAATTATATTAATAGCTTTAATATAATAATCTGTAATGTTAAAATTCATCAATTGAAAAGTGAAAAAATTTAGCAATAATAATATAAATCTAATCAAAATAATCATTTATTTTGGCATTATAAAAAATAATGGGAACACCTTTAGTATCTGTAATTTTACTTACTTACAACCATGAAAAATACATAAGGCAATGCTTGAAAAGTGTAATATCACAAAAAACCATTTTTAATTTTGAAGTAATAATTGGTGAAGATTGTTCTAAAGATAATACTTTGGATATTTGTAAAGAATTTAAACAGCAATATCCTGAACTAATTGTTTTGTTGTTGCGAAAAAAAAATCTTGGATTAGGAAGAAATTTAATAGATACTCTTTCTTATGCAAAAGGCCAATATATAGCATTTCAAGAGGGTGATGATTATTGGACTGATGATTTAAAACTTCAAAAGCAAGTAGATATATTATTAAAAAATGAAGAAATCATTGCTGTTACACACAATTCAAATGAAATTGGGAATAATCATAAAATATTAATTAATAATCCAAAACAAATTTATTCATTAAAAGAAACTTCAAAAGGGCGTTTGTTTCATACTAATAGTTGGATGATAAGAAAAGAATTTATTGTAGATTTTGAATTTTATTATGATAATTTAATTTGTTGGGATATTCTCATGGAATTAAAAATTTTTGAAAAGGGCAAAGTATATTTTATAAACGAAATTTTATCAGTATGGAGAAGGCATGAAGATGGAAATTCAATGAAAATTCCTTTAAGAATACAATATATTCATTTTGAAAATTTGTATAAAAGGCTTTTAAATGAAGCTAAAAACTTAAATGATTCATTTTTGATTAGACATTATAAACTAACTTTAAGTAATTTTTATTCAATTTTTGCTTTGGAAATTGCTAAAAGGGATAAAGTTCTACATATAAAAGCAATTTTAAATTCTATATTTTACCAAATTTTAAATAAAACAAAAAATAAATATTTTTTATTAAGATTAGCAAAAACTTATTTTAAAGCAAATTTTTCATAAAATTCTTCGTAATCTAAACAAATCTTTTCCCAATAATATTCTTTTTTCAATTGTTTGTTATTGATAGATAATTTACATCTTAAATTATAATCTTTAATTAGATTTGCCAACTTCTCTGATAAGTCTGAAGCGTCAGGAAAGCAAAGTAATCCATTTTCAAGATGATTTATTACCTCTGGTGTGCCTCCAACTTTAGTTGCTACAATTGGCATTTCCATTCCAATTGCCTCCATCAGTGTATTTGCAACACCTTCGTGCCTCGATGGGAGAACAAAAATATCAGATTCTTCCATACCTTTCAAATGAAATGGTGGTTCTACAAAACCTCTCCATTCAATGTAATTGTTCAATTCCAAAATATTTGCCAATTCTCTTTCTTTTGAGTGAACTGAGACATTCCCATAAATTAATAATTTAAAATTATTTATTTTACATTGAGTTTTTAATAAATGTAATGAGTATATTAAAATATCACCTCCCTTTTGATGTGGTCTTCCTCCACCCATAAAACAAATTTTAACAATTTCAGAGTTATTATTAGTTTTAGATTTAGATGACAAATTTGAATCGATACCATTGCTAATTATTGAAAAATTTCTGACTGGAATTTTCCATAATTTTAAAAGATTTATAAAATAAATACAGGCAGAGCTATATCCGTCAACATTTGACAGCATTTTAAGTATTTCATTCCTTTTAAAAAATGGGAAATAATTATCAACTGGGTCAAGTGAAAGTGTGCCATGCATAGTATTAAGGTATTTTATTTTAGGCTTCTTTTCTTTTATAATCGAAGCTAAATAATAGTCCCATACAAGATGTGCATGTACAGCATTAATATTATTTGCTTCTAAAAAATCACAAACTTTTTTAGACCATAAATTTAATTTTATTTTTTCTATTTTTAATTTGTTTTTTAAAAAAGTAACTAAAAATCGAATATATTTATTTGTGATTTTAAAAAAGTATTTACCTAAAACTAAATGTTTTTCAGGTTCAATTAATCCTTTGTAATAAGTTGCAATTTCAGAATTAGTGACTAAAAATAATTCTACTTTTTCAGAATTAAAATATCGTAAAATATTACTCAAAACACTTTCTACTCCTGCTTTCCCGGGTGAAATTAGAAAGATTGCAATTTTTATTTTTTTCATATTCAAATTGCGAAATTAAACCCTTTTCCCCGAGTTTATCTTTCAGTGGATTAAATTGGGCAGATTTTTAAGTATTAAAGGTTTTAAAGAATTATATTATTTTAGCCGAAAAATATTTTTTTAGTGTCAAAAATTTTAGCAGGTATCATTTCTTACAATGGTATCAATTTTTTGAATGATTGTATTGGTTCTTGTTTAAAATCAAATTTAAATGTATTAGTTGTTGATAATAATTCTAATGATGGCAGTATAAATTTTCTTACAAAAATTGAAAGTATTAAATTAATAAAAAACCAAGTAAACTATGGATTTACATATTCAGCAAATCAATTATTGAATTTTGCTACATTAAATAAGTTTGAATATCTACTATTGCTTAATCAAGATACTTCTTTTGATGAAAAAATGCCTGAAATGCTATTAAACAGTATTGAAAATAATAAGGGTTTTGCTATTGTATCACCCATACATAAAAACGAATTAGGTAAATTAGAATATCAATTTGAATTAAATTGTATGAATTTTAAAATAGATTTGGAAAGTAAATTTGGTGATACAATTGAAGTGCCCTTTGTAAATGCTGCATGTTGGCTGATTGATATGAAAAAAATCTCTGAGATAGGGATTTTCAATCCAATATTTAATAACTACGGCGGTGATTTGAACTTTTGCCACAGAACAATCTTTTCAGGTTATAAAATTGGTATAAATACCAAGTCGTGCATTATTCATAAAAAAGAAGATTTCGATTACCAGAAAAGCATTATCAAAACCATAAAAACAAATAATACATACAATCTGGCTTTGCTTATTAATCCATTAGAAAATGTGAATATAACAGGTAAATTTTTTTCTTTATTTAAAAATATGGTTAAATCATTTATTAAATTAAATTTTAAGAGTGTACTTATATTTACAATAACTTTTTTTTATTTAATGTATATGCTAAAAGATGTATTAAAATTAAGAAAAACTATGAAATTTATTTGATGAGGTAATTTAGATTATTTTGGTTTATGTCTTCACCTGCTTACTTAACTTTTCACAAAAACTTTATATATTTGCTTGATGTCAAGTACTGGGATAATAAATGAAGCAATCAATATTACATTGCAAACAGGTAAATATCTATTAGCAGAATCGAAAAACTTTAATCAAAATGCAATTGAAGTTAAATCTTTAAATCAATTAGTGAGTTATGTTGATATTACTGCTGAGAAAATGCTTGTTGAAGGATTAAATAAAATTTTGCCCGAAGCAGGTTTTATTACCGAAGAAAAAACTATTAATAAACTTTCAGAAAATTTAAACTGGATAATAGACCCGCTTGATGGCACTACAAATTTTATGCACGGAGTACCTGTATTTGCTGTAAGTGTAGCATTGTACAACAAAAACGAACCTTTACTTGGAATTGTATTTGACGTATGCAACAACCAACTTTTTTGGGCTGATAATAGTGGTGCTTTTTGTAATGATGAGAAAATTACTGTTTCGGCAAACTATAACTTGAGTAAAAGCCTTTTGGCAACTGGTTTCCCTTATTACGATTTTGATGGGATGAAAAGCTATCTAGATACTCTAAAAACATTAATGAAACATACACGTGGACTTAGAAGATTGGGAAGTGCAGCCATTGATTTGGCTTATGTTGCTTGTGGTAAATTTGAAGGTTTTTTCGAGTATGGTCTTCAGCCTTGGGATGTAGCCGCTGGTGCATTTATTATTGAAAAAGCTGGTGGGCGAGTTTGTGATTTTAATGGTAAACAAAACTGGCTTTTTGGCAAAGAAATTATTGCTTCAAATAGTAAGATTTTTAATACATATTTTGAGATAATAAATTCTAATTTCATTAAATAATAATGAATCTTATTAAAGTTAAAGTTGTAGTAATTCTGAGTAGTTTAAGCTTTCTTTGCCAATCGCAAACAAATTTACATTTTGCTAAAATCAATGATTTTTATTCATTGATTAACGCTGAAATATTTGAACAAAAACTATTCACTTTTAATGCAGGCAAATTTAAATTCACATCATTAATTGTAGAAACCGAGAATAAAAGTGATGCTGAAATTAAGATTTTTTATAAATCAAAAATCGGTATAGAAACTTATGTTACTTCAAAAATTGATTATAACGAAAACGTTGATATATCTACATATTGCAGCAAACTAAATGTATTTGAAGAAGAGCAAAGTATTGTAAAAATTGATTTTGGAAATTTTAAAGGAAAAGTAAAAATTATATTGCTTTATGCTCCAAAAACTGAGATTGAGTTAAAAAATAAATTTTATAAGTTTTCAAACCCTTGTAATAAACCACCAATGATAAGTTATACCGAATGGCGAAAAGGCTTGCCCAACCCTAAGCCACCACGTGTAAAAACCAAAATTGAGCATTTGGTAATTCATCACTCTGCGGGTTCAAACAATGATACAGACTATCTTAATACTATTAGAAATATTTATCTTTTGCACACCCAAAGCAATGGATGGGACGATATTGGTTACAATTTTTTGATAGCACCTGACGGTACAATATTTAACGGACGCGACCCACTTGGGGCAGGTGATGACGATGATATACTCGGCGCTCATTTTTGTTCAAAAAATCAAAATACAATGGGAATTTGCCTTATGGGAAATTTTATGACAAAAAAACCTGACTATAGGGCAATATATTCATTAAAATATCTTTTGGCTTGGAAACTAAAAAAAGACAAATTAGATGCTTTCGGGCAAACAAAACATCCTCAGCCTGACGGAAATATGCTCGATAACATTTGCGGTCATCGCAATGGTTGCAGTACTTCGTGCCCCGGCGATTCGCTTTATTTGATTTTGAATAATATTAAATTTGAATCTGCACGCATTGCCGATAGTTGCGGATTGAAATTAGATTTTATTGAACCGAAAATTGTAAGTTTTGTTTCAGTTTTTCCCAATCCGGCTACCGATAAAATTTATTTTGTTTTAAAAACTGAAAAAGTTGTGATTTTAAAAGTATTAAAAAGCAATGGCAGCTTGGTTTTGCATGAAAAAATTTATACTGAAAAACCTCTTGAAATAAATCTCGAAAAAGGAATATATTTTTACCAGCTAATTTCAGAAAATAAAATTATAGAAAAGAGTAAATTTATGATTTTTTAAAAAATGAAATTGTCAAAATAATTTAATTCCCAGACAAAAATCTACAATATGGTTGCGGTACCAATAACTTTCATTATCACCAGTACCTTGATAATATGAATAATAAAATTTTGCTTTGTTATATTCGTAAGTAGCGTATGTATAAAACTTTTTTTTCTTAATTGAAAACTTATATCCAAAACCAGCTTTATAAAACAATGGCTTTAATTCATCACTGTATTTTTGAAAATAAATACCAAAACTACTTATAAAAAAAGGTGTATTTTTTTTAGAATAAAAATCATAATTATATCTAATAAAAACCGATTTTGCAGTAAACCTACTAATAAATAACATATTATATACTGTAGGAGCTAAAAGTTTACTAACACCAAACCCAACTTGCGATTTTTTACTTAATCTGTAATTATAAACAAGCCTTGCGTTATAAATTGTTCTGTTATAAGTAGCTTTTGAAACTGAACCCTCTAAATATATTGAATTTTTTTTTCTGAAATTAGTATCAAAGTTCGATTTAATTGAATTAAAACTATTAGAAAAACTAATAGAACTGAAAAAAATGCCTATAACCAATATTTTCCATTTTGAATTTAGTATTTTATCCATATATCATAGTATTTATTTGCGTCAAAAATGTATTTGAATATCTTCTTTTCCTTGGTATTTCTTGAATGTAAATATAAAGTTATAAAAATGTGAGAATAACTTGGCGCACTTTGGTATAAAAACTGCTGATTGAATTTTTTTAAGCTATCATAATGGATATATTCTCTGTTGTTGGTAGATAAAGAATGATAATATTCGTAAGTATCCATTTGATATTTTCCCGAAGAATCTTCTAAAGTAATAGTTCTACGCCATTTAGGATAAATACCATACCCGAATGTGTTTTTTATTTCGGGTATAACCCTTCTTTCGTTATCCCATGGGAATTGCCATTTTGATTCGAGCAATACTGCAGCAAAATATTCATTCTTTTTAAGTTTGAATAATTTTACAAATTTACTTCCATTGCCAAATGAATCAGTAGTAATTGTATCTATCGGTGCATAACCGGATGGTTCGCCCCATTCAGTTTTTGTATGATATATTACAACTTTACAAGGATTTACTTTTAGATATTTAATACCCGAAATAAGTTTAACATTAATTTCAGTATCAAAATTGTCGTATCTACATCCCAAAAAAAGAGATAATAATATTAAAATAAAGATATAATTAGTTTTCAATTATTGTTATATTTTTTAAAATTTAATTTAAATTAATGTACAAATTTAATCAAAAAAACCAATAGTTATTTCCATTTCGCCATCAAGGGTAAAAGTTTTTTTATAACCATTACGTGTTAATTTGTTAATTACTCTTGTTTCAGTTGACCATCCACCTGTTGTGGGTGATATGCCAGGATGTTCTATTTTCAAAATCTCTGTATTGGTGCCACTAACATTATGATAAGTCCATCCATACTGAAAGCCCTCTTCTTCCATTCTTGTAGCAGTACTTTCGGGTATATCATTATCAATATCATGTATGCTATGCGACTTGAAACCCATTGAAGGATCATTTTCATACAATATTAAATATACATTGTGAATTGTTGGGTCATAATTTTGATATAATAATCTATTTATCGTTTCAGGATTATTTTCTTTTCCTTTATTACATGTTCTACTTCCATTGCTTTTAGTTTTGCACCTTTTTATATCACAATTTTTCCCCCAAGCAGTAGCATGCCATAGATATTCTCTTGTTGCCGTAGAATTGTTGTCAACCTCAGAACGTCTATCTATAAGTTTCAATGGTGTTGCCCTCGTAGTAGAGTTAGTCATATCAAAAATTCCATAGGTATAATAAATTTCATATTTTCCTATTAAATGACTTTCTTGAAATTCGTTAGTTGGGTGAGAACTTGAATTTTTATCTTTTTCATCCTTTGTAGATTTTAAATCAAGAATATAAAATTCTTTTCTCCCCGAAATTTTTGTATTTATTGAAACAGGATCTGTACAGTCTGTACAATTTTCTTTTGTTTCTCCATATTCTTCTTCGCACTTACCATCATTATCACAAACTTCATGTGATGATAACCCAAATCCAAACTCATCATGGCAGGTATTGTAAGTTCCTACCACCCATACATAATAATCATCAATATTATTTTCATCAATAATTACACTATCTAAATGCGAAATACCGCCTGTAGAATTAATAAAATAACCATAATTATCTGTTTGATAATTAAAATCAGCAGATGGTATAGCTAAAAACTGCTTAGTTTTATCAATATTGTCTAATTCAGGAATAGAAACACCTATAAACCATAAACAATCTTTAAAATAAAATTGATAAAAAAGGCTTGAATCAAAGTCATTAGATGCAAACCTATTATTTACGTTATTATATACAGAGTTTTGATAATTTATACTCCTATTATTTAGTAATTCATATTGAATATGTTCGTTCATCGCCCAGTACAATATATTACTAATACAAAGACCTTCAACATCCCTCATTATATTTTGTATCGTTTTGTACTAAGTCTGGTATTCCTCTGGCTATCCATCTTATTTGCCTTTCAATAATTGAAGAATCGTTAATTGTAGGTATATAAGATGAAATACCATCAGAGCCCATTCCCGAAAAAATAAAATTACCTTTTTTAGAATCTAATTTTTCTCTTTTACATCCAAAATGAATTAATGTTACTATTGCTATAAATGCAATGATAAAGTTTAAATTTTTATTTTTCATAATTATAAATTTTTGATTATTTCAATTGATTATTTTAAATATTAAAACAAAGATAAAATAAAAAATTTAAATTATACAAATATGTATCAAAATTTTTTTTTAAATCTTAGTATTTCGTCATGTGGTGCTAAAAAGAGACATTAACAAATTAAAAATAATAGGGTCTCATATCCGAAAATTAAGAAAAGCACAAAAAATATCACAAGAACAATTAGGTTTTGAGTCAAATATTCCAAGAATGCAAATTGCTAGGGTAGAAAGAGGTGAAATTAATATGGGTATATTGTCTATTATTTCGATTTGTCAAGCATTAAACATAAGTTTAGAAGAATTTTTCAGTCAAATAAATTTAATAGATGAAATAGATTAATTCAAATTCCAATAAAAATTATCTATTATTTTATATAATGATTATTTAACATTAAAATAAACTTTGCCCTTATTTTCATTAATATTACTTTTGCAAACCTATAAAAATGTGGGAAAAGATAGCTAATTTGGTTTTGAGGAACCGCTTTTGGTTAATAATATTACTAATAGCCAGTACCGTTTTTATGACATTTCAGTCAAGCAAAAGCAAACTTGCTTATGATAATGCTAAATTTATTCCCGAAGATGATTCAATTCTTGTAGTTTACAAAAAGTTCAAAAAACAATTTGGCGATGATGGCAATGTAATAGTTATAGGAATTAAAACCCCTGAAATAAAAAAACTTGCATTTTTTAATGCATGGTACGATTTAACACATCAACTTGAAAAAACCAAAGGTGTAAAACGTTTACTTTCTATTGCCAATATTCAAAACCTTGTTATAAATGATTCGGGCTATTTTGGCGAAACAAAAATCTTTAAAAACAAACCTAAAACCCAAGCAGAGCTTGATACTTTGTATAACAAACTACATTCATTAAAATTTTATGAAGGTTTAATTTTCAATAAATCGGGCGATTTTTCAGTGATGGCTATTACTATGGAATCTTCAATTGTAGATAGTCGTTACCGCATTGATTTTACTAATGAATTAGAAAAAAAAGTAAAGAGTATATGTAAAAAACATAATGTTGAACCGCATTTTTCGGGTTTGCCATTTATCAGAACTCAATATTCCATTATCATAAAGCACGAATTAGTTTATTTTACAATATTTTCATTTGTAATTACATCGCTTATTATGCTTTTTTTCTTTAGGTCATTTTATACCCTTTTGTTTGCACAGTTTGTTGTAGTTATTGGTGTAATTTGGACCCTCGGCATAAATGCTTCGCTTGGGTATAAAATTTCGATTTTTACAGGTCTTATGCCGCCATTGATGGTAGTAATTGGTATAACCAATTGCATTTATTTATTAAACAAATACCATGATGAATACCGAAATCATAAAAACAAAATAAAGGCACTGCAAAGAGTAATATCAAAAGTAGGTGCAGCTATTTTTTTCATAAATCTTACAACAGCATTTGGTTTTGGAGTTTTCTATTTTTCCGACAGCAAAATATTAAAAGAATTTGGTATAGTTTCATTTTGGGCTATAATGGCTGTTTATGTAATTTCAATGGTTTTGATACCAATTATTTTCAGCTATTTACCACCACCATCAAAAAAACAAACAAGGCATTTAGACAGTAAATATCTTCAGTTTATTGTAAATTATCTCGTAAAAATAGTTTCTACAAAGCGAAGGATAATTTATAATATTACTATATTATTAAGTGTCCTATCTATTATAGGTTGTTTTTTAATTTCTGCCGTAGGCTATATGGTTGACGATATTTCGAAAAATAACCCATTATATGTTGATTTAAAGTTTTTTGAAAAAAATATCAAAGGTTTAATGCCTTATGAAATAGAAATTGATACGCGACAAACAGACGGAATAAAAAATGTAAGAACTCTTCAAAGAATAGATTTACTGGAAAGAAAAATTTCTTCAATGCCTGAGTTTTCGCAATCTGTATCTATTGCCAAAGTTATTAGATTTGCAAATCAAACTTACAATGATGGTGATTCAAATCGTTTTCTCATACCCAATTTTATTGATTTGGGCGGTATTATGTCTATGATGCCTAACAGAGAAAAAAAGGGTAACTTTTTGCACAATCTTGTTGACAGCAGTTTTAGTAAAGCCCGTATAAGCTTTCAAATGGCTGATGTAGGTTCTGTGAGAATTAAAGAAATTAATGATACTATTAAAAAAATTGCTTATAATATTTTCCCTGCAAAAGATTATACAATTTCTACTACCGGCAATAGCTTAGTTTTTCTTGAAGGCAACAAATATCTTTTTGATGATCTTTTTCAAAGTGTATTATTTGCATTGCTTGCCAATTCGTTAGTTATGGCTTTGATTTTCTTTAACTGGCGTATGATTATTATTTCATTTATCCCAAACATTATACCTATGCTGATGACTGTAGCAATAATGGGATATTTTGGTATTGATTTTAAACCAAGCACTATTATTGTATTTTCTATTGCTTATGGTATTGCAGTTGATTATAGCATACATTTTTTGGCAAAATACAGGCAGGAACTCAAAAAAAATAAGTATAAAATTCCTATTTCAGTGGCAAATGCACTTAGCGAATCGGGTGTAAGCATGATTTATTCGGCAGTTGTGTTGTTTTTCGGGTTTTTGATATTTGCATTTTCATCGTTTGGCGGAACAATAATGCTGGGAATACTTACCAGTATAAATCTTATACTTGCTCTTTTATCAAACTTAGTGTTGTTGCCGGCTTTGCTACACAGTTACGATGTGGCTAAAGCAAAAAAGCGAGGCGAAATTAGTCTTGTAGATTTAGATAGTTTTGAGTAAAAAATAAACTATTTTATAACAAGTTTTTCGCCCGAGTACCAAATTATTTTGCCGTTTCGGTTTATCAATGCCTTTTCAAAATGTTCGAGTTTACCGTTTTTATAGCTTTTTTTATCAGTGTATTTTACGATTGCAAAACCATTTTTATCAAAATTTTCTACTTCGTAAAATTGAGGTGATATTAAAAAAATGCCATTTTTATTAATAAATCCCCAATTGTCGTTTTCATCTTTAACGGCTGCTGTTTCTCCGTTAAATTCAATAACATCATTGTACACCAAATCAATTGCAATATTTCCTTTTTTATCAATGAAACCGCACTTATTGTTTAAACAAACTTTTGCAAAACCATCAGAAAACGACCCCGCAAAGCTATACATAGGTTTTACGATGTATTTTGAGGTGCTGTCAATAAATCCCCACTGGTTGTAAATTCTTACCGATGCTAAACCATTGCTAAAACCATTGATTTTTTCAAAAATACATGATGTAATTGGTTTACCTTGTTTATTAATATATCCAAATTTGCCTTTTATGCTTGAATATGGAGCAAAACCATTTACAAAATCCCCAACATAGTTTTCGTTTGAAGTTTCAAAAACCGAAAAACCCGAAGTGTCAATAAATGCAGTGTATTGATTAATTCTTTTGCAATTTGACAAACCATCGCTAAATGGCGAAACATTTTCATAATCAACCGAAATTTCTTTTAACTTGCCATTTTTTGACAAGATATACCAAAAATTGCCCGATTTTGCTACTGTCCAATTATAGTTCATATCATAGCTGTTTTCAGATTCAAACTGTTTTTCACAAATTTCAATGCCTTTAGTATTTATGTATTTGCAATAGTAACCAATGGTTTCGTTTGTAGCATTGTCAATAATTTCATCGGTAAAAACTCTTGCTACACCATTATAAAATGTAAATTGTTCAAGGTAATTTCCATTAATAATTGTGTCGCCATTTTCGTTAAGGCAACCCCATTTATTTGGTTCATTAGCTTGTTTTTTAAAATTAATGCAAATTAAGCCGCAACTAAAACTATCGGTAATATTGGTTTTCAAATGTGTACCTATCTTACATTTATTGCCAAATGTATCAATAAAATTACAAAATTTGCTTTCAGGGTCATCTACTTTATACCATTTTTTTTGAGCAAAAGCATGATAACCAAAAAGTATAAAAAATAAAATTATAAATTTAACTTTCAAATTATTAGTAAAAAATGGCAATTATAAACATTTAGTTTTAATGAATTTCTCATAAAATTTTATAGTTTTGATTTTTAATAAGCATTTTATATCTATGTTAAAATCTAAAATCATCATATCAATATTTTTTGTATTCTTATCAGTAAAAGTGTTTTCGCAAGTTGGAGGAAATATGGGATTGGGTTACAATGTTGGAACTCACTTTTCTAATAAAGGACTAAATTTTGTACTTGACCGATATAATGAAACCCGTTCATACCTTTCTACCAAAATGGGCAAACCTTCATTTTACAGAGGAATGACATATTATTTGGATTTTTATTTTCCCAAAGGCATTATTGATTTAGACCTTACATACAACAAATCATATTGTTTTGCCGAAGGTGTTGATGCTACAAAAACCTTGATACATCGCGATATAAAATTTAAGGCATCATCATGGGCAATGGGTTTTGGGAAAAAAATTTATAAAACCAAAGGAACTATGGGAATTTACGCCGGATGCGATGGTAATCTATTATTTATAAGTGTTTATTCAAGAAAATATACTGTTGGGCAATACAAGCCTGATTATGAAAAAATAGTATCTGATGTAAATCTCGGAATAACCCCTTTTGTGCAATGGGTTGGCAATAGAATTTCAACAAAAGCTTATATCAGATTAACAATTTTAAAAAATTATTATCAAGAGCTAAACAGGTATTTAAACCCTAATACAGCTTTTAAAGACAATACCAATGATACAGAAGGATTCTTGCATTCTATGGGTTTTAGTGCGAGGTACAACCTTTTTAAAAATTATAAAAAAAGAAAATAATTACTAATCTCTCTCAAATTTTTTTATAGTTTTTATTGATTTTGTATTAGCATTTTCTATCATCGAATTTGGCTTTAGTAACAAAAGCATTTTTAAATTTGTTTATCTTCGCAACTTTTTATAAGTAAAGTGCAGGCAAAGCAAGAACAAAAATTATATCCTGAGTATTCACATTCAGATTTTCCGGGTTTTGAAAAAGAAATTTCAAAATATTGGAAAGAGCATAATATTTTTCAGAAAACAATAGAAAACAGGGCAAATTCAAAGGAATTTATTTTTTACGAAGGTCCACCTTCTGCAAACGGGATGCCCGGTATTCATCATGTAATGAGCAGAACTATTAAAGATTTGTTTTGCCGTTTTAAAACACTTGAAGGTTATAAAGTAAATAGAAAAGCCGGTTGGGATACACATGGCTTGCCAATTGAACTTCAGGTAGAAAAAAAACTTGGGATAACAAAAGATGATATAGGTAAAAAAATAAGTATTGAAGATTACAATGCCGAATGCAGAAAAGATGTAATGAAATTTAAAGGCATTTGGGACGACCTTACTGAGAAAATTGGATATTGGGTTGACCTTCAAAACCCCTATATTACTTACGAAAACAACTATATTGAAACTGTTTGGTTTTTGCTGAAAGAAATATATAAAAAAGGCTATTTGTACAAAGGTTATACCATACAGCCCTATTCACCGGCAGCAGGTACAGGACTAAGCAGCCATGAACTAAACCAACCGGGCACATACCGCGATGTAAAAGATACTTCGGCTGTCGCACAATTTAAAGTGAAAATTGATGAATTAAACAAACTTGGAAACACAGATGGCGAGGTTTTTTTTCTTGCATGGACTACTACTCCATGGACATTACCCTCAAACACAGCCCTTGCCGTAGGCAAATCAATTAAATATGTACTTGTTAAAACATTTAATCAATACACATTTAAACCTATAAATGTAATTTTGGCAAAAGATTTGGTTTCAAAATTCTTCAAAAATGAAGATTCTGATTTAGAATTTGAAAATTACAAACCTGGTGACAAAAAAATACCTTTCAAAATTTTGAATGAATATACCGGAAAAAACCTTATAGGAATAAGGTATGAGCAACTATTACAATACACATTGCCCGCCGAAAATCCCGAAAAAGCTTTTGTAGTAATTGAAGGAGATTTTGTAAGCACCGAAGATGGTACAGGCATTGTTCACATTGCCCCAACCTTTGGAGCAGACGATGCACGAGTAGCTAAAAAAGCCGGGGTACCTGCCATGCTTGTAAAAAATGCCGATGGCAAACTTGTACCTCTTGTTGATTTACAAGGAAAATTTATAGAAGTAATGGGAGAATTTGCTGGTAAATATGTAAAAAATGAATTTTACAAAAATGCACCCGAAAAATCTGTAGATGTCGAAATAGCTGTTAAACTAAAAGAAGAAAACAAAGCTTTTAAGGTTGAAAAATACGAACACAGCTATCCTCATTGTTGGCGTACAGACAAGCCGGTTTTGTATTATCCTCTTGAGAGTTGGTTTATAAAAACAACTGCAATAAAAGACAAATTAATAAGCCTTAATAAAACTATTAATTGGAAACCACAATCAACCGGTGAAGGGCGTTTTGGCAACTGGCTCCAAAACCTTGTTGACTGGAACCTCAGCCGCAGCCGTTACTGGGGAACTCCTTTGCCAATTTGGAGAACAGAAGATGGCAAAGAAGAAATTTGTATTGGCTCAATCGAAGAATTAAAATTTGAAATTCAAAAAGCAATTAAAGCCGGACTTTCAAATTCTTCGGTTTTAGATAGTGGACATGGATTAGACCTTCATCGCCCTTATGTTGACAACATTGTTTTGGTTTCGCCAAGCGGAAAACCAATGAAACGAGAAACTGATCTTATTGACGTTTGGTTTGATAGCGGTGCTATGCCTTATGCACAATGGGGTTTAGATAAATTGATAGATAACAAAAATTCAAAGTTAAACTTAAATGGTATTTTCCCAGCCGATTTTATTGCCGAAGGTGTTGACCAAACAAGAGGCTGGTTTTTTACACTCCATGCAATTGGAGTTATGCTTTTTGACTCGGTTGCATTTAAAAATGTAGTAGCAAATGGGCTTGTGCTTGACAAAAACGGCAACAAAATGAGCAAAAGATTAAGCAATACGGTAGACCCATTTATCACTGTAGAAAAATACGGAGCTGATGCCACAAGATGGTATCTAATTGGAAATGCAGCTCCTTGGGATAATTTAAAATTTGATATTGAAGGTCTTGCCGAAACTCAAAGAAAATTTTTTGGCACACTTTACAATACTTATTCTTTTTTCGCATTATATGCCAATCTTGATAAATTTGTTTATATTAAAGATGATGAAATACCTTATAACGAACTATCAGAACTTGATAAATGGATAATTTCTGAACTTAACAAACTCATAGATGATGTTAAAAAATATTTTGACAATTACGAACCACATCTTGCAACAAGAGCCATTCAAGATTTTGTAAACGATAATCTCAGCAATTGGCATGTAAGGCTTTCAAGACGAAGATTTTGGAAAAGCGAGTCGGGGGCAGATAAAAAATCTGCTTTCGAAACTCTGTACAAATGCCTCGAAACTGTAAGTGTTCTTATGAGTCCTGTAGCTCCTTTTTTTGCCGACTGGCTTTATAAAAACCTAAATGGAGTTTTTCAAAAAAATCAAAGTCAAATTTCTGTTCATTTATGCAATTTCCCTCAATCAGAAAAAAGTAAAATTGATAAAAAACTGATGGAAAGTATGGCTCTTGCTCAAAAAATTTGCAGCATGATACTTGCAATCAGAAAAAAAGAAAAAATAAAAGTAAGGCAACCCCTGCAAACTATACTTATACCGGTAATTAACAAAAATTTTGAAACCAGAATAAAAAGTGTAAAAGATTTGATACTTACCGAAGTAAATGTAAAAGAAATTAAATTTTTGCACGATGGAGAAAATTCAATTATTGTAAAAACCGCCAAGCCTGATTTTAAAAAACTTGGTCCAAAAGTTGGCTCTAAAATGAAAGAATTGGGAGTTGCAATTTCAAATTTTACTGCGAAAGAAATTAATAAAATTGAACAAGAAGGCTCGTTAAACATTGATCTTGGAGCATTTAGCTTTCAATTATTGCTCGAAGACATTGAAATATTAACCAAAGATATTGAAGGATGGCAGGTATCGGTAAATGATAATTTAACAGTTGCCCTTGATTTAAAAATTAACGATGAATTGTACCTTGAAGGATTGTCGAGAGAAATTATAAATAAAATACAAAACCTGCGAAAAGACAAAGGATTTAAAGTTGACGACAGAATAAACGTATTAATAAGCAAACAAAATGAAATAGATAGTGCCATATTTCAATACAAAGACTATATTTGCACCGAAATTTTGGCTAAAAGCATAATTTCAGTAAATTCAGTTGAAGGAGATATAATTGACATCAACGGAATTGAAATAAAAGTAGCAATTAATAAGGATTAAATATGGAACAAAAAGAAAAATCTTATTACACTGATGAAGAGTTGCAGGAATTTAAAGAATTGATTTTAAAAAAACTCGAATCTGCTAAAGCCGAATTAAAGGATTTGGCTGAGTCAGGTAACAATTCTAATGGTACTGATGATACCGGAAGTGTTTATAAGACAATGGAAGATGGTAATTCTACCTTGTTAAAAGAAAACATTTCTCAACTTGCTTCAAGACAAAGAAAATTTATTGACAATTTAGAAATGGCATTGCTGAGAATTGAAAATAAAACTTATGGAATTTGCAAAGTTACCGGTAAATTAATTCCAAAAGAAAGATTGTTGGCTGTACCGCATACTACTCAAAGTATGGAAGCTAAACTAAAACAATATAAGTAAACTGCTTGAAATTATCAAATAGACAAAAATACTGGTTTGTAGCAGCTATTGTATTATTTACTGTTTTGTTTTGCGACCAGTTTTTTAAAAACTGGGTTTTACATAATATGTATCTTGGCGAAACCCGTAAAATGCTTGGTAATTGGTTTTTTCTTCACTTTACAGAAAACAACGGAATGGCTTTTGGTCTTGAAATAGGTGGTAAATCAGGCAAATATTTTCTTACAGCTTTTAGATTGATTGCAGTAGCAGGTATAGTTTGGTATCTTATAAAACAAATTAAAAATAATGCTCACTTAGGATTCATCGTATGTATATCGTTAATATTAGCAGGAGCCATTGGTAATATTATTGACAGTATGTTTTACGGTGTTTGGTATAAAAATTTAGTAACTTATGACCAAGCAGGTAAATACTTATTAGGCAGAGTAGTTGATATGCTATATTTTCCAATAATTGAAACAAATTACCCTTCGTGGGTTCCATTATGGGGTGGTAAAAGTTTTATTTTTTTCAGGCCTGTTTTCAACCTTGCCGATGCAAGCATAAGTATAGGAGTAATTGCGATAATTTTATTTCAAAAAAGCTTTTTCAAACATGAAAGAGATGAAAATATTGAATCAACCCAAGACAATCAAATCAATACTGAACCAGAAGAAATAGAGGAAACTCAATAGTTGTTTTATTAAAGCAAAATACAAACTAAATGTTTTAAAAATTGTTTTATCTAATAGTTTAAAAAATAAAAAATTATATAAAAATATAAAATTATGCCATATCCAGAAATGATGCTTACCCCAATGAGGGCTGAACTTACAAGTAATGGTTTTACTGAACTAAAATCAGCAGAAGATGTAGAAAATGCTTTTCAAAATGCCGAAGGTACAATGTTAATAGTTGTTAATTCGGTATGTGGTTGTGCTGCAGGTGCTGCACGCCCCGGTGTTATTGAATCGTTAAACAATGAAAAAAAACCTTCAAAGCTATTTACAGTTTTTGCCGGTCAAGACCTTGATGCAACTGCTACTGCAAGAGGTTTTATGTTGCCATTTCCTCCATCAAGCCCTTCGGTTGCACTGTTTAAAGATGGTAAAATTGTACACATGGTAGAACGCAAAAACATTGAAGGATACAATTATATTGCTATAGCCGACAATCTAAAAACTGCATACAATAAATTTTGCTGAAAATAGCTTAAAATTTAAATACAAAATTAAATTTTACGCCAAAAGGCTTAGCTTTATCTTTGTACAAGTATGTCATACGATGTATGAAATCTACTCTTACAAATTTAAAAATATTCTCTATCCCATAACCTAATTCAAGATATGGAGTATTGTATTTGTATCTTCCAATATTTGTAACTTCTTTGCCATAAGCATCGCTTGGAGGCACAAGGTTTAAATTTTTATTGTTTAGACTGCCGTAAATTGTTTTTACATTGTAAAAAAACCTCCATTTTAAATCTTTTATTAATGGAATGCGGTTGAAAATTAGTCCGTTGTCGTTGTGTTCGTAATGAAGTGAAACATATTGGTCACTTACAAATTCAAAAAATCTCATCATATTGTATCCGTAAAATGATGAATTGGGCGATTCATTACCTCTTGCTACTTCTAATATTGGATAAGGAATAGTACCAAAAGTTTTTCCTGCCTGAATTGTATATTCAAAATTGCCAAAATTAGCCCAACTGTTATATTGCCATATTTTGAAACCAATTTTATCAAATTCATATTGTCCGTTTATTATTTTCATGCCTTTGGTATAGCTTAAAGTAATAACTGGTTGCTTTAAATTTCCAAAATTATAACGGTCAACATGGCGGTAAACAAATTGCTGTTTTAATGAAATCTTTGTTACAAGATTTAATGTAGTTACACTGAACTTGTTTGAAATATGATCTGTTTCCGGATTTTTATAGTATGCAAAATTAAATTTTGAATTTGGTTCAAACTGGTAATCATTATGCCTCATATTTGCTTTAAAAGTAATACCTTTAAAAAATTCGCGTTCGGCAAAAATTTTATATTCAAAAGTGTAATTCAATCTGTAAGAACCTAATGTGTTCAATGATTTATAAAGGCTGCTTGTTACAAAGGGGTCATCGGTTACACCCAAAAGGTCAACATCGTTTTTTATACCAAAACCTGCTTTTGACCATCGTTTGCGGTCTAAAACCCATACTGCATCAAGTCCGTATTTAATTTTTTTATCGCCAAAACCATAAGCACAAAATGTTTCTATCATCGAATTTGGAAACAATTTTTCGGTAGTTCTAACCCCCGCCCTCACTCTAAAACCCTCTAATGGATTAAAACCTATTATTGATATATATGGACCAATTTCAATATTTCCCTTTGCAATAGGTTTATAACCCTCTGCTATAATTTCGGCAACATCAACATAGGTTTTAATCAAAGGTTTATTTTTGAATGAATCTACGAGATTGTATATTTTAATATCGGCATTCGAGAGTTTTTCATGTCGCGATGTATCCCAAAATTTATCGTTTTTGCTGTAAGCATCCGCTTTAACTTCTACTTTTTGTTCAAAAAATTTGGCATCGTGTTTTATATTTACTTTCTGATTTTTTGTGCTTGTATAATATGTGCCAATCATTCCAAGCGAATTGTTTGTAAGCTCTGATACATCTATCAATACACGAGTTTTTGAAGGAAGCCATGCATCTTTCTCAACTTCAGTCATTTCTTGTTGAATTTTAATTTTTTCAATAAAATTGATATTTGCTTCTTTCGATATTTCGAGCGATACTTGTTTTAGAGCAAAACTTGTGTCTTGAATCCAAATATGACCTGTAAATACAAGGTCTTTCTTGTTTTTGGGCCACACTCTTATTTTATAGGTTTTATGTCCTTCTATTTCCAAACTGTCTAAAAGTGCATAATGATAATATGTAAGCGAAAGTATTGATAGAGGCGAAATAAAATCTTTATCAAACAAATAGAGATTGTTTTCGTAAAAATTATACTGCTGAAATGATGACCCGAGAACTTGAGCTACATAGCTTTCTTCACCAACTCCTACGCCTTTTATTCTTGTAGCTTTTATTATTTCTTTGGTTCTGTAAGGCGATTTGTTGTAATAATAATCACTTAGAGTTTCAGAAACAAAAACCGGCAAAACCGGGATAGCATTTGTATCAGCTTTAAGACTACTAATGGTATCGAAAAGCGATTCCATTTCGCGAAATATCTTTCTTTTTTTAAACTTTTCTGAAATATTATCTACTGCTATTTGAATTTTTGTGAAACTTTCGTATTCATACTGTTCAAGTTTTTCAATATTGTATTTTTTGCGGTTTGACTGTGCATTTCTAATAATTCTTATTGCTTTGTTAACGCCTGGTTTTACAACAACTTCATTCAGGCTATTGCTGTTGGGCTGTAATGCAAAGTTTATTTCTTGAACTTTTCCTTGAATAATTTTTTTTGAAGCAGTGATATATCCAATTGATTTTGCCGAAATACTATCAGTTTTTTGAGTGGTTTTAAGTTCATAAAAACCTTCAAAATCGGTAGATGTACCAATGTTTGTGTTTTTGAAAAAAACTGTAATAAAAGGTAGTGCTTCGCCCGATTCGGCATCGGTTATTTTACCTTTTACAATTGTATGTTGTGCCAAGACTTTTGTACAAACACACAGTAAAAAAAGTAAAGTTCTTATACTTTTTGGCCATCCTATCATTCTTGTGGCAATAATAAACAATATTGGAAATTAATTTTTAAAAAAAGAGTTGGTTTCACTCAAAAAATCATTTGGATTATCAGCATGTATCCAATGTTCGGCATTTTTTATGGTTTTAATTTGTGCATTTAAAAAGTAATTATTAATCATTATTTCATCATCAGAATTTATGTAGTTTGAAAACTCGCCTTTCAAAAAAAGCACCGGGATTTTTATTTTCTCAATAAAATCAATAGCTGCAATAAGATTTTCATAGTTTTTCTCTATTGAATCAAGATTTATTTTCAATGCAAAATTATTGGTTTCGGTTCTAATTAAATTTTTCAAAATAAAAAGTAATTCGCTGCGGTTTGTAATTTTTTTTGAAAGATTTTCTTCTATTTCTATTCGGCTTTTGGAATTGTAATTTATTTCTTTCATTGCATTAATGTATTTGTAATGGCTTGCAGAATATTGCTTTGGCGAAATATCTACAACTATCATTTTAAGAATTTTTTGGGGAAATAAGTTTGCAAACATCATACAAACTTTACCACCTAAAGAATGACCTATTAAATAAATTTTACCAATATTTTCATTTTCAATAAAATTGTTTACATCTTCTGCCATAAGTTTAAAATTCATTTCGAATGTATGTGGCGAATTTCCGTGATTTCTAAGATCGAGAGTATAAACTGTAAAATTTTCAGAAAGTCTTTTTGCAATGTTGTGCCAATTATCGCTCATGCCAAACAACCCATGTAAAATAACAATAGGTGGATTTTGCTCACCATATTTTCTGAAAAATAAATTTAACATCTGGCGAAAATACTTACATAAAGTATAATTGATTACTAAAATGAATAATTTTTTGTAAGTCTTTAAAATTTGTGAATATTTAACTTATTAATTTAAAATTTGATTAGTATTTATAAATAAATTTGTTTCGTTAAATAAAACTACAAAGCTATGGTAAATGCAATTACTAATGACATTGATGTAACTGTAGAGAGCAATTACATCGAATCGCAATCGAAGCCCGAAATGGATTTTTTTCTATTTTCTTACAAAATAAAAATATCTAATCAGGGGAATGAAGCTGTTCAGCTTATTAGTCGTTATTGGAATATTTTCGATTCGATAAACGAAAAACACATAGTAGAAGGTGAAGGGGTTGTAGGTTTTAAGCCATTGATTGAACCTGGTCAGTTTTTCGAATACGAATCATTTTGCCAACTGAAAAGTGATGGAGGCACAATGAAAGGTTATTATACCTTGCTAAAAGTTTCTGACAATTCTTATTTTAAAGCAGTTATTCCTGATTTTATATTAATGCCCGAGTACAGATTTAATTAAATTTATTTCAAAATCTGGTTTGCATGATTCTTGGTATCAACCTTTTCAATTATTTCTGTTATTGTTCCGTTTTCTATAATAAAGGTAACTCGTGCCATACCCATGTAGCTCCGCCCATACATACTCTTTTCTACCCATGTTCCATAGGCTTCGGCTATTTTATGGTCTTCATCTGTAAGCAAATCGAATGGTAACTTGTATTTTTCTATAAATTTTATATGCTGCTTAATGCTGTCGGGGCTTACGCCAAATATTTTATAACCTTTTGATAAGAGCATTTCGTAATTGTCGCGAAGGTTGCAAGCTTCGGCAGTACAGCCCGGAGTATCGTCTTTAGGATAAAAATACAATACTACTTTTGTTTTGCTAATTTCCGAAAAATTAACTGTATTTCCGTTTTGGTCTTTGGTTGTGAAATTTGGAGCTTTATCTCCTGTTTTAAGTTTCATACTTTTTAAACAATTATTAGTACTGAAAGTTTGTTCAAAAACATTGCTATTGCCTGAATTATCTGATATTTTTAATGAAAATTTATGAATGCCGCATTTAATAAAATCCGGTATTTTTCCTTCAATCAAATTTTTTTTGGGTTCATAATATGCAAGTATCCATTTATCGTCAATTTTTACAAGATAATCTTTTATACCTGTAAAATTGTCTTTAATTATTGCAGAAAATTTATTTTCATCAATTATCACATCGGTTATATACGGCTTAGTTGTATCAATATCAAGTATAAATAAACCTGTATTTTTTATTTTGGCATAAATAAATCCATCTTTTTCAAATGTAATTTCAGGTTTTTTTTGTTTTTCTTTAGTAAGTCGGGTAATAATTTTTCTTTCGGTATTAGAAGTTTTAAAATACAAAAACAAATTATCATTAAGTGGAATACAGCTATTTGAAATTTGCCATACGTTTTTCCCTTCAAAAATTTCATCTGTTTTTGTAATACCAAACAAAACCGTATCATAAAAAACCCCGACAGGTGCTTCTACTTTCACTGTTTCTCCATTGCTTTCATATTTCAAAATATTTGTTTTATGAGGGTAAAACAATGCCGATTGATGGTATTTGATTGTATCTGTTTTATATTGTTTAAATTGTAAATCGGCTTTAATGCTATTTTCGCCTGTCAATACAAAGCTTATTGAATCTTTGTTTTTAGCAAAATCTGAAATTATAATTCTGATTCTTAGTTTGTCAGATTTTTTTAAGGTAATTTTTCCTCTGTTTTGTGCAATTGGATAAAAATTCAAATTATTTCCATCATCAATAAATAATTTAACTACACGAGTTTCATTTTCGTCAAACAATGCGTAATCCATGTAACAATTAACCTTTCGAGTGTTTGAAAAGCTGAATTTATCTACCTTTTGTTCAAAGTAAAGTTTGTTGTCAACATAAATTCTTATTTTATAAATGCCCATGCCAAATCCTGCATCATGTATCATATCTTGATATGTAATTCCAAAAGCAAAAACTCCGGTTCCTGCATGTATTATTTTATCTTTAAAACTGTGATTTGAAATATCAAACTTTGCAAATCTGTAATTTCCATAATGTGTTTTATAGTTATTGTCAATTCTATATAGATACAATGATTTAATTAAGGGTTTTAAATTATCTTTTAAGTTCAAACCCCAAAGCAAAGGGTTTACAATTTCTTCGGTTTTTGTATTTCTAATTTCAAAATGCAGATGTGGTCCTGCCGAACCTCCTGTATTTCCTGAATAAGCAATCAATTCGCCTTTTTTAATTTTTAAAAAGTTTCTTTCGGGAAAAATTTCGGTTTCGTACACTTGTTTTTGGTATTGAATTTTTTCAGAGTAATTTTCAATTTTTTTTATAAATCTATCAAGATGCCCGTAAACAGTAGTAAAACCGTTTGGGTGACTAATATACAAAGCTTTTCCATATCCTTTTGATGAAATGTTTATTCTGCTAATATACCCATCAGCCGATGCATAAACTGGTACACCAATATTGCCGTTTTCGGTTCTCAAATCAAGTCCTGAATGAAAATGATTAGTACGTATTTCTCCAAAATTACCACTAAGATCAATTTTGCCTTTTAAAGGCCACGAAAAGTAATTTTTAGAAAATTGCTGTGCATTTGCAAAAAAACTGTTTAAAAAAAGCAATGAAATTAAAGAAAATCTAAAGTACATTTATTTTAAAATAACAGCAACAGATTGAACCGAAACTGAGTGATAGCCTGTTTTAGCTTTATCAAAAACCATTTTAGCCCATTTTTTACCATTTTCTGTCTTAGCAAGCTCTTCATAGATAGGTAAAATCATTTTGCGTCTTCCTACTCTTATTAGAAATTTTTCGGTTTGTTCAGTGTTTTTTGTATATGCAATTTTAGCTGATAACGTAAACCAATCACATAAAATTTCACAATTGCTGCGGTTTGAAAAACTGAATACTTTTTCAAATTCTTCTACTTGGTTCAAGTTTGCTTTTTTTGAAAATTGCCTGATAAGATATTGCCAATGATGTGATGTAAAACCTGCGGTATCAAACTCTTCAGGTTTTTTTAATCCTTCAAAATACGATAAAAGCATTTTATCTACTTTTATTAGTTCTTCGGAAACAGGCTTTACTGCACTTTTTGGAAGTCCTTCACCATAAATCCAGTTTTGGGCTTCGGCTTCTTTTTTCCATCTGATATTTTTGTTAAGTAGTTCTTTATTCAAATAGCTTAAAAAATCTTCAGTATTCATATATTTAAAGGCGTTTTTAGTAAAATATTTTTTTAAAAAATCATCAAAGTTTTTTTCACCGGTTACTTTTAATAAGTGGCAAAGAAAAAATCTTCCTTTCTCATAAGCTATGTCGCTTAAGCCATCATCGGGGTTTCTGCCTTTAAGGTCAAGTTTTAATTTTGTATCTGCCAAAGCACCGCTTATGGTAAGTTCATTTATGGTTTTTTCGAGGTCATTCCATGCTATTAATTGTCGCATGCGGTCATAAGGTTTACCATAAATTTTTTCCATTATACGTTGTTCAAAGAAGTTTGTAAAACCTTCGTTCAGCCAAAAATCATTCCATGTTTCGTTTGTAACCAAATTTCCGCTCCATGAATGTGCAAGTTCATGAGCTATAAGAGCTACCTGGCTCCTATCACCTGTAATTACAGTAGGAGTGGCAAAAGTTAAACGTGGATTTTCCATACCCCCAAAAGGAAAACTTGGCGGTAAAACTAAAACATCGTATCTGCCCCAAACGTATTTTCCATATAAATCGCTTGCCACATCAATCATTTTTTGCATATCTGCAAATTCCCATGCTGCTTTTTCAATCATTGATGGCTCGGCATATATTCCGCAATTTTTTCCAAGCGGTTTAAAAATTAATTTTCCGGAAGCTAATGCAACAAGATATGACGATACGGGTTGTTCCATTTTAAAGTTGTAAATTCCTGTATTGCTTAATTTTTGAGGATTTTCGGCACTCATAAGTACCCAATATCCCGGTTTTGTTTTTACAGTTGCATTATATGTGAATTTTACAGAGGGAGCATCTTGGCATGGAAACCACGAACGTGCAAGTATTGCCTGACTTTGGCTGTATAAAAATTCATCAGTTTTGTCCGAAGTTTGTTCTTTGGCTGCCCATTGAAGTGCTTCGGCTGAATTTGTATTGTACAATATTTTTAAAACAGTATCTTCTTTTGATAATAAAATATAAAGCGGAGTGCCAAATATCTCATCTGTTTTACCTTTCCACCATTTTCTCTTTGAACCGTTTATTGCAAAAATTTCTTTTATTTCCAGGTCTTTAGTATCTAAAATAAGAGTATCGGCAGTTTCATTTTTTGTAAATAAAATTTGAACAAACCCATCGAGAATATGCTTTTCCCAATTAATTTCAAGATTAAAAAATATATGGCGTAGCCTTATTTTATTGATATTGGCAAACGAATGTGGGTCTAATGTGGAAATAAAATCAGATTTTTTTTTATAATTTATATATTTTTTTTCGTTTTGACACGTTGTAAAAAGAAAAATTAAAATAATAAATAAATATGATAGTTTTAATTTCATTTCTGGTATTTTATATATACAGCAAATTTAGTATTGTTAGAAAAATTAAACCAATTGATTTTTAGTGGATAATTAATGACTAATTTAATAATTTACATTTTAAACAAAGTTTTATTTTTGCAGTTTTAATGAAAAGTTTAACAATGAGAATTAATGCTAAAACTATTGTTTTTGTTGCAATAGCAATATTATACAGTTTTAATTTACGAGCACAATTTGATACAAATCCCGATTCAAGCAATTCAAATGTATTTGGAATTGATACTTCTTCTACTCCAATTTCCGAATCAGGTCCACCACAACCTGTAAAAAAGCCTTATATTAGATTTGTTGTACCTTTTGATACAATTACAGAACTTGTAACTTATTTAGAAGTAGTAACAGATGATGAATCTCCCGGAAATGATTCATTATATGCCCGTGCAAAAAGATGGATAAGATATGAATTTGGCAAAAGCAAACAGAAGCAAGTGATAAAAAAAGACTTGAAAAAAGAGTACAAACTTGTGCTTGAGTGCGAATTTCCATTATATATTGAAACAAACAAATATTCAAAAACACAAAATGGCAGAGTGGCTTTTGATATGGAAATAAGATTTAAAGAAGACAGGTACCGATATAAAATTAATAATTTGGTGCATATTGTTGATCCTCCTCCAGGCGAAGAAAAAGAAATTAGAACTTATTTTGAGTTTTATCGTAAGTCAAATATAAACCCTAAAGGAAATGATATGATTTTGATGGCTGCAGATAAAAAAATAAATAAAATGATTAAAGATTTAAAGAAATTCTGCAAAGGTCCAATATTTGTTGATGAAGACGACTGGTAAATTGCTTTCAGATAATTTCTGATTTTTTCTTTAAAGTATAATTACATTAAAACACACAAAGCATTTTTAATTTCACCTTTTTCAAGCAGCAAAGTTGCTAATTTTTCTTTTTCACTGAAGTTTTCATAAAGTTTTTTTACATCTTCAATTTCTTCTTTAGCGGGCAATTTGTCAATACTTGCAAGTAATCCAAGTTGATTACCGGTTAAAATTTTGCTGAATTTAATACTATCGGGTAATGAATCTACTCCAATACCTATTGATGCAAGAGGCTTTTTTACTTCAAACATAGAATTTGAATTAGTACGACAATACCAGTTGCCACCCATACGAGCAATAAAATCAACTTTATTTTGGTCTATTTCATTATTTTCATTCAAAATATTTTCTGAAATATGAATTAATTTAATTTCACAAATAATTAAATTACCTGCTCCGCCATTAGTACCAAGTTCTATTATTTGTTTTACTTCACATTCAAATTGAACAGGACTTTCTTTAACCCTAAATGGCTTTACTAATTCAGATTTAACTGGAGTGAATCCTGATTTTTCAAATTCATCAATATCATCTTCAAATTCGCTGCTGGCAAGATTCATTTGATGCAACATTTCGTAGTTTACAGCATTTATTACTACTTCTGATGTTTCTTTAATATTGTTAAATGTATGTTTTTGTTTGGCAGTGCGTCCGCTTCGGGCAGGCGAAAAAACCAAAACAGGCGGATTGGAACTAAAAATATTGTAAAAACTGAAAGGTGCCAAATTTCTTTTTCCGTTTGCATTAATAGTACTTGCAAGGGCAATGGGTCTGGGGGCAACAGCACCTTGCAGATATTGCTGCAATTTAGAAATTGGCAGTTCAGAAGGATTTATTTTGTACATTATTTAAGCAATTAATATTACAGGTTCTTCCAAAATTTCTTTTAAAGTGTTTAAAAATTTAGCTCCTGATACTCCATCTACAACACGATGGTCACAACTAAGGGTAACTTTCATGGTTTTAACAGGTTTTATTTCACCGTTTATTATACCTACAGTATCTTTTATAGCTCCAACAGCAAGAATACAAGAATCGGGTGGGTTTATAATTGCTGTGAATTCTTCAATTCCAAACATACCCAAGCTGCTAATTGTAAAAGTATTACCTTGCCAATCGGCAGGTTGTAATTTTTTGTTTTTGGCTTTTAAACTGAGATCTTTTATTTCAATACTCAAATCGCTAATTGATTTATGATTTGCAAATCGCACAACGGGCACAAGCAAACCCTCGTCAACCGAAACAGCTATGCCGAGATGAATATGATTATTGTATCGTATTTTATTGCCAAGCCACGACGAGTTTATTGTGGGATGCTTTTGCAATGCAATAGCACAAGCTTTTACTACAAAATCATTGAATGAAATTTTTGTTTCAGCAAATTTGTTTATTTTATCACGTGCATCATATACTTTATCCATATTAATCTCCATTGTTAGATAAAAATGTGGTGAAGAAAATTTGCTTTCAGCAAGACGTGCAGCAATAGTTTTTCGCATTTGCGAAACCGGAACATCCTTAAAACTTTCATTCCATTTATTTTCCGAAGGTTTTGAAATTGTTTTTGGTGAATTAGAATTTATCAATTCAAGGTCTCGTTTTATAATTCTTCCATTATCGCCGCTACCTTCAATTTTTGAAATTTCAATTCCACGTTCTACAGCTATTTTGCGAGCTAAAGGGCTAATTTTTAGCCTTTGTTTTTCATCATTTTCTAAAAAAAAATCTTTTTGTTCTGGCTCGGTTGATTTTATTTTTACAGTACTTGCATTTTCTTTTGTGTTCAGCAATGCCAAATTACTTTTTTCAGAAAATATATTAGAAATATCTTCGCCGGGGTTGCCTACCACAGCTATTGGTTCGTTAACTGGAATTGTTACACCTTCTTCGGCTTTTAGAAGCAAAACAGTACCCTTAGCAAAGTTTTCGAGTTCCATCGTTGCTTTATCCGTTTCTACTTCGGCTAATATATCGCCTGGTTTTACTGTATCACCCGTTTTTACAATCCATTTCACAATAACACCCTCTTCCATTGTATCGCTCATTTTGGGCAATTTTATTACTTCTGCCATATTTTAAATAAGTTGCAAAATTATTAAATATAAACCTCATTAATTATAAATTTGTTTGGCAATTTGATTGGTTTGTTTACTTTGAATACAAATCGTGTATATTATTTTCAATGTATCGAGGTTTATTGCTTTTATTATTCATATTGTTTTCAATAGAAGGGTTTAGCCAACATTATGAAGTGAAAATTGATAGTGGAAAATACATTGATTACACAATTATTGAAGATTTATTAACTTTAAATGAATTTGCAGATAAAATTGGTTTTAAATATTCAGAAAAAATAAATTTTGATGAAGAGTTTTTAATATATAACAGTATTTGGACAGATTGCAATGGTAGTTATAAAATTACAACAGAATATGATTCGCTAACCAATATTTTAACATTAAAAATATATAAAAAATATGGAGGAAGCAGGGGAATGTGCCCACAAGACTGCTATACCAAAATAAAAAAACACAATCCTGGTATGAAAATTATTTTTAAAGAAATCAAATTGAAGTAATAGAAAAATCCTGATATTTTTTTAAAAAATCATCTGAAAACATTCCTTGAATATAAAATTTAAAATATCTACTTTTGCCCTCTTTTAAAAAAAGAAGAAAAATTTAGATTTAATATGAAAAATAAAGGATTTATACAGGTTTTTACTATATTACTTGCTTTGGCGTGTATTTACCAACTATCGTTTACATGGAAAACAAAGAGTGTAGAAAAAAAAGCTGAAGAATGGGCAAAAAAAACAGGTAAAACCGCAGCCTACTACTTGGATTCTATGGGTCCACAAACGGTTTACAACATGTTGGGTATTATTAAATATACCTATATGGAATGTAAAGAAAAGGAAATAGGATTAGGACTTGACCTCAAAGGCGGTATGAACGTAACCATGGAAGTATCTGTTGCAGATATTGTAAAAGGTTTGTCAAACAACAGCAAAAATCAGAAATTTCTTGATGCTCTTGAAAATGCAAATAAAAAATTTACAGGACAAACTAATTTTATTGATCTATTTAAAGCAGAATGGGAAAAACTTGCACCAAACGAAAAATTAGCTCCAATATTTACAAACAAAGACTTAAAAGATGAATTACCCTACGATGCATCTAACCAAAAAGTGTATGACTGGCTTAGTAAGCAAGCCAAACAATCGGTATCAAGGGCATATCAGATTATAAACCAAAGGATAGACCAGTTTGGTGTTGTTCAGCCCAATGTTCAGGAACTTGGAAATGGTAGAATTCTTGTTGAATTGCCGGGTGTTGACGACCCAAAGCGTGTTAGAAACATACTACAAAGTTCGGCTAAACTTGAATTTTGGAACACTTACCACAATTACGAATCATGGAAGTTTTTAGAGTCAGCAAACGAAATAGTAAAAAACAAACTTGCTGCCGAAGAAATGTTAAATAATGGTGATAAAAAAGATACTTCAAAAGCAATAACACTTACGGGAGTAAGCAAAGACAGTTCAAAAACAGACACTTCAAAAAAACAAGGCACATTAACTCAAACAGGTTCAAAAACTGATACTTCTAAAAACAAAAGTCCTGAACAGTTAAAAAAAGAAAATCCAATTTTATCACTTATTATTCCAAACACAATGGAAGACCCACAGTCAAAACAACAAAGATGGGCTGATGGTGCAGGTATAGGATATGTGCCAACAAAGGAAATGGCTAAATTAGATGAGTATTTCAATTTACCTGAGGTTAAGGCTGTTTTACCTCCAAATTTTATGTTGAGATGGAGTTTTAAATCAACTGACAAAAACCGTGCTTTTTATATGTTATATGGTATAAAAGCCGGTAGAGACGGACTACCTGCATTACCGGGTGATGTTGTAACAAGTGCAAGAAAAACTGTAAATCCAGGTGGTGAAATTGCTGTTTCGATGACTATGAGCCCCGAAGGTGCAAACGATTGGAGAAGAATTACCGCTCAAGCTGCACCAACAGTAGATGCTGTTGCAATTATGCTTGATGATAAGATTTATTCAGCTCCTACTGTGAGGTCAGAAATTGCAAATGGTATGTCAGAAATTTCGGGTGGTTTTGACGACCGTGAAGCTGATGACCTTGCAAACATACTTAAAGCAGGAAAATTACCTGCCCCTACCCGTATAGTTGAAGAAAGTATTGTTGGTCCTACACTTGGTGAATCTGCTCGCAAAGCCGGTATTTTCTCATTGTTTTTAGGATTTGTAGCTGTTGTTGTATTTGTTTTTGCATACTACGGACGTGGTGCTTGGTATGGTGTAATTGCTCTTTTGATTAATTTATTTTTCCTTATTGCAATTATGGCCGGGTTTAACGCTGCTTTAACTTTGCCAGGTTTGGCAGGTTTAGTTTTAACAATGGGTATGGCTTTGGATTGTAATGTGTTGATTAATGAACGTATAAAAGAAGAACTATCATTAGGTAAAAGTTATGCAAACGCTGTGACTATTGGATATAAACACGCTTTTTCGGCAATCTTAGACTCTCACGTTACACAACTTATTGCAGCTATTATAATGGCGTATTATGGCTCAGGTCCTGTAAAAGGTTTTGCTGTGGTACTTATAATTGGTATTTTCACTTCGCTTTACACAGGTGTATTGCTTTCGCGATTAATTAATGAATGGGATATGAAACGCGGTCATGTTTGTACATTTACAACAAATCTATTTAAAGGTTTTCAAAATCATAAAATTTATAACTTTATGTCAAAACGCAAATTGTTTTATATTAGCTCGGGTTTGTTTATTCTTTTGGGAATTGGAAGTATGTTTTACAAAGGTTTTAGCACAGGGGTTGATTTTAAAGGAGGTTGGACATTTACAGTTCAGTTTAAAGACAATAAAGTTACAGGTGATGAAATTAAAATAGCTTTGGGTAAAGTAATAAAAGAAAACGTAGAGGTAAAAACCTATGGAACTAATAACAGATTTAGAATAACTACTGCTTATAAAATTGATGACCAAAGCCACGATATTTCTGAAAAAGTGGAAGCAACGGTTTTAGAAGGTTTAAAAGAATTTAATATTAAAAAATCTGATATTTTGTCAACGAGCAAAATTGGTCCTACAATAGCTGCTGATGTAAGAAAAGGGTCGTTTATGGCTGTAATACTTGCTGTAATTGGTATTTTTCTTTACATAGTTATAAGATTTAAAAAACTTGAATTTGGTATGGGTGGTGCAATTTCATTATTGCATGACGTTTTGATTATACTTGCAATTTTCTCGTTATTATGGGGAATTATGCCATTTCCAATGGATGTAGATCAAGCATTTATCGGGGCATTGCTCACAGTTTTGGGTTATTCTATAAACGACACTGTGGTAGTGTTTGACCGTATCAGAGAATTTTTAGGTTTTAACAAATACGATGAGCAGGAAGAAGTAATCAATGGTGCGGTTAACCAAACTCTAAGCCGAACTATAGTAACTGCACTTTGTACTATTATTACATTGTTAATGCTTTTCTTATTTGGTGGCGAAGGCTTGAAAGGGTTTACATTTGCTCTTTTGATAGGAATTATTGTGGGTACATACTCTTCAATCTTTATTGCTTCAGCTATTGCAGTAGATTTTGGAAAAAAGAAAAAATAAAAACTATAATATTTTAAATATCAAAACAGCCCGAAATTTAGATATTATCGGGCTGCTTTGTTTTATATTGATTTATAAATAGTTTGCTTTTTTAATTTGGTTTTAGAACAATGATGGATATACTGAAGGATTGTAATTGTGCATTAAATCGTAAATTTTTTCAAAAACTGTTTCAACATTGGGTTTTGAAAAATAATCACCGTCAGAACCATAAGCCGGACGATGTTCTTGTGCGGAGATTGTTAAAGGTTCGGCATCAAGATAGTTAAAACCATGTTGTTTTTCTAAGATTTGTTGTAATATAAAAGCAGAGGCTCCTCCGGGAACATCTTCGTCAAGTATTGCTAATTTATTGGTTTTTTTAACCGATTCAACAATTGTATTGTTAATATCAAAAGGCAATAAACTTTGAATATCTATCAGTTCAACCGAAATGCCCGATTTTTCTAATTTTTTACATGCCTCAGAAGCAATTCTGCAACAACTGCCATAAGTAACAAGCGTAATATCGTTTCCGTTAATTAATATTTCGGGAGTGCCTGGCTTTAATGTAAATTCACCAAAATTATCTGGTAGTTTTTCTTTTATTCTGTAACCATTTAATGGCTCAATTAGCAATGCAGGTTCATCGCATTTTAACAAGGCGTTGTAAAACCCAACAGCCTGAGTCATATTGCGTGGAACCAAAACGTGTACCCCTCTGATAGCATTAAGAATCATGCCCATTGGCGAACCGCTGTGCCATATACCTTCAAGTCTGTGACCCCTTGTTCTAATTATTACAGGAGCTTTTTGACCTGCTGCTGTTCTATAATGTAAAGTTGCCAAATCATCGCTTACAATTTGTATGGCATATAAAAAATAATCGAGATATTGAATTTCTGCAATAGGGCGTAAACCACGCAAAGCCAATCCTATTGCTTGTCCTACAATACTAAGTTCACGTATTGCTGTGTCTGATATTCTGTTTTCGCCATATTTTACTTGTAATCCGGCAAAACCTTGATTAACATCTCCAATATTACCTACGTCTTCACCAAAAGCTATTATACGATTATCGCGTTCAAATGCTTTATCAAAAAAAGTTTGTAAAATTTTATACCCATCCATAGTTTTTGAATTTTCGCTATATATGGGTTTTATTTCATCTACTTTTAATAGCGAATTGTGGCTAGAACTGTATAAATTTGAATTGTATTTTGAAAAATTTGCTTTTTCAAAGTTTTTATAAAGATTCAAAAGCTCATTTCGTTTCTCGTTTTTTTCAGTTATTGTAATTTGCAGTGTTTCAAAAATTGCACTATAAATATCTCTTCTTTCAGGAATATCAATACTTGAAAGTTTGTTTGCAATATTGGTGATTTCCGTATTTTTAGTTGATTCTGTTGCTATTTTATTTAAAACAGCAATTGTTTCATCTCTTTCATTTTTTATAGGTTGAAGATATTCTGTCCAAGCTGTAGCTTGTATATTTTTTACAACTTCTATTGCACTTTTTTCGATATCATCAATTTCATTTGCATCTGCTAAACCTGTTTTTTCTATCCAATTTCGCATTTGCAAAATGCAATCAAATTCTTTTTCCCAATCAAGCCTCTCTTTTGATTTGTAACGCTCGTGAGAACCGGAGGTTGAGTGTCCCTGCGGTTGTGTGAGTTCAACAACATGTACAATACAAGGAATGTGGTCTTTTCTACATTCTTCAACAGCTTGTTTGTAGGTTTTGATAAGTGATGGATAATCCCACCCTTTCACTCTGTATAGATGATACCCTTTCCCATTTTCATCTGTTTTAAAACCTTCTAAAATTGCACTCAGGTTTTCTTTGGTTGTTTGATATTTTGCAGGTACAGAAATTCCGTATTGGTCGTCCCAAATGCTTATAAGCAAAGGAACCTGAAGTACCCCTCCTGCATTTATCACTTCCCAAAACATTCCTTCAGAAGTGCTTGCATCGCCTATTGTACCGAATGCTATTTCGTTTCCACTAATAGAAAAATCTTTTAAATTATGAAGTTTTTCATTTTGTCGGTAAAGCTTTGATGCATAAGCAAGCCCTAATAATCGTGGCATTTGCGAAGCAGTAGGAGAAATATCTGATGTGGAATTGAAATTTTCGGTTTGTGTAAGCCAATTGCCGTTTTCATCGAGCAAACGTGTTGCAAAATGACTGTTCATACTCCTTCCGCCCGAAGATGGATCGGCATTGGGTTCGGTATTGGCATAAAGTTGGGCAAAAAACTCTTTAATGGTTCTCATGCCTGTGGCAAACATAAAAGTTTGGTCGCGGTAGTAGCCCGAGCGAAAATCTCCCTTTTCAAAAAACTTTGCCAATACTATTTGTGGAATTTCTTTTCCATCGCCAAAAATTCCGAATTTTGCTTTTCCGGTCAAAACTTCTTTTCTTCCCAAAAGGCTTGCCTGGCGACTTTCATAAGCTAAACGGTAATCGCTTAAAACTTGCTGCTTAAACTTGTCTTTAGATATTGATTCGTTGATGGCACCTGAATTAATCATTTTGCAGCAAAAATAATTTATTTGAAATTATTAAAATAAGTAAAATATATTACAAACTGTATTTCATTATTTTGAAACGAAATAAATTTCTTTTTGTTTTTGTAAATAATACATCATGGGTAAAATTTTAAAAACATTTAATATTTTACTAAATATTACCTTTGAAACTGTTTTTTAAAAAAATAATTTGGTAAAAATAGGCGAAATACAAGTTGGCGAATTCCCGTTATTGCTAGCCCCGATGGAAGATGTTAGCGGTCCGCCATTTAGGGCTGTTTGCAAAGCAAACGGAGCAGATTTGGTTTTCAGCGAATTTATTTCGTCAGAGGGGTTGATAAGAAATGCTGTAAAAAGTGTAAAAAAACTCGATATTTTTGAAAATGAACGCCCTGTTGGAATTCAACTTTTTGGCAGTAATGTTCAATCTATGAAAGAAGCTGCTATTGTTGCAACCACAGCAAACCCCGATTTGATTGATATAAATTATGGCTGCCCTGTAAAAGCAGTGGCATGTAAAGGAGCAGGAGCTGCATTGCTCAAAGATGTTCCAAAAATGGTAGAAATGACAAAAGCAGTGGTTGACAGTACACATTTACCTGTAACTGTTAAAACTAGGTTAGGCTGGGATGAAACAAGCAAAAACATTGAGGAAGTTGCCGAACGCTTACAAGATATTGGTATAAAGGCATTATGTATTCATGGAAGAACAAGAGTTCAATTGTATAAAGGCAGTGCAGATTGGTCGCTTATTGCAAAGGTGAAAAACAACCAAAGAATAAAAATTCCTATTTTTGGTAATGGTGATATAGATACTCCCGAAAAAGCCCTTGAATATAAAAATAGGTATAATGTTGATGGAATAATGATTGGAAGGGCTGCAATTGGCAATCCATGGATATTTAACGAAATTAAATATTTTATTAAATATGGCAAAAAACTTCCTTATCCTGATATTAGTGAAAGAGTAAAAGCCTGCAAAACACATCTGCTACAAAACATCTTATGGAAAAATAATGTTGTTGGAATATTGGAAATGCGAAAACATTATTCAAATTATTTTAAAGGCTTACCTCATTTCAAAGAAATAAAAAACAAACTCGTTACCGCAGTAGAATTAGAGGTTATACTCGATTTGCTCGATAAAATTGAAACAGAGATATTCATAAATTGAAAAATTATAAATAAGAAAAAAATTGAAAGAAAAAAACGTACTCGAATTAAGCGGCCTTGAACCCTTGAAGGTTTGGGAGGGAATGAATTTTATAAATATTGGCGAACGGACTAATGTTACAGGATCAAAGCATTTTGCAAGACTAATTCTTCAGGGTAAATTTGAAGAAGCTGTTTCTATTGCACGCCAACAAGTAGAAAATGGTGCCCAGATAATTGATGTGAATATGGATGAAGCTATGCTTGACGGCGTAGCTACTATGGTTCATTTTTTAAATCTTATAGCTTCTGAACCTGATATTTGCAAAGTTCCTGTAATGATAGACTCGTCAAAATGGGAGATTATAGAAGCCGGCTTGCAATGTTTACAAGGCAAAGGTGTTGTAAATTCAATTAGTCTTAAAAACGGTGAAGAAGAATTTGTAAAACAAGCAAAACTTGTAAAAATGTATGGTGCCGCCGTTGTAGTTATGGCTTTTGACGAAAAAGGACAAGCAGATTCTTACATCAGAAGAATAGAAATTTGCAAACGCAGTTATGATATTTTAACTCAAAGAGTGAAATTTAAACCATCTGATATAATTTTTGACCCCAATATACTTACAGTAGCAACCGGGCTAGAAGAACATAATAATTATGCACTTGATTATATAAACTCAGTAAAATGGATAAAAGAAAATTTAAAACACGCTAAAGTAAGTGGTGGAGTAAGTAATATTTCGTTTTCTTTCAGGGGAAATGATACTGTAAGAGAAGCCATGCATTCAATTTTTTTGTATCACGCAATAAAAGCAGGCATGGATATGGGTATTGTAAATGCAGGAATGATATCAGTTTATGATGAAATAAACCCCGAACTTTTAGAAAGAATAGAAGATGTTTTGTTTAACAGAAGAAGCGATGCAACCGACAGGCTTATTGAATTTGCCAATTCGGTAAAATCCGGTGGTGTAAAAATTAAAGATGAACTTGAATGGAGAAAACTTAAAATAGAAGAAAGAGTGAAACACTCGCTTGTAAATGGTATTAGCGAATTTGTTGATGATGATATTGAAGAACTTCTTTTAGAAGTAAATAGCCCTATAAAAATTATAGAGGGCACGCTAATGGATGGTATGAACATAGTAGGCGACCTATTTGGCAGCGGCAAAATGTTTTTGCCACAGGTAGTAAAAAGTGCCAGAGTTATGAAAAAAGCAGTGGCATACCTCGAACCATTCATTTTACAAGAAAAAGAAAAATTTAAAACATCAGAAAATAATGAAAAGATTAAAATTTTGCTTGCAACAGTAAAAGGCGATGTTCATGATATTGGTAAAAATATTGTAGGTGTGGTACTTGCATGCAACAATTACGAGATTTACGACCTTGGAGTTATGGTACATTCTGATACCATTATAAGTAAAGCAAATGAAATTAAAGCAGATTTGATAGGATTGAGCGGACTTATTACACCAAGCCTCGAAGAGATGGTTCATGTTGCCGAAGAAATGCAAAGTAGCGGAATGAAAACTCCTTTGCTGATTGGGGGTGCAACTACTTCGCGATTACATACCGCAGTAAAAATAGCACCTGCTTACGAAAATGGAGTTGTACATGTAGTTGATGCAAGCAAAAGCGTTCAGATTGTAAAAAATATTTTAAATAAAAATAGCAAAACAGAATATTTGAATAAAATTAATAAAGAATATGAAGAACTAAGAAAAAACCATACTAAAAAGAAAAGCAATAAAGAATTGTTGAGTTTAATACAAGCAAAAAACAATAGCTATAAAGCAGAAAACAAAGTTTTTAAACCCTTATTTACAGGAACAAAAGTGTTTAAAAGCATTGATTTTAGCATTTTGCGTAACTTTATAGATTGGGATCCCTTTTTTCATACATGGCAGCTAAAAGGCAAATTTCCCCAAATATTTGATGATAAAACAAAAGGCACAGAAGCCCGAAAACTTTATGATGATGCCAATTTGCTAATTGATAAAATAATAAATGAAAAAATTATAGAAGCCAATGCTGTTATAGGAATTTTTGATGCCCAAAAAAGAGGTGATGATGTTATGATTTTTGAAAATTCAAAAAGAGATAAACCATTACAAACCTTTTGTTTTTTAAGACAACAACGCAAAATGGCTGATGGTGTTCCTAATATTTCACTTGCCGATTTTATTAATGAAAATGATGATTATATAGGTTTTTTTGCACTTACTACAGGCATTGGGGTGAATAAAGTAGTTGAAGATTATGAAAAAAACCATGACCATTACAATAGCATTTTATTCAAATCAGTTGCCGACCGTTTAGCCGAAGCCCTTGCCGAATACATACATAAAATTGTAAGAACACAAATTTGGGGCTACAGCCCGAACGAACAGTTTACCAATGACGAACTAATCTATGAAAAATACACAGGCATAAGACCTGCACCCGGATATCCTGCATGCCCCGAACACTCTGAAAAAATTAAAATATTTAAACTGTTAAATGTTGAAGAAAATACAGGTATATCCTTGACAGAGAGTTTTGCAATGTACCCTGCAGCATCAGTTTGCGGATATTATTTTGCATCGCCTCAAAGTAAATATTTTTCTGTAGGAAAAATAGACAAAGACCAAGTTGAAGATTATGCTTTGAGAAAAGGCATCACCCACAAAGAAGCAGAAAAATTATTAAAACCTTTGATTTTGTAAAAATTATATACAAAGAAGCCAACATTTTATCCAAAATTTTATTTTGAGTTTTAAAAAGTTAAATCACGAGTATTAGGTTGTTTGACAGTTTGGATATTGCCAAATGCTGGACTTTAGAAATCTATAAACTTCATGATTATACAGTAAAAAGTTTATTTAATGTTATAATATTCATTTTACCTATGTCTTCCCCTTTTTGTGCCAAGTGCCGTTATGTTTATGTTTGTTTATTCTGTCAGCTATTTGCCATCCTATGTAGTCTTTTAATTTGGGGTATAATTTTCTGTAATACTCGTTCCAATAGCTTATCATTCTACTCTCTGTCTGTTGCCAATATTCTAAATTTTCATTCACAAATCGCACATAGTTGTCGATTGTCTTATCATTTACATGTTTGTCTAATACTTGCAAGATTTCGTTTACATATTCTCCTAAAAACTGAATTGTAAAAGGTATTAGCCAATATTCATTCTTGTCAACGAGTTTATTTAATCTCTTTTGTCTTAAATAGCCGTTATGATGTCGTAAGTATATGCAGTTTAATATAATTTGTTGTTTGTCGGTTAGTTTGCTTTCTTTTTCGCTATCTGGCTCATTAAAATAAATTCTATAAGGAATGGTCAGCAATTCATGGTCTAATTGAATAGTCAGAGTAGTTGAATGAATTAAATTGTCAACCATTTGATATTGCCCACCTGTTAGCTTAACATTATTAATATCAAACGGCAAAATATTCAATACTGCTTCAACATCACTTTTCAATATCTTTGGAAAAGCTTTAAAAAGTATGCCCCTATACTCCGAATAATTTTCTTTTTTAAACCAAAAAATCATTTTTATTAGCCTATCGCCCTAAAATTGTCTGCAATGGCAAATTTCCAAATGCTCTGAAACTTCCATTGTTTGGCAATAATAATTAAATTTTTTGATTCATTTTATCTATAATTGCCAAACAATAGCGGTTTATAGATAGGTTGAAGATATAAGTTATTTTAAACGAAAACAAAAAATATGACAAAAAAAATTCTAACAATATTATTCATTTCTACAGTATTTACTACTTTTGGTCAAATCAATATGGCTGACTCAACGGCACAAGTTGTTTCATACTGGGAAAAAGGCGAAAAGCAGAACTACACAGTTACAACAAAAAAAATTAAACTAAAGGGGACCGATACGACTTCAAATGAAATAACAACTTATGATGTAGAAATAACAGTTTTAAACCAAGCGGACAAATCTTACACAATTCAATGGTTGTATAAGAACATAAAAACAAATAGCACAAACCCGACAATTCAAAAACTTTTGAATATCACTACGGATATGAAAGTTATTTTCAAAACCGACGAACTTGGAGCATTTATGGAAGTAGTAAATTGGAATGAAATTAAAGACTATATTCAAAAAGCGACAAACTCGATAAGCAAAGAATTTTCTGCAATTCCAGAAATGGAAAAATTACTAAAACAAATAACAGCGACATATTCGAGCAAAGAAGCTATTGAATCAGCCGGTATCAAAGACATACAACAATTTCATACATTTCACGGGGCCAAATATAAACTTGGTGAAGTTATAGAAGGTCAAATAAAAGTTCCAAACATATATGGAACAGAGCCTTTTGATTCTGACTTTACAATTTATCTTGACGAAATAAATGAAACTGAAAATAATTTTATAATGCGAGCAACACAAAATGTAAATAAAGAACAATTAACGAATGCTACATTTGACTATTTGACAAAATTGGCAAACACTTTGAAAATTACACCGCCAAAACGTGAAGATTTGAAAGACTTAAAAAACGAAATCTTAACCGCTTCTAGAATACACGGAACAGGTTGGGTTGTTTACAGCGTTCAGACAACAACTGTAACTTCTGACAACGTAACAAATATTGAAGAACTAACAATAGAAATAAAATAAAAAACTGATTATTACATCAGTTTAGCTAAAAATGCGTGTTGTGCTTCTATTTTAACATTTGTGCCTTGTACTAAACAGGTTTTCCCAAAAAACTGTAAACAATTATCAATACTTAACTCTACAAAATATTATATCCAAATTTTGCTACCCTCGCTGCAATTTCGGCATATATCTATATTTTTTCTCGACTTCAAAATTTCCTTTCTAAATTTTTTATACTTATCATTTTTCCAAATTTCAGTAAAATTACTATTTTCAATTTTACCAAATTTATATTCAGCATCCTTATCAAAACAGCATGGTACAACGTATCCGTTCCAAGTAATTACACACCCTTGCCACATACGCCAACAATGATTCATCAAGCGGTTTTTAATTTTAAAACCCTCATTTTTTTCATATCTTGAGTATTTTGAATTTTCGGGCAGCAAAGCTTCATTTTCGTTGCTCAGGTTATAGATTTGTGCTGTTTTAAATTTTAGTTTATCAACTTGATATTCATTAGCCATTTTTTTAATTAAATCTATTTCGTGTTCATTGTGCTTAAAAATTATAAACTGCCATATAATATAAGGTTTTAGGCTATTTAATTTGTTTCGTGCATTCAAAATATTTTTTGTTCCTTCAATTACTTTTTCAAATGTTCCGCCTTTGCGATATATAGAATAACTTTGTGCTGTAGCTCCATCAATAGAAATTATTAACCTGTCAAGTCCGCTATTTACAATTTGTTCAGAAACTTTGGTATTCAAAAAATGTGCATTGGTACTTGTAGAAGTATAAATACCTGAATCACCTGCATATTTTACCATTTTGCAAAATTCTTTGTTTAGCAATGGTTCGCCCTGAAAATAGATGTTTAAATAAATCAGTTCCCTTTTTAATCCGTCAAAATAAATCTTAAAGTTTTCAAAGTTCAGCATACCGGTTGCTCTATTAAAATTACGTTGTCCGCTTGGGCACTCCGAACATTGCAAATTGCATGATGTAGTAGGCTCAATACTTGCACTAATGGGCATACCACAAATTAAATTTTTTCGAAATAATCTCGATACATAAAATGTAAAAAATAAGCCGAAAAAATTAGTTAATTTAGTAAAAGTTAACTTTGAAATCAAATTAAGAGTATCACGCAATTTTGCATACATATTTTATTAAACAAAAATAAAACCCCAAAAGTGTTTTGATTTTTTTTATAAAAAAAAATAAATTTTTAAAACATTTATATTAATAATTTGTTCTAATATTGTAAGTCATAAAAACAAAATGTTAATAGGAAAAAAAGCTCCGGTATTTAAAGCAGATGCACTAGTAAAAGGGCAATTTGTTGAAAATTTTTCATTAGAGCAATATTTGGGAAAACAACATGTGATTTTTTTCTTTTACCCACTTGATTTCACATTTGTTTGCCCAACCGAACTTATAGCATTTCAAAGAAGAATTAAAGATTTTGAAAATAAAAATTGTGCAGTAGTTGGGTGTTCGGTTGATTCTAAATTCAGCCATTGGGCATGGGTAAATACCCCATTGAACAAGGGAGGAATAGAAGGAGTAGAATATCCATTAGTTGCCGATATTAATAAAACAATATCTTTAAATTATGAAGTACTTGCCGGACACTATGACGTTGATGAAAACGGCAATCAAATATGGGTAGGTAATAACGGTGCAAATGCCGTTGCTTACCGTGGGCTTTTTTTGATTGACAAGAAGGGAATCGTAAAACATTGCATTGTTAACGATTTGCCGCTTGGACGTAGCATTGACGAGGCATTGAGAATGTTGACAGCACTGCAGTTTAATGAAGAATTTGGTGAAGTTTGCCCTGCAGATTGGAAAGAAGGTAAAGATTCCTTTAAAGGAAATGCCGAAGGAGTAGCAAGTTATTTAGCGTCGCACTAAAAGGGTTTTTAGGTTTTTCATAATTTGGGCACAGTGCTTTATGCATTGTGCCTTTTTTTTATAAAATAGTTTAAAACGCTATAAAGTTATAATTAAAATTTGAAGTAATTTTGCAAAAAAAATATTCATTGATTTACTCTAACTGGTGGAAATATACAGGGGTTGTTTTGGTTCTTTATTCATTAATTGGAGGGCTTTTATTTGTCAACCCCAATAATCTTTTGTTTTTAGACGAGACGGTAAGAAACCTCAATTATCATGTGCCTATGTGGTTTGCGATGATTTCGTTGTTAACTATTTCAGTAGCTTCGAGTATATTATACCTTAAAACTTTTAATGAAAAATACGATATAATAGCATCGAAAAGTGCCGTAGTTGCTGTTTTCTTTGGCTTAATGGGTCTTGCCACAGGTTCATTTTGGGCTAAATTCAGTTGGGGTACATGGTGGACTACAGATTATAAGCTAAACGGAGCTGCAATTGGTGAACTAATATATTTTGCCTACCTAATTCTGCGTTCATCTGTTGAAGAACCTTCAAAAAAAGCTCGGTTATCATCAGTTTACAGCATATTTGCATTTCCGCTTTTTGTTGTTTTTACTCTTATACTTCCAAAACTTGCAAGTAATTCAATGCACCCGGGCAGTGGTGATACTGTTGGTTTTAACAAATATCCGCTAAACAACAATTTAAGAATTACATTTTACCCTGCTGTTTTGGGATGGATAGCAATTTCGTGGTGGATTACAACAATTTTGATAAGAATTGAATTTTTAAAATCAAACAAATATTCAGATGAAAATTAAATTATTTTTAATATTACTTTTAAGTTTCTTAACCAAAAATTTATTTGCACAAACAACCCAAAACCCTTTTTACACCAACGGCAAAATTTATGTTGTAGTTGCTGTAATACTTATTATTTTTACAGGTATAATAATATTTTTAATAAGTATTGACCGCCGCTTAACTAAAACCGAAAAAGAATTGAAAGAAAATAATAAGAAAGATTAGATAATAAAAAATTATCAATAAATGAAAACCATAAATATTATAATTTTAATTGTAATTGCAGTTGCGATAGCAATATTTGTAAGTGTTTATAACGATAGTAGTATGTATGTTGATTTTAATACTGCCAAAAAAAATATTGGAAACGAATATCATGTTGTTGGAACATTAAACAGAGAAAAACCTATGATATACAACCCCGAAGTAAACCCAAACCATTTTGAATTTTATATGAAAGACTCTACAGGAACCGAAGTTAAGGTAATTTACAACGAGCCAAAACCTGCAGATTTTGACCGTAGTGACAAGGTAGTTGTAATTGGAAAATTTAAAGAACCTAAAGGAGATTTCATTGCACAAAAAATTCTACTGAAATGTCCTTCGAAATATGAAGCCGAAGAAAATACAAAATGAAAGAAATTTTATATACAGGCGAAAATCTATTGCTTGGCAATATTGGACATTTTTGCGTAGCACTTGCTTTTTGCTCAGCTATATTTAGTGGTATTTCTTATTTTCTGGCTGTTGAGAAAGATGTTTTTTGGAAAAAATACGGACGTATTGGATTTATAATTCATTCAATAGCAGTTTCAGGAATTTTTATTAGCCTTTTTTCAATTATTTATGGGCATTATTTTGAGTACAAATACGCTTGGCAACACAGTTCAAAATCTTTACCATGGTACTATATGCTCTCATGCTTTTGGGAAGGGCAAGAAGGTAGTTTTCTGTTATGGATGTTTTGGAATGCTGTAATTGGTCTTTTACTTATTTTTAAAATAAAAAACTGGGAAAGCCCTGTATTAGCAATAGTTTGTATTACACAGGCTGTTCTATCAAGCATGTTACTCGGTATTGAAATTGGCAATTTATACAAAATTGGCAGTAGTCCATTTGAGCTATTGCGAGTTGCAATGATAGATACAGCACCTGTTTTCAAAAATGCTGATTATTTATCAAACATTACCGATGGCAGAGGTTTAAACCCTTTGTTGCAAAATTATTGGATGGTAATTCATCCTCCATTCTTGTTTTTCGGTTTTGCTTCCGGTATTGTTCCATTTGCATTTGCAGTTAGTGGGTTATGGACCGGAAATTTTAAAGAATGGCTAAAACCTGCTCTACCATGGACAATAGTATCGGCAATGTTGCTTGGTGCAGGAATAATTATGGGAGGTTTCTGGGCTTATGAATCTTTGTCTTTTGGCGGTTATTGGGCTTGGGATCCTGTTGAAAATGCCTCTCTTGTTCCTTGGCTTATACTTATTGCTGCATTGCATATTATGATTGTGTATAAAAATACAGGAACCAGCATTATAATAACTTACATATTTACAATTCTTCCATTTTTACTTATTCTTTATGCAACATTTCTTACCCGTAGCGGTATTCTTGGCGATTCAAGCGTACATTCATTTACCGATCTTGGATTAAGCGGGCAATTACTTGTATTCATCTTCTTGTTTTATGCTTTGCCTCTTTTTGCCATTGTAAAAACAAAAAAACAAAAAATATTTTTACATCTTAGTTACTGGGTTGTTTTTACATTAAATATACTTTTGGCTTTTATTAATAAAAATCAAACATTAATAGAAATTATAAAATGGATAGATATTGTTTTTTTAATTTTTATCACAGTGTGGTTTGTTGTAAGTTTATACAAAATTTTTCCATCAAGCAAAACTGAAGAAAGTTTTAAAAACCGTAGTCTATGGTTGTTTTTGGGAAGTCTTGCACTTGTACTTTCTGCTTTTCAGGTGCTACTTGTAACTTCATTTCCTGTAATAAATAAATTATTTTCTACCAAACTTGCACCCCCTGTAGATGCAATGGCTTCGTACAACAAATTTCATCTTCCGGTAGCTATTGTTATTGCTTTGCTTTCTGCCATTTCGCAGTTTTTTAAATTTAAAAACACTAATATTTCAAAAACACTAATTCATATTTTTAAAAATTTTGTGTTTTCATTAATATTATCAGCGGTTTTAATGTATGTATTCAAAATTTTTACCATAAAATACTTATTTCTTTTACTTGCATCAGTTTTTACAATAATATCAAATATTTCATATTTTGTTGAGGTATTAAAAGGCAAATTAAAAATATCAGGAGCCTCTGTAGCCCATATAGGATTTGGTTTTATGCTAATAGGCATTCTTGTTTCGAGTGAAAAAAAACAAGTAATTTCAATAAACCGAACAATAGATTTTGGAACTGAAACTGACGAAAAAACCAAGCGAGAAAATATACTTTTGCCTCGTGGAGATACAATTTTAATGAACCCTTACAAAGTTACTTACCTGAAAGATACAATTAAAGGGCAAAATACCTATTACAAAATACTTTACAAATCTTTAACAAAAAACGAAGAATTTATACTTGAACCCAATGCAAGAATAAACGAAGGGCAACTAATGGCAAATCCCGATATAAAAAGATATCTTACACATGATATTTATTCGTATGTAAGCAGTGTGCCCGACCGCGAAAAGCAAGATGCGCAGCCCTGGGGCGAAACAAAACAACATAAAGTGAAACCCGGTGATACCGTTTTGACAGAAAATGGAATTGTGATTTTTGAAAGTATTGATAAAAACGTAAAACTAAGTACTGCAAGGGTTGACAACGAAATGTGGGGTGCTAATCTCAAAATTATTTCACAGGGTAAAACTTATTCGGCAAAACCAATTTTTGCTATAACTAAAAATTCTTTTTATACCATCGAAGACCAAATAAACGAAGCAGGTATGAAAATTATTTTTTATGTAAAAGCCGATAATGGTAGCGTTTCTGCTTATATTGATATAGCCGAACGAGCCCCTGTTAGAGATTTTATTATTCTCAAAGCAATAATGTTTCCATACATTAATCTATTATGGGGAGGTGTAATTATCATGACAGCAGGTTTTATAATTTCTGCTGTAAAAAGAAGTAAAGACTATAGAAAATCTAATTGAAATCAAAAATTTCATTCATAGGTGCAGGCAATCTTTCATTTCATTTGGCAAATGCTTTTGACCTTGCTGGTTACACAATTCATCAGATAATAAGCCGAAATGAAAATATCGGGAAAAACCTTGCTAAAAAATATTCGGCATTTTTTGATATAAACCCCGAAAATATTGCCGAAGACAGCGATTTTGTTTTTATTACCGTACCCGACAATTTTATCGAAGAAATTGTAAAAAAAACAATAACTACAAACCCCTGTTTTGTACACTGTGCCGGCAGTATCTCACTCTCAGCAATATCAAATTATAAAACTGATGCTGCTATATTTTATCCTCTACAAAGTTTCACAAAAAACCGAAAACTCAATTATTTCGCAATACCTGTATTTATTGAAGCAAGCAACAATCTTGCCTATAATAAAATTAAAAATCTTGCTAACGACTTTTCTAATCAAGTTGAAGAGCTTAGCTCAGAAAAAAGAAGAATTTTGCATCTTGCTGCAGTAATTTCTAATAATTTTACAAATCATCTTCTTAGCCAGTCAGAACATTTGCTGAAAAAAGCCGATATGCCAATTAAATGGCTCAAACCACTGCTTGAAGAAACTGTTTCAAAAGCCTTTGAACTTGGACCTGAGCAAAGCCAAACAGGACCTGCAAAAAGACATGATGAACTAACAATAAATACACATCTTGAAATATTGCAAAATGAAACCGCAATAAAAGAAATTTATAAAATTATTTCGGAGCAAATAAAAGCCAAATATTAAAATTCCAATATTTTCATTTGATATTTTTAATAACAATTGAACTTGTAAAATACAAAAGTTATTGGGTTTTGTATTATTATAGATTTATTTTTAACTTCGCAGCCCTTATTTCAATTTAAAACTGAAAAATGAGTTTATCAAAAATAAAAGAATTACTTGGTTCTAATGCCGATTACCTATTGAACCATGAATGTAAAACAATTTCAAAAGACAGATTACACAAACCAAACTCAAACTATTTCATTGATTCGTTTGGCGATAGCAATAGAAATCCACAAGTATTGCGTAGCCTTTCGCAGATCTTTAACAATGGAAGATTGGGAGGAACCGGATATGTTTCAATACTGCCAGTAGATCAAGGAATAGAGCATAGTGCAGGGGCATCTTTTGCACCAAATCCCGATTATTTTGATCCTGAAAATATTGTAAAACTCGCTATCGAAGGCGGTTGTAATGCTGTGGCTTCATCATTTGGTGTACTTGCGGCATGTTCGAGAAAATATGCTCATAAAATACCTTTTATCGTAAAAATAAATCATAACGAATTTATTTCGTTTCCAAACAGATACAATCAGATAATGTTTGGGTCAGTAGAAGAAGCATGGAACCTTGGAGCAGTTGCTGTTGGTGCTACAATTTATTTTGGGTCAGACGAAAGTCATCAACAAATTATTGAAGTTGCAGAAGCATTTGAGCAAGCACATCAGTTAGGAATGGCTACTGTACTTTGGTGCTATCTCAGAAATAATTCATTTAAAAAAGATGGGGTTGATTACCATGCCAGTTCTGACCTTACAGCACAGGCAAATCATCTTGGGGTAACAATTCAAGCAGATATTATTAAACAAAAACTTCCGGTAAATAATGGTGGTTTTACAGCAATAAACTTTAGCAAAACACATCCAAAAGTTTACAGCGAACTAACAAGCGAACATCCAATAGATTTGTGCCGTTATCAGGTAGCAAATTGCTATATGGGAAAAATAGGATTAATAAACTCTGGTGGTGAAAGCAAAGGAGCAAGTGACCTATCAGAAGCAGTTTCAACGGCTGTAATTAACAAACGTGCAGGTGGGTGTGGGCTTATTTCGGGAAGAAAAGCTTTTCAAAAACCTATAAATGAAGGCATAAATTTATTAAATGCAATACAAGATGTTTATCTCGAAAAAGAGGTAACAATAGCATAATTTTACTTTTTTTAAAAAAACTATAAGAAATGAGTTGGTTTAAAAGAGTTAAAGAAGGAATAGCAACCAAAACACAAGACAAAAAAGAAACACCTGATGGTCTTTGGCACCAGTGCCCAAAATGCAAAAAACCTGTATTGGCAAAAGACCTGATTAAAAATAGCTGGGTTTGTCCACATTGCGATTTTCACGAAAAAATTGGTTCAGAAGGATATTTTCGTATTATTTACGATGATGAAAAATATACTTTGATGTTTGATAATATTACATCTGCCGATCCATTAAAATTTGTAGATTCAAAACCTTACCCCGAAAAAATAAAGGATGCTATATTAAAAACCGGGCTTAACGATGCAGTAAGAGTTGCTGTTGGAAAATTGAACGGTAAAAAATTAGTTACCGCCTGTATGGATTTTAAATTTATAGGTGGCTCAATGGGAAGTGTAGTTGGTGAAAAAATAGCAAGAGCTATAGACTATGCCAGAGAACACCATATTCCGCTACTTATAATTTCAAAATCAGGTGGGGCAAGAATGATGGAATCGTCATATTCACTAATGCAAATGGCTAAAACTTCAGCCAAACTTGCTTTGCTATCGCAAAGTAAAATTCCATTTATTTCATTAATGACTGACCCTACAACCGGTGGGGTAACTGCATCATTTGCCATGCTTGGCGATTTTAATATTGCCGAACCCGAGTCTTTAATAGGATTTGCCGGACCCAGAGTTATCAAAGAAACAATAGGTAAAGACCTTCCCAAAGGGTTTCAAAGAGCTGAGTTTCTGGTTGAAAAAGGTTTTTTAGATTATATAATTAATCGCAAAGAACTTAAACAAAACCTTTCAACACTTCTTTCAATTATATGGGACAAAAAAACTAAGAAAAAAGAAAGTGAAGAAGTATAAATACAGAAATTAAAAAAACATTAGATTTGCAAAAATTTTATCAGAAAATATGGAATTCCCAAAAGAATTAAAATACACAAAAGAACATGAATGGATAAAAGTAAACGGAGATGTAGCTACCATTGGTATTACTGAATTTGCACAATCAGAACTTGGCGACATTGTTTTTGTAGAAATTGAAACCGTTGGAGAGGTTCTAAACACACATGATGTATTTGGCACAGTTGAAGCAGTGAAAACAGTGTCAGACTTGTTTTTACCGGTAGGAGGTGAAATAATTGAAAAAAATCCCGAATTAGATACCAATCCTCAACTTGTAAACACCGACCCCTATGGTAACGGCTGGATGATAAAAGTGAAAATGAACAATAACGACGATATAAAAAACCTACTTTCATCTGACGAATACGCTCAGATAGCAGGATAATTTAATATCGTAAATTACAATTTGCATTTAATTAAAATTATTTTAATTTTGCAGTCCTTTTAAAAAATACATTTTCAGATGAAACGTACTTTTCAACCATCGAACAGAAAAAGAAAAAACAAACACGGTTTCAGAACCCGTATGGCTACCAAAAACGGACGTAAAGTTTTGGCAGCCCGCAGAGCAAAAGGTCGTAAAAAGCTTACAGTTTCTGACGAAGCTCGTCATAAATATTAATAGTAGAAACTAAAGCCATACAATGGCAGGTATTTACTCATTATCTAAAGGCGAAATTCTATCCAGCACCAAATTAATAGAAAAAATATTCAAAAGAGAGGGTGAAATGATATCTAAATTTCCCCTCTCTTTTATTTTTATTAAACATGATTTTGAAGAAAAAACAAAAGCTAAAATTTTGTTTTCTGTATCATCAAAAAAAATAAAAAAAGCCCATGACCGAAACCGTATAAAACGACTAATGAAGGAATGTTATCGCCTGTATAAACCTGAACTTTATAATAAAATAGATAGCAACAAATACATCTTTTGTATGAGTTACAACTCTCACAAGTTGTGTGAATTTGATGAAATAAACAAAAAATACAATATCTTGCTTAATGAATTTTATAAAAAAATTTCTTAAAATTCTTGCATACCCCTTGCTTATACTTATCTGGTTTTATCAGAAATTTATTTCACCTTTATTGCCTTCATCGTGCCGCTACACTCCCACTTGCTCACAATACGCAAAAGAGGCACTTTACAAATATGGAATTTTAAAAGGTAGTTTTTTAGCTGCGAAGAGAATACTTAGTTGTAATCCATGGGGAGGACATGGACACGACCCTGTTCCTTAACTTTATTCTATAGTTTGCTAATTTTTTAATTGCTATTCAATCTTAAATTTTAAAGCAATTACCGAAACTAAAACATAACCTAAAATTGCAATAGAAATACCTTGAAAACCAAATGAAATCAATGAAACAGCACCTATTAAAATAACTATCCACCGATATAGATTTTCTTTTATTGCAAAATTTTTAAACTTTAATGCAAGTAACGGAATTTCTGAAACCATCAGCATACACAAAATAAAAATTAGAAATGTTACAAACCAGGGATTAATCATAAATGAAAGCATTCCGTTTTTTTCAACAAAAGGCAGCGATGCCACTATTAGCCCCGAACTTGGAACTGGTAAACCCAAAAACGAATCTGTTTGGCGACTATCAATATTGAATTTTGCTAAACGAATTGCCGAAAACAACCCAATAAACAACCCAAATATCGAATAATCTCCCATAAAGCTATATGCAATGATTATAAATGAAGGAGCAACACCAAAACTTACTACATCGGCAAGACTATCCAACTGTTTTCCCAACTCGGTATTTATTTTTAGAATTCTTGCAGCAAAGCCATCTAAAAAATCAAAAACAGAAGAAGCAAAAATAAAAAGTGAAGGCGAAACCAAAAGCCATTTACTCGATATAGAATTTTGATTTTGTAAAAAGTCGGGAATATTAAACGCCGCCACCCAACACGCAATCATACCACAAGCAAGGTTAGCAAGCGTTAAAATATTAGGTATCCAATTTTTTATAAACTTCATAATTTTACTTTGCAAATAAAAACTAATAAAACATGTATATAAAATTAAAAAATGCTTAAATCAAATTTAGATTACAATACTAAAAATCATTTTATCTGATTTTATACTAAAATTGTCTAAGTAAAAATTTGCTATACTTTTTCATACAATAATTTCGCACCTCATGAAACCAAAATCCATTTTAATTTTAGTGTTTTTTGCCTTTTGGGCTAATATTTTAAAAGCACAATCATATACAATAAGCGGAAGAATAACCGATGAAAAAACAGGTGAAGACTTAGCAGGTGCAACCGTTTTAGTAAAGGGCACATCAAACGGTGTAAGTTCAAATAACTATGGTTTTTATTCATTAACTGTACCAAAGGGAAATATTACTTTGATAATTAGATATGTTGGATATTCGGAAATTGAAAAATTAATTTCTTTATCAAAAAACATTACTTTAAATGTAGAACTTAATGAAAAATCAAAAGATATTGATGAGGTTGTAATAAGTGCCCAAATACAAGAATCAAAAACCGAAAACAAACAAATAAATGTTATGAAACTCGATATGCAATCAATAAAAAGAGTTCCTATGGTTTTTGGCGAAGTTGATATATTAAAAACTGTTACCATGCTACCCGGCATAGTAAGTGCCGGCGAGGGCAACTCTGGTTTTAGTGTTAGAGGTGGCACACAAGATCAAAATCTTATTTTGTTAGATGAAGCTACAGTTTACAACATTTCTCATCTGCTTGGTTTTTTTTCGGTTTTTAATGGCGATGCAATAAGAGATTTAGATGTTTACAAAGGCGGCATACCTCCTCAATACGGAGGAAGGCTATCTTCTTTAATAGATGTACGAATGAAAGAAGGCAATAACAAAAAATATACAGGCGCCGGTGGAATAGGTTTACTTTCGAGCAGGTTTACCTTCGAAGGTCCTATTATTAAAAATAAAGCCTCATTTATTGTATCTGGCAGGCGTTCGTATGCTGATATTTTCTTGCCTCTTTCAAAAGTAGAAGGTGCAAAAAACAGCAAATTGTACTTTTATGATTTTAATGCAAAAATTAATTATAAAATAAGTGATAAAGACAAACTTTTTATTTCGGGGTATTTTGGCAGAGACAAATTTGAATTTTCGGGATTGTTTGGAAATAGCTGGGGAAATAAAACAGCTACCGTAAGATGGAACCATTTGTTTAACAAAAAACTTTTTTGCAACCAAACATTTATTTTTAGCGATTTTGATTATTACTTCAGTTTCAATTTTTCTGAAGCAAGCAATTTAGAATTTTTGCAAGGTATAAGAGATTACAGCTATAAAACAGATTTTTCGTGGTATTACAATCCTGCAAACAAATTAAACTTTGGCGGAATAATAACACATCACAATTTTAATCCAGGTGAAATAAGACCAATAACTTCTGAATCATTTTTAAAAAGTGATATTATTATGGATAGACGCAAAGCTCTTGAAAGTGCAATTTATGGAGAACATGAACATAAATTTAATACACGATTTAAAATAAGATACGGGGTTCGATATTCAATTTTTAACAACCTGGGCAGTAGCAAAGAGTATGCATTCAGCTATGATAGTATTGGGGCTCCTCCTATTGTTAATGATACATTTACATATAAGAAAAATTCAATTTACAATACTTATGGCGGTTTAGAACCACGCATGAGTGCAAGTTATAATTTTACTAAAAATGATGCATTAAAATTTTCATACAACAGAACTCTTCAATATTTGCAACAGGCTTCAAATACAGGCTTTGCTTTGCCAACCGACCAATGGATACCTGCAAATATTAATATAAAACCACAGGTTTCTGACCAGTTTGCAATTGGTTTTTTTAAAAACTTTGATTTAGGGCTTGAAACTTCAGTTGAAGTATATTATAAATGGATGAAAAACCAAGTAGATTTTAGAGACAATGCTGCACTTTTTTTAAATGATTATGTATATGGCGAATTGCTCACAGGCACAGGCTGGAGTTATGGTTCAGAGTTTTTTATAAAAAAAACAAAAGGTAATTTTAAAGGTTTTATAAGTTATACTTTATCGCGGTCTATGAGAAAAATAAATGGTATTAACCAAAACAAAGCATATCCTACAAATACCGACCGTACTCATAATCTCACAGTAAATTCAACTTATGAAATAAATAAATTATGGGATTTAAACCTCAATTTTGTTTTTATAACGGGCAATCCGGTAACTTTGCCACAAGGCAGATGGGAGTTTGATGGTAAACTTATACCTTTCTATGGTCCTCGAAATTCACAGCGTTTTCCGGCATATCACAGGATGGATATTGGTGTAAACTATTATCCTAAAAAACTTATATTTAAAAAATTTGAAAATTCGTGGAACCTCTCAGTGTACAACCTTTATGGCAGAAAAAATCCTTATGCTATACTTACAGGAACAAGAAAAATTAAAGACGAAAACAATAAAGAAATAGATACCGGTATTCCGATTACAGAAAAGTTTGCATTATTCAGATGGGTGCCATCAGTTACTTGGAATTTTAAATTTTAATAATTAAAAAAAATGAAAAAAATAAAAACACAAATCATATTAAGCATATCAATTTTAATAATATTAGGCTCATGCCGCGAAGAAGTAATATTAGACCTTAATACAGTAGGACCAATACCTGTTATCGAAGCAAAAATCAGCAATGACAGCATACCTTTTAAAGTACGTGTTCGTACCACTGCTGATTATTATTCAATATCATTACCAGTTGTAAATGATGCTTTGGTGATAATTGAAGGAAATGGTTACAGTGATACATTAGTTTACGATACAGCAGGTTTTTACATTTCAAAAACCATACACCCATGTAAAGTAGGCTTTAGTTATACTTTGAAAGTAACACACAAAGGAAAAGTCTATCAAGCAACAGAAACCTGTCGCCCACAGGCACCAGTTGACTCGGTAAAAGCAATATATTACCCCAAAAGAGGTTTTTTGCCGGCAGGCTATTATATCTGGGAATGGGTTTTTGAAAAACCAGGCAGAGGCGATTGTTATAAATGGGATATTTATCAAAATGATACTTTAATTAATAAAGATTTTTATTTGATGAATGAAGACGCATGGGTTGATGGCACATACATTGGCAATGATTTTCCATTCCCATTTCGCTATGGCGATTCTATAATTTTTGAACAATGGGCTATTTCAAAACAATATTATCTGTATTTAAACTCAATACAAGAACAAGCAGGCAGAGATGGCAGTCCATTTTCTTCGCCACCATCAAATATTGGCGGAAATATTAGCGGCGGGGCTTTTGGCTATTTTTCGGTAAATAATATTATTAGAAAAGCATTAAAAATTAAATAAAGCTGCATTGATTTCAAGAGTTCTGATATTATTATTTTTTACTTCGCTTTTACTGCTTATAGATTTTTATGTTTTCAGCGGTTTTAAAACTCTTATAAGTAACAGCAATAATGGAACTCAAAAGTTTTTAAAAAATATATATTGGCTTGTAAGTGCTGTAAATATTGCTCTCATTATAATTTTTAATATTTTAACACCTCAAAAGTTTTGGACATTAAGAGCTGTAATAATGACATTTATAGTAGCTCAATATCTGGGAAAATTTATTTGGCTTTGCTTTTTGTTTATTGACGATTTTATACGTTTTATAAAACTTATAGTTTCATATTTCACTGTTGAAAAAACATCAAGCACAGGAGGAATCAGCCGTTCTGATTTTTTGGTAAAAGCAGGTGCAATTGCCGGTTCAGGGCTTATAGCTTCATTGGGTTGGGGCATTGCACGAGGTGCATATAATTATAAAATACACAGAAAAACTATTCATCTTAAAAATCTTCCAAATTCATTTGATGGTATAAAAATAGTTCAGATTAGCGATATTCATTCCGGTTCATTTTGGAATAAAGAAGCGGTTGAACGAGGTGTAAAAATGGCAATAGACCAAAATCCTGATATTGTATTTTTTACAGGTGATTTAGTAAACAACGAAGCAAAAGAAATGGAACCGTGGATAGATACTTTTGCTAAAATACAAGCTCCGATGGGTGTTTTCAGCATTTTCGGAAATCACGATTATGGTGATTATGTGTTTTGGAACAGTATAGATGAAAAAACAAAAAACATCGAATATTTGAAAAATATTCATAAAAAACTCGGTTGGAATCTATTGCTAAATCAAAATGTAAAACTCACAAAAAACGAAGAATCTATTGGAATTATTGGCGTTGAAAATTGGAGCAATAGAGGTAGATTTAAAAAATACGGCAATATGGAATTGGCAACAAATGATATGGGCAATGTAGCTGTAAAACTGCTCCTTTCACACGACCCAAGCCATTGGCGTGGCGAAATTCTCAAAAAATATCCTGATATTGATATAATGTTTGCAGGGCATACACACGGAATGCAGTTTGGCGTTGAATTAGGTAAATACAAGTGGAGCCCTGTAAAATACATGTATCCCGAATGGGCAGATTTACACCAAAGTGGAAATCAATTTCTTTATGTAAACCGAGGTTTTGGTTTTATAGGCTACCCGGGCAGGTTTGGTATTTTACCCGAAATTACTTTAATAGAATTGAAAAGAAAATCGTAAAGTTTTTACAATTTCCATTCAGCAAAGGTTTCATCTGTTTCAAAAATCTTTAACCCACTAAGAACAACGCCTTGAGGTAGTTTGTTTTTAAGTTTTTTTCTTATATATACCAATAAATTTTCTAAAGTAGGTTCTGCATCCCAAACTATCAAATTTCCATGATTTGAAAACTCCGGATTTGTTTTCAAATAATTTTTTGATAATAAAAGTTTATGGTCGAAATTTGAAATAATCTCAGCTTTTATAATTTCTTTCAATTCTTCAAAATTTACTATATAACCTGGCGATTTTACATATTTTTCAATATCGTGTTTTGACGAAAATGTTACATGCAACTTATATGAATGACCATGAATATATTGACAAACACCGGGAAAATTGTCAATTGCATGAGCCATTTCAAAATGGAAAATTTTAGTTAAACTAATCATAATTCCGTTTTTTCAATTTGCTTACCTTCGGTATTCAAAATACAGAGGACCTGATTTTTTACAAGTGGATAAATAACCATAATAAGCCCTGTAGCAAGTACAGTACCTGCAATCAGAAATGAATAAAAATAAGGTTTAAGCATTTCTTTCATTTCTGCAAAAGGTATTTGCTCTGTGCTCATTTGCCATTTTGACTTTAAAATACCGGCTATTATAAGCGAAATCCAAAATATAAATAGTGAAAAATTTGCAATCCAATAGCCAGATTTCATAAGTTTTTTATATGGTTCAAAACTAATACACGAATTGCTCAATGTTTCGTAAGCTATTGCTAAAAGCAGCATGGTGTTTATACCTATTGTGGTTCCCATTGTATGAGCTACGGTAATATGAGTACCATGTGTATAAAGATTTATTGCAGGAATTGACATCATAATTGCAAGCAAAAGGTTTAAAAAAATCCAAACATCGGCTGCTGCAAGAAACCTATAAGAAGAGCGGTAAAAATTCTTTTTTGCTTCTGATAATGTAGAATTCCATTTGTATATAATTCGTCCAATAATGAACAATTCGGTCATACTCACAAGATAACTGATATGTTTAATAAAATTATGGGTTGGTAATACATAAATATGATGCCCCCAGTTAAACATCAAATTAAACAAACCTGTAAAATACAAAGCAAAAGCAATATTAGAGCGGGCATAAGCCTTATTCCCGCTTATTTTATCCATTAAATAAATGCTGCAACCATAAATCAACATATTCCACGAACCAACCATTGAACCGTAAGATTTCCATTGTATTGTCATATCATTTACAACATTGTTTCTAAAATATGGGAATATCCAAAGATATGATTCTAAAAAAGTGAAAAGAAAAAATACTGTTCCTGTAAACCACATCCAAACATATACCGGATGATGTTTTATAGTTTTTATAGTTTTAATAAAATTTATAATAAACAATACCCAACCTAAAACAATAGGTAAAGCCAGCAATGGAGGGAACTCCCAATACTCTCTACCCCCAAAAACACCAAAGAAATATGAAATGAGAATAGCAATAAATGTAAATACAAAAAGTATAAGTTGAATTTTTATTAAGATTGATGAGTATATTTTTTTTTGAGTATATTCAAGAATATAAGTCCAGGTACCTCCTACTGCCGTAATTATTATCCAGAAAATAACAGACGAAACATGCAATGGTCTTACTTTTTCGAATGATAAATATTCTTTAAAAAGACCCGGTATTATGTATTGAAAGGCTCCTACAATGCCAAATAGCAGCCCAAAAACTACCAGAAACAAACCTGATAATATAAAGAGTTTTGGTGTTGTGATTTTTTCAGTATTCAATTGTTCCATCCTTGTTTATTTTATATGTACGTGGGTCGGCTTTACCGCTTTTATCCATCATTTCAAGAAATGCTAAGAGTGATTTTATTTCGTCTTCACTAAAATTAAACTTTGGCATTATCTGCGTTCCTGATTGTAAAAAAGCTGCTATATATTCAGGTCCTCTTTTTGAATATACATTTGTGAGGTCAGGTCCTAAGTAGCCTCCAAGTCCATATACCTGATGACATGCATTACAATTGTATTTTTGCCACAAATCCATACCTTTTACACATTGTTCTGAAATTTTTCGTTGCTTATACGGCAAAAATGTGTACAGATACACAGAATACGATAGAAAAGCAATCGTCAGAAAAATAATCAAAACAAGTTTTTGTTTTTCCGATAGCATTTAATAAAAATAATAAAGGACAAAATTATCCTGATTTATTAATTTTGCCAAACGTTTTAAAATATTGCTCTTTAAAATTTAAAATGAACGATAAGTTTATAAAAAAATACAGCTCGATGACAGGCAGTTCAAATACTGCATACATCGAAAAGTTATTACCTCTGATTGAGGAAATAAAAGAATTGAAAAAAAAGCACAATGCAGTAGTACTTTCTCATTATTACATGACACCCGAATTGCAAATTGAGGAAAAAGAGGGTGGAATTGCTGATTTTGTAGGCGATTCGTTAGGCTTGAGTGTAGCTGCTACTAAAACCGATGCAGATTACATTGTTTTTTGCGGAGTAAAATTTATGGCAGAAACTGCTTTTATTTTAAATCCAAAGAAAACGGTTTTATTGCCCGATGACGATGCAGGGTGTTCGCTTGCCGAAAGTATCACAGGCGATGATGTTATAAAATTAAAATCAAAATATCCAGGTATTCCCGTAATTGCTTATATAAATACTTATGCCGAAACAAAAGCCGAATGTGATGTGTGTTGTACTTCGCGAAATGCCATAAAAATAGCCAAATCGTTCGAAAGTAAAGAACTTATTTTTATTCCCGATCAATTTATGGGACAAAATCTCGCTGTAAAATTTGCCACCGAAACCGATAAAAAATTGATTTTATGGTCTGGCACATGTGAGGTTCATGAGCAATTTAGAACAAATATAGAAAGTTTAACTTTAGCAAATCCAGGCGCTGAACTATTGTTACACTGGGAAGTACCTCAAGAAACAGTTGAATCTACCCTTAAAAACAATAAAGGAATAGTTGGAAGCACTTCTGATATTTTGAACTATGTTGAAAACAGTAAATCAAGAGAATTTATTTTAGGTTCAGAATGTGACTTGGGTGCTACATTAAAAGGAATGTACCCCGATAGGCAATTTATAACACCATGTATAATGTGCCGTCACATGAAACTTATAACTTTGCAAAAAACACTTGATGCACTTAGGTCAATTAATACCGAAACTGAAATAAAATATAAGATAAAAGTTGACGAACCTGTTTTATCAAAAGCTTATATTCCTATAAAACGAATGTTGGACTTAAGCTGATAAATGAAAACCCTCAAAACAGATATACTTGTACTTGGAAGCGGAATAGCCGGGCTTAGTTTTGCTATTAAAGCTGCAAAACTCGGCAAAGTATGTATTGCAACCAAAGCTGCTTGTGCCGAAAGTAATACACGACTTGCTCAAGGTGGTATTGCAAGTGTACAAGGTAAAGATGATTCTTTTAAATCTCATATACAAGATACTTTAACTGCAGGTGCCGGTCATTGTGATATATCGGCTGTAGAAATGGTTGTAAAAAAAGCACCAAAAATGATTGACGAACTGTACCAAATGGGAGTTAAATTCAATCTTTCTGAAAAAAACACACTTGATTTAGGTAAAGAAGGAGGACACTCCCACAACCGCATAGTTCATGTAGAAGACCGCTCTGGCATGGCTGTAGAAAATATTTTGCTTAAAAAAGCAAGAGAAAACAAAAACATTACATTTTATGAATATCATTTTGCAATTGATTTTGTTAAAAAAAATAAAAAATGCACAGGTGCAATAGTTTGGGATATTAAAAACAATGTAGATATTTTTTTTAATTCAAAAATAACAGTGCTTGCCACCGGTGGAGCCGGGCAGGTTTATAAAACAACTACAAACCCCCCAATAGCTACAGGAGATGGAATTGCAATGGCGTATAATGCTGATGTAAAAATAAGCGATATGGAATTTGTACAGTTTCATCCTACCTCTCTTTTTCATCCTAAGGCTAATGGATTTTTAATAAGCGAAGCTCTTAGAGGATTTGGTGCCGAATTATCTAATAAAGATGGCAAACCATTTATGAACCAATATCACGAAAAAGGTTCATTAGCTCCGAGAGATGTGGTTTCGAGAGCTATATTCAACGAAATGAAAAAAAACAAAACCGAATGTATGTATCTAAATGCCACATTACTTGATAGTGATAGTCTTAAAAAAAATTTCCCCTCAATTTACAATACCTGTCTTGGCTTGGGTATTGATATCACCAAACAACTAATTCCAATAATTCCGGCAGCACATTACATTTGTGGCGGTGTAAAAACTAATCTTCATGGGCAAACAAGTCTCGATAGGCTATTTGCTCTTGGCGAGGTTTCTTGTACGGGATTGCATGGTGCAAATCGTTTAGCCAGCAATTCGCTTCTCGAAGGTCTTGTGTTTGCTGATGCCGCAATTAATTTTATAAAAAAAAACTTTATTAAATTAGAAAATATTGATGAAAATGAAATTTTAGATATAAACTTTAATAAAAAACCTTTGAAAACTAACATTCAGATTTCAAAACTTGAAAACAAAATAAGAGAAACCATGTGGAAATTTGTTGGTATTGTGCGTAAAGCCGAAGGTTTAAAAAAAGCCGAACTTATCTTAAATGAAATTGAAAAATCAATAAATTTATTGCTATTAAATTATAAAAAAAATCAAGAATTAATAGAACTTCGCAATTTGTTAATCACTTCAAAAATAATTACTTCGGCAGCAATAAAACGTAAACACAGTTTGGGCACACATTTTATTATTGGAAACCAATAATTATTTTTCGTACTTTAAATTAAACATTTACATTTGAATTGTGCTAAAATAAAATTAAATCTTTAAGTAAATTTAATCAATATTGTATCGCTTTGATTTTATAAAAAATACATAATCTGGTAATGAAAATTTTAAAGATTATTATTCTATTTCTGATTGTAACAACCGGGCTTTATCTTGGAGCATGTTTTTTCCTCCCAAAAAATTACACAATTGAAAAAAAACTTGAAATAAACTCGCCTGCTGACTTGGTTTTTGAACAAGTTCAATTTTTGGAAAACTGGAAAAACTGGAACCCTTTTTTTAAATCAAACTATAAAATATCGAGCTTGACAGGGGGCGAAAACGGCAAAGAAAATTCGTACATACGATGGAAAAACAAAAATGGACAAGAAGGTAAACTGAAATTTATCAAAATTGAACCCCTTAAAAAAATTGAATGTGTGCTTACAATAGAAAAACCTAAACCTATAACTGTTAATGGATACATTTCATTTGAACCACTTGAAAAAAACACAACAGTTACATTTCATTTCGAGGGAAATAATCAATTTTATCTTAGAATTCTTAATGTTTTTATAGAAAAAAAATATAAAAAAGATTTAGAGAAAACACTTGAAATGCTTGCCGAAGCTTCGGTTAAAGAGTATGAAATTTTAAAAAATGAATATTTTGGTTATAAAATAAAAGAATCAGTTTTTGAAGAACGAACTGTGGGCTATGTTAGAAAAACCATTGAATATGAAAAATTGAACGAATTTTTTCATAACAATTTTAATAAAATAAAAATTGAAGCACGAAATTGTAATTTTAAAATTAGTGGTCATGAACTTTCGCTTTATTACAAACCCGATGATGTAAATAAGGTGTACAATGTAGCCGCTGCTGTTCCTATACAAGGTGATTCAACACTTGGCAAAGACTACAGCCAAATAAAACTCGAAAAACAAAAGGCAATTTTTCTAAACTATTACGGAGGGTATTACAATATACCTACAGCCGAAACAGCATTAATTAATTATACAAGAAACAAAAAACTATCATTAAAAAAACCAATAATAAGAGAACATTTAAAAGGTCCCGAACAAGAACCCGATTCAAACAAATGGCATACAGTAATTTGGTTTTTGATTAATTAAAAAAAAATAAAAATATTTTAGAATTTAAACAGTTTAATCAATTCCTTAATATTAAATTTGTGACACTTTAAAAAAATACCAAAATTCATGGCTTCACATGCAAAAATTATAATTGACGAAAAGGAAATAGAGCTACCTACAATTGTTGGAACAGAAAATGAAATTGGAGTAGATATTTCAGATTTGCGTTCGAAAACCGGTGCAATTACACTCGATGTAGGTTATAAAAACTCAGGCTCTACAACAAGCGCAATTACATATTTAGACGGAGAACAGGGAATTTTACGCCACAGAGGTTATGCCATTGAAGAACTTGCTTCAAATGCAACCTTTCTCGAAGTTGCTTATTTGCTTATAAATGGAGAATTGCCCAAAAATGAAGAACTCACAGCTTTTGAAACAAATATAAGTCGTCATACATTAGTAAACGAAGATATGAAAAATATCTTTAACGCATGGCCCACAGGTAGCCATCCTATGGGGCAACTTATTGCAATGATTTCATCACTTTCATCTTTTTATCCCGAAAGCCTTGAAACCAACCAAACAGAGCACACTAAGCAACTTAATGTATTTCGCCTGCTGGCAAAAATGCCAACTATTTGTGCAATGATTTACAAAAAGAGTTTAGGACATCCTTTTGTTTATCCCCAAAACAAACTTGATTATGTTTCAAATTTCCTTAACATGTCTTTTAAACATGTTACAGAAGATTATACAATAGAGCCAGTAATGGTTGATGCACTTAATAAACTATTAATACTTCATGCCGACCATGAGCAGAATTGCAGTACATCTACCGTAAGACTTGTAGGCTCTTCAAATGCCAATCTTTACGCTTCTATCGGTGCAGGGGTTGCGGCACTTTGGGGACCATTGCACGGAGGGGCAAATCAAGAAGTAATAGAAATGCTTGAACGTATAAAAAATGATGGTGGCGATGTTTCTAAATGGATTGACAAAGCAAAAGACAAAAACGACAGTTTCAGGCTTATGGGATTTGGTCATAGAGTTTACAAAAATTTTGACCCAAGAGCTAAAATTATTAAAAAAGCATGCGACGAAGTATTGAATAAACTTGGAATAAATGACCCCACGCTTGAAATAGCAAAAAAACTTGAAGAAAACGCATTAAAAGATCCTTATTTCATAGAAAGAAAATTATTTCCAAATGTTGATTTTTACTCAGGTATAATATATAGAGCTATGGGCTTCCCTGTAGAAATGTTCACAGTGCTTTTTGCACTTGGACGATTACCGGGTTGGATTGCTCAATTCAACGAATTACGTTCACAAAAACAACCAATTGGCAGACCACGTCAAATTTATACAGGCTATACTTTTCGCCATTTTGTAAAAAGAGGCGATAGAAAATAGAAAGTATTTTTCTCATTTTTTATAAATTTTATAACCACTATTTACTAAATTTGCTCCGTATTTAAGGAAAAAGGGGTGCTTTTTTATATTTTTTAAAAAAGGCTGAGAATATACCCATAAAACCTGATTCGGGTAATGCCGACGTAGGGAATTTAAGCTATCGGTACTTCTAAAATCCTCTTTTTACAAAATACTTTATAAAAAATTATTTAAAAGATGAAAAGAGTTTTAATATTTACCCCGATTTTATTTTGCATTTGGGCTAATGCCCAAAAAAGTTTAAAAGTACTCGTTCTAAATTCTACCGATTCGCTTCCTATAATTGAAGCAAACGTAGAGTTGAGATATTTAAATCAAAAACATAAAAATCAAAGTATTAAAACAGATAGTTACGGTGTTGCCTTATTTAATATAAATCAAAACGGGCAATTTAATATTTTGGTTAGTAAAGATGGTTATAAAACATATTACTTAAATTTTTACTCAAAAGTAGATGAAATAAAAATACTGCTATCTCCATTGTTTTTTGATGCCGAAGAAGTAACTGTTACCGCAACACGCAGTGGTATTTCTAATACTGCAACAAATACAGTTATCACAAAAAAAGAAATAGCCCAAAGAGATTTTGGACAAGACATACCTTTAATTTTAAACACTATGCCGTCAACTGTTTCTACAAGCGACGCAGGATGTGGTGTAGGATATTCAGGCATAAGTATAAGAGGAACTGATGCAACAAGAATAAACGTTACAATAAACGGAGTACCACTTAATGATGCAGAGTCGCAAGGTGTTTTTTGGGTTGATTTGCCTGATTTTTCGGGAAGTACTGAAAATATTCAAGTACAACGTGGTGTTGGTACTTCTACCAATGGTGCAGCAGCTTTCGGGGCGGGTATAAATATTAAAACCGATAAGTTTTCTGAAACTCAATTTTCAAAAATTTCATTTTCGGCTGGTAGCTTTAATACATTTAAACAATCTATAAAAATTGGAACAGGCAAAACCAAAAACAATTGGTACACCGAATGTAGATTATCACAGATAAAAAGTGATGGATACATAGATAGAGCAAGTTCTAACCTTCAGTCCTTCAGTTTTAATACAGGACATAAAACCGATAAAAGCCTTTTTCAAATATTATTTTTTACGGGAAAAGAAAAAACTTATCAAGCCTGGAATGGTGTACCGCTTACAAAATTTAACGAAAATCAAGCCGAAACCGATTCATTAATAAGTTTTTTGTGGTACGATAGCCTTCATGCAGCACAACTTAGAAATTCAAAATCTCAAACTTATAACTATTGCTCATATCCTAACGAAACAGACAATTACAGTCAAAGTCATTTGCAAATAATTTACAATTTGAAATTAAATAAAAACAGCTTTTTAAATTTTGTTTTACATGGTACAGCCGGAAAAGGATATTATGAAAATTTTGAATACAATACAAATCTTTCGAAATATGTTGATACACCTATAATTTACAATGGAAATAAATACTATTCATCAGATCTTATAAGGCAACGTTGGCTCGATAATAAACTTGCAGGTTTTGTGTTTTCATTCAACCGAAACAGGGCAGTTAATGAAAATATATTAGGTGGTGGTTTCAATATATACAAAGGGAAGCATTTTGGAGAAATTATTTGGCATGAATTTATGAATTTGAAAAACGGAAGTTTTAAATACTACAATAACAATAGTACAAAAACCGATGGAAATATTTATTGGAAAATGCAACACAAATTTTCATCAAAACTCACATTTTTTACCGATGTACAAATACGTCATGTTTATTATAGCTGGTACGGACCCGATACATCAGGAATACAAAAACAACAAAATAAAACTTACTTTTTTTTCAATCCAAAAACAGGCTTACAATACCAGATTCATAAAAACAGTCTATTTTATATCACCTATGGCAGAGCAAGCCGCGAACCGGTAAGAGATGATTTTATAAATACAAGTAGAAAAAGTTTACCCTATCAAGAGTTTTTAAACAATATTGAAGCAGGATTTAAAAAAAATATAAAAAAAACAAGTTACTCTATCACCGCATTTTACATGGGTTATGTTAATCAACTTGCTTTGAGCGGAAAAATAAATGATGTTGGTAGCTATTCGAGAATAAATATAGAAAAAAGTTATCGCTGTGGATTAGAATTAGAAACAAGTACCGAAATAGCTATAAAAATTGAATGGAAGTTTAACTTAACATTAAGCCAAAATAAAGCAAAACAATTTACTGAATATATTGACGACTGGACAAACGGAGGACAAGTAAAAAATGATATGAAAAATACAACTTTAGCATTGTCGCCTTCAATAATTATGGGTTCGCAGCTTATTTATAAACCTCTTAATAAAATGTATGTTATTTTCAATACAAAATACGTTGGCAGGCAGTATCTTGACAATACTCAAACTCTAAGCCGAAGTATTTCTCCATTTTTACTTAATGATTTTATAATTCAATACGATTTTAAAATTAAAACCATAAAAAATATAAATGTCGGCTTGATGATAAATAATATTGGAAATACAATGTACGCAGCCAGTGGATATAACTTTAGTGGAATTATAAACAACAGCCGAAAGGATTTCAGTTTTGTTTTCCCGCAGGCAGGTACAAATTTTTTGGCAAGGGTGATTTTAGATTTTTAGCTACCAAGTTCTTCGCTTAGTATTTTTTGGCGTTTGCGAGCTTCAACTGTAAAAAGGCTACTTGTATAATTAAAAATTAATTTTTCATAAGTTTCTTTTGCTTTTTTCTTGTCTTTCAGCTTAAAATCGTAAATTTTGGCAAGGTTGTAAATGGCATTATCGGCAAAAATATCATCACCAAAGAGTGTAATTAAAGATTCGTAAAGTTTTATAGCCATCGAAAAATCTTTCTTTTTTTCCATTATTCGTGCTTTTGCAAACAAAATATCATCTTCAAGGTCGTGATGAGGAAATGTGAATGGAAAGAGATTTAAGATTTCCAAAGCTTTGTCTAAATTGTTTTGAAAAATAAGCAAATCGGCTTTTGCAAATTGCTCAAGTGCATCAGTTGTACTGTCTAACCCTGTATTTTCCTGTATCATTAGGCTAAGTTCTAAAGCATCATTTGCTATGAGTTGCGAAGTTGCTGTTTTTAATATATCGAGTTGTTCTTTTGCCCATTCAAAATCACCATTAAAATATGATAATCTGGCGTTTCTAAATTTTGCTTCTTGTCCAAGCGGGTCTTCTTTAAAATCTTTGTCAACCTGGCTGTAAAGCAACTGTGCCTCCCAAATATCGCCACTTATAAGATAAGCATCGGCCAATTGCAATTTTGATTCGGAAACAAATCTTGCCGAAACACCGGGTATTGAACTTATTTCTTCAAGCAAAGTAATAGCCTTTGCAATGTCGTATTGGTAAAACATATACAAATCGGCTAATTGTTTGATACTTTTTGATGTATTTGAATTTTTTCCAAAACGTTTTAAAAAATCATTGTATTCGTTTATGCATTTTGAAACATAATTTGAACTGTCGTTGTTTCCCGAAGTTATTACCATGTATTTAGTTTCTAACAAACCATAGCTTGCATTTACAAAAAAACTTCCGTTTTCGCCAAGAGCAATTATGTATTTAAGGCATTTTACTGCTGTTTCGTAATCGTAATTTGACAAACATATTTGTGCAAGATCTAACAATCTATACCCTTCTCCCTTTTCTCTTTTGTCAATAGCAACACTTTGACGATAGGCACCTGCAAAATCACGGCTTTGAATAAATGTCCAAATAAATAAATCGTCAAAAACTTTTTTTTCGGGATGTTTTGATACTGTCTCAATACATTTTTGTTTCAGATAATCAATATCAGTTTTTTTATCAAAAATCTTTATTAAATACTCTTTAGATTTTTCAAAATATTGGTTATTGAAAACCAATATTTTTATGCATTCATCTATCAATTCTTTGCTCTTACCGGTAAGTACAAAAAGGTCGAGAAGATTTTCGGAGTACAATTGTTCATTTTTTAAGTATTTTCTTGTATTAATGTAAGTTGAAATTGCGTAATCGGGCAAATCACGTCTTAAAAAAGCGGTTGCAAGTTGCACAGTTCCCGAAGGATATTTTTCTAATGATTTTATTAAATTGTTATAAATTTCGGATGCATCATCATTTTTATTTTGCTTTTGAAGAATATATCCCTGGTCAACTCTGAAAAAATAATTGTCGGGAAAGTTTTTCACCTGTTTTTTTATCATTTTTTCAGCATCACTCCAGCTTTTTAGCTCTATATAACAAGTAAGTAGATTAATGTAATAATATGGCGAAGCGTTGTCTTTTTTTAACAACTTTTCGTACAAAACGGCGGCTTTTTCAAATTCCTTATTGTTGAGAAATTCGGCGGCAAGCTCTTCGTCATTTACCTGTGCAAATGCCCTAAATGATAAAAACACTATTAAAACACACCAGATTCTCATTTTACTGCAAATATCAAACGTATTTGATAAATAATTGTTGCTGTATAGTATTTATTGTATTAATTATGTCAAAAATATATAGTTTCATGTAAAAACACTTTTATTTTTTAAACTATGTTTTATTAAAACTGTTTTTTAAAATATTTTAAAAAACAAATAAATTATCTTTGCAATAATAAAAAATGGCACTGATACCTGTAAATATTAAGGACGGCACTTTAAAAAAAAATGAAATTATTGTTGGAATTGACCTCGGCACAACCAATAGCCTTATTGCTATTATTGATAGGGAAACTAATAAGCCAATAGTAATTTCAACAAATGATTATGAATTATTAGTTCCATCAATAGTTTATCTTGGTAAAAACCAAAATCCCTTAATAGGCAACAAAGCCCGAAAATACTTGGTAGAAGAACCCCAAAATACAATTTTTTCAGTAAAAAGACTCATGGGAAAATCGTACAAAGATGTAGCCGAAAATCATACAATAAAATCATACAAAATTATAGATGATAATACCGAAAGTCTTGTAAAAATAGAAGTTGATGGTAAATTTTATACCCCAGTTGAACTTTCGTCTTTTATTTTAAAAGAATTGAAAAATCAGGCTGAATCAAAGTTGAATGTACAAATTACTAAAGCTGTAATTACAGTTCCTGCATATTTTAACGATTCACAACGTCAAGCAACACGCGATGCAGGAAAATTGGCAGGACTTGATGTGCTGAGAATTATTAACGAACCTACCGCCGCAAGTCTCGCTTATGGAATTGGCATTGCCGAAGGTGAACAAAAAATAATAGCCGTTTATGATTTGGGAGGCGGTACATTTGATATTTCAATACTTAAAATAACTGATGGTATTTTCGAGGTACTCTCAACCAATGGAGATACAAACCTTGGCGGAGATGATTTTGATGAGGAAATTGTAAAATTCTGGTTAAAGAAATATTTTATAAATAATGATATTTCAAATAGTAAAAATGATTTACAAAAACTTAGGCTAATTGCCGAAAATGCTAAGATTTTACTTAGCAAAACCAATTCTTTTTTTGTTGAGTATGATTATAAAAACCAAAAGATAAAATTAGAATTATCAATAGACGAATTTGAAGGTTTAATTAATAATTTAGTAGAAAAAACCATAAAATCTTGTGAAACAGCTATGAAAGATGCAAATTTAAAAAATAGTGATATTGATGAAATAATTTTAGTGGGCGGAAGTACAAGGGTAAATCTGGTGAAAGAAAAAGTTAAACAATTTTTTAATAAATCAGAACTACACGACAAATTAAATCCTGACGAAACTGTTGCTCTTGGAGCCGCAATAGAAGCTGATATACTTGCAGGCAACCGCAAAGACATATTATTACTTGATGTTACACCTTTGTCGTTAGGTATTGAAACAATGGGTGAATTGATGGACGTGATTATACCTCGAAATTCAAAAGTTCCTCAAAGTGTTGCAAAACAATACACAACATCTAAAGATGGTCAGAAAAATTTGCGAATAAGCATATATCAAGGCGAAAGAGATAAAGTTTCTTTCAATCGCAAACTTGGTGAATTTAACCTTAGCGGGATACCCGCCATGCCTGCAGGTTTACCAAAAATAGAAATTTCGTTTATGCTCGATGCCGATGGAATTTTAAAAGTTAAAGCTAAAGAATTGCGTTCGGGCATTGAACAAAAAATAGAAGTAAAACCACAATACGGCCTCACAGACGAAGAACTAGAAAAAATGCTGCTCGATTCTTTAGTAAATGCAAAAAATGATGTTGAATATAGATCGTTACAAGAAGCAAAAACGGAAGCCGAACAATTAATTTATACAACCCAGCGTTTTATTGAAAAAAACAAAAACGAACTTTCTGATATTGAAATACAACAAAGTAATAAATTTGTAGAAGTTTTAAATACAGCTTTAAAAACAGATAATAAAAATGAAATATTAAAGGCTCATGAAGCTCTCAACCATTTTACAAAACCATTTGCCGAAAGGCTTATGGACAAAGCAATTGCATTTGCTGTTAAAGGTAAGAAAATTGAATGATTTTTTTATAATACTTTTACTGTTACTTACATTTTCGGTAAAAAAATCATACAGCCAAAAATATGTTGGCGACGATAAATTTAAAGCCGGACTAAAAGCCGGTATTTCTTTAAATACTTTTAAAGGAAATGCTTTTACAACTTCGTATTTTACTAGGGGGTTTTCGCTTGGGCTGTATTACAGGCAAAAATTTAAAAATGGTATTCACTTTCAAACCGAAATTACTCCTGCAATTAGAGGTGCAAAATTTACCAATAGCAGCGATACCGGTTATGAAAAAATCAATTTGCTTTACATTGATTTTACCCAGTTACTTATAAAAGACCTTAACAAAAACAATAATACACATTGTTTGCTTGCTGGTATTCAACCATCAGTTCTATTACAATCGTGGGTATATAATAATTATTACAAACTTTCACCTGCTGCACGTGATATTGCTCTAAACAGTATAGATTTTTCAATTGTAGCCGGCTATCAATTAAATAAAAAAACTTTTGGAATTCAATCTTTAATAAAAATAGGGCTTTTAAATATAAATCGTGGTTTAAACATGCGTGACCATGATGGTCGCCGCTTAGGACCAACTAACGACAAAGGAACTATAAGAAATTTGAGTTTGGAAACTTCTATAACATTTTAGTAGTTTTTCTAATGCCCGGCAAAGAAATTCCCTTTACATTCACCCAAGTAAATCAAAACACAAAAACCATCCAAATCCCCACCGGCAAAGGCATTTACTTTGTAAAAATAAAATCAGGCAATGATGTTTTTGTGCAGAGGGTTTTGGT
>JABWCE010000039.1 GCA_013359235.1 Bacteroidota bacterium
GAAAGTGTTTGAGGGAGCAAAGAAAACAGTATCACGTGTACAACTGCGGCGATACTCAAAAGTCTTTTTCTGAAAAAATGATTGTACCATGTCGGGGAGGGCACCTACACTTGTTTTGCCTTTTAAATAAACAACTTTTTGTTTAAACCCGCAGCTAATACCTGCAGAATCAGGGTAATTTATAACATGTAGATAACCGGCACCTGCTTCTGGTACATATATTTTTCCGTCAGGAGCCACTTGCATAAGACCGTAATAAGTAGAATCGTATTGTTTACCAATAATAACTTTTGAATTAATAAACTCCTCTTTTGTTTTTGAGTTTAAATTGTATTGATGTATAAATCCTTTGTTGGCTAGCCCACCCGAAAGATATAAAAATTTACTTTTAGGAGAAAACTCCATATATCTGTAATTATCATAAAAGCACCATACATTTGAAACTTTTCCAGTATAAGCATTAAAATCAGCAATAATAGAAAAAGTATCGGTTCCGGCACATAATTTTTTCCCGTCAGGAGATAATTTCATTGGAGTTATACTAGCAAATTCTTTTAAATGCCCACCATTAATAAATCCTGTACTGCTTTTAACAGGAGCAGAAATACCCTTAGAAGTTACTATGTAAGCAAAAATTGTATCAGCATTTTTTTTCCACGTTAATAACCAGAAATCTCTCCTATTAGGGTGCTTAATGGCTGTAAGTTTTGAAGTTACACCTTCTAAAATTAGTATTCTGTTTCTACTTGAAACAATATTACCCCTCCCCCCCCTCATTTTCATATCTATTATGCTATAAGATAATCCTTTTTTATCAATATCTGCGTGAACTGAAAATGCATAATAAATATTACTGCTGTCAGGGTCGGGATGAGAAATAAATATTACATTTTGTGGATATGAAGAACCATTTAAATACCCTCCATCCATAAAATGTCCTGTACTATCAAAAACCATCCTTCCATCATAACAATAAAACAATAGTCGTCCATTTTTTAAACATAAACTTGCTGTACCAAAAGCTCCACCTGCAAAATATTTATTGCTTACCTCAGGTTTTCCATTATCAAAATTTATTGAAAAACTATTATTAAATACCCACACATTACCTTCTTTTTGAGAAAAAGAAGCATTGACAATAAAGATAAAAATTGCAGAAAAATAAAATTTCATAATTTATTGTTCACAATTATGAGGAAAACTATTTGGTGATAAATTAAGATAATTTATAAAATCAAATATTAATGGATCATGTACCATTAAATGATTTTCAATATTTAGATTGTTTTTTAATTCTAAATCTTGATAAATTGTATGAACTTTAACAAATCCACAAGGGTTTGTATCGTTACTGAAAATCCAAACTTTATCATAGCCAATCTGATTTGTAGAGGCATCAGATGCAACATCAAGTGTAACTGTAACAAACTCAGTATTTTCACAATCAGTATTAACCGGTATTGTATTACTTGCAAAGTAAATTGATGGATAAAAATAACTTCCACAACTTTTCCAAGGTCTATATGATAAGAAATTGGGACCAAATGTAAATTTTTGTGAAGATTTAAAAACATTCATACTATCAAATGACGAAGAATTTATATCATAATTGACACTAAAAGGAATTTCAACAGTATCAATATTTATTGCAGAATTAAAAGAATCATTAATAACCGTTTTATAAAACTTGCCACTAATAAATAATTTATTATTTGAAGTATTATACAAATTTTGAATTGAAATTTGTGAATGAAGATTAATACTTACAGTATAACTTATTCCAGATTTTTTATATTTACTATTAAAAGAAGTGCCTTCAAATAACTTACCTAAAATATAATTACCAGCTCTATCCCAAAAACTTAATGAAGATGATGAGCCAACATTTTCTCCATTAACAGACATAATAATTTTTGTATTATCGCAACTCATAGCAAGCCTTGAAGCTGTCGAGTTAGCTATTTTAGAATTGTACCACCCAAAAGAACCATTACTTAAATCTACCTTTGCAATGAATGCAACAGGACTTGAAGTATCTAATCCAGTAAACCTATCGCAATCAATCTGTTCACATACATTCCCACACACTATAGCAGTATCATCGTCTATTAGCATCATATCGTGTACAATATCAAAATCTTTTCTTACTACAGAGGTAGGATGTTCGTAGCTATGGGTAAATCTCATCCATATTTTAGTATAAGAACTATTGGTACGCAGCATCCAGCCCAAGCGGTAGTTTGCACCAATCTGTAATGAATTGGTATGCGAACCACAAAATATATAATCGCCATTAGTCAATTGGTCAACATCTGTAAAAAATCCTTTGTGGTCGGTAAACACTTTAAACTCGAATGCATCGAGGTTTGCATCTGCCCTTATTACAAAAGGGTTGGGAGAATCAGGAGTATTAATATGTGTAATATAGCCAATAATCATATACTCAGAGTTATTGTTTACTGGTACAATTTTTAAAGGAAACAGGTCGTAATCGCCGGTGCTTTCTTTGATGTAGTCAAAATTGGCTATAAGCATGGTGCCGTCATTTTTAATTCTCACACCTCTTATAGAAAAAGTAGGAGGTGTAGCATTAAGGTCTTTGATGGCATGAACAGCGGCATAGGTGTAGTTGTTCGGGTCAACCGAAGCGCAACTTACAAACTCAGAACTGATACCATCTCCACTCATATTACTGCTGCCATAATGAGTTTCAAACGGTGTTTGAGCAAGTGCCGAAAAGGAATAGATACATAACATACTGATTACCAGCCCCTTGATGGGGGGGGGGGGGTAGAAGATTTAATTTTTTATTTTTCATGATAATATAAATTAGTTTTTTGTTCAAAATTTCAACATGATGTGAGTCACTTTGAAATATT
>JABWCE010000017.1 GCA_013359235.1 Bacteroidota bacterium
CATTTTCAGCATCAATCAAAGAATCTAAGCAATCGGGTATCAGCACCATTTGTTCCCTGCATTGTCCTTGAATAAAATTCATGATGTAAAGATAGGTTAACGCTAATAATCACACAATGTTTCAGCCTCAAACTAATGCACATTTTATAAAGAAACGTGATGAGTTTTTAGACAGTCTGACGGTTTGGGTATTGCCGAAGGCGGGGCGTTTCAGCATCCCGAAGCTTCGGGATTGATTTGAAAAACTAATGTTTGATTAACCTCAAAACTGTCTTTGGAACACGAAACCCCGCCTTTTGGGTAGGTGCTGTTAGTAGCTGGGCGATTTTAATATTTGTTTGGTCATTGGTTCTATTAATTTTCATTGTTATTTTATCGTGTAACTCACATTGCGTCCGCTTCCTTGTTTTTCAATAAATCCTTTGTTGAGCAACTCAGACAAAATGCGTTTTACGGTTGGTGCAGGTATCGCCAACTTTTCGGCAATTTCTCCCGACTGGATGTTCGGACGGTTTTGAATAATAGATAAAATTGATTTTTCTTTGGGCGAAAGCTGTGTTTCCATTCCACTTTTTTGCAATTTCGTCAGCAGTTGCGATTGGATATTTGACAAGCAATTCAAAAAGAACTGTATCCAAACGGTTACATCTTCGTTTGGGCGTTGTGCCTGACAACTTCTAAGCACCTGATAATATTCGTTTTTTCGGTTTTCTATTTCGTGTTCAAAACTCACGTATTGTATCCATTTATATCCGTTTTTGAGTAGCAAAAGCGTTGAAATCAAACGGCTTAACCTGCCGTTTCCGTCTTGAAATGGGTGAACGCTCAAAAAATCATAGACAAAAGACGCTACTTTGATTAACGTGTGTACTTCCGTTTCGGAATTATACCAATTGAGCAAAGCCCTTATGGCATCTTCGGTGGCAAATCCCGCTTCGGTGGTTTGAAAAATGATTTGTCGTGTGCCGTCAGGAAATGAGGCTTCAACCGCATTACTATGCAGCTTATAATTGCCTTTATGCCATTCGTCTTTGGCACTGTATTTCATCAAACTATTATGTAAACTTTTGATATGGCTTTCGGTAACGCTTATGTTTTCATAAGATTCCGAAATCAAGTCCAGTACTTCAAAATAACCGACTACTTCCTGCGAGTCTCTGTCAGTAAGCTTGGTAATATCAATTTTTTGAAGCAACACATCAACTTCTTCATCGCTCATTCTGTTGCCTTCAATACGGTTTGAAGCCCCTACGCTTCGCACGGTAGCAATGCTTTTCAACTCTTTAAGGCTTTGTCCTTCTCTGCGTTCAATAGCTGTCCAATTTGCATCAAAACGGTCTATTTCACTGATTAAGTTAATCAGCTTCCAATCAATTTTTAGTTTAAAATTATATACTCCGTTGTTCATTTTGATACGATTTGATACGCAAAGATACGTTTAAAATTTGAAACCGCAAATAATAAATGATACGTTTTGATACGTTTAGATTTGATTATGATACGAAAAATGTCATTGTTTTCAGTCGTGCGGTTGTCGTGTTGTTGGTTCGTCACGCCTTGCTACTAACGTCAGTTTGTCTAAAAACTCAAAAGTAAAATTAAAATATTCAAGCGGCAAGGCTTATTGGAAGAAAAAAAGGGATAAACTAATGCACATTTTATAAAGAAACGTGAAGAGTTTTTAGACAGTTTGACGGTTTGCGTATTGACGATGTGACGTATTGTTAGCATCCCGAAGCTTCGGGATTCAATCGAAGAACTGCACTTGAACCAAACTAAATATATCTTGCCAAGCCCATAAGTATAAGGCAAAGAGAAAGTAAAACTGCCTCAAAGTTTGTTGCTTTAACAATTTGGTTACTCAATGAATTAATTTTATCAATATCCTCATTAGATGGAGGATTGTTTGACTGTGCAATTTTATTTGCTATTTCATCAATTTTATTGCCTTTGGGTTTTATATAAAACACTCCATTTAAAAAAGCTATTACAGCAAGTATTCCACCAATAAGAATGCACATGCCGAATGAACTTGTAAAATATACCCATCTGAATTCTGACATGTAGTAAATAACCCAAACGCCTGTAACTATGGTTATAAATCCTGAAATGGTCATAGCAGCAGGCATATTATTGGTTTTGGGCAAATATGACATAAACTGCCCGCCAATACTGCCACTGCGTTTTACAGCAGGATATATAAACAATGCCATAAATATGTTTGAACCTACCCAAATAGTACCAAACACAATATGCAGCAGTCTTATATATGTTATTATTTCAGTGCTCATTTTTTTATTATAATTTTAATTTGAATTTTTCTTGTCCTTTTCCTTTTTTTCGGCTTCTTGTTTGCGTTTAAAATCTTTGAAAATAAAGTAAACTCCAATAAATACAATAGTTGTAATTACTATTTCTGATAAAAGCAGTTGGTTGAATAGTTCTTGTTTTGTGTTTGCCAATTATTTTTTAATTTTTTATAAAAACAAAATTATATGTTTTATTTTCAAATGTAATATTTAAAAAATAATAACCAATTTTAAGTTCAGAAATATCAATAATCCGGGATGTGTAAAATTCTGTATCTAATATGTTTCTTCCGGTGTAGTCGTTTATTTTTACTAATAATTTGCTTTTTGAAAAGTATTCAGATTTTATGTTTATAAAATTATTTGAAGGATTGGGAAATACCGAAAATGGCAATTTTTTTAAAATTGAAATTTCGGTTGGTCTTTTAAAATTAAATGTATCTGAAGTGTTGTAGCACATCATATTATTCGAAACCTTTACTATAATCATATCTGTAGAATCAGGTTGCGAAATTTGGATAAATGTATCGTTCAAATTGCCATTGTATGCTGCTTTGTTTATTTTAATAATCTCAAAGTTGTAATTATACTTGTTATTGAAATTTAATACCCGAACACTGTAATTGTCTATTTGTTTCAGCAATGGTTTGTCGGGTATTTCAAAATTTGAAATTTTACAACTTAGGCTGTCTTTACATTGTGTGAAAGTGTCAGTAAATATTAGTTTGTACACAAAGTTTGTATCTTTGTTTGTATTAAATTTAAAAGTTGTTGATTTTTTGTAAGCGTCATTCAAATTTTGCTGTGGACTCCAGTAAAATCTGATATTTTGAGTATCGCCATCCACATAAACCGGATTTATGAAAATTGAATTTGCGGTGCATACTTTGTAAATGGTATCTTCAAGCGAATAATGCGGAATGTTTTTATAGAAGAGATAAATGTCTTTTTCGGCGGTACATTCGGCTATTGTTGATTTTACTTTTGCAGTAAAAATTTTGTTTGAATTTCCGGTTTTCCAATATTCTGTAAATTTGAAATGTTTTCCGTAATCTTGGCTTGTTGTTTTATCAATCCAAGTAATTGTAGTATTTGCAATGCTGTCGCCGCCAATAATTGCATCAGATTTGCGGCATACCTGTAGGGTGTCATTAAATGGAATTTCAATTTTTATATATTCAATTAAAGTTACTGAATCTTTAGCAATGCAACCTCCTGTTTTTGGTATTGCACTAAGCAAAAACTTGTGATTTCCGGTACCTGAATATTGGTAGGTTGTTTTATTTTCTTGAATAATTTTTCCGTTTTTATATAGTTTGTAATTGCATAATTGTGTGTCGGCTGATATTATTTTTTTGCCTAATGAAACTGTATTTGAGCTACAGTAATTTATAGTGTCTTTATCAAAAAAATCTGATGAGGGAACGTAAGGAATCACAACATCTATTTCATTTAGGCTATAAAAAACCGGATTTGTACTTTTTATTCTCAACTTGTATGAAGTGCCATAAAACCTGAATTTTTCGGGTAATGAAATTTTGTATGAATTTGGCTCTGAGGTTGTAACTATTTCACCGGTTTTTACAGGAGAAGTAAATTTTCCATTGCCGTCAGAAAGTTCAACAATAAATGAATTTGATTGGTTATATGTACCAATTCCCTTGTACATAATATTGGTGTTTACATAAAAACTGTCGCCAGGGCACTTGGCTGTATCAGCATAATCAATATATATCATGTGGAGTTTATAAAATTCTACTTTATTGCAATTTGAGCACGCAATGCCAAGCACATCGTACATTTTATTAAAAATTAATCCTGTGGGTTTGCTGTAACCTATAAGTGATTTTGCATTTTTAAAATCTTTACCAAGCCTGTAAACATAGCTATCGCCCCAACTTGTGGCATAAAAATTTCCTTCAAGGTCTTCTACAATAGAGTTAATATAATCAATAGTAGTGGTTTGAAGCAATGATTTGTACCCATTTGATGTATTTACAATATAAACTTGCGAATTTGTAGTATCAGAAGTACATAATAAGCGGTTTTTACTGTCAAAAAGTAATGCTTTTGCATTCCTAAAATTACAAAGTGTAGAAAAAGTAGGTATATAAAAAGGAGCACCTCCAACTTCAACTTTAAAAATTTTATGTGCTTTTGAGTCGCTCATGTAAAAAATATTTGATTTTGTTTTGTCAATTTCGCAATCTTCAAGGTCTATTGCTCCATTTACATCAAAACTTGCAATTAGTTTAAAACTATCAGCATCATAAACCTTTACTGCATTGCTGTCTAAAATTAGTAAACCTTTGTATGGTCCGAAAACAGAAAAAATCAAATCTTTGGGGCTTGTCAAACCTGTAATTATTTCTTTTTTGTTAAAGTTAGAATCCAATCGGGTAATTGTTTTTCCTTTGTTGTTTGAAATATAGTACGATTTTGATTTTGAATCAAAAGCTATACTGTTTGGTTTATCATAGCCCTTTGAAATATTAGTTAAAAGAATTACAATCGGAAAAAGGATTAATTTTATTTTCATATTAAGTTTTTTTATAACTTTTAAGATTGAAATAAGTTTAATACGTTGCATTATTTTTTCGAATATTTTTCAAATTGTTTATTTATAATTTCAATTCCCTGTTCAAAACTATGAGGCTTGTAACCAAGTTCTTTAATGGCTTTTTCAATCACAAAACCTGTTATTGGAGGTCGTTTTGCAGGTTGATTAAGAGTTTTGCTGCTTACAATTTCAACATTATCCAAACTTAATTTAAAGAAATCTCCTACTCTTTTTACAAGTTGAAATATATTCATAAAATCTTTTCCCGAAATGTTGAATATACCTTCGGCATTATTTTTTTCAATCAATCTGCATCCTATTGCAAGGTCTTCGGCAAGTGTTGGGGTGCGGTATTGGTCGTCAACAACCTTTATTTTTTTATTATTTTCAAGGGCATCTTTTGCCCACAGTACAATATTGCTTCGGCTCATATCGGCTACAAGTCCATAAACAAGCACTGTGCGGGCTATTGCCCATTTTTTTGCTTTTGATGAAACTGTTTTTTCTGCAAGCAATTTTGTTTCGCCATAAAAACTCAGCGGGTTGGGTTGGGCTGTTTCGGTATATGGGCCATTTTTACCATCAAAAATAAAATCGGTTGAAATATGAATTAAATGTGCATTTACGGCGTTTGCAGCTTCTACAATGTTTTCAACTGCTTCAACATTTTGTAGGGTACATTCGTTTTTTTTCAATTCACACTCGTCAACATTTGTCATAGCTGCGGTGTGTATTATACAATCAGGTTTGTATTTGTTTATTGTATTTAAAACTTCGTCTTTGTCTGTAATATCAAGCATTTCATAAAGGTATCCGCTTTTTGATAGGTTTCGGTTGTTGCCACGTCCGGTTGCTATTAGTTTACAGTTGGTTTCTTTTAGGTAAAGTTCGGTTAACTTTTGCCCTAAAAGTCCGTTGCTTCCGGTAACGAGTATTTTTTTCATTTTTGTTTTTTGTAGGTTTCCAAAAATAGTTTGATTCTTTCAAAAATATCAGGGTTAGGTTCGTTTCCTTCAACAATTTGCCTGTGATTAAGCATTTTATTTAGTTTCATTGCATCATCTACTTTTTTTGTTGCACTTTCGGTAAAACATGTATTTACAAATCTTTGCCATACGTATTCAGTTGCTTGCAATGTTGGGTGTGCATGGTCGTTTTCGTAAAAGCGGTAATCTCTCAGTTCGTCAGTTACAATTTCGTAAGATGGAAAGTAGTAGTTATTTTCGGGTAATTCATCCAAGATTTCTTTTATTGAAAGCAAAAGTACAGATTTGCTTTGCAGATTTTCAACTATGCCGTCAGCCAGGTGTTTTACAGGACTTACGGTAAAAATTATTTTTATATTTTTATTAAAATTTCTTAGGTTTTCAATGGTTAAAACAAGGTTTTGACAAATTGTATCAATACTCAAAAGTTCTTTTGCAAATTGGTTGTTTGGTACTTTGTGGCAATTTGCCACAATTTTATTATTATTTTTTAAACGGTAAGCCCAAGCTGTTCCAAGTGTAATTACAATACACGAGGCGTTTTTCAGAAAAAAATGAGCATTTTGTATATTGCCATTTATATTTTTTAAAACTTTTGAAATTTCGTTACCCGAAAATTTTCCGTGATGTTCAAACGAAACATAGCGTTTTTCGTGAGTTAGAAACAAATCGTTTTGGTTGTATATTCTGTTTTCAATTACACTATTTATCGAATTTGAAATTGAAATGGGATTGTAAATTATGCCAAAAGGGTTTATAAAAGTGTTAAAGCCCGATTTTTTTAAGTATTCGCCAATTTTTTCAGTAAAACATGAGCCTGTAAGCAAAATTGAGTTTTGGGCTTCAATTATCTTAAATGGTTTTATATTGAATTTTAGGGAAAAACTTAAGCTCATTTTTCTATTATTTTATGGAGTAAAAGCATCTTCGATATGGGTAATTTGATACTTGTCATTTTTAAAAATAACCGAAATAATATCGAATCTTATTTCAGTAAAACTTGAGTTTTGTTCAATAAATTGCTCTGCGGCTTTTGACATCATTTCTATTTTTTTATCGGTCACAAATTCTTCCGGAAATCCAAAAAAATCTGATGTTCGGGTTTTTACTTCAACAAATACAATTTCTGTATCTTTTTTTGCAATAATATCAATTTCTGCTTTGCCAAACCGCTTGTTTGTACTAATTATTTGATAACCCTTTTTTATAAGGTATTCAACGGCTGCTTCTTCGCCTTTTTTACCGGTAATGCTTTTTTCAGTCATTTAGTTCGCATACTGCAAGCCATGTCATAAGTCCAATACCTGTTTGTATTGCATCTTCATCAATATCAAAAGTTGAAGTATGCACATTCGAAATTATTTTTTTTGATTCGTTTCTTGTTCCAAGCCTGTAAAAGCAAGCAGGTACAATCTGGCTGTAATAGGCAAAATCTTCGGCAGCCATCCAAATATCAAGTTCTTTTACATTTTCATTACCCATGTAGTTTTTGGCATAGGATATCAATTTTTCGGTTAGTATTTCGTCATTTTTTAGAAAAGGATAACCCTTTTTTATTTCAATTTCGCATTTGCAACCAAAACTCTCGGCAATGCCGGTAGATATTTTAAATATAGATTCATGTGCTTTTTCACGCCATTTTTCATCAAGAGTTCTAAAAGTTCCTTCAATATATACTCTGTCGGGAATAATATTGGTAGCACCTTTAGCTTCAATTTTTCCGAATGATAACACAGAGGGGATTATTGGATGTGCAATGCGACTTACTACTTGTTGCAAAGCTGTAATTATCTGGGCACTTGCAGTTATAGGGTCAATATTTTGCTGTGGTTGGGCACCATGTCCACCTCGTCCTATAATGCTCATGTATATTTCGTCAGTACTTGCCATATACAATCCTTTTCTGAAACCTACAGTGCCTGTAGGGAGCAGTGGCATTACATGTTGCCCTATAATACTTGTAACATCAGGATTTTTTAAACCACCATCTTTTATAACGATAGAAGCTCCACCTGGCAGTTTTTCTTCACCGGGCTGAAAAATCACTTTTACGGTTCCCTCAAATTTATCTTTCAAATTATTTAAAAGTTTACAAACACCAAGCATACAACTTGTGTGTACATCGTGTCCGCAGGCATGCATTACACCCGTGTTTTTTGATTTGTATTTCACTTCATTGGTTTCGGTTATAGGCAGTGCATCAATATCAGCCCTAAGTGCAATAGTTTTTTTTTCGGGATTTTTTCCTTTAATCAAAACTAAAACCCCGGTTCCGGCAATGGTTGATATTTCATTCAGTCCAAATTCTTCAAGTTTTTGAATGATAAATTTTTGTGTATTGAACTCTTCAAACGAAAGTTCCGGATTTTGATGTAAATGTTGCCTTATTTCAACTATTTCTTTTGAAATGCCCGATGCAAGATTTTTAATTTCGTTTATCATTTAACTAATATTACAAATTCTATAAGGGCAAAGTTATACAAATGGTTTTTAATAAAAATCGCAATCCAATCATTTTATCAAATTTAAAGATTACATACAAAATTTTACTGGTTTATTATTCTATTTATGAAGTGTAGTAATTTTTTATGCGATTAAAGTAATTTGTATTTTTTACGACATAACTTTTAATTTTAATTTATTTTTTAGAATATTGAAACAGGCATAATTTTTATCTTTGTAGAAGAGAAAAAAACATAGAATGATAAATCAGTCAACAATCGAAAAAATATTAGATACAGCAGATATTGCTGAGGTTGTTGGCGAATATGTAAATCTCAAAAGACGTGGAGTAAATTTAATAGGAAATTGCCCGTTTCATGACGAAAAAACTCCATCATTTGTGGTTTCGCCTACAAAAGGTATTTTTAAATGTTTTGGTTGTGGTAAAGCTGGCAATTCAGTAGGATTTGTAATGGAACAAAACCGTATGAGCTATCCTGAAGCCTTACGTTGGCTTGCCGAAAAATACCAAATTGAAATAATTGAAGAAAAGTATGAACAAAATGAAATTTTAAAACAAAAATCAGATAGAGAGGCATTGCTTGCTGCGTATTTGTTTGCATCAAAATATTTTAAAGATAACCTCGAAAACAGCGAAGAGGGTAAGCTTATAGCAAAATCATATCTTGCCGAAAGAGGAATTAGAGATGACAGTATGGTAAAATTTGAACTGGGATACTGCAAAAAGGGTTGGACGGACTTTTACGATTATGCAATAAAAAATGGCTACAATCCCGAAATTTTAGAAAACGCTGGCTTGATTAAGCAAAAAGAGAAAAAAAACGAAACCGAAAAAGATGAATATTTTGATATTTACAGAGAAAGAATAATATTTCCTATACACGACATTACTGGTAGAATTATAGCATTTGGAGCAAGAATACTCAAAAAAGACGATAAAATATCGAAATACATTAACTCGCCCGAAAATGAAGTTTACCACAAATCAAAAGTACTTTACGGAATGTTTCAGGCAAAAAAGGCTATCAGAGAAAAAGATTTTTGCTTACTCACCGAAGGCTATCTTGATGTTATAACGCTTTCGCAAAACGGAATAGAAAATGTTGTAGCATCAGCCGGAACAGCACTTACACATGACCAGGTAAAACTGATAAGCCGTTTTACCGAAAATATTACAATGCTATATGATGGCGATAAAGCAGGAATAAATGCAGCATTAAAGGGTACTGACATAATTCTTGAAAACAACCTGAATGTGAAAATTGTAATATTGCCCGATGGCGAAGACCCCGATAGTTATTGCAAAAAAACCGGAGGAGCAGAGTTTGAAAATTACATACAAAAAAACGAAACAGATTTTATAATTTTTAAAACAAACTTTCTGCTAAAAGAAGGACAAGGTGACCCAATTAAAAAAGCTAATGCCATTAGAGAAATTGTAGAGAGTATTGCAAAAATACCCGACCCTATAAAAAGAAGCGTTTTTATTAAACAAACAGCTTCTATGTTAGATACCGATGAACAAATACTTCATACTGAATGCAATCGTATTAGGTATAAAGACGATGAAAAAAACTTTAAAAGAGCAAATATCGAACTCGAAAACCTAATTGATAACCAAGAAACCGATACCGAAAAATTATATAATTCTGACGAAGAGAGAGAAAAATCAGTAATACGTTCGCTAATTTTATATGGCAATTTGCCCTTGCAAGATGAGCTTTTGGTTGTAAAGTTTATACTCGAAGAAATAGAAGCCGATAATCTTGAGTTTTTAAATGAAGTTTTTAGCAAGGTGATATCCGAAACCAAAACTTTTTATGAGGCAAATGGATATATTGATGAATATTTCTTTAAAAATAATATGATAACTACCCAAATAGCATCTGATGTTATCATTGATTCGCAAAAACATTTACTTAGCCCACGATGGCTAAGCGATGCCGAAATAAATGTAAAATCTGAAACTGATAATTACAGAAAAGAAGTTGTAAATAATATAAACTACCTGAAATTTGCCCATCTTAACAGGCTATTAAAAGCTAATGCTGAAAAGATTAAAATTACTGAAAACGAAGAAGAACTTACCGAACTTTTAGAAATACAAAAAAACATCCTTGACGTAAAAGCAAAATTAGCTTCAATACATGGGATTATTGTGCATTGAGAAATTACAATTTTGTTTAGGTTTTTTTTTACCGTTTATTCGCAGGTTGTGATTGCATATTGGCTTTTATTAAATAATTTTTATATCGGCTTTAGAACTTATTTCAGAAGAATTTATTTAATAAATTTAAATAACATTCCTAAAAGCAAAGCCGTTATTTTAGCTCCAAATCATGGAAGTGCCTTTATTGATGGGGTGTTGCTATCGGTTCTGCTAAGGCGAAATGTATTCTTTTATGTGAGAGGTGATGTATTTAAAAACAAATATGCAAATGCAGTTTTGCGAAGCTTAAGATTATTGCCCATTTACCGTGTGCAAGATATTGACAGTAGAAATAATCAGTCAAACTTTAATAAAAAAACCCTTGAAGAAAGTACTGAAATATTAAAAAGAAAAGGTACGCTTGTAATTTTTGCCGAAGGAAATTGTGTAAGCGAAAGACGGCTAAGACCATTAAAAAATGGAGTTATAAGGCAATGTTTTGAAATTATTGAAAAACACCCCGAAATTGACCTTGATGTAGTGCCGGTAGGAATTAATTATTCAAAACCGGGTACTTTCAGGCAAGAAGTATGTATAAACTTTGGGTTGCCTATTAGCATAAAAAAAATTGAAAATCTTATCAAATTCAAAAAGCATACAGAAGTAATTGCCGAATTTAATAATGAATTGTACAATGCCATAGAAAAAGAAATGGTGATTATAAAAAACCCTTCAAATGATATACTTGCCGAGCAATATCTTACAATGGCACGAAACCATTACAAACCTTCATTTTTTGGATTTTTTAAGAAAAATAAAAAGCGTTTTATAGCCGAAAAAAGAGCTGCAAATGATTTAAACAATTTATCGGAAAACGACCCTGAAAAATTTGAGCTCTTCAGAAAAAATGTTAGCGATTATTTTTTTAAACTTAAAATGTATAAGTTAGATGACAAATTTTTTTCGCTAAATGTAGCCGAAAAAATATTTTATGTTTTTTTCACTATATTGTTTGCAGTTCCGTCAGTAGTTGGATTTTTAATGAACTACCCCAGAGTTTTTATTACAAATTATATTACCCAAACCAAAGTGAAAAAAATAGAATTTGTAGATTCTGTAATGATAGCTACAGGAGTGTTTTCGGGCATTATATATTTTTTAATTTTGTTTTTAATTTTATTGCCATTTTTTGGGTTTAAAGCATTGTATGTTGTAATATTTATAAGGCTTTTAGGGTTTTTGTATTGGTTTTGGAAAGAAACTGCAAATATTATGATAGATATATTAAAGATAAATTTTACAGCTTGGGGCAAAAGCATGAAAAGTACTATGAAAAGTCAAAGAAAATTCATTTTAAATTTTTTTGGTTAGATTTTAGAAATTTTTCAAAAAAAATGTATTTTTTTTGAAACTATTAAGATGTTTTATCGTCATAACAATTAAAAAATTAAAACTCACTTTTTATGAAATGGTTAAAATTATCAAAGTCAAAAAAAATTATAATTACACTGCTTTTAATTAATATAATTGCATTTGCATCAGCCCAGTCTTATGCACAGAAATTTTCGACAGGGCAAAATACAAATCAGGAAATAGAGAAAGTAGATTACTTGCAAAAAGGTTGGCAAATAATAAACTGGAGTTATAATCTTTTGAGGTATTTCAAAAAACCCAATACCAATATTTGAATTTAAAATACAATTCTACTTCGTTAATCTTAAAAATTTTAAAATATAAAATTCATCATTTTTTATTTTGGATTTTATACTTTCTTTTTTGGATATTTTTATACGAGCCTGTATTGGGTACAACCCAAGCTATCGAAAATGCCTTTATTATTATTGTTTTGCATAGTTCGGCATCGTATTTCAACAATTATTTTCTTATCCCCAATCTTCTTCATTTTCGCAAGTATTTTCAGTACTTTTTATCAGTAATTCTTACAATTTCTTTCGTGTGTTTTATTCATATTGTCTTTTTGCTTTGGGCTGATACAATAGAAAATTCTGAAAAATATAGTCTTTGGAGTTTTGAGTTTTTTATAAATGATGCTATAAGTGTAAGCTATACACTTGCTATAACAATGGCTTTGCTCTTTTTTAAACAATGGTTTGAGAAAGAAAGGCTTGCTGTTCGCTTAGAAAAACTTAATGTCGAAACAGAACTAAAATATCTCAAAAGCCAAATAAATCCTCATTTTTTGTTCAACAGTCTGAACAGTATATATGCTTTAACATTGAGCAAAAATGATAAAGCACCCGAAGTGATACTTCAATTATCAGAAATACTTAGATATATACTTTACGAAGGAGGTGAAAAAACTGTTAAACTCAAAAAGGAAATAGATTATATAAAAAATTACCTCGAACTTGAAAAAGTAAGGTTTGGCGAAAGGTTAGATTTAACAATTGAAGTACATGGAGATTATTCGGGAAAAGAGATTTCACCAATGATTTTACTTCCTTTTATCGAAAATAGTTTTAAACATGGAGTAAACTCAACAGTTGAAAAATCATTTATTCACATCAAAATTTCGGTAGAAAAAAATGTTTTGTTATTTGAAATTGAAAACAATAAAAATGCCGAACACAGCAACGAACCTTCATTGAGCAGCGGAATTGGAATAAATAATGTGTTGAAAAGGCTTAGTCTTATCTATCCAGAAAAATACGACATTAAACTGGATGATAAAGGCAATACATATAAAGTAAAATTAATATTGCATCTTTGATTTTTAAAATTTAATAAAATATAAACAATGAAATGTATAATAGTAGATGATGAACCATTAGCGTTAGATGTACTTGAAAATTACATAAAAAAAACGCCTGAAATAGAACTTGCTACACGCTGTAACAATGCTCTTGAAGCTTCGGAATATTTAAAGTCAAACAAAGTTGATTTAATGTTTATTGATATTCAAATGCCTGAAATTACAGGATTAGATTTTGTAAGAGGCTTGTCAGAGCCGCCGCTAATAGTATTTTGTACTGCACATCCTGATTTTGCTGTTGAAGGATTTGAATTAAATGCAATTGATTATTTGTTGAAACCGGTTGCATACGAACGTTTTTGCAAAACAATTGAAAGAGTAAAAGAATACCTTTTGCTAAAATTGAGCAAAACTGTTGAACAATCTGATATAGAAAACGACTATATTTTTATAAAATCAAATCAAAAACAAATAAAACTAAGCCTTGACCAGATTTTATACATTGAAGCATTTGCCGATTATATAAAACTATATACAGCCGAGAAACGATACATAACATTGCAAACCATGAAAAACATGGAACAAAAAATGCCTAAAGATAAATTTATAAGAGTACACCGTTCGTTTATTGCAGGAATAAAAAACATTACAAGTTTCAATAGCACCGAACTTGAAATAAATGGCACAAAAATACCTGTTGGAAAAAGCTATAAAGACGATTTTTTAGCAATAATGAAAGGTAAAAACCTCATTTAGATTTTATAATTAAAAACTACATTTCTATTACTGAATTTTTGTGAAAATCAAATTAAATGATAATAGTCATTTACATAAAAGCTATTATTAATTTAATTCGCATAATATTTGAAAACATCTGCTAAAGACAACACAAGTGTAATTATTTTATGTGGTGGCAATTCAGAAAGGATGAATTTTCCCAAATGCTTTTTGAGTGTTGGTAATAAAACACTTGTTGAACAAATTGCTGAGAAATATTGCCATGCTCAAATTGATAAACCAATTATTGTTTTAAATTCAAAATTCAACACATCAAAATACGCAGAAATATTGGACAGATTGAGCAAATACACTGTAAAAGTTGTAAATACCAAACCACAAAACGGAAGAGTTTTTTCAATAAAGCTCGGTTTAAAAAAATTAAAAAATAAAAACTTTTGTTTTATACATAATGTAGATAACCCTAATATTTGCACCACTTTGATTGACAATATGCTCAAAAATGCAGATTCAAATACTTATGTATCGCCTGTATTCAATGGAAAAAACGGTCATCCGGTGCTTATAGGTAAAAAAATAATATTCGAAATTTTAAATGCAGAAGATGAAAAGCAAACATTACGAGAAATTTTGAGTTCTTTCAAAAAAAATGATGTAGATTCGGGCAGTTTAAATGTGTTGGAAAATATAAACACACTACAAGATTGGGAAAGTTATTTATCAAAAAATAATTAGAAAATGCAAAGTGTAACAGAAATACCCGAATTGCTTAAAAAAGAAAAAATGTCGGCTGCACTTTGCACCGTAATAAGCACCAAAGGCTCAACACCGCGAAAAATTGGAGCAAAAATGCTCGTTTTCGAAAATGGTAAAATTTATGGAACAATAGGTGGCGGAAACCTCGAAAAACAGGTAATTGAAAATGCAATTTTAAGTATTCAAACAAAAACGACTAAACTTCATAAATTTGAACTTTTGCAGCAACTTGGTATGTGTTGTGGCGGTACTGTTGAAATTTTTATAGAACCAGTAATGGAAAAAAGCAAATTGTATATTTTCGGTGCAGGACATGTAGGAACTGCTTTGGCTCATTTTGCCTCAAAAACAGGTTTTGAAGTAACTGTAATTGACGACCGAAAAGAATACATAAGCAATTTGGTAAACGATAGTGTAACTTGTGTTTTTTCGCCATTTGAAAGTGCAATAGAAAAACTTTTATTTGATAACCAAACCTATATTGTAGTAGTTACATACAGCCATCCGTCTGACCGCACCATACTTTCGGCATGTATAAACAAACCAAACGCATATCTTGGCATGATAGGCAGCCGAAGAAAAATAGAAGTAACCAAAAAAAAATTTTTAGAAAACAAAATAGCTACAAAAACGCAATTAGAAAATGTAGATATGCCCATAGGGCTTGATATAAACCCCGATACACCTTCAGAAATTGCCGTGAGTATTTTGGCAAAACTTATAAGTGTGAAAAATGGAGCAAAAGTTAGAAAAACTTCTAAAAACGATATTAAAAACGAAGCTTTTTGCTTTGATGCAGAATGTAGTTAAACAATAAAAAATAATGAAAAAGACAGCAATAGTTACAGGAGCTGCAAAAGGCATTGGAAAAGCAATTACTACAAGACTTGTAAGCGAAAATTACTTTGTTTTGGCAATAGACAACGATAATGAATTTGGCAAAAAATTAGAAATTGAGTTTGGAAAAGAAAATGTAAATTTTGCAAAAGCCGATATCTGCAATGAAAATGATGTTAATAGTGTTTTTGAGCACTTTTCCGAAAAGCAAAATAAGCTCGATTTGCTTGTAAACAATGCAGGAATTATTAAAGACAACATGATTTGGAATATGCCAATTACAGATTTTGATGATGTGATAAATATAAACCTGAAGGGAACATGGCTGATGTGCAAAAAAGCAGCATCAATAATGAAAACACAAAACAATGGCAGAATAGTAAATATAGCCTCAAGGGCATGGCTTGGCAACAAAGGGCAAAGTAATTATTCAGCTTCAAAAGCCGGAATCATCGGACTTACAAGAGTTCTTGCTCTTGAACTTGGCAAATACAATGTATTGGTAAATGCAGTTGCACCTGGCCTAATAAATACACCACTTACTCAAAAACTTGAAAAAGATGTTTTGCAAAAGCTAATTGATGCACAACCAACCCGCACAATGGGAAACCCTGAAGATATTGCTAATGTTGTAGCTTTTTTGGCTGATGAAAATACAAAATTTATAACCGGGCAAACCATTTATGTGGATGGAGGCAAAAGCATTGGAGCAGGAATTTAAAATAATTTAAAAAAAAGATAAAAATGAGTTATTATTTTACCAAAAAACTTAATTTGGATTTTGATGAAGCCATAAGCCGAGTTACAGAAGAACTGAAAAAAGAAGGTTTTGGCATTCTTACAGAAATAGATGTAAAAGACACTCTAAAAAAGAAAATAGATGTAGATTTTAGAAAATACAAAATACTTGGTGCCTGCAATCCTGTTTTTGCCCACAAAGCCTTATCAGCCGAGCCACATATAGGTACAATGTTGCCATGTAATGTAATAGTGCAACAAAGCGATAACAATATGACCGAAGTAAGTGCAATAGACCCTGTAGCAAGTATGATGGCAATACAAAACGAAAAACTTGGCGATACAGCAATGCAGGTAAGACAAAAATTAAAAAATGTTATAGAAAATCTTTAGAAAAGTAAAATGAAAAAAATTTCGTTAAATATAAACGGAGCTATACACGAATTACTTGTTGCAGAACACGAAATGCTTTCAAATGTTATACGTGAAAAAGCTGGTCTTACCGGAACTAAAATAGGATGCGAACAAGGCAGTTGCGGAGCATGTACAGTGCTTGTAAATAATGTTCCAAAACTCAGTTGTATTACTCCGGCACTGAAATGCGAAGATGCCGAAATTACTACTATAGAAGCCTTAGCTGTAAATGGTAAACTCCACAATTTGCAACAAAAGTTTGTTGACAAAGGTGCAATACAATGTGGGTTTTGTACACCTGGTATGGTAATGACATCACTTAGCCTTGTAAATTCTATTGACAAAAACACAGATGAAAAACAATTAAAGAACCATATAAAAGAAGGCTTATCGGGTAATTTGTGCAGATGCACAGGCTATAAAAAAATTATTGAAGCAGTTTCAGAATTTGCAATAGAAAACAAAAATGAAACACATAAACTAACCCAAAACAACAAATCTGCTTCTGTCGGAGTTTCAAGACCATACATTGAAGCAGCCAAAAAAGTAAGCGGAACAGCCGATTATGCCGATGATATAAAAATAAAAAATGCACTACATTGCAGGTTTGTAAGAAGCACCGTGCCACACGCTTATATTCAAAAAATTGATATTAGCGAAGCTGAAAAAATCAATGGAGTAAAACACATAGCCTTAGGAAACGAATTTACTGAAAAATTTGGGGTATTACCCATTTCGCAAGATGAAACTGCAATGGCTGTTGAAAAAGTGAGATATATTGGCGAAATAGTTGCAGCAGTTGCTGCTACTACTGACGAGGCAGCCCTTGAAGCATGCAAATTGATAAAGGTACATTACAAACCTATTAAACCTTTTTTAAATATTGATGAATCATTAAACGATATAGGTGAAAATGAAAAAATTCACGAACATGTAAAGTTTAACAATAATGTACACAAAAAAGCAGAATTGCGTTTTGGCGACCAGCAAGCCGGTTTGAAAGAAGCCGATATTACTGCTAAAATGGAATTTGAATTTGAAGGGATAAATCATGGATTTACCGAACCTCATGCAGCTACTGCCTGGTGGGACGAAAATGGACTAACAATTATCACCGCAACACAAGTTCCTCATTATCTACATAGAGCTTTAGCCAAAGTTATGAAACTTCCATTAAACAGGGTAAGAGTAATAAAACCATACATAGGCGGAGGTTTTGGTGGCAAAAGCGATCCATTTCCCCACGAAATAATTATTTCTAACATTGCACGAGTTACCGGCAAACCAGTGAGAACAAAACTAAACCGCGAAGAAGTTTTTCTCACTAATCATGGCCGTCATCCATCAAAAATGAAAGTAGAAATGGGAGTTTCGAATGATGGAATTTTGCAAGTGCTTGATGCCGATATAGCTATTGATGGCGGAGCTTATGGCAGTTTTGGAGTTGTTACTTCGTATTACAATGGTGTTTTACTTCAAGCGCCATACAAACTCAATAATTTTGGTTTCAAAACATACAGGGTTTATACCAATAAGCCCCAGTGTGGTGCTATGAGAGGTCATGGTGCTGTCAATTCAAGATTTGCTGTTGAGTGCATTATTGATGAATTAGCACATAAAATAAAGATGGACCCTTGCAAGTTGAGGATGAAAAATTTTCTCGATTCAAATACACTTACAGTAGGTCAATACAGAGTTACTTCAAACGGCAGCAGAGAATCTTTGCAAAAAGTTATGGAACTTTCCGGATGGGAAAAAAGATATGGAAATCTTGAAAAAGGACATGGGCTTGGTGTAGGTTGCGGTTTTTTTATTAGCGGAAGTGCATTGCCAATAATCTGGAACGAGTTGCCACAATCTGTAGTTCACCTCAAAGTAGATTTTGACGGCAGGGTTGTAATTTCGTCAGGAGCAAGTGATATAGGGCAGGGGAGCGATACAATGCTCGCTATAATTGTTGGCGAAGTGTTGGGAATAGATATGGAATATCTTTATGTACTTGCTGCCGATACATTACTTACACCTGTAGATTTGGGAAGTTATTCAAGCCGGGTTACATTTATGGCGGGTAATGCAGCAAAAGATGCTGCCGAAAAACTAAAAGGCGAAATTGTTGATGCTATTTCATTAAAATTTGATATTGATAAAAGTGAATTGATTTTTGAAAATGCTAAAGTTTACAGCAACGATAAAAAAGTAGATTTAACGTGGGTACAGGCAATAGAAATACTCACAGCCAAACGCGGTGCTGTTAGTGTTAGCGGCAAATACATTTCCCCAAAACTCGGTGGAGATTTTAAAGGTGCAGGTGCCGGTTTAAGCCCCTCATATAGTTTTGGTGCTTGCATTGCCGAGGTAAAGGTTGATTTGGAAACCGGTTTTGTAAAAGTTTTAAATGTTTGGGGAGCACACGATTGCGGCAAAGCTCTTAACCCACTTGCCGTAGAGGGTCAACTTGAAGGCTCATGGCACATGGGCTTAGGACAGGCTCTGTCTGAACAAATGAAATATTACAATGGTTTGCTTGTAAACAATAATTTTTTAGATTATAAAATTCCTACAACGCTTGATACCCCCGAAATTCATACGAGCATTATTGAAACAATAGATCCCGAAGGTCCATTTGGTGCAAAAGAATGTGGCGAAGGAGCTATACATCCTATAATTCCTGCTGTGGCAAATGCAATTTTTGATGCTGTAGGCGTAAGAATTAATAAATTGCCAATTAGTGCCGAAGAAATTTTAAATAAAATGAAGCAAAACGCAGTATTGACAAATAATTAAAAAAATGATAAGAACAGAAAAATTATATTTAAAACCAAATACTGCAAACGAAGCTGTAAACGCAGCCTTGCAACACATTGAGAGTTTCAGGTACATAGCCGGCGGTACTGATGCTATTGTAAATAAATTTCAGGGAAACGATTTTTTTGATTGCATAATAGATATTTCGCAAATTAGAGATTTAAAAGATATAAAAACCGATATTGATTATTTAAAAATCGGAGCTTTGAACACTCTTGACGATTTACAGAAAAATGAAATCATAAGAAGTAAATTTCAAGCATTTGCTGAATCGCTCAATGCTGTAGCTTCGCCTGTTATTAGAAAAAGCGCTACGATAGGCGGCAATTTACTTTGCGAAAACCGATGTTCGTTTTACAACCAAACAGAGTGGTGGAGAGAATCAGTAGGGTATTGCCTCAAATGCGATGGAGATATTTGCATTGCAACCGGCGGTAAAAAAAACTGTTTCTCAAAATTTGTGTCTGATACGGCTGTTGCTTTGATAAGTTTAAATGCCGAAATTGAATTTTTTGACGAAGATGGTGAAAAGACCTTGCCATTAAACTCAATATATACAGGCGATGGAGTAACACCCCGCAATTTTAAAAACACTTCATTAATAAAATCAGTAAATCTAAAAATAAATCAAAATTTTAAATCAGTATTTTATAAGTTAAGACAACGCGAATCTCTTGAATTCAGTTCACTATCTACTGCGGTTTCAATAGATGAAAATGGAATAATAAGAATTGTTTTAGGGGCTGTAGATCCAATGCCAATTTTAGTTGAAGGTAAAATAGGTGATGATATAAATGAACTTATTAATAAAGCTGTAAAAAAAGCGAGGATAGTAGAAAACGATGTTTACTCAAGGCAATACCGCAAAGAAATGATTAGTGTATTTTTAAAAAGGAGTTTTAATAAATTAGGAGAAAAAATTTAGATGAGCAATTTGATTAAAATAATGGATGGCAACGAAGCGGCTGCTTATATTGCCTACAAAACCAATGAAGTATGTGCTATATATCCAATTACACCATCGTCAACCATGGGCGAACTATGCGATGAATGGGCGGCAAATCAGAAAAAAAATATTTACGGACAAATACCCAAAGTTATAGAAATGCAAAGCGAGGCAGGTGCTGCCGGTGCCATACATGGCTCTTTGCAGGGGGGGGCACTCTCATCTACTTTTACATGCTCTCAGGGTTTGCTGCTGATGATACCAAATATGTACAAAATTGCTGGTGAACTATTGCCGGTAGTTTTTCATATTGCGGCACGAACTTTGGCTACTCATGCACTTTCTATTTTTGGCGACCACTCCGATGTAATGTCGGTAAGACAAACTGGCTGGGCTTTTTTATTTTCGAAAAACGCACAGGAATCAATGGATATGGCTCTTATTTCGCAAGCATCTACTCTTAGGTCGAGAATTCCTTTTCTTAATATTTTTGATGGTTTCAGAACATCACACGAACTAATGAAAGTAAAAGTAATAAGTGATGAAATAATCAGTTCTATGATTGACGAAAAAGATGTAGCGAGATTCAGGCAAAACGCCATGTCAACTGATAACCCCACGATAAGGGGAACTGCTCAAAATCCAGATGTTTTTTTTCAAAGTAGAGAAGCAGCAAACAAATACTATCTTAATCTGCCATTGGTAGTAAAACAAATGATGAAAACCTTTGAAGAATTAACCGGTAGAAAATACAAACCTTATGAATATTTTGGTCACCCAAACCCTGATAGAATAATAATTATAATGGGATCGGGAGCAGGTACTGTAGAAGAAACTGTAGAATATTTGAACGAGCAAAAAGGCGAAAAAACCGGATATGTTTATATAAGACTTTTCCGCCCGTTTATAGTTGCCGATTTTATTGATGAAATTCCTCAATCGGTTGATAAAATTGCAGTTTTAGACCGTTGCAAAGAGCCCGGAAACATTGGCGAGCCTCTTTACATGGATGTTGTAAATGCTTTTGCCGAAAGCAACAGAAAAAAACCTGTAATAATTGGCGGACGTTATGGGTTGGCTTCAAAAGAGTTTACACCCTCAATGGTTTTATCTGTTTTTGATGAATTGAAAAAAGAAACACCTAAAAATCACTTTACAATTGGTATAGATGATGATATTACAAACACAAGCCTTGAATACGATAAAAGATTTTCCCTTGACAAACAACATTTGTTCAGAGGCTTATTTTACGGCTTAGGTGCTGATGGAACTGTAAGTGCCAACAAAAATTCCATTAAAATAATAGGCGATACAACCGAAAATTTTGTTCAGGGATATTTTGTTTACGATTCAAAAAAATCAGGTTCATTAACGGTTTCTCATTTAAGGTTTGGAAGCAAGCCAATAAAATCAACCTATTTGATTAATTCAGCAAACTTTGTTGCAGTGCATCAGTTCAATTTTATATTAAAATACGATATTTTAAAAAATGTGGAAAACGGTGCTGTTTTCTTGTTGAACTCGCCTTATAACAGCGAACAAACATGGAATAATATTCCCCAAAAAGTACAGGAAGAAATTTGCGACAAAAAAATTAAACTATACATTATAAATGCAACATCAGTGGCAAGGCAAACAGGCATGGGATCGAGGGTAAACACTATTTTACAAACCTGTTTTTTTGCCATTTCGGGTATTTTGCCCAAAAATGAAGCGATAAATAAAATAAAAGATGCTATAAGAAAAACATACTCTTCAAAAGGCGAAACAGTGATAAACAAAAACTTTGAAGCAGTAGATAAAACCCTCGAAAACCTTATAGAAATAGATTATTCATCATTTAATAAAAGTAATTTGGAACTCGATAAAACAGTTTCTGATGAATCGCCACAATTTGTAAGAGAAATACTATCAAAAATTATAAAATTTGAAGGAGATGATCTTCCGGTGAGTTCATTCCCGGTTGATGGAACGTATCCTGTAGCTACTGCCAAATGGGAAAAGAGAAATATTGCAGATATGGTTCCGGTTTGGGACGAGCAACTGTGTTCGCAATGCGGCAAATGTTATTTGATTTGCCCTCATGCTGCTATAAGACCCAAAGTATATGACAATGATATTTTAAAAAATGCACCTCCCGCTTTTAAACACGTGCCTCCAGTAGGAAAAGAATTTTCAAAAGACAAAGAATCTTATACACTTCAGGTATCAGTTGAAGATTGTACCGGTTGTAATTTGTGTTATGAATATTGCCCGATGGAAAGCAAACTTGACCCACGCATCAAGGCACTGAACATGAAACCTCAGCTTGATAATAAAGAAAATGAAATAGCAAACTGGGAATTTTTCTTGTCAATTCCCGAAATGGATAGGCTTAAAATAAATAAGAATACTGTAAAGGGCACCCAATTTTTACAACCCTTGTTTGAATTTTCGGGGGCTTGTTCGGGTTGTGGCGAAACACCTTATGTAAAACTGCTTTCGCAATTGTATGGCGATAGAATGATAGTAGCAAATGCTACAGGATGTTCATCAATTTATGGGGGTAACCTGCCTACTACACCTTGGACAAAAAACAGTGAGGGTTGTGGTACGGCATGGGCAAATTCGCTTTTTGAAGACAATGCCGAGTTTGGTCTTGGTATAAAATTAGCTTACGACCAGAAAGCCGAAACAGCACGTTATTTAGTAAAAAAACTTGAAGAAAATATAGGTTTTCAATTAGCCGAAAATATTCTCAATTGCCCACAAAATGATGAAGCAGAAATAAAAAATCAAAGAGAAAATATTAAACTGCTCAAAAACAAATTACGGGAATTTAATACACCTGAATCTGTAAAATTAAGTCTTTTAGCTGATAGTTTACTTAAAAAATCGCACTGGATAATAGGCGGTGATGGCTGGGCTTACGATATTGGTTTTGGAGGGCTTGATCATGTTCTCTCTGTTGGAGAAGACATAAACATTATAGTACTTGATACCGAAGTGTATTCTAATACAGGCGGACAAAAAGCAAAATCAACACCACTTGGAGCAAGTGCAAAATTTGCAGTAAACGGAAAATCAACTGCAAAAAAAGACCTCGCAATGCAGGCAATAGCACATGGTTCGGCTTATGTTGCCCAAATTGCCATGGGAGCAAATGATGCTCATACTGTTAGAACTATACAAGAAGCCGAAGCTTTTCCGGGTACATCTATTATAATTGCTTATAGCCATTGCATAGCTCATGGATATGATATGGCAAATGGAGCTAATCAGCAGCAAAATGCAGTAAAATCAGGCTATTGGCCACTTTTCAGATACAACCCTTTGAAACCAAGAGGTGAGAGATTTACTATTGATTCTAAAGAGCCTACATTGCCGGTTAAAGATTTTTTATATAATGAAACGAGATTTAGCAATATAGTACGCCAAAATCCCGAAAATGCAGAACGCTTGCTCAATCAAGCCCAGGCTGGTGTTGATGAGCATTGGGATAAACTGTTATCATTAAAAGACCTGTAATTTTCTCTTTTAAAAACTGATGATAGTTGATTCTATTTTTATTTACCCTGTTAAATCTTTAGGTGGAATTGAACTTGATGAATGTGAAATTACAGAGTTTGGATTAAAGTTTGACAGATGGTGGATGCTCATTGATGACGAAGGAAAATTTTTAACACAACGTCAAATTCACAAATTGTGTTTATTCAAATTGCAAATAACCAGTTTAGGTTTTGAAGTAAATTTAAACAATGATAAACTTCTGATACCATTTTATGAAAAAACCAGTGAAAATGCCGAAGTAGTAATATGGAATGACAAAGTAAAAGCTTCGCTGATGGGTATAAAATACGATAAGTGGTTTTCAGAGAGAATTGGTATAAATTGCCGTTTGGTGAGAATTAACGAAAATACTCAACGAAAAACAGACCCTGACTATGCTAAAAATAACGAATTGCTTGCATTTTCTGATGCCTTTCAGGCTTTGGTTATCAGCAGTGAAACTATTGATGATTTGAATTTAAAATTAAGAGTAAAAGTTCCGGTAAATCGTTTCAGACCTAATATTGTAATTAGAGGGAAAAAAGCGTTTAGCGAAGATGAAATAAAAAATTTTAAAATTAACGATGCTTTATTTTCGTTAGTAAAACCATGTGCAAGATGTATTGTTCCCTCAATAAATCAAGAAACTTCAGTAATAGAAAACGAAATAATTACTGAATTAAAAAAATACAGATTGTTTAATGGCAAAATTTTGTTCGGACAGAATGCTTTGATTATAAAAACCGGTAAAATTTTCAAAAGCTCAAAAGTTGAAATTTTTTAAAAATCGCTAAAAAATCACAACATTTCTTTCAAAATATATAAATAATTTATACTTTAGTATTGAAAATTTATAAACAGATTTTCAGTGCTTTAGTGGTGGTTTTTTTAAATTTAATTAAAAAATGACATTTAAAATTTTGAATTAAGGATTTGATTGTATTTTTTTACAATGTTATTAACTCAAAAAATTAATAACAATTGATTTAAAATTCTTAAAATTCGATATATGAAAAAAAATGTACATTCTAATTTAATCAGGTTTTGTTTAACCTTATTTTCAATTACTTTATTTTTAACTGTATTTAATCTTAAAAGTGCTAAGGCACAACTTACAGGAACAAAAACAGTTTGTTCTTCGGGTTGTGATTACTCTACCATAGCAGCAGCAGTAACAGATTTGAATACTTATGGCGTTGGTTCAGGCGGTGTGGTAATTCAGGTAAGTGCCGGTCATACCGAAACATTGAGTTCTATGATAAACCTCACAGCAACCGGAACCGCTGCAAACCCTATAAGGTTTGAAAATAACGGGGGGGCGCCCAATCCAAAAATTACTGCATACAGCGGTACGGGTACTTATGATGGTATTTTTGTGCTTTCTGGCTCCGATTATGTAACTATAGACGGAATTGACCTTGAAGAAAGTTCATCAAATTCAAGCACAACTACCAGAATGGAATGGGGTTATTGCTTATTTAAGAAAAATGCTTCAAGCACAAGTGACGGCTGCAGATACAATGTTATAAAAAATTGTAATATATCATTAAATAAAGCCCATACAGGTTTTGCCGGTTTAACGTCGGGATGTAAAGGTATATACATGGCAAACCATGTTTATAATTCAACTTCACAATACAGTCCTACTGATACCATAAATCACACTAATAACTACAATCAGTTTTTAAACAATAGTATTTCTAATGTTTATATAGGTATTGTTTTGTATGGTTATTCAAGTTCAAATTCTACTTATGATGTAGGGAACAGAGTTGGAGATTTTGGTCAGGGAAATAGTATTTCAAATTTTGGAGGCAGCAGTACTACTTGTTACGGAATGTTTATTTATGCCCAAAACAGGGCATTGATTGACGGTAACACTATAAGCGGTGGCGACCTAACTACCAGTACCTTTTACGGTATATACACTGCTGCAGGTGCAAATTCAACGATAAGAATAAGAAAAAACACTATAACATTGACTCCTATATTGGCTTCGCCGAGTTCGTCAAACTATGGCACAGTTTATGGTTTGTATAATAGCATTGGTGCATCAGGAACAAACAATATTGTGGAGATAAGCGAAAACGAAATAAAAAATGGAAATTTTGCAAATTCTATAAGTTCAATTTATTTGTTTTATAATACAGGCAATGGTTTCAATGTGAAAATTAATAATAACAAGATTATTAATAACACTATTGGTTCTTCTTCAATAAATCCAACGGGCACACATTATTTATTTTACAACGGTACCTATAATACAAATATTGGAAGTGTTTTAGATATTTCAAATAATTTAATTAAAAACAATCAAAGAATAACATCAGGTACTTCAGGAGGAGCAACATATTCGTTTTATTGTACAGGAGGAAATATGTCAACTGATATATATAACGACACTATACAGTCAAACGTGTATAGGGGGACAAGTACTACTTACGATGTGTATATTTCAACAAGTGGTTCACCTGTTTTCAATGTACACAATATTTATGTAAACGGCAATAGCAGATCAGCAGGAACATCAGGAACACACTATGGCGTTTATTGGGGTGGTTCGGCAACTTCAATTAACAAATTTTACAATAATTCAATTGGAAATTTTGCAGTTCCTACAAGTTTTACAGGAACAATATATGGAGTTTATTTCTATGGCAGTACAGACCAAAATTATATCTTCAGAAACAAAATTCATGATATTGATGTAAAATCAGGTTATTTATATGGAATTTACAACACTTATGGCACTTCAAATATTTACAATAACATTATTGGCAATTTAAAAGCTACAACATCAAACTATAATCCCGCAATAAGAGGTATAGATGTATCAGCAGGAACCGGTGCAAACGTAAACTACAACACTGTATATATTCCATCTTTCAGCAGCAGTGGTTCAAGTTTTAGTTCGGCAGCTTTATACACAAGTACTTCAGTAAAAACAACAATAAACAATAATATTTTTATAAATCTTGCAACACCAGGTTCATCAGGCAGAACTGTTGCACACTGGAGAAATGGAATAAGCACTGACAATATTTTAAACTATAGCCAAAACAATATTTATTATGCAGGCAGCCCTTCGTCAACAAAGTTGTTGTATTGGGATGGTGTTTTGGGATGCCAGACAATGGAAACCTACCGCCGAAGAATGAAAATAGCCGAAATGGGTTCGGTAAGCGAAAATGTATCTTTTGCCAGTACTACCGGAAGCGATACAAACTTTTTGCATATTGATGCTACTTCGCAAACAAATGTAGAGAGCAATGGAACAAATATTATAGGCATAACTGATGATTGTGACGGAAAAATTAGATATGGCAATACCGGCTACACCGGTTCAGGATCAGCACCAGATATAGGAGCTGATGAAGGAAACTTTACAACTACATCATCTGATGTTTTTCCACCTTCATTTTTCGATGTTTTTTCTCCTATTAGTTGCAGTAGCAGTTCGAGAACAGTAAAAGCCCGAATTGTTGACCAGGTAGGAATGCCTGCATCAGGTTCAAATTTACCAAGGTTATATTATAAAAAAGGCAAGGCAGGTTCATTCCAGTCATCTCAAGGATCATTGAGCACTGGTACAAGATTTAACGGTGTGTGGAGTTTTAATGTAGATTACAGCACTATGAGTGGTTTTTCAGTTGGCGATACTTGCTATATGTTTTGTATAGTACAAGACAGTGCTACAAATATATCATCTTTTCCTGCCGGGGTTACTGCATCAAGTGTAAACTCGGTTTCAGTTACACCACGCGATACATTTAGGTTTATAAACGGAGGAGCGGGTATGGGTGGTACATATACTATCGGTGGTTCGGGGGCCGATTACAGCACTATAACCGCTGCAGTTGCCGACCTAACCAGCAAAGGATTATGCGGACCGGCTATATTTAATATAAATACAGGTACATATCGCGAAAAGATAAGCGTAGGTGCAATTGCCGGCTCGTCAAAAGAAAATTATGTTATTTTTCAATCAGCCACCGGTAATGCTAATGATGTTGTAATTATTGATTCAGCATTGACTATTACTGATCCTCATGTTTGGAGATTTAATACATCAATGTATATGACTTTGAGAAGGGTTACACTTTTGCAAACTTCAAGAAGTTCTTATGGATGGGGTTTGAATATTATGGGTACAGGTACAAGAAATATTAAAATTATAGGTTGTACAATTATGATTGAAGATTCTACCTCAACAAGTTCATATAAAATACCATTGGTAATAAATGGTTCAAACTCATCTTATTATTCAGGTGCAAAAATTGATAGTCTTGAGATAGATTCAAACATTATTAAATATGGTTATTTTGGGGTAGTAGCTTATGGTACAAATACAACATCAAGGCAAGATAATAACTTTTTCAGAAATAATATTTTCTATGGTGCTTATTATTATGGAACATATTTCTATTATCAGTCGGGGTTGAGATTTTTGAATAATACTGTTTTGCCAAAAAATTATAATACACAAACTTATGGCATGTACTTACACTATATAGGTCAATATATGACATCAGCCCCAAGCGAAATTTCAAACAATTATTTTAATACGGGAAGTTCATATACAATTTATATGAATGTATGCGATAATCCATATAGTCCGGGCTCTATCAGCAATAATATTATAAATAATCTTACAAATGGTTCTTATGTAATATATGCAAGTAGCTGTAATAACTGGAATATGAATAATAATTTAATTTGGGGACAGGGTACTTATGGAGCTTACCTTCCATCGTGTAATTTTTGGAATGTATATCATAATACAATAAATATGTTTAATGCATCAAGCAATTATACAAGTTACAACATTTACTCTAATACTGCAACCAATCTTATTAAAAACAATATTTTAACAAATACCAATACATGGGGAAATACAGGTGGATATTTAGTATATCAAACAACGGCAAATGCACCGGGCAATATTGATAATAATATCTATTGGCACCCCTATGGAAGTTCACCTATATACAACGGAGCAGCATATTCGGCTTCGCAATCATTAACAAGTACTACGGGTGGTGCAGGTTCTAAGTTTTTTAAACCTGTATATTATAGTTTTTCTGATTTGCGTGTTAATTTCAATTGCAACCTTACAGGTCCATTTATTTCAAGTATAACAAAAGATAAATATGGCACCACAAGAAGTGTAAGCAAACCAATTATTGGAGCACACGAAGCAACTCCGCTAACAAGAGATGCAGCAATTGTATCAGTATTAAGTCCGGCTCCACCAATTATTGCAGGTACACAAAATGTAAGAGTGAGATTTTTGAATAATGGTTTAAATCCTATAGATACTATTACTTTAAGTTATTCAATAAATAATGGAACTCCTGTATCGCAAACATTTATATTATCATCACCACTTGCATTGTGCGATACAACATCAGTAATGTTTACAACAGGTTATTCTCATACATCAGGTTGTGTTTCATTTAAAGCATGGACATCAAATCCTGATAATTCAACAGATATGAACACTCTAAACGATACTACGGTATTTAATATTGGTGTTGCATTGAGCGGTACTTATACAGTAGGTGGTTCATCGCCTGATTTTGCTACGATAAACGAAGCTGTAAGTACACTTGTTTGCGGTGGTGTTATTGGTCCTGTTACATTCAATATACGTCCAGGCAGGTATATTGAAAAAGTTACAGTTCCAAATATTATGGGTGCATCAGATATTAACTGGATAACATTTCAATCAAGTACCGGTAATGCAAACGATGTTTTAATTATTGATTCTACACTTTCTACAAGTTTTACAGGTCTTCATTACGTTTGGAGATTTGATAATACCAAGTATATTACCTTACGCAATGTTTCACTCCATGTAAAAGGTGTTTATGGTTGGGCAGCACATATAAACGGGTCTTATTCTAAAAAAATAAAAATTAAAGGTTGCAATTTGGTAATCTTAGGCGACTCTGTATCAAGTAGCACATTTAATATTCCGCTTGTAATAAATAATTCATTAACTTCTTTTAGTGTCCAAACAATAGCTGATAGTCTTGAGATAGATTCAAATTATTTCGGTTATGGATATGCTAATTTAGCTTTTTATAGCAATACATCAACAAGAAGCGATAATATTTTTATCAGAAACAATTATTTTTATGGGGGAAGATCAATCAACACTTATTTATATTACCTCTCAGGATTGGTATTTAAAAACAACATAGTAAATGCTAAATATGCTACAAGTTATGCGGTTTATCTATATTATTTAGCACAGAGAACACCTACATCTTATAATGAATTTTCGGGTAATAAGATTTTATACTCTAGCTCATCATATAGCATGTATTTTTATTATTGCACAAACAGTTCGGCTCTCAGAGGATTATTTGCAAACAATATGATAGCTTTTGAAAATACGAGCTATGGAATATATGCACTTGGTAGCGATTTTTGGGATTTTTACCACAATAGCTTTAATCAATATGCCGGAGCAGCTAGTATTGGATTGTACACTACAACAACTAATAACGTATTTAAAAATAATATATTTGCTATGAGTAGTCCTACAGCTTCTACCACAGGTTATGCACTTTATTGCTCATCAAATGTAGGTTCGGGCAATGTTGATTACAATGTTTATTGGAATCCGCGTAGTTCTTATTTATTAAGAAATGGAGGAGCATATTCTTCTTCAACTTTTCAAACTGCAACAGGTGGTGGTGTGAACTCAAAAAATGTTCAGCCAACATTTTACAGCAAATACGATTTGCGTTTGCTAAATGTATGTCATGGTACAGGTACTCCACTTGCGACTGTTACTACAGATATTTTTGGTACTACACGCAGTGGCACAGCACCTATTATTGGAGCACATGAGGTTCAGCCTCCTACTTACAGTGCATCTGCTGCACGTATTATCACTCCTTCGTCTTCAAATATCACACCAAGCACACCTTACGATATTGAAGTAGAAGTAATAAATTCAGGCACAGCAACTATTACCAGCCTTGAAGTAAATTACAATTTGAACGGCACAACAGTTTCAGAAACATTTACAGGGTTGAATATACCAGCTTGTGGTTTAGATACATTCAAATTTACGGGAAGCAAAGCGGCAACTTTCGGCTATGGTTATAACGAAATGAGAGCATTTACCGGCAATGTAAACTCAAATACAGATGGTCAACATAATGACGATACAAGTGCATACTATGGATTTTGTGCAAAATTATCAGGTAATTATACCATTAACCCTTCTGGCTCTGGAACAACAAACTTTAAAACATTTACAAAAGCTGTTACTGCACTTTACACTTGCGGTGTAGATGGTCCTGTAACTTTTACTGCTTCAGAAGGCACGTACATTGAACAGGGAAGTTTTCCCGGGTTAATTGATGGTGCATCAAAAACAAATACTGTTACATTTAACGGTGTTGACCCAACAAAATGTAAAATAGTTTGGAATACTACAACCAGCGACCCAAGACATGTCGTTCAGTTCATAGGTGTAAAACATGTAAGATTTTTGAATATAGGAATTCAAAATACAGGCACAACTTATGGATGGGGTATAAGTTTAAAGGCAAATGGAAATCAAGGATGCGACTCGATGCTTATAAAAGGTTGTATTATTACAGTTGACCAAACAAGTACAAGTTCAAATTTTGTGGGTATTGCAATCTCAAATTCTAACACATCTTATAATTCTTTAGGTTATAATGCTAATTATACAACAATAGATAGTAATACTATTAATGGAGGTTATGTTGGTATTTCATTGTATGGTAATTCTTATACTTATATGAGTCATAAAAATAAGATTACCAGAAATGCCTTTAACAATCAGTATTTATATGGGATGTATTTGCATTATCAAGATACTGTGGAGATTTCTGGCAACAGAATAAATAATCTCGGTAGAGGTATAAGTACAGGAGGATATGGAATTTATTCTCAGTACTCAGCTTTTTATAAAATAACCCGTAACCGTATTTGCGGACAGGTTGGAGGCTATGGAATATTTCAGCAATACAGTTACGGTAGTTCAACATTACATTGCGAAGTATCAAACAATATGATAAATATTGGCACCATAGGGTCATCAAATATGGCTTATGGTATTTATGCATCAAGTTGTTCTTATCATGACTGGGTTTACAACAGTGTACACGTAGAAGGCATTAGCACTACAAATACAACTCCATTCTATGGATATTTTTATTATGGAACAACCTATAATAACAACAGAATTTATAATAATAATTTTATAAATAATGGCTTAGGATATGCAATTAATGTATATGGAAATGACTCTACCGATATACAGAATGCTGTAAGTGGTGGTATTGATTATAACAATTACCTAACAAAAGGAAGTAATTTGTTTAATTTTAATGGGTCTTTAATTAATTCATTTTCTACTTGGTCTTCATCAACATACATGGGAGCAAATAATGATACAAATTCTATTAGTATAGATCCTGAGTATTTTTCGCCATGCGATATGCACACGCTTTCGTTGGCATTAGACTCAACCGGAAAGGCATTAGCCGGATACACAACAGATATAGATGGTGAAACCAGAAGTACAAGTAAAACAGATATTGGATGCGATGAATATACACCACCTACAAACAATATAGGTCCGCTTGTAATATTAAAACCTGTTGCTCCTGCAGCGGCTGGTTATACTGATGTTTGGGTTAATTTCAAAAACTTTGGATCCAATAATGTTACTTCTGCTAAAATAAATTACAAGATAGGTAAAAAAGGCACAGTAAAAACTATTAGCTGGAGCGGAACACTAGTTTCGTTAGCCCAGGATACAGCCAAGTTTACAGGAAGCAATCAATATCTTTTAACCATTGCTGCTAAAGATACATTGTATGTATTTACATCAGAGCCAAATGGAGTTACCGATGGATACACATTGAATGATACAATCTGGAAAACAACCTGTGGCGCAATGAGTGGTACATTCACAATAGGCTCAACACCTTCATCAACAAATTATGCAACATGGCAAGAAGCAGTTACTACAATATCGAGTTGTGGTATTTCGGCTCCGGTAGTATTCAATGTGGCAGCAGGTACCTATACCGAACAAGTATTAATAAATACAATACCCGGAGCAACGGGCAGCAATACTGTAACTTTCCGTTCGGCTAATGGAAACCCGGCAAGTGTTGTTTTGCAATATGCACCACCTACAGTACTTGCCGATAATTATACAATAAAACTAAAAGGTGCAAAAAGAGTTATTTTAAGAGATTTAACTCTTCAAACAACATCTACCAATTATTTAACTAATTACGCCACAGTAATATATTTTGATATGAACGGAGCAATTACTTCGGATAGTAACGAAATTTATAACAATATAGTAAATGGTATGAACACAAACCAAACATCTGGTGTGTGGAGTCCGATTTTTTCAACTGTTCAGTTTAACAATTACAATAGAATTGTAAAAAACACTATAAATTACGGTTCGTATGGTATATTCTGGAACGGAGTAGCACCTTCACCTCCAAATTTAATGATGCCAACAGGTTTGGTTATTGACTCAAACAAGTTTTTAAATTTCTATTACATAGGTATAGTAGCACAATATCTTGAAAATGCTACCATAACCAATAATACAATAATCAGCAATTCGTATCACGGCAGCAAAAGAGGTATTCATTTTGTTTACGGAGCAAAAGGAGGTAATATAAGTAACAATATAATAAAACTTACAGAAGATGCACAGTATGGTATTTTTGTTCAATATCCTTCATATTACATTACCAGTTATGGAACTTACATGGTTGATAGCGGATATAAGAAATTTTATATATCAAATAATAGTATAAGTTGCCTTGGTACTACTTCAACCGGTAAGTATGGTATGTATGTATATTACCCAACAAATACTTATTTATACCATAATAGCGTAAATATGGGTGGACAGGGAATGGCGCTATATACATACGCTTACACTGATACTTCATACAGAATTATGAACAATAATTTTGTATCGCAAATGGGAACTACAGCTTCATTTAATGGGCTAAGAACAGGTTATAGCATGGTTGATAATAATAATTATTTCAATTTAACCTCAGGTGGAATTATTGCCAATATAACAGGTTCGAGCTATGGAAATGTTGCAGGTATGTTAGGTGCTTTTTATTCAGTTCCCACCAAGAGTGACCAAAATTCTGTTTCTGTTAATCCGAATTATTTTTCATCAAGCGATTTGCATATTAAAAATTCGGCACTTTCTGTAGCCGGTACAAATGTGGGGGTGAATTTTGATATTGAAAACACAATGAGAAATCCATCAACACCAACAATTGGTGCTTATGAATTTACGGGTGATATAAAAGTTACACAATTAATAAGTCCACTTACAATTTGTAAGACAAATGATTTGAATTCTATTACAATTAGAGTAAAAAATGTAGGATTTACACAAGCGAGTAATTTTTATGTAAACTATAAATTAAACAATGGAACTTATTATTCTCATCTTGTTACAAGCACACTTAATGCTGGCGATTCAATAGATGTTGTGCATAGTGTTCAAACACCATTTACACAAGCCGGTACAAATACTCTTAGGGCTTATACAAGTTGGGCTTTTGATAACTTTACAAACGATACATTTACCGGAACAATAGAAGTTTATTATTTACCTTCAGTTTCGTTTACATACTCTGACACTTGCGCTGGTAATTCATTAATGCTTACTTCTACTTCAACTGTAATGGGAAGTACAATAGCAGGAAATAATTGGAAATACGGAGACGGCAGTACAGGAAGCGGCACAACAACAAGTCACATATATACAACTACCGGAATGGCTTACTACGTAAGGCTTATATCAACTTCAGCATATAATTGTGTTGATAGCTTTACACGACAAATTTTGATTTTGCCAGAACTTAATCCGGGAAAAATTGGAGCAGACCAAACAATTTGTTATAATACAGTACCAGCTTTGGTTTACAATATTACAAGTGCATCAGGCAGCCAGGCTCCATATATTTACCAATGGCAATCTTCAAACGATAATGTAACATATAGCGATATAAGCGGAGCTACAGGGCTCGACTATCAGCCACCATCATTAACAGTAACAAAATATTACCGTAGAATGGTAAAAACCGTTTCAGGTTGTGGACCTCGTTATTCAAATGTTGTAAAAGTTACAACCAATGCTTTGTTGAATGCAGGAGTTATAGGTTCACCACAAACTATTTGTTACAATGGTACAGGTTCGGCATTATCTTTCAGCACTACACCTACCGGAGCTTATGGAACTTATACTTATCAATGGCAGCAATCACCCGATTCTGCAACTTGGAGTAATATTTCAGGCTCAACCTCAAATACCCATACACCATCAAATATTACAAGTGTTACTTATTTCAGAGCATTGGTAACATCAGGCAATTGTCCTTCGGAAGGTACAAATGGAATTAAAATAAAACTATACTCTCCAATTACAGGGGGAACAATAGGAAGTGGTCAGGTGATTTGTGCGGGATATACACCGGCACCATTTACCCAATTAACCGGACCAACAGGCGGACCAGGTTCATACTCGTTCCAGTGGCAATCTTCTACAGATAGTATCAACTGGTCAGATATTAGCGGAGCTACATCTTCAACTTATGCTTCACCGTCATTATTACAATTGACGTATTTCAAGAGATTAACTACAAGCCCGGGTTGCCCAAGTGGTGTAAGTAATGCAATAAAAGTTCGTACTCTACCCAAACCAAATATTGTTTATACCGCAGCAAACCATTGCTACAACGACCCAATGCCAATAACTAACAGTTCTTGGATTTCATCTGGTACTTTGACATATCTTTGGAAATTTGGAGATGGTACAACAAGTACATCAAGTGTACCAAACAAAACTTATGCTTCAAGCGGAACTTATACAGTTACACTTGTTGGAACAAGTAACTTAGGTTGCAAAGATTCGGTTTCAAAATCTGTATTAGTAGCTACATCACCCACTCCGGCATATTCATTTGTTTTAAAATGTCAGGGAGATTCAGTTATATTTACTGACGAAACAATTTATGCTTGCGGAGCAGGTTCTAGTCTTCAGTTCTACTGGAACTTTGGCGATGGAAAAACTTCAAATCAGCAACATGCCAGACATCATTATGCCAGTTCAGGAACTTATAATGTGAAGTTCAGAATTTCATTGCCTGGTGGATTTAAAGATTCGATAACTAAAGTTGTAGTGTTTAATATTCGTTCAACACCTGCATTTACTGCTACTAACGAATGTTATCCAAGTTCTAATACAATTAATAACAGTTCGTCTAACTATGCAAGTTTGAAATGGGATTTTGGTGATGGAACAACAAGTACAACCACATCTTCTACGTTTACAAAAACATATTCAACAGCAGGTTCTTACAATGTAAAACTTGTTTCTACATCTTCATTCGGATGCAAAGACTCTGTAATTAAAGTTGTAGAATTATACAGCAAACCAAGCGCTAAATTCAATACTGCAAACAATTGTGTTGGCACAACCACATCATTCAACAATTTATCAAGCGGTGCAGTTTCTTACGCATGGAAATTTGGCGACGGTGGTACCTCTACATCTGTAAATCCAACTCATACTTATGCTTCTGCCGGAACATATAATATTACCTTAGTTGTAAAATCAATCAACAATTGCATTGATTCTATAACCAAGAGTGTTACTATTTATCCAAATCCTACAGCCGGATTTACAGCAAGCAATGTTTGTCATGGTTTTGCAACTTCATTCACTAATACCTCAACCGGAGCAACTTCTTATTTATGGAATTTCGGTAATGGTACTACATCTACTATGGCAAACCCGGTATATTCATATCCAAATCCCGGAAATTATACAGTTACACTCACAGCAACCACATCTTTTGGATGTACAAATACTGTAAGTAGCAGCTATACAGTTTATAGCTCGCCTGTAGCAGCATTCAGCGGATACAATGTATGTATTGGAACAGGTATAACATTTACAAATACAAGTACAGGAGCAAGTACAAATATGTGGGACTTTGGCGATGCCACTACATCTACGGCAACAAATCCTTCAAAAACATATTCGAATGCAGGCTCTTATAATGTGAAACTTGTAATTACAAATGTTTATGGATGTAAAGATTCTGTTACAAATACAGTAACAGTTTATCCAAAACCATCAGTAGCATTTAATGCAAACAACCAATGTCTTGGCACATTTATAAGTTTTGATAACCAAACAACCGGAGCATATTCGCAAATATGGCATTTTGGTGATGGAAACAGCAGTGCTGCAAAATCTCCCGATTACAAATATGCAAGTTCAGGAACTTATAATGTAAAACTTGTATCAATGACCAATTACGGTTGCAAAGATTCATTATCAAAGACAATTACAGTGTATCCTCGTCCTAATGTTTCATTTAACGCTTCGCCCAATCCTATTTGTCGCGGAGGTTTGATGAGTTTCACAAATACATCAACCGGAGGAGCTTCATATTTCTGGTCATTTGGCAATGGAAACACAAGTACACTAACAAGCCCTACCAATATTTATACTAAGGAAGGAAACTACAATGTAAAACTTGTAGTTAAAAGCTCAAACAACTGTATTGATTCAACCTATAAAACAGTTACAGTTTGGCCCCGACCAAAGGCTTCATTTAGTGTAAACAACGGCTGCACAAACGATAATTTGTCATTTGCTACAAACTCTGTAGGTGCTGTAAGCCATGCATGGACATTTGGCGACGGAAATTCATCAAGTGCTACCAACCCCGTAAAAGCTTATAATGCACCTGGAACATATTCGGTAACTCTAATTGTTACATCAATAAATGGTTGTTTTGATACAACAAAATCTGATGTAACCGTTCATCCACGTGCTTCAGTTTCATTTACAAACCCAAGCAATTTCTGTGTAGGAACAAGTGCTACATTTACCAATACTTCAACATTAAGTGCTGGCACTATGACTTATCAATGGAAATTTGGAGATGGCAATACAAGCAGTGCAACAAACCCAACTTATACATATACTTCAAGCGGTAATTACATTGTAAATCTAACTGCAATTACTGATAAAGGTTGTATAAATTCTTACACAAGCAATGTTGTAGTATTTGGTAAACCAACAGCAAACTTCAATGCTGCTAATGCATGTCAGGGAGTTACTATCACATTCAACAACACATCAACAAGTGGTTCAACTTATTCTTGGGATTTTGGTGATGGTGGTACTTCAACATCTGCATCGCCAACTCATTCATATACAAATGCAGGAACATATAATGTGAAACTCACTGTTACTAACTCAAACAACTGTACTGATGTAATAACCAAACAAGTTACAGTTTATGCTAATCCGGTAGCAAACTTCACATTTGTTGAACGTTGTAAAGGTCTTGCAACAAGCTTTACAAATACATCTTCAGGGGCAAATGACGTATATTGGCAATTTGGTGACGGAGGCAGTTCAAACAGTTTGAATCCTAATTATACTTATACAAATTCAGGACAGTACAATGTAACTCTTAGCGTAGAAACAATATACGGGTGTGCTAATTCTGTTTCTAAACTCGTTAATGTATTTGCTCTTCCCAAAGCTGCATTTAGTATTAATGATGACAGACAATGTATAACAGGAAACACATTTAATTATACTGATAATTCAACAATTTCATCAGGTTCTTATACCAGAATGTGGACCCTGGGAGATGGCAGCACTTCAACAATTGCTACTCCGAGCAAAACTTACGCTTCGGCAGCCACTTATAATGTAAAACTTGTAGTTACAAGTAACAATGGTTGCAAAGATTCGTCAAGTGCTCCGGTAATGGTATATCCAAAACCAACTGCTAATTTCAATATTAATAGTGCTGTTCAGTGCTTCAAAGGTCATCAGTTTAATTTTACTGACGCATCGAGCATAAGCGATGGTTCTTTATTCAGATTATGGAACTTTGGCGATGGTTCTACAAGTGGAGGTATAAATGCTGTAAAAAATTATGATGCAATTGGTACATACACGGTTTCACTTACAGTAACTTCTGATTTTGGTTGTTCTGATAACATCAGCAAAACAGTTACATTAAACGAAAGTCCATCAGCATCATTTACAACTAATGACGAAATACAGTGCCAGAACGGAAATATGTTTACATTTACAAATACTACATCAGGTGTAACAACTTTCAACAGCACATGGACACTTGGCGATGGTACAACCATTACAACAAAAGATGCAGCACGTACATATACAACTGCAGGTAATTACACAGTAAAACTCGTTGTTTCTACGTCTGCCGGTTGCAAAGATTCAGCATACTATACAATGCGTGTACTTGCAAACCCTGTTAATGCTGTAATTACAGGACCTACAAATATTCCAAACGAAAGTATTCAAACATACTCTGTGCCTTACAATGCAGGTTCTTCGTACAATTGGGTAGCTGTAAATGGTGCAGTTTTGTCAAACGGAGCTAATACTGTACAAGTAAAATGGAATGCAAAACCAACCACCACAGGTTCATTAACTGTTATAGAAAAAGGTGCAAATGGTTGCATTGGAAATCCAGCTAATTATAATGTAACTCTGTACGACGCAGCTACGGTAAACAGTATAAAACGCAATGCTTTTGCTGCTAATATTTACCCAAATCCTGCAAAAGATGTGTTTACAGTAGAAGTTAATACAGGTGATAATGTAATTATGACAGTTTATGACCAATTAGGCAAAGCAGTAATCAGCAATGTTGAATTTAATAATAAGATTACTATTTCAAATCATTATCTTGCTTCAGGCATATATAACATCAAACTAAGTTCAAAACAAGGTATAACCATGTTGAGATTTGAAGTAAGTAACTGATAGCAATTAAAACTTTAAAAAAATCCCGGTGGAGAAGTCTATCGGGATTTTTTTTATCTTTTATTTTTCACATTGATAAATTGTTTTAATATAGATTTGTCAAAACACAATAAGCACCGTAATTTAGCTGTTTTAATTTTTAATGAAAATTCATAAGTATTTGTTAATACTTTTAATTGTAAATATCCAGATGTTTTACTCGTGCAAAACGGCTAAAACTTCAAAATCAAAAACAATTGATGAAATCAGCTACAACGCACTGAAACTTTTCAATCAGAGCTATTACGAGGGAGCAAAACAAAAATCATTAGGAAATTATGAAAAAGCTCTTGTTGAGTTTAAAAACGCTTTGGATATTGTTCCCACTCATCATGAAACTATGTATCAAATAGCTAATATCTACCTAAAACAAAGCAAAATGGAAGAAGCAGTATATTGGGCAGAAAAAGCTGTGAATACAAATAAAAAATATAATTTCTGGTACTACGAGCAACTTGCAAAAATTTATAACCTTACAAACAAATTTGAAAAATCATCAGAAATGTATGCAAAAATTATTGAAATAGAACCTACACGAAAAGAAATATACGAAAAAGCAGCCGATCAATTTTTAAATATAAACAACAAACCGGAAGCAATTAAATACTTGAAAAAGTATATAGAATTGTTTGGACTTGAAGAAAGTGTATGCCGCAAACTCGAAACACTTTATCGAAACACAAATCAGCCAGATGAAGCCTACAAAATTATTAAACAATTGTCTGATGCCTATCCTACGGATACCAAATTCCTTGCCCTGCTTGCAGAAGCACAAGTTAAAAACAAATATTACAACGAAGCTCGCTTTACATATTATCGGATATTAAAAATAGACGAAAACAATGGTTATGCTTGCTTTGGATTGGCAGATGTTTTTAATAAAACCGGAAATTTAGATTCTTCGTTTTATTTTTTAAGTAAAGGCTTTGAGAATAATAAAATAAATATTCAACATAAAATAAAGGTAATTTCTACCTACTATTTTATGATGACAAGAGATGAAAAAAGCAAAAATCAAGCATTAGACCTCGCCCAAAAACTTATTAAGGCACATCCTCGTGAAGCCGTGTCATATCAGGTTTACAGCGATATGCTAATTACAGCAGAAAACTATCTTGAAGCGAGAAATTACCTGTTAAAAAGCCTCGAAATTGACGGAAGCGACTACCGCTATTGGCAAAAATTATTTAGCATTGACATAAAACTAAAAAATGACACTTTTCTTTACGAAGACAGCAAAAAAGCACTCGAGCTTTTTACAACACAACCTGCACTGTATATTACAAACAGTCTTGCAGCATATCATTTAAAAAAATATGACGAGGCTATCGAAATATGTAAACAAGGACTTGATATTGCTTTTAAACCTGATGAAAAAATGCAACTTTATATTACTCTTGCCGATTGTTGGTTTGCAAAAGATGATTTTGAAAAAACAGATTTTTATTTTGAAAAAGCAATCGAATCAAACGAAAGAAATGCTCTTGCAATGAACAATTACGCTTACAACCTTTTTAAACGCAATACAAAACTTGATAAAGCCGAAGAATTAGTTCTAAAAGCATTGCAAGCCGAACCAGAAAGTGGTAGTTATGCTGATACTTACGGCTGTATACTCATGGCAAAAAATAAATTTGACGAAGCTGAAAAATGGATTAAAAAAGCCCTTGAAAGCGAGCCAAACGATGATGAAATTCTCGAACACCTTGGCGACCTGTACTCTAAGCAGGGTATGGACGAAAAGGCAAACGAAATTTATAAAAAAGCACTAAAAATAAACCCTGAAAACAATTCATTAAAGAATAAATTAAAAAAATAAAAAACAGAATTAAATGTATAAATCAATATATTTTCTTACATTTTTAATAATTACAATAACAAGTTGCCGTACTGTAAAAAAAACTACTATAAAAAAAACACCTAAAATAGTTGCAGATACTACAAAACCAATGCTTGCACAAATTAAAAATGTAATTAACAACTCTTTTGAATACGATTATTTAAGTTTTAAATCAAACTGCGATTATAAAGACGAAAATACCGATCAGTCTTTTACCATGAATTTTAGAATGAAGAAAGACAGCATAATCTGGATTTCTATTACAGCAGTGGGGTTTGAAGTGGCAAGAGTGAAATTTGACAAAGATTCGGTAAAAATTTTAAACCGTATTGGAAAAAAATATTACATTTATGATTACAACTATGTAAAGAAAATGCTTGGCACATCTCTAAATATTACTCAGATACAAAATTTGCTCACTGCAAACATTATATTTAAACCCGAAAATTATTCCACAATAAATATTGAAAACAGATACAGAGCAAACGAAGGTTATGTTGAAAACATAATTGAAATTGACAAAAAATACAAAATATCAGAACAAATTTTGCAGCATTTAGTTGAAAAAACTCAAGCCACGGTTGTTTATACGAATTATAAAAAAACAGAAGACCAGTTTTTCCCCGGCGAAACAGAAATAAATGTTACCACTCCTGCAAAAAACCTTAAAATAGTATTGAGGTCAAGCAATCTAAACTATAGTGATATCGAATCATTTCCATTTGAAATAAGTTCAAAATATGAAAAGGGCAATTAAAATATCAGCAGCTACAATATTTATGGCTGTAATGTTGGTTTTTACCTTAAATCTCAACGGACAAAGCCGAAAAGAACTTGAAAAACTCAGAAATAAAAAAGAAAAGGAAATAAGACAAACCAAAAAGCAACTTAACGAAACAAAAAAGAAAAAAGAAAAATCGGGCGAAGTACTTACAATGCTTCAAAAACAGATAAAGCAAAAAGAAGAACTTGTAGAGGTTTACAATACCGAACTTAATAAAATTGACCATGATATAGATGAAATGAGCAAAGATGTAAAGGAATTGAACAGCGAAATTGAAATTTTAAAAAATGAATTTTCGAAACTTGTATTGCAGGGCTATAAATCAAGACATGCGTCATCAAAAATCAACTTTTTGTTTTCGTCAAAAAACTTTTCGCAAGCATTAAGACGATTTATTTATCTTAAAAAAATCTTGAATTTCAGAAAAAAACAACTTTTACTTATAAAAAACAAGAAATATGAAAAGAACCGAAATTTAGAGATACTTGAAAAAACGAAAGCCGAAAAACTTGGAATAGTAAAGCGAAATGAAAAAGTAAAAACAGAATTAGAAGAAGATAAGACTGAAGTTGAAGATTTGCTTGTATCGCTTGGTAAAAAAGAAAAAAATCTACAAGATGAACTGAGAAAAAAAGAAAAAGCATATCGAGAGTTAGATGCAGCAATAAAAAGAGCAATTGAAGCCGAAATTGAGATAGCTCGCAAAAAGGCAGAAGCCGAGAGAAAGAGGAAAATAGAAGAACAAGAGAGAGAAAAGAGAAAAAATAAAAATAAAAATTCAAAACCTGTAAAACCCGAAAAACCATACGAAGCCCCCCCCGGAACAAAATTTGGCGAAATGAAAAATAGGTTGCAGTGGCCAGTAAACAACGGAAGTATAAGTTTGGGTTTTGGCAATCATCGTCATCCAACATTGCCTGATGTAACTATAATAAACAACGGAATAAATATAAGCGTAATGCCCGAAACCAGTGTAAAAGCTGTTTTTGAAGGCGAAGTTTCGGCAATACTAAAAATACCCGGTATGAAAAATACAGTACTTATTAAGCATGGTGATTTTTTTACAGTTTACTCAAAACTTGAAAATGTAAGCGTACAAAAGGGCGATAGGGTAAAAAGCGGCCAAAAAGTTGGTACAATATGGACAGATAATGAAGGGAAATGTGAGCTACACTTTGAAGTTTGGCAAGGCAATCAACGCCTTGACCCACAAAAATGGCTTGTGATGAAATAACTTATTTTAAAATATCTCTCGAAATAACGATTCTTTGAATTTCGGAAGTGCCTTCGTATATCTGGGTAATTTTTGCGTCACGCATCAAACGTTCAACATGATATTCTTTTACATATCCATACCCGCCGTGTATTTGTACAGCTTCTACCGTAGTTTTCATTGCTGTTTCGCTTGCAAACAACTTTGCCATACTACTTGCACGGTCATAATTTAAGTGTTTATCTTTAAGCCATGCGGCTTTAATACAAAGCAATCTGGCAGCTTCAATTTCGGTAGCCATATCGGCAAGTTTAAACTGTATAGCCTGATGGTGCATAATTTCTTTACCAAAGGCTTTTCTTTCTTTTGAATATTTTAACGAAAGTTCATAAGCCCCCGATGCAATACCCAAAGCTTGCGAAGCTATTCCAATTCTACCTCCACTAAGGGTTTTCATTGCAAATGTAAACCCAAAACCATCGTCGCCTATTCTGTTTTCTTTTGGCACTTTCACATCTTGAAACATTAATGAATGTGTATCGCTGCCTCTAATACCAAGTTTATCTTCTTTTTTGCCTATGGTAAAACCTGGCATATCTTTAGTTACTATCAAAGCATTAATTCCCTTGTGTTTTAGCTCTGCATGAGTTTGAGCTATTACCAGAAAGGTATCGGCTGTGCCTCCGTTGGTAATCCAGTTTTTGGTGCCGTTCAGCAAATAATAGTCACCCATATCTATTGCTGTGGTACGTTGCGAAGTGGCATCAGAACCTGCTTCGGGCTCCGAAAGGCAAAAAGCTCCGTGTATTGTACCCTGTGCAAGTGGTTTGAGGTATTTTTGTTTTTGTTCTTCGGTGCCAAATGTTTCAAGACCCCAGCAAACTAATGAATTATTAACCGACATTACTACTGAAGCCGAAGCATCAACTTTTGATATTTCTTCCATTGCAAGTACATAAGAAATAGTGTCTAACCCGCTTCCGCCGTACTCTGGCGATACCATCATACCCAAAAAACCAAGTTCGCCTAATTTTCTGATTTGTTCTAAAGGAAATTTTTGATGTGTGTCTCTTTCAATTACGCCAGGCAAAAGTTCGTTTTGTGCAAATTCTCTTGCGGCGTTTCTAATCATTATATGTTCTTCCGTAAACTCAAAGTGCATTTTTTTAAAAAAATTTTAGTGCAAAAATAATTATTAAAATCGGTTAAAAATACGTTTTGGAAATTCTAATTTAGCAGTTTTAATTTTTAAAATATGGGTAAAGAAAAAGTGCTTATTATTGGTTCTTGCGGGCAAGTAGGGACTGAACTCAGCGAAGAGTTGCGAAAAATTTACGGAAATGATAATGTCATTTCATCGGATATTAAAAAGCCGCAAAGTGATTTTTGGAACGATAGTCCGTTCGAAATACTTGATGTACTTGATAAAAAACGCATTTCAGAGATATTTAGCAAATATAAACCAAGCCATATTTATCATCTTGCTGCATTGCTATCGGCTACTGCCGAGAAAAATCCTAAACTTGGGTGGCAATTAAATATGGATGGGCTTTTCAATATTTTTGATGCTTCATTAGAATTTGGCGTTAAAAGAATTTTTTGGCCCAGTTCTATTGCAGTATTTGGTCCTACAACACCTAAGAAAAATACACCACAACAATGTGTGATAGAACCAAACACAGTTTATGGTATTACAAAATTTACCGGAGAAAGATATTGCGAATATTACCATAGAAGATATGGCTTAGATGTAAGAAGCATAAGATATCCTGGGCTTATAGGCTACAAATCAGAACCTGGCGGGGGTACTACCGATTATGCCGTTGAGATTTTTCATGAAGCATTAAAAAACAATAAATATTCATGTTTTTTAAATTCGGATACTACATTGCCTATGCTCTATATGCCCGATGCAATAAAAGCCACTTTAGATATTACACATGCCGAAACTGATAAAATTAAAACGCGATCATCTTATAATTTAGCAGGTTTTAGTTTTTCGCCTGAGTTGTTGTCTGATAAAATTAAAAATCATTTACCTGATTTTAAAATTTCATACAAACCAGACGAACGCCAAAAAATAGCCGATTCGTGGCCCGAAAGTATTGACGATAGCTTTGCCCGAAAAGACTGGGGTTGGCAAAATCAGTTTTCTTTAGAAGAAATGGTAAGCGATATGATAAAAAATCTTAAAGAAAGGTATTAGGATTATTTAACTGCAATTGCCGAAATTTCAACATTTGCACCTTTGGGCAAAGCTGTTACTTGTACGGTTTCTCTGGCGGGGTAATTATCTTTGAAAAAACTGCCGTAAACAGCATTTATTTTAGCAAAATTTGCAAGGTCTGTTACAAAAATTGTAGATTTTACAATATTTGAGTAATCCATTCCTGCGGCTTTTAGTATTTCGCCCAGGTTTTTCATTACTTGCTTTGTTTCTGCTTCTATATCTGTTTGAATCATATTGTTTGTTGCAGGATCTAAAGCTATTGCTCCTGAAATGTACAAAGTGTTGCCATGCATTACTGCCTGATTATATGGACCTATTGGAGCAGGGGCATTTGGTGTATTAATTACTGTTTTCATTGATGTTGTTTTGCAGTTTGATAAAAAAACTTGTAATATTATTATTAAATAAAAAATTCTGAAAAATTGTTTCATTTTATATTAGTTTACTCCGCCTTCTTTAAGTCTTTCGGCATTTTCGGCTATCTGAAGTTGTTCAATAATATGTTGAATATCTCCATTCATTACATCTTGCAGGTTGTATAAAGTAAGACCTATGCGATGATCGGTAATTCTACCTTGCGGATAATTGTAAGTTCTTATCTTTGCACTTCGGTCGCCTGTACTTACCATTGTTTTGCGTTTGCCGGCTATTTCTTCTTCGTGCTTTCTAACTTCTTCTTCATAAAGTTTTGAACGCAACATATCCATAGCTTTTTCGCGGTTTTTCAATTGTGTTCTTTCTGTTTGGCAAACTACTACAACACCTGTAGGAATATGAGTAAGCTGTACTTTTGTTTCAACTTTATTTACATTTTGTCCGCCGGCACCTCCGCTTCGCGATGTTTCCATTTTTACATCGGCTGGGTTTAAGAAAAAATCAACCTCTTCTGCCTCCGGAAGTACGGCTACTGTAGCAGCCGAAGTATGTACCCTACCACTTGCTTCGGTATCGGGAACACGCTGTACACGATGTACGCCGCTTTCAAATTTCAAAGTTCCATAAACGTCTTTTCCTTTAACTTCTACTATAACTTCTTTGTAACCACCCACCGTACCTTCGTTTTCATCTAAAATTATACCTTGCCAGCCTTTTTTTTCAAAATATTTTAAGTACATTCTAAGCAAATCTCCGGCAAAAATACTCGCTTCGTCACCACCTGTTCCTGCTCTTATTTCAAGTATAGCGTCTTTGCTATCTTCAGGATCTTTGGGCAATAGCAAAGTTTTTAATTCTTTTTCAAAGTTTAGTTGTTGTGCTGTTTTTTCTTCAAGTTCAGATTTTGCAAGGTCTTTCAGTTCTTCATCTTTTTCGGTGTTTAAAATTTGTTTTGCTTCATCAATGTTTTTAATTATCAAACGGTATTTGTGATAAATTTCATCAATTTCTTTGAGGTCAACATATTCTTTGTTCAATTGAGTGAACTTTTTCATGTCAGACATTATATCGGCGCTGCTCAAAAGCAACTCAATTTCCTTAAACCTTGCGTGTATTGCTTCAAGCTTATCAAGCATAAGGTGCAAAAATAATTAAAATTTAAAGCTTGTTTTAATAATTTAATTTGTTGTTTCTACTACTTTTATAGATTGATTGTCTTGTAAATAAAGTAGATTTCCTTCGGTGCGTATGTTTAAATATGTTTTTTCAAAATTGTAATTAAAAATAGTTTTTTCAAAAGAAACAGTATTGTAAACCCAAAAACCTTCGTTTGATTTGTAAAAAATATTTTCGTCTTTCACTTGAAAAGTTGAAAAATTTTCGAGTGTAATTGTGTTTAAGTAATTTGCCAGAATATCAAATTTCATAAGGCTTTTGCTGTTTATTTTGAGGTAAACAAATTTTCCGTCATCTAAAATCATTTGTGGCGATATTGCAGTGTCTGAAAAATTTGAAATAATTACAGATTCGGTAAGTAAATTGCCTTTTTTATCACATTTTCGAAGTTTTAAATTAATAGGGTCTAAGAACCAAATACCATTATCGTAGCTTCGGCATATTACCTGAATATTATTTAAGTCATAAGTTTTGAAAAGATTTGTTTCGCCTAGTGTATTCAAATTATTGTCAAAATACTTTATTATGCCTTGGTCTTGATAATAAACATATATTTCTAAAGGGTTTGAGGCATCAATAAGAGAAACATTCCCTAAAACTTTCAAATTTATTTCTGCTTTTTTTATACCTTTTTTATCGTATTTAATTATATCGTTTTTATGGGTAACAGCATAAATATTGCCGATATTATCTGTTGTAAACATTTTAAATTCACCATTTATCACAATTTCGGTTGGTTTAAAACTTGCAGAAATTAAAAAAATGATAATTAATATGTACTTATTAGTTTTCAAATCTTTTTAACTCTAAATCATTGCCATTAAATACAGCATAAGTACAAAATTTGAACCAATCGCCAAGATTTATATATCGCGATTTTTCGTTCAATTTTATATCAAGTGCCAGATGTCTATGTCCAAAAATTAAATAATCAAAAAAATCATTTTTTAAAATTTCGTTACAGTATTGTACAAGCCATTCTTTTTCTACAACTATGTTTTCGTTTTCGTATTTTTCTTGAGCAAGACGGCTTTTTGACGAAAGGTAATTGCCAATTGAAAGCCCAATAGAAGGGTGCAGAAATGCAAAAGATGTTTGGCAAATTTTACTTCTGAAAAATTTTTTAAGAAATTTAAAAAGGTAATCGCCATTGCCAAGCCCGTCACCATGGTGAACATAGAATTTTTTACCTGATTTTTCGAAAATATACTCATTGCTGTACAATGTAGCTCCAAATTCCGACTCGAAATAGTCAAACATCCACATATCGTGATTACCTCTGAAAAATCTTAACTTTACACCCGCATCGCTTACTTTTGCAAGACACCCAAGTAATCGGGAAAACCCTTTGGGAACCACGTATTTATATTCAAACCAAAAATCGAAAATATCACCAACAAGAAATATTTCATCTGCATCAGTAGCTGAATTTTCGAGCCATTTTACTATTTTTTTTTCTCTTAAAAGACTTTCTTTAGCATTGGGTATGCCAAGATGAAAATCAGACGCAAAGTATATATTGCCCACAGAATGCAAACTTAATTTATTTTGAGCTATTTGTGTTGTTTTGCAACTTGCGTATGTATTTTTTTATTTTATATTGTGAATAAATGTTTTTGTTTTCAAATGTAATATTCAATTAGTTTAGCCGTTTGAAAATATTAAATATGATAAAAAAAATAAATTTAATTTTAACTGCTTTTGTGTTTATTTTGCTTGTATCGTGCAATTCAAACAGCAACGACGACCCTCCGAAAAATGACAATGACACAACGAATAATGGAGGGGGTGGCAACAATGTTACAGGAATAAATCTTAACCCTGATTTCAGTTTTTCGTTTAACGGAAAAAAAATTTCTTTTTCAAAAATTGAAGCACTTTACGGTGGTAAAATTTACTTTACAGGGTATGACAACCTTGGCGAATACAGTCTTGATATGGGTTTGCCTGCATTGAAAGGGGTGCTTATAAAAGACAAGCCATTTACAATAGGCGAATATCAATATACAGGACGAAGTTTGTATCTTGAGAGTGAAGAGAAAAAATGGTATTTTGATGGTGGGAAAATTAACATTACAAAAAACACTTCGAATACAGTTTCGGGAACATTTAATGCAAAAGCGTATTTGCTCGATTTTACAAACCCTGATAAACCAGAGAGATTAGATTCTGTAACAGTTACTGACGGAGTTTTCAATAATATTAAAGTTAAGGGTTAATTGATTTAAAACCTATAATCGATGCCGTAAGATAGTATCTGCGGAATGCCAAGGCTTAGTTCAAATCCTAACCCGAAATTTTTATTAATCAGGTATCTGTAACCCAAATCAACTGCCGGAAACATAGAGCCTGGAAAACTTGCATTAAGTTTACTGTCTAAATCGGTATCGGTTACCGAAGGTGAAATTTTCCAAAAAACAGCCCCAAACCGTATTCCTCCATATAAATCATGATTTTCATGTTTTAAAAAGTGGTAGTTTGCAAAAATTCCTGCATAACGTCTTTTAGCCGAAATACTAATATCATTAAATCTACGTGTAATAAAATCAGCATTTTTAAAGACCATATAGCTTATGTCTAAACCTAATTTTTGGGTAGAAAGCAATATGCCTGCCGAAAATTTATCGCTGAACTTATAACTATATCCTATTTGAATAGCCGGCAATGAATGCCCTTTGAATTGGCATGTATCAGATTTGAGTTTAAAATTCACATTGCTTTTTTTTAAAATAATACCCCAAGTACTAAGCGAACCATTAAGATATATCTGATGTTTTTTATATATTTTTTCATCATTAAATCTATATTGTGAGTATGAATTAATGCTTGAAAAAGCAATAAAAATAGCGATGTAAAATGTTTTGAATTTGAGTTTATTCATTAATTGTATATGTAATGCCACCTGTTATAAAATTTGGAGCACCTAAAATTGTTTCGGAGATAAATGAAATGTTATCTTTTACTTTAATTCTGAAACCTAATGGAATTAATCCAATAGCCGGGCGATTAAGGTAAATTAGGTCACTCAAAATCTGGCTTTGCAGTTCGGGTTCGGATTTATCGAGTTTTATTGACCATTTAACTATACCCACTTTAATTCCCGAAAACAAATCAACACGATTGTTATTTAAATAATGATATAAAAATTTTCCACCAAAATAGCTTCTTCGTAAAACAGCTTTATTGTCTAAGCTAATTAATTGGAAATTGTATTTTGAGTCATAAACCCAATAATCAATATCCATTTTTAAGGTTTGCAAAGTAAAATTTAAGCCACAACTTACTTTTTTTGACAAAAAACCATCAGCCGCAAAGCCAAAAACAGGTGTACTTTTTCCGAAATATTTATAATGTCCGAGTGTTGAATCATCTTGTTCGTTCATACCTTTGTTTAAAATGCCTACAAGGCTTACACCCAGGTTTAATCCAAGATAAATTTCTTTTTTGTTTGTTTCATTTTCGTTTTTTGGTTTTACTTTTTTTTGAGCAAATACAGGCAATAATATGCAGAGGGCAATTGTTGAAATTAATATTTTTTTCATTTTTAAAAATTAATAATGTATTGGTCTTTTTTCAAAAGTATCAAGGGCGGCTTCTTTAAGGGCTTCGCTATATGTGGGGTGAGCATGGCTTGTACGGGCAATATCTTCGGCACTTGCTCTGTACTCCATAGCCAAAACAGCTTCACCGATTATATCGGCAGCACGTGGACCTATGATATGTACTCCTAAAATTTCATCGGTTTTTGTGTTTGCAATAATTTTTACAAAACCATCAGTATCTGTGCTTGCAATTGCTCTGCCGTTTGATTTATAGCTGCAAGTGCCGGTTTTGTAACCAATGTTTTCAGATTTTAGTTGTTCTTCGGTTTTTCCTACTGCTGCTACTTCGGGCCAAGTGTACACTACTGAAGGAATAAGGTTGTAATTTATGTGAGGTTTTTGTCCGGCAATGCGTTCGACAACAAATACACCTTCTTCTTCGGCTTTATGTGCAAGCATAGCTCCGCGTATCACATCACCTATTGCATAAATTCCATCTACATTGGTTTGTAAATTTTCATCAACCATTACTCTGCCTTTTTCGTCAAGTTTTACACCTGTATTTTCTAAAGCTAAATTATTGGTATATGGTATTCTGCCTACGCTCACCAAACAATAATCACCTTCAATATTTATAGTTTCGCCTTTGGCATTTTCGGCGGTAAGAACAACGGATTTACCAGTATTTTTTACTGATTTTACCTTGTGTTTTAAATAAAACTCAAAACCTTGTTTTTTTAATACTCTTGCAAGTTCTTTGCTTAATGAACCATCCATTGCAGGGATAATTGTATCCATAAATTCAACAACAGATACTTTTGAACCCAAGCGTTTATATACCGAACCAAGTTCTAATCCGATTGCACCGCCACCAATAACAATGAGGTGTTTTGGTATTTCACTAAGGCTTAATGCTTCGGTACTTGTAATTATACGTTTTTTGTCAATTTCAATTCCTTTTATTATTGCCGGTTTGCTTCCGGTTGCTATAATTGTTTTATTTGTTTCTATTAATTTTTCGTTGCCGTTTGAAACTATTTTTATTTTATTTTTTGATAAAAACGAACCTTCGCCTTCTATCACATCAATTTTATGTTTTTTCATCAGATATGAAATGCCACTGTTCAATTGTTTTACAACTTCATTTTTGCGTAAAATCATTTTAGTTAAATCTATATTTATGTTTGTTGCAGAAATACCATGCTTTTCAAATGATGAAACGGCATTGTGATAAATTTCGCTGCTGTCTAACAATGCTTTGCTTGGAATACATCCCACATTTAGGCATGTACCACCCAATACACTGTATTTTTCTATAATTGCAGTTTTAAACCCAAGTTGAGCTGCTCTTATAGCAGCTACATAACCTCCGGGACCGCTTCCTATAACTGTTATGTCGTACATCTGATATTTATTTTAAAATTTCCTGAACTTTTTCAAGTTTTATACCTACACTCACAACTTCTTTTAAAACAGTATCTCTCATATTTTGTTCGAGTTCGAAACGATATTTGCCACTTTTGCCAAATACTTTATTTTTTAAAGCTGGTAGCCTGAAACTAATTATATGCCCAAGAGTATTGCCAATCCATTTGCCGCGGTGGTCGGCAAGTGTAAGCATGAGGTCATTTTCAAGATTAGTGCTATCAGGGTAAATAATATTTAATTTCAACCATAAATTACTGTATTTGTAATCATTGCTAACTCTTAAATTTACATAAAGATTGTAGTAATAGCCGGTATCGTGTATTTCTACAGGTATTGATATTTTGTTGTTTTTGTTCCACTGGCTGTTTTTGATATTTTTCCATTGGTCAATAACCGGAACTACTGTACAAGCCGCAAAAATTATAATAAAAATGTAAAATGCGATTTTTTTCAATGTAGCTTGATGAATTATTGAAAATTGCAAAATACTTAGTTAATACCGAGTTTCTTTTTAATATCTGACGGAAGTGCATCTTTATGAACCATTATATCCATGGTTTTGTATTTTACATAAGTTTCTGATGCAAAAAGATAGCCGTCACAATCGTTGTGTTTTACACCCCACGAATTTTTTACACGATAAAACACTTTGCCTGTTTGGTCTTTGTAAATACCGGTAATATGCATACCATGATCGTCAGTGGTTTGAAAATTGTCAAATGCATCTTGACGGTCTTGCTGTGTTATGCTTTTTTCTGTACATGGAGCATCAAACGGAGTGCCGGTTTTATCAGCTCCGGCATTATTAAAATGTTTGTTATCTTCTCCTTTTTTACTAACGTTTGTTTCGTCTTCGGGTACAATTGCCAAACCATTTTTAAATGAAAATCCTTTTTCGGATACATCAGTTGCCCAGGCAATGGTATATCCGGTTTTCAAGGCATTGTTTACTATACTCATCATTTCGTCTGCCGGCACATTGTAAACACTTTGCGAAGCCCAATTGTCTTCTACTTCCAAAATAAATTTTTGATAAAAAGGATGATGAGTAAATGATGTAATGGTAATATAATCATCCATGTTTAAGCCCATATTTGCTGCAAAACTTATTGGTGTATATTTTTTGCCTTGAAATGTGAAATTGTCGGGTACATTGCCAAGATATGCGTCAACAACAGAGGTATAAGCTTTTTTCCAGCTTGTGGTAAGAGTTTTTTGGGGATTTTCTGATATTACTTTTACTATTGCTCCAAGTATAGCTTCGAGTTCGGCATGATTGTGTTTTTCGCCTCCACCATAGTTTTTTCCACTGTAAACCTCTTCGGGAACTATACCGTAATTTTTAATGATATATGGTATATCCCAAAACGAACCGCCTTGTCCAAAATTGCTTTTGCCGTGCATTCTCACATATTTTTGAGCTTTGTCAATATAGGCATTTCTCACTACAAACATTTCACTTAGATTGAAATTTCCTTTACCTTTTCTTAGCAATTCTGATTCGAAAAATGAAAGTGCTGAAAATGACCAGCAAGTGCCTGTATTGCTTTGGTCCTGAACAGGTGTGGCATCGTAGTTTACAACTTTGGTAAACAAATAACCACCACCTTTTTTGTTTCGGATGGTATCTTGAGAAAAACTTATAGTAACCAAACTAAAAGTTAAAATAAATACAACTAAAATTTTTTTCTTCATTTTATTTATTAAATATTTCAGCAAACTTAATTCTATTTAAATAATTTTTTTTTAAATTCTGTTTGAATTTAATTTTTTAATTTTATTGCTTAGTAAAAAACCTGAAAATAAATTTGTTAATACAAAAAATTGAAATATATTTGAAGTGAATAAAAAAAATAATATTATGAAAACAACAAACATCAAACAACAAAAATCTTATGTACTTATTGTTTTAACAATTTTTCTAATGGGTTTAACCTATAAATCAAAAGCCCAGTCGTCGTGTTGCCAAATTACTACTACAAGTGAAGTTGATTGCTATCTTGCTATAAAAATTAAATGCAATGGGTCGTATTTAAACTGTACTGATACGGCAAATACAAATAATTGTAATCCTTCGCCATGTTATATGGGTGGTTGTTTTGTATCTGACTTTGTAATTCAACCTGGGACATCATTTTATCCCTCTACAACTACAGCAACTTTTGATATTACAAAATGCCCATGTGATTTAGAAATAGAGCTTTTTGGAGTTGGATTTGTATTAAATGGTAATACAACTTTTAATTCTACCCATACAAACGACCACTTAGGAACATTAGGTTCATGTTGCCCAGGAGGTATAGAAGTTGTTTTTGACCCAGCAGCTTGTACTTTATTGATAACAATGCCATCATGTCCATAATTTATGATTAAATTAAGATTATTTAATATATTAATATTTTTGGAATTTTTAGTTATAAGTCCACAAAGTAATTCGCAACAATTAAAAGATTATTTTACATACTATATTTCAGATACATCTGCAAAAAGACAAAATATTTTTAATGGAAATGATATTGATTCGGAAAATGATGATAATTTTTTAAAATTAGAATCTGATGGAGATAATCTATATTATATAAACAACTTTGCAGGTAATATAAAATTTACATCACTTTACATCGATACTAATTTACACGAAAAACCATATTCAGATATAAAAGAATCACAAATATTGTTTTGCAAATACAATATTAACAGTCATTCATTAAATGTTAAAAAATTTGGGAGTAATTATTTTAATAAAGTATGGTTAACAAAAATTGATGAAAAAAAGAGAAATATTTGTACAATAATAAGTACCTGTGACGATACTGTTAGGCTTGACCCCTCAAATCAAAATGATTTTATTTCTTTTATAGACAGAAAAGAAAGATTATGGATGCTTGTTATAAATACAGAAGGTAAATTAATTTCAAAATTATTGATTGCAGAATATAATTTACCTAGTAATATTAGAACATACGATCATCATAAAATTGCTGTATTAAGTAAATTTGAAAATAATGATAATATAATTTTTCCATTCAAATCACAAAACGCATTAAGAATTTTGCCTGATTATGAGGCAGATAGTTTCAATTTGAAAAATGGAGTTAGATATATTTTGTGTTTTAATATTAAAACCAATAAATTAAAATGGGTAAAAAAACTTATTGCTACAAACCAGATTTTTGTTTCAAATAATATTAATAATATTAAAATGACTGTTTGTGTGCAGCTATCTAAAAAAGACTCATTATTGATTTATTCAGATTTTAATAATAAAAATACAATTTCTTATAATTTTAATTATGAAAATTTATTTGATGACGAAATGATTACATATATTTTTAAATTTGACACTTTTGGTAATATAACACCACTATTTAATGTAACATCTAAAAAAATATATGAGCCAGAAGACAGAACAATAATTGAAAATATAATTGAAAATAATAGCAAATTACTTGTATTATTATCTTCAAATAATGATTCAATTAAAATATTTAATAAATATATTATAGGGAAACCTGACCCATTGTTCCCTTATACAAAGAGTAAGAAGAAAATATTTTTTTTTGAAATAGATATTAATAACCAAAAAACTAACAATTTATTAAATAATATTAATGATTCTATTATACCTCTTAATTTGATTAAAACAATAAATGGATTTTATACTTTATTCAGATATAGCAATACGGCAGTTAATTTCAATTTAAACAAAACCGATACAATTATTAATTTCAAAGATGATGATTATTTTAAATATCCCGAAAATTTAACTTTTCATACAATATGCAAATATGATACAAATTACGAAATAAAATGGTTAAACAAAGGGTTCGTAAAGAATATATTTGATATTAATAATAAAAATATTATTATAAATTATTTTCTTAAATATCCTCGAAGTTTTGACATTGACTTTAGACCCGAACAAATTGGTCAAATAAAACCTGTTCCTATTATGATGATGGAAGCAATTTACAATTGCAAACCAATATCTTATTACAAAAGCGAGGATATAGGAAAAAACACAGTAAAATTTACCAATTTAGGCGAATACAATTGCAGCTA
>JABWCE010000040.1 GCA_013359235.1 Bacteroidota bacterium
TGGAAAAAACGGTCAAATTGACCACCACTTTCCAGTCTAAATTGACCATCGATTTCGGTGCAAACTGACCACTCAATTCCAGTCCAAATTGACCACCTAAATTTTAGAGTAAAATAGTCATTAAAAACAGTTACTTTTTTTCATGTTGTTAGCCCATACATTCGTATAAAAAATACGGATTATGGCAAACAAAGTAACAGACATGAGTAAGATTAGAAAAGTAATTAAATTTCATTGTAATGGTAAGAGTAAATTGTTTATTAGCAATTACTTATCACTTTCAAGAAATACGGTAAAGAAATATATTTCTTTATTTGAACTTCTAGGCTTAAGTTTTGAAGCTATTGATGCCAAAACAGATGCCGAACTTGAAGTTTTATTTTCACAGAATACTGTTGAAACCATAGATCCCAGACTACAAAAGCTTCATGATTTTTTTCCACAAATGGAGCGCGAACTCAAGAAAGTTGGAGTTACAGTTCAACTTATGTGGGAGCGATATATTACTATACATCCTGATGGTTTTAAGAGTTCTCAATTTAGACATCACTTTAAAATATGGAGTAAACGCGTTAATCCAGTAATGCACATGAATCACAAAGCAGGTGATAAAATGTATGTGGATTATGCTGGAAAGACACTCTCTATTATTGAAAAAGAAACGGGAGAGATTAAAGAAGTGCAGTTTTTTGTTGCCATATTAGGCGCAAGTCAACACACTTATGCAGAGGCATCAATGAGCCAACAGAAAGAAGATTTTGTGGCTTCTGTAGAGAATGCTATGCGTTTTTTTGAAGGCGTTCCAGCGGCAATTGTTCCAGATAATCTAAAGTCAGCCGTGATTAAAAGTAGTCGTTTTGAACCAACCATTAATGAAACCTTAGCCGATTTAGCAGAGCATTACGAAACTACCATATTACCAGCAAGAGCTTACAAACCAAGAGATAAATCATTAGCAGAAGGAGCTGTAAAAATCTTATACCAAAGAATTTATGTGCATCTAAAACAAAAACAGTTTTATAGCTTAGAGGAATTAAACCAACAAATATGGGACTTATTAGATGCTCATAATCAAAAAAAGCTAACCGGAAGACCCTATTCTCGCTATGAATTATTTATGGAAGACGAGAAACAAAAACTACGTCCATTACCTCAAGAACGCTTTGAAATCAAATACCAATCCTTTGCAACAGTAATGCAAAACGGTCATGCATTATTGAGTCAAGACAAGAGTTATTACAGCGTTCCGTACCAATACGTGAGGAAAAAAGTAAAACTTTTGTATACCAAAACTACAGTTGAAATCTTCTACAAATACAACCGAATCGCTATTCATCCAAGAAATTACAAACCTTATGATTACACGACTATTGCTGAACATTTAGCTAGTACGCATCAGTTTGTGGCTGATTGGAGTGCTAGTCGGTTTATTGATTGGGCAAACAGTATTGATCAAGCAGTTGCGGATTATATCATCCAGATTATCGAAAGTAGAAATCATCCCGAACAAGCTTATAAAAGTTGTTTAGGGATATTAAACTTTGAGAAGAAAGTAGGAAAACAACGATTAATCAACGCTTGTAAACGCGCACTCGATTTTAGGATTTACAGTTTTAAAGCCATCCAAAACATTTTGGAAAATAACTTAGATAACGCTGAGAATGAGCAAGAAGAAGAATTTGAATTACCCAATCACAACAACATCAGAGGGAAAAACTATTACAAATAAATTAAAACCAAATACTTATGAATGAAATCACCACAACCAAAATGAAACAAATGAAGCTTTATGGAATGCATAACGCTTTTAAAACCGCTATCGAAAGTGGAAAAACAAACCATTACACGCTAGATCAATTTATCGCCATGCTCATTGATGCCGAATGGGATGAACGACACAATCGTCGTATTGAGCGAAGCATTAAAAACGCTCGATTCCATTACAAATCCAATATTGAAAACATCAATTTTGATGCTTCACGAAATCTAGATAGAAACCAAGTTCTACGATTAGCAGCTTGCGATTTTGTTGAGAAAAATCAGAATGTATTAATTACAGGAAGTACAGGAGTAGGTAAAAGTTTTTTAGGAACTGCATTAGGTTATCAAGCATGTATTCAAGGATATAAAGTCAGTTATTACAACACATCCAAATTGTTCGCTAAGCTAAAAATGGCAAAAGCAGATGGTTCTTATCTAAGAGAATTAGCTAAAATAGAACGACAAGACGTCATTATATTAGATGATTTTGGACTTCAAGCATTAGATAGTCAAAACCGAATTACGCTTTTAGAAATCATAGAAGACAGACACAATAACGGTTCTATAATCGTAACTTCTCAAATACCAGTTCAAGGTTGGTACGATATAATTGGAGAAAAAACCATAGCTGATGCCATTTTAGACCGACTCATACACCAATCCCATCGTATTGAATTACAAGGCGAATCCATGAGGAAGAAAAGAGGAATCAACAAAGAGTAATTTTAGTATATTTGAATCACAAATTAACACAAGAAAAAAAGTAGTTTTTAATGAAAAATGGAGGTGGTCATTTTGCTCCGAAATTAGGTGGTCATTTTGAATTGGAATCAGGTGGTCACTTTAAATTGGAATTGGGTGGTCAATATCACTGGAATTTGCA
>JABWCE010000005.1 GCA_013359235.1 Bacteroidota bacterium
TTTTTAATTTTTACTCCAAAGTATCGCTTTTTTCTTCCAATACATCTTGCATCTTGAATATTTTAATTTTACTTTTGAGTTTTTAGACAAACTGACGTTCAGAGTAGCTAATATCATCTCCGTAAATTATATAAACATCAACATCTGCCGAAGGATATTCTGCTTGTAAAACTGTAAAAGTTGAATTCCAATCTTCTGTCCATATTTTTCCTTTAATTGATGCCAGTCCGCCTTCGCCCTCTTCCTTTTTGCATGAAACAAAAATTAAAATTATTAAAACACAAAATATTTTGCCGATTCTGTTGATTTCCATACTATTCAAGTTATTTTTTATTTTGAAATTACAATTTTACCCATTTTAATTAAATAATTTTTGTTGTTGTAAATTTTATAAAAATAAATTCCACTATTAATTTTTTCTGTATTTAGCGTTGTCTTATAATTTTCAAGTTTTTTTTCGATTATTACTTTCCCTAAACAATCAAATATTTGAACATTAGCAGTTTGGATATTTGTTGAATTTATTTCAAGCCAATTTGCTGCGGGGTTAGGAAAAAATGTTATTTCATTTGATTTGTTTATACTTTTTAACCCAAATGCTTTGCAAACCACATTGTTTGAACTTTTGAAACTGGGTATTTCAATTTCAATAAATGTTCCATATCCATCAGGGCACCTGCCTGTAGAAATATCAGTGCTTTGAGCACTGTAGGTAATACTATCTAAAATAGTGCTATCGGATTTACATAATACAACCTGACCACCATCACCCGAAAGGCTGAATTGAGAATGAATTCCTTTTTGAGAGTTTTTAAAATCATCTGCCCAAATAATCAAAAAACTTTTAGGATAAATAAATGTATTGGTTGCAAATGTAAATTTTCCTTTTTCTGAAACCTTATCACTTAGTAGATATCCCGATAAATTCAAGGTTTTGTCAGTAGTATTGTATAGTTCAATCCAGTCGGTGTAAGCCCCATATTCATTAATATCGCTTTTGTCATTTATAGCTAAAAATTCGTTTATTACTATATCACCTTTTTTTACAGTATCAATCGGCACATTGGCATTGTAAAACTCATGTTCGGCTCTTTCCGGCGAAAATATTGAAGCACCAGAGTTTTCGGCATAAATAAAATATTGTAAATTGGCAGAAGTCATAGTAAGATTTATTCCGTAAATATTATCACCTAAGGATCCGTCGTCATGATTTCCGTCGTCATACATTTTTATTTTAATAAATTTATCAGTGTTAGAAAAACGATATCCAAGCCAAACCGAATCGCTAATTGTGTTTGTAACTTTTGCATTGATAATAATTTTAGAGTTGTAAACCGGAGTTTCGGGCGATGTTTTAACGAGTGAAATTTCAGGCTGTGTATAAGTTATTTCATTTAGTCCGTTTATGTAATTTACTCTATAATCCATTAGGTTTTTTATGCCCGGAACTGTATAATTGCCGATATTTACATCCTTAGTATTTCCATTTGCAAAATCATCATAAGTATAAAACTTTACATCATCATTTTTTACAGAATTATCTATTGTAGCTCTGTATTTATCGGTAATTGACATGTAATTTTTATTAGTAAAATTTTCGTTAAGTATAGTTTTTAAATGTGCATAATACATTTTACGGTAAATGCTGTTTGAAAAAATAATATTTATCAAGGGCCAATCGGTATGATTGCGGTGAAAATCAGGCGATAATTGTTGCATTTGTGTTATACTCAATGTGCCCATTCCACTTCCGGGGCTGCCTGCAAAAGGAAAAGCTCCGAAAGCCATATTCAAATCCCAAATTATTGGATTGAAACGATTAGTGTAATCTTTGTAAAGGTAATAATTTTGGGCAAAAACACCATTGTAACTATCCATGTTCACTAATAGATTGTTGAAAGCCAGCATCCAAATAACTCGGTCAATATCTATTACCGAATGTGAATTTGAAGGGTAATTGCTAAGTGTATCGCATAAATTTACGAGTTGTGTCCAGCCACGTTTTGATTTTAATTCATAAAAGTTAAAATAAGAATTACTGTCATTGTTAATAAATTTCAGATTGCTTTTTACAGTTGGTCCAGGCGTAACAATGGGGTTGCATTTTATAAAAGAATTATTTGAAGTTTGAAACTTACTTTTTACAAAAGTTTTGTTTATGCTTTCTGAGTTTGAATATATTCCAAAATATTTACCATTTATATATACTTCGGCAAAATTAGATTTTGGGCAGTCCATATATTTACTCAAAATATTAAAAGCTAGTACTTCTCTAATCATTGATGGGTCTGCAAAACCATTGTTTAGTTTTATATCTGTATAACCATTATAATTCTGCTCTTTTATATTGTTTAATTCAATATGAATTGAGTTTTTTAAATTTGATGAATCATACGAACTGTTACCTTTATATTTTACTCCGGCACTGTCAAATTTTACCCCGTTTATAATTACCCATTTTGATGTCAGATATTCATCAGTTGTGAGTTTGAGTATATCAAGCTGATAATCCCAATCAGCTTGTTCAAAGAAAATTTCAATTTTTTGTATTGTATCTGTATTATAAAAGTTTTGTGCATTGCAAAAAATAGAAAAATTAAGAAGTATAAAAATTATAATTTTTTTTAATTTCATTTATTTTCCAAAAATAGATTAATTGAGTAATTAAATTCTGCGTTATTACTAATTTTTACAATGTATAATCCTCGTTTCATTTTATTTGTATTAATTTTTATTGTCTTTTCGGTATAGTCTTTAGTTTCAAAAACTCTTTTACCCGAAATATCATAAATTGAAATATTACATTGTTTATTTATTGTGTTCAAATCAATTGTAAAAAAATCATTAGCCGGATTCGGGTAAATATTTATGTTTCCATTTAATTTTATATTTAAAACTTCACTTTCAATACAATCTATACATTTTTCAAAACATACCGTTTCCAAAACAGTATCGCTTGTTATATTTACAATACGGTTACCATTAATATTTGTACAATTCCCATTTACAGTTTCGGTTTTGCTTTGCAAATCTCCATTAAGGTATCGGTATTCATATTCTGCAGTATCTAAAAAAATGATTTTCTCATAAACCAAACCATCAAAACTCCACATAAATAAATCGTTGTATTGCCAGTTGTTAAAATCTCCTGCAACGTGTATTCCTTTGTTATCAATAGTTGTTTGATTTTTTAAGTTTACTTTAAATCTTAATAACAGTTTGCCAGCAGGTGCGTTGCCTGCAAAGATAATAGCCGGAAGATTTAAAGTATCATTATTCAGAGAGTCAATATATATCCAGCGGTTATCAATAAAATCATAGCCTACCCTTGATTTTTCCGGAACAAATTCTACATTATAAAATTGGTCGCCATTAACAAATTTATACTCGTATTTTTTAAAAGCAGGTATATTTACTACTACACTGTATATATCTGTATTGCCCTCTTTGGTCATTGGTGTTGCTTCTGAATCCCAGTTTGCAGCATATCCTGCACTTATTTGAAAATCGCCAGAAATATGAACCCCGGCAGAATTTATACTTTGCCCTGTCATATCAACAGAAAACTTTACAATTTTTGCATCCGATTTGTAAACCGAAAGTATTAAAAATATTAAAAAAAGCCTCTTCATTTTATCTTATTATATTAATTTTAAAATTTATTGAATTATTATCTGATATAAGTTTTAATGAATAAAATCCCTGTTTTAAGTTTTCAATATTGACAATTGAATTGAATTTGTCTTCATATACTATTTTACCCGTAAAATCAATAATTGTGATTTTTGATATTATTAAATTTTCTGGTTTTGATATATTGATTGTGTTTTGAGCAGGATTGGGATAAACGAGCAATTCATAATTTTTTACTTGATTTAATTCACTTGTATTGGATTTTTCAAATTTAAAACCCTTTGAATACCTATAAATACATGCATTGTTATCGGTGGTCCTCACAAGATATATCCCATTTTTTGATGGAAGTATTTTTTGGTTAGTTTCTCCTATAATTTTTTGTCCGTTTAAATACCATTGATAGCTATGTGCTTGCGATGAAAACAAAGTGTCATTTGTTTTTGTAATTTCAGGCATTTCGGGCGGTTCATTATTTATTATACATTTTTCGTAATGATGCGCCTGTTGTATTGAACCTGTTACTGTTTTTGACCAAATAGATTTTTGATTAGCATCAATCTCATATAAATATCCTGAAAGTGCAATGCATACCAACATATTGCCATTTTTTAGTTGATCAGAACTGCCGGCATTACTTGTATATCCATTGCACGGATGCCTGAAATATGTTGAAGGTTCATAAGCTTTACCTAATACTAATTCGTAATTGTATTCATTTACCGGAGGCACAATTTGGTCAACGCTTGATTTTGAACTTGAAACACCCTTGTTGTTAAACCCTACAAGTCTTCCTTCGTTAGGATAACCTTCGGGTATCCAGTGTACATCATGTGTAACATTTAATACTTGAGTACCTGATGCTTTGTATGCTAATGGATTACCCCAGCGATAAAGAAAATCTCCACCTTTGCCTGAGTTTCCGCCAGAATGTGTAGCAGCCTCGGCAGTAGTGGTACTATGGTCAATTATATACCATTCGTTCAAATTATGCGAACTCACAGCTATTTGGTCAAGAATTGGGTTGTAATCTATTCCATTCATGTGAATCCAATCTTTTGTTATTTTATAATTTACATTTAACAATTCGGGATGATTTACAATGTATTTATTATAATTTGCTTTTGTTGAGTCATAGTCTTGTACAAGGTGGTCCCATACTTTCCATTCCCACACAATTTCACCCGTTGTAGCTCCTGTTGGTTTTATTTCTACAACTTTCTCTGACCATACTTCGCCATTAAAAGAACTACCTGCTGCTGTAACTTGTGCTGCAGATTTTCTTTCATAAGCAATAAGCAATACATTACCGTTGGGCATCGGACAAATATCGTGATGTGTGCAATAATCGTAAGTTGAATACACGAAACTCCACAAAATATTTCCGTTGTAATCAATTTTTTCAATTAATCCATTTATAGGACCACCAGAAAAATAATTAGTTGAATTAACTGCACTTCGCCATAGGAAACCACCAGGCATTAGATAACACGAATAGCCTGATTTGCTTGTATGCTTCCATGTTTTTGTTATTGTTCCGTTTGTATCAATTAATTGAGTTGAAGTACTGCCCATTACACTATAAAGTATATAGCCATCTTGTTGTTGGGCATTTGAATTTTTAATAAAAAAAAGTGATAAAATTAAAGGATAAAATATACGTTTTATGTATTGCATTTTCTAATAGTTTTTACTTTTGACTTTTAAAAATCAAAATTTGTAACAAATTATATTTTTCTGATTTTGGCAAATTTTATTACTAATTGTTTTTCACCAAAATCGTCAAATAATACTGAGGCTTTAATATTTTCACCCAAACCTTCAACTTTTGTAACCGTGCCTTTTCCAAAACGAATGTGTTCTATTCTCATGTTTTCTGTTAAATCAGTAATATTTTCGGGTATAAAATTCTCTATTGGATTTGGAAGTGGTTTATTTTCGGGTTTTGATAAAATTGAATTTTTAAATTTTGAAAATGATGAATTCTTTGATTGACTAGTATAAGCATCATCTCTATCGTTAACTATATTGTAGAACTTGTCATTTTCAATAAATTCCTTATCAATTTCATCGAGAAAACGGCTGGGTTCGCAGGGCATTAGTGTACCAAACTTAAATCTTGAAGTTGCATAACTCAATATTACTTTTTCTTTTGCTCTTGTAAGTGCAACATAAAACAAACGCCTTTCTTCTTCAAGGTCTTTGCGGTTGCTCAATGACATTTGCGATGGAAAAAGATTTTCTTCAATACCTCCAACAAAAACTACCGGAAATTCTAAGCCTTTTGCACTGTGAATTGTCATTAGTGATACTTTATCAAAATCTGTTTCATCTTTGTCGGTATCAGTTAGCAAAGCTATATCTTGCAAATAATTCTCTAATGTTTTTTCCTGCTCATTAGTATCGTCTTCGGCAAATTCCTTTATGCTATTGAGCAATGAAACAATATTTTCGTATCTACTAATACCTTCTATTGTTTTGTCTTCATGCAAAATTTTTAATAAACCTGTGACTTTTGCAACATAAGCTGAGAGTTCGTAAACATTGTTCTTGTCTTTTAGAACAAGGAAACTTTTTATCATCATTGCAAAATCTACAACTTTTGATGAGGCTGATTTAAGTTCGGTAAATGTATTGGCATTTTCTACTACCTGCCAAAGTGGTATATCATAAACACCTGAGAGATATATTATCCTGTCAATGGTTGTTTGCCCAATGCCCCTCATCGGGTAATTTATAATTCTTTTTAATGCTTCTTCGTCATTTTGATTTGAAATAAACCTTAAATATGAAATAAAATCTTTTATCTCTTTTCGTTGATAGAACGACATGCCTCCATACACTTTATATGGAATATTCATTTTTCTTAATGCTTCCTCAAAACTTCGCGATTGGGCATTTGTTCGATACAAAATAGCAAAATTATTGTTTTGCAAATTTTTAGACATTCGCATTTCAAATATTGTTTGAGCAACAAACTTGCCTTCTTCATTATCGTTTATTGCTTTTAACACTTTTATTTTTTCACCTTCATTATTTTGTGTCCATATTTTTTTGCTTATTTGGTCCTTGTTTCTTTTAATTATAGAATCTGAAGCATTTACAATATTTTGAGTACTTCGATAGTTTTGTTCAAGTTTTATAACTTTCAGTTCGGGATATTCGCTTTCAAAAGTTAAAATATTTTTAATTGTTGCACCTCTGAATGAGTAAATACTTTGTGAATCATCGCCTACTACACAAATATTTCTGTAAACGGCAGCAAGTTTTTTAACTATCATAAACTGGCAATGGTTGGTATCTTGATACTCATCAACCAATATGTATTTGAACTTGTGCTGATACTTGTTTAGAGCCGAAGGAAATTTTGAAAATAAAATATAGGTTTTAAGTAATAAATCGTCAAAATCCATAGCACCTGATTTAAAACACTTCATTTCATAAGCAGCATATATTTTAGACATTTGTGGTTTCCCGCTTGAAATATCGTAAGCTGTAACTTCTTCGTTTTGTGCATACATAGCAGCGGTAATAAGGTTGTTTTTTGCATTTGAAATGCGGTTTAATATCATAGATGGTTTATAAACTTTATCATCCAAGTTCAATTCTTTTAAAACAGCTTTTATTACACTTTTTGAATCTTCGGTATCGTAAATTGTAAAATGAGAAGTATAGCCAAGTTTATCAGCTTCAATTCTCAATATTTTAGCAAAAATGCTGTGAAATGTCCCCATCCAAAGGTTTCGGGCTTCTGTACCTGCAACTTTTTCTATTCGTTCACGCATTTCTCGTGCTGCTTTATTAGTAAAGGTTAGAGCTATTATATTAAAAGGATCAATTCCTTTTTTTAAAAGGTAAGCAATTCTGTAAGTCAAAACTCTTGTTTTACCAGACCCTGCACCTGCTATAATCATTAATGGTCCGTCAGTTGTGGTTACTGCTTCTCTTTGAGGTTCGTTTAAATTTAATAAAAAATCTTCCATCCCGCTTATACGTTTTTCAAAAATAGATTATAACATATTTTTAAGGAATTATATTTATAATAGATATCAACAATCTATTTTAAAACTTATTTTTTAAACATGTTCATTTTATTCATAGATTTAATCATTTTTCGCATTTCTTCAAATTGTTTTATAAGTTTATTTACTTCGCTAATATTGGTTCCGCTACCTGCGGCAAGGCGTTTTCGTCTTGAGCCGTCAATTATATCAGGGTTTTTTCTTTCATAGGGAGTCATTGATTTTATTATTGATTCAGTTGATTTAAAAGTGTCATCAGAAATATCAATATCTTTTATTGCTTTTCCAACACCGGGTATCATACCCATTAGGTCTTTGAGATTACCCATTTTTTTTATTTGATTTATTTGTTTTAAAAAATCTTCAAAATCAAATTCGTTTTTTCTAAGCTTTTTCTCAAGTTTTTCGGCTTCTTCTTTATCGTAATTAAGTTGTGCTTTTTCTACCAACGAAACAATATCTCCCATCCCTAATATGCGGTTTGCCATTCTATCAGGGTAAAAGATATCGAGTGAATCGGGCTTTTCGCCCATGCTAACAAATTTTATAGGTTTATTTACTATTGTTTTTATTGACAATGCTGCTCCACCTCTTGTATCACCATCTAATTTTGTGAGTACTACTCCGTCAAAATTTATTCTGTCATTAAATACTTTTGCAGTATTTACGGCATCTTGCCCTGTCATTGAGTCAACCACAAAAAGAGTTTCTGATGGATTTAATTTTGTTTTAAGATTTGAAATCTCATTCATCATTTCTTCGTCTATACTCAAGCGGCCTGCTGTATCTATAATTACAATATCGTGTGAAAGGGTTTTTGCCTGTTTTATACCATTTTCGGCTATTTGAAGAGGATTTTTGTTTTCATCTTCAGAATAAACCGGTACGCCAATATTTTGTCCTAAAACTTTTATTTGCTCAATAGCTGCAGGTCTGTAAACATCACAAGCTACAAGATAGGGGCGACGTCCTTTTGATTTAAGATGATTTGCAATTTTTCCGCAAAAAGTTGTTTTACCCGAACCTTGTAAACCAGCCACAAGTATAATTGCCGGATTCCCTTTTATATTTATGTCAGACTTAGTGCCGCCAAGCAGTTTAACCATTTCATCGTTTACAATTTTGGTCATTAACTGGCCTGGCGAAACACTTGTCAAAACATTTTGTCCTATAGCCATATCTTTTACAGTATTTGTAAAATCTTTGGCAATTTTGTAGCTCACATCGGCATCAATCAATGCTCTTCTTATTTCTTTTACCGTTTCGGCAACGTTTATTTCAGAAATTTTACCCTGTCCTTTTAGGGTTTTTATTGCCTTTTCTAACTTTATACTGAGATTTTCAAACATTGTTGCAAATATAATTTTGAAGCATTTTTTTTAATAATTATTTAAGAAATATTGAATGAAGTCTTGTAAAAATTTAATAATTTTTTTACAACCGCTTTGTTTGAATATTCATCGTTTATCAGTTTTACAGCGTTTTGCTTTATAAAATCAAAACATTCGGTATGTTGAGAATGTTTTTTAAATATTTCGCAATATTCATCAACTGTATTTGCTATTAAAATATTTTTATCTTTTGTGTAATTTATGCCCTGAGCTCCTACCGTAGTAGCAATTACAAGTTTGCCGGCTGCCATTGCTTCGAGTATTTTTAGCCTAATTCCGCTTCCCGAAAGCAATGGAACAATATTTATACATTTGTCACTGATAAAATCTAATGCGTTTTCTATTTCGCCTTCAATTACAATGCTTTCGGTTTGGTATTTTTTAAAAAAATCGGGCATATTTTTTCCTGCTATAAATAATTTATAACTACTATCAATTGTTTGAATTTTTTCCCATACATTTTCTATAAACCATATTACTGCTTCGCGGTTGGGCATCCATTCAAGCGAACCCAAATGATATACATATTTTGGATTTGCTTTTACTCCTTTATATTTTTCAAATTTTGAATCCTCTATGCCTGCTGGCGATACAAAAATCGGCTTTGTGCATCCTTCGTTTGTAAAAACATCAGCATCATCATTTGTTACAGGTATAATGGCATCGTATAAATTCAATTGTGCTTTTTCATAATTTTTCAGACGCTTTGAAAGCAATTTCAAGTAAAGTTTTTTCAAACCATTTTTTTCGTTTCTACAAAGCCTTTCCCAAATTTGAAATTCAACATTGTGCTGCCTGAGAACTACGGGCGATTTTGAAAAATTTCTAATAGTTTTAAGATACATTGAGGCGTAAATGCCTTCAACTTGTATTATATCAAACTTTTCATTTGATAAAATATTTTCAAGCAATTTATCAAATTCAGAACTGTAAAATCTCTCAATATTGTATGATTTTTTAGTTAATAGATTTAAAAATGCTTTTGAAATTTTAATATCGGTATTGATATTTAAATAGTGAAATTTACAATACTTGTTTAGCTCTTTTTTTGCATCTTCTATATCAATTTTGTGTTTTACAGCATTTAAAGTAACGAATGTAACATCATTTTCCAGTTCACAAAAACCTTTTGTATAATTGTAAATGCCTATTGTTCCACCTTCGTTTAGCGGATATGGAACTCTGTTTGAAACTTGCAGTATTTTCAAATTCAATTATTTTTTTTTCGTTCTATAAGTTTATCAATCCATTTAATCGAAAAGCCTTTTTCAAATAATTTATCGTCTTTGTTTGCTTTATATGTTAAAAAGATTGCAAATGGCAAAATAATCAAAGTACTGAGCCAAACAGCAACAAAAGTTGGTAAAACTTCGCCTTTTGCAAGTTTTTCGCCAATAAGATTAATTGAAAAGTATAAAATAAACAGAACTACCGAAATAACCATGGGCCAGCCAAAGCCACCGCGCCTGATAATAGCTCCCATTGGGGCTCCAATAAAAAACAGTAGAATACATGAAATTGCAAGACTAAATTTTTTATGAAGTTCAACTTCGTATTTCAATTGGTTTTCTCTTTGTACCTGTACTTCTTTGTAGCTGGTTTCAATTATACTTAAGATATTTCGTGCAAAATGTTTAGAGTTTTCGAGTATCTCGGGTTTGTAATTTTTATTTGAATCCTTTTTAATTATTATTTTATTTTTTTCTTTTATAATTTCTGACAAGCCTTTTAAACGCTGGTCTTTTGGCGATGTAAGAATATCATCAGTATAATATGTTTTGCTGTATTGATTTTTCAATTCCTTAAAATCGCCAATTGTTTGGTAAAATTTAAGCTTTAATTTTTTATCGTCAAAAATGTATTTTGATGAGCTATCTAAATTTGTATGAAAATATGGAATTACATAAGAATAAGTAAGGCTGCGGCGGGCTTCAATAATTTTTAAAAGAGAGTCAATTTTAATTTTTAGCTCATTTACATTCATCATGCGGTAATCATCTTTAAAAAGTTCTTTTTTTGTTCGTTTAAATTGCAAATCTGTAAGGTCTATTGATATTTCCTGCGATTTAAACTGCATCACATTATGTTGGTAGTTTGAATAATAATCGGGGTTTTCGGTCATTTCCTGATATTTTACTCCATCGTATAATATCAACGAAAGTACTTTTTCATCATTGCTCAATTTCATAATTCCGCTTTTGGCTATAACAATATTATTATTGCCTTTTACACTATTGTTAATGTATATAATAATGTCTTCAATTGTTTGATTATCTTCATGTTTTTTTCCAATTTTTATTGCATAGCCTTGAATATCTCTAAAAAAAACTCCCTCTTTTATGTTGAAAGCGGGTTTTTTATTACTCACATCATACAGTAAGGCACCCCAATTAAGGTTTGCTTTAGGTATAAGAATATTTGAGGAATAGAAGGCAAATCCTGCTATTGTAAGTATAATTACATACATTGGAACAAAAATTTTTATTAATGAAATTCCGGCTGATTTCATTGCTACAAGTTCGTAATGCTCGCCCAAATTTCCGAAAGCCATAATTGACGATAACAAAACTGCAAGCGGCAATGCCAAAGGGATAAGGTGAATTGACGAATAACCTACAAACTCTAAAATAATATACCATTCAAGTCCTTTGCCAATTAAATCGCCAATATACTTCCACAAAAACTGCAAAAGAAAAAGAAATAGTGATACAAAAAATGTAACAACAAATGGACCTGCAAATGTTTTAAAAATGAGAAAATGAATTTTTTTAATAATAACCATTGCTATTCCGATTTTTTGAGTGAACCATTTTCTATTTTATATTTTACAGTGCATAAAAAATCATATTCGCATGTGTTGTTCGATGCTATAATTATAGTTTTAGTAGCCGAAAATTTTTGTAGAAGTTCGCGGTAAAGTTTTATGTTTTGCTCATCAAGGTTTGAGCATGGCTCGTCAAGAAACAAAACTTGGGTATCGGAAAAAATTGCCTGAATATTTTTAAATCTTTGTTTTAAGCCCGAAGAAAGTTGTTTGATAAATTTTGCTTTGTGTACAAGCAAATTACTTTGTTCTAAAATTTCGATATTAGAAAAATTGTTCAAACGTTTTTTAAAATTGAAATGTTGACTTAAATGTTCCTCTAATGTTAAATGCTCAAATAAATCAATATATGGGGCAGAAATGGCAAAGTCGGGCATCAAATCTTCATCATTATTCCAAATTATTTTTCCTGAATTATAATACAAATATCCACAAAGTATTTTTATCAAAGTGCTTTTACCCGAACCATTAGCTCCTAAAAATACTAATGGTTTTGCACCATTTTCAATAAAAGAAACATTTTTTAAAATGTGATTGTTCCCAAACTTTTTTGTAAGATTTTTTATTTCAATTGAAACAGACAAACTTTTTTTACTTGTTTAAAAAACCTTTCATTATACCTCTGTCAGAGTCTTTAATAAATGTTAAAATTTCATCTCTTTCTTTAGTTGCGGGCATTTCGGCTTCAATTTTTTTCAAAGCTGCAGTATTATTAAGACCTCTCAAATATAAAATTCGATATATTTCTTGTATTTCGCCAATTTTTTCTGAAGTATAACCTCGTCTTCGCAACCCAATTGAATTTACACCTTCATAAGATAGTGGTTCTCTTGCAGCTTTTGAAAATGGAGGCACATCTTTGCGTACTAGCGAACCTCCCGATATCATAACATGATTTCCAATTTTGGCAAATTGGTGTACTGCGGTTAATCCTCCTAAAATAGCCCATTCACCAATTTCTACATGTCCTGCAAGTTGCACAGCATTGGCAAGAATACAATTATCACCAATAATACAATCATGAGCCACATGAACATAAGCCATTAACAGACAATTGCTGCCTACTACAGTTTTGCCCGAAAATTTTGTTCCCCTGTTTATTGTAACGCATTCTCTTATTATAGAGTTGTCGCCAACTACACATACGCTGTCTTCGCCATCAAATTTTAAATCTTGAGGTACTGCACTAATTACAGTTCCCGGGAAAATTTTAACATTTTTACCTATTCTTGCACCTTCCATAATTGTAACATTAGATGCTATCCATGTCCCTTCTTCAATTTCTACATTTTTGTGAATTGTTACAAATGGGTCAATCATTACATTGTTTGCAATTTTTGCCTCTGGACTAACGTATGCCAATGGTTGAATCATATTTTTTAAATCAAATTTTGTTAAATTTCAGTTTTTTTTCGTGCAACCTGAGCCATCATTTCTGCTTCGCAAACTATTTTGTTGCCAACAAATGCAGTACCTTTCATTTGGCACATGCCTCGGCGAATGGGAGCTATAAGTTCCATTTTTAAAATAAGTGTATCACCTGGTACAACTTTTTCTTTAAATTTTGCATAATCAATTTTTACAAAGTATGTCCCGAAATTTTCGGGGTCAGGTTCTTTGTTTAAAATTAAAACTCCTCCGGCTTGAGCAAGAGCTTCTATTTGCAATACACCGGGGAAAACAGCTTCGGTAGGAAAATGTCCCTGAAAAAAATACTGGTCGGCACTGATGTTTTTTATAGCTACAACTTCATTTTCGTTTAGTTTTATTATTTTATCCACTAACAAAAATGGCCATTTATGTGGCAAAATTCTCTCAATATCTTTCGAAGTGTATATCGGTGGTTTTGATGGGTCGTAAACAGGCACATCAATTTTAAATTTATTTTCTTTTTTAGTTTTTTCTATTTGTTGCTTGATTTTTTTGGCAAATTCAACATTTGCTTCGTGCCCGGGGCGGGCTGCCATAATCTGTGCTTTTATTGGCGTGCCAATTAATGCAAGGTCTCCAATCATATCAAGCAGTTTGTGGCGTGCAGGTTCGTTTATGAATCTTAGTTTTACATTATTCAAAATTCCCTCTTTTTTAACTTCTACTTTTGGTTTGTTAAACAACTTTGCAAGGTGTTCGAGTTCGCTATCATCAATAACTCTATCTACTATTACTATGGCATTATTTAAATCGCCGCCTTTTATTAAATTGTTTTTCAAAAGCATTTCGAGTTCGTGAAGAAAACAAAATGTACGGCAACTTGCAATTTGGTCTGCAAATTCGTTAATATTTGAAATTGAAGCATGTTGGCTACCAAGTACAGGCGAATTATAATCTACCATTACAGTTAAACGATAGTCATTTAGTGGCATAGCAATCATTTCAACATGATTATTGTTGTCGCGATAAACTATATTTTCTTTTATTTCAAAATATTCGCGTTCGGCTTTTTGAATTTCAATACCTACTTCATTTATTTTTTTAACAAATTCTATAGAACTACCGTCCATTATAGGCATTTCAGGTGCATTTATTTGCATTAGAATATTGTCTATTTCAAGACCTGCAAGTGCTGCAAGTACATGTTCTACTGTAGAAACTCTTGCTCCGTTTTGTTCAAGTGTGGTTCCACGCGATGTATCTACAACCAAGTCGCAATCGGCTTTTATTGTAGGTTTTCCTGGCAAATCAATCCTTTGGAAAACGTAGCCGTGATTTTCGGGAGCTGGCAAAAATGTAATGCTAACTTCGTTTCCGGTATGTAAACCGGTACCTTTTATTGTAAATTGTTTATTGATTGTAGTTTGAAATTTTTCCATTATTTTTCTCTAAACTTTTTCTCTAACTCATTTAATTTTTTATCCATTTCGGGCAGTTTTTTAAAAATAACCTGTGATTTAAAGGCATCTTTAAGGTGAATAGCCGGGCTACCTATCCATTTGGTATTTTCTTCGGTTATTGATTTTGATATACCGCTTTGTGCCCCAATTTGTGTGCCTTTTGCAATATAAATATGACCTACAAACCCCACTTGACCACCAACTACGCATCCCTCATCAATTTTTACTGAGCCTGAAATACCTGTTTGTGCAGCTATTACAGTATTTTTACCTATTTCAACATTGTGTGCAATGTGAACCATATTATCAAGTTTTACTCCTTGTCTTATTATAGTGCTTCCCATAGTGGCTTTATCAATGGTTGCATTTGCTCCTATTTCTACATTGTCTTCAATTTCTACATTTCCAATCTGTGGTATTTTTATATAAACACCATCATTTTGCCTTGCAAAACCAAAACCATCACTACCTATTACTGTTCCGCAATGTATTATACAATTGTTTCCTATTTTACAATTTTCATAAACTTTCACACCGGCATATAGTATAGTGTTTTCGCCTATCTGACAATTATTTCCAATAAAAACATTTGGATATATTTTAATGTTTTTTCCAAGTTTTACATTTTTGCCAAAAGACGAATATTCGCCTATGTACATAGTTTCGTCAGTATTTGTGTTTTCGCCAATTGAGGCTTGTGTTGATATGCCTTGAGGATGTGTTTGAGGGTTGAAATATTTTCCTAAAATTATGCAAAATGAAGTGTATGGGTCGTCAACTTTAATAAATGTTTTAAAATTTAATTCAGGTAAAATTTGTGTTTTTGATACTAATATTACTGAAGCTTCTGTGCTTTTAAGGTGATGTTCGTATTTGGGGTTTGACAAAAAACTTATTGAATTTTTTTGTCCCATGTCAATTTTAGAAACAGAATCAATAATTTGGTCTGAGTTGCCTATTAGTTCACCTTTTAACTCTTTACTTATTTGCCCTGCTGTAAGCATTAATTTTTTTAAGCAGCAAACTTAATGATTTTTATCAATTCTTTTTGTTCAACAAAACTAAAAATTGTGATTAATTAGTTTTGAGAATTTCTTCGTACTTGTTTTTATAATATGGATTTAGCTGAACCAAAAGTTCATAAGCTTTGTTTTTTTGAGTTGGGGTTGCTTTGCCAAAAATTTTTACAAGTTCATTGCTTTTAGCCTCAAAAAACAAGAAAAGAGTAAATGAATTTGGATATAAGTTGTGGATAGTTTTAAGTTCGTTTAGTGCATCAAAAATTACTGTTCTGGCTTTGTCAATGTCTTTGCTCATAATATCCATACCTTTCAAATGATATAGATAAAGCGTACTGTGTATAGGTTTATACCTTTCGTCAATAAGGTTTTCTATCATAAAATACCTGTTAAAATTGTTTTTCCCATCTTTTATGCCCCAGCCAATTTCATTTATTGCAAGGTCTTTAATATTTTTTGCCTTTTTAAAATATGCACTTCCACCATCTTGTGAGTATGTATCGTAATCTAATCCTATAATAAGGTAAGAATAAAATGCCAAAAGGCTGGTAAGTTGGCTTGTATATGAATTTTCATTAAAATCAAGTGGTAAATTTAGAGAATACTTAAATTCCCATCTATCTAAATGATGAAATAAAATTGTGTTGTAAGTTGTTCCATAAACTGGTCTGCTTGATTGTATTTCAACATTTGCCGTGAAATTATCAGATTCAAGCGATTTGAGATTTAAAACAAAAATACAATCAATCTTCTCGTTAATCTGAATTCTGTCTTCGCTCCATTTTTTATTGTTCAAAAAACTTGTAACGGCTATTTGCAGGTCTGCAATAAGTTGCTTATCCGGATTTGGCAACTCGTTGTATGTGATTTTTACAATTGCATTCAAATCCTGTGATTTTGCAGGTATTGCACAAATACTTATCATTAATGAAATAAGTATTTTTATGATTTTCATTTTATTTTTTAATAAGTTTGACAATTTCGTTTGTTATTTCGTTTGCAATTTCGGTTTTGAGTTTTAAATCTGTTGTTTTTTTGTTCTTTTTTTTGTCTATAAAAGTTACTTTATTAAATTCAGATTTAAAGCCGGCACCTTTGTCATTTAATGAATTTAGTATTATTAAATCAAGATTTTTGCTTTTAAGTTTATCTTCTGCATTTTTCAATTCGTTTTGGTCTTCTAATGCAAACCCAACAATTATCTGCCCTTTAGTTTTATTTTTTCCTAATTTTTTAATTATGTCTTCGGTTTTTACAAGTTTTATTGTTAAATCAGCATTATTTTTCTTTATTTTTTTATCCAAAACTTCTTGTGGAGTGTAATCGGCAACAGCGGCTGCCATTACAATTACGTCAGCAGTTTTACTGTATTTTTCGCATTGTTCGAGCATTTGTTTTGCCGAAATTACATCAATAACTTTAATATTTGATAAAATATTATGTTTTTCAATTGGTCCTGCTATCAAGGTTACATCTGCTCCGTAATCAAAAAAACAATTTGCAATTGCTACTCCCATTTTACCTGATGAATGATTGCTGATAAATCTTACAGAGTCAATTTTTTCCTGTGTAGGTCCGGCCGTTACCAGCACTTTTAAATTACTTGTTTTTTTTTTTTGAGAAAAAAAATTATCAATAAATTTTATAATATTTTCAGGTTCAGCCATACGCCCATCACCGTACAACCCACTTGCAAGTTCACCGTTTTCTACAGGTATAATTTTACATTTAAAACTTTTTAGTTTCTCAATATTTGCGGTTGTTGTGGGGTGTTTGTACATATCCAAATCCATTGCCGGAGCTACCACCACAGGGCAATTTGCCGAAAGGTAAACTGCACATAACAAATTATCGCAAATCCCATTAGCCATTTTTGCGATAGTGTTTGCCGATGCAGGTGCAATCAATAGCAAATCTGCCCATTTGGCTATTTCTACATGATTATTCCAATTGCCGGTTTCTTTATCAAATGTATCTGTTAATACAATGTTTTTACTAAGCGTTGATAGTGTAAGTGGTGTTATGAAATTTGTTGCACTTTTAGTCATTACAATCTTTACTTCACAGCCATTTTTAACAAGCAAACGAATTAAGAATGCAGCTTTGTAAGCAGCAATGCTGCCACTTATGCACAAAACTATTTTTTTATTTTGCAACATCACCCTTTGCAGGATTTCTGAAATAAATTTTTCCTTTTAAAAATTCGTCGGTAGCTGTTAATGTTGGTTTGGGTTGTTGCTCGAAATATGTAGCAATTTCAATTTGTTCTCTATTTTCAAAAATTTCTTCAAGATTGTCATTTTCGCCAATAAATTCGTCAAGTTTTTTGTGCATTTCTTCTTTTGATTGCACCGAAATTTGATTTGAACGTTTTGCTATGATAACTGTAGATTCATAGAGATTACCTGTAACATTGTCTAATTGCCTTGTATCGCGGCAAATGGCTGTGTTTACAATTTTTTCTTCTTTTTTCATTTTATTTTAATTGTTTATTTTTTTCTTTTTCAATTCGTTTTCGGCAATTGATATTTCATTATTTAATAAAATAATAAGTTTTTTAACATCGCCGGAGTATTTTGTTTCTGTTTGTTTTCTTTCTTCAATAAAAGTATTTGCAACTTCCAATGCTTTTTTAAATCTTTCGGGTTGCACTTCAAGTACAGATTTTTTTGCGTATAGATAATATGATTTTACCACCAAATATTCAAGTTCGTCTTTTTGTGGTATATCAGGATATTCTTTTACAGCATTTTCGCAAGCCACAATGGCTGCTTTGTAATCTTCGCTTCTGTAGTAAAGCATTGCATTTTCATAAGCTTTTTTATGCAGTTTTGCTCTAAGTTTATCAATGTACTCGTTACATTGTGTCATATATTTACTATCGGGATAGTTGTTTATAAATATTTGAAACTGAGTTATTGCATTTGAAGTAATTGATTGGTCAAGATAGTAGGGATATGATTTTTCGTATTCACAAAGGCAATGCAAGAATGCACATTCTTCGGCTCTGTTGCTTAAACTGTAAAGTTTAGTAAAATTTTCAAAATGATAGCTTGCCAATAAAAAATCTCTAAGTTTATAATGGCTGTAAGCTAACATGTAATAAATGTTTTCAGATTCTTTTTTTGTGCGGTAAATAGGATAGATTTCTTCTAAAAGTGGCTGTGCCCTATTGTATTTTTTCTTATTAAAATATTTTACTGCATATTCGTATTTTTTGTTATTGCTACCTTTGCGCATCACATAATTATAGCTGTCTTTGCATGAAGCAAGCACAAAAACTGTTGTTATTAGCAATAATAAATTTCGCATTAAAAACCGCAAAGGTAATGAAAAATACTCATTTTCATTAAAACGATTTTTATGTTGAATAGTTACTTTATTTTCTTTACTTGATCTGAAATTACATCAATTACCTTGCTAGAGTTATTCATAATTATTTTATCTACAAATTTGTCTTTGCCTGATTCTGTAATTTTAACAACAATTGAGTAATTGCCTTGACTGTAACAGGGTTTGTATTCTACCCCATCAAAATAATGACCGAACGAACGTGGAACTATATAGCTGTAACCGTCAAGTTTTTCACGAGATAGCGAATCGTAATACTGTTTGTAATTTTTATCTTTTTTGCTAAGTGGAGCATCTCTAACCAACAAATAAAATGTTCCTAAATTTACATCTTTATTAATTGTACCTTCTTTGCTGTTGTAAGTTGAGTAAAAGTTTACTTCTATATCTAAATCTATTTTGTCATTTTTACCTTTTTGTATGTAACTCCATGGCATATACCATTTTTTTGTAGGAATTTTTGCTTTGGCGTAGTTTATTTCTATGTCTTTTACCTTTAATCTGAAAATTGCATTGTTGTATATTTCGTAAGCATTAGTAGTATCAAGCATAAAAGTAATTTTAATTGCAGTATCAGTTTTGCCCGATTTGTTTTTAAACGTTCTTAAAAATGTGAATTCTTTAAATTGAATACCTTCCGGATCCCATGTGTTTTTTTCGCTTAGGTGGCTGTAAAAGTATAGGTTTGATAATCCATCGCTGTATTCGGCAATGTATTTCTTTTTTTCATTATCAATTATTTTTTTTACTGCATCAGCACCTACACTTGTCAGTTTTTCAAGCATTGCCAATGTTATTAATCCACGGCTTTTTACACCTCTTGCCAATGGTTGGTTGTTTGCTGCTGCTGCAATAAATGTTTCATCGTCTGATACTTTCATTGATGTTTCTTCTTTTTTAGTTTTGTTAGAAAACTTTGAAACAGAACATGACGAAATCAAAAAAAATAAAATTCCAAAGATTGAAATTGTTTTTCTCATGCTTTTATATTTTTTTTTAATCTCAAAGGTAAATGTTTTTTATTTCATTACAGAAACGAACTTATTTTTTTGATATTTGTTAAGTATTTAAAAATCTTTGTATGTCAAGATTTAATTCAGCTTCAAAATTAGAAACCGAACTCCCCAAAGCAAAACTTAATAAAGATAGTTTAAACGACTTTTTTTTTGTTTTATCATTTATTAAACCTTATAGAGTAAAATTTATTTTGGGTTTGATAATACTTGGAATTACAAGTTCTTTGTCATTGTTATTTCCAGGTATTCTGGGCGATTTGATTAATATTGCAGTACACAGCAAACCTTCAAAATATTTTGGCTCTGATATTTCAAAAGTTTTTTCATTTTTGATAGGATTAATTATTATAATTTCATTTTTAGCAATAATTAGAATAAAATGGTTTGCCGAAACAGGCGAAAAATCAGTAGCTGACATAAGAATTTTCCTTTATAAAAAGATTATAACTTTACCTTTAGAATTTTTTCATCAAAACAGAATTGGTGAATTAAATAGCAGGATTTCGGCCGACTTGTCGCAAATTCAAGATACAATTAGTACAATTCTTTCAAATGTTTTACGACAAACAATTGTATTGACAGGCGGTATAACTTATGTAATTGTGGTTTTTCCAGATCTTTCACTTTGGTTTTTGAGTGTAGTTCCATTGATTATTGCTTTTGCCTTTTACTTTGGGAAAATCATTAAACAAAATTCAAAAAAAACGCAGGAAAAGTTAGCACAAACATCAATAATAGTTGACGAATCATTGCAGGGAATAAATAATGTAAAATCTTTCACAAACGAAAATTATGAGGTTGAAAGATATACTAAAGGAGTAAAAGAAGTTGTAGCACTTGCTATTAAAAATGCGGGTTTCAGAGGAACTTTTGCAGGAACTGTCATGTTTTTGATGTTTTCGGCTATTTCGCTTGTAATGTGGATAGGGCTTCAAAAAGTTCAAAATGGCGAAATGGCAATTGGCACATTAAACAAATTTGTATTTTTTAGTATGTTTATTGCCGGTTCGCTTGCAGGTTTTGCCGAAAACTATACTCAACTTCAAAAATCTGTCGGGGCTACAATAAGGGTTAAAGAAATTTTAAACGAAAATTCAGAAATTGAACTTGAAAATGTTAAATCATCAGAACTGAAATTTGAAAGTAAAATTGAGTTTGAAAACGTTGATTTTGCTTATCAATCAAGACCTGAACAAAAAATTTTAGATAATTTTAATCTTAAAATAAATAAAGGAGAAACTATTGCTTTTGTAGGACCGAGTGGAATAGGAAAATCAACAATTGTCAATTTATTATTAAAATTCTATAAAGTAAATAAGGGCAAAATAAACATTGATAATATTTCAATTGAAAATATAGAAACAGTAACATTTCGAAAATTTTTTGCATTTGTTCCTCAGGAAGTTTTGCTTTTTGGCGGAACAATTTTTGAAAACATTGCTTATGGCAAACCCAATGCTGCTTTTGAAGATGTCGTAAATGCTGCAAAATCTGCTTTTGCACATGATTTTATCAGCAATTTTCAAGATGGGTACAATACGCTTGTAGGTGATAGAGGCATTAAACTATCAGGTGGCCAAAAGCAGAGGATTGCAATAGCAAGAGCAATTTTGAGAAACCCTCAGATTTTAATTTTTGACGAAGCTACAAGCAACCTCGACAGTACAAGCGAAAATCAAGTTCAACAAGCATTAAAAAATCTTTTGAAAAACAGAACCTCAATTATTATTGCACATAGGCTTAGTACAATTAAAAACGCCGATAAAATTGTAGTTATAGACAAAGGAAAAATTGCCGAAAGCGGTACACACGACCAATTGATGAACAATATCAATGGACTTTACTATAAATATTACACAATTCAATCGTTAGAATTTTCAGACGAAGAAATAAATATTTGATTTTTTTATTAAAATCATAAATTTTATATAAAATTGTAAAAAAAAGCATGAAAAATCTATCAGTTTTATTACTTCTGTTTATCGCTTCTTCATTTCTAAGTTTTAATATTATTTCAAATTCATCAGAAAACGAAATAGTTGATTTGTGGTGGAACCAGGAAAAAACTTCAAAAATCAAAATTTTTTTGGCTCAAAACGGAAAATATGCCGGAAAAATTGAATGGCTTAAAGAACCGCTTGACAAAGACGGAAAACCCAAAACTGATAATAATAATCCTAACGAAAAACTTAGAAATAATCCCAGACTTGGTTTAGCAATTTTGAAAAACTTTGTTTTTAACAAAAAGAAAAACAAATGGGAGGGCGGCACAATATACGACCCTAATAACGGTAAAACTTATGATGCATATATGTATTTTGATGGCAATAATGATAAACTTCAATTAAGAGGTTACGTTTTGGGAATGCCATTTCTTGGACGTACCTCTGTTTGGGAAAGGGTGAAATAATTAGTGTTTGTAATATTTTGAGAATATTATTTTACAAGTATAAATTGCTAATTGAAATTGACTGAATTAAATATTTTCTAATTTATTGATAAATGAAAAAAAATGACTTTAGAAAGTTATATTGAAAATGTAAATAAACGATATAAACTCGGAAATGCCACAGAACATACTTTTCGTGGCGATTTACAACAACTTTTGGAAAGTTTAGTACCGACAATCAGAGCGACCAATGAACCTAAACGCCAATCTTGTGGAGCTCCTGATTACATTTTGACCAAAAAAGATATTCCGGTTGGTTTTATTGAAGCAAAAGATATTGGCGACAAAGACCTTGACGGAGCAAAGAAAACAGGAAACAAAGAACAATTTGACCGTTACAAGGCTTCGCTGAACAACTTGATTTTTACAGACTATTTGAATTTTCATTTATATCGAGATGGAAAGTTGATTACAAAAATTGCAATTGGTGAAATAAATTCCAAGGGGATTTATCCCCTTGTAGAAAACTTTGCCAATTTTGAAATGCTTATCAAAGACTTTTGTTCGCACATTGGACAAACTATAAAAAGCAGTAAAAAACTCGCAGAAATGATGGCTGGCAAAGCTCGTCTGCTTTCTGATGTGATTGAAAAAGCATTGACAAGCGATGAAACCAATCACGAAGACAGCACCCTGAAAGACCAGATGTTGGCTTTCAAACAAATATTGATACATGACATTACACCCAAAGGTTTTGCCGATGTTTACGCTCAAACCATTGCGTACGGAATGTTTGCAGCTCGTTTGCACGACCCTACTTTGCCAACTTTCAGCCGGCAAGAAGCAGCGGAATTGATTCCAAAATCCAATCCGTTTTTACGCAAATTGTTTGGCTACATTGCCGGTCCCGACATTGACGACCGCATCAAATGGATAGTGGATGGTTTGGTTGAAATATTCCTGGCTTGCAATGTCGAAGAAATATTAAAAAACTACGGAAAGTCAACAAAAATGGAAGATCCCATCATCCATTTTTACGAAACCTTCCTCAGTGAATACGACCCAAAATTGCGTAAAGCTCGTGGCGTATGGTACACGCCGGCTCCGGTTGTAAACTTTATTGTTAGAGCTGTTGATGATATTTTAAAAACCGAATTTAATTTACCTCAAGGTTTAGCCGACACCAGCAAAACCAAAATAAAAGTAGATGTTCAAGGTAAAAAAATAGAGCAAGAAGTACACAGGGTGCAAATACTTGACCCAGCTACAGGTACGGGAACTTTTTTGGCAGAAGTAGTAAAACACATTCATAAAAAATTTGAAGGACAGCAAGGTATTTGGAGCAATTATGTAGAAAATCATTTGTTGCCTCGCTTGAATGGCTTTGAATTGCTGATGGCAAGTTATGCTATGGCACACCTTAAATTGGATTTGCTTTTGACTGAAACCGGCTATACTTCTACAGGCTCAGCACAAGCCAATAATCGCCTAAGAGTTTATTTGACCAATAGTTTAGAAGAACACCTTCAAGACACAGGCACTCTTTTTACCAATTGGTTAAGCACAGAAGCCAACGAGGCAAATCGTATCAAACGCGATACACCTGTAATGTGTGTGATTGGAAATCCGCCGTATAGTGGAGAAAGTGCCAATAAAGATGAATGGATTAAGAACCTGATGGAAGTTTACAAAAAAGAACCAGGAGGAAAAGAAAAACTAAAAGAACGAAATCCAAAATGGATTAATGATGATTATGTGAAATTTATTCGTTTTGGTTCACACCTGATTGAAAAAAACGGAGAAGGTATTTTAGCATTTATCAATCCACACGGATATTTAGATAATCCAACTTTTAGAGGAATGCGTTGGCATTTGATGAAAACTTATGATAAAATCTACACCATAGATTTACACGGAAATGCCAAGAAAAAGGAAACTGCTCCCGATGGAAGTATAGACCAAAATGTGTTTGACATTATGCAAGGTGTAAGCATCAATATTTTTGTAAAGAAGAAAAACTAACTCAATGAATTACCTAATAGAAATAAAAAGCATTTTAGCGCAAGCCAGACAAAAAGCCTATGCAGCTATCAACACTGCAATGGTTGAAGCTTATTGGAAAATTGGCGAACGCATTGTGCAAGAAGAACAAAACGGAAAAGACAGAGCGGAATATGGAAAAGAATTGATAAAATCAATTTCTAAAGAACTAACCGCAGAATTTGGTAAAGGATTTAGCCCAAGAACCATTTGGGAAATTCGTCAATTTCATCTGCTCTTTCCTGATTTTCAAATTGTGCGAACACTGTCCGCACAATTGACATGGTCGCATTTTCAACGTGTTTTCAAAGTAAGCAACGAAAAAGCTCGAATGTATTACTTGCAAGAAGCAGCCGCACAAACTTGGTCTATCAGAACATTGGATAGAAACATTTCTACCTTGTATTACGACAGGATGTTGGCATCTGACAATAAACAATTGGTACAAGACGAAATGCATACAAATACAAAAACCTTGCAGTCAGAAGATTTCATCAAAAACCCAATGGTGTTAGAATTTTTGAATTTACCAACAAACCTTTCCTATACAGAAGCCGAATTAGAAAAAGCATTGATAGACAACCTGCAAGCATTTATCTTGGAATTGGGTAAAGGTTTTGCTTTTGTGAGCCGACAAGAACACATCCGTACAGAAACAGCTGATTTTTATATCGACTTGGTGTTTTATAATTTCTTGTTGAAATGTTTTGTCATCATAGAATTAAAAACTGATAAACTTACCCACCAAGACATTGGACAACTGGATATGTATGTAAGAATGTATGACGACCTTAAACGGCAACACGATGACAATCCTACCATTGGACTATTACTCTGCACCGAAACCGATAAAGTAGTGGCTAAATACTCTGTATTGAACGAAAGCAAACAACTTTTTGCCAGCAAATACATACACTATTTGCCAAGCGAAGAAGAATTGGTACGCGAAATAGAATTACAAAAACGACTCTTTGAACAACAACATGAAAAATAAAAAAGCACAAGTTTTTCACTTTGACCTCTACGGAAAACGAGAAGATAAATACAATTTTCTGAATGAAAATTCTTTACAAAGCATAGCTTGGACAACTCTTAATCCACAAGAACCCGAACTCTTTTTTGTGCAAAAAGATTTTTCTTTACTGAATGATTATGACACTTTTATAAAAATTGATGAATTGCTAAATATAAATGGTGTTGGTATTTGTTCAAAACGAGATGAAACAGCAATAAAATTTAAAAAAAATGAATTGCATGAGGTTTTGAGTGATTTTGAGAATTTATCAGATTTAGAAATAAAAACAAAATATAGGACAGAAAAAACAGAAAGTCGAGATAAAAAAATTGCTTTTGCGAAAAAAAACATTTCAGATTTTAAAATAAAAGAAGATTTTTTGCAAAAAATAAATTACCGACCTTTTGATACCAGATGGACATATTTTACCAACCGCTCAAAAGGTTTTTTAGCATACCCTGTTTACGCTATAATGAAGCATTTAGTAGAAAACAATTTTGGAATAATTGTTTCTAAAAAAAGTCGTCAATTAAGTTTGGGCTATATGTTCATAACAAAAACTATTACTGACTTGCACATTTTGGATAGCGCAGCAGATTCAACATACATTTTTCCTCTTTACCTTTATCCCGAACCTACATTAGGAGCAGAGTCAGAGCGAGTTCCTAATTTTAATATGGAAATTGTGAAGAAGATAGCAGATAATTTAGGTTTAACTTTCACTGCTGAAAAATTCCCCTCCACTGGAGGGGTGGCTGAAAGCCAGGGTGGTACCTTCCCCTCCGTTGGAAGGGTGTCCGAAGGACGGGGTGGTCGAAACACCCAAAACTACATGTCTCTCCCATACAACCCTGCTTTAAAAGAAAGAGCCAAAGAATTAAGAAAAGCAGGCAATCTATCAGAAGTTCTTTTTTGGAATCAAGTAAAAAATAAGCAATTCAAAGGACTGGATTTTGACCGTCAAAAAATTATTGGAAATTATATAGTTGATTTTTATTGTGCAAATTGCAATGTTGTGGTGGAGATAGACGGTAGCAGCCATGATAACAAACAAGATTACGATGCCGAAAGAGATGAATTTTTAGAGTCATTAGGACTCACGGTTATTCATATTCCCGTGGTAGAAGTTATGAATAACATGAGCAGTGTTATTGAGATGCTTCTTGACCACCCCGCCCTAAAGGGCACCCCTCCTCACAAAGAAAATAAACCACCCCGTCCTACGGACACCCCTCCAAAGGAGGGGAATTTTTCTCCGATAGACCTATTAGATTACATCTATGCCGTTTTGCATTCGCCAACATACAGAGAAAAATACAAAGAATTTCTGAAAATAGATTTTCCGAGAATTCCATATCCAAAAGACCAGGAAACTTTTTGGCAATTGGTGGAGCTGGGCAAACAAATCCGTGAAATACATTTATTAGAAAGTCCGGTTGTAGAAAATTACATAACACAATATCCAATAGACGGAGATAATGTTGTAGGTAAACCTCATTTTGAAAATTCCCCTCCAGTGGAGTGGTGGCTGAAAGCCGGGGTGGTCGGAAAAGTATATATCAACGAAACCCAATATTTTGCCAACGTTCCGCAAACAGCTTGGGAATTTTACATTGGTGGTTATCAACCGGCACAAAAATGGCTCAAAGACCGCAAAGACAGAACCTTAGACATTGATGATATTTTGCATTATCAAAAAATAATTGTAGCCTTAACAGAAACTTATAGATTGATGAAGGAGATTGATAAAATTAAAATTATTTAGAAATAGAGAACAACAATATAAAATAAAAAACATATAAATTTATTAAAGTTATAATTTTAAATTAATATAATTGTAATAGTGTTGATTAATAAATTAAAAAATCTAAACTTAATATGAGTTTTAATGAATTTACAAATCGTTACCTTAATTTTAACTCAAGCCAGAAAGCAGGAATTATAGCTCTTTTGGCAATAATAGCAGTCTTGTATTTTTTGCCTGATTACATTTATAAAACACAAAATGAAAAGATTAAATTAGATACAGATAATGTAGCGTATGATAACATAAATACTGATGAAAATATTAAAACTAATGCAAAAAGTGTTAATGGAAGTATTAATAAGCGATTTTCGCCATTTTATTTTGACCCCAATACTGTTGTTTCCGAAGAATTGAAAAAATTTGGAGTTTCGGAATATGTAATTAAAAATTTTACGAAATATAGAAATTCGGGGGCTGTTTTTAAAACAAAAAACGACTTTAAAAAAATTTATGGTTTGAAACCTGAACTTTACAGCAAAATAGAATCTTTTATTCGTATAGAAATTTATAAACCGAAAATAAATACAGAAAAAAAGGTGAAAATTGAAGAAAATCCGATTGTGGAAATAAATTCGGCAGATTCTGCCACTTTGATAAAAATTAAAGGTATTGGACCATACTTGGCTTCAAAAATTATTAAATACAGAAATGCACTTGGCGGTTTTGTGAATTTAAACCAATTATATGAAATTTATAGCCTAAAGAAAGAAATGGTTGATGTTTTTGCTTCACAGATTAAGTTTGATTTATCGTTTATTAAAAAAATAAATTTGAATACTGCCGAATACAATGATTTGAAAAAACATCCGTATTTGAATGGGAGAGAGGCTTGGGCAATTATAAAATATCGCAGCCAGCACGGTTTATTCAATCAAATTGAAGATTTGAAACAAGTAGCTATCCTAAAGCCTGAAACTATTGAAAAAATCAAGCCTTACATTGAGTTTTGACTATTTCACTTTTAAAATATCTACATCAATTTCATTAGCTTTTTTGTTGTATTGTTTTATAAGTGTTTTGCTTATCTTATCAAATTTCTGCAGTTGAACATCGGCTTGGGCAGCCAAATCGGCAAAAGCATCAAAATACTGTTGAGGTACCTGCCCTTTAAAAGCATCAATATTATCAATTAATGCTGCAATTTTATTATTTAGTTTCATTGGAAAATTGAGTAAATCCTGAATATTTTCGGCTTGCGTTTGTACTAATTCATTCTCTATTTTTGTCAATGAATCCGCAATGGTTTTACCAAGTTTTTCAATTGTATCGCGTACTGCACCGGTTGGTAATCCTGAGTTGAAATTAGTTATTTGTTTTTTAATGTTTCTAATATTATTAACCGTTGAATGTATTTTATTTACTTTAGTAATTACAGAATCCAATAGTTTCTTTTTATCTTTATAATTTTCGATACTTGGTTTATCAAATCGCGGATCAGGCTTTATTTCGCATTTATCTTTATCTATCAAATTATTTTCAATGTAAAATTCTAAAGTGTAAATGTCTGGAGTAGCCATTGGTCCAGATAAAGAAGCCCCCCACAAAACATTTGCACCGCCATCAATTTTTATTAAATCAGCGGTTTTCATATCCCATACAAACCTGTTAAAGCCTTTGTTATTGCTTAAAATACCTTGTGATTTTACTGTTTTCGGCTTATAAAAGTCGTTATTGATGTTTACGGGTAAATAATTTTTATCTCTTTTTGATGAGAAAGATGCAACAGAATCTCCCAACGAATTTTTAATTTTTAAAATAATCTCTTTCGTTGTGGTATCGGGCAAAAAATAATCGGCTATCAAACCACAAGGCGCATTTACCCCTGATTGCATATTTTCATCAAAATAAGAACCTCCGCCTGCATTGAAAGTATGACGGCAGTTGAAAACCGTTTTTGTATTTTGAATATTTGAATTTAAGAAATTGTATAAAATGCTGATATTATCCATTACCCAAAATCCTCTTCCATGAGTAGCAATTATTAAATCGTGTTCTTCGGGATGTATTGCAATATCGTGAATAGGTGTAATTGGTAGGTTTTGATTAAATTTCTGCCAGCTTGCACCATCGTTGAAAGAAATGTATAACCCAATTTCGGTACCACAAAACAATAAACCTTTCATTGAAGGGTCTTCTCTAATTACTCTTGTTGCTGCATTTTTAGGCAATCCTTTATCAATTCTTATCCATGTTTTTCCAAAATCTTCGGTTTTGAATAAATATGGAGTCATATCGCCAAGTTTAAAACGGTTTGCAGCCAAATATGCTTTTTGCTTATCGTAGTGAGATGCTTCGATAATACTTATTTGGGTGTTTTCGGGTATTTGAGTACTTGAAACATCTGTCCAAGTTTTACCATCATCTTTGCTCAAATGTACAAGTCCATCATCACTTCCTGCCCATAAAATTCCTTGCTGCAAATGAGATTCAGCAAGTGTAAAAATTGTATTAAATGTCTCAACACCTGTATTGTCTTTTGTAATAGGACCGCCACTTACCTTTTGTTTTGATTTATCATTTCTTGTAAGGTCGGGGCTTATTGTTTCCCAGTGAAAACCTTCGTCGTAGCTTCGATGTACATATTGCGAAGTTGCATATAAAATTGTTTTTTCTTTAGTACTGAATTTTGAAAAAATTATTGGAAACGTCCATTGAAAGCGGTATTTAAGATTTTCAACACCATCACCCAAGCCATCTTCGGGATACACATTTAAGGATGTTGTATATCCTAAATCTTTGTCAATTCTGTAAATTGCCCCGCTGTAATTACCGCCATAAGCTACTTTGGGTTTAAATGGGTGAGGAGCTATGTAACCGCTTTCGCCCCAGGCGCAAATGTACCAATCAGATTTAGAAATTTCCCAACTAAAACTTCGGCTTTTTATTGCCACACTTGTATTATCTTGCTGTGCCCCATAAATTTTGTAAGGAAAATCGTTGTCAATAGCTACATGGTAAAATTGTCCTGTAGGAAAATCTTGCTCTGTCCAGTTCAAGCCTCCATTAAGCGAAACAGTACCTCCGCCATCATTGCCTATTATCATCATTTCAGGATTTTCGGGGTTTATCCACATATCGTGGTTATCGGCATGTTGTGCCCATTCTGTTGTAAAAGTTTTGCCACCGTCAATACTTTTGTGGTAAGCTACATTCAAAACATAAACTATATCTTTGTTTTTGGGATGACAAAATACTCTGCTAAAGTACCAAGGTCTTTGTTTTATTGCTTTTTCTTCCGTAATTTTTATCCATGTTTCGCCGGCATCATCACTTCTGAAAAGACCTCCGTTTTTGTTTTCAATCATAGCAAAAATTCTATCAGACGAAACAGGTGATACCGAAATACAAATTTTTCCTAAAATTCCTTTAGGCAAGCCCTCGTTTTGAGAGATATTTTTCCAAGTGTTACCGCCATCTGTGCTCTTATACAAACCGCTTTGTTTTCCGCCACTCGACATACTCCAAGGTGTGCGATATGCCTGCCACATTCCTGCATATAGTATTTCGGGGTCATTAGGATCCATTACAAGGCTTATGCAACCTGTGCTATCCGAAATATAAAATATTTTTTGCCATGTTTTTCCTCCATCTTTACTTTTATAAATACCTCTGTCGGCGTTTGGTTTAAAAATATTTCCCATTGCCGAAACATATACTAAATCGGCATTTTGGGGATGTACTGCAATATCAGAAATTGCAAAAGTATTTTCAAGTCCAAGTTTAATCCATTTTTTGCCTCCATTTATGCTTTTATAAATTCCATCGCCAAAGCTAATGTTACCTCTTATAGCTGTTTCGCCCATCCCAACATAAATAATTTTTGGATCAGAAGGAGCTACTGTAATTGCACCAACCGAACTACTTTTAAAAATAGTATCAGAAATACATTTCCACGATTTGCCGCTATTATCAGTTTTCCATATTCCACCACCTACGGCACCAAAGTAAAATGTATTTGGCTGTTGCGAATGTCCGCAAACGGCAAGGCTCCTACCTCCGCGATATGGTCCTATATTTCTGTACTTGAGGTCAGAAAATTTACTCAAATCAATATTTTGTGATAATATATCATTCGTTAGAAATAATAAAATTGTAAATAAAGTAATAAATTTTATTCTTGACATAAATTCAAAAATAGTATTAAGAAATTTTAATACTAAATATAATTTTTATAAACTAAAAAGACCTCCATTTTGGAGGTCTTTTTAGTTGAAATGGAATTAGAATTTTAATTATTTATTTAAAGTGATTTTTTGTATGTAGGTATTATTGTTGTTTATCAATTTTACTAAATAAACACCTTCTGCTGCTTTAAGTTCAATATAGTGATTTTTTTCGAGAGGATTAAGTTTTTGTTCCTTAACCTTTTCTCCAACCAAATTGTAAATTGAAACTGTAATATCATTTTTTGGATTTTCAACGGATAAAGTAAAGTTTCCCGAACTTGGGTTAGGGAAAAGTTTAAAACCTTCTGATTTTGTTATATTTTTTACATCACCTGTAATTTCTAATGTTTTGCAAGTTTGGGTAAAACAACCTGAAGCATTTGTTACAGTAAGGCAAACATTAAATTTACCATATTCAAAAGCATTAATATAATGATATTGAGTTGTTGGAGTTTCAGAAGTGCCTCCTTCGCCAAAATCCCAATGATATGTTGTGTTGCCACTTTGCAGGGCATTAAAATAAACTAATCTGCCGCTTTTTGTATAATTGTAGTCAGAAATCGGGTTTGTATTTACGGTTACAGGTTTTGAAACAGAATCAGAACAACCGCCAGGAACTAAAGCAACAAGTGTTACATTGTATGTTTTTGAAACCGGGCTTATGTACATGTGACGTGGTGAATGTATATTTGAATATGTGCCATCGCCAAATTTCCAAAGATAATTTAGACTGCCTGACGATACGGTGGATTTATTTGAAAATACTACAACTTCATTTTCGCATACATCAGATGTATTGAAATCAGCTTTTGACTGCAATTTAACATTTATTTCTTTGCTGATTTTATCAGAACAACCATTGTTTGAAGTAAGGGTAAGTGTTACAATTTTTTTACCAATTACAGAAAATAAAATTGCCGGATTTTCAACCGTTGTAGTTCCATAGCTCCCAAAATCCCAATGAAAAATAGTAGTTATGGGATTTGCCGGCCGCATGCCTGTAAATGAAAACTGAGTTTTGCTTTGGTTACAAGCTGCTCCATATTTGAAATCGGCAAGTGGAGATTCCATTAATGTAATATTTTTAGTTGTAGAGTCGGTACATCCAAATTCCGAAACTGCTTTTAATTTAACTGTTTTTGTTCCTGCATTAGCAAAGGAATGTACAGCATTTACAAGTGTTGATTTAGAGCCATCGCTAAAAGTCCAATTATAACCCATGTTTCCTGTTGAAATTGTTGACGTATTAAAAAACTCTATATCAGTTTTGTCGCACAAACTTGGAGGAAAAATAAACGATGCTTTGGGTCGGGCAAATGTCCAGGCATTTTTTGTTAAAGTTCTTGTACAGCCTTTGGCTGAAGCGGTGAGCGTAACTTTATAGCTACCAGAATTTGCATATTTTTGTTTGGGGCTAACTTTTGAACTCGTTGAGCCATTTCCAAAGTTCCACAAATATGTAATAGTTCCTTTGCTGATGGTTGTAGAATTTACAAAACTTACACTATCGCCCATACAAGCATTATAAACTTTAAATCCGATTTTTGGAATTTCAGTAATTTCAACAGATTGTGTTATACTGTCTTTATATCCGTATGGTACTGTAGATGTAATTAGTTTTACTAAATAAACTCCATGTGTAGGATATGTAAATACTGCATCAGTATTGTTTGAAGTATCAGCAGGATTACCCGTTCCAAAATTCCATCTGCTGTATAAATTTCCTGAAGAAACTGTTGAAGCATTTGTGAAAATAACATTATCTCCGTCACATAATGGTTGAGGAAATTTAAAATCTACATTTGGACGTGGAGCAACGAAAATGTATCTTGTTATTGTAGAATCACAGTAATAAGGTCCCAAGTCTTTCAATTGCATTGTCATTATAATTGTTGAATCGGTTAATGATCCATCGGGCATAAATGTTACAGTAGCATTAGAACTACCGGTAGGAGTAGGCGAAGTTGGAGTATAAAAAGTTGTTGGAATAATAGTACCTTTTGGTGTACGAAGAGTAAAATTGCTCATTACCCAAGTTGTACCGTAGTCAGAATTATTGTACCCTGTAGGAGGTGTAATTTCATAACTTAATTTATCACCTTTTGCTACAATATCAGGATTGCCTTTTGTTCCGTTTGTAAATGGCATAGTAGTTTGAAAAAGTGAACCTTTGATAAAACTTGCACCATGTGGACTTGGTTTTACAGTGATATTGAGTGGAACGCGGTTGCTCGGGCAGTTTGAAGGGCGGTAATGTGTTTCCCAAGTTAATGGATAATTGGTATTGGGTGTTGCAAATTCAGTTCCTCCATAACAAATTCTGTCTTGAAATACAACTAAATCTGTTCCGGTTGTAGTAATACCTCCTGAAACTGATGCTAATGACCAAGGTGAACTTGTAGTAACTGGCGTTGTTGTTATATAAAAACCATAAGTAACGCCTTTGTCTAATAATGTTTCTGGTATTTTAATATAAGCACGATAATAGCTACCAACCTGCCGTACTCTGGAAACTCCATTACTTACAAGTTTAGTCCATGCACTCGGTGTGGTATTGTATCCAATATAAGTTCCGTTTCGCATATAAACATTAAAAGTTGCATTTTGGATATTTGAAGTCAATACAACACAAAAACTATCAATAATAACTCCGATTTTAGGTGTAATATTTGCAAACCCTCCTGAATATGTAGAGCCATAGCCCACAGAAGGTGTCATTGAGTTTGCAAGTGATTTGGGGGTTCCAATTTTTGATGCCTGGGCATAAAATGTATTTAAACCATAAGTAAGTGGTGGCGAAAGTGCATTTTTGCCTCTGGCAATAATATTTCCACCTGATGAAGTATCATACCATACAACAGAATCAGCCGCATTGCCAGGTATAGCTTGTAAAAGTGCTTGTCCCGGTCCGCATTTAACAAAATCTGTAACTTTGGGGTCTAATGCAGGTCCTACATATTTAAAAGAAATTGTAAATGTATCATTTGCCGGAACAGAATCAAATTTGTTGTTTGGTAAAGATGTCCATACTTTAACTGTATAATTGTTTCCGTCAACAAAATTGTATGTAGGAGTGAGGGTAACATTTACAGATTTTCCGTTTTGAGGAATTGAAGTAGTGTATTTATTTTGAGTTTGTAGAGTTCCATTTACCGACCAATTTATTTTTGCACTGTCAAGTGTATTGGTGCCGTAATTATTATATGTTGCATAAATATCTGGGGCACACAATGGGGTTGAAATAAAAGAAATACCTGCATCGTTTGGTTTTGTTGGCATTTCAAATTTCAAAGTCATTACTTGGTTTGGACCTCCACAAGTTGCAGTATTTACACCACCCCAGTTCAAATTGGTAATACATGGCCTTATTATATATCCCGGGTTTGGGCAATTACTTCCGCTGCATGATGCAGGCGGATCAATCCATATTTCGCCTGAATACCTATTGCAAATAGACCACACGTGTCCGCCGGTTGTAGCTGAAATATATGTGCTGTTACTTTTGATAGCTGCAACAAATGCGTTGACAATAGTTTTATCAGTACACGAAATTCCCGTAGCATCATAGGTGCCTGAAATGGTCATTTTTATATAATTTCCACTTGATGAAAGTGAAGAAACAAATGCATTCCATGCAGCACATTGTGCTGTAGCCGTAGCCCCATTAGTGTATGTTTGAGAAAATGTTGCTGTTTGTGCTCTTGATGCAAAGTTTAATACAAACGAAAACAGCAAAAACAAGCAAATTTTTAAATTTACTTTCATGTTTTTTTAATTATTTACATTAATTTTATGAGTGTAAGTACTGCCACCGTTGTTTATTTTTACATAATAAATACCTTGGCTTACATTCAAATTAATTTCATAGCTTGTTTTCAATTTATTTGTTTCTATATTTTTTATTTCATTTCCTAAAATGTCATAAACTATAATTGACAAACCATCTTTAGGATTTTCAATTGTTATTGTAAAATTTCCATTGTTTGGATTTGGAGAAATATAAGTTCTGCTGTTTTTGTTTATTTTGCTAACAGAACCATTTATAGAAATCATTTGACAAGTTTGGTCAAAACAATCTGCTGAATTTTTAACTGTAAGACATGCAAGATATTTTCCTGATGGGTAATTCAAATAATGATACTGTGCACTTTGTGTTTCTGAAGAACCTCCGTCGCCAAAATCCCAGTGATATGAAGTACCACCTGCTAGATTTGCTTTAAAGTAAACCAATCTTCCACTCATATTATATGTAAATGAAGCATCGGGATTGGTATTTACCGATACTGATTTTGTTATAGAATCAGAACAACCACCCGGAACTATAGCAGTGAGTGTTACATTGTAGGTTTTTGAAACTAAATCGGTATAAACATGTCTTGGTGATTGAATATTTGAAGTTTTGCCATCACCAAATTTCCAGTTATAAAGTAAATTTCCTGAAGAAACTGTTGAGTTATTTGTGAAAACAGCATATTGCCCTTGGCAAACGTCAGCAGTTGTAAAATCGGCTTTTGATTGAAGTTTTACATCAATTTCTTTTGTTATAACGTCAGAACATCCATTATTAGAATTTAATGTAAGAGTTATTATTTTTTTACCAATTACACTAAAAGTTTTAGCAGGATTTTCAATTGTTGTTGTACCAAATCCCCCGAAATCCCAATTGAATACGGTAATTACAGGTGATGCAGGCTTTGTACCTGTAAATGTAAATTGTGTATTGCTTTGGTTACAAACCGGGCCGAAAGTAAAATTGGCAAATGGCGATTCGTTTAATGAAATGGTTTGAACGGATGAATCGGCACATCCAAATTCAGAAACAGCTTTTAATTTTACTGTTTTGTTTCCCGAATTTGAAAATTGATGAACTGCATTTGTTAATGTTGATTTTCCGCCATCGCTGAAAGACCAATTGTATCCCATATTTCCTGATGCAATTGTTGACAAATTCTTAAATTGTAATTCGGTTTTATCGCAAAGTGTTGTTGGCAAAGAAAACTTTGCAACAGGACGAGCAAATTCCCAAGCATTTTTTGAAAGTACTTGACTGCAACCATTTGATGTAGCTGTAAGTGTTACTTTGTAACTGCCAGAGCTTGCGTATTTTTGTTTAGGATTTACTTTTACACTTGAATTTCCGTTTCCTAAATCCCAGTGATATGTAATTTTTCCTTTACTAATAGTTGTAGAATTTACAAAACTTACGCTATCGCCCATACAAGCATTATATACTTTAAAACCAATTTTAGGAATTTCGGTAACTTCTATTGATAATGTTATACTGTCTTTGTAATAGTAAGGAACTGTTGAAGTAATTAATTTTACAAGATAAACGCCATGTGTAGGATATGTAAATACGGCATCGGTATTGTTTGAAGTATCAGCCGAGTTTCCTGTACCAAAATTCCATTTGCTAAGCAAATTACCCGATGAAACTTTCGATGTATTTGTGAAAATTACATTATCTCCGTCACAAACAGGCTGTGGAAATTTAAAATCTGTTTGAGGACGTGGAGCTACAAAAATATATCTTGTAATTGTTGAGTCACAATAATATGGTCCTAAATCATTCATTTGTATTGTCATTATTATTGTTGAATCTGTAAGTGAAGCATCGGGCATAAAAGTAATCAAAGCATTTGAACTACCCGTAGGCGAAGGTGCAGAAGGCGTATAAAAAGTTGAAGGTATTATTGTCCCTTTGGGAGTTTTAAGTGTTACATTGCTCATTATCCATGTTGTACCGTAATCTGTATTGTTATACCCTGTTGGTGGTGTTATTTCATAGCTTAATTTATCACCTTTGGCAACAATATCTGGATTACCTTTTGTTCCATTTGTGTAAGGCATTGTAGTTTGAAACAATGAGCCTTTGATAAATGAAGCACCGTGTGGGCTTGGTTTAACTGTAACTACGCAAGGTACACGACTGCTGGGGCATGAAAATTTTCTGTAATGTACTTCTAACCCAATATAGTAAGTTCCATAGCTTGAAAATGGTGAGGCACCATATAAAACTCTGTTTGATGAAACTGTCATTTCGTTATCAGCAATATTAAATGAACCTGAAGTCATATAACATGAATTTGAAACTCCGGTTGTTGTTACATAAAAGCCATAAGTATTCCCTTTTAGAACCGAAGTTTGTGGAATAGGAACGTAAGCTATATTTTTAGAACCAACATTTAAAACTCTTGCTGTAACATTGTTGGCAATTAATGTCCATGCTCCTGAATTTGTTTCATATCCCGAGTAAGAACCTGATTTCATATACACATTAAATGTTTGCCCTACGTTTAAATTAACCAAATGAACAGAAAAACTATCAATTACTACATCGTTTTTGGGGACAACATCAAACATACCACCTGTGTAATTTGAAGCTGAGTAATATGAATTGCCCGACATTCCGTTTGATAATTTTTGAGGAGTTGATATTTTAAAAGCTTGTGCATAATAGGTATTAGAACCTAATACTAATGGAGGAGAGAGTGCATTTTTGCCGTAGGCTATTATATTGCCAGCAGTTGCCGCATCAAACCATACAACCGAGTCGGTATTATAAACTGTTTTTGCAGAAAGTGGTGCTCTGCCAGGTCCGCATTTTATTACATCGCTTACCGTAGGTGTACCTGCCGGTCCCATGAACTGGAAATAAATTTGAGATGTGTCGTTTTTATTTACGGTGTCTTGTTTATTATTTGGTAATGAAGTCCAAGCTTTTACTGTGTAATAATCACCATCAACAAAATTAAAATCAGGAGTAAATGTTATATTTACATTTTGTGCTGATGCTAATGGTTTGGTATAATTAATTTGCTTTTGAAGACTTCCGTTTACAGACCAGTTAATTTTAACACTGTCAATAGCATTTATTCCGCTATTGCTGTAAACTCCGGTTAAAGTAGGTGCACATAAAGGTGTAACTAATGATGTTATACCTGCATCATTGCTGCCTTTCATCAAATCAAAACCAAAATCTACCAAACCTGTACCATAACTAGTACCATTTGGTGCAGAAGCATAAGTGCCCCAAATTCTGCCGGCAGATGAAGATTGAGCCACATAATTACCACCAACTGATGAAGAAACTTTTAATTCAAAAATTAATGATTTTGAAGCGTCATAGCTGAATGGCGTTTGTAAAGTTATTCCATACCATGAATTTGTAGTTGCACCGGTCATTTGATAAGTTGCTCTGTAAAAACAAGTAGTTAAACCTGTAATCCATGTAGAGGAAGTAAATGCTGTCATTGTTCCTACATTTTGAGATAATGAAACTGTGTAATCTGTATTTGTATTTGTACCATTGGCTGATGAACCAAGTCTAAAATATATTCTTGTAATTGTTCCATTGCCGCTTGCTGTACCTGTAGTACCGCCAGTTTTAAATAAGTTTGGACCATAAACCCATTGTACCCTATTTGTAGCACCTCCTAATGGAAAAGTATTTGAACTCGTTGAATTATTAGCATTATAATATTTTGGCGAAGTTTGTGAATAACCAAAAATTGTAGCTAATAAACAAATTACCAAATTTAATAATTTGCCTGATTTAAAAAATTTATTTGAGTTGTGATTTTCTTTTTTCATGATTTTTTTTTGATTTAAAATATTTAATTTTTATTAAAAGGGAGCAGGGATAAGCCATACTCCCTTACTTTTAAAATTTACTTTATTTATTTAATAATATCTGACGATTAACTTGTTTGCCCGATACAATAGTTCTTACATTGTACAAACCATTTGAAAAATTACTCAAATCAATACTTTTAGTGCCGTTTTGAGCAATGATATTACTTTCATTATAAACTAAAGCCCCTGAAGAATTATAAATTTCTATACTTATATTTTCAGGTGTAGAAAAACTAAAGTCAATATTTAAAATTCCGTGTGATGGGTTTGGATAAATGTTTAATGAAATATTTTTATTTATTTCAGAAATACCAGAAGTAATTGTTGGGTAATTTCTATTTACATTTATTATTCTGTTGAAAGGCAAACTCACATTGCCACTGGGGTCTGTTACATTATATGTGGCTACGTACAATCCTTCAACAAATGTGTTTAAATTGGTGTAAAGTAATTTCAATTTTGGGCGGAGTTCGTTTGGAGAGTAATAATTATCTGTAATGGTAATACCTTCTGTTGGGTCAAATTTTGACCATAACCCTACATTTATAGGATACCCATTCAAAACAGGAGCTTCATTATCTACTACTCTAATAAATCTTTTTCTTACGGTTATATTTCCACTTCCATCTGTAGCTGTAAACTCATCATAATACAATCCGAGTTTGTAGAAAATTACATTACTTGTCATGGTAATTGAAACTTGTGTTACATCGTAAAAATTATCGAAAACACTTGCTTGTACAGGTGTGTAAATTTTGTTTACGGGATGTATTACTGTGTCTAATGTATTTAATACAATTGTTGGTTTTATATAATCTTCAACATTGTAATGATATGTTTTTGGGTCGGCTTTATTACCTGAGCCGTCAGTAGCATTATAGGTTATTGTATATACACCTTTAAATCTTGTATCAACATAACCAAGTTCGCCTGAAGTAACTATTAGATTTGGGTTGTCGTAATTATCTGTAACTTTTGTGCGGTCAATAAAAAATGACATAATCTGTACTTTTATTTCGTTGTTTACATCGGCATCTGTATTTAAAATAAATGGTTTTTCTGAATCTTTTACAATTATAACTCTGTTTTTAGTAGTTTGATTACCTGATTCATCTCTAACAAGATATGTCAAAATATAAGTTCCGATAACATTAGTATTTACCGAACCGTATATTACGATTGAGTTTGTAAGATTACCATCTTTATTGTCAAATGCTGTTGCTCCATCTTCAACGTAGTTTCCAAAAACTTCAATTTTTACTGTATCGCTTCCGTTTAAAGATAATGTTGGTGGTAATTTGTCTTTTACAACATATACAACTCTTGTAACTGGTAAAGCATCATTTCCGCCAGCATCTTCTACATTATATGTTACATAATAAATACCTGTAAATGCCATATCAAGGTCAGAAGTAATTTGAATATTTGAACTTATATCGCCTTCGGTATCATCTATTGCTTTTGCGCCATATTCGTTATAGGTAGTTCCCACTTCTAAAAAAAGAGTATCTTCATTATTTAATGTAAGAATTGGTGGTTTTTTATCATTTACAAGCAACAAAGAGTAATCTTCAAATTCGCCAAGACGGTTTGCGTTGTTTACTCCGCTTGAAGCTCCGCATGGCAAATTTGGATCGGTTGAATAACTTGTTCCTATTCTCATTCTAGTTCTGCCTTCGAATGCATTTTTTATTGAAGGAACTTTGAAAGTTGTTGAGTAGTATATTGTATAGGCCGTGGCTTCATAAGCTATTAATTCACCGGCATCGTCAAAATCACCGTCAATATTCCAATCAATCCATACTTTTCTGCTCATAGGATTTATATTGGTAGATCTTGTTGTGCTAAATTTATATGTAGCTCCAAATGTTAATGTAGCTTCGGGTACTAATTTGGTATAGTCGTCATATCCTTGTTGATTGTTAAATGATGAATTATTTAATAAAATAATTGCATTATAATCTTCAATTGTAACATTATTTATAGCTATATCTGTAGATGATGATATTCCGAGTAATGGTGTGCAATGTTCTACTACAATTACATAATCTGATTTTATAACTGTATTTGAAGTTGAACTTGAATCAAGAGTATTCCATCCTTTCATAGAAACAGTGTATTTGCCTTTGGCATTAAATGTTACTTGTACTATTGGGTCGTTTTCTGTGGTGCCATTTACAAATGATACTGTTGAAGGGAAGAAACTCCATTTGAATTTATCAGCTTTTATTGCTTTTCCATTTATTGCTGACTTTGCATTTAATGTTACAATTTCTCCGGTTGATGGGCGACGATTATCTGCATCAAAATCAAGTTCAGCTTTTGTGTGAGGTGTAACTACTACTATTTTTTTAGTGTAGCTGCTATAACCCATGCATGTTGTGGCTTCTAATGTAACATCGTAATTATTATCTGTTAAAATAGAATAAACCATATCTTTATCATAACTTACTTCTCCAAAACCTGGTTCAATAGACCATACCCAGCTTGTATTTCCTAAAGTATTTAAAGAAGTATTCTGAAAAGTATATGAAACCGGGTTGTATAATGTATCAGGTATTACAAAGTCTGCAACAGGTGCAACAGTTGGACCTCTGTCGGTAGTCCATTTAGCTATAAAGCCTGAATCTGTTCCACTGCTGTTCGAAGAAAAATATAAATACATTGCTCCACTTGTAGCGATAAGTGGAGCAGTAGGAACAACTGTATTGCTAAATCCGCTACCTGGATGAAGAGGTTTTCCTAATGTATTTACTCCATCATATATTTTAAGATAATCTCCGTTTGCAACTTTAAACTGACTAAATGTAAGTGTTATAGTTTTTGCACCACAAGGTATTATAGTTGCATAATCTACTCTGTTATTCGAATAATTGCCTGTTCGGCCTCCGTCATCAATTATATTTCCGGTTTGTTCGTATATAGGTTGTACAGTACCTGCTCCCAAATTGTTGTCTTTGGGTGGTGTTACTCTTAAGTAATTAGGCTTACATAAAATATTTGAAGGACCAAGGCTGTTTGAATTTTGCAAACAAACCGTATAATTTCCGGTTGTATTAAAGAAAACTGAAGGATTGGCATTGGTAAATGGGTCATTTCCTACAAGATTTGAATTGAATGTTTCTACATCCATTCGGGTTGCTGCCGAATCATTAGGGTCGTACATAAACCAACTCCAATAAGTAGGTCCGTTTGTTGATAAATCTATGAAATTTGCAGTTCCGTATCTTTCTATTTCGTTTTCTTTAACTGCAAAATCTACAATTGGCTTTGATGTAGGATTTACAACATTTATACATTTTAATACTGAATCTTTTCCAAGACAATTTGTACTTTTCAATCTTACACATTGTGTACCTACTGTGTTAAAAATATGAACTGCATTAGTTGTTTTATATTCTATACTTCCATCATCATTTATATCCCAATCGTGTGAAATATAACCTGTTTGATTAGCATTTGTCATTTTTACAGGTGTACCTACAAAGGTAGAATTAGGCATATAAAAACCTGCCGAAAGACTTGTGGGATTTGCCAATGTTATTGTATGATCTTCAATCTCTCCGTAATAATATGTAGGTGATCCGCTTGTTCCAGTTGGGCAACTTGATGACGAATTTAATACATAACTATATGACGAAATAATTCTCATTCTTGATGTGCCGGTTGAAATCCCACAGGGTACTGTAAAGGTATTATATGCTAAATTTCCTCCCACACCGCTTGCATTGCCGGTTGTTGCATTTGTCCATCCTGTTGACATGTATTCACTCGAAGAAAATGTACCATCTCTGTTTAAATCTATCCACATAAAAAACATTACAGAATATGTATTATAATATGTAGTACCACTCTGATAACTTGTGCTTAAACCAATTGTGTATTTAGAGCCGCTTGATAATGTAAATGCCGATTTGATTGAAACATGAGAATAGCCATTGGGCGACACATTAACAGTGGAGTGATTGGCTTCGTTACATCCATCAGCAGGTTTATCAAATATTGTATTACTTGAAATATCTTTTATCTGTACCCTTTCTATTGCCCAATACCTAACAGTGTTGTAGCTGCAACCATAATAAGAATAAGGTGTACAATAAGATTGAGCATTACTTTTAAAATTGCCAAATACTATGAATAAAAGTAAAAAAGCAATGTAGATTGATTTTTGTGTAAATTTCTTTTTCATTTTAATAATTTTTAATTCAAACTTAAATTTTAATTTGAAAAAAAAATTCGTTTTTGAAAATATTACATTAATTTTACTTTTCTGGTAAGTGTTTAATTATTAATAAAAAAAATCCCGAAATTGAATGGTTCCGGGATCGAAATTTTTAGTGTTTTGCGGAGAAAGAGGGATTCGAACCCCCGGACCTGTTACAGTCAACAGTTTTCAAGACTGCCGCATTCGACCGCTCTGCCATTTCTCCGCTGCAAAAGTAATATTTACTTATTTCTTTTCAAGAAAAATTTGAATTTTTTTCTTTACTTGCTTTGTATATGCTGTAATTCAGTTCAAAACCTATTAAAATTATCATACTGTTGAAGTAAATCAATAACATAAGCGAAATAATAGTTCCAATTGAACCATACAATTTGTTATAACTGTTAAAATTATTAACATAATATGTAAAAAGCTCGGTTGCACCAAATGATAGAAACGAAGATAAAATGCTTCCTGGCGAAAAGAAATTCCAACGTAGCGATAGCGATGAACCTATAAAATACAATGATGAAAATACTATAATAAAAAGTAATAAAAGTGAAAGATATTCCAATGCGTTATAAAATAAAGTTATAATATTTGAATCAATAAACCCTTTCGATTTTATCCATGAAATACTTAATGAAGTAAAAACAATTATTATTACTGATAAAATGAGAATTATTGAAACTATAATTGTCAAAACTATTGATTTTATTCTATCTTTTATAGGAGATGTCTTTCTTTTTCTATGACTGTTAAAAGCGTGAATCATACTCATAAAGCCATTGCTTGAAAAATAAATTGCCGAAATGGCACCCAATGATAATAGACCGCCCTGTTTGTTTTGTACTATGTCTTTTATTGTACTATTCAAGGTTTCAAAAACATTTTTTGGTAATACCAATTCCATTTGCTTTAAAATTTCAATATCTAAATTTTTAAAAGGTAGATAAGGAATTATAGTAAATAAAAATATAATTGCCGGAAATAATGCAAGAAAAAAACTGAAAGCCAAATACCCCGAACGCAGGTTTAATTCCTCACTAAATGCACTTTTTATAAAAAATTTTCCTACCTGCAATATTGAATTACCTTCAAATCCAGGGAGCGAAATTTTATCAAGCCAAGATTCAAACGAACGTACAATCTTGAGTTTTCTTAATATTTTAACAAATTTGTTCAATGTAAATTTTTAAAAATATTTTCAATTTGGGGTGGACATTTTACAGGTTTTTTATTTTCCAAATTTATAAATGCAAGTATAACTTTTCCTTGATTTAACAATTCATTTTGCTCATTATAGCATTTGTAGTAAAATACTAAACGCGAAAGTGGTTTGTCATTTAACGAAACTTCTACGCTTATAATTTCATCGTATAATGCTGGTTTAAAAAAATCTATTTCAAATTTTACAACCGGTAATCCTATACCGCTATTTTCAACATCATTATAGTTTATTCCAAGTTTTCTTAGAAGCTCAACTCGTGAAACTTCGTAATACAGAGCATAATTGCCATGATACACAAAACCCATTTTATCGGTTTCGCCATAGCGTACTCGTATTTTTTCAATATGTGTAAACATCAAAGCAAATAAAACAATACTTGATTTATTTTAATAATAAGATTAAAAATTTATCTGAAAATGCAGATAAATTATAAGATATTAAATGTGTGAAAAAAACTTAAACTCTTTGTGCTGAAACGCTTGCTTCAAGTCTTTTGAATGCTACAAAAAATGCAAGATAAAAAACTGAATTGAAAAACAAATCGCCTGCCAATTGATTAAGAAAGAAATTTGATAATAAATCGTTTTTGTAAAATGATATTCCTGCAATATATGCTTCAATCAATCCTGCAAGGTTTTTGGGATAAAAGCCCAATTGCAACCATGAACCAAAATTTGAAATAAGGAAAAATGAAACAGAACTTAATAATGATGCTAACAGCAAATTTTTGAAATTGAACCTGTCTTTTATAGCTTTTCCTATTAACCAAGTAATAAAAAACGCAAAATAAACCCATAGAAAATATCCTTGAAAAAAGTAATCACTATATAGTTTTCCTGTTCCTGCCATCATCAAATCGCCCACTAATAGTGCTGCAAATGGTATGAGAAATGAGAATTTTTTTCTTCCGACTATTGCTCCACAAAATAGAGCAAGAGAACCAATTGCCGAAAAATTTGGAATTGTAATAAATAAGCGGCTAAATGTAGCCAAAACTATTACCAGAAATAAAATTAAATTTGATTTTTTGTCCATAATAACTGTTTGCAAATATATATTCTTTGATTTTTAAAAGTACTTATTTTTAAAACTTGTTTAAAAAAAAATCAACTCATGTTTCTTTTGGTTATTTCATCTCTTATTAAAGCTGCCTTATCATAATCTTCTTCTTTAATTGCTTCTTCAAGCAATTCATTAAGTTCTTTTAAAGATAAATTATTAAAATTATCTTTTACGGGTTTAGCACTTTTGGGTTGCAAATCTTCATTTGCCCTTGCCGGAGCATCAGAGTTCATGTCTTCTATTACTATTCCGGCATCTTCCAGTATTGTTTTTTTTATATAAATTGGGCATTTAAACCTAAGTGCCAAGCTAATGGCATCAGAAGTACGGGCATCAATGTGAAGAGGACTTCCATTCATACTAAAAATTAACTGTGAATAAAAAACACCTTCGTCGAGGTTGCTTATATATACTTCGTCGAGTTTTATTTTAAATGCTTCGGCAAAACTTTTAAATAGGTCGTGAGTCATGGGTCTTGATGGTTTAATTCCCTCAAGTTCAAAAGCTATGGTTTGAGCTTCGTAAGCTCCAATTACTATTGGTAGCTTTATCTGACTTTTGTTTTCACCAAGAATCAAAGTGTAAGAACCGCTGTTTGAATGACCGGCAGTAAGACCAACAACTTCAAGTTTTACCTTGTTTTCCATTTTAGTTTTTTAGTTGTTTTGCCCTTTCAATCAGTTTTGGCAATATTTCAAATGCATCACCTACTATTCCATAATCGGCTGCTTTAAAGAAAGGTGCTTCGGGGTCTTTGTTTATTACGCAAATCACTTTGCTTGAGCTTACACCTGCAAGATGTTGTATGGCTCCCGAAATGCCAATGGCTATGTACAAGTTTGCTTTAATAGTAAGACCGGTTTGTCCTACATGTTCAGCGTGGGGTCTCCAGTCCATATCGGCTACTGGTTTTGAGCAGGCTGTTGCAGCGCCAATTGTTGATGCAAATTCTTCAATCAAATGCCAGTTTTCCGGTCCTTTCATCCCTCTACCACCAGATACCACAAGTTCAGCCTCGGTAAGTGGTATTTTTCCTTCAACTTTGCTTATATTTAAAGTTTTTGTGTGAATTTGAGTTGAATCTACATTTATTGTTTTTTCTGTAACTGATGCATTACCACCAAAATTTTTAATTTCATAAGAATTAGGCGTAAGTGTTATAACTTTTTTTTCAGAATTTAGTTTTACAAAACTATATGCCTTGTTTGAAAAGGCTGCTCTTTTAAAAACTCCATTTTCAGGTAAACTTACAACTCCGGAAATCATGCCGGCTTTAATTTTTACGGCAATTCTAGAAGATATAGATTTTCCTGTGTAGGTGTTCGAAAATAATATATACGATGCGTTTTCGTCTATTATTGTTTGTGCTAAAGCTATACTATATGCTTCTGTGCTGAATGTATTTAAATTGTCGCCTTTTAATGAAATAACTGTATCTGCTCCGCAATTTCCAAAATCGGCAGAGTTTATATTATTATTATTTATTGTAACGGCTACTACATGCAAATTACCGGGAGTAGCAAGGTCTTTGGCATAAGAAATTACTTCTTTGCTCGATTTTTTTAAATTTCCATTATCGTGTTCTGTAAAAACTAAAATTTTCATTTTTTATATTAATTTTTTCTCGTTTCTCAATAAATCAATTAATTCACCTGCATTTTCGGCATCTATTAATTTTACACCTGTTTTTGCAGGCGGCAATTCAAAATTAACAAATTCTGAAAAATCGTTTTCGCTTACTGCATCCACTACTTTTAATGGTTTAGTACGTGCAGCCATTATGCCACGCATATTCGGAATTCTGGCTTCACTTAAATCTTTTTGAGCACTGATAACACAAGGCATAGTACATTCAAGTTCTTCACGTCCTCCGTCAATATCTCGTGTAGCCTTTATTTTTGAACCTTCAATTTCAATTTTCGATACTACATTTACCGATGGAATGTTTAGCATTTCGGCAAGTAATCCACAAACAAGACCTCCGTTGTGGTCAATAGATTCACGTCCTGTAAAAATTAAATCATAATTTTCGTTTTTTACAACATTACTTATTTGTGTGGCAACAAACATAGCATCTTTTGGTTCGGCATTTATTCTTACAGCATCATTTGCACCTATTGCAAGAGCTTTGCGAATGTTAGCCTCTGTATCGGCAAGCCCAACATTTATAACTGTTATTGTGCCTCCAAGCGATTCGGTTATTTCAAGTGATTTTGAAAGAGCCATCTCATCGTAAGGATTAATAATAAACTGAACACCGTCTGAAACAAACTTTGTATCATTGTCTTTAAACGAAATTTTCGAAGTAGTATCGGGTACTACACTTATACATACTAATATTTTCATAAAAATAAATAGGTTTGCAAAATTACAAATACATATTTAAAAAAAAGTGGAAAATTCAAGAATTGAACAAATTAAAAAATTTTTAACTCAAACCCCTGATGATACTTTTCTAAATTATGCTTTGGCTATTGAATTTGTTGCAGTTAGCAAAAATGAAGAAGCAATGAAGATTTTTCAAAAACTCATTAAAAATAACCCTGAGTATTCGGCAACTTATTATCAATTTGGCAAACTGCTTTTAAAAGAGAATGACAGGCAAGGTGCAATTAAAATTTTTGAAGATGGTATTTTAATTGCCCGTAAAAATAATGAACACCATGCTGCATCAGAACTACAGGCTGCTTTAAATGAAGTTTTGTTTGATGAAGAGTAGTTTCATTTTTTAAAAAAATTACATAAAAAAAAGCCGTCAGATACTGACGACTTTTTTTTAACTTTATAATATTCGAAAATTAATTAATTACATTAAATTTCTTTGATGATTTATAATTTGGGGTATTCAAAGTGTAGAAATAAATACCTGGTTTAAGATTGCTTGTATTTAATGAAATAACATTTACTCCGGCACTGTATTTTTGAATTTCGCTTCTTTTAATTTCATTACCCAAAATATCAGAAATTGATATATAGGCATTTTCAGCATTGCCAAGTGTAAATGTAATATTAATATCACTGTTAATTTTTACAGGATTTGGAGAGATATTGCCTAAGCCATAACCTGTTTTTGATATTTCAGTAGCAGCTAAGTTTGGGGTGCAAAGGTGAAACAAAGAATACATATATCTTGCTTGATAGTAAGCATTGCCGGGAATGTAATTAGCCCATCCGTTCATTGTACCTCCATACAACTGTTTATTTACTGTAAAGAAAGCATTATTTCTATATACTTCTTGATTTATTTGATTTGCCTGATCTTCGTTCATAAATAAAGAGTAACCTGCATAGTTCATTACGTTCTTAATTGTTGCTCCGTTTCTTGTTTCAAATGTATCACCTGGATTGTTTTGAATCATTTGTTTGAAAAAAACACTGAATGCTACTGCATTATTATCTTCGCCTGCTTCTGCCGAAGTTACACTATTTGGAATGGCTATTAACATACCTTTCGAACGCCATCCTTCTGCCGTAACTGTTGTAGAGTCGTTATCAGTAATAGGAATTTTTTCAGTGTAAACTGAACTGTTTCCTCCGCCTAATGCTCGTGTAAAATTATTTGGAACTCCATATTTTTCAACTGGGTTGCCAAAAGTGCTATATTTCATGTTGTTTGGGTTGTAAAATTTAAAAATAAGTGTATCTACAACCTTAACCTTTGTTGGTCCAACCATTGCACTGTCAAGTTTTCTAACGTATAAATATCTGAAAAATACAGAGTCAACCTTATATGGGTTGAATTTGCTTAAATTTACACCATCTTCAACATTAGTGTAATTTTCATCTTTTGGGTCAAAAGTTACACCTGCAAGATGCCAGCCGTTGTAATATGAACTACCATCAGAGCTAACCATTTTTGCAGTAGAGTCAGTAGTTAAAAAACTTACATAGCTTTTAAGTGTAACAAGTGAAGAAATTGCGCTAATGTGGCTAAACCACCCGCAGAATTCTCCTTTTTTAAAACGTTGACTTTCTACTCTTTTTGTTACTGCGTCATTAAAAGATGCTGAAGGATAAAGCCCATCGTTACTTTTGATTTTTTGTTGTGCATTTGTACTTACGGCTAAAAGAATAACCGAAATTAAAACTAAAATTGAAGTAATTTTTTTCATTTAAATATATTTATTGTTTTGAAGGGGCGAAATTAATTATTATTTTTTATAAATTAAAACTTATTGTTTCCCTTTAGTGAATTTTATGTAAGACTATTGTAAAATATATACAATTTAATTGTTGTAATTATTTTCATTTACATCACCCTTAAGTGGTCTTATTATTAATTCTTCAACATCCATCGAATTTGAATTTTTATAAACCGAATACATTAAATCTGCTAATTCTTTTGAGTTTATAAACCTGTCAATAGGTAAACTTGTACCTTCCCAACTCGATGTAAGAGTTGCACCCGGCATTACCGAACATACTTTTATTCCATAAGGTTTAAGTTCTTCGCGAAGTAGTTTTGAAAAACCAAGCATTGCAAATTTGCTTATACAGTACGATGCACTTCCGGTATAAGCTGTAATACTTGCGGTACTGCACATATTAAAAATAAAGCCATTTTTATTTTTTTTCATTTCGGGAAGTAATATTCTTGTAAGATGATAAGCCGAAGCTATATTTGTATTTATATGTGTTTCGAAAATATTGTCAGTTTCGGTAGAAATTGTCCCCGGAATAAATATTCCTGCATTATTTATTAATAAATCAGGTATTCCAAAATTTTTCAAAACATTTTCTCCAAAATTTATTATATCATTTTTTTTTGAAACATCGCACTGGTAAGCAAAAAAATCAATGTTTTTAAATGTTACTCCAATTTCTTTTACAAGGTTGTTCAAATCTTTTTCGTTTCTCGAACAAGTTGCAATATCAAAACCATTTGAAGCAAAAATTTCAATCAATTCCCTTCCTATTCCTCTGGTACCACCAGTTATTAATACTTTTGACATAATGTAATTTAAGTTTAAATTTTAGTTTTCAAAAGTATTCAATTATTCGACAGATATTTTATGCTTTAATTCAATTTCTGATTAATATTGCAAATTCTTTAAAAAAAAATGTCATTCTTTTTTCATTTCGGTCGTTATCTTTTGTTTTTGAAAAGTATGTTTTCAAAGCCCGAAAAGACAAATGTTTTTATAAAGAGAATTTTTGCCGAAATGGTTGCTATTGGTATAGGCTCTTTACCTATTGTAATTTTGGTTTCGGTGTTTCAAGGTGCTGTAACTACTATACAAACTGCCTACCAATTAATTACTCCACTTATACCAAAACCTACAATAGGAACTGTAGTTAGCGATTCAACAATACTTGAACTTGCACCAACAATTACGAGTTTGGTACTTGCCGGAAAGATAGGTTCGCATATTGCTTCCGAAATTGGCACAATGAGAATAAACGAAGAAATAGATGCTCTTGAAGTAATGGGAATTAACTCCTCGTCATTTTTGGGCTTGCCCAAAATTATTTCGGGAATGGTTATGGTTCCTGTGTTAGTTATAATTTCAATATTTTTAAGCGAGGCGGGAGGTATAGTTGCAGGACAATTATCTGGAGCATTAACGGCTGACGAATTTATTCAAGGTGCAAGAATGACTTTTAAATTATTTACCTTACAGTTTTCTTTAATAAAAGCTTTTACTTATGGTTTTATTATCACTTCTGTTTCCTGTTTTCATGGTTATTACACTTTTGGCGGAGCATTAGAAGTAGGCGAAAGCAGTACAAAAGCAGTAGTTTACAGTTCTGTTTTGATTTTATTGTCAGATTATTTATTAGCCGAGCTACTTTTGTAAAAACATGATAGAACTTAAAAACATTACAAAATCGTTTAATGGCAAAGAAGTATTAAAAAATATTTCGGCAGTTTTTGAGCAGGGAAAAATAAATCTTGTAATTGGAGCCAGCGGACACGGAAAAAGTGTATTGATGCGAACTATGGTAGGTTTGATTAGAGTTGATAAAGGCGATATTTTGTACGATAACCGAATTCTTGATTTTGAAAATTATGAAAAACTTAAAGAGATAAGAAGAGATATTGGCATGCTTTTTCAAAGTTCGGCTTTGTTCAATTCTTCAAATGTTGAAGAAAATGTTGAGTTCCCTTTAAAAATGTTTACAAATATGACAAAAGAAGAAAGGCTTGCCAGAGTGAATTTTTGCTTGAAAAGTGTTCATCTTGAAAATGTAAATAAAAAATTTCCGGCAGAAATAAGCGGTGGTATGAAAAAAAGAGTTGGTATAGCTCGTGCCATTGCACTTGATATAAAGTATCTGTTTTGCGACGAGCCAAATTCAGGGCTTGACCCTATTACATCAAGAGTTATTGATGAACTTATTAAAGAAATTACAGAAAAATTTAAAATCACCACAGTAATTAATACCCACGATATGAAAACCGTTTTAGATATTGGCGAAAACATTATTTTTATTTACAAAGGCGAAAAATGGTGGAACGGCACTAATGAAATGGTCAGAAATACAGAAAATAAAGAACTGAAAGACTTTATAAATGCATCATTAGTTTAAAAAAAAATAAATAATTTTACCGCATGAAAGTTTTAAAAATATTTTTTTCTCTTTTTATATTTCTTTTAATTTCGTTTAAGCCTGCCAACCCCGAAGAGGGAATGTTTTTGCTAAACCAAATTGAAAAACTCAATCTGTCGGCAGCAGGGTTAAAAATTCCGGTTTCAGATGTTTATAATCCATCGGGTATTAGTCTTATTGATGCCCTTGTTAGAATTGACGGATGCACAGGTTCATTTGTAAGTGACGAAGGTTTGATAATAACTAATCATCATTGCGCCTTTGGAGCTGCTGCCGCTTTAAGCTCAAAAGACAACAATTATATTGATAATGGTTTTTATGCCACAAATAAAGAAAACGAAGCTAAAACCATGATGACCTGCAAAATTACCCAGTCGTATCGCGATGTAAGCGAACTGGTACTAAATGGAGTAAATGATAAAATGAATAACGACGAAAAAAATAAAATAATTAACGCAAATATTGATGCAATTATAGCTGACGAATCGAAGAAAAATCCAAAATTGAAAATTGAAATCTCGCAAATGTCTATCGGAAAATTTTATACATTATTCAGGTATAAAATATTGAATGATATTAGACTTGTATATGTTCCACCTCGTACAGTTGGCGAATTTGGAGGCGAAAGTGATAATTGGGTATGGCCCAGACACAATGCCGATTTTTCATTTCTCAGAGCGTATGAAAATGGAGTTCCATACAAACCCAAGAAATTTTTAAAAATTAACAAAAATGGCGTTAAAGAAAACGATTTTGTTTTTATTTTAGGATATCCGGGTCGCACTTTTCGCCATCAGCCATATTCTTTTTTAGCTTATCAAAAAGATAATGTATTGCCCTTTATTTCCGAATGGTATCAGTTCAAAATAAATTCAACAGAAGAATGGGCAAAAGATGACCCTTCGAGAAAAATTCAAATAGCGAGTTACGTGAAATCTCTTGCTAATACTGCTAAAAATTATCGTGGAAAAATTCAGGGTTTGAACAGAACAGATGTTGTGAAACTAAAAAATGAAGAAAATTTAAAATTAAAGCAATTTGTAAATTCTAATGCAGAGCTTAAAAGCAAGTACAATGGTGTACTCGAAGATATTGAAATGTTATTTAACAAAAATTCTGAAGTTGCCAAACGCGATATGTTGATGGGTGAACTTTATAACAGTGTGGGTACTTTTTATGCTGCTTATTTTATAAATTCTCAAAAAACATACTTAGATAATTTGTCGGATAAAAATGAAAAAATTGAAATTTTAAACAAAAACAAAGAAATTTTGAAGAAAAACCTTCAGACATATTACAAAATATACGGACCCGAACTTGATGAACTATATTTGAAAACTTTACTTAAAAAAATGACTAAACTGCCCGAAAACATTAAGCCACAAATATTAGAAAAAGTTTTGGGCAACAATTACAATGATGAAAAAATTGATAAGTTTGTTGAAAAACTTTACCGCAAATCAAAACTTAAAAATACAAAGTCATCATGGGAAATGTTTGAAAAAGATATTTACAAATTTTTCAAACAAAAAGAACCGATGATGGATTTTGCAAAAACAGTAGAAAATGAATTCAGGCGCTACTCCAACGAAAAAGTAGAACGAGACGGAAAAATTGCAGTTTTGATGCCAAAATTTACCGAAATAAAAATGAAATTTTATGAAAACACATTTATCCCCGATGCCAACTCTACACTACGCTTTACTTATGGTCATGTAAAAGGATTTACACCACGCGACGGTGAATATAACAAACCTTTTACTTATATAAAAGGAATAATTGAAAAATCAGTTTTGGGTGGAGATTATAATGTTCAAACAAATATACTCTCAATATACCAAAATATACAGCCCGCCGATGTTTTGGTTGATAAAACTCACAATGATGTACCCGTAGCTATACTTTATGACCTCGATACAACAGGAGGTAATTCGGGTAGTCCGGTGCTTGACGCAGAGGGAAATCTAATAGCTGTAAATTTTGATAGAGCATTTACGGCTACAATAAACGATTATGCCTGGAACGAATCTTATAGTCGTTCTATTGGCGTAGATGCAAGATTTGTTTTATATGTGATGAAGTATATTGGCAATACAGAAAGATTGCTGAATGAAGTAAGTTGCAATTTTTAGATTTTTGTGTGACGATGGATTATTCGTTTTTAAAACCTTATAAGGTTAATGAAATTTCATCTGATTGTATTACAGTTTTCGAACCCAAAAAAAGAATAACTTTTCTTTTTGTTTTTTTTAGAATATTCCCTGTTTTAATGATTGTATCTGTAATACTGTTGCTCTGCCTGTTTAATTTTCCTGCAAAAATTAAATTATTATTGTCAGTTTTGCCAATTTTATTTCTTATTTTGTTTTTTAAAAAATATATCCTCAATATCGAATTTTCTAACTACTCGATTAAAATAAAATATCAAAAATTTATTAGAACTGAGATTAAAGAAATATTGGTTTCGGAAATAGAAAATTTTGAATTAGAAAGTTACTATATTAGCAGGGGAGGAGGGTATTTTTATTTTGTGAAATTAAAAAACAATAACAATAAAATTCCATTGCTTACTATACCATTTTTGTATATGAACGAAGAGAATAAAAGTAAAATCAATGAATTTTTAAAAAATATTACGGGTAAAGAAATTTTAAAATAAACTTAAATTTTAAAACCATTAATAAATTCACCGATTTCCATTTTACGTTTGCCTTCGTATTGTACAGTTTGAGGGTAATACCAACCATCAGAACAGGAAATTCTTAGTTTTTTTTCATTTGTAATTTCAAAAATTCCGGTTTTTTCAACTTTTTCTTTTACATAATATCCATTAAAAATTTTAAGCAATTTGTTGTTAATGCTTGTAAACGCACCGGGATAGGGCGAAAGTCCTCTTATTTGGTTATTTATTTCGTTCAAGTTCCTTTTCCAATCAATTTTACAATCGGCACTAAATATTTTTGGGGCTAAATGATATGTTTGGTTGTGTATTTGAGGTATTTCTATTGCAACGCCATTTTTAATTTTTTCGAGGGTTTTTAATACAAGTTCTGCACCTGTTTCCATAAGTTTGTCATGCAATGTTCCGGCATTGTCGGAGGGTTCTATTACAATACTTTCTTGCAAAATAATATTGCCTGTATCAATTTCATGTTTAAGAAAAAAAGTTGTTACACCTGTAACTCTTTCACCATTCATTATTGCTCTGTTTATAGGTGCTGCACCGCGATAGTCGGGCAAGAGTGAAGCATGTAAATTGAAAGTGCCAAGTGGTGGAAATTTCCAAATTTTTTCTGGTAACATTCTAAAAGCAATTACAATTTGCAAATCGGGCTTAAGACTTATTAATTCATTATAAAATGCCTCAGATTTTAAATTTTCAGGTTGCAAAATTTTTAAATTTTTTTCTATTGCATATTGTTTCACAGCCGAATAGTTTAGCTTCATTCCTCTTCCGGCGGGTTTATCGGGAGAGGTAACAACTGCTACAATATTGTAATTGTTTTCTAAAATTTTGCGAAGCGATGCTACTGCAAATTGGGGAGTGCCATAAAAAACTATTCTCATGGCTTTAATAATTTATTTAATACCCATAAAAATTCTATTCCATCTTACACCTTTGAAACTGCGGTTTTCTTCAACCGAGCCATCCATTTTTGTAATTCGGTTCACATCGTACTTTAGCGAAAGCCATATAAACAATGCTTTGCCTACTATGTGGTTTTCGGGTACAAACCCCCAAAAACGTGAGTCCTCGCTATTATGACGGTTATCTCCCATCATAAAATAATAATTTAGCCTGAATGTGTAATCTTTTATAATTTTTCCGTTCAAAGTAAAACCATCTGATGTTTGCTCAAGTTTTCCGGCATGTTCGTAGCTTTCAATTACTAATTTGTACAACCAATAATTTTTTTCGTTCAATGGTATTTTATCACCTTTTTTGGGAACATAGATAGGACCAAAATTATCACGACTCCACGAGATACCTTGCCAATGAGGATATGTTTGACCCGGAAATTCTGCCCTTTCTATCAAAGTATCAATTTTTGTAACATTTGTTTCTTTTCTTATTGATTCACGTGTTTTGTCTGTCATCCAATAAATACCCGAAACCGGGTCTTTGTCAGTAATATCAAGTTTATCGAGTAGTTTTTTATTAAAACCTGTGCCGCCTTCGGTTGCAATTTTATATGAATATTGCCTGTAAGGCGGGTCGTTCATCAATTTGCCGTTTATAAATATATCGCCGTTCACTATTTTCAATTCGTCACCCGGTATGGCAACACATCTTTTAATATAATTTGTTTTTTTATCTACTGGGTTTTCCAACTCAAATGGATAATTAAATACAACAACATCACCGTTTTTTATTTTTTGAAACCCTGGTAAGCGGTAATACGGGAGTTGTAAACTGCTTGAATATGCTTTCATGCCAATTACCGGAATTGTTTGATGGGCAAATGGAACTGATAAAGGTGTCATTGGCAGTCGGGCACCGTAATTTACTTTACTTACAAATAGAAAATCGCCAACTAAAAGAGATTTTTCCATAGATGGAGTAGGAATTTGATATGCTTCAATAAAAAGTGAACGAATAAATGTGGCTGCAAGCACTGCAAACATTATTGCATCAACCCATTCGCCCCATTTTCTTCCTTTTTTAAGGTTGTAGCGGTAGTAGTAGTAAAATGTAACTGCACCTTGCCACATTAAAAAGAAAAGTAAAGCAGTAATGATATTTGCTCCTGCACCAAATATGTATATAAACAAAATCAAAATATTTATTACAGACCACAATGAGTACCATATTTTTGTCTTGACTGGAAATGCTTTGATGCTTTCGATTAAATTTTTTATAAATTTCATTTTTTTATTTCGATTTTTTTTTAAAATTTCAACATATCATTCATTGTAAAAATCCCATTTTTGCCTTTTAGCCATTCTGCAGCTTTTAATGCACCCATAGCAAACCCCATTCTGTTATGTGCCTGATGTGTAATTGAAATATCATCTATTTCACTTTTATAAATAACTGTATGAGTGCCCGGAATTTCATCTTTGCGAATTGATTCAATATTCAAATCAAACGGATTTTTAGAGTTTGTGTTGTTGTCTATGCTATTAACCCATTGTTTTTTTCTATTAAAATTTGAAATAAGTCCTTCGGCAAGTGTAATGGCTGTTCCACTGGGCGAATCGAGTTTGTGAACATGATGAGCCTCTGTAATTGATGGCTCGTACATCTCGTACTGGTTCATCAATTTTGCAAGGTATTTATTCAATGCAAAAAAAATATTTACCCCCAAACTGAAATTTGTAGAGTAAAACATTGTTTTATTTTCATTTTGTGCTATTTCTTTAATTTCGTCAAATTGCGAATACCATCCGGTTGTGCCTATCACTACAGGTACATTTGCTTCAAAACACTTGATAACGTTTTCTTTTACTGAATTTGCCTGTGTAAATTCTATGGCAACCTCAGCTTTTGCCAAATCGGTAACATTTAATTGACCTATATCTGATTTTGAAGTTATGGTATGGCCAGCCTTTACTGCAATTTCTTCAATTGCTTTGCCCATTTTTCCATATCCAATCAATGCTATTCTCATATTTTCGGCAAAACTACAATACATTTGCCTATTGAACAATTATTAGAATTTATTAAACCCAAATAAAAAATGCTTTAAATTATAAATAAAATATCAATCTACATTTAACTACAATTTTGCACCATATTTTCATTTAGTAACAAATCATTTTATTTAAAAAAGCTTTGAAATATTAAATATTTTTACAAACTAATTTTATATGAAAATTATAAAGAAATACTTTACTGCAATATTTTTGGTTTTGGTACTATTTACTGTACTTTCGGTGATTTATTTATACACATCGCCCAATTCGTTAAAAGGCGAAATTTATATTAAATCAAGCGATAATTCTGATAGTTTGGTTGCGCAGCTAAAAAAAAATAATTGTATAAAAAGTGAATTTACTTTTAAGCTTGCTTTAAAAATTTTGAAATTAAAAAAAACTTATGGCGGAATGTATAAAATTGATGAGGGCTTGAGCAATTATGAACTTATTAAGATTTTTAAAACAGGCCGTCAAAGCGATATATCTTTCAGGTTTGGCAGCAATATTTTTTCAAATGAATTATTTGGTATGCTTGGCAATAAGTTTGAAGCCGATTCTGTTGAGTTTGCCAATGCAATTTTAAACTCAAATAAACTTGAGGCTTTGGGTTTGGATAGCCAGAGTTGTTTAGCTTTGTTTTGGGCTGATACTTATTTTTTTCCATGGTCAAGCAAGCCTGAAAAACTTGTAGATTTTTTTGTGAATGATCAACAACTTTTTTGGAATACTGAGAGAATGCAAAAACTTGCCGAATCAGGTTTTAAAAACACAAAAGATGTTTATATACTTGCAAGTATAGTAGAAAAAGAAGCCGTAAAAAAAGTAGAAATGCCCGCCATTGCCGGAGTGTATATTAACCGTCTTAAAAAGGGTATGCTTTTACAGGCTGACCCAACCGTAAAGTACGCAAACGGAATTAGGAACATGAGTAGAGTAAGAGGAATTTTAGATACAAATTCGCTTTACAATACTTATATTTTTAAAGGGCTGCCACCTGGTCCTATTGGCACTTGTACAAAGGCTGCTATTGATTCTGTTTTAAACTTTAAAAAACACAATTTTCTTTATTTCTGTGCCAAAGATGATTTTTCAAATTACCACAATTTTGCAGAAACATTTGCCCAACACCGCTTATATGCCGCAAGATACCGTGAGGCATTGAACAAAAAGGGAATTAAATAGTTTACTCTTAAAAAAAATCAATTATCAAACCAAAAATTTCGCCTTGTCAATTTTAAATCTTGAAGGGTTGAAGATTTTACACGTATTGTGAAATCGTAACTTCTCATAAAACCAACAGGAATCCATCCAAGACTGAACTCCCAACAATGAAGATCGCGATAAAAGTCAATTTTTGTCAATGCTATATCTTTTGTTTTAAAATCGTAGCCCGATGCAAAACCGATTTTCCAAAATTGGCTGAGTTTTATATCTCCATTAAAGGTAAAACTTTGTCGTAAATCTTTTGCCAATGTGGGATTTGTATGACTGTAAGAAAGATTGTAACTGAGTTGCAACGACCAAGGGATATTAAAATCAATAAAATTTTGAGGGAATGAATTTATTAAGTTCAATTCCTGTTCTGTAGCATAACTTGAAGTTTTTTTTCTTTGAGCCTGAGGGTTAAGGTTTGTGCTCATGCTTATTCCTGCTGAAACAATTCTACCAAGTTTGTGATATTGATTTATTCGTCTTGATGTGTATTTATAAGGATCAACATTACAACTGTAGTTTACTCTTACTTTGCCATTAAAAACCGATGAGTTACCATTAAAATTTATATTAGACAAATTAAAACTATCTGCAATAAAATTATAAGAACCTGAAATATTAAAGGTTTCAATAATTTTAATTTTTTTAACTACTAAACCTGTATCAGTGTTTTTTCGCCATTTCATTTCAAGATTATTGCCAATATTAAAACCCACTGCAGCTCTTTTATTTCCCGAAGGTATTGCAGAGCCTGTCCCTGTGTATTTTGATAATTTTTCAATTTTACCGCTTGTATCGGTTTGTGTAAAGTAAAAACCATTAGTTTTGGTTTCGAAATTCGGGCTTATATCAAAACTTACCGAAGGTATTAAAACATGCCTTATTGCCTGTATTTTTCCTTTTTTAAATTGTGCCAAACCAAATATTTGTGTGCTTAGCGATATTCCGCTACTGAACATATAACCTCGGTTAAATTCATTTTTAATTGAAGTTGTCAAACTATCGCCTATTGTATCCCAACTTAAAGTTTTAGTTCTGAAATACCAAAATTCGTTGTAATTAAAAAATGGATTAAGTTGAAAGTATTTGAATAATTTAAACGAAGCACTTATTGGAATAGCATGTACAATGCTGCTTTGTAAACTGTCTAAAAGTTTGATACCTGCAATATTTTTTTCAAAACCCAGTGTGGGAGTAAGATTGTACTGTTTCATAAGCAAACTGTTTTTCAAATCCATATTATACGAAAAACCTATATTTTTTATAGTTTGATTTTTGATATTTAGGTTTGCAAATGGAGTAATTCGCGGCACATTCAAATTTAATTCGGGAAATGACAAATCAACCATTTCGGTACTTAAATTTTGAGTTACTCTTGCTCCTGTACTTATATTAAAATTGTTATTAAAAAATGAAGTTCTGTAATTTATAGTAGATTGAATTGTAGATTGAGCTATGGTTTGCTGCTGAAAGGTATTGTTTCGGTTATAATTAGGCGATTTGTAATTTAAACTTGCATTGAAAAACTGTCCGGGGTGGGCTTTAGCATCCATAGAATAATTCCATTTTATACTGTAATCGTCAGAAATTGATATACCATTTTCGGCTTCGCCAAATTTATTATGGTTAAAATCAAATGCAAAATTTCCTCTGAACTTATATCTTTTGGCATAATTAGAATTTATATGAATTCCGAAACTACCCCTAAAATAGAAATCTGCCGTTGACGAAAGGTCAAAGTATTTGCCAAGTGGTAAATAATATCCGAAATTTCTAAGATAAAACCCTCTGTCTTGAGTTTCGCCATAAGTTGGAAAAATTATACCTCTTTTTTGTCCTTTTTGTAGAGGAAAAAATCCAAAAGGGATAAAAAGCGGAGTGTTTATTCCTGCAATTAATAAATTGGCCGGACCGGTAACAAGTTGTTTGTTTGGAATTACTTTAAATTTTTTAGCATAAATATAAAAGTGAGGATTAATAGAGTCGTTGCAAGTAGTATATCTCGCATGTTTTACATAAGTATTGTTTTGGGCATCTTTGTAAGTTTTTTCGCCAAACACAAACCCTTCGCCTTGCACTGTTCGGGTGTTGTAAACAAGAGCTTTTTTGGTCGAAAAATTGTATTTCATGCTGTCGGCAGTAAACTGGTCTTTGCCATCAGAAAAATGAGGCAAATGAATTGGGCTGCCAATACTGTCGTAAAAGGGTTTGGCAATTATATCCTTATTTTCAAAATTTACAATTATAAAGCCCGCATCAAGATTTATTTCGCCATAATGAATTTTAGCATTTCCAAATAAATATACTGTTTTATTAGGCAAATCGAGTATTACCGAGTCGTCAGCCGAATAATCAACAGGAAATTCAAGGCCATTTTTATTATCAATTTTTAAAGTATCGTTTTTTGAAAGACTTTGAGCGTGTATATTTAAGTGAGCAAAAACAGCCAATATCCACAGGAATATATGGACAAATGAGGGTTTGCAAAATATTTTAGAGACGAGATTCGTTATAACTTTGCTTTGATTTAAAAACACCGCGAAACTATCTTTAAAAATAGAATAAGAAAAGTATCGGGGAAAATTTGTTAAATAAGAAATGAGAGTTATTAGTTTGAGAGAGTGGAACGATGAACAACAAGTTTTAAAAAGTAAAAAACTTGTTGGATTTTTTAGTTCGAAGCGTAAAATTACTCTTTTAATTTTACTTTTTATCTTTTTCAGCATCCAGCCGCTTTTTAACAAAAATCATGCCTCACAGGCATTGATGTTTACGCAAAAAAACACTATTTCAAAGTCTTCATTTTTGCAAGCAGGCGATAAGTTTATAAAAACTATTGTTATTGATGCAGGGCATGGTGGCAAAGATCCGGGTTGTATTGGTTCGGGCAATGTTTACGAAAAAGATATAGCTCTTGATATTGCAATAAAATTAGGGAAATATATTGAAGACAGCATTAAAGGGGTAAAAGTGATATACACCCGCAAAACTGATAAATTTATAGAGCTTTATCAACGTGCTGCAATAGCAAACTCAAATAATGCTGATATTTTTATTTCTATACATTGCAATTACAATCCCAATCCTGTTTTTCATGGTTTTGAATCGTATATCATGGGAACACACAAAACAGTTGCAAATCTTGCAGTTTCAAAACGCGAAAATGAATCAATACTTTTGGAGAAAGATTTTAACAGCAACTCTGAATATGAAGGTTTTGACCCCAACTCGCCTGAATCTGACATTATATTCTCGTTATATCAGAATGCTTTTATGGAACAAAGTGCAAAGCTGGCTTCGAGTTTACACGAATCAATCAAAAAAAACAGTGTAATTCATACCAAAGAAGTAAAACAAGCGGGGTTTTTGGTATTATGGAAAACAGCTATGCCAAGCATGCTTGTAGAAACAGGTTTTTTGAGTAATTCAGAAGATTTGAATTTTTTAAATTCCGATGAAGGAAGAAAAAAATTAGCCCATAGTATGATGCTTGGTTTCAAAAATTACAGAAATTGGTATTCAAAACTGTAATTTTGCAATTAGAAAAATTTAATTTATGAAAATCAGCAACGAAACCAAAGTTGGTACTATTACTGCAATTTCTATTGCAATACTTATATTGGGTTATAATTTTCTAAAAGGCGAAAATCTTTTTACCGATTACAATAAGTATTATGCAAACTATGAAGAAATTGATGGTTTGTTTAAGTCTAATCCTGTATTGATAAACGGATACAAAGTAGGGCAGGTAAGTAATGTATCAATGAATCCGCGAACTTTAAAATTATTGGTAGAAGTAAAAGTTCCCAATAACATAAAAGTTCCCAAAAATTCAGTTATAAAAATAGTTAATACCGATATGGTTGGCTCAAAAGGAGTTTACATTATTATGGGCGATTCAAAAATAATTGCAAAAGGAAATGATACCCTGGATTCAGACAAAGACCCCGGCTTGGCAAAAACCGTAAGTAAACTTATAGCACCATTATCCGATAAAATAAATATTTTGATAAATGAGATAAACAATCAAATTTCTGGCGATCAAATTAAAAAAACTTTACAGGGATTGAACAAAACCCTTCAAACTGTTGATATTGCTGTTGAAAATATTGATAAAATGCTTAAAAGTAAAGATTCTGGTTTAGATAAAATTGTTTCTGATTTAGGCTCTGTAACAGGCGATTTAAAAAGCTCTACACCTAAGATTAATGGTATTCTAACAGATATTAAGCAAACTACCGAAGAACTGAACCGAATAAAATTAGAAGCAACCATTAATGATTTAAAAACTGCAATTACAGAAATTACCAAAACTGTCGAAAACATTAATAAAGGACAAGGCAGCTTAGGCAAACTTGCTACTAATGACGAATTGTATATAAAACTAAATTCTACAATTGAAAACTTTAACAAATTGGCAACAGATATTCAAAAATACCCTCGCAGATATACAGGAGTTACCGAACGCCAACGGAAAAAAGGCGATGAACAAAAGAAAAAATCAAAATAATTTTGTTTTAAAATATGATAAGAAATTAACCCAAACCTATTAATTTTATTAATACTTTGTTTATATCTTTTGGATTTTAAAAGTTTAGGGAATTTTAATTTCGTGTTTTAAATTTTTTTAAAAAAAGTGGCTCAGGAAATAAAATATGATGAAGATAGTATAAAATCACTTGACTGGCGTGAACACATAAGGCTTAGGCCTGGAATGTACATTGGCAAACTTGGAAATGGTTCGGCTGCCGATGATGGAATTTATGTACTGATAAAAGAAATAATTGATAATTGCATAGATGAGCATGTAATGGGCTTTGGCAAAACTATTGATATTAAAATTGAAGAAAATAAGGTTTCAATTAGAGATTTTGGTCGAGGAATTCCGCTCGGTAAGGTTGTAGAGTGTGTTTCAAAAATAAATACTGGTGGAAAGTACGATTCAAAAGCCTTTCAAAAATCAGTAGGATTAAATGGTGTCGGTTCAAAAGCTGTAAATGCTCTTTCAGATTTTTTCAAAGTACAATCATTCAGAGATGGAAAGAGCAAAATTGCCGAATTTGAAAAAGGAACATTGATAAATGAGCAAAATATTGACACTACAGAACCCAATGGGACATTGATAGAATATATAGCTGACGATAGTATTTTCAAGCATTTCAGATATATAAACGAATTTATTGAAAATCAAATTTGGAATTACGCATACCTCAATTCGGGCTTGGTAATAAATTTCAATAACAACAAATATTTCTCAAAAAATGGGTTATTAGATTTGCTAAAACGCAATTGCAATGAAGAAGAATTGCGTTATCCAATCGTACATTTAAAAGGTGAAGATATTGAAGTGGCTTTTTCGCATGATAATCATTATGGCGAAGTTTATCACACCTTTGTAAACGGGCAAAATACAACACAGGGCGGAACGCATCTTTCGGCATTTAAGGAAGCTTTTGTAAAAACAGTTAGAGATTTTTACAAAAAAGATTTTGATTCAAGCGATATACGCTCTTCAATAAATGCTGCTTTAAGCATTCGCATACAAGAGCCGGTTTTCGAATCGCAAACCAAAACAAAATTGGGAAGTAGCGATATGGCTCCCGGAGGACCAACAGTAAAAGGTTTTGTTTACGATTTTATAAAAAAACAATTTGATGATTATTTACACAAAAATTCAAATGTAGCCGATGCATTGCTTAAAAAAATATTGCAAAGCGAAAAAGAGCGAAAAGAAATGGCAGGTATCAGAAAACTTGCCAATGAAAGAGCAAAAAAAGCAAATATTCACAACAAAAAACTTAGAGATTGCCGTGTGCATTTTACCGATACTAATAATGACAACCGATACAATACTACGCTTTTTATTACCGAAGGCGATTCGGCAAGCGGAAGTATAACAAAATCTCGAAACGTTGATTATCAAGCTGTATTTAGCTTACGAGGAAAACCTTTGAATTGCTATGGCCTTACAAAAAAAGTGGTTTATGAAAATGAAGAGTTCAATTTGCTCCAACATGCTTTAGATATTGAAGATTCATTAGAAAATTTGAGGTATAACAATATTGTAATTGCCACTGATGCCGATGTTGACGGAATGCATATCAGATTACTACTAATGACATTTTTTCTCCAGTTTTTTCCCGACCTTGTAAGAAACGGGCATTTGTATATTTTAGATACACCTTTGTTTAGGGTAAGAAATAAACAAAAAACAATATATTGTTATAGCGAAACCGAAAAGCAAGCAGCTATCAAAAAACTTAAAGATAAGGTTGAGATTACACGTTTCAAAGGACTTGGAGAAATAAGCCCTGATGAATTTGCAATGTTTATTGACGAAAATATAAGACTTGAACCTGTAATTTTGAATCAAGAACATTCAATAGAAAAAATTCTTGAATTTTACATGGGAAAAAATACCGCCGAAAGACAGGATTTTATTATTAGCAACCTTAAAGTAGAAGTTGATACAGAAAAAATTGAACATTCTTTAGAAGAAGAAGCATATCAATGAAAAGCAAAATTGATTAATGGATAACGAAAATTTAAACGATATAGAAAGCAATAGCGAAGAGCTTGAACACGATAATCTAAAAGTTATACCGCTTAGCGGAATGTACGAAAACTGGTTTGTGGAATACGCCTCTTATGTAATACTTGAAAGAGCCGTACCAGCACTTGAAGATGGACTTAAACCCGTTCAAAGACGAATATTGCACAGCCTTTGGGAACTTGAAGACGGACGTTATAACAAAGTTGCAAATGTTATAGGAAACACAATGAAATATCATCCTCATGGTGATGCTGCCATTGGAGATGCAATTATAAACCTTGGACAAAAAGAACTTTTGATTGATACACAAGGAAACTGGGGTGATATAAGTACCGGCGATAGTGCAGCAGCACCCCGATACATTGAAGCCAGATTATCAAAATTTGCACTTCAGATAGTTTTTAACCCCAAAACCACCCTATGGCAGCGTAGCTATGATGGTCGCAACCGTGAACCTGTATTTTTGCCTGTAAAATTTCCTCTTGTATTAGCTCAGGGTGTTGAAGGTATTGCTGTGGGATTGAGTACAAAAATTCTGCCTCACAATTTTATTGAAATAATCGAAGCTTCAATTTCAATTCTTAATGGTAAAAAAACTAATATATTGCCCGATTTTCCTACTGGCGGGTATGCAGATTTTACAAACTATAATGAAGGAAAAAGAGGTGGTAGAATAAGAATAAGAGCCAAAATTGAGGAAAAAGACAAAAAAACACTTTTGATTAAAGAAATACCTTTTGGTACTACTACCGGAAACCTTATAGAATCTATAATTAAAGCAAATGATAAAAATAAAATAAAAATAAAAAAAGTAACTGATAATACAGCCCGCGAACTTGAAATAGAAATACAGCTTGCACAAGGAGTTTCTACCGATAAAACAATTGATGCTCTTTATGCTTTTACCGATTGCGAACTAAGCATTTCGCCCAATTCGTGTATAATATTCGAAGACAAACCATATTTTTGGGGAGTAAACGAAATACTCGAAAAATGCACATTCAATACCGTTGAAATTTTAAAAAAAGAACTTGAAATAAACAGAGATGAACTTGAAGAAAAATGGCACTTTGGCAGCCTCGAAAAAATATTTATTGAAAACCGCATTTACCATCAAATTGAAGAATGCGAAACATGGGAAGAAATAATAAATACAATAGACCTCGGGCTTGAACCATTCAAAAAATTACTAAAACGTGAAATTACTAAAGACGATATCGAAAAACTAACCGAAATAAAAATTAAAAGAATTTCAAAATTTGATTCTTTTAAAGCTGATGAATATTTAAAAAACATCGAAATAGAGTTAGACGAAGTAAATGCCCATCTCGCCAACCTTGTAAAATATGCAATAAGATTTTTTGAAGCCTTACTAAAGCAATTTGGAAAAGGAAGGGAACGAAAAACCGAAATAAGAAAATTTGATAGTATTGAAGCCAATGTTGTTGCAGTGGCAAATCAAAAATTGTACGCCAACTTTGCTGAAGGATTTGTTGGGTTCGGGCTTAAAAAAGACAATTATATCTGCGATTGTTCTGACCTCGACGATGTAATTGCTATTAGAGATGACGGCAAATACAAAGTATGTAAAATATCCGAAAAAGCATTTTTTGGCAAAAACCTTATTCATGTTGATGTTTTCAGAAAAAATGACGACCGTAAAGTGTATAATGCAATTTATTTCGATTCGAATACCAGAAAATATTTTTCAAAGAGATTTTCGATAACCGGCGTAACACGCGACAAAGAATACGATATTACACAAGGCAAACAAGGCTCAAAAATCATCTACCTTTCAGCTAATCCAAATGGCGAAGCCGAAATTGTAACAATACAGCTCAGCAATATGAGCAAAGCCCGCAATAAGATATTTGATTTCAATTTTGCCGAATTATCAATTAAAAACCGCAATAGTATTGGAAACACACTAACCAAATTTCAAATAAGAAAAGTAGTTTTAAAAGAAAAAGGAAGAAGCACAATTGGAGGAAGGTCAATTTATTTTGAACCATCTATTGGCAGGCTAAATGCTGATGGTAGAGGTGATTTTCTTGGCAATTTTGACAACGAAGACAAAATACTTGTAATATACAACGAAGGAAGCTATGAAATGACCGATTTTGAACTTACAAATCACTACGAAACCAAAGATATAATGCTTATTTGCAAATACAATCCTAAAATTGTTTTGACCGTTTTATATTACATAGCAGCCGAAAAACAACATTACGTTAAGCGATTTAATATTGAAACCAGCACTATAGGCAAAAAATTTATGTTTATACAAGAAGGCAAAGGTAATTATCTCGCTTATGTAAGTGATAAACCTGAACCAATATTACTTTTAAAAACTGTCAACAAAAAAGGCGAAAAAGAAGAAAAAAATGTAAATTTATCAGAATTTATTGCTGTCAAAGGTTGGAAATCATTGGGCAACAAGCTTACAAACGATACATTAAAATCTTTTGAGGACATCACACCTCAAGTAATAGAAAATGATGAGACTATTGAACCAGTTGACGAAATACCTTTTACAATAGAAATGGGCAATGGCGATGAAACAGACGAAAATAAAGATGTAAATTCAAAAGACGATGCAAAGCCCGACAACCCCGTTCAGTTTAATTTGTTTTAATTAGAAAATTTAACTTTTTAAAATTTCCATCTTTTTGGAAATTTTAGTATATGAAATTTCCAATTTATTTAGCTTTAATGATAAATAAAGATGATTATTATAATCTAAACTATCAGTATTTTCAATAGAAAAGAAGTTTTTTTACTCATAGAAAAAATTGCCAAAAAAATGGAAATTTTTGGAAACACAATTTCCTTTTTTTTAATTGATTTTATATAATAATTTGAAACTGCAATTGCATTTTATCGGACAGCCAATCCTTTAAAAATTAAATTAACAGGCATAAATTAAAATAAAAAAAACAAAATAAAATGAAAAAATTATCATTATTTCTATTCGCAGCCATTTTGGCTTTTCGTTCATTCGGTCAGTTTACGTATGATATATGCTACGACCCTACTTGTATTTATACATATCCCTTGCTTTCACCGCCGCCGGGTTATGTAATCAATCCATGTCTTCCTTCTCCGCCCCCAGTTCCCTATAACGCCCCAATTGAATGTATGAATGTAACAATCATAAATGAAACTGATTGTGAAATGGATTTTTGGTGGGAGTACGACCTTAGTAATACAGGAGGCAATTGTGGAGGTTCAGAAATAATTCCCGCTTACTGGTGGGAGCCATGGGAGGCCTACAGCCAATTATATGCTCCTTGTGTTCCGCAAGCTAAACCCAAATGGCCCCCAACTATGAATTATAATGCACATTTGATACCGGGTCAAGATGTTGCAAAAGGTCCATATACCCTGAAAGCCTATCAAATGAAATGGTCATGCGATGATTATGATACATGTATTTGCCCGAGCAAATTGCGCATGAGGCTTGGTGATGATACAATAAATATTACCGATCAATTATTGCCCGAAGCTCTTCCTTACGGGCTTCCTGTTGGTTCAGAATATATATTATCAGCCACTTGCAATGGTGGAACCGTTAAAATGGAAATTGTATCATCAACACCTCCAAGCACCAATCCTCCGCCATGTGTTAATAAACCTGGGTTGGTAACTTTAAGATTTAAACATTATTAAATAAAATTATTATATTAAGGACAAATAATTTATTTTATTTGTCCTTAATGTTTTATATTTGTTATACTACAATTTTTTAAAACACGAGATGAAACAAAATCTTATTTTAATCATTTTAATAATCAGCTTTAATATTTCAAAAGCACAAAAAGAGGCTAATATATGGTATTTTGGAGATCATGTTGGGTTAGATTTTAATAACGAGCCTCCAACACCATTAACCGATTCTAAAATGTATTCTCGGTTGAATGGCAGTGTAATTTCAGATTCAACAGGAAAATTATTATTATATACTGATGGTGATACTGTATGGAACAATGAACATAAAATAGTTGAAAATGGCACAGGTTTATGTGTTTCTGGTAAATATGTATCGTCAGGAATACCAAAAGCAAGAGCAAGTATTATTGCAAAACAACCTTTGAGCAGCAGATATTACTATATTTTCTGCGCAACTGGAGTTGTTGAGTATTTGAACGAAGGTGTGTTCTATTCAATAATAGATATAAAAGCCAATGGCGGCAAAGGAAAAGTAATAGTAAAACGCAAATTGATTGTAGATAAATCAGCCGGAAAAATAGCACTTGTAAAACACGCAAACAAAAAAGATATATGGGTTGCCATAGAAAAGGGTTTTTCTGACACTCTTTTTGTTTTTCTATTGACCGAAAAAGGTTTGAGCCCCACAGTTTTAAAACACAGGATATATATGAAAAATGAAGGTTCAGGACGTATTAAATTTTCGCCCAACGGCAAATTGCTGGCTATGTCTAATTTAAATAATAAAACCTCAACATATCTTTATGATTTTGACAACAGAGCAGGGTCAATAAGCAATGAGCGGAGAATTCATAATATTACTGCTGAATTAGAATTTTCTCCTAACAGCAAGTATTTATATTTGAGTCATGGGATTTATACATTACAATGCCCTGTTAAAAACATTACAAACAATTTTTTGCCCGATTCTAATTGTTATAAATTTGATATTAATATCAGATCCTCATTACAATTGGCACCAAACGGCAAGATTTATAATGATCGTTCAGGCTTTGATAGCACATTGTCGGTTATAAATTATCCAAATTTAAAAGGTATAAAATGCAAGCCTGAAATACTGAGATTCAATTCCCATTATAATTGGTATTTTTTAGGTTACCCTTCATTCATGTCTTCATACTTCAACACACCATCATTTACCTATAAAAGCCGTTGTATAAACGAGCCTACACACTTTATACTATTAGACAGTAATGATAATGACTCTATAAAATGGATATTTGGAGATAGTACATCGGGTGCAGAAAATTTTTCGACAAAAGAGAGAGAAATAAGTCATACATATAAAGCTTATGGGAGTTATACAGCAAGTTTGATAACATATTACAATAACAGGCCTGATACTACTTCGCAGATTATAACATTTAAAAATCCCGAACCCGATTTTTCAACATCTGATGTATGTGAAAACGATAGTGTAAAATTTATAAATAAAACACCATCAAATACAGGTGAGATGAAATACAAATGGAAATTTGGAGACGGACAACAATCTTATGAAGATTCGCCGAAATATTATTACAAAACAGATGGAATATCAACAACATATAATGTAACATTAGTAGCATCAATGCCCGATGGTTGTTTTGATTCTATAGTAAAACCAGTAACCGTAAATGCCAATCCTGTTTCAGATTTCAATTATAAAAACAATAGCAATACTGTAGAATTTAAAGCAGTGCAGGGGGTAAATACCACATATATATGGACATTTGGCAATGGCGACAGTGCAATATCAAAAGATGCAAGCTATACTTTTAACAAATCGGGAAAATATACAGTATGTTTAAAAGCAATAAATGCAGCCGAATGTAGTACTAAAACGTGTAAAGACATAAATATAACAGTAGCAATACAAACGATAAACCCCAAACTCAAATTTCAAATATTTCCCAATCCGGGCAAGGGACTTTTTGAGGTGCAGATGGGCAAAAATTCAGATGAAATAAATATTGAAATATTTAATTCAATAGGAAAAATAGTATATTCAGAAAAACTCAATGCCCAAGCCAAATATACTTTTAAGCTCGACACTTCGCCCGGGATATATTTTGTAAGGGTAAACGATAATGGGAACTATTACAGCCAAAAAATAGTACTAAACAAAGAATGAGAAAATGATATAATTACTATTTATAATGCAAATTTTCTGTTGTTTTCAATTCGCTTAAACAAATCGAATACAGTTGTTGAAGAATATTGATTGTCAGGCTTAGTGTTTCCGATGTTTTTTATAACGGCAGAAACATTAGATTTTATATTCTTTTTTTTCATAGTCATATACTTTTTAAATTTACAATTGCCACTTTTATTTGAAAAAGTGGATAAAAAGCAAAGCAAATATATTAATAATTTTATTTTTCCAACATTTTTGTTTATATAATATCGTAAAAATTGCTTAAATATTTATTTTACAAACGTTTAATTTGATAATTGTGGAAAATTTTATTAAATTTCGGTATTCAAGTCCCAGTTTTCTAAATAGTCGGCTACACGCTTCACAAAACTACCTCCCAAAGCACCATCAACTACACGATGGTCGTAACTGTGACTTAGATACATCATGTGCCGCACAGCAATTACATCTCCATATTCTGTTTCGATAACAGCAGGTTTTTTTCTTATTGCACCTGTAGCCATTATAGCTACCTGAGGTTGATTAATTATAGGGGTACCGAGTACATTTCCAAATGTACCAACATTGGTAATGGTATAAGTTCCGTCTTGTATGTCTTCGGGCAATAGTTTACTGTTTCGGGCTTTGTTTGATAGATTGTTTACTTCTTTTGCTAATCCTAACAAACTTTTTGTATCGGCATTTTTTATAACCGGCACTATCAGATTACCACTTGGCAAAGCAGTAGCCATGCCAATATTAATATTTTTCTTTTTGATTATTTTATCACCGTCAAGCGAAATGTTTATCATAGGAAAATCTTTTATTGCTTTAACAATTGCATAAATAAAAATAGGAGTGAAAGTAAAATTTTCGCCCTCGCGTTTATTAAAAGTATCTTTGATTTTATTTCGCCAGTTTACAATGTTTGTAACATCGGCTTCAACAAACGAAGTAACATGAGGTGAGGTGTGTTTGCTCATAACCATGTGTTCGGCAATGAGTTTACGCATACGATCCATTTCAATAATTTCATCTCCGCCTGAAAGTGTAATTTTAGGCTGTGGAGCGGTAACAGTTTTTGTCTCGTGAACTGATACAACAGGAGCGGGGTTAAAAGATTTTATTGATGATTTTTTTTCTTCTATATAAGCAAGAATATCTCTTTTTGTAACACGGTTGTCGTTTCCTGTACCATTAATGTTTTCAAGTTCGCTTACTGAAACTCCTTCTTGTCTTGCAATATTTAATACAAGCGGTGAGTAAAATTTATTTGTTTCGCCCTTAACATGAGGCGTTTCGTCAATTTGAATTGGTGATAAAGGAATATCTTTTATTTCAGGTTCGGCATTAGTTTTAGAATTACTTACATTTTCTAAATTATTTTCAATTTCAAGATTTGATTTTGAATTTTCGGTAGTTTCATTTACATCAGATACAATAATTGCAAGTGTTTTACCAACTTCAACTACATCGCCATCATTAAACAGTTTTTTTGATAAAATTCCACTGAAAGGTGAAGGTATCTCGCTATCTACCTTATCGGTTGCAATTTCAAGCACGGCTTCATCAAGATTAATTAAATCTCCTTCTTTTTTTAACCATCTGATGATTGTAGCTTCTGCAATACTTTCGCCCATTTTAGGCATTACAATTTGAAATTCTGCCATTGTATTCTAATTAAATTTTTATGCTGCAAAAATGCAAAAAATAAAGAAATATTCAGGAATTAAAAACACAAAGTAATTAAAAAAGTTTAGATTATTTGGCTTTACCAAACTTTAGCAAAAAGGCTTTGAGAAAAGGAGTAAGGTTGCCATCGAGTACTCCGGAGGCATCACTGGTTTCGTAATCTGTTCTTACATCTTTTACAAGTTTGTATGGATGAAGCACGTAATTTCTAATTTGCGAACCCCATTCTATCTTCATTTTGCCGGCTTCGGCTTCATCTCTTTTTTCGTTGCGTTTTCGTATCTCAAGTTCATAAAGTTGTGATTTAAGCATTTTCATTGCTTTGTCTTTATTGCCCAACTGCGAACGATCCTGCTGGCACTCAACTACAATACCGGTAGGTAAATGTTTTAGTCTTACTGCAGTTTCTACTTTATTTACATTTTGTCCTCCTGCTCCGCTGCTACGGTAGGTTTGCCATTCAATTTCCGAAGGTTTTACTTCAATTTCAATTGTATCGTCAACAACAGGATAACTGTAAACCGATGCAAAAGATGTATGGCGGCGTGCATTGCTGTCAAAAGGTGATATTCTTACAAGGCGATGAACTCCGCTTTCGCCTTTTAAAAATCCAAAAGCAAATTGTCCTTTTATTTCTATCGAGCAACTTTTTATTCCGGCTACATCGCCTGATTGTTCTTCGATAATAGAAGCAGAAAACCCGTTTTTTTCTGCCCACATTAAATACATTCTCACAATCATACTTGCCCAGTCGCAACTCTCGGTGCCGCCGGCTCCGGCATTTACCTGTATTATTGCATCAAGTTGGTCTTCTTCGCTGCTCATCATATTTTTAAATTCAAGCTCATCAATTTTTTGCAATAGATTTTGATAAACATTTTCTATCTCTTCGTCGCTTGCTTCACCGGCCTCTCTAAATTCAATCAGTATTTCTAAATCGTTTATTCCATTATTAATTTCGTTCCATGCCTCAACCCATATTTTTTTTGAACGGATGTTTTTTAAGAATAATTCGGCTTTCTTTGGGTCGTCCCAAAAATCGGGGGCTAATGTTTGCTGTTCTTCATCTTGGATTAAAATTTCTTTTTGCTCCAAGTCAAAGATACCCCCTCAGGGCGTTAGATCTACCCTTTAATTCTGTAAATTGTTCAGTTGTCATCTTATATTTATTTTAATTCGAGTAAGAGTTTTTTCATCTCTTTTATTTCTTCGCGACTTTTTTCTCTTTCAGAACGCTGAACTAAGGTAAGCAAATAGTCGAGGTCGCTTATTAAACCTTCTTCTTCCTCGCCTTCTTCGTTTTGGTCTGATGAAAAACCGATATTGAAATCTCCGTTTTCGTCAATGTGTTCGTAGGCAAGTCTTAGTATTTTAATAACTGCCGGATCGCCTTCTTCTTTTGCCATTTCTCTTAATTCTTTTAAGTTTTTTGAAACCCACTCTGCATCGAATGATTTTTGAGACTTTGACATTATTTTATCCGCAAGTTCTATTGCTTTTTGACTTCTCATTATTTTTGTTTTGGCTTGCGAAATTAATACTTTCTTCAAAAAAAAATTATTAAAAATTTAAAAACCTTTGTTTTCATTTGTACCTGAGATGAAAATTACAGCCGAAATCATTACAATTGGTGATGAAATTCTTATTGGGCAGATAGTAAATACTAATGCAGTATGGCTCTCGCAACAATTAGTTAAAATTGGTGTTTGGGTTTCAAAAATTGCATCTGTTGGCGATAATAGCACACACATTTCGTATAGTTTAAAACAAGCTTTACTAAGCAATAATATTGTGATAATTACCGGAGGCTTAGGACCCACAAATGATGATATTACTAAAAAAACTCTTCAAGATTTTTTTAAAACAGGCTTAAAAAAAGTAGATGAGGTTGAAAATCATATCAAATCAACCTTCAAAAAAGTGAATGTGGAATTTTTGCCTGTTCACGAGCAGCAATCTTATATTCTAGGAAATAGTTCTTTGCTTTTTAACAATTACGGTACCGCACCCGGAATGTGGATTGATGAAAACGAAAAAACAGTAATAATCTTACCGGGTGTGCCAAAAGAAATGAAAGGTATTATGAGCGATTTTGCTTTAGATAAAATAAAATTAAAATACAAATTACCTGAAATTATTAGCAAATCAATTGTTACCTACGGTATTCCGGAATCTACACTTGCAGAAATTTTAAAGGAAACGGAAAACCAATTGCCTGATAATATTAAACTAGCATATTTACCAAGTTTTTCAAGTGTAAAGCTAAGACTTACCTCTGTTTCTTATGATTTGAATTTTATAAATACCGTATTTGAAAATTGTTTTAAAGAAATATTGCAAAAAATTCCTACGGCAAACATTGCGGCAATACAAGATTTAAAACAAGAAGAAATAATTGGGAAACTCTTATCAGACAAGGGCAAAACTTTATCTATTGCCGAAAGTTGCACTGGTGGTTATGTTTCTCACTTGATAACTTCTGTATCGGGCAGTTCTCAATATTTCAAAGGTTCTGTTACATCATACAGCAATTCGGCTAAAATTAATATACTTGAGGTGGAACAAAGTACTATTGATAATTTTGGAGCTGTGAGTGAGCAATGTGTAAGGCAAATGGCTAAAGGTGTAAGAAAAAAATTTGATTCAGATTATGCTATAAGTACATCAGGAATTGCAGGACCAACAGGCGAAACTCCCGATAAACCTATAGGAACGGTATGGATTGCAGTTTGCAACAGAGATAAATGTTTAACCAAAAAAATTAAATTAAAAGGTAACAGAGAAGATATAATAAAAAATTCGTCTTTTACTGCTCTTGAATTTTTAAGACAATTGATTATTTCAGAATAGAAAAACTTTATTAATTAAAAATTGTAATTTATAACAAATAAAAGAACAGAATTTAAAGATAAAATGAGAAAGACATTGTTAGCTTTATTTATAATTTTTCAAACTGCACAGATATTTTCGCAGGAAAAAAGTAAAACTCCAAACTCAAAACCTTTAATTATTGGTACAATTGATGAGATTTACTCTAAGGAGTTATCAGAAAAAAGAGTTTTGAATATTTATTTACCTCCGGACTATAATGAATCTGACACAACAAGATATTCTATAATTTATGTATTAGACGGCTCAATTGATGAAGATTTTTTTCATATTGCAGGCATAGTACAATTCAATAATTTTCCATGGATAAGCCGCATTCCAAAGTCAATAGTTGTAGGTATAGTAAATGTTGACAGAAAAAGAGATTTTACGGGCAATACAAGTATTGACAGCGATAAAAAACTAATACCTACTTATGGTGGTTCAGCAAAATTTATATCTTTTATCGAAAATGAATTGCAACCCTACATTAATTCAAAATATAAAACAAATTCGTCAAATACAATAGTTGGACAATCGCTTGCAGGGCTATTAGCTACCGAAATTTTGTTTACCAAACCAAAACTTTTTGATAAGTACATTATAGTTAGCCCGAGTTTATGGTGGAATGATGGAAAGCTTTTGAAAATGCAGGCTGAAATATTGAAAGACAATTTTGCAAATAATATTCAAATTTATATTGGAGTTGGTAAAGAAGGGCTTGCCCCATCTGTAAGCCATCATGTTATGGAAATAGATGCAAATTTGTTGGCAGACAAAATAAAACAATCAAAATCAAAAAATGTAAAAGTATATTTTGATTACTTGCCAGACGAAGACCATGCTACTGTAACCCATCAAGCTGTTTTTAATGCTTTCAGACTACTGTATCCTGTGGAAAATTGAATTTGTACGTTCTACCAATTACAATTGGGATATGACCTTTGCATGTACTGCAAATCAGTGAGAATTTTTCCAAGATTTTCGGTATGATAACCCGTTTTACCTCCTTTTTGGAACCACTCGGTTTTGGGTATTGATAAATTTGATAATTTAAAAATATTTTGAGTGTTTTCGAGCCATTTATGTTTAAGTTTTGAAGGATCAGGAGCAATTCCAAGTTTTATCATTTCTGTTTCGTAAGGTGTAATTTCAAACATTTCTCCGGTATAAATCCAAAGATTTTCAAGAGCATTTTCCAACCTTTTCTTGCTTTCTTCGGTACCGTCACCAAGTCTCATTACCCATTCGCTGCTGAATTTGTAATGGTATTTTACTTCTTTTACTGCCTTAGATGCAATAGCAGCAATTTGATTATCGCTACATTCTGTCAAGCTCTGGTAAAGTAACAGACAATAATTATCGTACAAAAATTGTCTTAACATCGTTTGTGCCCAGTCGCCATTTGGTTGTTCTAAAATCAACAAATTTTTAAAATCTCTTTCGTTTCTGAAAAAAGCGTAATAATCTTCAGATTTACCTTTATTGTCAGATTTGGCTGCATATTGATAAAAATATCTTGCTTGCCCCAAAATATCAAGAGTTATATTGGTTAAAGCTATGTCTTGTTCAAGAATAGGAGCGTGACCGCACCATTCGCCGAGCCTGTGCGAAAGAATAAGTGCATTATCGGCAAGGTGAAGCAGGTATTCAGTTTTAAAATTTTTCAAGTTAATAATTTAATTAAATATTTTTTACTTCGTTAGGTACATCGTAAAATGTTGGATGACGGTAAGGTTTGTCGGAAGCGGGATCAAAAAGCGAATCGATTTGGCCAGGATCTGAAGCAATAATATTTTTTGATTCAACAACCCAAATACTTATTCCCTCTTGCCTTCGAGTATAAACATCACGGGCATTTTCTACTGCCATTTGAGCATCAGACGCTCTTAGACTTCCTACGTGTTTATGACCTAAACCTCTTTTGCTGCGGACAAATACTTCCCAAAGGGGCCAGTTCTTTTTATTTTCAGAGTGTTTCATTTTTTATTTTTTTTAAAATTTGTTTTTCAGCATAAGCTGTAGCTGCATCGCGAACCCATTTCCCATTTTCATACGCTTGGTTTCTAACCTTTATTCTGTCGCGGTTGCAGGGTCCGTTTCCATTTATAACTGAATAAAATTCGTTCCAGTCGGGCTCGCTAAAATCATAATGACCAGTTTTTTCATTAAATTTTAAATTTTTATCAGGTATTTTAATTCCAAGATATTCTGCCTGCGGAACAGTTGTATCTACAAAACGTTGACGAAGTTCGTCATTTGACAATCTTTTAATTTTCATCTGAACAGAATAAGCTGAGTGTACAGAATCCTTATCTTTGGGTCCAAACATCATTAATGAAGGATACCACCAGCGGTTTAGTGCATCTTGTGCCATTTCCTTTTGTTCTATAGTTCCTCTACATAGTGTGAGCAATATGTCAAAACCCTGTCTTTGATGAAAACTTTCTTCTTTGCAAATACGAACCATAGCACGTGAATAAGGTCCATAAGAAGTTCGGCAAAGCATAACTTGATTCATTATAGCAGCCCCATCTACCAGCCAGCCAATTGCACCAATATCAGCCCAACTTAGTGTTGGGTAATTAAAAATACTCGAATATTTTGCTTTTCCTGTGTGCAATTCTTCGATTAATTCTTCGCGGTCGGCACCAAGAGTTTCGGCAGCACTATAAAGATAAAGACCATGACCTGCTTCATCTTGTATTTTGGCAAGTAATGCAGCCTTTCGCCTTAAACTTGGTGCTCTGGTTATCCAGTTGCCTTCGGGCAGCATTCCCACCACTTCCGAATGTGCATGTTGCGAAATTTGTCTTATCATTGTGTGCCTGTACTTTTCGGGCATCCAGTCTTTTGGCTCTATTTTATCGTCTTTTTCAATTATTAAGTTGAAAATGTCTTCTTTGTCTTTTTCCATGTTTTTCATACTTCGTCAAATGATATTTTAATTTTTTTTGAAACAGGATGCGATTGGCAAGTAAGTATAAATCCATTGTTAATTTCATCGGGTTCCAGACTGTAATTTACGTCCATTTTAACTTCACCTTCAAGTAGTTTTGCCCTGCATGTACAGCAAACTCCACCTTTGCAGGCAAAGGGCAGGTTGGCACCATTTTTTAGTGCAGCGTCAAGTATATTTTCATCACTTGTTTCTAAGTTGAAATTTAGTTCTGCACCATCGTTTATTATAGTAATATTACTTTTAATATTATCAGTAATTTTCGTAGCTTCAATATTTGTTTTTAAACCAATATTAGTAAATAATTCATGATGAATTTTAGATGAATCAATACCTAATGAAAGCAAACATTTTTTAACAGTTTCGGTCATTTTTATTGGACCGCAAATAAAAACTTCATCAATTTGGGCGGGGTCAAAAAAAGTTTTTGAAAATTTTAAACATTTTTCAGAATCTAAATGACCTTTAAATAATGAACTACCAATAGTTTCGCGGCTCATTATATAATATATAGATAGTCTTGAAATATTTAGGTTTTTTAATGCTTCTAATTCTTCCAGAAAAATTGTAGTTTCTGTTTTGCGATTACCGTAAAATAACGTAAAACTACTATCAGGCTCATCATGCAAAACTGATTTTATTATTGAAATTATAGGAGTAATGCCACTTCCGGCAGAAAATGCAAGATAGTTTTTTGAATTTTTAGAATTTGTTTCAACATGAAATCTTCCATGCGGAGGCATCAATTCTAATTCATCACCTTTTTTAAGTACTGAATTTGCAAAACTTGAAAAAGCTCCGTTTTCAATTTTTTTTACTGCAATACAAAATTCATTTTCGTTTGGGCTTGTGCATATTGAGTATGTGCGTCGTAGCTCTTTTCCATTTATCTCTTTTCTTATTATTATGTGTTGTCCTGCTTTGAACTGGAATGTAGATTTTAAATCGTTGGGAATATCAAAACATACCGAAACACAATCAGTAGTTTGGCGTTTGATGTTTTTAACTCTTAATTTATGAAATTCTTTTACTGACACTATTTTAAGTTTTTTACAAGCCCCACCAGTCAAAAAGTTTGCTAATCATAGTGTTTTCTTCTTTTACAACTTTTTCGTCGGCATTTATCAATTTCATAGCAAATTTTAAAAAATCAACCCTTTCATTCTCGGTTGATTCTTCATAAAAGTCTATTGCTTTTTTTTCGAAAAACAACATATAATCTTCATTTTTCAATGAACTGATTTCTTCAAGTGCATTTTCAAGATTACCGCCAATAGGGAAATTTTTGCGGATATAATTTACAATTACATTGCCCTCTTGAGGTGCAAAATCTCCATCGCCTTGCGATAGCATTGACAATAATTGATATCCTGATACATCTTTATTATTTTTTGCCATATCTGTAATAAATGTTTTTAAATTTGAGGCAAACATATAATTTTTATGCTAAGGTTAAAAACCATAATATTTCTACTTTTGTTTTTATTTTCTTTTAAAAAAAACATTGCTCAAAATTTTAAATCAAAAGTATGTGGTGGTATTAATTTTTCGCAGGTTGATGGTGATAAATACGCAGGTTATAATAAAATTGGTAGCAAAGTAGGGTTTACATTTTACAGGGAGTTTGAAAAAAACAAAAATTTAGGATTTGAATTAAATTACTCTTCAAAAGGTAGCAGAAAAAAGGTAACCGAAGAAGATCCAAGCATTTTTAAGCTCCGTATAAATTATATTTGTTTGCCTGTGTTTATTGATTTTAAAAATGTTTTGAAAGGTTATGAAAAAATTATTCTTAAAATTGGCATTTCGCCCAATATACTTATAAATTCAAAGACCGATTTTGGTTTTGGTTGGCAAAAAAACAATTTAAAACCAATGGAATTGAGTAGTATAGTTGGTATTTTGTATCAAATTAACTCAAAATCCGAGTTGGCTTTAATTCATGAAAACAGTATTTTGAGTATAGGTAATAGTTATGCCGATGCACAATATTTTTTGTTATTTCATCGTGGTTTGTTCAATAGGCTTGTAAGTTTTGTTACTTATTATCGTTTTTAATTTTTTATCTGAAAAATTTATGTGTCCAGGTTAAGCCCCAGTATCCGTAACCATCGTAATCTCCACTTGTTGAACGTTGTCCATTATGGTCATTAGGGTTTGAAAGTTTAACGGCTATATCACCCAGTGATTGATTTGCTTTTTTCAAAGCTTCGGCATCGGGGTAATTTCCAGTACTTACATCATCAAGATAATCTGTAAAAATTTTATTATATGTATATGACAGGCTAATTACATTTCTAATTCCCATGTGTTTTTTTACACTTACAGTAAAAGGAATACCTACCATCCAATTTGCATAAGTGCCTTTGCCACCTGGTAAAGTTTGCCCTTCGGTTCCAATTGGTCTAAGTTTATACCATCTGCCGTTATATTGACCATAAGGAGTAAAATTATAAACATTTGCTCCAATAGCAATTGACGGTATATAAGATTTTATTGATTTGTATTTAATTAAATCCATTTCTGCCTGAGCATACAAATCAAAAATTTTAGTTTTGAATGACAAGCCTCTTGAATAACCTGTTCCTCTTTCTTTTCCAAGGGTTTTTGTGCGGTCGTCTGTACCTGAAACTTCTAAGTAATTTGCACCAAAGTTCAATTGAAAACGCTCTGTAAGATGATATTTTAAACGAATGCCTATTGCAGGTTTAAAATTTTCGTAGGTTAATCCAACAGTTGTTGTAAACAAATCACCCCAGTATAATCCGTTGCCAAAAAATAAACCTGCTTCCCAAAACTTAGAAGTTTTTAGGGTATGGTTTACAGTGTCGTTCAAATCTTTTAATGAGTCTGCAGCCGTATAATGGTATATAAGTTTTGAAAGTTTGTCGTCAGGCAAATTGTTTTCAGATGAGCCTTTGGGTACTGTTTTAAATCTTTTGGTAAACAAGTCTTTTCGTGGTATTTTTCTAAGAAAGTTGGTAATTACCATCTCTATTTCATTATTTTTTAAAAATTGCTTTTTACCTATAAATAATGCAGGCACTTCCATACCATTTTCGTCAAAAAAACCATCAATATAAATATAACCGTTTTTTTCTCTACTAATAATATTATCATTTATTTCAATTTTTAATTTATTGTTTTCTTCATTCCACACAAGTTTGTGTTTTAGTTCTTTATTTACAAGGGTATCTTTATAAATATAAAAATATTGTACATCATAATTATCGCTGTTCTTTACAGGCCTGTTAAAATCTAACTCAATGTTTGAAATTTTTGATTTTAATTCTTTAATATTAATTAATTCGTCTAATTCCTGGTCGTTTAATAGTATTTTATAAAAATGTCCGTTAATTGATTGATTTGGAGTTTCGTTAAGTTGATTGAAATATAGTGTGGGAGCCATAAAATTAGCAGAAACAAAATCGAAGGTGTTTTCTATTTCCTTGTTTTCAGGGTTTCCGAAATAGTTATCTGATACATCAAGTTTTTCAGCATTACCCACTACACAAATATTTGTAAAGTCAACCGAAACTGAATCTTCAAGAAATTGGTTTGAAAAATTATCAAAAATTGAATTATTTTCCAATACAGGAATTCGGGTATTATTACTCTGGTTGTAGTTGAAAAACAAAGGAGAAGTAAACATTCCGTTTCGGTCTCTACCAATGTATTCATTTCTAATTATAACATTGTTTTTAATAGATGTTTGAATAAAATCTGAAGCTATTTCGGAAATCAGTATAGAACCTGAATTGTTTGAAAATGTATTGTTTTCAATGCTGATTTTTACAGGTTTTGAAATGAGAATATTGTCAACTTCATTTATTTCAACGTTTGCTCCGTATAGTTCTGAAAATTTAAAAATACTGTTTTTAATTGATACGGATTCTCTAAGCCAGTTTTTTTGAACATGAAGTGGTTTGGAAAGAAACTTAAAACTGCAATAATTAAAATTTATTGAAGATAAATCTGCACCACTTACTACAATGCCTTTCCCCGGAAAATCAGGATTTATACTCGTAAAATTGATAAGTTTGTTCTTTTTTCCCTCGAAAATCACACCTCCATTTACAATTATTTGTGCATTTCTACCGAAGAAAACATTTACTCCGTCTTTTATCATAAGTATTTTACCACTTTTTACAGTTGAAATGCCATTTAACAAATAATTGCCCGAATCAAGTACGGTGTTTGATGTGATATTTTCGGGAAAAATTAAATATTTTTGGGAAAAAACAGTTCTTGCAGTTATCAAATTTACCGCTGCAATTAAAAATATATAAAGAATTTTTCTTTTCAAACTTATTTTACTTTTATAGTTAAAGGTGAAATTTCGGTTTCGGTACCAAGTGACGATTTGGTTTTAATATTTGTAAAAATTAAAATATCACCGGCTTTTGAAGCTTTAATTATTTTGTAAATTGTACTATTGAATGATGAACCAATATTTTTTAATGGTTTTAAAACTGCACTTTCGTTGTTATAAATTTTCATAAAATCAAATTCTGCAACGTAAACTTCTTCATTTACCAAATATTCATCAGTTTTTAAATTTATTTTTTTAAATTCTTTCAAATCGTTTTCTGTTACTTCGTCGCCATTATATGTTTTATTTATAAAAGGTATAGGTTTTTGCAGTTCTCTTACGGTAAATTGTTGTTCGGCAACTTTTACTTTACCATAAGGCAAATTAGCAAAAATTTCAGCTTTTACAATCCCTTTTTTATTAACACGGGCATAAAAAACATCGCCTCTTTTAAGAATTACACCATCGCTGATTGATGCAATAAGATTATCTTTTACATTGTATTCGGTTATTTTAATTTTAAGCGGATTGTCTATACCAATGTATAATGTAGGCAATTTTGTGTTTTGAATTATAGGTTCAATATCAATTACTCTGATTTCTTTTATTACTTTTTTTATACCATTATCAAAAGAGAATTTATAAGAACCTTTTTTTAATGGAAAATATATAAATTCTGAAGGTTTACTGTATGTAATAGTCTTGGTTTCGTAGTTTGAAAATATGTTTACCAAAATGTTTTGAGATGATTTGTCATCAAAACCTATGAAAAATCTTATTGGCTTGCCAATAGGATGAATGCTGTCTGTCAAAGTTTCAATAAACATTGCTTTTGAAACTTGCGGTGGTTTTATTGTTGAATCTTTTTGAGGTGCGGGCACAGGTAAATTTTTATTTTGAACAGCAATAATTTCAAATTCTTTTTTAAATTTTTCATAAAACTTTGTTACATTTTGTTGCGAATTATTATTGGAATTTATGCTGTTACTTAAAATAGCTTGCGACAATTCCTGAGGCATAGCGTTGTTTTCAACGATTACCTGTTTAATTATTTTTTGAAGTGTTCTTATTTTAATTCTTTCAACTCTGCTTTCAAAATGTGAAAGATTAAGCAATGAAACATTTAAAGGTGTTTTGCTGAAGAAATATTTGCTTGATAAAATAAAATTTCCCGATGAGTTTCTTTCATAATCTTTAAGTGGCAAAAGTTCGTTCAAATAATCTAAGTCTTTATATGATATATAATCACTAATTTGGTCTTTAAAAACCTTTAAAATTTTAAATAATGAATCAGCCTTGTCTTCGTATATGAAAAAACGGTTTGAACTTAACTCAGCTCTGCCTTTATTATAAAAACCGAATTTATTTGTTCCATCAATGCCTATTAGTTCTTTTTTATATCGGCTTATTGTACTTAATGGTACTTGGCTTATTGATTCAATTTTAATAAACTTTTGCTTTGTCTCTTCAAAAACAGCAGGGTCATTTTTTAGGATTGTCAAAAAATAAATATTGTTGTTTGTGCTTAATACATCAATTTCTTTGTTTAATTGTTCGAGGCTTTTATTTGAATGAAATGTAGAATCAACAAAATCTGAAGGTATTAAAATATATATAAATGCAAGAAATATCAAATAAAGCAGGTTTATAACCCTTTGTCTAAGCCTTTTTGAATTACTTATAATCATAGTAGTATTATCTCTGAGATTTTAATCTTTTACGGCAAAATTGTCAAAATCTCGTAAACTATAATTTGCCCTTGCTATTTTATCTTTTAATGTGTTCAATTCCTTTTCGTATAACGAAGTTGTTTCGCTTATTACATCAAAGTTTTTATCTATTTTAGCAATTGATTCATTTAATTTTCTTGTTGCAGTATTTAAACTTACTACAGATGAATGAAGGGTTGTCAAAGATTCAATAATTTTTCTTATTTGCTGTTCTTGTGTTCCTTCAAGCAATTCAACATCAATGCTAATTGGTATTTCGTTTTTGTTTAATTGAGGGAAAACCTTATCCCATTCATATTCTTTTTTATTGTATTTCCAATCAAAAGCCGATATTAAGAAAATTATAGCTTCTGTTGTAAGCCCTATAATAAACAAGACATCTCCGAGATTCCAACCTAAAAATTTGAACATTGCAGCAACTAGGATTATTGCAGCACCTAACCCATAAAAGAAATTGATAAAATCAAATTTTTTTTCAGTCGTGTTATTTATATTTTCCATGGTTTTTAAAAAAAACAACATACAAAAATAATAGTTATTTTTTAAAATGCAATACATTTTTTAAAAAAATTCTAAAAATAATAAATTTTTCTAAAAAATAGACATTTTTCGTAATTTGAAAATAAGATTTGTTAATTGGGGAAAACTTTTTGTAAAATAACTTTACATTAGTAATGTCAGATCCTTCAAAATCCAATTGCAGTGGGCTTGGGCAATATTTTTTTATAATTTCATTTATCATAAATTCTGTTGAGTTATTTTTTTTTCCATCGGGTGTAATTGCAGAGAATGGGTAGTAAATTCTGTCTTTAAAAAAAAATATTACACATGCAGATAAGATTTTATCATTTTTAATTACTGAAAATATTTTTGCTTTTTTGTTATCAATCAAATGTTCTGTTACTTTTTTAAAAGCTATATATGTTTTATCATTAATAAAATGTAGGTTTTGCCAGGCATCTTTATAAATATTTATCAATTCATCTATTGATGTGTTTTCATTTAATCTAATATTTGATTTCTCTGTTTTTTTTAGGTTACGTTTTAATTCGTTTGAATATTTTGAATAAATTTCAGTGTAGGTTGTATTGAGGTTTAATACAAAATTTGTTTTTTTATTAAATTTAATTTTTTTAATGTTAAACACAGTATTTTCATGGTTTAGCGGATAAATGAAAGTTATAAATCTTTCGGTTAATTTCTTTAAAAAAAGTTGTAATATTTCTTTTTCAATTATATTGAATTTTGTAAAAACTCCTAATTGTTGGCAAAAATCAGGTCTATAAGTAAATTCAATGCCAAATTTTGATTTTATTGGAACAGGCATTATATAATCATAATCTCCAATTATTAGTGCATCCCATCTATTATGAGTAATATAATCAAGGTAAAAACTTAATGAATAAATGTTTCCCCAACTACATTCATTTATACATGCATCCCATTTATTACGATTAATTTCAATATTTTTTATCCAAATGGGATTCATTCAGATTATTTTTTATAATGTCAGGTGTTTAAAAACGGATATCTATAATCTTTTGGAGGCACAAAGTTTTCTTTTATTGTTCTCATACTTACCCAACGCAATAGATTTACTTTAGCTCCAGCCTTATCGTTAGTACCCGAACCTCTTGCTCCGCCAAATGGCTGTTGACCAACAACGGCACCCGTAGGTTTGTCATTAATATAAAAATTACCTGCCGAGTTTGATAGTTTTTGTGTAGCAATATTTATCGCATATCTGTCTTGCGCAATTATGCATCCTGTAAGTGCGTATTCCGAGGTATTATCAACAAGTTCGAGAGTGGTTTCAAATTCTTCGTCATTATAAACAAAAATTGTTAGAACTGGTCCAAAAAGTTCCTCGCACATAGTTTTATATTTAGGATCTGATACCAGTATAATAGTTGGCTCAATAAAATAACCTTTAGTTTTATTGTAATTTCCACCAGTTAATATTTCAACACTTTTATCATTTTTGGCATCATCAATATAGGAGGCAAGTTTGTTGAATGATTTTTCATCAATTACAGCATTTATAAAGTTTGAAAAATCTTCAGTAGGTCCCATTTTCATTGATTTGACTTCGGAAACGAGTTTATTTTTAATTTCGTTCCATAAACTCATGGGAATATAAGCTCTTGATGCTGCCGAGCATTTTTGCCCCTGATATTCAAAAGCACCTCTTGACAAAGCAGCGACTACGGTATCAACATCAGCAGATTTATGAACCATAACAAAGTCTTTTCCCCCGGTTTCGCCTACTATTCGGGGATAGCTTTTGTATTTTTCGATATTGTTTCCTATATCTTTCCATATTTGTCTGAAAATTTCTGTTGAACCTGTAAAATGAATTCCAGCAAAATCAGGATGTTTGAAAATAATATCTCCGGCTGTTGGTCCACTTACATAAATTAAATTGATAACTCCGGGAGGCAACCCTGCTTCTTCAAAAATTTCCATTAATATATTTGCTGAATAAATTTGAGTATTAGCAGGTTTCCAAACTACAGTATTGCCCATTAATGCTGCTGATGTTGGAAGATTTCCGCTAATTGCAGTAAAATTGAATGGAGTAAGAGCAAATACGAAACCTTCGAGTGGTCTGTATTCTATTCGGTTCCATATAGTTTTTGAATTTTCAGTTGGCTGTTCAGTGTATATTTCATACATATATTGTACATTGAAACGAAGGAAATCAATCATTTCACAAGCAGCATCAATTTCTGCCTGATACACATTTTTGCTTTGACAAAGCATAGTAGCTGCATTTATTTTTGCTCTGTAAGGTCCGGCAATTAAATCTGCTGCTTTAAGAAAAATGGCAGCACGTTGTTCCCAAGGTAATAAATTCCAATTTTTTTTGGCTTTCATTGCAGCATCTATTGCGGCAGTTACATGGGTTGCATCTCCTACTGAATATTCACCAAGTTTATGTGATAAATCATGTGGTGGACGCATAATTGCTCTTTTATCAGTATGAATTATTTCACCGTTTATGTGCATACCTGCTACAATTTCTTTGCTGCGTAATTCATCAATGGTTTTTTTTAAATTTTCTCTTTCTTTGCTTCCGGGCATGTAATCTAAAACCGGTTCGTTTACTGCTTTTGGAACTCTGAATATACCTGACATTTTATGTTGTTAAAATTTTCTGCAAATTTAGCCTCAATTAAATAAAAAACATTTTTTATATTTGTTTTTGAAAACACATTTAAAATTGAAAATTATAAACATCACTATTATTGCTCTAACATTAATTCTGTCGGGTAATTCTTGTAAAAATTTCAGATCAAATAGTTCAATTTTTACAGAGTTGGAAAAGGAAAGAAAAAAACATCTTATTCCACAAGACAGTGTTGTAAATTTAATAAAAATTGGTAAAACGATAGCATTTGAAAGTAGTTTGGTAAAAGGTATAAACCGCGATGAATATCCTGAACCTGAATACTGGAAAGAAATTGATTCTAATTTCTTTCAAAAAATTGAAACTAAAGATTATAACGACCCACAAGAAGATGGTGGAAGCAGTTATTCACTCGAAATTTTCAAAGCTGTTAAAAAGGGAATTACTGAAATAAAATTTTATAAAAAAGAAATAATTAATGCTAATGAAAATTCAGATGACACCATTGAAACAAACCAAAAAGACACAACAATTTTATATAATACTTATAAATTCAAAATTGAATAGATAATTGCACTTAGTGTTTAATTGACATTTTCTATTTCTTAAATTTAACCTGTTCCAGTTTTTAAATATAGACGTTTAACTGTCAATGATTTTCTTGGTATATTTGTACCTTATTAAAATAAGAATGAATTCGTTTTTTAAGCAAATAATAATTCAAACTATTCTAAGACATAAATACAAAAGGTCAAGATTAAAGAAAAATTATACAACTTACGAATTAGCCAAAGGATATAGAGAATTTGTAATTTCAAGTAAAAGTAATTTTAAAGATTTCTTATTAATCACCATTGGTATTTTTTCAGCTTCATTTGGCTTCAAAGGATTTTTACTTACAAATAAATTTATTGATGGCGGTGCAACCGGCATTTCTCTTTTGTTTACTGCTTTGACTAATATACCCCTCCAATATTTGATTATAAGTGTAAATATTCCTTTTATTTTATTAGGATATTTTGTAATGGGTAGAAATTTTGCAATTAAAACAATATTGGCAATTACAGGTCTTTCTATTTGCCTTGCTACCGTTAATTTTCCTAATGTTACAAATGACAATTTGTTAGTTGCTGTATTTGGAGGTTTTTTTCTCGGTGCAGGAATTGGATTTTCTATAAGGGGTGGAGCAGTTATTGATGGCACCGAAATTCTTGCTATTTTTCTTAGCCGTAAAATTGGAACTACAATTGGTGATATTATTATAATTATAAACATAATTATATTTTCTGCAGCAGCCTATTTTTTGGGGATAGAAATTGCTTTATATTCTATGATTACTTATTTGGCAGCATCAAAAACTCTTGATTTTATTGTAGAAGGTATTGAAGAATATATTGGTGTTACAATTGTTTCGTCGCATAACGAAGAAATAAGGCAAATGATAATAACTAATCTCGGACGCGGAGTAACAGTTTATAGCGGTAAACGCGGTTATGGAAAAAGAGGTGAAATTAAAGAAGTTGAAATTATTTACACCGTAATTACAAGGCTTGAATTAAATAAGTTGAATACCGAGATTGAAAAAATTGATCCTAATGCATTTGTAGTAATGAATAGTGTAAAAGATACCAAAGGCGGAATGATAAAAAAACGCCCTTTAAAACATTAAAATACCTTTTAAAGTATTTTTAAATCAAATGTTCATGCAGTTTTATCACAAAACTTCAAATTTATAGGTAGAACATATATTTTTATTATTGTTAAATATTTTTAGGAAATAAATTCCGGGCTTTAAATTAAATGTAGAAATCTCAATTTTATTATAAAAATCAGATGAATTGAGTATTTTACCATAAGAGTCATAAATTATGATTTTATCAGCATCTACTTGGTTTGGAGGCATTATAACTGTAATTTTTTCAATTGTAGGGTTTGGAAAAATTACAGCTCGGTTTTTATCAATTTCTTTTGCAGAAATCTGGCAAGGTGTGTATTCGAGAATTTTAATTCCTGCCCAGTTTGACGAAAAGGGAATTAATGAACACACATAAGAAAGATAAATTTGATTTTTGTACAAGCCAATACCCCAAGTTCCTATATCATTAGCTGTACCTCCGTAATAGTTACATGAGTCAGGATTTGAAATGTCTGAAACATCAAGCACTATCATATCGGTTTTTCCAACCGATAAAAACAAGGTTTTACAACTTTTATTAAACTGAATTTCGTTGGCATGTACAGGGCTTGTAAACCAATTGCTCGATGGGCAATTGTATGGGTTCCATTTTCCTGAAATTTTTATTTTTGAAGTATCTTTTATATTTAAAATTTCTAAACCACAATAATCTACTGCCACATACAGCAAAGTGTCATCAAGTATCAAATTATTATAAGCTCTGGGTTTTCCATTGAGTGCAGGGTTTGAAAACCTTCCGGTTTCTTTTGGTTTTTGTTTATCTTTTACATTAATAAGTCTTATCCCGCCAGCATCGTAGCAAAGATACACAATATCATTTTTAACTTCCATACCACGTGCATTGTATAAATTGGGGTTTGGATTTGCAGTAGGAAAATTTATATCCGGAATAAATTGTGAAATAAACTTTATATCACTTTTATCAGTAATATCTAAAATAATAAGTCCGTTTTTCATCGCTCCCAAATAGGCATAATTTCCTTCAGTTTTTACAATGCCCGAACCCCCGCCTGATGACGGCAATTGCCACCAATCTACTACTATTGCATTTTTGGGGCTGCTTACGTCAATTATTGCCATACCGGCGTTTTGCGATGAATTGAAATGGTTGCCAAGAGCAATGTAAAGATAATTTCCTGATTGTGACAAGTTCATTGGCTCTAAATTTCCAAATGACGAAACAGGTATTTCTTTTGAAAGTGAAGGTGATGATAGATTGGTAATGTCGTAAATTCTAACTCCGGCTTCTTTATTTGCCACATAAAGATAGTTTAGTCCGTTGGCATCATGAATCATTGTCATAGGTAATACACTACATGTAGAAGAGATTTCTGCAACTTTGTTAATATTGAATTTGCTGCATTGCGAATAGATTTTATTGCAAAAAAATAAAATAAAAATTAATAAAGTGTTTTTAATAAAAAAAATCATGAGTTGTATATGATTTGAGTGCTTCAAAAAATAAAATATATTTAATCAAAGTTATAGTAAAATTATAACAAAATAAAATTGAATAAAAAAAAGTCACCTAATTATTAAATGATTAAATAACGTAAAAAAAAACGAAAATAAAAAATGGCATTAGGCTTTTCCACGTTATACATAATGAGTAAAATATTTGAAAACCAGAAGATTTAGGGAAAATAGCTCATTGAAATCAACATATAATAAACAATATATAAAAACAGTGGATAACTGATAGAGGCAATAAATTAAATTTGAATTATATTAAAATTGTCGAACAAAATAAATGGCTCTCGAACCAAAATTAAAATATAAAAAGCAAAAAAAAGACATAGAGGAAATTGTGTATGGAGGAAAACTTGCACCACAGGCTCGTGAACTCGAAGAAGCAGTGCTTGGAGCCATGATGCTCGAAAAAAATGCTGCCGAAAAGGTCATTGATATTTTGAAAGAAGAAACTTTTTATGAAGATTCGCACAAATACATATTTATTGCAATTGCCGAATTGTTTAACAGAGCAAAACCAATTGATATACTTACAGTAACTGATGAATTGAGAAAACATGGCACACTTGATTTAGCGGGGGGGGCATTTTACATTACAAAACTTACAAATAAAGTTACTTCGGCTGCAAATATTGAATATCACACTCATATTCTTTTGCAAAAATACATTCAAAGGCAAATGATAAACATAGCCGGCGAAATAGGAAAAAAAGCTTTTGAAGACACTACTGATGCTTTTGAATTACTTGACGAAGCCGAAAAAAATTTATTTGCTATAAAAAATGATACAATGAAGAAGGGACATGTGCCTTTGGGCGATATTCTTCATACTGCTATTAAAAATATTGAAATACTTAAAAACAACGAAAATCAATTTTCGGGTGTGCCTTCAGGGTTAAAAGAACTTGATAAAATAACCGGAGGTTGGCAAAAATCAGATTTGATAATTATTGCAGGAAGACCTGGTATGGGTAAAACAGCTTTTGTAGTTTCTATTGCCCGCAATGCTGCAATTGATTTTAAAAAGCCGGTTGCATTGTTTTCATTAGAGATGTCGTCTGTTCAGCTTGTTACAAGACTAATTTCGTCTGAAACTGAAATAAGTTCGGAAAAAATAAGAAGGGGTGATCTTGACGATTCGGAATGGGAGGTTTTGAGCAAAAAAACCGAAAAACTTGCCGAAGCTCCTATTTTTATTGATGATACGCCTTCTTTATCAATTTTTGATTTTAAGGCAAAAGCTCGTCGTTTAAAATCTCAGCACAATATTGAACTTATTATTGTTGACTATTTGCAATTGATGAAAGGTGACGACAAAAACATTGGAAACCGCGAACAAGAAATAAGTTACATTTCACGAAGTTTAAAATCGCTTGCCAAAGAGTTAGACATTCCGGTTATTGCATTAGCACAATTGAGTCGCAAGGCTGAAACAAGATCAGAAAATCGTCCTCAATTGTCAGACCTTAGAGAATCTGGTTCAATTGAGCAAGATGCAGATGTTGTAGGATTTATTTACCGTCCTGAATATTATCAGATTTTTCAAGACGAAAACTCAAACTCGCTTATTGGAATTGGCGAATTTATAATTCAAAAACACCGAAACGGTCCAAATGATACAGTAAGATTAAAATATCAAGGTGAATTTACCAAATTTACAAATCTTGATGATAATTCTTTTCTTGATACTTTTAGTTTTAACGATATCACTTCTAATACAATCGTAAAAGAATCAAAACTTAACGATATGCCTTTCGGTACTGATTCTGATTTTGACCCCCCATTTTAAGCAGAGGCGGTTTCTCTGATATTTTGCAACGTATCAATATGCCCGTCAATCATTCTGATTATTCTTTTGGCTCTTTTTGCCACATCTTCTTCGTGTGTTACCATAAGAATTGTATTGCCAAATGAATGTATTTTATCAAAAAGGTCTAAAATTTCTCCCGAACTTCTGCTGTCTAAATTTCCGGTGGGCTCGTCAGCCAATAAAATTGAAGGATTATTTACCAAAGCCCTTGCTATTGCAACTCTTTGTCTTTGTCCCCCGGAGAGTTCATTAGGCTTGTGATTCATTCTGTTTTCCAAACCAACAGAAATAAGAGTTTCTTTAGCTCTATCGGTTCTTTCTTTTTTTGAAATTCCGGCATAAATAAGTGGTAACTCTACATTTTCTATTGCATTCATTCGTGGTAGTAAATTAAAGGTTTGAAAAACAAACCCGATTTCTTTATTTCTAATTTCGGCTAATTGGTTATCATTCAATTTTATTACATCTGTACCGTTAAGTATATAACTTCCTGATGTAGGAGTATCAAGGCAACCGATAATGTTCATCAATGTAGATTTTCCGCTTCCTGAGGGTCCCATAAGTGCGGCAAATTCGCCTTTAAAAATTTCACAACTCAAATTTTGAAGAGCATAGAGTTTTTGCTGTCCCATTACATATACCTTTTCAATATTGTTCAACAGGATTACTGAACTCATTTTTTTATAAATTTTGGAACTTTAAAGTAATCAGAATCCTTGTCTGGTGCATTTTTTAGTGCTTCTTCTTTACTTATTTCGTTTTTTATTTCATCCTCTCTAAGGTTGTTTTGGCAATCGATCATGTATATCAAAGGCTCTACTCCATCAGTGTTTACTTCAGATAATTTATCAAAAAAATCAACTATTTTTTCTAAATCGGTTTTGATTTTTATCTTTTCATTTGCGTTAAATTCAAGCCGAGCCAGATTTGCAATTTCATCAATTTTTTTATCTGTAATTTTCATTAATCAAAATTTTAAATATTTTTTCAATTCGGCATCAATTATACCAAAAACTTTACCTTTTAGTTCATCTTTTTGTTCAGGTTTTAGACCAATTGTGGGGATAGCACGATGAATTACCATTCTCATTTTACCAGGTAAAAGACCATTTGAAAAACCACCTCCCGACATTCTTTTCCAATTGTCAATAATAGTTATGGGTACTATTGGAATTTGGTTTTCAATAGCCAATCTGAATGCTCCAGATTTAAAATTTGATAGATTTGGGTAATTTTTTTTTATACCTCCTTCGGGAAAAACAAGAATGCTTGCTCCGTTTTTTATTCTTTCGTCAGCAATTTTAAAGGCTTCATGAGATTTTTTAATACTTCTTCGATTTACAGGTATATCAATTGTTTTAAAAAAAATATTAAACCCAAATATTTTTGTCAATTCATCTTTTGCCATAAAATTAAAATAATTTGGTATAAGTAGGGTAGTAATAATAATATCGAGATACGAGAAATGATTAGGACAGAAAATATAAGTTTTGTTTATATCAGGTTTTTCTTCAAAAATAACTATTGGAAATAATCCACTGGGATATACTATACAATAACCCCAAAATTTTCGCAATTTGTGTGCAGCATTATACCATTTTGGGTTTGATAATAATATATAAAATGGAATGTATAAAATGGCAAAAACAACTACAAAAAGAATAAAGAACCAAGCAGCCCATAAAATTCTTAATGTTTTGAATTTCATTTTACAATTTTTTTAACAAAAGTGTTTTTTTAAGTGTTCTGCCATATAATCTGCAATGTTTTTAAGTGGTTTTTCGGCTACCATTTTCATAAACATATTAAGTTCGGCATTTATAACCACTTTTGCATTACATGCATTATTATCAGGTGTTATAAACCATTCAATATTCAAGTCAACAGGTGCTTTTGATACTGGTACAATTTTAATGTAGGAGTTGTGTTTAATTTCTGATTTTTTTAAGTGCAAACTACCAATTCCTTGAATTTTGAGTTTTGCTTCATCAAAATTGCTCCACCAATCACTTACAGATTGAGGCATAATTAGCCTGTGATTGTTCAAATCGTTCAAAAAATTAAAGACCTCGTTTGAAGTAGAATTCACTTGAACTTGATTGCTTTCAATATTTATCATTTTTTTTAATTTCGGCGATTATATACAAATGCAGTAACAAATACGGCAGTTATCATTCCTATTACAAATGATGTAAACATATTAGGTAATAAAAAACCACCAGGTGTAAATTGTAAATGAATGTTTTCTAAAGCTTTTGGAATATTTACAGAAGTATCGTTTGAATTTTGAACATTTTTCACAAAAATATCTTGAGCTACTTTTTCAGCTTTCGAAAATATATGAGGAGATAAAATATAAATTAGCGAAAAACCAATAAAATTTACAATGCCATTAATTAGAGACACCATAAAGCCTGTGAACATACTTCGCATAAATGTAATTTGGTTTCCTGCAACTTTTTTAGTGCCTATTATTGCAAAAATTACAGAAATGCAAAGTATTATAAACGAAAACGACCTGAATAAAAAATTGTTTTCACTTGTAATAAACAAATTGTTTTTATAAAAAAAGTAAAGATAAACCGAAGATATCAATCCACTGAAAATACCAAATGCTAAATATATTTTTTTCAAAACCCTATTATTTTATAAGGTTGCAAATTTAAAGAAACAGAATGATTTTACTTATTCTTGATTGGAAGTATTTTCTACTCTATCATGACGAAACTCGTCAAAGTTATATTCAGGCATAAGGTCTGTTTTAACATAGTTTACGGTTTCCTGAAAGGCATCCATAAACTTATTAAAATCTTCTTTATACAAAAAAATCTTATGTTTTACGTACATACCATCTTCAGGGCGTTTTTTGCTTTCGGTTATTGTAATGTAATAGTCGTTTCCTCTCGTAGCTTTAACGTCAAAAAAATAAGTTCTTTTACCAGCTTTAACTTTTTTTGAAAAAACTTCATTTCCTTCTCTTGTAGAGTCTTGCATAATTTGCTTTTTGATTTTAAATAACTGTGCAAAAAACAAGATAAATTTGATTATCTCAATAACAATTATTGAAATATTTTGAATTTTATATGCAAAGCCTTGAAATTCAGAATATAATTATTTTAATTAAAACCTTGTTTCAAATAAAAATGAGCATTAAAGTTTACATCTTTAGTACAAAATATTAATAATATTTATGCTTAATTAAGCTACATTAATAAAAAAGTTTACTTTTGCAACGAAAATAATTCAGAAACACTACATGATAGATGTAAAAGAGAAAACAATATTAAATGATGCCGGAATTTTTGATACCATGACTGAATTTGAACATGAACAAATTATGTTTTGCAGTGATAATGCTTCAGGTCTCAAAGCTATAATTGCAATTCATAATACAGTTTTAGGCCCCGGGTTAGGTGGTACCAGATTTTATAATTACAAATCTGAAAACGATGCAATAAAAGATGTATTGCGGCTTTCAAGAGGTATGACTTACAAAGCTTCAATTTCTGGCTTGAATTTAGGAGGGGCAAAAGCAATAATAATAGGTGACCCAAACAGAATTAAATCTGAAGCACTTTTTAGAAGATTTGGACGATTTATTGATAACTTAGGTGGTAAATATATAACAGCCGAAGACGTAGGTACAACTACAAGTGATATGGAGTATATAAGTATGGAAACTCAACATGTAGTAGGCTTGCCCGAAATAAAAGGTGGCGGAGGGGATCCATCTCCGGTTACAGCTTATGGCGTGTATTTAGGAATGAAAGCTGCTGCAAAACACACCTACGGTAATGATTCGCTAAATGGTAAAACCATTGCTGTGCAAGGTATTGGAAAAGTTGGCTATAATTTAATAGAACTTCTTCATAAAGAAGGAGCAAAAATATATGTGACAGACATAAACGAAGATAATCTGAAAAAAGCTAATACAGATTTTAATGCAATTAGCGTAAACAACGAAGACATTTTTAGTCTTGATATTGATATTTTTGCACCATGTGCAATGGGAGCAGTGTTAAATTCAAACACAATAAATAAACTTAAATGCTCTATAGTTGCTGGTGCCGCCAACAATCAACTCGAAAACGAAGATGAACATGGTTCGATGTTAAAAACAAAAGATATAGTTTATGTTCCCGATTTTTTAATAAATGCAGGTGGACTAATAAATGTTTATTCTGAAGTAAACGGCTACAACAAAAAAATTGCTTTTGCACAAACTGAGAAAATTTACTACACGGTACTTGATATTTTAAGTAAAGCAGAAAAGGAAAACACACACACTCAAAAAGCAGCAATTGCAATTGCCGAAAATAGAATTAAGCAAATAATGCAATTGAAATCTACTATTTGATGCTAATAAATAAAAGTGTAATCACATTTTTTCTATTTTTTTTAACTACTTTTTGCTACTCACAGCAGAAAAAAGTTAATAAATTCAGAATTTACCTTGGTGCAGGTGACCGAAATCCAATTTCAGATTATATTAGCTTAACCGATAAATCTTTTAATGGCGAAGTAAGCTGGCAATATCGTGCCGGACTTAGATTGGTAGATAATTATGAACTAAATTTTGCAACTTATTACAGAAAAATAATGCATTTGCAATCTGATATGAGTTATAATAAATTATCCGGTTATTCGGCTGCTTTTGGATACGAATTTAGAAAACCCAAAAGCAGGGTAGGATATCCTTTAGCTTTAGAAGTAATGAAATTTACAAATAATTTAGATTCTAGTTTTTCTGATGGCAGAAAACCTTATACTGATAACTATTCATCAATGTCCTATGGCTTTAAAATTGGGTTAAGATATCATTTTTCAAGATTTGTTTTTATGGAAACCGAAGCTAATTTCATGTATGAAAAATTTAATTTAAAAACTGACTGGGGAAAGTTTCAGAGAACATTGTCAAGTAATAATTTAACAAGTTTTAAATTTTTGGGAATATCGCTAAATATCAGTATTTAGTTATTTATTTGTAAAATGTTTATTAAAAAAATTTTCTATAAACAGAAATTTTACCTTATTTTAATTTCATTATTTTTTTTTGCTTTACTCGCTTTTTACTCTTTTGTTTCTGAAGGATGTGAAGGTGGAATGGATAGCTACAATCATTATTTAATTTCAAAATACACATGGAAATATCCTCATCTTCTACTTGATCAATGGGGAAAACCATTGTACAACCTAATTGCTTCTCCGTTTGCAAACATTGGGTTTATAGGTGTTAAATTATTTAACATACTACTTTGGATTGGAAGTGCTTGGCTCACGTGGCTCACATCTCGCAAATTAAACTTAAAGTATTCATGGATTGCTTTTTTAATTGTATTATTACCTCAAGTTTCATATCAAAATACAATTTCAGGACTCACAGAATATTTAAACGAATTTCTACTCATTTCATTTGTTTATTTTATTGCAATTAAAAAATGGAATATTGGTGCCGCAATTGCAGGTTTGCTGCCTTTTGCACGTAGCGAGGGTTTTGTAATTATGGCTGCTACGGCTTTTTACCTCGTTTTTATAGTAAAAGAATATAAAAGCCTTTTATGGTTTGTAGCAGGTTCGGTTTTTTTTAGCTTGCTTGGGTTAATTATTTATGGAGATATTTTATGGATTTTTACCAATAATCCTTATATTATAGCACAAGCAAAAGGAATGAATTTGTGCGGTAATGGTAGTTTATTTCATTATGTAAAACTTTCAAGATTTATTTTTTCAATTGCCGGAGTAATACTTTTAGTAGCAGGCTCGGTAATTTCTTTTATATTGCTTTTCAAAGGCAATAAAAATGACAAATTTCGGAACAATTTTATTTTTTGGCTTTGTTGCGGAATATTTTGGTTGTTTTTCGCTGTACATTCAATTATTTGGTGGAAAGGTATAATGGGGAGTTGCGGCTACACAAGAGTTATGATTGTAATTACTCCTCTTGCTGCGCTTATTGGCAATTACTCAATAAGTTATTTAACAGAAACCTTTAGTAAACTCAAATATCACATTATAGTATTTACAATTGTACTTATGCTCATTTCAATCTCCCATTTATATCAGTTTTCGAAGAAAAATTTGCCCTATACACTATCTGACGAGCAAAAAGAATTTGTAAAAGTTGCTGACTGGCTTAAAACATACGATTACAAAGGCAGAATGATATATTTTTTATATCCATATCTGAATATTTTGGCAAATATTGACCCCTATGATAAAAAGCATTTTGAATTTTTATGGAGTTTTGATTTTAAATATTCTCCTTTAGGAAGTTTAATAATTTGGGATGCACATTTCGGTCCAAACGAATGCAAAATACCACTTGAAAAATTGATGAACAATTCAGATTTTGAATTAATTAAATCTTTTAAGCCAGAAAAACCATTCAAAACTCTTAATGAATATCCATTTGAAATTTATATTTTTAAAAGAGTTAAAATCTGAATTATTGCTTTTAAGATATTATTTTTGCAGCCGTTTTTATAAAGAGATTCAAAAAATTTAATGCTTAACAGAAGATTAATACGAATTAAGGTTTTACAGGGAGTTTACGCATATTATCAATCAGAAAATAAAAATCTAAGAGAATCAATTTTATTTATTGAAAAATCAATTAAAGGTATTGAAAAAACTTTTATTGATTTAATTCAATTTGTTTTTGAACTTTCACATTTTGCCGAAATAAAACACAACAAAACCGAAAAGTATCTGAAAACAAACAATGAATTGCCTTCGAAAATAAAATTACTATCAGAAAATTCATTTCTAAATTTCTTAAACACAAACAATAAAATAAAAGAAATTCTTAAAAAACCTTCGTATAATTGGTCGAGAGACGATGATTTTTTGTTATTAATCTTTAAAAAAATAACGGAAGAAGAATGGTTTAAAAATTTTGAAGAAAAATATACTAAAAATTTTGAAACAGATAGAAATATCATACTTGAACTTTATAGGTTTTTGATATTAAAATCTGAAGATTTTAATTCGAAATTAGAAGACATTACTATCCAGTGGCAAGACGAAAAAGTTCCATTGCTAAACTCTATTGAGAAATTAATTAATTCAGCCGAAAATAATTCAGGAAAACTCGAAATTCCTTTGATTTCAAAAAACCTTGACGAAGACATTGATTTTGCACGGAAATTGTTTGAACTCACAATAAAAAATGCTGTTAAATTTGAGAAAATGATTGCCCAGCAAACCCCGGATTGGGATACCGAAAGAATAACGCGAATGGACATTTATATAATGGGAATGGCTTTAAACGAGTTTACTTCATTTGAAAATATTCCAGTTAAAGTAACTATAAATGAATATTTAGAACTTGCAAAAATTTACAGCACTCCTCAAAGCTCTAAATTCGTTAACGGAGTGTTGGACAAATTGCTGAATATTTTAAAAAAAGAAGGGATGATAATTAAAAAAGGAAGAGGTTTATTAGAAAATTGAAATTTACATATAACTTAAATATTATTTTTGAACCAAAAATTCTTTTAAACATTATTAAATGAAAACAAACTGTAAATTATTGATTATTTTATTGATGGCAATAAATTTTGTTGCTTGCAACAACAACAAGAAAGAAGTTGATGCAAACATTATTGAAACACCTTCGTCTAACACCAAAGGTAATGGAGCCGAAATTACTTTTGATCACGACGAATGGGATTTTGGTACAATATCAGAAGGAGAAATTGTAGAACATACATACAATTTTAAAAATACAGGGAATAAAACATTGCTTATTTCTGATGTTCAGGCCACATGCGGATGTACGGTGCCTATTTGGCCCAGAGAGCCAATAAAACCAGGACAAGGTGGTTCTATCAAAGTTCAATTTAATAGTGCCAATAAACATGAAAGTGTAATGAAAGATGTTACAATTTTTTCAAATGCTAAAGAAGTGAAAAAGAAAATTGTATTTAAGGCTTTTGTAACTTCAAAAACAGAAAACAAATAAAACAAAATAATATAAAATGCAAAATACAATTTTAGCAATCAACAGTGGTACAATGAATATGATAATGATATTATTGATGTTCGTTGTAATGTACTTTTTTATGATTCTTCCACAAATGAAGAAAGGCAAAGCACAAAAGAAATTTTGGGGTGAACTGAAAAAAGGTGACCATATTGTAACATCGGGCGGTATTCATGGAAAAATTACAGAGTTGAAAGATACAACTGTGATTATTGAAGTTGAAAGTGGTGTGAAAATTAAAATAGAAAAATCGTCAATTTCATTAGAATTGTCGCAGGCAGCACAAAAATAAAAATTATATACACAACAAGACGCTTAAAATAGGAATTACAGGTGGAATAGGTAGTGGAAAAACTACTATTTGCAAGATTTTTGAGCATTTTAATATCCCCGTTTATTACTCTGACCAAAAAGCAAAAAAACTTTTAAATTCAAATAAAGAAGTAATTAAAAACATAAAAGAATGTTTTGGTTGGGAATCATATAACGAAAAAGGAAATTTAGACAGAAACTATCTGGCAAAAATAGTTTTCAATAACCAACAAAAACTCAATTTACTCAATTCTATTGTGCATCCGCCCTTGTTTGAAGATTACAGGAAATGGGTAATTGCCAATAAAAAATATCCTTACACTTTAAAAGAAGCAGCATTAATGTTTGAAACTTCAAGTTATAAAGAATTAGATAAAATTGTAGTTGTAACAGCTCCAATAAATACAAGGATAAACCGAGTAGTTAAAAGAGATAATGTAAGAAAAGAAGATGTGCTTAAACGCATGGAAAACCAATTGAGCGATCGTGAAAAAATAGCCAAAGCCGATTATATAATAAAAAACGACGGAAAAAATTCATTAATTATTCAAGTATTAAAATTGCATAAAATGTTTTTGGAAATGGCAAAAAACAAAAACTAAATATTTATTTTGTCAGAAAAAAAATGAAAAACAACAGTACATTAATTCTCACTCATAGCCAGATAGAAAAGAAACTTGAGAGAATGGCTTGGGAAATTTTCGAAAACAATTACAACGAAAAATGTATTATTCTAATAGGAATAGAAGATAAAGGTGTGATTATTTCAAAAGCAATTTCTGATTTTTTAAAAAATATTTCAAGTGCTGAAATTGTTTTAGGAACTATTGAAATAAATAAAAGTGATGTTTTTGATTCGCAAGCAAAATTAATATGCAATAAAAATTTAGAAAATCAAGTAGTAATTTTGATTGATGATGTGATAAACAGCGGCAAAACAATTCTTGCATGTATGATACCTATTGCACAATACAAACCGCGTAAAATTCAAACTGCAGTACTTGCAAAAAGAAACCACAGAATGTTTCCTGTGAAGTGTAATATTTTTGGTATTTCGCTTGCAACAACACTTCAGGAACATATATGGTTTGAGATTGACAATGACAACAAAATGAAAGTTTATTTAACATAAATTACAAAAATGAGCAAAAAAACAATCTTACTTTTCTTAATTTTAATAACTTCATCAATCATATTGCAAAATTGCATGAATTGTGATGATTGCAATATTTCTGCCGCTCCAAAACAATTGAAAATAGTAAACAACAAAGGCGAAAATTTAGTTTTTGGCGATAAAAAGAAATACGACCCACTTGATATTGAAATTAAAAATAATTTAAACCAAGAAGTTGAATTTTTTACAAATACAACAGATGAAACAATAGATTTTACATTTTCTACCAATGCCGATACTTATTACGTTTTTCTCACACCTTCAGAAAAAGAAACTATTACATTTACATATACAAAAGAAAAAAATGTTGATTGTTGCAATGATTTTGATGTAACAAAATCAACTTCACTAAATGGGGTATTGATTTCAAATTATGATTTGATAAATATTGTTAAATAAAATTTGATATTGTAGAATGGGTATAAGAATAAAAACAAAAGAACAAATTGAGGGAATAAGAAAAAGTTGCCAATTAGCTGCAAAAACTCTTAAATATCTTGAACAATATGTAATAGAAGGAAATACAACCGATTTTATAAACCAAAAAGCACACGAATTTATTATTGAAAACAATGCCATTCCTGCACCTTTAAACTACAACAAATTTCCTAAATCTATTTGTACATCGGTAAATGATGTAGTTTGCCATGGTGTTCCCAATAATTATATTTTAAAAAGTGGAGATATTTTAAATATTGATATTACTACTATATTAAACGGTTATTATGGCGATACGTGCAGAATGTATGAAGTAGGCGAAATTAGTCGTGAATCAAAAAATCTGATTGAAACCACAAAAGAATGTTTAAAAATTGGCATAAAAGAATGTTACCCAGGAAACTATTTTGGCAATATCGGTTATGAAATTAACAAGTATGCTGTGAAAAATAACTATAGCGTAGTTTATGAATTTTGTGGACATGGAGTAGGAGTAGCTTTTCATGAAGAACCCGAAGTTTGCCATATTGCTGAAAAAAACAGTGGCAAGAAAATGCGTGAAGGAATGATTTTTACAATTGAACCAATGATAAATGAAGGAAAAGCCAGAACAAAAATAGATAGAAACGATGGCTGGACTGCTCGAACTATTGACGGAAAACTCTCAGCACAATTTGAGCATACAATACTTATTACATCAAATGGATGTGAACTTCTTACCGATTTATACGGTGATTTTTAAGAAAAAACTATTACTTTAAAATATTTCTGGCAATTACAAGTTTTTGAATTTCGCTTGTACCTTCGCCAATAGTGCATAGTTTGCTATCGCGATAAAATTTTTCAACCGGAAAATCTTTTGTATAACCGTAACCGCCAAAAATTTGAATTGCTTCTGTAGAGCAATGAACTGCCGTTTCTGAAGCATAATATTTAGCCATTGCAGAATGTTTTGTAACTTCTTGATGTGTATTTTTTAAATAAGAAGCATAATTGATTAATGATTCAGAAACTTCAATCTTTGTCGCCATATCTGCAAGCTTAAAACTAATACCCTGAAAATTGCAAATTGCTTGACCAAATTGTTCTCTTTCTTTAGAGTAATTTAGAGCTGCTTCGTAGGCACCTTTTGCAATGCCAAGAGCAAGTGCAGCAATTGATATTCTGCCTCCGTCAAGTATTTTCATAGCTTGTACAAATCCTTCTCCTACATTTCCTAGAATATTGCTCTTATGAACTCTGCAATCTTCAAAAATTAATTCGGCTGTTTCGCTGGCTCTCATCCCAAGTTTATTTTCTTTTTTGCCACCTCTAAAACCGGGTGTTCCGCGTTCTACAACAAATGCTGTAATACCTTTTGAATCGAGTAATTCGCCAGTTCTAGCAAGAACTACAGCTATATTGCCTGAAATACCATGTGTAATCCAGTTTTTTGAACCATTAAGCACCCAAAAATCTCCATCTTGTTTAGCTACACAACGCATTCTCATTGCATCGCTTCCTGTATTTGCCTCTGTAAGACCCCAAGCCCCTAACCATTTGCCAGTAGCTAAATTTGGAATCCATTTTTCTTTTTGTTCTTCATTTGCAAAAGTTAAAATATGATTAGTACAAAGTGAATTATGTGCAGCAACGCTTAAACCTATTGCTCCACAAACCTTTGCTATTTCTACTACTGCAGTAACATATTCGAAATAACTTAATCCGGCTCCACCAAGCTTTTCGGGTACTAAAATTCCCATTAAACCCAATTCGCCCATTTTATTAAATAAATCAAGTGGTAATTTTTGATTTTCATCCCATTCCATTACAAATGGTCTTATATTTTTTTCTGCAAAATCTCTTACGGTTTCGCCAATTAATATTTGGTTTTCTGTTTTGTCAAATGAAATCATTAATAAAATGTTTTTGCAAAAATAATCATGAGGTGTATAAAATTATAAATTTCAAAATCTTTATTTTATAAACATTTCGGTTTAATTTTATTAAATGCCTTTATTTTATTGATACATGACAATAATCATTAAAATATTTCTTATGTAAAAATACTTTTGTTCGATAGAACAATTAATAAAAATGTCGTATAATTCATTCAATTTTAATATTTCAAAAATATCGGTTATTGGTGCAGGGCAAATAGGTCCTGATATTGCACTTCACTTTTCAAAAACACTGTCAGCCTTTGATGTTACAGTAAATGTAATAGATATTTCACCACAGGCTTTAGAAAATGCAAAAGAAAAAGTTAATAAGAAAATACAAAAAGGTGTAGAAACCGGTGCTTTCAAACCACAATTAGCCGAAAAGATGAAATCATCTCTTATATTTTCAGACAACTATGAAAATATTAAAGGTTCGCAATTGATAATAGAAGCAGCAACAGAAGACGAAAACATTAAAGATAAAATTTTCAGGCAAGTTGAAATACTTACTGATTCAGAGTGTATTTATTTGTCAAACTCATCGCACATGCAGCCCGAAGTAATTTTTAGAAATATAAAAAACCAACAGCGTTGTCTTGTGGCTCATTATTTTTTTCCTGCCGAAATAAATCCTGTTGTAGAAATAGTACCAAGCGAAAACACCGATGAAAAACTTGTTGAAAATCTATTGAAATTTTATGAAAACATAGGAAAAGTGCCAATAAAAGTTAAAAGTTCTTATGGTTATGCAATTGATCCAATTTTTGAAGGAATATGCCAAACAGCTATCAGATGTCTTGAAAAAGGCATGGGTACTGTAAAAGAAATTGATACGGCAGCGGTAAAAGCACTGGGATTGGGAGTAGGACCTTTTACAGCATTAAATCTTACAGGAGGAAACCCAATTACTGCACATGGTTTAGACGAAATGGGCAACCTCGTAATGCCATGGTTTAAAACTCCCGAAATTTTAAAAGAAAAAGCTATAAACAAAGAAAAATGGGAAACTGCCCAAAGAGGCGAAATAATTGATATACCTGTTGAAAAAGAAGAAAAGTTAATAAAAGAATTTCAAAGTTCATATTTTGCATTAGCATCATTTATACTTGATTCGGGTATTGTAAATATTGATGATTTGAACATGGCTTGCGAATTGTCGTTAGTTATAAAACCTCCGTTTTCATTTATGAACAGCATTGGAATCGGTTATGTTTACGACTGGGTAAAAAGCTATTGTTTCAACAATCCCGAATTCAAATTTCCTCAAATTTTAAACCAGGCAAATACTGAAGGCGGTTGGAAACTTTCAGATATTATTTACAAAGTAAAAAATGAAGTTTTAATAATCACCATCAGGAGGCCTAAAGTGCTTAATGCACTAAATCTTGAAGTACTTGATCAAATAAAAAATGTGCTTGAAAAAAACAAAGACAATAATAATGTAAAAGCGGTAGTAATAACTTCTTTTGGTGTAAAAGCCTTTGTATCGGGTGCCGATTTAAATATGCTTTCATCACTTAAGACTCCCGAAGAAGGATATAATAATTCTCACACATTTCAAGCAGTTTTAAATTACATTGAAAATTATTCAAAACCTGTGATTTGTGCATTAAATGGTTTTGCATTTGGAGGTGGAAACGAGCTTGCAATGGCTTGTACAGCCAGAATTGCTAAAAAAGGATTACCTGTGCTGATGTGTCAGCCCGAAGTTAATCTTGGTTTTATTCCTGGAGCAGGAGGCACCCAACGATTACCGCGTTTGATTGGAATTGCAAAAGCGGCAGAAATATTGAGAACCGCAAGAAATGTATCTTCAAAAGAGGCTTTAGAAATTGGTTATATTTATAAAGAAGCAGATAATTTAATAGATGAATCAATTGATTTGGCATTAAAAATAGCAAATCGAGAAGTAGAAGTTGTAAAAATTGAAAAAAAACCATTTTACAATGGCGAAAAACCAGAAAATATTGAAATAGGGCATTTGAGTAAAAAAATTGATGAAATAATTATAAAATCAATTTACGAAGGTTCAAAAATGACGCTTGAACAAGGACTTGATTTTGAATCGAAAATGTTTGGCGAATGCTTGAATACCGAAGATATGAAAATAGGCTTAAACAACTTTAAAACAAACGGACCAAGAGCAAAAGCAAATTTTATAAATAAATAAAGTATTAAATGAATTATAAAAATTTAATCACACAATATTATGGAAAAAGTTAAAAAAACTTACTTATCTGAAAAGGACATTCCTCATCAGTGGTACAACATTCAGGCAGACATGCCCACCCCGACATTACCTCCACTTCACCCCGGAACAATGCAACCTATCGGACCGCATGACCTGGCTCCATTGTTTCCAATGGAATTAATCAAACAAGAAGTTTCGCAAGATAGGTGGGTTGATATACCCGAAGAAGTAAGGGAAATTTACAAAATTTGGCGTCCTTCACCGCTTTACAGAGCTTATGGACTTGAAAAAATGCTTAACACAAATTGCAAAATTTATTACAAGTACGAAGGAAATAGTCCATCAGGCTCGCACAAACCCAATACTGCTGTTCCACAAGCATATTACAACAAAATGGAAGGTGTAAAAAAAATAAGTACCGAAACAGGTGCAGGGCAATGGGGAAGTGCTTTGAGTTTTGCTTGTCAGCTTTTTGGTTTGGAATGTGAGGTTTATATGGTTAAAATTAGTTATAATCAAAAACCATATAGAAAACTTCTCATGAATACATGGGGGGCAACTGTAATAGCTTCTCCAAGCGATAGAACAAATGCAGGCAGAACTATTCTTGCCTCAAATCCCGATTCAAATGGTAGTCTCGGAATTGCAATATCTGAAGCAGTAGAAGTTGCAGCCACAAGCGATACTACAAAATATTCTCTCGGTAGTGTATTAAATCATGTTTTGATGCACCAAACTATTATAGGGCTTGAAGCCGAAAAACAATTTGAAATTGCAGGCGATTTTCCTGATATAGTTATTGCTCCATTTGGCGGAGGGTCTAATTTTGCCGGTATTTCATTTCCATTTTTAAGACATAAATTAACTTCAGGTAAAAATGTTAGATGTATTGCCAGCGAACCGGCATCTTGTCCAAAATTGACAAAAGGACAATTCAGATACGACTTTGGCGATACAGTAGGTATGACACCATTGCTGCCAATGTACACATTAGGCCATACTTTTATGCCGGCGCCAATTCATGCAGGAGGATTAAGATATCACGGAGCAGGAGCAATTGTAAGCCAGTTATTAAAAGATAAAATCATAGAAGCTCAAGCATATCAGCAAAAAGAATGCTTTGATGCAGGTGTGAAATTTGCAAAAGCTGAGGGTATTTTACCTGCACCCGAAGCTACACATGGAATTGCAAACGTGATTAGAGAAGTGAACAGAGCAAAAGAAGAAGGTGTATCAAAAACTATTTTGTTCAACCTATGTGGACATGGATATTTTGATATGAGTGCATATCAGGATTATTTTGAAGGAAAATTAGCAGATCATCATTTTACCGATGAAGAATTGTATGCTAATTTGAAAGAGTTAAATACACCAATACCAAGTTAAAGAATAACAATACACAGCTCTTAATTTATTAATAATATTGATATTTTAAGAGCTGTTTTTTAAATAATTTAAGTTGAAGAAATACAAAGTAGGAATTGATATTGGTGGCACATTCACAGATTTAATTGCTGTATCACACAATGGTGAAACTATTGTTCATAAAACGCTTTCTACACCATTAGACCCCTCAATTGGATTTTTAAACGGGCTTAATGAAATAGCCCAGATGAAAAATATCACTCTTCAAAAATTTATTGAATCAATTGATACAATTGTACATGGAACTACTGTAGCTACAAATGCTTTGCTCACTTTAAAAGGTGCTAAAACTGCATTAATTACAACCAAAGGTTTCAGAGATGCTCTTGAAATGAGAAGAGGAATTAGAGAAGAACAATACAACAATCATTATAAAAATGTTGTTCCGCTTGTTCCCCGTCATTTAAGATTTACTTTAGATGAAAGAATTGATGCCGAAGGAAAAATTCTAAACAAGATAAATGAAGAAGAATTGCATAAAATTATCAAAAAATTAACTAAAGAACACATTGAATCTGTAGTTGTTTGCTTCATGAATTCATTCAAAAACAATGAACATGAAAAAAAAGCTGTTTCGATACTTAAAAAACAACTTAAAAATACGTTTGTTGTTGGTTCTTTTGAGGTTTTGCCTTCTATTAGATTTTACGAAAGAGTAAGTACAACCGCTGTAAGTGCTTTTGTTGGACCAATAGTTTCAAAATATTTAGACAATCTGAAACAAAAGCTAAATTCAGTTAATTTTAAAGGTACATTGTTAATTATGCAATCTAATGGAGGTGTTGTTTTGCCTGAGCATGTTATGAAAAATCCGGCAGTTACGGTGCTTTCTGGTCCTGCAGCCGCACCTACGGCCGGAGCGTTTTATTCTGAGATGTTAGGTTATAAAAACTGCATTACTGTAGATATGGGAGGAACAAGTTTTGATGCAGCACTGATAATAGACAACCAGTGCGTTACAGGCACCGAAGGTTCTATTAACAGATACCGTATTGCTTTGCCTTCGCTTGATATTATTACAATAGGTGCAGGCGGAGGTAGCATTGGGTGGATAGATAACGGAGGTTTATTGCGAATGGGACCTCAAAGTGCAGGTTCGCTACCGGGACCTGTAAGCTACGACAGAGGTGGCGAACAACCTGCTTGTACCGATGCAGATTTGATTTTGGGCTATCTTAATCCCGAATTTTTTGCAGGCGGGAAACTTAAACTAAACAAAACAAAAGCCGAAAATGCTATTAAAAACAAACTCGCTTCAAAACTCGGTTTATCAGTAAATGAAACTGCTGCCGGAATGTTTAAAATTATAAATAGCAATATGGCACAGGGAGTTAGGCAAATTTCTGTAGAAAGAGGCTATGACCCAAGAGAATTTTTATTTATTGTTGCCGGCGGAGCAGGTTCTATACACTCTTCCGAAATTTGTAAAGAATTAGAAATTCCAATGTTTGTAGTGCCCAATGTTTCATCAATATTTTGTGCGGCAGGTATGTTGTTGGGAGATTTAAAACACGATTATCTTAAATCATATTATTCAACTTTCGACAAAATTGACCCTAAAAAATTTATTACTCTTTTTAATGAAATGAAAAATGAAGGTTTTGATATTTTAATAGAAGAAGGAGTAGCCAAAGACCGAATTACATTTCATCCTACCTTAGATATGCGTTATGTAGGACAATATCACGAAGTGCCCTTACCTGTTGAGTGGAAAGATGTTTTAGACTTTAATACCGAAAAAATATTCGAATTATTTCACAATGAACATAACCGACAGTTTGGCTATTCACTAAAAGATGAAGGAACTGAAATGGAATTGATAAATATAAGGCTGAGAGTAATTGGAAAAATTGAAAAACCAAATTTTCTATCGGCTGATGTAAAAAGTATTGAAGCTAAGAAAGCTGTAAAACACAATAGAGAAGTATATATTCCCGAAACCAACACTTTTAAAAAAGTACCTGTTTACGACGGTGATTTACCAATTTACGGCTGTTTGATAGAAGGACCTTGTATAATTGAAAAAATTACAACATCTGTTTTTGTAAGCAGCACTTATAATTGCTTAGTTGATAAATTAGGTTCGTTTATAATTTTTGATAAAAACAAGATAAATTCTCAAAGTATTATAAAAATGAACAATAAACGTTTAAATTGAAGATTATGAAGAAAGAAGTTGACAAAATTTTGGTTTCTATTTTTCAAAGAGCTTTTAAGTCAATAACAGACGAAATGAGCATATCGCTTACAAAAACAACACGCTCACCAATACTTTGCGAAGCAAAAGATTTTGTAACCGGGCTATATGATGCAAAAGGCCTGATGCTTGAGCAAACCGAAAATTTACCAATACTTTCTTTTTCGCTTGGTCCTGTCTGTAAAGAAATTTTAAAGCAATACGGAAGCGAAATTTATCAAGGTGATGTAATAATCCATAATGATGTGTTTAGTATGGGTAACCAAAATAATGATGTTGCAATATTTAAACCAATATTTTTTGAAAACACACTTGTAGGCTGGGCTGCAGCCAAAGGTCATCAAGCTGATATTGGCGGAGCTGTACAGGGAGGGTACAATCCTAATGCAACCGAAGTTTGGCAAGAAGCATTGAGAATACCTGCTGTAAAACTTTACGAAAAAGGAAAACTTAGAAAAGATGTTTGGAACTTGATTTTTGCAAACATTCGTCTTCAAATGGTTCAGGAAGATATAAAAGCACAAATAGGAGCTTGTACACTTGGCGAAAGAAGACTTGAAGCTTTTGTATCAAAATATGGTTTAAACACTTTTGAATTGCACAAACAAGCATTATTTGATTCAACCGAAAAAATGATGCGTGCCGAAATAAAATCTATACCTGATGGAATTTATGAAGGAAGCAGTATGGTTTATTATGATGGTAAAAACAAAGGCAGTAAATTTCCAATTAAAGCTAAAATTACAGTAAAAAATGAAGATATAACATTTGATTTTTCTAAATCATCACCTCAAACAAAAGGTTTTGTAAATGGAATTTATACTTCTACTTGTTCTGCAATTACTTTAACTTTTCTTCAAATGGTAAATCCCAACATACCGCACAATGAAGGTATGATAAAACCACTAAATTACATTGTACCGCAAGGCACAATTTTAAATGCCTCTTATCCGGCAGCAACAACATTTGGAAACCACCTTTGCCCTCAAGTAGCTGATGCTATTTTCAAAGCCTTAGGTCCGGCTGTGCCCGATAGGATAACAGCAGGATGGAATCATCTGTTATGTTCACTTTTTACAGGAAATCATCCTAAAACGGGTAAAAAATACGTTGATATTTGTTTTTTGGGATTAAAAGGAGGTAGTGGAGCTATGAAAGGTGACGATGGATACGACCATATAGGCATGATTGACGCATCAGGTGGTGTACTTGACCAGGATTACGAAATGTACGAACAACAAACGCCTCATTTAATATTAAAACACGAGTTGCTTAAAGATTCGGGTGGTGCAGGAAAATGGAGAGGAGGGCTTGGTACAATTACCGAAATTTTGCTCAGAGGTGATGATACAACAATGGTTGTTTTTGGTGATGGTGATGTAGAAGCAAACTATGGCTTATTTGGAGGGAAAGGAAGCGTATTAAACAAAATTGAATTAAAATTTAAAAACGGTAAAAAACAAATTCCTATGAGCAAAGATATAGTTGCAGGAATAGGAGAAGGTACAATTTACAGACAAATAGCAGGAGGAGGCGGTGGTTACGGAAAACCCGAAGAAAGAGATAGAGATAAAGTTAAAAATGACTTAAAAAATGAATATATTTCGAAAAAGGCAGCAAAAGAAATTTACAAATTAAAATGAAGCATGAAATTATATTACCCGATGGTTGGGTTATGCCCAAAGGCTACTCAAACGGAATACTTGCAAAAGAAGGCAGGGTACTGTTTATGGCCGGACAAGTAGGTTGGAACTCTGAAGAAAAATTTGCAAGTGAAAACCTTGTCCCGCAATTTGAGCAAGCATTAAAAAATATAAAAGCAATAGTAGAAAAAGCCGGTGGCAACATTACCGACATTTGTAAAATGACATGTTTTTGTAAAGACAGAGAGCAGTATCTGGCTTCGCGTAAAGAACTTGGAAAAATTTGGAAAGAAATTATGGGCTATCATTATCCATGTATGAGTATGATTTTTGTTGTTGATTTGCTTGACCACCCTGCATTGATTGAAATAGAAGCTATGGCAGTAATTTGAAAAAAAAATGAATTTTGAACTCACTGACATACAAAAAGAAATACAGCAAACATTTCGCAATTTTTCTGATAATAGAATAAAGCCACAAGCAATGGAAATTGACATTAATAAGTCATTTCCACATCAACTATTCAAAGAAATTGGTGATTTGGGATTTTTTGGAATGAGGTACCCCGAAGAAGTTGGCGGAACAGGACTTGACATAGTTTCATATTCACTTGCTGTTATTGAATTATCAAGAGGTTCGCTTTCTGTTGCTGCGGCTTGTACAATGCAATCGCTAATGGGGACTTATTTTCTATACCGTTTTGGAAACGACGAAATAATAAAAAACTATTTTTCCGAAGCTATCAAAGGCAATAAAATTGGAGGTATTTGCATGACAGAACCCAATGCCGGTAGCGATTTGATGAATATAAAAACTACTGCAAAAGTATTGGAAGATGGTTTTTTATTAAATGGTCAAAAAACTTGGGTAACGTCTGCCCCTGTTGCTGATTTTTTTACAGTTCTTGCCCGAACTGATAATCACGAACAACTTTCAATATTTTTTGTTCCCACTGATTTGCAAGGAGTTTTAATAGGTAAAAGTATTGAAAAAATGGGAGTTAGAGCATCAATTACCAGCGAAGTTGGCTTTAACGATGTTTTTTTACCAAAAAATTATTTACTTGGTAATATTGGCGAAGGTACTAAATGCCTTAAAGAAATACTTGCAGAAATAAGAATAATGACTGCAGCACTTGCTATTGGTGTAGCTGTTGCAGCCTATGAAGAAGCACTTGAATATGCAAAAACCAGAGTACAGTTTGGAAAACCAATTGGCAAATTTCAAGCAGTGCAAATGAAAATAGCTGATATGGCTGTGCAAATTGAAATGGCAAAAAAATACCTGATGTATGCTGCATATTTGAGTGATAATAATTTACCACGCCAAAAAGAAGCTATGATTGCAAAACTCTATTGCTCCGAAATGTCAGTAAATGTATGCGATGAAGCTTCGAGAGTACTTGCATCTTATGGTTATGCTGTTGAATACAATATTGAGCGATACCTCAGAGATTCAAGGTTTACATTGATTGGAGGAGGTACATCAGAAATTTTAAAAATAAATATTGCAAAAGAGCTTGGATTATGAGTTTTATAAAATCATACGGAGTTTCATTACCACATTTCAGAGTTGATGATTCTGTCTTAAACATCAATGGCAATAAAAGCTTTTCCAAAGCTGTATGCTTTTCTGATGAAGATATTATAACTCTTGCTTTTCAAGCTGCAAAAGAATGTATAAATGGAGATGAAAATAAAATTGATGCAATATTTTTTGCAACCACATCGCCTGTTTTCAAAAACAGATATCATGCAACTTTTATTGCAGATTTGCTCGGTTTGAAAAATATTAATTTTTCACTCGATTTTATTGGTACCGACAGAAGCGGTACTGATGCAATTTTAGTGGCACATCAATTAGTTAATTCCGGTAAAAACTCTAATATTTTAATTATTGCTACAGATGTTCGTTATTCATCAATTGGCGAAGAAATATCAACTAATTTCGGACATGGGGCTTGTGCAATTACTGTTTCTGATGAAAAAGGAATAGCCGAAATAAAAGATACTTTTCATGTAAGTTCGTTTATAGCAGAAGAATTTACATATAAAAACAACGAAGTAAAATACGACCCAAGATACATAAGGGATGAAGGTTTTAAAAAAAATATGATTGCTGTATCAGCCAAAGTTCAAAAATATATTGGCGAAACAGAAAAAAATATTTTAAACTCAAAATACTTTAAAATGGCAATTCCTGTATTTGCAAAATCAGGGTTTAATGAAAATCAATTTTCGGTTGATGCAATTTCGCCAAGTATTGGAAACACAGGCGTTGCAAGTGCATTTTTTCGGCTAATAAGCGAAATAGAAAACCAAACTAAAAATATTTTACTCATAGATTATTCAAATGGTTCTAATGTGCTTTATATAAATTTAAAAGACTTCACAAATAAAACCATATTAAAGAGAAAACTCGAAAATTTTGAAAAAATCAAGACTTATCAAGATTTTCTTAAGCTTCGCAAATCAGGAAATTTTAATTCGGCAAAATACAAGTCAGTTGATATATTTAGTTCCGAAATGATGAATAATAGGGAGAAAGATTCATTTATAAGGCTTGAAGGGACGAAGTGCAATGCTTGCCAAACAATTTATTTAATAAAAACACAACGTTGCAAAAAATGCAAATCTGAAAACTTTATTAAAACTAAGATTTCAGAAAATGGTAAAGTTTATACATTTACCAGCGAACATTATTTTCCTGCTACTTTTCCTCCTGTAACAATGATAGTAGCAAACATGAAAAACGGAGGCAGAATTACATTACAGCAAACTGATTGCATGTACCCCGAAGATAACAAAATAGAAATTGGAAGCGAAGTGAAGTTGGTATTGAGAAAAATGACAGAGTTCGATTCAAACCCTGATTATTTCTTAAAAGCAATAGTAAAAAAATGAAAGACATTGCAATAATAGGTATCGGAGTTACAAAATTTGGTGAGTTATTTCACAAAAGTTACGATGATTTAGTTCGCGATGCTGCAATGCAGGCAATTGCTGATGCAAAAATTGATATTGATGAAATTGGTGCAGCATGGCTTTCAACTGCATTTCCCGAAATAGGAGTTTTTAAAGGAAGAAGTGGAATGGATTTATGTGAACCACTTACAATGTACAACATTCCTGTTACAAGAGTCTCAAATTTTTGCGCATCAGGAGCCGATGCTGTTAGAAATGCTGTAAACTCACTAAGAGCTGGCGAATGCGATGTTGCAATGGCTCTTGGAGTAGAAAAATTACGCGACAGGCAGCCTCAAGATAGCATTGTTAAAATGATGGTAGAATATGGTCATCCATTTTTGCAAAAAGGTTTTACTGCCGCAGGTACTTTCTCTGTATATGCCAAAAGAATGATGTATGAGTATGGATTAAAACAAGATGATATTGCCGGTATTTCTGTAAAAAATCATTTTCATGGTTCATTAAATGAAAACGCACATCACCGTAAGGCTTGCAGTTTGCAGGAAGTTATGAATTCGCCAGTAGTAGCCGATCCGCTAACAGTTATGGATAGTTGCCCCACAACCGATGGAGCAGCTTGTGTAATTATGGTAAGGGCTGATGATGTTGACAAAAGCAAACAAAATCCAATTTTTATAAAAGGTATAGGATTATCAATTTCAACAGGTTGGGATTTGCCATTTTTTGACACAAATCATGATTTTTTGTCTTTTGAAGCTACAAGAGTTGCAGCAGCAAAAGCTTATAAACAAGCAGGTATTACAAATCCGATTGAAGAAATTGATTTGATTGAATTGCACGATTGCTTTTCAATTGTAGAATTAATTACTTACGAAGACTTGGGTTTGTGCAAACAAGGCGAATCAAAATATTTAATTAGAGGCAAAGACACTCAATTGGGCGGGAAAATACCGGTAAATGTGAGTGGAGGTTTATTGTCATGCGGACATCCTGTGGGAGCAACAGGAATTAGAATGGTTACCGAAGTAGTATCCCATTTGAGAAACAAAGCAGGACAAAGGCAAGTGCAAGGTGCAAAAAGAGGGCTTACACATAATATTGGTGGTCCAGGTGCAATAGCTTCGGTCATAGTTTTAAGTAATGAAAATTATTAATTGATATAAAATGAAAGTATTGTTGAGCAAACCCGGGTTAGACGGGCACGATGTAGGAGTGAAAGTATTGGCACATGGATTAAAAGAAGCAGGCTTCGAAGTTTTTTATACAGGGCTAAGAAAAAGTGTTGAAGAAATTGCTGAAATGGCAGTGAAAGTTAATGCAGATATAATCGGACTTTCAATACTCTCGGGCACACACCTAATTATTGCCGAAAAAATGAACGATGAAATAAAAAAGCGAAAACTTAATATTCCATGGGTTGTGGGTGGAAATATACCGGCAAAAGATATTGCAAGTCTTATAAAAAAAGGAGCTTCAAATGCTTTTGTTACAGGTACAAAAGTTAACGAAGTAATTGAATATTTTAAAAAATTGAAATAAAAAAATGGCAAGTACAAAGGGTAAAACGGCAATTGAATTAAATGTAAAACCTGTATATTTAGAATCAGGTTTTGAAGTTAATCCGGTTTATACATCTGAAGATCTAAATATCGGTAATTTGCAAAACGAAATGCCTGGCGAGTATCCGTTTACTAGAGGAATACACCCCACTATGTATAGAAACAAACCTTTTACTATAAGACAATACGCAGGTTTTGCTTCGCCCGAAGAAACAAACGAAAGATTTCATTTTCTTATAAAAAACGGACAAACCGGGCTAAACGTAGCTTTTGATTTACCTACACAATGCGGCTTAGACTCTGACGACCCAAAAGCATTTGGTGAGGTAGGTAGAGTGGGTATGTCTATTGATACTTTAGACGATTTTGAAATTGCATTTAAAAATATTGACCTCGATAAAATTACAGTTTCACTCACAATAAACGGTACTGCAATTATACTTATAGCTATGTACATTGCTATGGCAGAAAAAAGAGGTTTTGATATTTCTACTCTTAGGGGTACAGCACAAAACGATATATTAAAAGAATTTATAGGAAGAGGCACTTGGATATTTCCAGTTGATACGTCAGTAAAACTTGTAGTAGATACTATAGAGTATTGTGCCAAGCACGTTCCAAAATACAGCCCTGTGAGTGTATGCGGATATCATATTCGCGAAAGTGGTGCTAATCCTGTTCAAGAAATGGCTTATGCCTTTTGCATAGCAAAAGCTTATACTGACGGGGCACTTAAACGCGGAATTACAATTGACGATTTTGCTTCTCGTTTATCTTTCAATTTTGATATTTATGGAAATTTGTTTGAGCAAATAGCAAAATTCAGAGGTGGAAGAAGGCTTTGGGCTAAAATTATTAGAGAAGAATACGGAGCCAAAAAAGATTCATCATGTTGGCTAAGAATGATTGCCGGCGGCGGCGGTGGCGGGCTTACAAAAGAACAACCTGAAAATAATATAATCAGAAGTGCTTATTACGCATTGATTAGTGCATTATCGGGTACACAAACAATGGCTTTGTGCAGTTATGACGAAGCATATACTATTCCTACAGAACATTCAGCAGAAATTTCGTTAAGAACAATGCAAATAATGATACACGAAATGGGAATATGCGATACAGTTGACCCTCTCGGAGGTTCTTATTACGTTGAAGCAATGACAGATCGCTTTGAAAAAGAAATAAAAGAAGAGATGAAAACTGTAGAAAAATGGGATGGTATTGTAAATGCAGTGGCAAATGGAAAAATTCAGGAATCTGTCGCAAAACAAGCCTATGAAAGAGAAATGGGTATGCAAAAAGGTGTAATACCTAAAGTTGGAGTTAATATTTTTACAAGAAAAGAAGATGTAAGAGAAGTTGAATTTCATCCATATAATCAAAAGGCTGCTGATGAGCAGATAGAAAAGCTTAAAAAAATTAAAAACAGCAGAAACCAATCAAAAGTTGACGAATGTCTTGAAAACATTAAGAGAGATGCAAAAGCAGATAAAAATTTGATGTATTCAATTGTTGTGGCAGTAAAAGAGTATTGTACTGTTGGCGAAATTGTTAAAGCTTTAAAAGAAGTTTACGGAGAATTTAAAGAACCCATATTTTTTTAATGGAAAAAAAACTTACCATATTCAGTCTCGAGCAGGCTTTGGCATTACCCTTTGCTACACAGCGTATGGTGCATTTGGGCTGGAGAGTAATAAGAATTGAATCACCCCCCGATAAAGTAGGAGGTAATCCAGGCGATCCTAACAGGTATATTGGGGCAGATTTAGGATATAATGATTTACATTCTTACTATATTGCTCCAAATTTGGGTAAAGAAGCAATAACAATAAATCTGAAAACATTAGAAGGGCAGAACTTGCTTTTAGATTTGATAAAGGAACTAAAGGTTGATGTTTTTTTATGCAATACCATGCCCAAAAGGTACAAACAATTGGGGATAGACTACGAAACTTTGAAAAAAGCAAATCCTGAAATTATTTGGTGTTCAATTTCGGCAATGGGACCTGAGTACCCCGAAGCAGCAGGCTATGACCCTGCATTGCAAGCATTGATGGGTTTTACATATTTAACAGGCGAAACAAATGGCAATCCTGTACCATGCGGTATTCCTATAATTGATTTGAAATCGGGAGATGAAGCATTTACACAAGTTTTATTAGCTTTATATGAGAAACAAAAAACCGGCAAAGGCAAAGAAATTTTTATTTCTATGGCTCAATGTGCAGCAAGTTGGTTAATTACAGCATTGCCTCAACTTAGTTTTGTAAAATCTGATAGCGAACTTTTTAAACGAAGTGGTAATGAACACCGCAGTTTTATACCATGCAATGTTTATCCTACAATTGACTCAATGGTTTATTTAGCTATAGGAAACGATAGCCAATGGGCTAAATTTTGTAAACTAAATGGTTTTGAGAGTTTGTATAAAAAATCAAGAATTACAAACGAAGGGCGAATGAATGAAAAAGATATTATTTATATAGAAATTGGAGAAATTTCAAAAAAATACTCAACCGAAGAATTTGTTGCATTATGCAAAAGTATTAATTTATCAGTGGCTCCAGTAAATTCTATCAAAGATGTTTCATCATTAAGTTTTATATCAAATGAAATGTTAAAATCTACAATGCCTGGCGGTGCTGAAGTAAAGTTGTTTCCGCCGGCAGTTGAAACTGAATTTTTAAAAAATAATGAAAATAGATTGAAGTGTGCTCCCAGGCTTGGAGAACACAATAATAAAATTTTGAGTGAAGCAAATTTTAAAACAAATGAAATAGAACAAATGAAGGCAAATTTTATAATTTGATATAATATGTTAAATAGAACAATAAATATTATCTCTTCGTATCCCAACCAATTAAAAACTTGTGTTATGGGAAACGAAGCGATAGTAAGGGCTGCAGTTGAAGCCGGAGTAAACGGAGTGTTTTCGTACCCGGGCACACCATCAACAGAAATTTCTGAAATTTTTGATCATATTTACAATTTTCAGCACAAGGCAGAATATCAAATGCAATATCCCGAAATAACTACTAACAAGATTTATTTCGAATACAGCATCAATGAAAAAATAGCTATGGAAAAGGCTATTGCCTATTCAATAGGAAACAAAAGTGCAATGTGTGTTATGAAAAATGTAGGAATGAATGTAGCTAGCGACCCACTCATGTCTGTAACATATCAAACCATTGGCGGACCATTAGTTGTTATAGTTTGTGATGACCCCGGTTGTCACTCAAGTTCAAACGAACAAGATTCGAGATACTGGGGACCTATGGCAAATGTACCGGTTTTTAACCCATCTACTCCTTCCGAAGCTTATAAAATGGTAAAACAAGCTTTCGAATTGTCAGAATTGATAAAACTACCGGTAATAGTGCGTACCACGACAAGAGTTTCGCATACTCGGTCAACTGTTCATTATGGCGAAATAAATGAAAAAAACAGAAATGCTAATTTTGAAAGATTACCCGAACATATTAATATACCGGCAAGAACTGCAACAGCACACACAAGACTATTGAATAAATTAAACTCAGATGTAATTAATAAACTTTTTAGAAAAAATATTGTAGAACATTTTAATTGCAAAACAGCTAAAATAGCCATTGTTACAAGCGGTGTGGCTACTTCTTATGCTCAAGAAATAATTTCTGACTTAAAATTAGAAAACGATGTTTGTCTTTTTGAAATTGGCTTAATATTTCCATTTCCCGAAAAAGAAATTGTTGAAATTTTAAAAGACAAATTCACAAAATTATTGATACTTGAAGAGCTTGATCCATTTATCGAAAACCAGCTTAGGAACATTATTCAAAAAAATAATCTTAAAATTAATGTAAAAGGCAAAGGTTTTTCTACAATTTTACCGACAGGTGAATTTTCGCTTGAAATAATTTCGAAAGCAATAATTGAATTTGCAGAAATCAAAAGTCATGAAAATGAAAATTTGCCAATTGAAAATTATAATGATTTTTTAAATCAACTTCCCCCTCGTCCTCCGGCTCTTTGTTCAGGATGCCCTCACAGAGCAACTTTTTACCTTTTGAAACTTGCAATACCCCGTGAACAAAGCGAACTTATAATGTGCGGTGATATTGGATGTTTTGGACTTGGTGCTCTGCCGCCATTAAAAATGATGGATACAATAAATCACATGGGCATGAGTATTTCTATGGCACAAGGTCTTTATGAATCATTTCACGATTCTGATAAAGATAAAAAGGTTGTAGCATTGCTCGGTGATGGAACATTTTTTCATTCAGGGCTTACATCGCTTGTTAATGCAGTTTACACAAGGGCAAATATACTTGTAATTATTTTTGACAATCGCACAATTGGAATGACCGGACAACAAGATAATCCGGGTTCTTCACATATACCCAAATACAAAGAGATTGATATTCCGCCTGTTTTAAAAGGTTTAGGAATAGAAGTAGTTGAAGTAATAAACCCTTACAACATTCGCGAAAGCTACGAAAAAGTTGAAAAAGCAATAAATCACAAGGGAGTATCGGTTATTGTATCAAAAGCACCATGTATTTATTTGCCAGAATTCAAAGTTGGAGTAAACACAAAAAGAGTAATAAAAGTTGACCCTGAAAAATGTAATACTTGTGCCAATCACGATGATGTCTCAATAACTTGCTCCAGATGTTATACTCCTAAAAATAATCTTTCCAGAGCAAAATCTAAAATAATGGCAAAAAACCATATTCAAGGCGAGGCACAGCTTTGCCCTGCAAATATTTGCAATCATGGTTTTTTCAATTCAATATTAGAAGGAAGCTACAAAGAAGCCGTTGAAATTGTAAGAGATAAAATGTTGTTTGCACGTACTTGCGGAGATGTTTGCCATCGCCCATGCGAACTGTTTTCTGAAAAAAATAATTTTATACCTATAAAACTGCTCAAAAAATCAGTTTCGGCAATTGATGATAACTTTTACGATTTTACAGAGCCAATTAAAAGAGCAAAAAATGCTCAATCAAAAAATAAATGTGTTGCAATTATAGGTGCCGGACCGGCAGGATTAAGTGCAGCTTATGATTTGGTACAGCAAGGATATAAAATTTCAATTTTCGAAAAAGATAATAAAGTTGGAGGTATGATAACATCGGCTATTCCGAGTTTTAGGATGGATAAAAAAGGATTTGAATACGAAGCCATGCAACTTGAAAAAATGGGAGTAGAGTTTATTTTTAACACTAAAATTGGAGTTGATATAAGTTTTGAAAACATTGCCGAAAATTTTGATTCAACAATCATTTCAACAGGGCTACCTATTGCTAAAAAGTTAGATTTGGTAGAAGATTTTATTCCTGAAAGAAACAGGTTGTCAAATTTAGATTTTCTTAAAAATTTTAATGAAGGTACATGTCAATTAAAACCAAATTCGTCAATATTGGTAATAGGAGGCGGAAATAGTGCAATAGATGCTGCACGTGCTGCAAAAAAGCTCGATCCGCAAAACAAAGTTGTAATCACTTGTATTGAAACCGAAAAAAATATGCCTGCATTTGCCGAAGAAATTAACCATGCAATACTTGAGGGGATAGAAATAATAAATTGCAGTTATGTAAATAATATTGAAAAACTGAGCAACGACAGATTAAAAATATCATTATTTAATTTTGATAATAAAGATAAGTTTAATCAAGATTTTATATGTGATTACGTTATAACAGCAATAGGCCAAATAGGCGATAGCACAGTAGATTTCGGCACTTCAATTAAAGTTGACGAGAATGGTAAAATTATTAATAATAATACTAAAACAAAAATCAAAAATGTGTTTGTAGCGGGTGATATATGTCAGGGAAACAATATGAGCCTTATTGGAGCAATAGCTTCAGGCAAAAAAGCAGCGGTAGAAGTAAGAAAATTACTCGAAAATTACACTTTTGATTACGAAGGTAATTTAGCATTAAAAAGGTTAAACAATACCAATATACCTGAGTTTAGAACAAATAATGAAATTGTGGGCATAGATAAAACCCAGCTTGAAAATTACGACCTTTTTCAATCTTGTCAAAAATGCAATCATTGTATTGATAATTTTGGTTGCCCTGCAATGGTAAAAGTTAATGGAAAGGTGCAAATTGATTTAACAAGATGTACATTATGCGGCTTGTGCATAGATGTATGTCCTAATAATGCTATAAGTTGGGTCACTGAAATAGAAAATGAAAGTAGTAAGCAAATTTTGATTTGATGCAGAAAAACAAAAAGTTATTAATAGCCGGTGTTGGAGGTCAGGGAATAGTGTATCTTACAAACATAATTGCCGAGGCAGCGTTAATTTCTGAAATTGATGTAAGCATAAGTGAAATACACGGGTTATCGCAAAGAGGAGGTATAGTTACAGCAGGTATAGGTTTTGGGAAAAATTGCACAGGATTTATCAAAAATGCAGGAGTAGATTTTTTAATTGGACTTGAACCTTTAGAAACTCAAAGATGCTTGCAGTATTTACACAAGAAAAGTTGCGTAGTTTTCGGGAATTATAGAATAATGCCTTATTCAGTAAATGCTCAAATGGCTGAATACCCTGATGTTTTAAAATTTTCAGAGTATTTGAAAAAAAATTGCAAAAAGGTATATTTTATTGAAAAATTTCCGGAAACAATCGAAGCTGTTAATTACAATATATACTTGCTTGGTATAGCAACTTTACAACCTGATTTTCCCCTAAAAGCCGAAAAAATTGAAATAGCTATTAAAAACTTAATCGAAGGAAAAAGAAAAGAAAAAACATTAGATATTTTCAGAATGAGTATAGATAATTTTGTAGAAAAATCAAAAAGTATTTAATTTTATTTTATAAAAATAAATGGTAAAAATAAAAGGAACAAATAAATATAAAATATCTTTTTTGCTCAACCAAACTAAGGTTGAAGTTATAGTTAAGGCTTCGGCAATATTGCTTGACGTGCTTCGAGAAGATTTGAATTTGACAGGAACTAAACCCGGATGCAACGAAGGTGAATGCGGAGCTTGTACAGTTTTGATAAATGGTGCAGCAGTAAATTCATGCCTTTATCTTGCAGTAAATGCCGATGGCAAAGAAATTACAACTATCGAAGGTTTGGTAAACAACGAAAGTGAACTTGACCCTATTCAAAATACATTAATAGAAAATGGTGCAGTTCAGTGTGGTTTTTGTACTTCGGGAATGGTAATGTCTATAAAATCACTGCAAAACTATTATATAAGCAAAAATAAAAGTGCAAAGACAAAAATTGCACCAACCAATCAAGAAATTAAAAAATGGCTCGAAGGTAATCTTTGCCGTTGTACAGGATATGTTAAAATAATTGAAGCTGCTGAAAAATTGCTTACAGAAAAAGTTTAATAAAATGGGGGAACTAAATAAATTGAAGGTTATTGGGACACCTGTCCCGAAGCACGACGGGAAAATTAGAGCAAGTGGAAAAGCTGTTTATGGACATGATATAAAACTGAAAGATATGCTCTATGGTGCAATTTTGCGAACAGAACATCCATGTGCAACTATTGAAAAAATTGACATTTCTAAGGCTTTAAAACTAAAAGGCGTTGAATGTATAATTACAGCAAAAGATATTGATGTAAATAATATTGGTTATAAACGCGATCATCCTATACTTAAAAGTAATGAAGTAAACTGTGAACGTGATGAAATAGCTGCTGTTGCTGCCCAAACAAAAGAAATTGCTATTAAAGCATTGCAATTAATTAAAGTAAAGTACAAAGTAAAAAAAGGAATTTTTGACCCTTTTGAGGCTCTTGATTTAAATTCACCCAAAATTAACAGTTTTAATTCGGGCAAATTTGATAACAAAAATATTGCTGAGGTGTTCAAATATTCACATGGCAATATCGAAGAAGAAAAAAGCAAAAGCAAAGTGCATATTAAGCGAAGATTTACTTTGCCTCGTGTTACACATGCCTGCCTTGGCACAAGCAATATTTCCGCACAATATGATAAAATTAGTGGAAAATTATTGCTTTACAGTTCAACCCAAGTGCCGTTTTTGTACCAAAGAGATATGGCTCATGCTTTAAAAATGAACCCTTCTGATATAAGAGTTATTCAACCTGTAATTGGTGGAGGTTTTGGCAGTAAACTCGATATGTATCCATTTGAACCAATTTGTGCTTTGCTTTCTATAAAAACAGGCAAACCGGTTCAAATTATCTACTCAAGAAAAGAAGAATTTTTAGCATCGCCTACAAGACAGCCAATGATAATTGACATATCATGCGGAGCTGATAAAAATGGAAGCTTTACTTACCGTGATATTAAAATTATTAAAGACAATGGTGCATATACATCGTGGGGAGCAACTACACCTTTTGTTATTATGCAGGCATTTTCATCGTTGTATAAAGTTGCAGCCTGCAATTTTGAAGCTACTGCTGTTTACACAAACAATGTTTTTGCAGGTTCTTTCAGAGGGTATGGTAATCCTCAAGCCACATTTGCACTTGAACGCATGATTGATTTGTTGGCTGATGAGCTAAAAATGAGCAAATCTGAAATAAGATTAAAAAATGCAAATTTTAAAGGCGAAATTACAGGACAAGGCTTGCATTACGATACCTGTGGCCACAAAGAATGCCTTGAAACAGTTATCAATAAGAGCAATTTTAATAAATCTACAAAAAAATCAAAAGAAGGCAGATATAAAAAGGGAATTGGTCTTGCCTCAATGCTGCATGTGGGCGGAGGTGCTAAAATTTATCGTTCAGATGGCTGCGGTACAACAGTAAAAATAGATCCTTATGGATATTGCACCGTAATTTCAGGTTCAAACGAAATAGGGCAGGGGTCAGAAACAGTTTTAGCTATGATAGCCTCCGAAGAACTTGGCATTAGTCTTGAAAAAATTAAAATTATTAATACCGATACAGATATAAAACCATGGGATGTTGGAGTTCATGCTTCGCGAACAAGCTTTGTTGCTGGCAATTCGTTGCTTGGTGCTATAAATTTACTAAAAATCAAATTAAATAAAAAGGCAAAAGAACTTCTTGATTCAAAGAATGATGATTTTAATTATGAAAATGGATGTATTATTGATAATACTGAAGATAAATCAATAAATTTAGATAAAGTTGTTAGAGAAATGCACTTCTCTGAACCAAACGAATTGGCAATAGCATCGTATTTTTACGAACCTTCAAGCCAATTTCAGGATAAGGAATTCAAAGGAAATGTATCAGGCTCTTATGCTTTTGCGTCGCAAGCTATTGAAGTAGAAGTTGACACTTACACAGGTAATGTAAATATATTAAACGTTTATGTAGCTCAAGATGTAGGAAAAGTATTAAATCCATTATTGCTTGACGGACAGATACACGGTGGTATTTTACAGGGTATAGGATATGCAGTTAGCGAGGAAATGATTTATAAAAACGGAATATTACAAAACCCGAATTTTCATAATTACAAATTGCTTACAGCTTCAGATATTCCTCAAATACATTTTTTCCCGATTGAAACAAACGACAAGCAAGGACCTTATGGGGCAAAAGGTGTAGGCGAAGCACCTCTTATTCCTACGGCTGCTGCAATAGCAAATGCAGTTTGTGATGCACTTGAAGTTGAATTTTTAGAACTGCCATTAACTCCAGAGCGAGTTCTTAAAGCCTTTAACAACAAAAAAAAATTAATACATGAATTTTAATATAGAAATTCCACATAGCATTGATGAACTTGTTTTAACTTTAAACAAGTTTAAAAATAAAAATTACAGAATAGGAGCAGGTTGTACTGATTTGTTAATGGAATTGAAAAATAATAGTGCAAGCAATCTCACAATAATCAACATTTCGCAGGTAGATGATTTTAATTTTAATAATGTAAAGTTATCAAATGGCAATGTTGATATAGGAGCAAATACAACGGCTTTTAAAATTTGCGAAAATGAAAATATTTTAGAAAACTATAAAACACTACACGAAGCTGCATTAAATCTTGCTTCTGCACAAATTAGACAAGTTGCCACTATAGGTGGAAATATTTGCACAGCTTCACCTTCAGGCGATTTAATTTGTGCATTAATGGCTTTGAAAGCTCAATTATATATTAAAAATTCATTAGGAGAAAATAGAGAAATTTCAATACTTGACTTTTACAAAGGAGTGCGGAAAACAGATTTAAAACACGGTGAATTTTTATCACATTTATCATTAAATTCAAATAACAAAAATGCTTTTAAAACAAAATCGGGGTTTATTAAAATTGGTACCCGAAAATCAATGGAGTGTTCGGTGGTTTCATTGGCTTATCATATCCAGATTGATAAAAAAGGTAATATTATTGAAACCGGTTTAGCATTTGGTGCTTCTGCACCAATTGTAAAATATGCAACAAGAGCTTGTGATTTTTTAATAGGCAAAAAAATAGATTCGTTAAGCAAAACGGAAATTGATACATTTGCAAAACTTGTTGTAGAATATGCTTCGCCAATTGATGATATAAGGGCTACGGCTTGGTACAGAAAACAAGTTTTGTTTAATATTAGCAAAAGTATTTTAGAAAAAAACATAGAAAAATAAATTGATGATTAAAAATAATAAAACCGTAAAATTATCGGCAAATGAAAACTTTTACGGTTGTTCACCACAAGTTTTTAAACAAATAAAAAATAAACTGAATGAAGTAAGCCTTTATCCCGAATCTCCCGAAAGACTTAAAACAGCAATTGCCCAAAAATTTTCGGTAAAACCTGAAAATGTCATAGTTGGAGCCGGTTCGGTGCGTATAATTGAGAGTTTGATATTAAATTTTGTAGGTGAAAATGAAGAAGTTTTGATATTCGAAAACAGTTTTATAGCTTATAGCCAGCTTTGTGGTTTTCATAATAAAAAAATAAAATTTGCAAAACTTGATAATGGAGTTTGCAACCCTGATAAGTTGCTTGAGCTAATAAATTCCAAAACAAAACTTATTTTTATTTCAAATCCAAATAATCCGACAGGTACAATAATATCTCATAGAGAACTTGAAATTTTTCTAAACAAAATTTCGTCGGATATAATTGTAGTAATTGATGAAGCCTATTCGGAATATGTTGTTGACAGTAACTTTCCAGATTCATTGAAGTTGCTCAATAATTTTAATAATTTGGTTATTCTTCATTCATTTTCAAAAATATATGGTTTGGCGGGTTTGCGAATTGGTTTTGGCATTGCAAATAAAAATTTGATTTCGAAAATGCTAGCTTCACAATTGCCTTTTACACTAAATACCGTAGCTTGTGATGCAGCAATAGCAGCACTTAACGATGATTTTTTTTTAAACTATTCAAAAAATAAAAATAGAATTAGTTTAGAATATTTATTTAAAAATTTAAAAACTATTGGCTTTAATATATATCCGAGCCAAGCCAATTTTGTATTTTTATGGTTTGAAAGAGAAAATCAAAAAGACAATTTTTACAACATCTTGTTAAAACATAATATTTTGGTATGCGATATGAAAGTATTTGGGCAACAAAACTCTATTAGAATTACAATTGGCGATTTGAAAACAAGTAAGAAAATAATAAAAGTTTTAAAAGAAGAATACAAATTTTAAACTCTACATTTTAGTAAAGTTTTAGCCATTTTTAATCCCTCTAATTGCGATTCAATAAAATAGCAAAGACTTTCAAAATCTTTCATTGCATACTGCAAAAAGCCCGATGCCTGAGCATAAATAGCGTTTGCATTTATTTTGTTTATTAAATAATATCCATCTAAAAATCCTTTAACACCACCCGAAATAATAAAATTCTTACATTTAATATTTTTGTTTTGTTTTAAAATATCATTAATAAAATCAATCATTTCAACAGCAGTATGCCCAATGGAAGCAACGGATGAAAATTCATTTTTCAATATTTTTTCATTTCTTGATATTTCAATTTTCGAAAAATTTGTGCCACCCAAAGCTCCAAATTCAATAGCCCTTAAGGGCATTTTCATCAAATTTAAAAGGCTTTCGGGACCCATTCCCTGCCCAACCTCTTTTACTATTAAATTAATATTTGTTTTATTCAAAATTTCTGAAATGGTATTGATAGGACTTGTTTTTATTTTATCACCCTCTGGCTGCAACCATTCCTGCAATGGGTTAATGTGAATTATCAAACCATTTGTTTCGGTTTTATCAATAAGTTCATTTATTTTATTTATTTTTACTTCTGAAACGAGCTGTTCAACCTGTGCAATTCCTAAATTAGCAAAAATCAAAACATCATCTCCGGTAATTTTTCTTAAAGCAAAATCTTCGAGATGTTCATTACTATCTATAATCTGCCTACACGACCCCAAACCCATACCAAACCTGTATTTTTTGCAGGCGTTTGCAAGGTTTTTATTTATTTTACCTGCATTTTCAGTTCCACCGGTCATACTCGAAATCCAAATCGGTGCATTAAATTTTGAATTTAAAAAATTTACACTTAAATCAACAGAATCAATATTGCAATTCAAAGCAGGTTCATAATAAAACCTCGTATCATTTTCTAAAATCTGTGAATTTAAAGCGAGTTTTATATGCTGAGATTTTCTGATTTCATCAATATTGTTTTTCATTTAAGTTTTCAAAATTACCAATTAATAAACTTTATTGAACCAAAAATTTTAATTTAACTGAACAATTTCTTAAAATTGCAGCATGAATCAAAAAATTCTTAGTGGTAAAAGAGGAATAATATTTGGAGCCTTAGACGAAAGGTCAATTGCATGGAAAGTAGCCGAAAAATGCTATGATGCCGGAGCAGAATTTGTACTTACCAATGCCCCAATAGCTTTGCGAATGGGCGAAATAAATGAATTGGCTAAAAAAACAAATTCATCAATAATACCTTGCGATGTTAGCCTTGATAGTGACATGGATAGTTTGATAACCAAATCAATGGAAAAATTTGGCGGAAAACTTGATTTTATTCTTCATTCAGTAGGTATGAGTTATAATATTAGAAAGAAAAACTCTTACACAGAACTTGATTATGAACTTATGAAAAAAACTCTTGATGTTTCTGCAATTTCATTTCACAGATTATTGCAAACTTGTATGAAACATGATGCTTTAAACGAATGGGCAAGTGTTATTGCACTTACATATATTGCTGCACAAAGAGTTTTTCCAAACTACAACGAAATGGCAGATACAAAAGCATTGTTAGAGTCAATATCGAGAAGTATGGGTTTTCATTATGGAAAAGCTAAAAAAGTAAGGGTAAATACTATTTCACAATCGCCTACTTTGACAACTGCAGGTTCGGGTGTTGGTGGCTTTGATTCGTTTTTGAGCTATGCAGAAAAAATGTCGCCACTTGGCAATGCCTCATCTGACGATTGTGCAAATTATTGCGTAATAATGTTTTCAGATTATACAAAAATGGTAACAATGCAAAATCTTTTTCACGACGGAGGCTATTCTTTTACGGGTGCAAGTGCCGAAGTTTTGAATTCGATGAAACCTTGATGTATATTTAATTTTCTTCGGTAAAATTTATACAAAATGAGTTAAATAAATTTTACTTTTGCAGCCATTTTTTAGAAAAAATTTTTAAATGGACAAAAAAGCAACCATTGGTTATATTTTAATTTTTGTAATAATTTTTATAACTTTTTACATCAATCAGCAAAATGTATCTGAAATTGAAAAAGAGAAAACTAAACGCGATACATTAGTTACAGATAATAAAATTAAAAACAACAATCAAGCATCCGATTCACTTAGCAATAATCAATTTGCTGATACTACAAATACACAAAAACAAACCGATACTATTCCCGAAAAAATTTATACAATTTCAAATTCAAAACTTAAAATAGATATAAGTAATAAAGGTGCAAAAATTAAAGAAGCAAAACTAGTAGAATTTAAAACATTTTACCGCAAACCTCTCTCGCTTTTAAAGAACAATTCTGACTCATTAAATTTTAAAATATATACTACTGAAGGTATATTAAACACAATGAATCTTACTTACAAACCTATAAGTATTTCAAATAATAAAGTTTCTTTAGAAGCACAAACAAAATCGGGAAAAGTAATAATCAATTACGAACTAAAAAATAATTCGTACAAGCTAAATACTGAATTAATATTAAAAAACTTTGAAAAAAATATTCTCCCAAATCAAAACTACATAGATATGAAGTGGATTTCGAATATAGTCTTGGCAGAACAAAGCATTGAAGACGAACGTTCGAAAACAACCGTTTACTTTAAATTTACTACCGAAAACGATGTAGATTACCTTTCAGAAACTAAAAATGATGACAAAGAGTTACAAAAAGGCGTACACTGGGTATGCTATAAACAGAAATTTTTTAATACAACACTTATAAATAAAAACGGATTTTCTGATAAATCTAAAATAGATGTTGAAGTACCAGCATTTGAAGATTCAAATTCAATTAAAAAACTTACTTCATCATTTATACTTCCATACAACTTTAACAGCAACGAAAAATACACTTTTGAGATGTACATCGGACCCAATAAATATGATATACTATCAAAACAAGGAATTGATTTGGAGGATATAATATCTCTTGGCTTTTTTGCATGGGTAAACAAAATTATGATTATTCCAATTTTTACAATGTTAGAAAAAAACTTTGTAAACATGGGTTTTGTAATATTGCTACTTACATTAATAATAAAGCTTATTTTATTTCCATTAGTTTATAAATCTTATGTTTCGTCAGCCAAAATGAAAATTTTAAAACCGGAAATTGATGAAATTAAAAATAAGTATGGAAACGATATGACAAAAATACAGCAGGAAAACATGAAACTTTACAAAAGGGCGGGAGTAAGCCCATTTGGTGGATGTTTGCCAATGCTGATACAATTACCAATTTTACTTGCAATGTTTAACTTTTTTCCGGCGAGCATAGAACTAAGACAAAAGGCTTTTTTGTGGGCTAAAGACCTATCAACTTACGATCCTATACTTGAATTCGGGTTTCATATACCCGGATATGGCAGCCATGTGAGTTTATTTACTTTATTAATGACCATTTCTACACTTTTATATACGAGAATGAATAATCAACTTACCGGCGTTAGTGGACAAATGAAATGGATTAGCTATTTGATGCCTATATTGTTTTTAGGTTTTTTTAATAATTACGCTTCAGGATTAACTTATTACTACTTTTTAGCCAATATGATAACTTTTGGGCAGAATGTGGTAATAAGAAGATTTTTTGTTGATGAAAAGAAATTGCATAAACAAATAGAAGAAAATAAAAAGAAACCGGTTGTAATGAAAAAATCATCATTTCAAAAGAAATTAGAAGAAATGCAAAAGAAAAACAATACCAGAATGAAAAATAAAAAATAAAAAAAATGTAGAAAAATTTGTATTTGTCAAATTAAAAATTTTATATTTGATTAATTTTTGACAATTTGATAGGTATGAAACACAAAATCACTACTCTAATTCTTTTATTTTTTTTATTTGTCCATCATTCAAACGGACAAAAAGCAAATGATTTTTATTTAAGAGCAAAAGCCAAATTTGAACAAGGTGATTACTCAGGGGCAATTGTTGATTACGACAGAGCAATAGCTCTTAGCCCATATTCGCCGGCATTGTATAACAATAGGGGTGTAGCTAAAAGCAAATTAGAATTTTATTCTGATGCAATTACTGATTTTACAAAGGCAATATCGTATGATTCTTCATTTTTTCTCGCTTGGTTTAACAGAGCAAATGCCTACAAAGAAATTTTTGAATACACAAATGCACTTCTTGATTATGACAAAACAATATTTTTAAAAAGTGATTACAAAAGTGCCTATTTAAACAGAGGTATCTTAAAATCATTAAAAAGTGACGAAAATGGAGCAATTGAAGATTTTGATAAAGTATTAGATTTAGAGCCAAATAATGTAAATGCTTGGTACAATAGAGGTACATCTTATCTTGCATTAAAAAAATACGATAAGGCAATTAAAGATTTTAATAAAACTTTAAAACTCAAAAACGACCATTACAAAGCCGTTATTAATCGTGGAATTTGCTACCTCGAACAGTTTGAATACGAAAAAGCAATTGACGATTTTGATTTTGCAATTGGTTTACAACCTTCAAATGGCGAAGCTTTTTACATGAGAGGACTTGCGTACATAAATTCAAGTGGTGTAACATCAGCCGATGTTAGTACTAAAAGAAATATGAGAATTGTTAAAGAAAACAATGTGAAGGCGGAACTTGCATGTTCTGATTTTGAAAAATCCAGAAATTTTAAATACAGCAAATCAATTGAAATGATTGCTAAATATTGCAGATAAAATGGTTTAATAAAAATATTATGTAATACGGAATACTACTTATTTTTTCACAATTTAATTTTTTTATATCCCCATAAGTTTTATGGGGATATTTTTTTGTGATATTTTTGCATTTTTAAAATTCATATTTTGAACAATGAAAAATAAACATTCTTTTTTAACATTCTTTTTAATATCGCTATTAGGCTTGTCATGTGTAAAAGTGCCAATTACCGGAAGAAGACAAACTAATTTGTTGCCAGAAGTAAACTTAATGTCAATGGCGTTGACAAATTACAACCAAATTTTAACATCGAGCAAAGTAGTTTCAAGTGGGGCTAATGCAGAATCAGTTAAAAAAGTTGGAGAAAAAATCTCAAAAGCTGTAACTTCTTATATGAATTCGCATGGATATTCCAAAAGAGTTGCAAATTATAAATGGGAATTTAATCTTATTGAAAATCCCACTGTAAATGCCTGGTGTATGCCCGGAGGAAAGGTAGCATTTTATACAGGAATTTTGCCAATATGTAAAGACGAAAGTGGTATTGCCGTGGTTATGGGGCACGAGATTGCTCATGCAATAGCAAGACACGGTAACGAAAGAATGAGTCAATTGCTTTTGGTACAACTTGGAGGAATTACCCTTGATGTTGCAACCTCTACAAAACCAAACGAAACTCGTCAATTATTTCAATTAGCTTATGGTGTAGGCTCTACATTAGGCATAATGTTGCCTTATTCTCGTAAGCATGAAAGCGAAGCTGACAGGATGGGAATAATTTTTATGGCTATGGCAGGTTACAACCCACAAGAAGCACCTGCATTTTGGGAAAGAATGAAAAATGCCGGAGGTGCAAAGGTGCCTGAATTACTAAGTACTCACCCCAATCCTGAAAATAGGATTAAACAATTAAATAAATATATGAGTGAAGCATTAAAATATTATAAACCGAATTAAATTATTTAATATATCTGAAATCTTGTCCGTTTTTAATGCTTAAAACTGTTTCATAAATAAGTTTAATTACGTTTTCAATATCGTCTTTATGAACAGTTTCTACAGTAGTGTGCATATATTTCAAAGGCAACGAAATAAGTGCAGAAGGCACACCTTCTGATGAATATGCAAACATATCGGTATCGGTTCCTGTACTTCTGGCAGTAGCGTGAAACTGATATTCTATTTTGTTTTTTTCTGCCACCTCTCTAAGCAATTTTAATACATTATTATGCACGGCGGGTCCAACTGTAAGAGTCGGACCTTTGCCACATGATATGTCACCTTGGTCTTTTTTGCTGTACATAGGAGAATTTGTATCGTGTGTTACATCAGTTACAATTGCTACATCAGGTTTTAATTTTCTTGAAATCATTTCGGCACCACGAAGCCCTATTTCTTCCTGAACAGAGTTTACAACATAAAGGGTAAATGGTAATGTTTTCTTATTCTCTTTCAAAAGCCTTGCTACTTCAGCAATCATAAAACCTCCAATTTTATTATCCAATGCTCTGCCAACAATAAAATCTTTGTTGAGTTCCATCATTTCATCTACAAATGTGATAACGGTACCAGGTCTTATTCCCATTTTTATAACTTCATCTTTACTTTTAGCGCCACAATCAATAAAAATATTTTTTAAAGAAGGAATATCTTCTTTGCCCGGCTCTCTAACATGTATTGCTGGCCAACCAAAAATTCCCTTAACTATTCCATTATCGCCATGAATATTTACTCTCATACTCGGTGCAATCTGGTGATCAGACCCTCCATTTCTTATAACATAAATATATCCTTCGGGAGTTATATAATTTACAAACCACGAAATTTCATCAGCATGTGCTTCAATCACAACCTTATATTTTTTATCTGGATTTATTACTCCTACTGCAGTTCCATAATTATCTACTATATGTTTATCAATGTAAGGTTTTAAGTAATCTAACCATATTTGTTGGCCTGACGATTCATAACCTGTTGGTGAAGCATTATTCAAATAGGTTTTTAAAAATTTTTTTGATTCTTTTCTCATTATTTATTTTTTGATTTTTTTGGCAAAAATAGCAATGTTATTCAAGATTAATAAAACCAAATTGATTATAATGCAAAACAAATTAATTGATAAGTAGATTTTACTGGCTATTTCAATAACTGTAAATGTTTTTTAAATGAAAAAGATTTTCAACAACCATTCAATTTATGTCTAAATGTCAGTAAAAATTATTTGGCATTTGTATTGTTTTTTAAATTGAAAAAAAAATAAAAAATGAGTAAAGTAATAGGCATAGACTTAGGAACAACAAATTCATGTGTAGCAGTATTAGAAGGAAGCGAACCTGTAGTTATACCCAATAACGAAGGACAAAGAACTACTCCATCAATCGTTGCATTTCTGGATAATGGAAATGGCGAACGCAAAGTTGGCGACCCTGCTAAAAGACAAGCTATAACAAACCCTCAAAATACAATTTCTTCAATAAAAAGATTTATGGGAAGAAAATACAGCGAAGTGTCAGAGGAGATGAAAAACATAACCTACAAAATAACTAAGGGCGATAATGACACCCCAAGAGTTCAGATAGGTGAAAGAAAATACACTCCACAGGAAATTTCGGCAATTGTTCTTCAAAAAATGAAGAAAACAGCCGAAGATTATCTTGGTCAGGAAGTTTCGAGAGCAGTAATAACAGTACCTGCGTATTTTAACGATGCTCAACGTCAAGCGACCAAAGAAGCCGGTGAAATTGCAGGGTTAAAAGTTGAAAGAATTGTAAACGAACCGACAGCGGCAGCTCTTGCTTATGGGCTTGACAAACGGTCTAAAGATATGAAAATTGCCGTTTATGATTTGGGCGGAGGTACATTTGATATTTCAATTCTTGAATTGGGAGATGGTGTTTTCGAGGTGAAATCAACAAATGGCGATACTCATCTTGGAGGCGATGATTTTGACAGAGTAATTATTGATTGGCTTGCAGAAGAATTTTTGAAAGATGAACGTATAGATTTGAGAAAAGACCCAATGGCACATCAAAGGCTTAAAGAAGCTGCCGAGAAAGCTAAAATAGAACTTTCGAGTGCAATGCAAACCGAAATAAATCTTCCGTACATTATGCCGGTTGATGGAATTCCAAAACATCTTGTAAAAACTTTGACAAGAGCAAAATTCGAACAATTGTCAGATAAATTAGTACAAAGATCGCTTGAACCATGTAAGCAAGCGGTAAAAGACTCAGGTTATTCAACATCTGAAATTGATGAAGTGATTTTGGTTGGGGGTTCTACTCGTATTCCTATAATTCAAAAAATTGTTAAAGATTTTTTCGGTAAAGAACCTTCAAAAGGTGTAAATCCTGACGAAGTAGTAGCAGTAGGTGCAGCTATTCAAGGTGCAGTACTTACTGGTGAAGTTAAAGATGTTTTATTACTTGATGTTACACCACTTTCACTTGGAATTGAAACAATGGGCGGGGTGATGACAAGGCTGATTGATTCTAATACAACTATTCCAACAAAGAAAAGTGAAGTTTTCAGTACTGCAAGCGATAATCAACCATCGGTAGAAATTCATGTTTTACAGGGAGAACGTTCAATGGCAAGAGATAATAAAACTATAGGTAGATTTCATCTTGACGGAATACCTTCTGCACCTCGTGGTATTCCAAAAATTGAGGTAACTTTTGATATTGATGCAAATGGTATTTTGAATGTAAGTGCAAAAGATCAAGGTACCGGTAAAGAGCAAAAAATAAGAATTGAAGCATCGTCAGGACTTAGTAAAGATGAAATAGAAAAAATGAAGAGAGAAGCAGAAGCAAATGCTGAATCTGATAAAAAAGCTAAAGAAGAAATTGAAAAGCTTAATGCTGCTGATTCTCTTGTATTTCAAACCGAAAAACAATTGACAGAATTTGGCGACAAAATACCAGCCGATAAAAAAGATGCAATTGTGAATGCAAAGGAAGAATTGAAAAAAGCACATCAAAACAAAGATATGGCTGCAATAGAAACCGCAACCGAAGCCTTAAATAAGGCATGGGAATCTGCATCACAAGATTTATACAATGCACAACAACAACAGCAGCAATCTCAAAATAATCCTACTAATGGAAGTGATACAAACACAGCAAATGCTGCAAATGATACAGTTCAGGATGTTGATTTTGAAGAAGTAAAATAATTGTCAAATATTAAATTAGTTTTATAAAAAGCGACTTTAGGGTCGCTTTTTTTTTACATTTGCAAAAAACAGTAGAATGAAAATATTCACACTTTTATCCTTTTTGATTTTTAGTACAATAAGCCTCTATTCTCAAAATTCTGTGATTTCAAAAATTACAGACAGTAAAACATCAGAACCTTTGCCCGGTGCAGTACTTATAATTAAAAAAACAAATTTTTCGGCAATAAGTAATATTGATGGATTAGTTTCATTAAACAATATACCCAATGGTGAGTATATTTTTTATTTTAAACTTTTGGGATACTTGCCAATTGAAGAAAAAATAATTTTGCCATTAGCCGGAATTGATACTTTGTTAATAAAACTCACTTCAATTGAAGAAGATTTAGACGAAATTGAAGTTGCATCATTAAGAGGAAACCGAACAATAAAAGATGAGCCGACAAGAGTAGAATTTATTGCAGGAGAGGAGCTTGAAGAAAAAGCAAATATGAAACCGGGCGATATCAGAATGTTGCTTGCAGAAAGCACCGGAATACAAACACAGCAAACTTCAGCTACAAGTGCTAATTCTTCTATTAGAATTCAAGGGCTTGATGGCAGATATACTCAAATTTTGAAAGATGGATTTCCGCTATATTCAGGTTTTTCGGGAAGTTTAGGTTTATTACAAACACCACCGCTAGATTTAAAACAAGCTGAAGTTATCAAAGGCTCTTCATCAACATTATTTGGTGGAGGTGCTATAGCCGGAATGGTAAATCTTATTTCAAAAACCCCTGAAGATGGAGATGATTTAAAAGTATTTATTAACGGAACAAGTGCCAAAGGACTTGATATAAATGGTTTTTATGCAAAAAAGCTAAAAAAGTCAGGTATTACTATGTATGCAGCACTTAATGGTAATAAGGCTTACGACCCGGCAAATATTGGCTTAACAGCTATCCCGGAATTTTTGAGATACACTTTTAGCCCAAGATTTTATTTTTATCCAAACAAAAAGTTCAAGGCAAATTTGGGTTTTTCTATTATTGAAGAAAACAGAAAAGGTGGTAATATTGATGCAATTAATGGCAAAATTTCACTTCCTGAATACTATTATGAAAACAATAAAACGAAACGATATACATCAACTTTTGAAACAAATTTTAAACTAAATTCAAAGGAAAGTATAAGATTTAAAAGCAGTTTTTCTTACTTTGATAGAAAACTCTCAGAAATGTTTTACAAATTTGAAGGAGAACAGAAAAATCTTTTTACCGAATTAAATTATTCCTACATTTCGGGTAAACATGAATGGATAGCAGGTGCAAATTATCTTTTTGAAAATTTTAATAATCCCGGTAATCCTATTTTATCAGTTTACAATTTGAGTTATCATCTAAATACATTTGGTGTATTTGTGCAAAACAATTTTAAAATAAATAAAAAAATATCAATAGAAAGCGGCTTGAGAAATGATTATGTTTTAGAATTTGGAAATGCTATACTTCCTCGTATTTCAGCTTTGTTTAAAATCAATCCTTTGCTTACTTCGAGGGTTGGTGCAGGGTTGGGATACAAAGCTCCTACTGTATTTACTGAATCTACAGAAAAAACTTCATTTAGCGATTTAATACCCATTTCAAAAACAATTAACGAACTTGAAAAAAGCTATGGTTTTAATGGAGATTTGAATTACCGCACATATTTTGAAAAAAGTAAAATTTCTTTAAATATTAATCAATTATTTTTTTATACAAGAATAAATGCACCATTGTATTTATTCTTTATAGAAGACCCATTAAACCCTTATTATCAATTAAAAAATTTAAATGGTTTTATTGATACAAAAGGTGCTGAAACCAACCTTAAGTTAAGTTTGGGAGATTTTAAATTATTTTTAGGTTACACTTTTACTTTAGCCGAGTTACATTCTAACACTTTGAAAACGCCGATGTATCTTACACCTAAGCATAGAATGAACAATGTACTAATGTATGAAGTAGAAGGTAAATGGAAATTGGGCTTAGAGGCATATTATTTCAGCAGTCAGAAACTTAGTAATGGCAATACAGGAAGAAGTTATTGGATATGCGGTTTTATGGCCGAAAAACTTTGGGAAAAATTTTCGGTTTTCATCAACTTTGAAAATTTTTTGGATGTAAGACAAACCAAATTTGACACTATTTACACAGGAAATATTTCTAACCCTGATTTTAAAGATATTTATGCCCCGTTAGATGGTTTTGTTGTAAATGGAGGAATAAAATATTTTCCGTTTGGTGATAAGTGTTGCAAAAAATAGTCAATCAATTTTTTTTATTAATTCTTCAAAAGCCATTGGTGGCAGCAGGTTTTCGTAAATAATTTTATAAGTAAAATCTAAAATAGGCATTTTAACTTTATATTTTTGATTTAATTTATAGATTGACTTAGCAGCATAATACCCTTCTGCAATCATGTTCATTTCAATTTGTGCAGATTTTACCGAGTATCCTTTGCCAAGCATATTGCCAAAAGTTCTATTACGGCTAAATTGGGAGTAAGCTGTAACAAGCAAATCGCCCAAATATGCTGAATCGTTAATATCTCTGCTTATGGGATGAATTACATCAATAAACTTTTTTATTTCACGTATTGCATTCGAAATAAGTACAGCCTGAAAATTATCGCCACAACCAAGCCCATGACAAATTCCGCAGGCAATGGCATAAATGTTTTTCAATACAGCACTGTACTCGGTGCCGTAAATATCATCAGAAACGTTTATTTTTATATATTGATTTGAAAATATTGAATTTATTATTGCCGAAACTTCAGGATTTTCGGATGCAGCAGTAAGATATGATAATTTTTCGAGTGCAACTTCTTCTGCATGACACGGACCGGTAATAACCCCAATTTTGCTTTTATCAACTTTTAAATTGTTTTCGAAGTATTCACCGGCAATTTGGCCGGTTTCGGGTATTAGTCCTTTTATAGCCGAAACAATAATTTTATTTCTGAATGCTGATGTTTTGATTTTTTTTAATTCATTATAAACAAATGCCGATGGAATTACAACAAACAAAATATCTGATGATTTTACTACATTTTCTATGTTTACTGTTGGCAATATATTTTGAGTTTCAATATAAACCGAAGAAATATAATGCGGATTGTGCTTATGTGAAATAATATAACTAACGGTTTGTTCTTTGCGAATCCACCAATTTACTTTTTTGCTCCTTTCGTTATCAGAAAGTATTTTGATTATAGCCGTAGCCCAACTTCCACCTCCTAAAACACCAATATTCATTTGGCGAAAATAATAAACTTACAATACAAAACAATTTCAAAAAAAAATCCCAAGCTATTTAGCTTGGGATTTTAATAAAAAAAACTATCTGATTTTACATCATACCATCCATGCCGCCTGGCATTCCGCCGTGCATGTGAGGTTTTTCTTCTTCAGGTTCATCAGCCAATACACAATCTGTGGTAAGCAACATTGAAGCAACCGAAGCTGCATTTTCTAAAGCTACACGACCTACTTTTGTTGGATCAATTACACCTGCTGCAATCAAATTTTCATACACATCAGTACGAGCATTAAAGCCAAAGTCAGCTTTTCCTTCTTTTACCTTTTGAATTACTACTGAGCCTTCGCCACCTGCATTTGTTACAATTTGACGTAATGGCTCTTCTAAAGCTTTTCTAATTATTGAAATTCCAGTAGTTTCATCTTCATTGTCACCTTTCATGCCATCTAATGCATCTATTGCACGAACATAAGCTACACCGCCACCTGCAACAATTCCTTCTTCAACTGCTGCTCTTGTAGCATGTAAAGCATCGTCAACCCTGTCTTTTTTCTCCTTCATTTCTACTTCACTGGCAGCACCAATATACAAAACTGCAACTCCTCCACTAAGTTTTGCAAGACGCTCTTGCAATTTTTCACGGTCATAATCACTTGTTGTTGATTCTATTTGCGATTTAATTTGGGCAATTCTTCCATTTATTGATTCTTGTTGTCCTGCTCCATTTACAATTGTTGTATTGTCTTTGTCAATACTCACTTTTTCTGAAGTACCTAACATATCTAAAGTTGTATCTTCAAGTTTATGTCCTTGTTCTTCACTGATTACGGTTCCACCTGTAAGAATTGCAATATCTTGAAGCATTTCTTTACGGCGGTCACCAAAACCTGGAGCTTTTACTGCGGCTACCTTCAACGAACCTCTAAGTCTGTTTACAACAAGTGTAGCTAATGCTTCGCCTTCTATATCTTCTGAAATAATTAATAATGGTTTGCCTGTTTGTACCGTTGCTTCAAGTATTGGTAAAATTTCTTTCATGTTACTTATTTTTTTGTCATAAATAAGTATGAAAGGATTGCTCAACTCAACAAGCATTTTTTCGGCATTTGTAACAAAATATGGTGAGAGATAACCTCTGTCAAACTGCATACCTTCTACAGTTTTAACTTCGGTTTCGGTACCTTTTGCTTCTTCAACAGTAATTACACCGTCTTTTCCAACTTTCTGCATTGCGTCTGCTATAAGCTCGCCAATTTTTTCATCGTTGTTTGCCGAAATACTTGCTACTTGCTTAATTTTTGTATATTCAGTTCCAATTACTTCGCTGTTTTTCTTTAAGTGATCAATTACTTTTACTACAGCTTTATCAATACCGCGTTTTAAGTCCATTGGATTTGCACCGGCTGCAACATTTTTCAAACCGGCATTTACAATAGCTTGTGCAAGTACGGTTGCCGTAGTAGTTCCGTCTCCTGCCAAGTCGGCAGTTTTACTTGCTACTTCTTTTACCATTTGTGCACCCATGTTTTCAACAGGGTTTTTCAATTCAATTTCTTTAGCAACGGTAACTCCGTCTTTTGTAATTGCAGGCGAACCGAATTTTTTACCGATTACAACATTGCGTCCTTTTGGTCCGAGTGTTACTTTTACTGCATTTGCAAGAGCGTCAACACCGCTTTTTAAGCCTTCGCGAGCTTGTACATTAAATAATATTTGTTTTGCCATTTCTTTTATTTATTTTAAATTTCTTTTGATAATTTGTTAAACGATTGCAAGTATATCCGATTCTCTCATAATTAAATAATCTTTGCCTTCTACTTGAATTTCTGTTCCTGAATATTTACCGAACAATACAGTATCGCCTGGTTTTACTGTAACTGGTTCGTCTTTTTTACCAGGTCCGGCTGCAACTACTGTACCTTTTTGAGGTTTTTCTTTGGCAGTGTCAGGAATGTATATTCCTCCTGCTGATTTTACTTCGGCCGCTGCGGGCTCTACTAAAACTCTGTCTGATAATGGTTGTATTTTCATATTACTATTATTTTTAATTTTGACGAAATTTTGCGAATTTTATGCCAAGTGATTTTTTAATTTTTAAAAAGTCAATTTGTCATAAAATTTAATACAGCATTTTTTAAAATTATTACTTTCACCTTTGTTATTTAGCAGGTATTAGTGTTTTGTATTTCATAATAATAATTTTTTTATTTTTTTATGGAATCAAATTAAAAATGACATCTTTTATTAAAAAATCAACAAAAAATGAAATATATAATTTTATCAATCATCTCTATTATTAGTTTTTTTTATAATTATTCAGAACCAAAAATTACTTTTTCGGGCAGCGTTATAGATAAATCTTCTGGAGTATTTATTTATAAGTGTTTAGTAAAGGCAAAAGACAATTCTACAGGCATTTCTTATGAAACCTTTACTGACAAAGATGGAAAATTTAAAATTAATCTGGCTAAGGGAAGTTATACAGTTGAATTTTTGAAAAATGAATATGTTTTATACAAAACTATTGTGAATTTTAAATCGGTAAAAGATACAACATTCAGTTTAGCAGTAAGTTTAACTCCTTTTTCTACCAAGAAGGAAGTTAAAAAAGTTATTAAAATTGATAAATTAGCAAAGTCGCCAAGTAAAAAATCAAGAGGTTATAGTGGTGAAGCTACTTTGAAATATGGTGATGAAACCGGGCTTTCGGGTGCATCTGCTTTAAGTATTTCAGAAAGCTATGAAGGAATAAGAGGCGAAAGAACAAAATATACAAGTGACGATGTGCCTAAAAATTTGAAGGCAGGTGTTTTGACAGCCGGAGAAATTAATGATTTTAGCAAATGGGTATTATGGAATGATTTAAGCGAAGGGGAACTAAAAAAATATGTTTCAAACTGGATGATTTTGCCAAGAAAAAGATTTTCGGTACTTGTTACAAATCAAAATAAAAGCCCATTGTACGATTTGAATGTTTTCTTAAAAAATGATAAAAATGAAATTGTATGGCAAAGCAAAACCGACAATACAGGTAAAGCCGAACTATGGGCTGATTTGTTTGACTCTTCAACAGTTTTAAGGAAAAACTTTTCGTTAGAAGTATTTTACAACAACAAAACCTATAAAATTTCAAAAGCAAAATTATTTGAAGATGGAATTAATAATATTACTATCAATACTTCATGCGATAAGAAGAATAATGTAGATATAGTTTTTGCAGTAGATGCAACAGGCTCTATGGGCGATGAAATAAGTTATCTTCAAACAGAATTATACGATGTTATTGAAAAAATAAAGTTGAATAATGCAGAACTGAATTTGAGAATGGGCAGTTTGTTTTATCGCGATAAAGATGATGAATATTTGACAAGAGAGCAAAACCTCACAAATGATATAAATAAAGTAATTGATTTTATAAAAGCACAATCAGCCAATGGAGGTGGTGATGAACCTGAAGCGGTTGAGGCAGCTTTCGAAAAAATTATTGAAAATTTTGATTGGAGCAGCCAAGCAAGAGCAAGAATCATGTTTTTAGTTTTAGATGCTTCACCACATCAAAATAAAGAAGTAATTGAAAAAATTCATAACTATACTGTTTTGGCAGCTAAAATGGGGATTAGAATTGTACCTATAGTTTGCAGTGGAATTGATAAATCAGGTGAATATCTAATGAGAAGCATTGCTTTGGCTACCAATGGCAACTATGTTTTTCTTACGGATAATTCAGGAATTGGTAACCCACACATTAAACCAAGTACAGACAAATTTGAAGTTGAAACTTTAAATAAATTATTAATTAGATTGATTCAGCAATACATTTTTATTCCTGAATGCAATAATTCAATTAATACAGCATTAATAGACTCTTTACAAAATAATAAGCCTGACAGTTTTTCAAAAGATACATCGTTTATTGATAATTCAGCATTAATTGGTGATACAACAAAAAGTATTGAAAATATATATTTAAAATATTATCCAAATCCATGTAAAGGAATATTATATGTTGAAAGCAATAAATTTTACTCTGATATATTTATTACAGATATAAACGGAAAAATCATTTTAAAAATAGTACCTGATTTTGGGCAAAAATATATACAAATAGATTTAAGTCAATTCCCGTCAGGCATATATTTTATAAGGTACAACACTGATAAAAAGTACAAAGCCGGCAAGTTTGTTCTTATACATTAGAAAAAGTTCTTTGTCTTACGGCTTCAAATAAAACTACTGCGGCAGAGTTTGATACATTCATTGAATCAACTTTGCCGTATTGAGGTATGATAATTCTATTAAAATTGTGATTTAGCCATTCATTATTTATTCCAATTGCTTCTGAGCCGACAACTATAGCTGTAGCTCGTGTAAAATCATTTTTAAAATAAATGTTTGATGCTTCAAGATATGTTAAATAAACATTTATATCTTGACTTTCTAAAAAATTTATACATTCAGAAATGCTGCTTATAATTACTTTTTGAGTAAAAACAGCGCCAAGACTTGCTCTTATACAATTGGGGTTGAATAAATCAGTTGCTGCATCTGTAACTATTATCAAATCAACATTTGCTGCATCACAGGTTCTAAGCATGGCACCGAGATTACCGGGTTTTTCAACACTATCAATTACCAAAATTATTGGATTGGGTGAGTTTAAAATTTTTGAAACTTGATTTAAGGAGAAATATACAGGTTTTGCAATTGCAAGACAATTCTTTATTCCCTTTCTATAAACAAGCGTATTAAAAACTTCTTCTGATACTTCAGTAAAACTAAAATTATTAGAAATTTGAAGCTCATTTTTCAAGGTTATTTCTGAAATATATTTACTGCAATAAAGAATTTTAATAATTTCAAATCCTGAATTTACAGCATGTTTACATTCTCTGATACCTTCAATTACAATAAGGTTTTGCTCAGTTCGTTCTTTGTGTTTATTTAGTTTTTTTAAATTTTTAATTAATGGGTTCTGAAAACTTGATATAAATTCAGACATAACTGTAAAACCTTATAAAAAATTAGCTTTTCTGGCTTTTTTCTGCAATCTTTTTAGCTTTCTCTTTTTTGAAAGGTTTTTTGAAAGTTTTGAAGCTAATAAATTCTTGTATTCCAATGAAAATGTATTAATTTCAACATAATCTGATGTTGAAGAATACCAAATACTCCCAAGTAAATTGCTGTTTTCATTTCTTAAAATATATTTAACCAAATTTTCTGCTTTCTCTACATCGCCTTTTAATCCTTTTTTTGAAAGGTTTTCTAATGGAATTACAATCTGGTAAACCATTTTTTTTGTGATAATTTTTAAAGGTTTAAAATTAGTAGAGTCTGTAATTACTTTAAAAGTACTGTCGGGAACAATATTGGCAAGAACAACCAAATTCACTTCAGGGTCGTTTGCATTCACAATAAGATTTATACCTTTGGCAACATATCCTTGTTTAAAACTCGTATTAAACTCAACATAAATTGATGAAGTATCACCAGGAGCAATAGGCGAAACCCATCTTGGTGCAGTACAACCACAGGTTACTTTTACATCGTAAATTATTAAAGGTTTGTTCCCGGTGTTTTTAAATTTAAAACTGTATTTGCAAAGTGTACCTTCGGTTACAGTACCAAAATCTATTTGTTTTTTATCAAAACTTGCTATAGGTTGGCAAATGGCATTAAACCAAACAAAAACAAACCAAAATACTGAAACAATATACTTATACATCTGTATTATTGAAATTTTCTTATGCAAATATATGTACTTTGAGCCTGTTTATATTAATAAAAATTACTTTAATATTGTGCATCAATTTACCATTTCGCATCAATAAGTATTATTAGAAAAAAATAATTAAAAAATAAAAAAAATGAGACGTACAATTTTAACATCATTAGCTATTTTAAGTTTAGCAATTTCATCGTTTGCACAAAGTGCATCAGCAGTTTTAGACAAATGTTTAGCAGCAGTTGTAACTGTTGCGGTTTATCAAACAGAGCCTTATGGCAAAATGACTCTTGGTATGAGGGGTGAAGTATCTGAAGAAGCATACAGAAAAGCTTTAGACTTATCAAATGCCAAAGGAAGTGGCTCAGGCTTTATTATTAAAAGAAACGGAAAGTTTTATGTAATTACAAATGCTCATGTTATCGAATCAGCATCAACCGAAAAGGGCAGCATTTATGTATTTTCAATTAATCAAACAAAATACGAAGTAAGAGTTTTGGGTGGTGATTCGTTTTACGACCTTGCAATTCTTGAATTTGTAACTACACCTGGATCTGAAATTGATTATGTTGATTTTACTAAATCAGAACCAAAAGTGGGTGATAAAGTTTATGCAATTGGTAATCCATTAGGAACATATCCTTATACAGTTACAGACGGAATTATAAGTGCAAAAAACAGAGCAAGAGGCGGCTTGACCGGTAAATTCGGTTTTTTACAACACACTGCAACAATTATTTGGGGAAACAGTGGTGGTCCGCTTATTAATGAAAAAGGTGAAGTTGTAGGTGTAAACTCTCAAATAGCATTTGCTACAGCTCCTGATGGAAGTCAGGTTTTGCAACAGCAAATCAATTTTTCTTTAGAGCCTAAAATTACCGAAAAAATCATTAGAGATGTATTTTCTAATAATGGAATTGTAAAACGTGCATATTTAGGTATTGAAATTGCTCAGGCTTATGATGTAGAGGGGCAAAACTACTACTTGAAAGACGAAGCTGCAAAAATTTATGGAGTTATACCGGAAAGCAATGCTTATAGTACTTTGAGTTCAAAAATTGGTTATTACGTTTTAAAAGTTAATGGGGTAGAAGTAAGAAATGTGGAAGAAGTATTAGGCGAATTTGAAAAAATTTCACCAAATTCAAAAGTTACATTAGTAATAAAATCATCATCGGGAACTACCGAAACCGTTAGCTTTACATCATCAGAATTGAGAAAAAGAGAACTTGAAACAATAGCAGAATATGTAATTACTCAAATTCCAGGTGTTACATTAAATAATTCCTATGGACAGGTTGCGTTTGATTATAATGACGGAAGCAATCAATACCAATATTCGCAAGGAGATAAGAAATTTAAAAATCAAAGAGGCGAAACAAGCGGTAAAACATATTTTGTTCTTTGTGGAGGAATTTACAACGAAAGCAATCCTAATATGTGGAAAGTTTTAACCTTGTCAGAATTGGGTGCAGCTATGAGATACAGCGGACTTAGCGGTGTGTTTGATTATTATATTACTGATGCTAAAAATTCATCAGCACAAGCACAACTTTATCGCCAATACTTGTCAGGAGTAAATTCAGTTATTAAATCAACTATTTATTATTAATAATTTTGATAAAAGATAAAATGAAAAGGTTTTTAAATATCATATTTTTAATATCTGCTACAATTGCGGCGCAAGCTCAAAGCAAAGTTGCTTTAATAGTTGCAATTGGCAATTATGAACCAAGTACAGGCTGGTCGTCAATTAGTTCTCAAAATGATGTACCTCTTATAAAAGCAGCATTGATTAAACAAGGATTTGCTGAAAAAGACATTCTTGTAATCAGAGATGCACAAGCTACTAAAGAAGGAATTTTGAAGGCTATTGACGAACATTTAATTGCAAAATCAACAAAAGATGGGATTGCCGTTTTTCATTACTCAGGCCATGGACAACAAGTGATTGATGATAACGGAGATGAAATTGATGGATATGATGAAGCCCTTGTTTCTTACAATGCTAATATGCGTTATCAAAAAGGAATTTACGAGGGGCAAAACCATTTGAGAGATGAAGAGTTGGGTGCCAAAATGGATAAATTGAGATTGAAAATTGGTTCGAAAGGAAATGTAATGGTAGTACTTGATGCATGCCACTCAGGAACAGGTACAAGGGGTGATAATATAAGAAAACACAGAGGTTCTGATAAACCTTGTGCTCCGGATGGTTATACATCAAAAACTGATAAAAATGAAAAAAACTCTATTGTTTCTAATGCCAGGTCAACTGATAAAATGGCTTCTATGGTTAGTTTTTTTGGTGCAAGCCCCAATGAACTTAATTACGAAACAGAAGATGAAAATAAAAATGGTGTAGGTTCATTGAGTTACGCTTTTAGTAGAGTGTTTTCAAACGCAGGAAAAAATTCAACCTATCGTGGAATTTTTGATAAAATAAAAATAGAAATGAGCAGTTTTGCTCCCAGACAAACCCCACAAGCCGAAGGTGATTTAGATTTCACAATTCTCGGTGGTAAAATTACAGGCAAACCAGAATATTTTAAAGTTGAAAAATGGAAGACTGATAAAACTGTAACAATAAACGGTGGTGAGTTGTTAGGATTGTATGCCAAAACTAAAGTTGCATTTTATGATATTGATACTAAAGATTATTCAACCGCAAAACCAAAAGCCACAGGCGTTATAACATCATCAAGTATTACAAGTGCCGAAGTAACTCTCGATAACCCACTTGACAAAAACAACGCTTTAAATTCTTGGATTTATGTGATTGAAAAGAATTATGGCAAACTTAGTGTCAAAATTAAAATGGACATCAGTAATGCTTCTTTAAAAAATTCTATAAACGAAGAAATAAAAAAATATCCATTTATATCAATAGTTGATGAAGGGGCTGATATTATAATTGATGAGGGAAATAAGCACAGTAGAGGTTCGCAGATAAAAATCACCTCAAATACTGACTATATATTGCTTGACGAGGCAGTAAATTCAAATACAGAAGTAACAATAGAAAGTGTAATGACAAAAATAAAAGAATACAGCCAGGCAAATTACATTAAAGGAATGGAAGTAACCGATGCCAAAATGGATGTAAAATTTGAATTTATTCCGGTAGAAACAACTCAAGACGGTGACAGAATAATTGAAAAATCTAGAGGTGATATTAAATCAAAATACGATTCGTCTGGCATATTGATTATAAAAGCAGGCGAATCTTATAAAATCAAAGTAACAAACAATGGTACTAAAGACCTTTATTTTACAATTATTGACATACAGCCCGATAATAAAATAAATCTGGTAGTTCCCAATGCCGAAACAGGCAGAACATCTCACGATTATTTTATCAAAAGAGGCGAAAGCAAAGAACTTGGCGATGATGATATTATTGTGTTTTATCCCCCTACGGGCAATGAAGTATTTAAAATAATTGCTACTGAAAAACCTTTGGATTTATCAAGTATAATTACTACACGAGGTTCGGGGAGCAGAGGCGAAAACGAAAGCCCGTTTGCTGCCTTATTTGCCGAAACATATAAATCATCAGGTTCAAGAGGTCCAAATATGCCTAATGTGCCTCAAGGCAGTGCAAATGTTTACACGTTGACATTCAAAATTGTAGAATAATAAAACATTATTGCTCGTTTTTTTTTGATTACTACCCTGCACATAAAAACAAGTGCAGGGTTTTTTATTGAATTTTAAATTTTGTGATTTTGAAAAGAAGTCATACTTTTGTAATGTAAAAAGTTGATAAAATTGAAATTAAAATTATCAATATTATTAATTATACTATATCTTATTCCCTCGGCAGGAATGAGTGTTTCGGTACATAGATGCGGAAATAAAATCACAAATATTTCATTTTTTGTTGATGATAAAGCAGATAAATGTAAATGTGGCAGCCGCAAAATGAAATCAAATTGTTGTAAAGACAAAACCGAATATGTTAAACTAAGCGACAAACAACATAAAGCCGATAATTATAGCTTTGACGGTATATTTTTCAAGAAAATTGCAAATTCAATTTTTAATTTATATAACATAAATCTAAATATTCATTTAAAATATAAATTTACTGAATTCAATTCTAAACCGCCAGACGATACTGGACATCCGATAATAATAAAAAACAGAGTTCTTCTGATTTAGACATTTCTTTTCATTTTTTAAAAAGCAAATTTTACTTTCACTTATTATAGACTAAATTTTTTATAATTTAAAAAAAACATAAAATGAAAAGAAAAATCAAAATTTATACATCAGCAATAATAATTGCATTTGCGTTTACAATGGCTTCATGCGGCAGTTCATCAGCAAAAGAGGAAATTTACCAGTGTCCGATGAAATGCGAAGGCGAAAAAACATATAACAAGCCCGGAACATGTCCAGTTTGCGAAATGGATTTGGAAGTTGTTGAAAATTCACAACACGATTCTACCCATAAAAAGTAATCTTTAATTTCTTAATATCATGATTGAGCGGATTATTCGCTGGTCAACTCACAACCGTTTTTTTGTGTGGGTTGTAATTATTTTACTTTTTGCTGCTGGAATTTGGTCTGTTTATAATACTTCGGTTGATGCTATTCCTGATTTGTCAGAAAATCAGGTAATAGTTTATACCGAATGGATGGGAAGAAACCCTAAAATAATAGAAGATCAAATAACATATCCTTTGGTTTCAAACCTGCAGGGTATTCCAAAGGTTAAAGCAATTAGAGCATCATCAATGTTTGGGATGAGCTTTGTTTTTGTAATTTTTGATGAAGATGCCGAAATCTACTGGGCTCGAACAAGAGTACTTGAAAGGTTAAATTTTGCAAATAAAAATTTACCTGAAGGTGTAGTGCCGTCATTAGGTCCGGATGGAACAGGCGTTGGTCATGTGTTTTGGTACACACTGCATGGCAAGGGCTACGATCTGGGCGAATTGAGAGCAATACAAGATTGGTATTTAAAATTCTCATTACAAAACATTGAAGGTGTAAGCGAGGTGGCTTCATTTGGTGGTTTTCAAAAAAACTACACAATAAGCATTAATCCACAGAAATTAATTTATTACAACTTATCTGTAATGCAAATAGCAGATGCTTTGAAAAACAATAACCGCGATGTTGGCGGCAGTGTATCTGATATAAACGGAACCGGTTTTATGATAAAAGGAAAGGGATATTTGAAAGGGATTGAAGATATTGAAGAAATTGCAATAAATTCAGAAAATACCATCCCAATAAAAATCAAAGATGTAGCAGATGTGCAGATTACAGGTAACCAAAGGCTTGGTATAGTAGAAGAAAATGGTATGGGCGAAGTTGCCGGAGGTGTTATAGTTGCGAGATATGGAGTAAATCCTAAAGAAATTATTTCGCGAATAAAATCAAAACTAAAAGATATTGAAAGCGGATTGCCTCCTGGTGTAAAAATAAAGACTGTTTATGACAGAAGCGATCTTATTCAAGCCTCAATTAATACATTAAAAGAAGCTCTTTGGGAAGAAATTCTTGTGGTATCAATAGTTGTTTTAATTTTTATTTTTCACATTCGAAGTGCCATAGTTGCTATTTTGACTATACCGCTTTCGGTAATGATAGGATTTATTTTTATCAAAATTTTTGGAATTTCATTAAATATAATGACACTTGGCGGTATTGCTCTTGCAATTGGCGACCTTGTTGATGCAGGAATAGTAATGACCGAAAATGCTTATAAAAATTTAGTAAGGGAGGTATTGAATGAAGATTAACAAAATAAGAATTGGAAATACCTCAGAACTGGGCGAAAAAAAGCGAATAGAGGTTATTGAAAAATCATCTTTAACTATTGGCAGAGCAGTATTTTACTCTATTTTGGTTACTTTGATTTCTTTTGCTCCAATATTGTTTCTCGAAGGGCAAGAGAAAAAACTTTTTACACCGTTAGTACTAACCAAAACTTTTACTTTGTTCGGGTCGGCAATAGTAGCACTATTTATTGTTCCGATGCTTTTAAGAACATTTTTAAAGGGAAAACTTATACCCGAAAGTCGGAATCCTATTTCTGCATTTTTTATAAAAATTTACAGCCCGGTGCTTAAACTTTGTCAGAAATGGGAAAAAACTGTAATAATTATTTCAATTGTAATTTTAATTTCAGGCATTCCATTAGTTATCAAAACCGGCTCAGAATTTATGCCCGAACTCGACGAAGGTTCATTATTGTTCATGCCTGTTTCTATGCCCGATGTTTCAAATACTGAAATTAAACGCATTTTACAAATTCAGGACAAAATAATTTCCACATTTCCAGAAGTTGAAAATGTATTGGGAAAAGCCGGCAGAGCCAGTACTGCCACAGATAATGCTCCTATGAGCATGATTGAAAGTATAATTTTACTAAAACCCAAAAATCAATGGCGTAAAGGGATGACAACCGAAAAACTTATTTCGGAAATGAACAATAAACTTAAAATTCCTGGAGTATCAAATGGGTGGACAATGCCAATAATAAACCGCATAAACATGCTTTCAACAGGCATAAGAACTGATATAGGGATAAAAGTTTTTGGACAAAACATTGATACAATTTACTCTATTTCAAAAAGAATTGAAAAATCACTTAAAAATATTGAAGGATTGACTGATTTGTATGCCGAGCAGATAAGCGGAGGAAAATACATTGATATCGAAATAGACCGCCGCAAGGCTGCAAGGTACAATTTGTCTGTTGAAGAATTAAATACAATTATAGAAATGGCATTAGGAGGGATGACCATTACCAACACTATAGAAGGAAGGCAAAGATTTGATGTTTCATTAAGATTTGCTCAGGATTTTAGAAGCGATTTGAACAAAATAAAAAATCTACCTATTAAAACTGCAAGCTATGGTACAATACCGCTTTCAGAAATTGCCGATGTTCAATTCTCCGAAGGTCAGGCAATGATAAACTCTGAAAATGCAATGCTTAGGGGAACTGTGCTTTTTAATGTAAGAGGCAAAGATATGGGCACGGTTGTACAATTGGCAAAACAAAAAATTGATAATGAATTTAAGAAACTGCCAAATGGTTATTTTATTGAGTGGAGCGGGCAGTACGAAAGCAAAATCAGAGCCGAAAACCGTCTTAAATTAATAATTCCATTAACATTGCTCATTATAGCATTTGTACTTTATTTCACTTTTCACTCAGCAAGCAAAATGCTTATTGTACTTACAAGTATTCCAATTGCATTAATTGGCGGAGTGTATTCAATGTATTTTTACGATGTGAATTATTCTGTAGCGGTGGCTGTTGGGTTTATTGCACTTTTTGGAGTTGCAGTAGAAACAGGTGTTTTAATGATAGTATATCTTGATGAGGCATTTGAAAAACTGAAAACTAAAACACATAATCCCAGTGAAGATGAAATAAAATCGGCTGTATTTTCGGGTGCGGTTTTGCGTGTAAGACCTAAACTGATGACCGTAATGGCTGATATGATTGGGCTTTTGCCTGTAATAGCAGCTACAGGTACAGGCAGCGATGTAATGAAACCCATAGCCATTCCATTTGTATTCGGTCTTATTACTTCTACGCTTTTTGTTTTAATTGTTTTACCGGTTATTTATCAAGTGTATATGAAAAGGCTATTTAAAAATAATTTGATTTAAAAAATGAGAAAAATATTAATAATTTCAATTTTCTTTTATTTTTCGTTTGAAACATATTCTCAAGAAAAAATTGAAACTTTAAACGAAATGCTTTCAAAAATACAAACCGATTTTCCATCATTAAAACAAATACAGTTTAATATTGATGCTATAAAAGCAAAATCGCAAGGTGCCAAAACATGGATGAACCCTGTATTTTCACTTGGTTTTACACGCGTGCCTTACGATTATTCAATTTTATCAAACAAAAAAAGTCAAATGAATCAAGCCGGTGTTACTATTGGCATAGAGCAAATGATCCCCGATTTAAAGAAACAAACAGCAAACGAAAAGTACCTTTTGTCGCTCTCTGAAATTGAAAAATGCAATTTAGAAAAACAAAAAAACGAATTGCGTTTAGCTGTAAAGCAAATGTATTACAACCGTCTTATTGCCGAAAAAAAATTAAATATTTTAAAAAAATCTGAAGAAATTTTAAGTTTTCTGATAAAAACAGAAACAGAAAAATTGGAGTTTAATAAAGCTGATTTGTTGAGTATTTATAAAGCAAAAGCACGCTTAGCCGAGATTGGCAATATGAAAATAATGTTAGAAGGAATGATTAATGAAAGCAATGCCGGGTTGAATATTTTAATGCAACGCGATGTAAATACAAAATTTGAAATAGATACATCAGTAGCTGTTTTTAAATATTTGAAAATTGCAGGTTTTGCATCAGAAATGACACATAGAAGCGAATTTGCAGCAATGGACAATATGATAAAATCAATGAAACTTGAACAAAAAGCAATGAAAATGAAACTAAGACCCGAGTTTGGCGTAAAAGCCGAACACATGGATATGGTTGCAATGCCAAGTCAGTGGGCTATAATGGGGATGTTTACTTTGCCTGTAAAATCTTTGTCAGACAGGATGATAAAATCAGAACTTAAATCAATGCAATACCGCATAAATGCAATGGAAGAAGAAAAATCTGCTATGAAAATAATGATAGATAAAATGGTAGCCGAAAAACTTGAAATTTTAAAAACAAAATACAAATTGTATCAAAATTTTGAAAGAGAAATTTTGCCGATGTACGAAAAAAATTTTGATGTAAATATTTACTCTTATTCAAGAAACAACACAAATTTGGCAAGCGTTTTGGATGCAGCCGAAATGCTTAATATGAAAAAGATTGAATTGATAGATATATTTTCTGAAATATTGAAAACCGAAGCAGAATATGAATATGAAAAAGAAATTAAATAATTCAAAAGTACTCATAAGTTGTATGATAATTATTGTTTTTGCGATGTGTGATAAAAGAGAAAAATCAGCAAATTCAAAACTCGCAAATTCACTTTTTTCATGTCCTATGGATCCTCAGATAATAAGCAAAACTCAAGGCAAATGCCCTATTTGCAAAATGAAATTAGAATTGAAAACAAATGTCGAAATTCAAAGTATTTCGCCATCAAAACAAGTTTTATCATCTCAAAAAACTATTAAAATTTCAGAGTCAGATTTTTCAAACAATTACATTTTGTCTGGTATTACGGCAATAGCAGCCGACCGCAACAAAACTGTTCCGGCAAAATTTGGGGGAAGAATTGAAAAACTTTATATTAAATACAATTACAAGTATATTAGCACAGGCGAAAAAATTATGGAGATATACAGTCCCGAATTGGTTTCAATGCAGGAAGAATTCTTGTTTTTATTGAAAACAAAAAGTGATAAAAATTTGATTTTAAAATCTAAACAAAAACTCATATTGAGCGGAATTTCGCAAAATCAAGTTGAAGAAATAGAAAGAACAGGAATAGTAAAAAACACAATTACAATTTATAGCCCATATAGTGGTTTTGCAATTTTTAACAATCAAAACATTGTTTCAACCCCACAAAGCAAACAACAAAGCGATGGCGGAATGAATATGGGCAATAATGAAACAAGTGAACCAAATTACCTTATGGCAACAATTGCCGAAGGAAGTTATGTCAACAACCGTTCTACTCTTTTTGTAGTGAATGATATGAAAACAAAATGGATTTGGATATCAGTTCCATCAGAAAATATAAACGAAATAGAGCTTAATATGCTTGTAAAATTAGAATTGAAAAAAGGCATAAAACTTAATACCAATGTAAGCTTTATAGAAAAAAACACAGATTATACTACAAGCAAATTTTCGCGTATTAGAGTAACAGTTCCTGATAATGAAAATAAAATTTTGATTGATATGCCTGTAAATGCAGAAGTTTTATCAAATAAAAAATCAGAAATTAGAATTCCCAAGCAAGCTGTTTTCTTTACCGGAACATCAGCAATAGTGTGGCTCAAAACAGGTACTTTACCCAATGGCAATGGAGTTTTTTCTGCAAAACATATTTTAACAGGCGAAATTTCAAATAATAAAGTTGAGATATTAAATGGCTTAAAAATTGGTGACGAAATTGCCACAAATGCAGGATTGATGGTAGATAGCGAAACTATTATAAATTAAAAAATGAGAACAAATTTATTATTATTTACAATATTGCTCGCATTTGTTCAATGCACTGATAATAGCAATAAAAGCAATAAATCATCATCAAATTTTTATTACACATGCCCGATGCACCCTTCGGTAGTAAGCAATAGCCCGGGATCTTGTCCGGTGTGCAATATGTCGCTTGTACTTGTTAAAAAAAACAAAACGTCTGATAATTTATCCAATGTGAAGTATGTTACTATTGACGAAAATAGTTTAGAAATATCTGGTATAAAATTAGACACTGTGAGGTATGGAAGCATTTATAACAATAATTTTTTAAATGGAATAATAAAACAAGATGAAGAAAATACAATAACTGTAAGCAGCCGTTTTGACGCAAGAATAGAAAAATTATATGCAAATACAGAGGGTAAATTTATTGAAAAAGGCACGCCGTTATTCAGCCTTTACAGCGAAAAGATTATAGCATTACAAAAAGAATTGATTGAACTTACAATCAATAAATCAAATTTTAATAATGGCTTGATAGATGCTGCCAAAAAACAACTTACAGATAAAGGCATTAACATTACAATTATAAATGAAATAATACAAAGCAAAAGCATTAAGAAATATATAACATTTTATGCTGAAAAGTCAGGTTTTATCAATAATTTGAAGGTTAGTGAAAATATGTATATTGACGAAGGTCAACCACTTTTTTCAATTGGTTCGGCAAATACTCTGTGGGTAGAGGCAAAACTTTACCAAAACTTACAAGATGAATTTTACAGTCTAAAAAATTTTGATATAGTTTCAGAAAGTTTTCCCGGAAAGGTTTTTAAAGGCAAATTAGTTTTAGCAACCCCAGTTATAGCAGAAAATGAAAGATTTTCTATTCTTAAAATTAAAATTGACAATCCAAGCCTAAAACTTTTACAAGGAAGTGAAGTAAAAGTATTTGCCCCAAAAACAGGAAACAAAGTAATATTAGTTCCCAAAACAGCAATTGTATATGAAAACCCAAGTAAAGTTTGGAAATATGTTCATAAAAATACTTTTGAACAAATTGAAGTATCTACTGGAAAATCAGATATGCAAAATGTTGAAATACTTACTGGATTAAGCGAAGGAGATGTAATAATTACTGATGGTTCATATTTGGCAAACAGTGAATTTTTATTAATAAAATAATACCTGAAAATCACCAAAAACTATACAGAAAAGCGATTAAATTAAAAGTGTTACCTTTGTTGCAATATTTTGAAGAAAGAAACCGAAATTATATTATTATGTTCAGAGTTTGGCTGCGGCAAAAGAGGTGCTAGTTTAGGACCCGAAGCAGTGATGATAGAAGATTTTGAAAGAAAAGGTAATTTTTTTAAAAATAATTCGATTTCAATAGTTAAAGAACAATATTCTGAATCTGACAATTCATCAAAATACAATTGGGCAAAAAACATTGATAAAATTAGCAAATACCTTTCAAAAGTTGTAAAAACAATAGAAAAAAGTATAGCAGAAAACCATTTTCCATTAATAATTTCGGGTGACCACAGCAATGCAATTGGATCAGTTTCTGCAATTAAAAACTCATACTATAATAAAAGGATAGGGGTAATTTGGATTGATGCTCATGCCGATTTGCATTCGCCACATACCACACCAAGCGGAAACTTGCATGGAATGGCACTTGGAGCTTTACTTGGTGATAACGATGTATCTGAAAAAGAAAGAGAAATAAACATAAATACTCAAAATTTATGGAATAAACTATTAAAATTAGGAAGCAAAAGCATTTATCCTAAGATTTTACCGCAAGACCTCGTATTTATTGGATTGAGAGATTATGAGCAGGCTGAAATTAATAAAATTGTTAAAAATAATATCAAATACTTTTCGCCCGAAAATTTAAAACAAATCGGTATAAAATCAATAGCGCACGAAACCATTGAATATTTAAAAAACTGCGATTTGATATATATATCTTTTGATGTTGACAGCCTTGACCCAAAAGAGTCGGAAGGGACAGGAACTCCCGCACAAAACGGGCTTACTTTATTGCAAGCAAAACAATTAATGCAAATATTATGTAAATCGCCAAAATTAGTTGCAATAGAATTTACAGAAATAAATCCCTTAGCCGATACAAAAAATAAAATGGCTAAAAATGTTCTTGAAATAATTGATGAAATTTTTATATAAAAAATGCAAGAAAAAAATCCAATAGATTCATTAACAATAATGACCGAAATAGTATTGCCAAACGATACTAACAGTTTAAACAATTTAATGGGAGGAAGGTTGCTGCACTGGATGGATATAGCCTCAGCTATTGCCGCACAAAAACATTCAAATTCTATAGTAGTAACGGCTTCGGTTGATTCTGTTTCATTCAAAGAACCAATAAAACTTGGCGATGTGGTAAATATTAAAGCATGGATTACACGTTCATTTAATACTTCGATGGAAATTTTTTTAGAAGTATGGGCAGAAAATATACCACTTGGACGAAAAATAAAAAGTAATGATGCATACTACACATTTGTAGCGCTTGATGAAAATAATAAACCTATAGCTGTTCCTCCGGTTTCTCCACAAACTGCATTTGAAAAAGAAAAATACGACGGAGCCCTTAGGCGCCGACAACTTAGGCTTGTATTAGCAGGCAAAATAAAACCAAATGACGCAATTGAGTTAAAAAATCTTTTTTTACCTGATAATATTTGAAAAAAGAACTTAAAATAACTATTTTCAAACTTTAGAAGATATTAAATAATGACTATAAAGAAATATTATGTAGTTTGGGTAGGACGATATGCCGGTATTTTTGAGTCGTGGGAAGACTGTAACGAACAAATTTTTAGCTACCCAAAAGCAGTTTACAAATCTTTCAAGTCAAAGGAATTGGCAGAAAAAGCATTTAACAGTTCAAGCAAAGAATTTATAGGACAAGATGTTTTTGAAACGGAATTTTTAGAAGAACAATTAAAAAAGATTGGCGACCCAATCAAAGACAGCATTTCAGTTGATGGTGCTTGGAATACTTCAACAGAAATTAATACATTTTTAAGTGACTGGGATACTTATAACAGTACTGATTTGGTGAACATGGGAATTGATTATGATATATGGCTGCAAACAAACTATTCTCTGCCACCCTGGCCATCGATAGCTAACCTTACAGATGTTCAGGCTTTGGTTGGTAGCCAAAGTACATCCACATTTGCTACATTTTTGGCTCAGGCTACAACTTACCATACTTCAACAACCTATTTGTTTTCATTCATGAGCAGTTCTGATTTTATACAACAATTGGGTTCAATCGGTAGCTTGACTACCACAGTCATACAGGTTCAATTTACCGCTACGGATATTTTCACAGCATTGGCACAAGCCGGATTAGCAACCCTTTGGGGTAATATTCAGGATGAAGAAATAGCGGTAACCGGTGATGATCATTTGATTTTGCAACATTATGAAACGAATCATGCCACCGATTATGTGCATCAATGCATAATTGTATTACCTTCGTTTATTGATTCGTACATATCACAAAGTGTAAGTGATTATTTGCAACTGATAAAAGTTAATTATACAACAGAACAATACGCAAATTTGATGGCCGCTTTAACAGAATTATATTACATCCCAACCCAAACGCTTCAATTGGCAGAATGGCATATTTATGGGTCATCACGTATAGGTATTTATAAAGCTGATAAACCTTTGGCTGTGGTAGAGGATGAAGTGATTACATCAGTTTCATACCAAACACGTGTGAAGTTCCGTTACAATGGTAAAAAACAATACGAGTTAAGTAATCACTTGGGAAATGTGCTTGTAACCATTAGTGACAGAAGGACGGCTATTTGCAATGAAGTGGATTCGACATTGCGGTATGAAGCGGTAGTTGTTACGGCAAATGACTATTATTCCTTCGGTAGCCCCTTGATTGGAAGATCTTATCAAGCGGAAAGCATTGATGGGTATAGGTTCGGCTTTAACGGACAAGAAAATGATAATGAAGTAAAAGGTGATGGAAATTCAATAGCTTACGAATCCAGAATATATGATAGTAGATTAGGAAGGTGGCTGAGTGTTGACCCTTTACAGAATAAATTTCCGTTTGAAAGTAATTACTGTTTTGTTTCCAACAATCCCATATTTTATATTGACATAAAAGGGCAGCTTAAGATGGATCCAAAACAAGCTAAAGATTACCCTACATTAGCAAAATTTATTAACCAGGAACTGGCTAATTATGTCTTGAATAATACTGAAATCAAGAATGAGATCGTTAGATTAACAGGAGCCAATGACGAGCAAATGAATCGGATTTTTCAACCGGCAGGCAATTCTCCCTTGGTGCGTGTTACAAGTGAATTTCCTATTGGCATACTTGGCCTAACAGACAAATATTATATGTCTGGGGCAGACGGTATTAAACAAACAGAAATTAGTCTTGATCAGTCCTTTTTAACTGAAATGGAAGCAAGGATAAAATCCGGTGATAAGGAACAATCCGAAGCTGCAAAGATGGCAATAATGATGTTAGTTGTTCATGAAGGGGTTCATGCTACATTAGCCGAAACAGGTGCATTAGATATTAATAAGTTTGATGGAGATGGTAACGATGTTGGAAAACAATTTGAAAAAAATATATATAAAACAACACTTTTAAAATATGCGGAAATAAATATCGTTGGATTAAATACTAAACAAGATGTTAATCGTGAAGCTTTTCACGCGGCCTCAGAGGTTGTTTCCGACAATAATGTTTCTCCTGGAGCTCGGCTTCCTGCAAAGAATTTTAAAGGCAACTTGAAAACAGAAAATAAAACTTATGATAGAGTTATTACTCCCGAGCAAAGAGAACAGACTAATTCTACAGGATAATTATTAACAAAGAATGAAACGTAAGACAATTTTTATATTTTATATTTTGGTTTGCTTAAAGTCATTTGGGCAAATCAGAGAGGTGGATTCGATTTTAATACGAAAGATATGTAATCAAGTCCAACCAGGAAAGCCAATTGTATATGTTGCATTGGTTGAGCCAAGTTTTATGGTAGAGGATTTTAAGAGAACCTTGCGAAACAAGGAAATAATCGGAATAGATCAATCCAATAAATCTCAATCCTTAATATTGTCTCGTTCTGAAAAAAAATATCTGTTACGCCAAATGAAAATTAAACATGTTTGGCCAGATAGTATTTTTAAAAACAGTAAGCGATTACAATCAAATCAAGTTTTTGAATATATGGCTGAGAAAAGAGTTATAGAGGTCTCGAATAATAATTCTTCTGATACTGTACTCAAATTTCCGGTTGTATTTAATTTTTTGAAGCCAATTTCCTTTAGAAATGGGATATATTACCTGGTTTCTTATTATACTCTTTGTGGGCTAGGTTGTGGATCTAAAGAAATTGCTTTCTATAAAAAAGAAGGTAATGATTGGGTAAAATGGCTTATCATTTCCAAGGGAGTTTTTTAATACGTACTTAATTTTTCTCAAAAATAATCTAAAAAGGAGGTGGCAAATTGGTCATCTTCTTTTGTAATTTAAAATTTTAGAAATTGGCTTAAAGCACAACTAAAAAACGTATTGAAATTGTATTAAAGGGCAAAAAATAAATTACCCCTCACTAGTCCTCGTTTGCAACGAGGATTAGTGAAATATGCGTTTGCAACGCTATATACAATAATAATCCCTAATATTGAACCAAAGTATTAAAAAT
>JABWCE010000018.1 GCA_013359235.1 Bacteroidota bacterium
GAGTCATGCCCCATTGTCGAGTCATGCCCCATTGTCGAGTCATGCCCCATTGTCGAGTCATGCCCCATTGTCGAGTCATGCCCCATTGTCGAGTCATGCTCACCTATTACTGGTTTTGTTATTCCTCTCCAAATATTGAATTCTCTGGCTGATTTTGATTTTAGTTTACCTACAATTGCCGGTAATTTTTGATGATTGCAAACTATAATAAAATGCAAATGGTCTGCACATAGATTTAATGATAATATTTTAAGATTATCTTCTTTAATAATTTTACATATAATTTCAATTAGTTTCTCTTCTTCCTTTAGGTTCAAAAATTCAGGAATGCCTCTCTTAACTTTGTAATCTATCATTCGCTGTGATACTCTTGAATTGTGCATTACACAAGTAATATGAAAAATACTTTGATTATTTTCAATTTCGTTTTTTTCTATCATTATTCAATTTATGCTTGGAATGTTCAATTTTTGTTTAAGAAATTACAAAATCAATATTATTAGTAAAATAAATATACTTTTTCGGTAAGATATTCATAAACCCTGTTTATTGGTAAGCCCATAATATTAAAATAATCACCTTCAATTTTACTAATTCCTGTAAGACCTATCCAGTCTTGAATACCATAAGCCCCTGCTTTGTCAAAAGGTTTATATTTTTTAATATAATGATTTATTTGCTTTTCATTTAGGTTTTTGAAATAAACTATACTTTTTTCTGTAAAAGAAATTTGATTTTTTTCACTTCTTAAACATACACCAGTGAAAACATAATGTTTTTTTCCCGATAATTCACTAAGCATTTTTACAGCATTGTTGTAGTCTAATGGTTTATTTATAATTTTACCTTCAAGCCATACAATTGTATCGGCAGTTAAAAGAATTTTTCCTTTCAAATTACCATTAAATGACTTAGATTTTTTTATAGCGAGATATTCGGCAACTTTTTGATATTTTAAATTTGCTGGAAAATCTTCGTCTGAATCAATATTTACTGTTTTAAATTTTAACTCGGTAGATTTTAGTAAAAATTTTCGCCTTGGTGATTTTGAACCTAAAAGTATTTTTAACATTCTTTTTTTAAAAAAATAACATTGATAAAATCCCGGTAAACATCACATATTTGGCAATTTTACTCATATATACGAAATCGCTTTTTTCCCATGCATATTGTGCTTTTACAGAAAGGTGAAATAATGGAATGCCGATACACAAAACATTATAAATAATAAAAACAGAACTCAAAGGATATGAAAAGTACTTTTCAACCATTATTCTTACATATATGGTAATTATTAAAACATAAACGAAAATAAGAATAAGTAATAATATTCTTGTAGCCTTAATGCCTGCTAAAATTGGGAATGTAAATCGTCCTGCAATATTGTCTCCTTCAATGTCTTCGGCATCTTTAATAATTTCTCTAATAAAATTTATTCCAAAAGCATAAATTGAAAATATTAATACTAAATCAACTTTAATGTTGCTATCGAAAAGATTAAATATAAAAATTGAAAAAGCAGTAATTAGTGAAATAAGTATATTACCAACAAGAGGTAATTTTTTTAAAAATATATTGTAAAACATTAACAAAATAATAAGTATAAAAACTACTATTCCAAGCTTTAGAGAAGCGATAAATGAAATTGCCAATGCAAAAAACGTAAAAAACAAATAAGCAATAAAAAAAATATTTTTTGTGCGTTTTTCGATGATATTTTTCTTGTAAGTTTTATTTACCGTGTCACTTTTAATATCGGTTAAATCATTAAGAATATATGCGCCTGCAGCTGAAAAAATTGTAGATAAATAAATTGAAACATGCAAAAAATCAAAAACATTATTTAATTCATTTTTAAAACCAAGAAAATATACAGTTGCAAACTGTGAAAAAAATATCATAAGTATATTTAAAGGTCTTACAGAAATAAAAATTTTATTCATTATTTTGATTTATAGAATTTCATTTTGTAATCCACTTGTATTTTTCCAATTGTTATATCATTTAGTTTTCCTTTAAGCAATTGTTTTTTGAAAGATGATAAATGGTCGATAAAGAGAATGCCTTCAATATGGTCGTACTCGTGCTGTATTACCCTTGCTTCAAGACCTTCGAAGGTTTTTGTAATACAACTAAAATCTTCATTTAGATATTCAATTTCAATTTTTGGCAAACGGCTTACATTTTCTCTTATTTTTGGGATACTTAAACATCCTTCTTCAAAATTCCATGCTGCTCCACTTTCGTTTTTTATTACTGGATTTATAAAAGTTTGTTTTATTCCATTTTTCTTTTTGTCTTCAAACATATTTGTATCAATTACAAAAAGTCTTATATCATGACCAATTTGAGGCGCTGCAAGCCCAACCCCATTACTACTGTACATTGTTTCATACATATTTTCTATTAAATCTTTTAGATTAACGAAGTCGTGTGATATTTCCCTACATTTTTTTCTTAAAACGGGATCACCGTAAGCTCTAATTGGTAAAATCATTGAATTGATAACAAATATCCTTGCAAAATTAAGGTTGCTGCTACAGAATCCAAAAGTTTTTTATCTTGCCTGCGTTTTTTCTTATAACCGGCATCAATTAAAGTTTGCATTGCCATACTTGATGTAAACCGTTCGTCAAATCGCACAATTGGAATATTTATAAAATGATTTTTTAGATTTTCTATAAATGGTAAAATATTTTTTTCATTTTCTGAAGATTCGCCTTTTAAAGTTTTGGGTAAACCCACAACAATAGTTTCTATTTTTTCTTTTTTGCAATAATCAATTAAAAAATTAAAAACTTTTGTTGTTTCTATTGCAATAAGTGATGTGGCTATAATTTTCAAAGGGTCTGTAACAGCAATTCCTGTTCTTTTGGTGCCATAATCAATAGCTAATATTCTACCCATTAAACTTTAAATTGAAAATACAATGGGAAGCATCATATATACCGGAACTGCAATACCGTCTTGCTTGCCGGGTATCCATTTGGGCATTTTTTGAAAAATTTTTACAGCTTGTTCTTCAAGTCCATAACCTAATTTTGTTCCAACGGTTCTTATTTCGGTAAGTGTTCCATCTTTTGCTACAACAAATTCAACATTTACCTTGCCTTGAATATTGTGTTTCAAAGCTTCGAATGGATATGTAAGGTTTTCTCTTATGTATCGGTTTAAAGCATGTTTTCCACCAGGGAATTGTGGCATTTGAGCTACAATCATATATGGCTTTTCTTTTACAGGATTTTGTCCTCCTATTTTAAAAGAATTTAAAGGAATTAATATAAAAATTAGAAGTAAATTAAAAATTAGTTTTTTGCCAGCCAACTTCATTATCAAAATTATAGAAACAAAAATACAAATATTTTTATTACTATTTTACAACTTTATTTGCACAATACGTACTTGCAAATGCTTCTGGCTTGGCTTTGAATGTATATCCCATTCCCAGTATATAGCCCATAGCTTCTTTCAAAGCAACATTTGACTTAAATTGTGGGTCAGTGTTGATATCTGCATGCACTTCGAGTTCTACATTGAATTCATCAAGTAGAGGACAAATCATTAGAGCCACTTCTACTGAGTCGGCTACTTCAAGAATCATCCTTTCTTTTAATGAAATTTTTTGATGTGTTTGATATGATTTATGATATATAAACCCTCCCTTCCCTTCTCTAATAAAAACTAAAGCAGTTGCAAACTCTGTTATATCTCCTTTTACTTGAGAATCAGTTCCAATACATACTTTTAATTTATTATCCGATTCTTCGATAAGTCTAAGCCTTATTTCGTCTATAATTGGTAATTTTATTGGTTTTCCTGAAAAAGATTTCCATTTCATATTACAAACATTAATTTTTTATTTTAACTAAATACAACATCATATACACATTTTTGTAAAATTATTAATTTTGCATCCATTTTTTTAAGGTTTCAGAATTAATTTTGGTAAGAGATAAAATAATATCTTCATTAAATGTACTTGGTAATAAGTTTGAAAGTATTAAACCCGAAGATTCAGTAATTAACCAAACTCATCTTGAAAACCAATGGTTTGTTCCTCAAAATACTTTATTAGCTTTAAAATATTGGGCTCAAAAATTAAATTATAATGAATTAAGTAATTTTTCAAAGAATTATTCTTTCAATAGCTCCCCGAAAACTATTGGACTTGTTGCTGCAGGAAACATTCCGTTAGTTGGGTTTCACGATTTATTATGTATTTTGCTTTCCGGCAATATCTGTAATATCAAATTATCTGCTTCGGATACTGTATTAATGAAGTTTGCAATTGATTTTTTATGTAATTCAAACCATGATTTGATTGAAAGAATAAATGTAGTTGATAAACTTAATGAATGCAATGCTTATATTGCTACCGGAAGTAATAACACTGCAAGATATTTTGAATATTATTTCAAAAGCAAACCAAATATTATTCGCAAAAACAGAAACAGTGTTGCTGTGCTTACTGGAAACGAAACCGATGAAGATTTAAAAAATCTTGGTTTTGATATATTTTCATTTTTCGGACTTGGATGTAGAAATATTTCAAAAATTTTTGTACCTGAAAATTATGACTTCAATAAATTATTTAAAAATTTTGAAAATTATAGGTTTGTAGAAAATCATAATAAGTATTTTAACAATTATGTATATCACAAAGCAATTTTTTTGATGAACGGTTCAAAACATTTTGATAATGGATTTTTACTTTTAAAGGAAGACGAAGGCTTTTATTCACCACTATCTTGCTTATTTTACTCTTTCTATAAAAGCATTGGCGAAGTTGAATTTAAAATTAAAAATAATAAAGATAAAATACAGATTATTGTTGGTGAAAATAAACTTGGAAATATTAATTTTGGAAAATCACAAGAGCCTGAACTAAATGATTTTGCCGATGGAATTGATACAATGCAATTTTTAAGTAAAATATAAAAATTTAGTTTGAAAAATATAAAATTTAACTAAAATTGAATTTAAAATAAACGCTTATTATATAAGAAAAAAATATAAAAAATGGACGCATTAATAGCAACAAATTTTTCATTTAAAAAACAAAAAGATTTTACACGAGGCAAAGTTCGTGATGTGTACAATATCAACGATGAATTACTTGTGTTAGTAGCAAGTGATAGAATTTCAGCATTTGATTTTGTGTTGCCAAAAGCTATACCGTACAAAGGTCAGGTATTAAGTCAGGTTGCATCATTTTTTCTAGATATTACAAAAGACATAGTACCCAATTGGAAAATAGCAGACCCAGATCCACAAGTTACAATAGGTTATAAATGTGAACCTATTCATATAGAATGTGTGGTAAGAGGATATTTAGCCGGTCATTCGTGGCGTTTGTACAATTCGGGTATGAGAGAAATTTGCGGAAATAAATTACCCGAAAAATTAAGAGAAAACGACAAATTAAATGCACCTATTTTTACACCTACAACAAAAGCAAAACAAGGTCATGATATAGATATAACAAAAGAAGAACTGATTGAACAAAAATTGATAAAAAAGAGAGATTTAGAACAAATAGAACATTATTCAATGGAATTGTTCAATGCGGGGTCAAAACATGCGGATAGCAGAAATCTTATACTTGCCGATACCAAGTATGAATTTGGCATATATAATGGAAAAATAATGTTAATTGACGAGATTCATACACCCGATTCATCAAGATATTTCTACAAAAATACTTATGATGAAATTCAGAACAAAGACCAACAACAGAAACAACTTTCAAAAGAATTTGTAAGAAAATGGCTTATAGAAAATGGTTTTCAAGGGCGAAAAGGTGAACTTGTTCCTGATATGAATTCCGAATTAATTACGTCTATCAGCGAGAGATATATAGAATTGTATGAAAACATTACAGGTAAAACATTTATAAAAAGATCTTATGATAAAATTATGGAAAAAATTGAAAATTCTGTGAATAGTTTTATTGAAGTTTATTACGAAAATTAATCATATTTGCACAAAAATTAAAAAATTTATAGAAAGATGAAATATTTAAAAATTACTATTTTAAGCATTGCTTTAATTGTTAGTTCATGTATTTATTCGCAAACGGTAAAACATTTTGCAGGCAGAGATAACGCTGGTGATAATGGTCCGCTTTATTACAATAATTCAACTTGTGTTAAAGACAGTGCTTATTTTTACTTTCCTGAAGGTATAAATTGGGATGCTAATGGAAACTTGTGGATTACCGAAAAAAATAAAATCAGGCTACTTTACAATGGCAATTTTTACAACAGAGCAGGCAAATTGGGACCTGGCGACCAATCTCAAAGATATCAAAATGGTACTGGTATTATGGCTCAATTTTATGCACCTACAGCAATTGTTTCTGACGCTTCAGGCGTACTTTACATAGTTGACAGTGAAAATCATGCAATCAGAAAAATGGAAAAATTCTCGTCTGTTGGGCAAAATCAAGCTGTAACAACATTTGTAGGAGCTCCACCAACTGTTGATGGTTTTGGAACGCCAGGCAGTTCTAATGGAAATGGTACAAATGCAACTTTTTATAACCCAAAAGGTATAGTAAGAGATGGTTCCGGAAATTTTTATATTACCGAATTTAATAATTTTACAATAAGAAAAGTTACATCTTCTGGTACGGTTACCACACTTGCAGGTCAATTCGGCACTCAAGGTTCGGCTGACGGAACAGGCACTTCGGCAACATTTGGAGGTCCTTATGGAATAGCCCAGCTTGATAATAATTATGTTGTAGTAAGTGATTTTGATAATGGTACTATTCGCAAAGTACACATGTCAACCGGTGCCGTTACTACTATTTGCGGCAAAGCAGGCGATAACAGATATGCTGATGGCAATTTTACAAATGCCAGATTTCGCGAACCTCGTGGTTTAACAGTGGTTGATGGCAAAATATACGTTTGCGATGGCTCGGTAATTAGAGTTATTGATATTAATACAAGTACAGTTTCTACTTATGCAGGAAGCACTGCTGAATCAGGGAATAAAGATGGCGAAGGTACAGCAGCCAGATTTGGCACACTTGGCGGCATAGCTTACGATGGTAAAATTTCTTTATATGTTACCGATTTGTATTATAATGTAATAAAAACTGTAAAAATTAATGGTTTAGCTCCGGTTACAGCTTTTACAGCGAGCAAAACAAGTGCACTTGTTGACGAAATAGTTACATTAACCAACACTTCTACGGGCAAGCCAACAACATCATTAAAATGGACAATTACTTCAGTAGGTCTATCGCATTCAATAGTATCGGGTACAGAAACATCATTAACGCCAATTGGGGTAAAATTTCATGCAGCAGGATTTTATAATGTAAAATTATGGGTTAAAAATTCCTATGGTCAAGATTCGCTTGCAAAAAATTCATATATTAGTATTTCAACAACCGGTATTAATAAAGTTAATAATGAACAGTTGGTTACTGCTTATCCCAATCCTACAAATGGCTTGTTCACTTTACAAAGCCTGAATGGCAACTACCCTGTTCAATCATTTGAAATAATTGATTTATCAGGCAAAACAATTTTGAAACGCACTTGTGGAAATACTCTAAGCGAAGAAATAGATTTGAGTTGTTTCAAAACAGGTATTTACTATTTAAAAGCCATGTCTTCAAAAGGAATTTCCAATATAAAACTTCAAAAATTATAATTAGTTACTTTTAAATTAAAAAAAGGGCTGTCAGAAATCTGGCAGCCCTTTTTATGTTTTCAGGTTAATATTTGTTTAGCAGCAATAATAGTAGTAGTACCAATATCCGTAAGCATCCTGAAGGTAATAGTAGCAAACATACACACAATCACCGCGACTTTTCTTTTTGTTTTGAGTTTTTTGACCATTTTTAGATTTTGCAATAGCTTTACTAATTTTTGCAAGGTCTTCACTTGTCAAAACATGACCTACTTTATAAGTAGTTCCGTCAATTGTTACCTCATCATTTGCCCCACGTGATTTTTCGCCTTTCGCTTTAGTTACAGCAGTAAGAAATCCCAAATCTTCTTTAGACAAAACTCTTCCATCAGCAAAGTTGTCAATCTTTGTTGCATTAGCTTTTGCTTTTGCTTTGTTTTTGTCTTGTGCACTAAGTGTGCTTGCTGAAAATGCCATAACGGCAACCATTAATACGATGTTAAAAATTCTTGTTTTTTTCATTTTTTTTTAAATTTTAAATTTTAAATTACTTTGTTTTTTAATTGATTTTTCAAGTCAATACTCAAAAAAATCAAATGGTAAATGCAATAATAAAAAAAAATTATAAATAAATTATTTTAAAGGCAATTTTTGTTGAAAATACTATTGCCGCAAATAAAAATTATAAGCATTATTTTAATTAATTTTGAAAAATTTTAAATAAATTTATGATTCCAAAAATTTTTATAGTTGACGATAACCCAATGTATGCCGCTGCTATTGAAAACAGCCTAAAAGAATTTGATTACGAAGTAAAGGTATTTTATAATGGGGCTGATTTATTAAATCATTTAAACGAAAATCCAGATATTGTTACTCTTGATTATAACCTCCCTGATTTTACAGGTATGGATTTGCTTAAAAAAATCACAAAAAATTATTCTCAAATTTCAACAATAATGCTTTCGGGGCAAGAAGATTTACAAACTGTTGTTGATACATATAATAATGGAGCAAAAAATTATATAATAAAAAACGACAATGCAATAGTAGAACTTAAAAATGCTATTAAAAATTTAGTTTCATCAATTAGCTTAAAACAAGAAGTTGAAGTTTTAAGAGAAGAAATAACAGACAGAAACAAATATTCAAACATAGTTGGTGAAAGTTCGGCAATTTTTAAAGTTTTAAAATTAATTCAAAGAGTTGAAAAAACTGATTCATTAGTAATGATAACCGGTGATAGCGGCACTGGCAAAGAAGTAGTTGCAGAAGCTATACATATAAATTCATTGAGGCGAAAAAAACCTTTTGTAGCAGTAAACCTCGCTGCTATTCCAACTCATTTAATTGAAGATGAACTTTTTGGTCATGAAAAAGGAGCTTTTACAGGTGCTGTTTCAAAAAGAATAGGAAAATTTGAAGAAGCCGAAGGTGGTACAATATTTCTTGATGAAATTGGAGAACTTGAAATATCACTTCAAACAAAACTTTTAAGAGTTTTACAAGAAAAAAATATAACGCGTTTAGGTAGTAACAAACTAATAAATCTGAATGTAAGAATAGTTACTGCTACCAACAAAAACCTAAGTGAACAAGTAAAATTAGGCAAATTCAGAGAAGACTTGTACTATCGTATTCAAGGCTTTTTGATACATTTACCAAAACTGAGGGAAAGAGGAAATGATATTATTGTTTTAGCTAAACATTTTCTTAATTTATTTACACATAAACATAAAATTGCTCCTAAGCAGTTTGATGAAAGTGCAATAAATGCTATGCTTAAACACAATTGGCCCGGAAATGTTAGAGAATTAATTGCTTTTGTAGAACGCACTGCGCTTATGAGCGATTCGAATATTATTACAAAAAATGATTTGATTTTTTCAGAGTCAATTTAAGTTTGTATTATTAAATAATATATTTATATTTGCCAACTGAGAAAAATATTAATTTTAAAAAATTATGAAACAAAATATTGAACCAAATGTAAAGCCCGAGCAAAAATTATTGAGAATTGTTTTAATATCTTCAATAATTGTTATACTTTTAGGTGGGCTATTTTTTCTAATCTCAAATTTATTGCCTTCCAAAAAAAGTTTGGCAGGAACAACCCCCAATGTTTATGATTGCAATGGCAATATTTCATCAAAAGAAGTTGCTAAAGTTTTTGACGCTTGTGTAGATGGTGATACTTTGAAAGTAACTAAAGAATTGGTAGTAGAAAGCAGCAATAAGGCTTTATACAAAAAAAATATTATCTTTTTAATTGACGGTTGTGAAATGAGATGGGAAGGTGATTATTTATTATATATAGGTAAAGATTGCAAAATACTTTTGAAAGATGGAGGAAAACTTACAACACTTAAAAATAAAACATTTTCAAAAGCTATTGTTTACTTTAATCGTGAACCATTAGTTTCTTTTGATGGTAAAAATGGAAAATTTAGTTTTGATGATGTAAACAAATATGGGGGAATAAGCATGTCCGGGCTTGTTGCTTTGCCTGTAAAACTGATAAGTTTTAATGCAAAATTTGAAAATGAGACAGTAAATTTAGAATGGGCTACAGCCACAGAAATAAACAACAGTCATTTTGAAGTACAACGAAGTGTAAATAAAGTTGATTGGACTGTTTTGGATAGTGTTAAAGGTAATGGCAATTCAAACACAATTAAAAAATATAGCTATTCTGACAAAATTGGCAAATTGACCGGTGAAATATATTACAGGTTAAAACAAGTGGATTTTGACGGAAAAAGCGAATTTAGCAATATACGTGTCGTTTCATTAAATAATACAAAAATTAATATAGGCAAAGTTTATCCTAATCCAGCAAATGATATAATAAAAGTAAATATAAATACCGAAGGCGAATACGATATTGTTTTGCAAGATATAAATGGAAAAGAAATTTTAAGAAGCAATGGCAACAGTAGTGTTGAAACTATAAATGTTTCAGAAATACCAGCCGGAATATACTTCGTCAAAATACAAAGTAATGTTGTAAACGAAAGCCATAGAATTGTAATCAAGCATTGATTTGTTCCATTTGTTGTTTATTTTATTGAACACTTGTGATATCTGATGTTAAATATTAATTTATATATTTATATATATTTGTTCTAATATTTAATAAATACTACTATGGAATTATATAATGAACCAAACGTAAAGCCTGAACATAAACTATTAAAATTAGTAATTGTTTCATCAATTATTGTCATTTTGCTTGGTGGAATTTTCTTTCTAATTTCAAATCTTTTACCTTCTAAAAAAAGCGCTGCACATTCAAGTCCCAAAGTTCATTATTGTAAAGGTTCGATAATGTCAAGCACAAACAAAAAAGTTTTTTCAAGTTGTGTAAATGGAGATACCATTAAAGTTACTCAAGGATTAAATATTAATCAAGGCTGCGATAAATTAAAAGATAAAGATATATTATTTTTAATTGATGGTTGTGAAGCAAAATGGAATGGTAATTATTCGTTTTATGTGGGAAAAGGGGGTAAAGTATTTCTGAAAAACGGAGGAAAACTTACAGTAAAATCAGGTAGCTGCAATTCAAATGCAGCAATATATTTTGGCACAACAAAATTTGTAACTTGTGATGGTCAAACTGCAAGTTTTAGTTTCGACCAGGTTAATAATTATGGAGGAGTTAGCTTTGCAGGTTTAACTGTATTGCCTGTAAAACTTATAAGTTTCACAGCTAAATATAATAAAGAAATAGTAAATCTTGAATGGGCTACAGCTTCAGAAGTGAATAACAGCCATTTTGAAGTACAACGCAGTTTGAATAAATCTGATTGGACAGTAGTTGGTACTGTGAAAGGAAATGGAAATTCAAGTTCAATAATTAAATACAGTTTTGATGACAAAGTGGGCAAAATGACTGGTGAAATTTATTACAGGTTGAAACAGGTTGATTTTGATGGGAAAAATGAACTTAGTAATGTTAGAGTTGTATCATTAAACAACACTAAAATTAATATTGGAAAAGTATATCCAAACCCTGCAAATGATATAGTGAAAGTAAATATCAATACCGATGGCGATTACAACATTATTTTGCAAGACATAAACGGTAAAGAACTTTTAAAACAGGAAGGAAGCAGCAGTATAGAAACAATAAATGTATCAGAATTTCCTGCAGGAATTTATTTTGTAAAAATACAGAATGACGAAATAAACGAAAGTCACAGAATATTAATTCGCCATTAAAAACTCAAAGTTTTCAAAGCATTTTTTATATTAAGCAATATTGGCTCAATATCAGATGAAGGGCATGTTCCTACTGATAGTCTAAACCAATCATGATTATTAGCACCAAAAGCCGAAAAGGGAACTAATCCAACCCCTGCTGTATTAATTAAAAATTCTGAAATATCTTTGCCAGTTTCAAGTATAAATCCATCATCCGTTTGAAATCCTTTTAATTGAAGTTTTACAGTTAAATAAATTGCTCCTTCAGGGGCTACACTATCTACTGGGAATCCTTCATTTTTCAATTGTTGAAAACCCATGTGAAATTTTAATAACCTAAATTGCACTCTTTCATTCATTTTGCTTATATAACTTGATACAGCTTCGTGATTTGAAAGATATTTTGCAGCAGCAATTTGCTCAGGTTTTGGTGCCCATGCTCCTATATGAGTGAGAATTGCTTTCATTTTTGAAATAATTTCTGCTGGTCCCGAAGCCCAGCCAACTCTTACTCCTGTAGCAGCAAATGCTTTTGACATACCGTCAATAAAAATGGTATAATTTTTCATTTCTGGTCTAAGTGTAACCGGATTGTGATGTTTAGTTTCGCCAAAAGTTAAAGCCCAATAAATCTGGTCGTACATAAGGTATAATGGTTTTTTATCACTACCCCTTCTATTGTTTTCTTCCAAAATCAAATCACAAATTTCTTCAAGTTCGTCTTTATCAAACATAGTGCCTGTAGGGTTTAGTGGCGAACAAAGTGCCAATAGAGTAGCATCCTTTAAATATGGCTCTAGTTCAGAAGCCAGAGGCATAAATTTATTTTCAGCTTTTGTTTCAATTTCAATAACTTGTGCATGACTAAGATAAGAATAATGATTATTGTTCCATGATGGAACTGGATAAATTATTTTATCATCTTTGTCAATTAAAGTTTGATACATACTAAAAATCAAAGGCCTGGCACCTGCCGAAATTAATATTTCATCAGCATTGTATTGTAATTTTCCGAATTTGGCAAGATAACCCGAAACGGCATTTCTTAAATCATAAACACCACTTGCATCAGGATAATTAGTTTCGTTGAGGCGGTATGCTTTAATTATTTCTTCGCGAAATTCTGAAGGAATCGGAAATAGGTTCGAATCAAAATCTCCAATTGTAAGATTGTAAATTTTTTCACCTTTCGATATTTTGTCTTTTATTTCGCCTGCAAGCTTGATAATTTCAGAACCTATGAGGTTTTGAGCTGTTTTTGAAACAATGTTCGTTTTGTTTTTTACTATAATTTCCGAAGGCATTATCAGAATTTTTGTGGCACAAATTTAATAATAATTCTCAATTTTAAAAATTTTCTCATTTTTTTTTGAATTTCTATTATTGAATTTTTCAAATACATTTACCTTATAGCCCTGCAACGGCTTTGTTTTTGGGATATGTAATTTCATAAGTAAATTTAATTTTTTTCTGTTCTTTTGATTTCAATTTAATATTCCATTTTAGCATTCCTGTATTATTATCATAAATTGCTTCATCGGCTTCGAGAAGTTCAACTTTTATTTCATTTGTACCTTTCACAACAGGAATTTGGTCTTCTACCGATATTTCAATCGGCACATTTTTAGTATTTCTTACCATAATCTCTATTGTTCTAGTTTCTATTTTATCGTCATTCAAATATTTTATTTTAGTTTTTTCTTTAACTTTCTTTCTTGATACAGTTATTGTTTTATCTCTTCCAAGGTCAATATCAAGTGTATCTAATGTAGTTGAAGCACTTAAATATGTTTCGCCTACATAACCGTTATCAAAATAAACTCTGGCTACACCTGGTATTATTTTCATTTCTTCCCAACCTGTAATTTGAGCTAACAAAAAGGCATCTGTACATATTTTTGGAACAGTTGCGAATTTTAAATTCATATCTATTTCATGTTGATTTATCATCACTTTATGCTGTTTTGCATCACAGTTAATTGTATATTTCATATTTATTTCATATTCGGTTCTTATTAGATTTTCGGTGATTGCAATATATTCTGTAAGATATTTTTCATCCATATCTTCATTTTTATCATTATATTCTCCAGCAATTGCATCATCTTTTGATGTTGAAATGCTTTTGGGCGTTGAACTTATATTAATTCTTGCATTTGATTTTGATTTTTCTCTTAAATATTGATTGAAACTTAAAAACCAAGGATTTAATATCGGTTTCAAATTATTTTCTGAGGGATTTGATGTACTTAATGTTAAATTTACATTTTCCCATGATATACCTGTATTTTGAGTTAATGATGCAAAATATTTCAAGTTTATTTTACCCGAATTTGATGATGCTTGCAAATCGTATTGTGGTATCCAGCTTGCCTGATTTACAAAGTAATTAAATGAAATCTGAGAGTTTGAACTTGTTTCAGCAAAAACATTTACTATTACTTGATTTACTGTTTTGGCATTGTTTATTAAGTTTTGTCCGGAACTCAATAATTGCAAATCGGTATAACGCTGATTTAATTGATTTTGCCTTTTTATAAGTTTATTTTTAGATTTTTCAAGTTTTAGATTTTGTTCATAAATTGAATTTAATCTTTCACGAAGCAAAGCAAGTCCATCTCTAAGCAAAGGCAATGAATCGCGTAATTGTTGTCCTTTCATAATTCTGTTGTTTAAAAGCATATTTTTTTCGGTTTCGAGTACATAAAATTTGTTTTTTATATCCTGCAAATCAAAATTTATATCTTCAATACTGTCTAATACTGCCTGTATTTCTCTGTCATATTTTTTTGTAACCTTTGGTTTGTCTTTGTAAACAAGTTGATGCCTTATCTCGGTAATTACCCCGTTTTTGCATGATGCTTGTAAGGTATTTTCATAAATATATGGCGAAATGTTTTCAAAAATAAATTCATTGTTTCCTGTGTTTAGCGTAATGTTTTCAGTGTAGTAAAGATGTGCTCCACTTACATAAACTGTAACTTTCTGAAGTTTTGCAATTGTTGGCTTCGAATTTTCTGCACTTAATCCTATGATTAAAAAGAATGAGGCGATTGTTAAAAAAATGTGTTTCATGACTTTTTATATTATTAATTTGAACTTTTATAGCCATTTGATGATTAATTAAAATTTATTCCATAAAAAAAAATCGAGTGCTGAAAAATTTTTCTGATATAAATGATGAAAATCTGGTAAAAATGTACCGAGAAAGCGGTAAAATGATTTATGCAGGCGAACTTTTCAAAAGACATTTGATAATGAGTTACTCTATAAGCTACAAATACCTGAAAGATGTTGCTGAGGCACAAGATGCGGTGATGAATGTTTTCGAAAAAATTCTTACAGATTTGAAAAAGTTTGAAATTTTAAATTTCAAAAGCTGGCTTCATTCTGTAATCAGAAACCATTGCTTGATGTTGCTACGCAAAAAAAATATAAATCCTGTTTCTGAAAGTTTTGATACGAGTGATGAAAATAAAATTATGAAATTAGACAAATATTTGCATCAACCTGTTGAAGTTTTATTAAAAGAAAAAAAACTTGAAATGGTTGAAGAAGCAATAAATATGCTTAATAGCAAACAAAAAATCTGTATAGATTTGTTTTATTTAAAAGGTAAAAGCTATGAAGAAATTTGTGAATTTACAGGTTTTACAAATAATGAAGTTAAAAGTTTTATTCAAAACGGCAAAAGAAATTTGAAGATAATTTTGACCGAAAAAGGTATTGATTTGATGATAATAATATGGCTTACAGCAATTGTATAGATAATAAGTTGTGGTTAGATTATTCGCAGCAAAAGCTCGAAAAGACTGAGCTTGACAAGATTTTATTACATACCAAAAATTGTGAATTATGCAATGAAATAAAACAAGGTATTGATTTGATGAAAAATAATTCATCGTTAAATTCATCTTTGGAAATTTTAAGTTCGAAAATTGATAATAGAATAAATCAAAAATCTAAATCAATTTTATTTTTCAGATATACATCGGCAGCGGCCGTATTTATTGCTATTGTAGGAATAGCATGGTTTTTTTCTAATAAAACCAAGCCTGAAGTTGTAATTGAAGAAATTAATAAAACTATTAAAAAAGAAAGTAATATTTCAAAAATTGATTCTTCATCCAATTTTACAATAAATGTAGAAAACAAAAAGAAAATTATAGAAAATTATGATACCAAACTAAACGAAACACCAGAATTTGTTGACACTTCAGGTTTGATAAAATCGGAAGATGCAAATTTGAAGTTAAACAATATTGCAATTGCTGAAGATAATAACGGAGCAAATGAAACAGATGATGAAAGCAATGAAAATTTAGAAAGAAATGAATCAAAAAACTTGAATGAAACAGAATCGGTGCAGCCTGCAACTACTGAAAATATCAAAGAAAGCAAAAGAAGAAAAGCCAAGGGCAAAAAAACTCTTCCATCAAATAAATTTTACAAAAATGTAGAACCTACGTCAACTGACGATTATTTAGATAAAAATATTTATAATTATTCCATAGATTCAATAAGTTTTTACAAAGCTTTAAATTTTTACAATAACCAAAAATACGATTCTTGTAATTTTATAATAAAATCAATAGAAGTATTGAAAGAATCTCCATTTTTTGAAGATTTTTTATTATTACAAGCAAAAACCTTGATTAAACTAGAAAGAAAAAGTGAGGCTGAATTTGTTTTAAAAGAAATAATAAATTTACATGGCAAGCATTTTCGTAGTGCAAAAAAACTATTGAAATCAATAAATTAATGTAAAATAGTTTTGAAATGCTATTTGATATTTAAAACCGAAAAAATTAATAAAATTTTTGAATAATAAGCCCCCCACGCAATTTAGGCTCTATATAGGTTGATTTTGGTGGCATTACTTTGTTTGAATCTGCAATTTCCTTTACTTCATTAAATGATACTGGATAATTTGAAATTATGTAGTCAATACTGCCATGCGAGAGAAGATTTAAAGATTTTTCTATGTCTTCGGTTGATGCAACAAAAGAAAGTCTTTTATCTGTGCGGGGATGATTAATTTCGAAAACAGGTTTCAATAAATATTTTTCGAGAATACTTACATCCAATTTACTCTCAGGATTTTTAATTTCTTTTAAACTTTTAAAAGTTAGTTTTAATGAATATTCTCTTGATAATAGTCCGAATTCATTGTGTTTTTGAGGAATGTACAATTTATTTTCATCAAAGCTTTCTACTGTAAAATCATCATTTATTTTATTTTTAAATGAATCGTAGTTTAATGTTCCTGTTCCGGAAACAATGCGGTGAAACGATTCAATATTCAGTTGATTTTCACTTAAAAGATAAATCATAAAAAATCTATTGTTCACATTAGGGTTTAGTTTGTAATTTCTAATAACCGAAGCACAACGATGGTGCCCATCAGCAATATAAAATGCGTTAATATTTTGAAAGCTATGATATATTTTTTCAAGCAGTTCAGAGTCGGTTACTCTCCAAATTTTATGATTTTTATTGTCAATTGTATTAAAGTTGTATTCTACATCGTTTTTGGTAATTTCGGCAATTAAGTCATCAATTTTTTTGTCATTTTCATGTCCTATAAGTACCGGTTCGCCCAACACCCCGGTATAAAACAACTGCTTGTATAAATAATCTTCTCTTTGAATTTTAGTGTGTTCGTGCTTTTTTATAAGGCTATTTTCCACTTCTTCTACATCGGCAAGCCCAATAAAGCCCGTAAAAACTTTATTTGATACAAAATCAGTTTGGCGATATACAAAAAATCCGGGTTTTGAATCTATTGTTAAATCACCTTTTTTAATTTTTTCATTAATATATTTTGCTCCGTGTGCAAAATGATATTCGATGTTTTCATTGTCCTTGTAAACCAAAAATCTTTTAGTTACATAGTAATAGCTTTGGGTATTAGTTAGCATATCGGCAACAATTTCTTCCTGATTTTTAAAATCTGATGTTTTTGCTGAAAATTCAGATACCTTTTTTTTAGTAGGTCTTAATGCTCTGAAAGGTAAAAACGAAGGCATTTAGTTTTTAAAAAAATTAATAATCAACGTTGCCAGTTCTACACCTATACGTTCCTGTGCTTCTATTGTAGAAGCCCCTGTATGAGCAGTAGCAGTTACATTAGGGTAACCTATAAAATCTGTAAATTCTGGAGGTTCCTTTTCAAAAACATCAATTCCTGCAAATGCAAGTTTTCCATTTTTCAAATATTCTGCCAGGTAATTTTCATCAACGGTGCCACCTCTTGAGCAATTAATAATTGCGGCGTTTTTTTTCATCATGTCAAATTCATTTTTACCAATTAAATACTTGCTTCCACCAGGCACATGTAACGTAATAAAATCAGAATTTGAAAGAACCTCAGATAATGAAACCATGTTTATTGTTACTTCTAAAGGTGAAATTGACAAATTTTTATGAAAATTTATTTTCAAAGTTTTTGATTTGAAAAAAGGATCATAAGCCAATACATTCATTCCCATTCCTATTGCAATGCGGGCTACCTCCTGCCCTATTCTTCCAAAACCTATAATTCCAATAGTTTTGTTAAATAATTCAATTCCTTTTGATGCATTTTTCTTTACTTCTTTAAAATTTGATTTTGGGTTTTCGGTGAGTTTGTTGTTTGAATAATTAATAAAGCGACATCCGGCAAGCAAATGTGCAAATACTAACTCTGCAACGGATACTGAAGATGCTGCGGGTGTATTTACAACTTCAATATTTTTTGATTTTGCATATTCAACATCAATATTATCAACTCCTACACCGCCTCTTCCAATTATTTTAAGATTTTTACCGGCATCAATTATTTCACTCGTAACTTTTGTGGCGCTTCTTACAAGCAAAGCATCAAAACTACTTATTTTAGCTGCAAGTTCTGCCTGCGGGATATTTTCAGTTGTTACATCAAATCCGGCATTAATAAGCAGTTTTAATCCCGCTTCATTTATCCCATCATTTGCAAGTATCTTTTTCATGGTTTAAAATTTCTCATTACTTCTACAAGTGCATTTACACTTTCTATTTCTAAGGCATTATACAACGAAGCTCTAAATCCGCCAACGCTGCGATGCCCTTTTATACCAACAATATTTGCTTCTTTGCACAACTGCATAAATTTTTCGGTATGTTTTTCATTTTTCAAAACAAATGTTACATTCATCCACGATCTATCTTCTACCATTGCTGTACCTTCAAAAAATTCATTATTGTCAATTTCATTATAAAGAATTTGTTGTTTTGTGCGATTATCGCTTTCAATTTTTTCAATGCCTTTGTCTTTTATCCATTTCAAAACCTGTAATGAGCAATAAACCGCAAAAACCGATGGTGTGTTGTACATACTTTCTTTACTTAAATGTACTCTGTAATCAAGCATACTTGGTATTTTGCGTGTGATTTTTTCTAAAATTGATTTTTTAAGAATTACAAGCGTTGTGCCTGCTGGTCCCATGTTTTTTTGAGCACCTGCATAAATCAAATCGAATTTTGAAGCATCAATTTTACGACTAAAAATATCCGAACTCATATCGCAAAACATAGGTATTTTGCATTCGGGAAAACTGTGCATTTGTGTCCCGTATATCGTATTATTGCTTGTGCAATGGAAATAATCCGAATCTTCATTTATTTTATAATTTTTAGGAATATAGCTAAAGTTTTTATCTTCGCTGCTTGCTACAACTTGGGTAGAACCCAATAAACCAGCTTCCTTAATAGCATTGCTTGCCCATACTCCGGTTTTTAGATATGATGCTTTACTATTTAAAAAATTAAAAGGAATCATACAAAATTGCAAACTTGCTCCTCCTTGCAAAAAAATTGATTCATAATCGCTTCCAAGTCCTAAAATTTCGAGTGGAAGTTTACGTGCATTATTCATTACTTCAACAAACTCTTTTCCGCGATGCGAAACCTCTATTAGCGACAACCCTGTACCTTCAAAATTTTTCAATGCTTCTATTGAATTTTGAATAGCCTGACTTGGTAATATTGCAGGTCCGGCACTGAAATTATGTATTTTTTTCATTCTAAATTCCTATTCTGCAAAACTAAGTTTTTTATATTTTACCTTTTTTAGAAAATGTCAAATTCGAAAATTATTTTTACAGCCATTTATTAAACATATAATTTTAAAATTTGACGAGGTTTACAATACGAAAATTCTATAGTGAAATTGATCTTATAAAGACTTTTTCTTCAATTAAGTTCTGGATAATATTGTTTTTTGCAATTAGGTTAATTGGCATTACCAATCCACCTCTGGAAAATGGTCATAATTGGCGGCAGTGTCTTACAAACATGATTACACGTAACCTTTATGAAACTGACAATAACCCTTTATACCCAAGAGTAGATAATGGCGGAAAACACAATGGTATAATTGCTTCTGAATTTCCGGTTTATAATTATTTTTCATTTTTAATTTCTGAAGTTTTCGGTTATCATCACTGGTACGGGCGTTTGGTGAGTTTAATATTTTCATCTTTAGCAATCTGGTATTTTTACAAATTGCTTTTAATGTATTTTAATCAATCAACTGCATTCTATTCAGCATTTTTACTAATGATATCAATATGGTTTGGTTTTAGTCGTAAAATAATGCCTGATGTTTTTAGTATGTCATTTATGTTGATTTCACTTTATTACGCTTTTTTGTTTTTAAAAACCGGCATTTGGAAACACATATTGATTTACTCAATTACTGCATCAATAGGTGTTTTGGCTAAAATGCCTGTAATTTATATCCTAAGTATTTTTGCTTTGCCACTTTTATCAAAAAATTACAATTTAGGTTATAAATTCACATTAACAGTTGCTTCAATTTTTGTTTTTGCAGTAATGTATTGGTGGTATTTTGTTTGGGGCGAATATTTACTTAAAACGTGGGAGTATCAGCTATTTTTCCCAAAAAATTACAAAGAAGGTCCAAAGGAATTTTTCCCTTTTATAGGTATGGCATTTGAAAAATTTTACTACTCTGCATTTTGCAGTTTTACAGCATTTGGCGTATTTCTTACAAGTTTTTTTTATAGTTTCACTCAAAAGCAATATTTGCCATTAAAAATTATAGTAACTACATTTCCATTGTTTTTTATTTTTATGGTAAAGACAGGAAGTGTTTTTGCTCATCACAATTATTATATAATACCTTTTGTGCCTGTAATGGCTATATGTGCTGGCTCTGCTTTAAGCAATTTTTCAAAAAATATAAGTTTATTGTTTTTAATTTTAATTGCTGCAGAATCATTTGGCTCACAATTCAATGATTTTTTTATTAAAAAGTCAGAAAAATTTATTTTAGGTTTTGAGCAGGAAATAAATAAAACAATACCGGCAAACGAAAAAATAGCCCTTGCCGGAAGCGATAGCCCGCAATATCTGTATTTTGCACACCGCAAAGGATGGGGTTTAACTCCTGCTCAAACACTCGACACAGCTTATATGAATTTTGTTTTTGAAAAGGGTTATAGATATATGGTTCTTGTAAAACGAAATTTTGATAAATTGCCTAATTACACGAAGTTTAACGAAACAAACCATTTGATTTTTTACAAAATCAAAAAACTATAATTTATGGGGAAAACATCTTAAAACTCACCAAATTTTTAAACTCTATCAAGGACCATTTTTCGGCATTAAATTCAAAATATGCAATTGTGCTGGTTGGTAAATTTGAAAAATTTGAATTGTTTAAAATATTTACAACCTCAGTAATTGCAGGGTTGTGAGCTATTATAGCTAAATTATTTATTTCGTTTGGAGTGTTGTTTAGTGCTTTAAGGATATTTTTGAATTCAGAGTTATATAAATCTTCATTTTTTAATATTTCAATTGAATCCCAACTTAAATTTTTTGCCAAAATTTTTGCAGTTTGCAGAGTGCGTTTTGCAGAACTTACCAAAATAATATCAGGAAAAAAATCACAGTTTTTGAGTTTTGAGCATACTGCTTTGATTTCATTTTTACCCTTTTCTGATAGTTCTCTTTCAAAATCTGATTTTGTGAAACTGTCAACTGCGTTAGCGTGGCGTATAAGTAATAGCTTTTTCAATATATTTTTTTTAAAGTTTGGAAATTTTATAATAATTATTTAAACATTAAAGCAATTTAAAAAGTTTTTTTTACTGAATATTTTGGTGACTTTTTGTCATTGTAAAATTTTATCTTTGCATTTTAAAATGTTTGAGGAAACCGCGATAAAAAAAGAAATTACAGAAAATACTACAAACAAAAAAATGTTTATAGAAAGTTATGGTTGTGCTATGAATTTTGCGGATAGCGAAATTGTGCTTTCAATTCTCTCTGAAAATGGGTACAGCCAATCTGCCGGCGAAAGCGATGCTGATGTAATTTTTATAAATACATGTAGTGTAAGAGATAATGCAGAGCAAAAAATAAGAAACAGATTAATACAACTTAAAAACAACAAAAAACACAAACCCGATCTTGTTGTTGGCATTTTGGGGTGTATGGCAGAAAGGCTTAAAACAAAGCTGCTTGAAGAAGAAAATCTTGTAGATATTGTTGCCGGACCTGATTCTTACCGCGACTTACCAAATTTATTGAAAAATGTAGGTGGTGGCAATAAATCAATTAATGTGATACTTTCGTTAGAAGAAACCTATGCCGAAATAAGTCCTGTGAGAATAAACAGCAATGGAGTTAACGCATTTGTAAGCATAATGCGTGGATGCGACAATATGTGCAGTTTTTGTGTAGTTCCATTTACTAGAGGCAGGGAAAGAAGCAGAGATGTAAAAAGTATTTTGACTGAGATAAAACAACTTTCAAAAAATGGATATAAAGAAGTTACTTTACTTGGACAAAATGTTGACAGCTATCTTTGGTTTGGCGGAGGTCCAAAAAAAGATTTTGAAAGCTTGTCAGAAATTGAAAAACAAAATTCAGTAAATTTTGCACGATTATTAGAACTAGTTGCTCAAGTTGACGAGAAAATGAGAATTAGGTTTAGTACATCGCATCCCAAAGATATAACCGATGAAGTTTTATACACAATTAAAAAATATCCAAATATTACAAATTACATTCATTTGCCTGCACAAAGCGGCAGCAGCCGTATTCTTGAAGTTATGAACAGAAATTATTCGAGAGAATGGTATCTTCAAAAAATTGCCAGAATAAAAGAAATTATTCCCGATTGTGGTATTTCGTGTGATATAATTTCGGGTTTTTGTACCGAAACAGAATTTGACCATAATGAAACATTGAGCTTAATGGAAAAATGTGAGTTTGATTTTTCGTATATGTATAATTACAGCGAACGCCCGGGCACACTTGCAGAGCGAAAAATGAAAGATGATGTTGCGATTGAAGATAAAAAAAGAAGATTGACAGAGATTATTTCTTTACAAAACAAAATATCAAAAAACAAAAACAAAAACAGAGAAGGAAAGGTTTACAGAGTGCTTATTGAAGGGGCATCAAAACGAAACAAGGAAGAATATATGGGTCGCAGTGACCAAAATATAGTAGTAATATTTAATAAATTAAATTACCAACCCGGAGATTATGTAGATGTATTGATAGAAAGAAGTACAACAACGAGCTTAATTGGCAAAATTATTGCAAAAGCTGAAAAACCATAAAAATTGATAAAGAATTGGATATACAAGCAATTAAACTAAGATTTGGAATTATTGGCAACTCGCCAAGAATTAATTTTGCACTTGAAACAGCAGCAAAGGTTGCCCCTACTGATATTTCAGTTTATATACGCGGCGAAAGCGGAGTGGGCAAAGAATCATTTTCAAAAATCATACATCAGTTAAGTAATAGAAAACACGGACCGTTCATATCAATAAATTGCGGGGCAATACCCGAAGGTACAATTAATTCGGAACTTTTCGGACACGAAAAAGGCTCATTTACCGGAGCAAACGAAAGCAGAAAGGGATATTTTGAAACTGTAAACGGCGGAACAATTTTTCTCGATGAAATAGGCGAATTGCCACTTGAAACTCAAGCCAGATTATTGCGGATACTCGAGTATGGAGAATTTATAAGAGTAGGTTCGTCAAAAGTTCAAAAAACTGATGTTAGAATTGTAACAGCTACAAACAAAGATTTATTAAAACTGTGCGATATCGGAAAATTCAGAGAAGATTTGTATTATCGCTTATCTACCTTACCTATTTATGTGCCGGCTTTGAGAGAAAGAGCTATTGATATACCAATACTATTCAGAAAATTTGCATCGGATTTTGCAGAAAAATACAGAATAAAATCAGTAGAACTTACGCCCGAAGCAGAAAAAGTAATTTCTGAATATCGTTGGCCCGGTAACATAAGGCAATTGAAAAATATAGTTGAACAAGTGTCGGTTCTTGAACAAAGCCGTGTAATTAATGAAACATTGATATTAAAATACCTTCCGGTTGAAAGTTCGTCATCGCAAATGATTTTGAGCAACGAAAACCGACAGGAAAGCCTGAACGAAAGAGAAATTTTTTACAAAGTTTTGTTCGATTTGAAAAGAGATGTAAACGACCTGAAAAGCATTGTTTTGGGTATGCTGGAAAATCAAAAAAGCATTTCAACAGAATTTAGCGAAAATGCTAAAGATGCAATTACCCGAATATTGCCTTTGGACGAAGAAATAGAAATTCCACAATCAAAAGAAATAGTATTGCGAAAGCAGCCAGTTACAATTATAAATAACAATAATGATATTTTTGAACAGGAAATAGCCCAGTCAGAATCAGTAAATATTGAAGAAAATCTGAGCCTTGAAGCCAAAGAAAAAGAATTGATTAAAAAATCGTTGATTAAAAATAACGGAAGACGCAAAAAGGCAGCATTAGAACTTGGAATTTCGGAAAGAACATTGTATAGAAAAATTAAAGAATTCGGACTTGAAAACTATTAGATTTTTTAAATTTCTTTTAATTGGATTTTTATATTGTACCACCGGATGCTACACGTTTCAGGGAGCATCAATACCTCCAGATGTAAGTACATTTTCAGTTTCATTTTTCGAAAACAAAGCAGCAACTGTAAATCCATCACTAAGCAACACAGTTACAGAGAAATTAAAAGACAAAATGAATAACACACGATTGAATTTTGCGAGAGAAAACGGAGATTTTAATTTCAGCGGCTATATTTCTGAATACAATGTTGAACCAATCTCCATGCAGGGCGATGCAAATACAACTAAAAACCGCTTAAAAATTTCAATTCAAGTAAAATTTGAATGCAGTAAACATCCTGAAAAAAACTTTGAGCAACAGTTTAGCAATTTCAAAGATTTTGATGCCAATTTAAATTTTACTTCAATCGAAGCCCAATTAGTAAAAGAAGTTACCGATTTGATAATTCAGGAAATTTTTAATAAAGCAGCAGTAAATTGGTGAGCAAAATATCGGAGTACATATCAAATTCAGAAAACCTCGGACGGCTTGAGGCTGACGAACTTGAAAATTTGAAAGAAAAATATATGTATTTCCAAATTTTACATATTTTAATTGCAAAATCTCATAAAAATCAAAACACTTTTGGATTTAATAAAAACTTGCGAATAGCTTCATTATATGCTGGCGACAGAAGAATTCTATATGATTTCATAAATAAAGAATCTTTAGAATTTGAAGAAGAAACGACACAAACTATTGAAAATTTAGATACTGAAACCAGTATTAAAACCCAAAATAATATCATTGATGAAGAAATTAAAGAATCGTTAGAATTTGAAGAAGAAACGACACAAACTATTGAAAATATCGATACAGAAAATACTATTGAAGAACAAAATAATATAATTGAAGAAGAAATTAAAGAAGCAATAGAATTTGAAAACTCACCTTCAAACGAAATTTCAGAGGCAATTGACGAGATAAATTTTGCGACTGATACAATAGATGAATACAAATCAAATGTTGCTGAAAAAAATGAAGATAATATAAAAGAAAGCAATAATTTTATTTCGTCTGAAATAATTGAGCAAGAAACAGAGCCTGATATACAAGTATATTTTGAAGAAAAATTAGAATTAGAAGCAAAAGAAATTAACGAAAACAATTTTGAAAATACAATTGAAAGCGAAGAATTAATTGAAGAACAACCGGAAGAAGCTATAAATCTCGAATCAATAAATGATATTGAAGAAATCAATGAGAAAACAGAAATACCATTAAATGAAATGAGCTTTGTTGAATGGCTTGATAAATATAAAATAAATGAAACAAATACCGAATTTAAAGAAGAAAAAGAACCTGATAAAACCATTGAAAATATTAGTGAAGAATTAGAGCAAATTTCTGAAGATGAAGATCAATACGACCCTATTGGATGGGCAGAAATTGCTTACGAAATTCAAGCTTTTGTAAAACAACCTGAGCAAGAAATACACAAAAATCTTTCACGCACAGAGGTTGATAATATTTTGGATAATTTTATAAGTAAAAATCCAAGTATTTCAAGACCTAAAGCCGAATTTTACAAACCAGAAAACATGGCTCGTAAAAGTGAAGATTTTAATACCGAATTTGTAAGCGAAACACTTGCAAATTTGTTTTATAAACAAGGATTACTTCACAAAGCTTTAGAAATGTTTGAAAAATTAATTTTGCAAAGTCCGATAAAAAAAGACATTTTTGCAGAGAAAATCAAAACAATAAAAGAAGAATTAATAAATAAATTATAAAATGTTCACATTAATCACCTGGCTCACAATAATAGCATGCGTACTTTTAGTAGCAATAGTACTTATACAGAACCCTAAAGGCGGAGGTCTTGCAACAAATTTTTCGGCTGCCAACCAAATTTTAGGAGTTAATAAGACTACAGAAGGAGTTGAAAAAATAACATGGATACTTGCAATAACACTGCTCGTTTTATCTCTTGCAGGACCGTTTTTTATTTCAGGTTCGTCAAACTCAAGAGAATCAATGATGAAAGATAATATTGAAAATGCAACTCCAAGACCAACAGCCCCCGCCCCTCCTGCTCCTAATGGCAACGGGCAGCAACCACAACAACCATAATTTCAAAAAAAAAATATTAAATAATATTGCCTCGCTTCGGCGGGGCTTTTTATTTGTAGAAAACAAATAATAAAAAACTTTAAAAAAATGTTGAGATAAACTCAATATTGTATGTTTTCAATGGAATAAATTGCTAATTAAAAAGCAAATATAAAAATTTGATGAATTGTTTAGCTTTTAATAATTTTTTGTGTAAACCTGTTTTAAAACAAGGCAATAATTTTAATTTTGTAAAAAAAAATGGCCAAACCCCTAATATTAGTTTGTAATGATGATGGAATTTCGGCACCAGGAATCAGCTCGCTTGTAAAAAGCATGAGACAAATTGGCGATGTAGTTGTAGTGGCTCCCGATAGCCCACAAAGCGGTACCGGACACGCAATAACAATGAATCATCCGCTTCGTATGGAAAGAGTGCATTTGTTTGATGAAATAACTGCTTATCAATGCAGCGGCACACCTGTTGACTGTGTAAAACTTGCTGTTGATAAAGTATTGCACCGTCACCCTGATTTGTTGGTTTCAGGAATTAATCACGGCTCAAATTCATCAATAAATGTGATATACAGCGGTACTATTAGTGCTGCTGTAGAAGGAGCAATTGAAGGTATAAACTCAATTGGGTTTTCGTTAAATGACTATGGATACGAAGCAGATTTTGAAGCTTCTGTGCATTATAGCAAAATTATTGCAGAAAAAGTATTGCAATACGGCTTGCCGCAAGGAACATTGCTAAATGTGAATATTCCCAAACTTAAAACCGAAGAAATCAAAGGCATTAAAATTTGCCGTCAGGCAAAAGCAAAATGGGTTGAAGAATTTGATGAAAGAACCGATCCGCATCGCCGTAAATATTATTGGTTAACAGGAAATTTTGTAAACAATGATCATGGCGAAGATACTGATGAATGGGCATTAAAAAACGGTTTTATTTCAATAGTTCCCACCCAGTTTGATTTAACTGCCCATCATTCAATAAGTATATTAAACACATGGAATTTTCAGTAAATAAATTCGATAAATTTTGGTTAGGATTAACAGTAGGATTATTTACACCTGCATTTTTTGTCTTTATAATGTTTTTGCAAGAAAAAATGTTTGCCATGATGCTTGTAAGTTCATTGTTGAGAATAGGTTTAGTTTTTAATTTAGTCATTTTTCTCATTACATTTTACACAAAATTTACTAATATCCCCAAGGGGATTTTGTATGCTACAATATTTTACGCTCTAATTATCGCATATCTTTTTGTAACTTCTTAAAAAACATAAAATCAAATTGAAGTATTACATTATTTCAGGTGAAGTATCGGGTGATTTGCATGGTGCTAATCTTATAAAATCTATAAAAAAAATAGACGAAAATGCTCAATTCAGAGTTTGGGGCGGAGATATGATGCAAAACGAAGGTGCAGTAAACGTAGTGCATATTAAAGAACGTGCATTTATGGGCTTTGTAGAAGTATTTCTCAATTTTTTTAAAATTATAAAACTCATTAAATTAGCAAAAAATGATATTTTAAAATACCAACCGGATAGATTAATTTTTATTGACTATCCAGGATTTAATCTAAAAATTGCAGCATGGGCTAATAAAAAAGGTTTTACAACTCACTACTACATATCGCCAAAAATTTGGGCATGGAACACAAAACGTGCTTTGAAAATTAAAAAAATAATTACAAAAATGTATGTAATCCTGCCTTTCGAAAAGCATTTTTATAAAACCTTTGATTACAATGTTACTTATGTCGGAAATCCATTAATTGATGAAATAGAAAATTTTATACCCTACTCTGATTTTCTAATAAAAAACAACATAGGACAAAAACCCATCATTGCTTTGCTGCCAGGTAGTCGCAGACAAGAAATTAATTTAATTTTACCCATAATGTTGAATAGCGTAATAAATTATTCAGACCAATATTGCATTGTGCTTGCAGTAGCTCAGGGTTACGATTTTTCTTATTTCGACAAATTTAAAAACATTGAAAAAGTAATACTAATAAAAGATAATACATACAATTTGCTTAAAAATAGTTACGCAGCAATAGTCACTTCGGGTACTGCTGCACTCGAAACAGCTATATTTAATGTTCCGCAAGTTGTTTGTTACAAAACGAGTTTTTTGAATGCTTTTATTGCCAAATTTGTTTTGAAAGTTGATTTTATTTCGCTTGTAAACCTCATTATGAACAGAGAAGTGGTAAAAGAATTGCTACAAAATGATTTAAACGAAATGAATTTGAAAATTGAAATTGATAAAATACTTGATACAACAAACAGGAATGAAATTTTAAAATCATACAAAGAACTAAAACTGATTGTAGGTGGTAGCGGTGCTTCTGCCAAAACTGCAGAATGTATTGTGTACAATAAATCAATTGAACAATAAATGATTAATATAAAAATGATTATTTTTGCAAATGATACATTAAAAATTTAATGGAAATATTTATTATAATTTTATTTAGTATTCTATCGTATCTTCTCGGCTCATTACCAAGTTCTATTTGGCTTAGCAGGGTTTTACATGGTATTGATATCAGAGAACATGGCTCAGGTAATGCTGGGGCTACAAACACTTTTAGGGTTTTGGGAAGCAAAACAGGTTTAATGGTTTTGGCACTTGATATTACTAAAGGCATTACAGCTTCAAGCCTTGTATTGTTTTTGGGAAGTATAGCACATGGTACCGATAGATATATAAATATTCAATTATTATTTGGACTTTGTGCTGTGCTTGGGCATCTTTTCCCAATTTACGAAAATTTTAGAGGCGGAAAAGGTATTGCTACATTACTCGGCATGGTTATAGGCATAAATTATATACTTGCATTATCGTGTATAGCATTGTTTTTAATAGTATTATTTCTTACAAGATATGTTTCATTAAGTTCAATTCTTGCAACAATATCATTTCCCATTTTTGCCATATTTGTACTTAAAAAAGATGAGCCTTTGCTAATAGCTTTTGGTATAGTTGCAGTAATAATTGTAATTTTAACCCACCAAAAAAATATTAAAAACCTCATTGCAGGTGAAGAAAACAAAGCCAATTTATTCAGAAAAAAATAATATGTTTTTTAATACCGAAACAAAAGAATTATCAGAAACAATATATATTGAAGATATAATTGGCACTTCAAATCTTATTTTATTTAATGACGATGTAAATACTTTTGACTGGGTAATAAAATGCCTGGTAGAGTTTTGTAATCACACAACAGAACAGGCCGAACAATGTGCTTTGATTGTACACTTTAAAGGTAAATGCAAAGTTAAAAGCGGTACTTATAAAGAACTTGAAAAAATCTGCGAAGCTCTACTTTCAAGGGGGTTATCTGCAAAAATTGAAGATAATTAAACAAAAGAGTTTTATTCGGATTTTATACGTTTAAAGTACACTTATTGCATTTTTCTATAAAACTATGCTCTACAAAAATCAGGAAAAAATTGAACTAATTGACATTGAAGCTCCCGAATTTATCGCTTCCTCGTTACATTTATTATCAAAAAACGGTTGGAAAATAGAGAATTTCAATTATGAGAGATTATCTGCCGTAAAAAATATAAATCAAAGCGAAAATTGCATTTTAAACATTAATATAAGAAACACAAGTGCTGACATAACTTGTGAAACGAATTTTGATATTGAAACTCCTAAAAACGAACTAAATAATTTTATAATCTCTTATACAGAGTTTTTGAGTTCTAATGATTTTGAAGAACAAATTACTGAACTCAAATATCATTATTTTATGGATAATCCCATAGAATACGATGATTTTGCAGTTAAGAATAGTGAAAAATCAAGCAGAAAAAAACTATTTGGATTTTACAAAGGTCACCCTGTTACTTCAGTTATTATTTTACTAAATTTTTTAGTATTTGTAATAATGGTTGTTTCGGGCGTAAGTTTAATGATGCCCGAAACGGAAGAAATATTAAAATGGGGAGGCAATTTCAGACCGTTAATTTTAGAAGGCGAATGGTGGAGATTGTTATCGTGTTGTTTTATACATATTGGAATAATTCACATACTTTTTAATATGTGGGCTTTGTACAACATTGGCATTGTAATAGAGCCAATGATAGGTAGTTTCAGGTTTGGTTTTGCATATATAATTTGTGGACTTGCAGGCAGTTTAAACAGTATAGTTTGGCATTATGCAACGCCAAGTGCCGGAGCTTCGGGGGCTATTTTCGGAATGTTTGGGTTATTTGCTGCTTTACTCACCACAAATCTTTTAGAAAAAGGTTTTAGAAGTGCTATGCTCAAAAGCATTATGCCAATGATTGTTTTGAACCTTATTTTAGGCACTTCGGCTATGATAGACAATGCCGGACACATTGGAGGCTTGCTTACAGGGGTTTTATTTGGTTATTTAATTGCATGGCGTTTTAAGTTTCCTAAAAGTACAATTGTAAACATAATTTTATTTGCAATTCCTATTTTGCTTTTGGCTTCATCTGTATTTGCTATAAATAAATATCTTCCAAACCCATACAAAGAGTACAAAAATTTGCTTGCAAACATTAATAAATATGAAATATCTGCACTTGAACTTGAGAAAAACCAACAAAATCAAAATTCATTAAAACAAGCGGATTTACTGTGGGATAAAGCAATAAAAGATGCCACTGAATTGCAAAATTTAAAACTTGATAAAAATACTGAAGTGGTTAATGAAAGGCTTCTATACTATCTCAAGCTAAGAAAAAAAGAATTGAATTATTTGAATCAACCCGAAGATTATGACAAATTGAGAAATACATCTCAAAGTATTGATTCTATCCTTAAAATAATAAATGAAAAATAATCTGAGAGTTTAAATTAAGTTCAAATAATTTAATTTCGCTAAAAAAAATGAATCCTCAGGAATTAAAAGAACGCACAAAAGTTTTAGGACAAACTTGTACCAAATTAGCCCTTGTATTGCCACAAAACAATATAATTTCAGATTATATAAGAAAAGAATTACTACAAGTTTCAATAGATTTGCCATGCAAAGCAAGAACTTTGCTCATAGGCCAAACATCATCAAATTTTGTAAACAAACTTTCTGAATGCAGCGAACTTGCAGATAAATGTGCCTATATTCTCGAATTTGTAATAGATGAAAAACTTATGGACGATAAACTTGTAACACCTTTGATTGAAGAATGCAATGAACTTATATTAATGTTTTATAAGGCATTTAAGTCAGTTAAAGACAAAATTGACAATTAAAGCATTTATGCTTAAAAAACTTGATTTTTATATTATTAAAAAATTTGTTACTACATTTTTTGTAGCAATTGCTCTTTTTACACTTATCATCATAATATTTGACATTGCCGAAAAACTTGATGATTTTGTTGAGAAAAAAGCACCACTTAATGCAATTATATTCGGTTACTATATAAACTTTATTCCTTTTATTTTAAATCTTTTCAGCCCGTTTTTTATTTTTCTTACAGTTATATTTTTTACTTCGAAACTTGCCGATAAATCAGAAATAATTTCGATGATAGCTTCGGGTATTACATACAACCGCTTTATTAGACCATATTTGATTGTAGCAGTTATTTTAGGTTTTTTTTCATTTGTACTTAATGCATGGATAATTCCAAAAAGCGATAAGCAACGTGTAAAATTTGAAAACAGGTATGTAAGAAATGTTAATGATGAATATAAAGAAAATATTATTAGACAGATAAAACCTGGTGTTGTTATGTCTTTGGGCAGTTTTAATAGAATGGACAGTACAGGGTTTAATCTTAATATAGAATGGATAAAAAAAGGAAAAATCACAAAAAAACTTTTTGCTGATAGAATTTCGTGGGCAAAAAACAAAAAAAAATGGCGAATATTTAACTACCGCTACAGGATTTTTAATAATGACGGAAGCGAAAAAATAATTATCGGCGAGCTAAAAGACACGTTAATTCCTTTTAATCCCAATGATTTTTTTATAAGAGATGAAGACGTTCAATCTTTTAATATGAGAGAACTCAATAATTTTATTAAACTTGAAAAAATGCGTGGTACAGGGCGTGAATTCTTCTACGAAACCGAAAAATACAGGCGATTTGCTTCCCCATTTTCGCTTATACTCCTTGCTTTTATCGGAGTATGTGTATCTAGTACAAAAAAACGTGGAGGTATTGGAATTAATTTAGCAATTGGACTTTTTATAAGTTTTGCATACTTATTTCTTATACAGTGGTTTATTTCGTATGGTAGCAATGGAAGTATGCATCCGGTTTTAGCAGTTTGGTTGCCAAATGTGATTTATTTGCCCATTGCTTTATTGTTTTATTTAAAAGCACAGAAATGAAAATCAATATTAAAAATACTATAACTCTTTTATTAGCGATAAATGTTTTATTGCCTTTTGCTAATGGGCAAAATAAGTTTAGCAATAAAGAAAATCAAAAGATATGGGAGGCAAAAGATAGAAATGATGTAATTTATACTTACCAAGTACTTAAAAAAGGCAGCAATACTGAAAAGCAAATAGCATTAAAGGGATTGATGAGTTGGAACGACCCTCAATTCAGAAAAATCTTGATAAAGATTGTAAAAAAGAAAAATTTAGCATTAAAAAAAGCATCCTTAAAAGCTATAGGACAAACTAAAGATTCGTTTTACATATCATATCTATTAAAAATAATAAATAAAAATAAATACAACAAAATAAGACCCGAAGCCTTGATAGCATTGGGCAAATGCATTACAATATCTCAATCAGAGAAATTATTAGATATAAAAAAAACAAATACATCGGGTTATACAGAATGTTTGTACAGGGCATTGTTGAATGGCGTATGTTTGCCTCAATTTACCGATACTATGGTTAGAAATCTATCAAGCTATGACGAACAAAACAAGTTTTACGCAGCCTGGTATTTATCAAGGACAAAATTTACACTTACTTCAAAAAATATTGAACCTGTATTAAATTTTCTTGAAATAAATACCGAAAATGAACTTGCTATACCATTAGTTATTGCAATTGCAAAAAGTAAAGTGCTGAAAGTTGATAGTCTGAGAATAAGAAAAATTTTAATCAACAATTCAAAATCAAAAAATGTAGCGATAAAAATAAGTGCAGTAAAAGCAATGCACATATCCAAATACCATTTTGACGATGAGCTGATAAATAAAACTTATGAGCAAAACGATTTACCACAATTACAAGTTGCCATAAGTGATTTGATTGTAAATAATTGCAATAATTACAACAAATACAAAGCTCTCGATTACCAACCTGCATTGGTAAATATTATTTCGAATCAAAAATGTAAAAACACTATCAAACTTGCTGAAACAGGTACTATCTACGATAAAATATGGTATTTAAAAACAATAGAAAAAGATATTAATAAATATCCCGAAATTCAAAATATACTTTTGCAAAGTACAAATCCTGCATTAAAAGCCGCTGCAACCGAATCATTAATAAAATGTGCAAACAACAAGGGTTTCCCTGCTACACTTAATGATGATTTTATTGAAACCCTACTTTTGTTGGTAAAAGATGGCGATGAAGGAGTTTTGAGTACAATTGCAATAGCTTTGGTAGAAAAACAAATAATACGGCAAACAAATTACAACCTTAAAGAGTTTATTGATTTGTTTACCGATGCCATGACAGAACTTATACTTCCACGCCAAATAGAAACATATACTGATATTGTAAAGGCTCTTTCATTTTTAAAAGATACTATTTACACAAAACCTGTAGCAGAATGGAATACAGCAATTGACTGGAAATACGTTGAAAAAATTTCGGAATCTCAAAAAATAGAAATTACAACCAACAAAGGTAAATTTACCATTACACTAAATGTAAACGAAGCACCTGGGTCGGTTTCTGCCATATTAAAATTAGTTGATGAAGGATATTATGACAATAAATATTTTCATAGGCTTGTTCCCAATTTTGTAATACAAGGAGGTTGTCCAAGAGGCGATGGTTATGGGAGTTTAGATTATACCCTGCGAAGTGAATTTTCAGACCTTAAATACAGCACAGGAACTGTAGGCCTTGCATCTTCAGGACCAAATACTGAGAGTTGCCAGTGGTTTGTAACACATTGCAACACCCCTCATTTAGACGGCAGATATACAATAATAGGATATGTAACAGATGGATTTGAAACTGTTCAAAGACTTGGTGTAGGCGATAAAATAATATCAGTAAAAAAGAAATAAATTGAAAGTAGAAAACAAAAGTATCATAATCTGGCTTTTTAGCGGTTGTTTTTTAATTTTTTTAATGGTTGTGGTTGGTGGATTAACCAGGCTTACACATTCGGGATTATCAATGGTAGAATGGAAAATTACAGGTTCCTTCCCTCCTACAAGCGAAACCGAATGGAATATTTTATTTGAAAAATACAAAAACACACCCGAGTATAAACTTGTGAATTCATATTTTACACTTGATGATTTTAAAAGTATTTTTTGGTTTGAATATATTCACAGGCTCATTGGCAGGCTCATTGGTGTAGTTTTTATAATACCATTTATTTTCTTTTTAATAAAGAAAAAAATACCTAAAGGGTATTTAAAAAAGTTAATTTTTTTACTTGTTTTAGGTGCGTTGCAGGGTTTAATAGGTTGGTATATGGTAAAAAGCGGGTTAGTAAAAAATCCTGCTGTAAGCCATTACAGGCTGGCTTTTCATCTAATAACTGCGTTTATAACTTTTGGATTCACATTTTGGTTTGCATTAGATTTGATTTATATAAATAAAAACAAAATAAAGCATAAAACACTAAAGCAATATTTGATAGTTTTTTTAGGAATATTAGTTTTACAGATTATTTACGGGGCTTTTGTTGCAGGATTAAAGGCAGGTTATATATACACAACTTATCCTAAAATGGGCAATGAATGGATAGCATCAATTATTACATCACAAAAACCGGTTTGGTTAAATTTCTTTGAAATGCACGCTGGTGTTCAATTTGTACATCGTTACATTGCTTTGTTTTTATTGATTTTTTCTTTTGTTATTTTTTACAAATCAAAAAAATCACAAATAAGTGAAAACCTTAAAAAATCATTAAATTTAATTCATATTACAGTTGTCATTCAATTTCTTTTAGGCATTTTTACATTGATTTATTCAGTACCTGTACTAATAGCAATATTACATCAAACTGTTGCTTTCATACTATTTTCTGTAACATTATTAAACTTACATAAAATCCAAAAATCATAAAGTTGATAAAATGAAAAATTAAATAAATAAAGTATTGTTTGCTTTAATAAATTATTTTAATTTCGCAGCCTTTAAAAAACGCAGTTCGATGAACTTAATCAAAACTATAGAAAACAACCAAATGCGAACCGATATACCTGAATTTTCATCAGGCGACACAATTACAGTGTATTACAAAATCAAAGAAGGTTCAAAAGAAAGAATACAACATTTTCAAGGAGTAGTATTGCAAAGAAGAAATTCGGGTTTAACCGAAACTTTTACAGTTAGAAAAATTTCTGGTGGCATAGGAGTTGAAAGAATTTTCCCTGTACACAGCCCAAATATTGATAAAATAGAAGTAAACAGAAGAGGAAAAGTTAGGCGTGCAAGATTGTTTTACCTTAGAGAAAAAACCGGCAAACAAGCTCGTATCAAAGAAAGCAGAAGTTAATTACTATAAAAATATATTTTTTTATTTAAAACCATTGCATTTGCAGTGGTTTTTATTTTTTTAAAGAGTTTTGCATAATCTCGTACACAAGAGCATCGCTTGCTTGACTTTCGGTTTTTATAACTATAAAATTTCCCAGTCCGTTTTTAGCAACATTTTTCAAAAATTCAATTGCTTCATCGTTTTTTCCAAAACCTATTGCAGAGGTGATTATTTTTTGATTTTTAGCATAATCTTTGGTTAGTTTATATATTTTTTTTGGTGAAAAATCATCAGAGTTAAAAAGTCCATCAGACACTAATATTACCTGATTGTTTCCATTAAGTATAAAATTTCTCATTGCGGCTTCATAAGCTACTTTCATTCCTTCGCTTCCATAAGATTGACCTTTTGCCTGAAGTGAATTGATTATTGAATAAATTTTTTCTTTATTATTTCCGCTTTCGCTTTCAAGCACTACTTTTACTTTGCTTGAGTAAGTAATTATTGTGACGTAATCATTTTCCCTGAGTATTTTTACCATTTCTATAACCGATTTTTTAAGTAATGGAAGTTTTTCGGGCTTATCCATACTGCCCGAAACATCTATCAAAAAGACAATATTGTTATTGGCGTATTTTTTTTTGTTTAGTTTTCCTTCATTGTCAAAATCACTTTCAAAACCAGCTGTATCAATGCTTAAAGAATCTTCTTCACCTGGTTTTATAAGAATTACATCTTTTTCGATAATTTTTTTACCTTTATAAAGCGAATCGTATTTTTTTCTGAGTTTTTCAATATCATCTTTATCATTACTCTTTTCCTTTTCTATTATTATTTCTTCGCTTGTACCAAATGTGTCTTTTTCATTTTGGGTAATTAATGGTTCATCTTCGGGTATCAATTTCACAACAAATTTTCTGTAATATTTGCTTACAGTAACTTCCTGCACTTTTGTTTCATATCCACTAAGACTTACTGTTATTGTATAATCGCCATTTCTCACATGTTCAAACTTTACTTTCGAACTTGGCGAAACTTCAATTAATCGGCTTTCAGAATTGTTTTTTAGTATAAGATTAAATCCACTAAGACTTTTGCCTGTAATTCCATCTTTCACTTCAATTTCTACTCCTGTTTCTTTTGATTTGGGCTTGTCGTCGCCCATAGATGGGCAATTCATAAGTGCATCAGGATGAAAATCTATAATTTTTCCTTTTATTACAAGTAGAATGGGTTTAGGTAAAATACTTAGATAAACGGGTACATCTCTTCTAAAATTACCGCGTGAGTGTGTGTAGTAAACTATTTTTATTAATGTGGTTTCTCCGGGTTCAATTTTATTACGTGGGGCTATCACCAGCAAATCTTCTGTATAGCCTATTGGCAAAAACATCATGCTGCTCTCTGAATTATTTTTTAATTCGAATACTGCTGTATCGTTTTTCCATTTTGCTACAATTCCGAAATCATAAATTTTAGGTGAAACTTCTATGTTATTTTGAGCAAAAGATGATTTTATTGCAAAGAATGTTAAGAGAAATATGAAAAAAATTTTTCGATACATTAAATATTTTAACGCTTATTCACCGGTTTAAGTATTATTGTTTTTCAAAGCCAAATCAACAGATATTTCGGCGGTTTTATCAATTTTTAAATCGTGGTATTTCATTTCTGTTTTTAAACCATTTTTTAATACCTGTGTTATACTCACTGTAGAAACAATTTCAGTTTTTATTATAAGGTTTTGCTTTTTATCAGTAAAATCTTTGTTTTTATGAAAGTTTAATATTTCCTTTTCGAATGTTGTCTCATTGTTTTTGTTTATAAAATCATCAAACATTTTTTTACGATGTATTCTGATTTCGCTTTCATAAATCATTACTGATGACCAAATATGAGGCTTGTTTGCATCTTTATAAAAAATCTGAATTTGTTTGCCATTCCAAACAATTTCAAAGAGTTTTATCTGATTAACATATTGAATTATTACTAAAGTAAAGGGCTCTACACCTTTAAAATCGGTGCTTATGAGAAATTGATTAATATTGTTATAATTAAAAAAATCAAGTAAAATCAACCCACGGCTGCGTTTATAAGATTTCATAGGTTTGTGTGGTGTATTTGCCCCATTAAAAAGGCAAAGTGTATAGCAATTATCAGACATTGCTATCCATGTTCCGTTTTTTTCCAAATCTTTAGGGTATGCTACATTTACACCTTTTATATTATATAATTGGGGACTAAGTGCCGATTTTCTTTCGTATTTTTCGTCCCGGTTGCTTGTTAAAATATAATCATTATGAGATAATGGAATGTATGAGAGAGTGCACATTTTCAGTTTTTTAAAGCTACACCTTGTTTTTTGCTCATTTCATTTGAATAATCAATACAAGCTTTAACAAATTTTACAAAAAGTGGGTGTGGATTTTCTACTGTACTTTTTAATTCTGGATGAAACTGAACCCCAATAAACCAACGGTGATTGGGAATTTCAATTATTTCAACAAGGTTTAAATCTTTGTTAATGCCTGAAGCTATCATCCCTCCTTTTTCTAAATCTTTTAAAAATTTGTTATTTAATTCGTATCTGTGACGATGACGTTCGCTAATTTTTCCCTTTCCGTAAATTGAAAATACTTTTGTCCCCTTTTTTATTTCGCAAGTGTAAGAGCCTAATCTCATAGTACCTCCTTTGCTTGAAATATTTTTTTGTTCTTCCATAAGGTCTATCACGGGATATTGTGTGTTTTCGAGCATTTCGGTTGAATGGGCATTTTTAAGTTTAAGTTCGTTTCTTGCAAATTCTATTACAGCCATTTGCATTCCTAAGCAAATACCGAAAAACGGGATATTGTTTTTTCGTAAGTAATGAATAGCTTCTATTTTTCCTTCTATACCTCTGTTTCCAAAACCTGGAGCTACCAATACACCATCAATATTATTAAGTTTTTCGGCTACATTTTCGGTAGTCAGCAAGTCACTGTGTATTGTTTTTACATTCACTTTGCAATCGTTTTGGGCACCTGCGTGTATAAAAGCTTCAATTATTGATTTATAAGCATCTTGCAATTCAACGTATTTTCCAACCAGCCCTATATTTACTTCATTTTTCGGGTGTTTTACTTTAAATAAAAAATCACGCCAACTCTCAAGTTCGGGTTCGTTTTTCAATGGCAATTTGAGTTTTGAAAGTGTTACTTTGTCAAGTTTCTCTTTTTGCATCATCAGTGGAACATCGTAAATAGTTTCGGCATCAATGGATTCTATAACTGCATTTTGGCTTACATTACAAAACAAAGCTATTTTATTTCTCAATTCTTGATTTAGCTTGTGCTCGGTTCTGCATACTAAAATATCGGGCTGTACTCCCAATTCTTGCAAGTCTTTTACTGAGTGTTGTGTCGGCTTGGTTTTAAGCTCTCTTGCAGCTTTTAGATAAGGAATTAAAGTTAAATGAATAATACAAACTTTTTCAGAACCCAACTCCCATCTTAATTGCCTAACAGATTCAATAAATGGCAAAGATTCTATATCGCCCACTGTTCCGCCAATTTCAGTAATAATTATGTCGTATTTCCCTGACTCTCCTAATAAAAGCATTCGCCTTTTTATTTCGTTTGTAATATGAGGAATTACTTGAACTGTTTTACCTAAATACTCTCCTTTTCTTTCATTTTCTATTACAGATTGATAGATTCTTCCGGTTGTTACATTGTTAGCTTGCGAGGTTTCTATATTTAGAAATCTTTCGTAATGTCCAAGATCGAGGTCTGTTTCGGCACCATCAGTTGTTACATAACATTCGCCATGTTCGTAAGGATTCATAGTTCCCGGATCAATATTGATATATGGGTCAAATTTCTGAATGGTTACTGTGTAGCCCCTTGCTTGAAGCAATTTTGCAAGAGAAGCTGAAATAATTCCTTTGCCTAAAGATGAAGTAACCCCGCCTGTTACAAATACATATTTTGAATTTCGCATATTTTCTTAAAATGGTTCTCTTTAATTAAAACCATTAATTACGGGATGCAAAGCTAAAAAAAAATACTGTTTAATTAGCCTTTATTTTATCAAGATAGTATTAACAAAGTTTTATAAATTTTAAGCTAATTCAGCACTTCGTTTTATAAAATTGCTCAATGCTTCTCCGTGAAGCATGTTTTGTGCTAATAGTGCCAGATCTGCAAGACGGCGTGCATTTGTATTTTGCTTGTGGTTATCTTTTTCTTTAACGAGATTGAGCATTGATGTGTGATTTGTATTTACAATTACATCATACTTTTCGGGCATATTTGCCATAAATGAGTACATGCCCCCACCCATTTGATTCATCTCTCTCATTCGGCGGTCAAATTCATTTTTTGTTATGCTAATAAATTGTTCGTCGGGCGATAATGATTGTAGTTCAACTTTGAATTTTTCTTTATCAAACTGATTTTCCATAAGTTCGGTTAAAATTTTCTTTTCTTCGTCACTTAGTACAGTATCAAAAACTTGCCCTTTATCAATTATTTTATCAGCCGATGCTGAATCAACCCTTTTTATTTGTAATTTTTCGTTTTTCTGCTCAAGGTGCATTATAAAATGATTGTCAATAGGCTCATTAAAAAGCAAAATATCATACCCTTTTGCCTCCAAAGGTTCGATAAACGAAAATTGTTTGTTTTGGTCTGTAGTATATAATGCTACTTTGTTATTGTCTTTATCTGTTTGATTAACACTTATTTTATTCAAATATGCTTCAATTGTATAATATTTGTTTTTTGTATTTTTCAAAAGACAAAAGGCTTTGGCACGTTCATCAAATTTTTCATCACTTATTATGCCGTATTTCACAAATAAGCTCATACTGTCCCATTTGTTTTCAAAATCTTTTGCATCTTTTTTATAAAGTTCGTGAAGTTTGTCAGCTACTTTTTTACTAATATGTGAAGTTATTTTTTTTACGTTGCTATCTGCCTGTAATGCACTTCTCGATACGTTAAGAGGAATATCCGGCGAATCAATAATACCTTGAAGCAACATTAAATATTCGGGCACAATTTCCTGTACATGCTCAGTAACAAATACCTGATTGCTATACAATTTTATGCGGTCTTTGCTAAGCTCTATCTCCTTTCTTGTTTTTGGGAAATAAAGAATACCCGTCAGGTTAAACGGATAATCTACATTAATGTGTATCCAGAAAAGTGGCGATTCTTGAAAGGGATGTAATTCATTATAAAATTTAATATATTCTTCATCGGTTATTTCGCTTGGAGATTTTTTCCATATTGGGTTCGTGTTATTTATTACTTTGCCGTCAAACTCAATTTCTATTGGTAAAAACTTGCAATATTTTGTTAATAATTCATTTATTTTCCATTTCTGTAAAAATTCAGTAGAATCTTCGGCAATATGTAAAATAATATCTGTACCTCTATCTTTTTTCTTGCCTGCACCTAATTCAAATTCTGTATTCCCTGTACATTTCCAATAAGCAGATTTTTCGCCTTTTTTATAGCTTAACGATTTTATTTCAACAGTATTTGCGACCATAAATGACGAGTAAAACCCAAGTCCAAAATGCCCAATTATCTGTGCGTCAGTTGTATCTTTATATTTGTTTACAAATTCTTCGGCACCCGAAAAAGCAATTTGATTTATGTATTTTTCAATTTCTTCTTCAGTCATTCCTATTCCTCGGTCACTTATTGTAATTGTTTTTGCTTTTTCGTCAATTATTACTTTTATTTTCAAATCTCCAATTTCGCCTTCTAATTCGCCTTTCGAAGCTAAAACATTGAGTTTTTGAGAGGCATCTACGGCATTTGATATTAATTCTCTTAGAAAAATTTCATGGTCAGAATAAAGAAATTTTTTAATTATGGGGAACAAATTTTCGGTGTGAACTGATATATTTCCTTTTTGCATTTTTTTATTTTTTATAAAGTTTTAACAAAACATAATCCATTTAATTTATTATGAAAATTTGTCATAATTTTTAATTTTCAAAATAATTAATATCGTTTTTTTTATAGTTTAAGTTTTGCAAATAAAAACAGTCCAAAAATCTAACTTTGCAAAAACATATTTAATTGCAAAATCTTTTACCATATAATAGCTTTAAGATTGAAGCGTTTTCTGATGATTTGATTAAAATAATCAATATCGAACAACTTTTAAAACTTATCAAAAATAAGGAACTTGAAAAATCAAAATATTTGATTTTGGGCGGAGGAAGTAATATTCTTTTTACAAAAGATTTTAAAGGGATTGTTTTAAAAAATGAAATTAAAGGAGTTTCAAAAATTAAAGAAGATGAAAAAAATATATGGCTAAAGGTTGCTTCAGGCGAAAACTGGAGCGATTTTGTAGATTATTGTGTTGAAAACGGTTGGGGTGGTTTAGAAAATTTATCATTAATACCAGGAACAGCCGGTGCTGCTCCTGTTCAAAACATAGGGGCTTATGGAGTTGAAATAAAAGACAGAATAGAAACAGTAGAAGCTATTGAAATAAAAACCGGCAAACAAAAGTTGTTTTCAAAAGAAGAGTGTGATTTTGGCTATCGCGATAGTATTTTTAAAAATAAAGCTAAAAATAATTATTTTATAACTTTTATAACCTTAAAACTTGACAAAGAACCGGTTTTAAACACAACTTATGGCGATATTAAAATGTTTTTAGAACAACAAAATATTAAAAATCCAACGATTTCTGATGTTAGTAATGCTGTAAAAAAAATACGCAAAGACAAGCTGCCAAATCCTGAATTTATTGGGAATGCCGGCAGTTTTTTTAAAAATCCGATTATTGATAAAAAGCATTTTGAGGTATTGATTAATAAATATCCAGATATTAAATATTATAAAGACAAAAATGACAATTACAAAATTGCTGCAGGTTGGCTTATAGAAAATGAAGGTTTTAAAGGTTTTTGTCAGGGAAATGCAGCAGTACACCACAAGCAAGCATTAGTTTTGATAAACAACGGTAATGCAAAAGGAATTGAAATAAAAAATCTTGCATTTAAAATAATTGAAACCATAAATACAAAATACGGCATAAATCTTACTCCGGAAGTGAATATTTTATGAATTACGAAGAAGTAAAAAATAGAATTTTGTTTGAAGACAATCATTTAATTGCATTTAATAAACCTGCCGGAATACTTGTGCAACCCAACCCCGAAGGTGAAGAATCTCTTGAAATTATTTTAAAAGAATTTTTGAAACTGAGAGACCAAAAACCATCAAATGTTTATTTAGGGGTTATCCATCGTTTAGACCGTAACGTTAGCGGATTAGTGATTTTTGCCAAAACAAGTAAAGCATTGGCAAGAATGAACGAACTGTTCAAATCTCGTGAAATGAAAAAAACATATTACGCTATTGTGAAAAACAAACCCAAGCAATCCGAAGGTAAAATTGAAAGTTATTTATTAAAAGATTCAAAAAACAACATTTCAAAATCATTTAGTAATAGTGTGAAGGGGTCAAAACTCTCGCAAACTATGTATAGGTTGATTTGTGCATCTGAAAGTTATTTTTTATTAGAAATTACACCTCTTACCGGGCGCCATCATCAAATAAGATTACATTTGTCTGAAATTGGAATTCCTATTGCCGGCGACCTAAAATATGGTGCAGCACGAAGTAATAAAGATGGTGGCATATCGCTACATTCAAAATCTCTTGAATTCTTACATCCTGTAAAAAAAGAAATGATTAAAATTGATTGCCCAATGCCCAATTATGGAATTTGGCAATACTTTTCTTAATATTTTTAGTAATTAAAGAATAGTTAATTAAGTAAATCAAATTCTTTGAAGGTAAGTTTTTATAAACAAAGCACCTAAATTTTGATGGGGAGGAATATAATCTTTAAATTTTGAAAGAGCTTCTTTGTTCTTCCCAAATTTTTTTTCAATTGTTGTCCAAAGTTCAGCCCAGTCAATATTTTTTCCAAGTCTTAAAAATTCATTCATTTGGTAAATCACTTCATTATTTACAGCCATAGTTCCAATTTGCTTTGATGAAATTATATGACTTTCGGGGCTTATGAGCAAAACCTTGCTAATATTATTAAAACCACCGCAACTCCCCAAAACTACAATCCTTACATCAGGATTAAGCGATTCTATTGTAGCCCATGCGTAATAACTGTGCCCTCTATGTACAACAATAGATGCTGTACGTTTTAATTTATTAAGTGTATCTTTTATATCTTTTTGTCCTTCGGCTTCCTTTTCGGGTTTGTTGGCATATATAATTATCTGTTTCCCTTTTTTTGGTGAAATTTTAACATAGTTTTCAAAATTTTCAATTATCCATTCAGGTTTTTTGTATGTTTCTATAAACGAAATAAAACTGTACTTACCATCATCATCATCGTAAAACATCAACTCTTCATAGCATGTATCGTTTTTGAACAATTGGCTTTGTGAAACCGATGAAAAAGCTATAGCATTAGGATTGTTTTTACCTGAAATAACCTCTAATAGCAATTCATAAAGTTTTGATGCTTCAAAATTCCCTTTTCCGGTTACAAGATAAAAATAATTTGTAATAAGTTTTTCAAGCTGTTTTTTAGTGGCATCATCTTTCAAATTTCCATAAGTATCAGCAACTATTACAGCATTTTCGAGGCTGCCATAATTATCTTCAAGACCTTCGCAAAACTTACGAAAAATTCTGTTTTTTTGTTCGGGTTTTAGCTTTTCAAGGATATTGTTTAATGTGTTGTAACTTGCACACATTTTTATGAAAGTTCTGAATTTGTACCAATTCTGGTTTTCTAAAAAATCATAAACCGTAGAATCAATAAGCTTAGAATTAAACCTATTGTAGAGACCAATAAATGTAGATGTATAAATTTCTGATTCGCCCAAAACTATCAAATAATAAATTTCGTTGGCTGTGAGACTACTTGTACTTGCAAACCGCACTTCGTCCTTTTGTTCATGCAAATCGTTTATTGCTCTAACCTGTTTTAAGCAAAGTTCTTGCAGTTCTTTTTCGATAGTGTATTTTGCAATATTTGATTTGCGACCAATTGCTTCCGAAAGATACTTAATATATGAAGACGGATTTGAACTTATTTGCTCGGCAATGGCAATAGTCATTTTAATATTACAAATATCATCAAGCATAGTAAATGAACGACTTTTCATCCCTTTTTCGCTGTATATTTTAGCAAAAGCTACAAACCATTTGTTTGAAGAATTTTTAATTTTGGCACTTACTGTATTATGTGAATACATATATCCTTTTACTTCGCCGGGGGCGTATTTCACTATTTCGAGCAAAACTGTATCGGCATATTGTTTTTCACTTATTTCTTTAAAATGAGAAAGTACTTCAGTAGGGGTTACTCTTAAAATTCTAAGTAAAAAATCACCCGTTAAATTATTATTAAAATAAAATGGAAGAATTTTGAGTGAATTAGAGGGGTTTGCCGTCATTGCAGGAAATAATTTTTCTAGATCCTGTTCTATCATACATTTATTTGCGAGATTTATTTGAGATTCGTATTGGCTTACAAATGTTATATTCTCGGCATCTATTCTCGAAAGTATTTTATAAATACATTCCAATTTTAGCAGCTTTGTTTTGTAATCTTTTTCTCTTGTTTCAACAAGTTTTGTAAGGTCTTTTACTTTATAAAATATCAATTGTTGGATTTTGTCTGATATTTCAGTACTTTCAAGTTTAACTTTGTTGTCTGAAACAGAATCAATCAAATCAATTCTTCTCTGTTCGTTTTTTATTTTATCTATAAGGTATTTGGATGCATCTTTGGGTTGTGAAAATAATTTTGTGGAAAATAGTAAAACTATCAGAAAGCTAATTATAACATGTGATTTCAAATATTTAAAAAGTAATTCGTTCAATATTATCCTTTAAAAAAAAGTATTATGCAAATTTCTTTATCAAGATTAACAAAAACAAACATTATACAAACATTTAAACCTTAATTTTGAAAACTCATATCAATAGAATGGCACAAAACAAAAACTTTTTCATAGTGTTTGAAGGAATTGATGGTAGTGGAAAAACTACACAAGCGAGATTGTTGTATGAAAAACTTTTAAGCAAAAATTACAAGGTAATTCTCACATCAGAACCTACTGACAACGAAATTGGCAAATTAATAAGAAGTATTTTAAACGGAAACAGTAATTGCGATTACCTTTCTATTGCTGCACTTTTTGTTGCAGACAGGTTGGAGCACCTCAAAAACAAAACAAACGGACTTGAAAAATATTACAATGAAGGTTTTATAATAATTTGCGACAGATACTATCTTTCAAATTATGCTTATAACAGTATGCATGTAAGCATAGACTGGCTAATTGATGCAAATAATATATGCAGAGAAATTTTAAAGCCAGATTTAAATATTTTTATTGATGTAAATGCTGAAATAAGTATGAAAAGGCTTGCTGCAAACCGCGAAGAATACGAGCTTTTTGAAAAAAGCGAAACTTTGAATACGGTAAGAAACAATTATTTTAAAACCTTTGAAAAGTTGAAGGATGTTGAAACTATTGAAATTATAGATGGCAACCGCCCTGTAATTGAAATTGAAAATGATGTGTGGAAAATAATTGAGCAAAAATGGAAATTAGAATAAGAGAAGCAAAAGCAACTGATGTAAAAGAAATTTTAAAACTTGTAAAAGAACTTGCAATTTTCGAAAATGCACCTTTTGAAGTAATAAATACCGAAGAAAAAATGCTTAATGATGGTTTTTCTTCAAATCCACTTTACGGCTGCTACATTGCCGAATATAATAATATAATTGCAGGGTTTGCTTTGTATTACTATAGATATTCAACATGGAAAGGGAAATGCCTATATCTCGAAGATTTGTTTGTAAAAGCTGAACTTAGAAGACTGGGTATAGGAAATAAACTATTTGAAAATGTTATTAAAAAAGCTAAAGACGAAAATTGTTTCAGGTTAAATTGGCAGGTTTTAGATTGGAACACAAATGCTCAAAAATTTTATGACAAATTTAACGCAAAGTATGATAAAGACTGGTGGAATGGATATATTGAAATAATTTGATTTTTTTTTTGAATACAATTGTTTTTTAAAGAAAAAACATTGGAATAAAAGTTGCATTTTTGTAGTATTAATTTTTAAAAAATATATAAAAATGTTTGGAATTTATGCAATTGGTATTTTGTTTTTCATTATAAGTCTTGTCGTAAGCACCAGATTGAAAAACAAATTTAAAAAATATTCTCAAATACAATTAGTTTCCGGTTTGTCAGGAGCTGAAATAGCTAATAAAATGCTAAAAGACAATGGAATTTACGATGTGAAAGTTGTTTCGGTAGAGGGACAACTTACCGACCATTACAACCCATTAACCAAAACAGTAAATCTCAGCCAAAATGTATATTACGAAAGAAATGCTGCTGCTGCAGCAGTAGCAGCACACGAATGCGGTCATGCAGTACAGCACAGAGATATGTATGTATGGCTAAATCTTAGAAGCCGTCTTGTTCCGGTTGTAAATGCCACATCAAATGTAATGCAATGGATAATACTTGCAGGAATAATGGTTTTGGGAGCTACAAAAAACCCTACAGTATTGGTAATAGGTATTGCATTATTTGCACTCACAACTCTTTTCAGTTTTATTACATTGCCTGTTGAATTTGATGCAAGCAAAAGAGCGCTTGCATGGATAAAAGAAAAAAATATTGTATCGAGTTCAGAGTATGAAATGAGCAAAGATTCGTTAAAATGGGCTGCATTAACTTATGTAGTTGCAGCTATTGGTTCACTTGCTACATTACTTTATTACATTTCATTTTTGAAAGGTGATAGATGAGCAATCTTTAAAAAATAATTATAAAAATTTTGAATTGAATACATAACTTTTCTCCTGCAAAAGTGATGTATTAAATAATTGTATTAGAATAAACATTTTATTTACTATAGTAATAGGAAGCAAAAAAAAATCGTTTCAAGTTTTAAAAAACCAAAGGATGTAATTATATAATTTTGAAAGCATGAAAAAGCAATTAAAAAGATGGTAAAAAAAATTCTAACAATATTACTTGTATTGTCATTCAATATATCATTAGCTCAAAAAACTTATAAAATATACCTAAATACAAAAGCCGAAGATGATAAGATAAAAAAAACTCAAGCTATTATTCCGGTTTATAAATTTGAAAACACCGAAATTGAACCTTACTTGAATTTTGGCTTTGATACTGAGAAAAAAACTAAAAAAATTAAAATAGATAAAATGCCCAAAATGGATGGTTGCACTGATACAGCTTACACATTCATATATTTTTCGGGTGCTGATAATAAAAAAAACTCAGGTTATATTATTTCGCTTATTGGCAACTACAAAAGAAGTCGCCAGCCTGTGTACTTTTATATTGATAAAAACAATAACCTTGATTTTAGTGACGATGGAAGCCCAGATATTCTGCCATTTGAAAGCGATACAATTGTTTTAAAACTAAAAAATCAAAAAGAAGATAGTTCAGAATACAATGTAAAACTCAGCCGAATTGTGCCAGGTAAAAACATGGCATACAAATCTCTTTTAGAAGAACATTATAAAAAACACAGCGGGTCAAAGCTTTTTACACGGATTAATTACTGCTACCGTGAACAAAGATACAATTTGAGTTCAGGTGAGTTTAGAAATTTGTCTGATTCTTTTACTATTGCCGTAAAAGATATGAATGTGAATGCACTATTTAACGACAAAGGGCAAGACCAAATATATATTGGACCATACAAGCAGGAAATTTATGCCGAAAACATGATTGAGTATCAATCAGGCAGAAAAAAAACAACTTTTGAATGGAATGAAAAAAAATTTCAAATAAATCAAATTGATAAACTTGGCAAATGGATTGTGATTACTGAGTTACAAGATGTTAAAACTTATAAAAAATTAAAATTGCACCGAAAGGTACCCAAAATAAGTTTTACTACCGAAATGAACGAACATTATACTTTAAAAAAATTCAGGAGAAAAAATATTTATCTATATTTTTGGAATGACGACTTGTACAGCCTTGCTGAAGATACAATTTATCTTAGAAAATTGCAAAATGAATACAGTCGAAAAATACAAGTAATTGGTATGAATTACGGTGACGAGCCTAAAACTATGCGTTGGTTTCAGCAGTATTACAAAATACCTTGGATAATAGGTATGTCAAACCGTGAGATAAACCAAAAATATTTCGTTGAAAATCTTCCAAAAGGTTTTTGGATTAGCAAACGAAGAAGGCTAAAAGCAAGAAACATTAGCCCTAAACAAATGTACACTAATGCTCAAAAAAAATTCGGCAAAAACAAAAACCTTACAAATTGATGTTATAGCTCAGAAATTATAAATTTTCCTGTCTCTGTTTGATTGTCAGCATAAACAAGTTTATAGAAATATAGGCCACTATTCAAATTATTGCGGCATATTAAAATTTCTTGACCATTAATATCTTTTATTTGTTTTACTATTTGCCCGCAACTATTGTAAATATAAAAGGTTGCATTTTTTAAAATGAAACTTGTATGCAATACAGTTTGTGTTGAAAACGGATTAGGATATATAAACGCATTTACTATTTTAGTTAATGGGTAACTTCCGTTTGTAGTGTTGAGTTTTATCAGCCTTTCGTATATATTTATTTTATTATTGACAGTATCATTTGAAAGCCAAACCAAATAAAAATTATTCTCATCAATTTTATTAAAAGATGAATACGCTGAACCAAAGCCATTATGTGTGTATGCAAAAGTATCAACGCTAAAACTTTTGAAATTGCCCCAGTTGGTAGAATAAGTGAAACCTACATCTTTTTTTGTATCGTCATAAAGCGAAGAACCAATTGGTCTTTGTTCGTAAGAAATACCTACAAACCCTTTATTATTACAATCAATATGTGCAAACTGTGAAAGTTTTTTCGAATTACTAATAAACTCTGGTGCCGACCACGTTTCTCCAAAATTTGTAGAACGTTGTAAATAAATTTTATTTTGGCTATCATAGGTAAGATAAACATAATGTGTGTTAGTTAACTTATCAAAAGCATAAGCTATATTCGGGTCTTTTGAACTTGTCAAAAACGATTTAGTAGGTTCAGTTGGAGGCGTATCCCACGATAATCCCCCATTAAACGACTTTCTAAACCAAACTTTTGAAGGGTAAGGTAATTCTTTCCATGTACACAGTACCGTATCGCCAATTGCAACTATAGAAGGGAAAAGCCCATGTCCTGTTAAATTGCTCAACCTGTATTCTGATGTTAAAAATCCATTTTTAAAAAATACTCTATGATAAACGGCAGTATCAGAATTAGATTCTGTATGCCATGTAAAATGTATTTTGCCATTTGACGAAGCATAAATTGAAGGTGATGAAACATTACCTGCGGTAGAAACAGTTATTACACTGCTCCAATTTTTACCTTTATCGGAAACATATCTTGCTTTAATAAAAGGACCTTCTTTCCAGCAAAGCCAAACCGTATCTTTATTTAAAGTTAAAGTTGCAGAAAGTATATTGTTTCCCGTGTTTGCAATTATTTTTTTACGAATTCCTTCATTATTTGTGTTTAGAAAAACAGTATCAGGATTAGAATAAACCAAAAAACGTTCTGTGTTGCTTTTGCCAGCCATTAGTTTTGTATTGTTAAAGCAAAATTGAGTATTTGTTTTTTCTAATGATACTAATGATACAGTATCTATTTTTACTTGTGAGTAAACATTTTGTACCAACAAAACAGAAATTAAATAAACTGAAATCAATACTTTTTTCATGATGTAAATATATTTATTAAAATATGTTTGACAATCAATTTTGATTAATTATTCCATTATGAAATAAAATTAATTCTTTAACTATTCTAACTTTTAATACCATTAATTTCAATTTACAAATCTTTAATTAAATTTTGTAAGATATAAAAATTAACAATTAAAACAAATTTTAAATTTTTTACGACATTATTTTAATTAACTTTTTTGCCCGCAGCTTTTTGCTTCAAAACTGAATTTATCTAATAACCATTCCCGCCTACTTTCGCTTATTTGTTCCATTGTTTTGATAATTTCTTTGGATGTAAATTTTTTA
>JABWCE010000041.1 GCA_013359235.1 Bacteroidota bacterium
AATTTTAGAGGTTTTTACTGCAAAAAAATCAAAAGTATCAGAATTAGATAAAACCGCATTATCATTTATATTTTTCCATTCAAAATTGTAGTTTTTTCCTTTTCCGCCAGTGGCTATGGCTTTTAGTTTTAAAACATTGCCGTAGCAAAGAGTTGTATCATTAAACTTTGATGTGAAAATTACAGGTTTTCTAAGACTTATTTTTACAAAGGCGGTATCGGTTTTTTCGGTACATTTATCGTTCAAAATTAAAGCAATTGTGATGGGGTCGTTTACAGTAAAATTTGCTTGATAAATCAAAGAGTCAGCATTGCTGTTTTTGCCATTTTTTAAAGGGAACCATGATTTGTTATTGTAAATATATTTCCAGGTCCATTCAAATTTAGAAGAATCATCATTTTCAAAATGTGCCATTAACTTTAAATCCGAATTATCACAAACTTGCGAATCGTTAAAATTGAAAGTTGTCTTTGGACTTGTTTGTTTTATCTGAATTTTATATAGAACTGTGTCAGATTTTGGCGAACAATTGTCTGTAAGAACCAAAGCTAAAGTTGTAGAATTTTTTATATAAGATGGTACGCTGAAGCTTATAGAATCAGATATTTGCTTGATTTTTTCTGAAAGCAAAATCCATTTCGAATTTGTGTCAATATGAAAAAATCTCGAATTGTAATTAGAAGTATCACCTTCAGAAAAACTAGCGGAAATAAAAGTATAGGAATTTTTGCAAATTTCAATTGATTTTTTTAAAGTATTAATTTTAGGAAATTGTCTTACAATTATTTTTTTAAAGGCTGTATCGGGCTTTCCGCATCCGCTGCTATCGGCAATAACAATGCGGTAAACAGTAGTGGTATCGGGCCAAACCAGAATCGTTCATTTTATAAGCCGGACTCCAAGTCCATTTTGTGCCACCGTAAGTTGAAAGTTTTATGGTATTGCCGCGACAGATAGTTTCATCAGCACCAGGGTCAGCCTTATCTCTTGAATATACAAGTAAACGAAGTGTATCTGCCCTGTAAAATCCCTGAACGGCTGGTTTTGTAGCCCTTATTCTTATACGATATTTGGCAGATGATGCTACATTAAACATTGGCAAACGCCCAATAACAGTGCTGTCTTTAAAGGTTTTTAACCTGCCGAGTTCTCTTTCGTTTCCATTAAAATTACCATCTTCATCGCTTATTTCGGCTACGAAATAATTAGAACTGTCAAAAACTCCAATTTTTGTATATGGAACTCTGATACTATCTCCGGCACAGTAAGGGTCAAAAACTCCAATTTTTGTATATGGAACTCTGATACTATCTCCGGCACAGTAAGGACCACTTTTAACATTTCCTCTTTCTATTTTGTAATCGTAAGTTTTGGCGAGGAAAGTTGATGCGTTATAGATGGATGTAAGTTTAAAAGGAAGTAGTTTAATTTCATTAACATAATAACCTGTATAAACTAAATTATTTTTTAAATATTCAAAATCGGTTATATAAATATTAGATTTTAGCCATAAAGCGTTACCAAGACTATCAAATTTTGCAAATACTTTATCGCCATTAGTAGAGTCGGTAAGGCCACCAATCGAAACAATATTATTTCTTTGAATAAATGAAGAATAAACATTTCCTGTTTTATCAATTTTTAATTTTGGAATGTATCCAGTATTGTCAGTTGGATTATCTTTAAAATTTGACAGTAAAATCCATTTTGATTTATTTGATATACTTATAATTCCAATATAAGGGTATTTTTCCCCTTTGGAAAGTTTATTTTTAGGACTATACCAAGTTTTTTTGTTTAAAATACTATCTTTAACATGACCTAAAATATAAATATTATTTGTATCTATTGCTTGAATTTCATCAACTGAATCAAATTGTGTAGAATCCTCATTAATGATAATGTCTTTTATATAATAACCATGATTAGAAATAATTGAAATAAAAGATTTTCTAATTCCATTCATAAATTTATAATTAAATTTATTAAAATTAAAACTTCCAGAAACAGAACAAGCTATATATAGATTATTATCATTACCTATTTGAATTTTTTTAATAGCTAAATTTGAATATGACGGAAATTCTTTGTACCATAAAATAGAATCTAAATTATAATTGTACTTTATCACAATGTTTCTAGGTCCTTTATCGCTTAATGAAATAATTCCACCCAAATAATTGATTTCTCCAGTTCCGTTTCCTGCTCTAAAACTTATAAATAAATTATTATTTTTATCAATACTCATATTTTGATTTGAAGTTAGTATCCCCCAATTCATTCCTCCCTTGAATGCTTTGCAATATTTCAAACATTTTCCCGAACTATCAAATTCAGCTAAAAATCCTGTAATATTATTTTTGCCACCTTCTATACTATCATTTTTACTTAATTTTAAGAACTCCGAGTTGAAAGTACCATAAACAATTATTTTACTATTATTTATTGTTTTAATTCCTCTAATATCTACTAAATCGTTTTTCGAAGAGGTTTGAATTATGTTAATCCAATTATATCTGCCATTTGAGTCAAATTTTATTAAATAATTTGCCCCTGTTTTGGTATTTGTTTTATATACCTTAGAACCTATAATTACTGAATCAATTATTTTACCTATACAATATATATTTCCAATACTATCTTGTGATAATCCGTAAGAATATGATGATTTTATATTAATTGCCCAAAGATGTGATTGCGAGTTGGCTAAAAACGGATTTATTATTATTACATAAAATATTATAATTTTTATTATTACTTTCAAATTGTAAAATAATTTAGTATTGCAAAATAATAAATTAATTTAGTTAATTTATTCCTATTTAATTTATATCAATAATATATTCATTAGTACATGTAGCTCCGCCAGAAATTACTGTAACAGTAATTGAAGTTGTTGTTCCTCCGCCACTACAAAATAAAGTACATCCAGTAGGAGTAATTGAACCACCTGATGGCAAATTGATTGTATATGAGCAACCGTTGTTAGTAAAAACAAATTTACCATTATTAGTGTTGGGATTACCACAACCTAAACAACCAGTTGCAGGAACAGTTACAGACCCACCTGTTGAAAAATAAGATGCAGCAGCTATCCCAATATTCATTCCATCATAAAATTCTATGTTCCACTCACACCCTGTATTGTTATTACAAGTATAACTAAAGCATTGTGCCACCACATTTTTCGAAAAGGTTAAAAATGCTAAAAACATTAGGATAGTTATTAATTTTTTCATATTTAATAAATTTTATTATTCAAATTTTAGTTTTTTTTTTTTTCAAAAACAAGAGTTTATACAAAATATGACAGAAAAATGAATGTAGATTTAAAACCCTAAAACCCCTCAAAAAACCAAAACCCTCTGCACAAAAACATCATTGCCTGATTTTATTTTTACAAAGTAAATGCCTTTGCCGGTGGGGATTTGGATGGTTTTTGT
>JABWCE010000019.1 GCA_013359235.1 Bacteroidota bacterium
AAAAGTGTTTGAGGGAGCAAAGAAAACAGTATCACGTGTACAACTGCGGCGGTACTCAAAAGTCTTTTTCTGAAAAAATGATTGTACCATGTCGGGGAGGGCACCCATAGAGTAAACACTATCACCAAGATAAAAATAATTTTTTTGTAATCTGCATTTTGTACCAGCCGAATCAGGAGCGTGAATTACATGTAAGTAACTATGTTTTTTTTCAGGAATATATATTTTGCCATCGGGTGCCAATTGAAGTGTTTCATTAGCAGCATAATAAAAATTACTATCAATCAATACGAGTGATTTAACTATTTCTTTCTGCTCCATTTTTTTTAAATCTAATTGAAACAAAAATTTTTTATCGTTTTTTTGGCTTAAAAAATATAAATATCTGCTTTTAGGTGAAAACTCTGATCCCCAACCATAAAAGGGCAATTTAATAATATTTGTTACTTTGCCTGTTGAAGCATTAAAATCAGCTACAAATGAGATATCCGGATAACGAAATGTTGCGATTTTTGTACCATCAGGAGACAGTTTTAAGGGTGGTTGATAATTATTATAATAATTATTATATGATCTAATAATACCTGTTTTGCTCATTACAGGAGTTTTATTTATCCCATTTTTATCTACCAAATACGCGTATATAGTATCAGTTCTATTCTTATGAGTTACTATCCAGTATCCTTTTCTGTTTGCATGTTTTACAGCTCCAAGATGTGTGAGTACAGGATAAATTAAATTGATATTATACCTTGAATTTATTATATCCCCCTTACCAGAACGGAGTTTTGTATCTATTACAGAATATGATAATCCAAATTTATTTATTTCGTCAAAAGGACCACTATTTGCAAAAACAAAATAAAGATTAGAACTGTCAGGATGTGGATGAGGAATAAAAATAGCAGTTTGATAATTACCAAAAGTGCCCCTAATTGGCTTGTTAATAAATATATTTTGAGAGCTATCGAACACTGCAACCCCATCAGTGTAAAAAAGTAATCTCCCGTTTTTTGTACTTATAGTAGCTGTCCCTGCACTAATTATAGCTGAATATTGGAAAAGTTTTTCATTTTTAGGTTTACCAGTATTAAAGCTGATATAGGCCAATTTACCGAAAATCCAATTATAACCTTCTCTTTGAGCAAAAGAAGAAGTGACTAAAAGAATAAAAAAAACTAAAAAGCAGGATTTCAATTTGTAATGCATAATTTTCTAAAATTTATTTATATCTTAAGTTTTTTTTACATTCAAATACAGACTTTTCAAGGATTTTACACAAAGCAAAATAAAAAGAATGACATAAACAAACAGATATTCAATAATTTTATAACCCTTCTCAAAAAAACAAATTCACTATTTGAAAAATCTAAAAATAAATCTAAATCAATGTGCTTCGAGCCAGTTTTTGCCGTAGCCTATTTCAACAACAACTGGTACTTTTAGTTTCAGGGCATTTTCCATTGAAGTTTTTATAATTGGTATAACATTTTCAAGTTCGCTTTTTGGAACATCAAAAAGTAATTCATCATGTACCTGAAGAATCATTTTTGAATCAAATTTCGATGAACTTAACCTATTAAAAACATCAATCATTGCTAATTTTATCATATCGGCTGCTGTTCCCTGTATTGGTGCATTTATAGCATTTCGCTCTGCAAAACCTGCAACTGTATGATTGCTGCTGTTTATATCTCTGATGTAACGGCGGCGACCGCTCAATGTTTTAACAAACCCGAATTTTTTACAAAATGCAATTTGTTCGTCCATATATTTTTTAATGCCATTAAAATTTTCAAAATAATTGTCAATTATTTGTTTGGCTTCTGTACGGCTAATTCCTACTCTTTGAGATAAACCGAATGATGAAATGCCGTAAATTATACCAAAATTTACTGTTTTGGCTTTTCGTCTCATTGCACTATCAACTTTTTCAACCGGAATATTCCATACTTTTGATGCTGTTGCTGTATGAATATCAATATTATTATTAAATGCTTCAATCATATTTTTATCTCCGCTAATTGATGCAATTATTCTAAGTTCTATTTGCGAGTAATCGGCACTTAACAATATATTATTGTTGTTTCGCGGAATAAATGCTTTTCTTATTTCTTTACCCTTATCGGTCTTTATGGGTATATTTTGCAGGTTTGGATAATTGCTACTTAACCTTCCTGTGGCAGCTACTGCTTGATTAAATGAAGTGTGAACTCTTCCGGTTTGTTTATTTATCAAAAGTGGTAAGGCATCAACATAAGTTGATTTTAGTTTTTGAACTTCTCTAAAATCGAGCACTTTTAATGGAAGTGGGTGAATATTAGTTAAAGTCATAAGTATTTCTTCTCCGGTTTGATATTGCCCTGTTTTGGTTTTTTTGGCTTTGGGGTCAAGTTTTAGGTTGTCAAACAAAATTTCGCCAAGCTGTTTGGGGCTTGAAATATTAAATTTAACTCCTGCGAGATTGTAAATTTCTTTTTCAATATTATTCGCTTCGGCTTGTAGTGTAACTGATAGCTCGGACAAGGTATTAACATCAATTGCAACCCCTTCGCGTTCTATGCTTTCGAGTACAGGTACAAGGGGCATTTCAATATTGAACAAAACACTTTCTGTTTCTTCTTTTTTTAATAAAGGCTTAAATATTTCGCTGAGTTGTAGTGTAATATCAGCATCTTCGCATGAGTATTCTTTTGCTTTTTCAAGCTCTACTTCTCTGAAGTTCAACTGGTCTTTGCCCTTTTTTCCAATTAGTTCGGTAATAGAAACCGGGGTGTAATTAAGGTATTTTTCAGATAAAAAATCCATGCCATGTTTTTGGTCGGGCTCAAGCAGATAGTGGGCAAGCATAGTATCAAAAAGTTTTCCTTTAAGCGTTATTCCATAGTTTTTAAGTATAGCGAGGTCGTATTTTATATTTTGCCCAATTTTTTCGATGTTTTCATTTTCGAAAAATGGTTTTAGTTTATTTAACTTTTCTATGCTTAAATTTTTATTTTCATTAAATGGCAAATACCAAGCAGTGCCAGGAATAAATGCTATTGATAAGCCTACTATTTCGGCTGATAATACATTAAGTCCCGTAGTTTCTGTATCAAAACAAAAACTCTTATTTTTTTTAAATTCATTCAGTAGATTATTAAAATCTTGGTCATTTTTAACAAGTATATAATGATGTTTTACATTACTTATATTATGGCTTTGCACTGTTTCTGTCGCATTGTTTTCAGCATTATTTTCGATAGTATTATTACCAAATAAATCTGTTTGATAGCTTGTGGGCAATTTAATTTCGGTAACGGATACTAAATTACTTCCAAGCACACGATTAGCAAGAGTTTTAAACTCAAGTTCGGCAAATATTTTTTTAATTTTTTCAAAATCCGGTTCGTTTATTTCCAGAGAATTTTCATCAAATTCAATAGGTACATTTGTATTTATGGTTGCCAAATTTTTTGAAAGTAAAGCTTGTTCCGAAAATTTAATGATATTTTCTTGCAGTTTTCCTTTTAGCATATCGGTGTTTTTAAGCAAGTTTTCAATTGTACCAAACTGCTGAATTAGTTTTTTTGCAGTTACCTCACCTATGCCGGGCACTCCGGGAATATTATCTGAGGCATCGCCCCATAGCCCTAAGATTTCTATTACTTTTTCTACACTGTCAATCTCCCATTTTTTTAAAATTTCATTAACTCCTAAAATTTCAAAAGCATTACCCATACGTGGAGGTTTATAAATAAAAATATCTTTTTCTACAAGTTGCCCAAAATCCTTATCTGGTGTCATAAGGTATGTTTCAAAACCTCTTTTTGAAGCCATTTTGGCAAGTGTACCCAATACATCGTCAGCTTCGTATCCGTCTATGTTAAACATTGGAATATTAAAAGCCTCGATAATTTTAAAAATATAAGGAATATTGCTTTTCAAATCTTCGGGCATTGCTTCGCGATGAGCTTTGTATTTTTCATAAATAATATGCCTTTCGGTAGGTACTCCCGTATCGAAGCTAATGCCTAAATGTGTTGGTTTTTCTTTTTTTAAAACATCAAGTAACGTATTTGTAAAACCAAATGCTGCCGATGTGTTAAAACCATTACTTGTAATACGTGGATTTTGATTAAAAGCAAAATAAGCCCTGTAAATTAGAGCCATTCCGTCTAACAGAAACAACTTTTTCTTCATAATTATAAGTATGTAAAAGTATTATTAAATAACCATAAAAAATATACAATGTTTCTAATTTAAAAATTTCATAAAAATTAAAAAATCAAACAAACCCTTTGTAAACAATGTTAAGTAAAATATAAAGCTATTTTCGCATAATTTTTATGATAGAAACAGATATTTTGATAATAGGAGCAGGACCTGCAGGTTTGTTTGCAATTTTTCAGGCGGGTAATATTAATCTCAGATGTAGTGTTATAGACTCATTACCGCAGCCCGGTGGGCAATTGGCAGAAATTTATCCTAAAAAACCAATATACGATATACCGGGATTTCCCGAAATTAAAGCTGGCGATTTGATAAAAAACCTTTTAAAACAATCAGAACCTTTTAAGCCACATTTTACTCTTGGCGAACGTGCCGAAACTCTTGAAAAAACAGATGACAACAAATGGCTTGTAACAACAAACAAAGGCACTGTTCATAAGTCGTCGGTAATAGTGATTGCAGGAGGTTTGGGATGTTTTGAACCCAAAAAACCCAATTTGGAAAATTTACAAGATTATGAAAACAAAGGCATAGATTACATTGTGAAAGAGCCTGAAAAATACAAAAACAAAGATATAATTATAGCGGGTGGTGGAGATTCGGCATTGGATTGGACAATTGAACTCAGTAAAATTGCAAAATCTGTTTGCCTTGTTCATCGCAGGCCTGTTTTCAGAGCCAGCGATTCATCGGTTAGTACCGCTTTTGAAATGCAAGATAAAGGTGTTATTGAAATATTTATAAATTCGGAAATAACAAAACTTGAAGGGACAAAATGCTTAGAGAGAGTAGAAATTACAAGTCACGAACCAGAATGTAAAATTTTAAAACATACCGATTACTTTATTCCTTTGTTTGGCTTATCACCAAAATTGGGTCCGGTAAAAAATTGGGGGCTTAATTTTACAAAAGATTTGATAATTGTAAACCCCGAAGACATGAGTACAAATATTCAAGGAATATACTCAATTGGCGATATCAGTCATTACCCATCAAAGCTAAGATTAATACTCTCGGGTTTTTATGAAGCAACAATCATGGCACATTCAGCCTATAAATACATTTATCCCGAAAAAAAATTATCAGTAAGCTATTCTACGGTAAAAGGAATAAAACCTTTGAATTAATACGCTTTTGCAAACAAAACCCTTTGTTTACTTGGTTTATTGCTAAATATACAAGTTCCTTTTTCGGTAATATTATCAAGAGGAATACATCTAATAGTGGCTTTGGTTTTATCTTTAATTTTTTCTTCGGATTCGTTTGTTCCATCCCAGTGGGCAAAGGCAAATCCACCTTTATCAATAACATTTTCAAAATCTTGCCATGTATCAGTTTTATAAATATTTTTTTGCTGAAAATCTTTTGCCTTGTTGTATATGTTAATTTGTATTTCGGCTAAAAGTTTTTTTACTGTATTTACAATGCTATAGGTTGATACACTAATTTTCTCTTTTGTATCGCGGCGGACAATTTCTGCGGTATTGTTTTGCATATCTCTTGGACCAATAACTATTCTCAGCGGAACGCCTTTTAGCTCGTATTCGGCAAATTTCCATCCGCTGCGTTGTGTATCGCGATCGTCATATTTTACCGAAATATTTTCATCTTTCAATTTTTCAACAATTGTTGAAACATGTTGCGAAACAGTTTTAAGTTCTTCCTCGCCTTTGTAAATGGGGACAATTACAACTTGTATAGGTGCAAGTTTTGGTGGCAAAATCAAACCATCATCGTCAGAGTGAGCCATTACCAAAGCTCCCATAAGCCTTGTACTCACACCCCAGCTTGTAGCCCAAACGTATTCGTTCACTCCTTCTTTTGAGGCAAATTTCACATCAAAAGCCTTGGCAAAATTTTGACCCAGAAAATGCGAAGTACCCATTTGCAAAGCTTTTCCGTCTTGCATCATACCTTCTATACAATATGTTTCTTCGGCTCCTGCAAATCTTTCAGAAGCTGTTTTTATCCCTTTTATAACCGGTATAGCAAGGTATTTTTCAGCAAACTCGGCATACACTTCAAGCATTTTCTCGGTTTCTTCAATAGCTTCTTGTCTTGTAGAGTGGGCAGTATGTCCTTCTTGCCATAAAAATTCGGTTGTTCTTAAAAAAAGTCGGGTTCTCATTTCCCATCTAACCACATTTGCCCATTGGTTTATCAATATTGGCAGGTCACGATAACTCTGTATCCATTTTTTGTAAGTGTTCCAAATAATAGCTTCTGATGTAGGTCTTACTATAAGTTCTTCTTCAAGTTTTGCTGATGGGTCGGTTATAAGTTTTCCAATATTTTCCGGGTCAGATTTTAAACGGTAATGTGTAACTACTGCACATTCTTTTGCAAAACCTTCAGCATTTTTTTCTTCGGCTTCAAACAAACTTTTGGGAACAAAAAGAGGAAAATAAGCATTACTGTGTCCAGTTTCTTTAAACATTTTATCCAATTGTTGCTGCATTTTTTCCCATATAGCATACCCGTAGGGTTTAATTACCATGCAGCCTCTTACATCTGAATGTTCAGCCAAATCAGCATTTACAACAATATTATTGTACCACTTTGAATAATCTTCACTTCTTTTTATTTTTTCAAATGCCATTTATTTTTTATTTTTGGAATAAATATTGTTAAATTTTAATGCAAAGTTAGAATTATTGATTCATTAAATATTTAAGTTATGAAATCTATATTAAAAATTTTTATATTAATAATTGTTTTAAGTTCGTGTAATTCCTTAAAACTATCTTCAAATTCGGGAGTTTATGACGAAGTGTATTCATCTGCTAAAGAAGATGAAAAATTCTATAAAGAAAAAAAAGAAAGTAATGATGAGATTGCTAAAAATGAAAACTACAATTCTTATAAAAAATATAAAGAAACAGAAAGCGATAGCCGCAATGATAGGGAATATCCTGATACTTTTATTGATGAAGACAATGTAAGAAGTTACGACAATTATTATTACGATGATGACAATGATTTTTCTTATGGTCGCTCTTTTAAAAGATTTAGATACAGTGATGGATACCGTGACGGTTATTATGATGGATTGTATGATAATAACTACAACTATTACTCGGATTATTACTATTTCAACGACCCATACTGGGCTTGGTACCGCCCACAAAGAACCGGATTTTGGATTGGTTATAACAGTTGGCATGGCTTGAGCATGGGTTACAATTATTATTACCCATCATGGGGTTGGCGAACAAGTTATTATCCATGTTACAACACTGTCTATTACGATCCTTGGTTTGGTTATTATTCAAACTCTTACGGGTACTATTCAAATATGTACTATGGAAATTACGGTTATTACTATCCCTACGGATACGGTTTAGGACATGGTCACCACAATCATCATGGTTATTACAACTACAATCCATGGCACAGAAACATTTATGTTTACAATCACAACAGTGGTTATTACCATTCAAAACCTAATAAAGGTTCAATGTACGGACCACGAGAAACTATAGGAAGCAATTCACCTTCAAAAAATAGAAAAGACCAAATTTCGCCAAGAAGCAGAGGAGGTATGATTAGTAAAAACGAAGATAATGGTGGTCAAATTTATGACCCTAAAAAAGATAATCGTGGGGGTATGGTTGGAAACAATGAAAATCAAAATAACAAAAATTGGCGAAATAGAGATAACAATGCTTCAAAAAGCTACGAACAGCCTAATAAAGATACAAAAACATATAGAAATACAGAACCCGAAAATAACAAGTACAACAGAGATTATAATAAAGGGAACAAAGATATTGCTCCGGGTAATGACGACAATAATTCTGATAATAACAAAAGCAGGGGACGCAGAAGGTTTTTCAGAGATTATGATGATACAAAATCAAACGAAAATTACAACAACCAAAATAACAGGTACGAAAAACCCAGAGAAAACAAACCCGAAAAGAAAAATTATGAACCTCGTAATTATAATAGGGAAGCACCGGGCGGCAATACACCCCGCTCGTATAATGCGCCATCTGAAAACAGAAACAGAAATCAATCATCACCGGGCAACAATTCGCCCGAAAGATCTGGCAGAAGAGGCAGATCAAATTAAATATTTTTTATAAAAATTTAAAGAAAATAAAATGAAAAAAATTGCAATTACAATTCTAATGGCAGGATTAAGTTACGCTCATGCCCAAAATGATATTGATGCTTTGAGATATTCAAAAGATATGTTTGGAGGTACTGGTCGTTCAGCAGGAATTGCCAGTGCTGTAGGGGCTTTGGGTGCCGAAATTTCATCTGTAAACGTGAATCCGGCAAGTATAGGAATGTTTAAAAAAGACGAAATGAGTTTTTCATTTGGGATGAATAATTTTAGCAATTTATCTGAATATTTGGGTAACAAAACAAAAGAAAACAAATTTAGCCTTGTTTTACCAAATATTGGTTTGGTTTTTTGTAATAATAACTCCAATAAATCTTCCAAAGGTTGGAGTAGTACTGTTATTTCATTGGGTTTTTCACGTGTTGCTGATTTTAATAAGTATATTACCTTTTCGGGCATAAACACTCAAACCAGCTTAATGGATTATTTTGCCGAAAGAGCCAATGGTTACTCAATAAAAGATATTAGAGCGACTGATGACGATTTTGACAACGGTTTTGCATCAAAAACCACAATGGCATGGGAGGCTTACCTGTTCGATTCGGTAGCAAACAAGACCTATACAGCACATGCAAGTCCTGTTTTTCACGATATTTTTCAAAAAATTTCAATTCAACAATCGGGAAGGATGTACGATGCAAGTTTTACCCTTACTAAAGGATACAATAATAATTTTTTTGCCGGTGCCTCACTTATATACACTGATGTAAAGTTTGAAGAATCAAAAGCTCATTCAGAAGTAAATGATATAAAAGATACATCTAATTTTGCTATGGACAATTTTACATATTCCGATAAACTCTATACAAGTGGTGGAGGTATTTCTGTAAGATTAGGCATATTGCAGAAAATAGGTGATAATTTTAGGATAGGGGCAAGTTTTCAGTCGCCACAGGTTTTAAATTTAAAAGATGAATATTCATTTGGTATAAATTCTACTCTTAGAAATGGAGATTCGTACAATTTTTCAAGCAAATCCGGTAATTTTGATTACTCTGTAATTACACCATACAAGTTTACTTTGAGTGCAACAGCAGTTTCAGCAAAAACAGGTTTTATTAGTGCTGATGTTGAATTTAAAGATTATTCAATAATGAGGTTAAAAAGTTCTCAAATCAATAATGCAATGGAAATAGCTAATGACGAAATAAGAGATAAGTACAAAAATGTAATAAATTACAGACTTGGGGGCGAACTAATTTTTAATTCTTATAGGCTTAGAGGGGGCTATGCCAGATACGCTTCTCCATTTGTTGACAAGAGCATTGAAAATCAAAATACAGATTTTATTTCAGGAGGTTTTGGTATTAAAGAAAAAGAATGGAGTTTTGATTTGGGAATGATTAGAGCTATTGGAAAAGAAATATACCAACCTTATGTTTTGAACGATAAAAACCGCCAGCAAGCTGTTTCTATCAATAAGTTTAATGCAAGTAATTTTATAGTAACTTTTGTCAGAAAGTTTTAATCCCCTTGATTAAGTGTTTTCAATTTATTTTATGAAAAATATTCAACCAAATACATTGAAATTATTACCGAAATAGGAATAAAGAGATTATCAAAACCCTTTTTGCTGTACAATTCTGTGAAGGTTGAAACAGTTGCAATTAATATTGAAACCCAGATAATATCAAATTGTCCAAAAACTTTAGAATTTAAAGTAAAAAAAAAGCAAATTGAAAATGCTGTAAACCAAAATGCAACCGAACCGCCAATACTTTTACTTAATTTTTTTAATTTATAAATAGGATATTTTTTCCCAAAAAAAGTTGCAATAGGGTCGCAAATAGCAAGTATTGTAATGGGTAAATAAAAATAAATATAATTGTTGTCATTTTCTTTAGGGTTTCGTTCTAAGTAAAACCAAAATAGAAACACAATGTACACAACAATAGGATATACAACACTTCCATAGGTTTTTCGTTTTACGGCATTAATACTTTTCAAGAAACCTAAATTTATACTTGTTACCAGTAGTAATTGAAACATAGCACATATAAGCAGTACCCACCACTGGCTGTGAAAATATACCGGGAAAAGCAATGAAAGTAACCCCGATCCTATATGTGCCGTTTTTCTAGTAATTTCTACATCAATTTTAAAACGGTGATACATTAGTTCTGTAAATCCAAACAATAACAAACCAGATATAGAAATAATTAAAAAAGTAATAAAATCAGACATGTTTCATTAAGTAATCATAGCAAAAATAAACAACTCCTGCAAAAATATGACTATCGTACCTGTCTAATATTCCTCCTTGCCCAGGAAAAAGTTTCGAAAAATCTTTTATTTTAAAATAACGTTTGAGCATAGAACTGAGCAAATCGCCAAGAGTTGCTCCGCCAATTATAAAAAACACAATTTCTTTCCATGTTTGTTCTATAACTACAACATTTTTAAATACAAAAAATACAAATAAAATAGTTACGAAAGCACCACCAATGTACCCTTCTAAAGTTTTTTTAGGACTTATTTTCTTAATAATTTTTCTTGTACCAAAAATTTGTCCTGTAATTTGGCAAAATGCATCGAAAACACAAATTAAAACAAAAAAACTTAGGTATAAATTTTTATCAAATTGCAATGAGAAAAGTAAGTAAAAAAACAGAACCATGATTGATAAAAGCAGAATTACTAATTTGGCATTATTCTTTTGTTTTAAATTTGACAAAACTTCGTAAAACCCTGCTATTACTACAACACAAGACATTGTGAAATAAAAATTTTCAAAATACAAAATACCGGCAATTACGCCACCCGCCCACAATACGTAAGTGAAATATTTAAGCCACCATTTTTTTTTACTTACACTATCTTTTTTACGAAGTGCTACAAAATTGCCAATTGCACCAACTACCGAAATAATAAGGTAATATTTTATAATATTGTTCAAATTTGTTTGCTTTTCAAAAACCAATAAATACTTTTTATATTATGAATAGGCTTGGGTAATAAATATATAAGTACAATTTCTTCAATACAAGCCAAAACCCCTGCATACATTACAATTGAATAAAATAATTTGTAAAACCCAAAAACAAACAATACAAACAAAAAAGTACCTTGCAAATAGCCCATAAACTTAAACGAATACAAATGAAAAGCAGGAATTTCTCTAAATTTTAAAAAAGCGTAAAACACAGAAAAAAAATAAAAAATCATATAAATTATAAATGGTGTAAGATTATCAGAAAACTCATTCCATTTAAAAATATATATAGCAATTACAGCAAGTATTACACTGCCCAAGTCGGCATACGAATCGAGCATTGCACCAATTTCAGTTTGCATATTGAATTTTCGGGCAATAAAACCATCTAAAATATCAGTAATCAGGTTTATAGCAAATAGCCAAACAAATAATGTTTGATGATGTGAAAAAATCACAATCAACAATATCGGGAAACTGCACAATCTGTACAAAGACAGTATATTTGGAACATTCCATTTGAAACCTTTGCTCCCGATATTCATATTTTCATTTTAAGTTAAATACAAATTTATTATTTATTTTAAAGTAGAAATCAGTAAAGTAAATGAATTTTTATAATTTAGTAGAATGAAAAAATGTTTAATCATCTTTTTCTTCGTCCCTCTGTTTGTGTTTTCGCAAACTGTTCCTAAATGCTGGTTTAGCGGGAGTGGTGTAGCCTGGAAGGGAAATTTGTATTTAAACGATTCGGTAAAACTAAAATTTTGGTTTTCATTTGATAAAACTAAAACAAATAAACAACTCCTCTATATTTACAATGGCGAAGAAAGGATTACTGTAAACGAGGTTTTGGAAAAAAACGATTCTATTTTAATAAAAATGCCCTTGTACGATTCAGAGTTTAAATGCAAATGGCAAAACAAACAAGAACATCGTGATTCTATTTCGGGAGTATGGATAAATAATGCACGTAAAACTAAAAACATAATAAATTTTACGGCAAATAAAATTCAATACAAAACAATAGCTAAATGCGTAGATTGTAAAAAATTTTCAGGGGAATGGCAAACCTGTTTCAGCCCCCGAACAGCAGATAGTACAAAAGCTATAGGCATTTTTACATATACTGATTGTTGGGATTTTTTATACGGAACATTTTTGACAGAAACGGGCGATTATCGCTACCTGTGCGGCAGTACAAATGACAGCACTATGGAACTTTCATGCTTTGACGGTACTCATGCTTTTTATTTTTCGGGAAAATTAACAAAAGATGGGAGTATTGCAGGCAAATTCTATTCGGGCTTGCATTGGTACGAAACTTGGGAGGCAAAACGGAATGATACATTTGAATTGCGAAATCCCGATTCCCTTACATTTCTTAAACCGGGATTTGAAAAAATTAACTTTACTTTCAAAAATCTTGACGGAAAACAAGTTTCGCTAAGTGATGAAAAGTATAAAAATAAAGTTGTAATTATACAAATTATGGGGACATGGTGCCCAAATTGTATGGACGAAACCAAATATCTTTCTTATTTTTATGAAAAACACAAATTAAAAGGGCTTGAAATTATTGCACTTGCATTTGAAAAGGACACAAGTTTTGCAAAGGGTAAAAGCAATTGCGAAAGACTGAGAAAGAGATTTGATGTGCAATACGAAATTCTACTAACTCAAAAAACAGGAAAAGACCAGGCACGGCAGGCATTGCCTATGTTGAATGATATTATTTCGTTTCCTACCACCATTTATATTGATAAAAAAGGGAAAGTGCGTAAAATACATACTGGATTCAACGGACCGGGTACAGGAAAGTATTTTGATAAATGGGCTGAAAATAACAAACATTTTATAGATAAACTTTTAAGTGAATGATTTTTTTATCTGAAAACGGTATCCATTTATTGAATACATTGACGTAATTTGAAGAGTAATGCTCTAATGATTTTTATTTTCATTTTTTCAATCAGTTTGCCATGTAAGTAATGAATTTCTATTAAAAATGTATTATTATGGTCATCTGGCAATTGAGTTATCATTATCGTGATGTTTCATCACAAGAAGACTAAAAAAAAACAATTTGTAGATTGTATTTATATCGCTCCTACGGAGCTTAATATATACTATCTACATAGTGTATTTTAAAAATAATCAAACACATTATCAGCATTTTGAAAAATATTTTTAAAAAATATTTGTTTTATTATATATTGCCAGCCGAATTATAAAATATTAACATTATAGAAAGGAGGTGAAATAAAAAACAAAAACATGGTTTAACTAAATATTGAAATTTTAAAAGAGTTTTATGTAATACATCACAAACCCTATAATAACATCACAAACGCCCAAAACTAAAACTCAATAATTCATTTATTAATTAAACATTAAAACCATAAGAAAACCTCATTAATATTAAGTTGACTTGGAGGCTAAATAAGTCTTGTTTAAAACAAAATTTAAAAAAAATAAAATATTATATCATGAAAATCAATTTAAATTTAACATATCTAGTTTTAGTGTTGTTTTTACTTTCATCAAAAGCAACTTATCCCAGACCAAAAATTACTTATTTTGCTAAATTAACTTGTCATTCGAGTTGTGGCAATTGTAGTTACTATACAACCGAACAAAAAGATGATCCCTGTTTAAGAACTTTTTATTATACTGCATCAGATGGTAAACATTACCCAATGAAATGTGAAACACATACTTTAGAAGGGTTTGCAAATCCACAACAAGTAAATTTAGCAAAATCAGCTTCATGTTTATTTGAAAATAATAATTTAATAATTGCTTGTGATGAATTAGTTACCGGTAGATTTAGAGCTTATTCAAAAGCTGACACAAATATTTCAGTAATAGCTTATTATTGTCCTATTCCTGTATTATGGCAAAATAATGGCTGGTCATACAAATTTATTTATAATGAAAATAGCAACCAACTTCAAATAAAAGTTTTTCCTTTGGTTTACACTAATGATTCGCTATTTATATCAAATCAAAACGAAAATGGTGGTTACAATGCTAATTTGTCAATTTCAGATTTAGAAAATCAATTAAGTTTACTTTATAAAAAATCGCTTGGAATAGAAGTTGAAAAACACTATTTTTCAATAGATGAAATAAAAGTTCAAATATTTCCAAACCCGGTATTTAGAAGCACAAGTAATGAAATAAATACTCAATTAACCTTACCAAACTCAAGTAAGGGATTTGAGCATACAATTAAACTATTTGATATTAACGGAAAGTTGATATATAAAGAAGATTTGTACAATCTTGAAAACAAAATACAAATTAAAGGTTTTGAAACTGGTGTTTATTTTATAGAAATTTATGATAGTTTGGGGGTAATAATTAAAAAGGACAAGTTAATTATTCAATAAAAATTAAATTATCGGCTGGTGTCTTCGCCCGCCAAAATGAATAAAAAGAAATAAACAAAATAAGTTATATAACGATGAGTACGATTTAAGAGCCAATCTTTGCTCCAAAGGAGCAAAATATTAATAGAATGAATAAAAAGTAAAATATAATAAGCTCTGTAGGAGCGTCATATATACTATCTTCATAGTGTTCTTTAAAATTAAAAATAATTGAAATAATTTGTTTAATTTAAATTTCAATTTCAATAAAATATGGACAATGATCACTTTGAAATTCGAACGGAAGTATTTCGGCTTTTTTTATAAAATTGGCTATTTCATTACTTGCAGAAATGTAGTCAATACGCCAGCCTTTGTTATTGTTTCGGGCATTTGCCCTAAAACTCCACCAGGTATATTTCTTTGTTGCAGTAGGATGTAAATACCTAAAAGTATCTGTAAACCCACTTTTGAAAAATGCACTCATCCATTCACGTTCTTCGGGCAAAAAACCACTGCTGTTATTGTTTCCAATTGGGTCATGTATGTCTATTGGTTTATGACAAATGTTGTAATCTCCACAAATTATAAGGTTTCTTACTTCTTTTCGCAATTCTAATATGTAGTGATAAAAGTAATCTAAAAAGTTCATTTTTATTATTTGTCTTTCATCTCCCGAACTGCCAGATGGAAAATATACACTGATAACTGAAAAATCATCAAAATTCGCTCTGATTACTCTCCCTTCTCCATCATAAAGTACATGATTGCAACCATAAGTAATATCATTTGCATTTATTTTAGTAAGTATGCCTGTTCCGCTGTACCCCTTTTTTTGTGCACTGTACCAAAAACACTTATAACCCAAATGTTCAAAAACACTGTCGTCTATTTGTTCGGGTAAAGCTTTTATTTCTTGAAAGCAAACAATATCTGGATTTTGCTTTTCGAGCATACCAAGCAGGTTTTTTGTTAAAGCAGCCCTTATTCCGTTTACGTTGTATGTAAGAATTTTTAAAGTCATATTAATTTATTACAGAAATAACAGACCCATTTTTCTGTGTATAGTATTGCCTAAGGTTGTATGCAGCCGGTCCGTTAGAAACTTCGCCTCCGAGCATAAATTTACTGCTGCAACATTGTTCCCATTTTCCGTTTACAGTTTTTCCACATCTAAGAGTTAAAGTTGTAGAATCTACTGATATATATGAACAGGTTTTATCTGGCTCAAAACTACAGGTACGTTCTAATGCAAGAAAATTATCATCGTAGTTATGAACCAAAATTACTCCTCTATTACCTCCTTCGTGATAAAGGTATGTGCCTGGGTTTTTCAAATAGTAATATTGAGGGAGGTCGGTATTTATTGAAAAATTTACAGGACCTTCGGGAATATAGTAATTGTAATTTTCATTGTTATCTTTACAATTACAAAAACTAAAAATAGCAATAAGATAAAAAGAATATCTGTAAATCATATTTTAATGCTTCAAAAATAAACTCTAAAAAAACAATATCAGTTTTAATTTTGTTTAATATTATGTTAAACGAAATAAAAATAAAAAATTAAATACCATGACACACCAATTGCCTCAATTACCTTACTCTTACAATTCGCTTGAACCACATATTGATGCACGAACTATGGAAATTCATCATAGCAAACATCACAATGCTTATATTACAAATCTTAATAATGCGATAGCTGGAACCGATGCTGAAAACTTACCTTTGGACGAAATTTGCAAAAATATAAGCAAATATCCTTTAGCTGTGAGAAACAATGGCGGCGGTCATTATAATCATTCATTATTTTGGAAAATTATGAGCCCTAATGGCGGAGGTTTGCCAGAGGGAACGCTTTTGAATGCTATTATCAAAGAATTTGGAAGTTTTGAAAATTTCAAAGAAAAATTCAATTCTGCTGCTGCAACTCGTTTTGGCTCAGGCTGGGCTTGGCTTTGCGTAAATGCTGATAAAAAATTATGTGTTTGCAGTACTCCAAATCAGGATAATCCTATTATGGATATAGCAGAATGTAAGGGTAACCCAATTCTTGGGCTTGATGTGTGGGAACATGCCTATTATTTGAATTATCAAAATCGTCGTCCCGATTATATTTCGGCTTTTTGGAATGTAATTAATTGGGCTGAAGTATCAAGACTATACGAAGCAGCTTTGTAAATTTCACCACCAAAATTTTTAAACTAATAAATCACATTTATCTTAATAAATTTGGTTTATTTTTGCCTCAATTTTTATGACAGATACACAATCACTAAAACATGTTCCATTAAATGATTTACATATTGCAATTGGCGGTAAAATGGTACCTTTTGCAGGTTTTAATATGCCTGTACAGTACAGTGGACTTATTCCCGAGCATCATGCAGTGAGAAATAATGTTGGCATTTTTGATGTTTCTCACATGGGCGAATTTAAGCTAAAAGGCGAAGGTGCTTTAGACTTGATACAAAGAGTGACAAGCAACGATGCTTCTGCTCTTTTTGACGGCAAAATTCAATACTCATGTATGCCCAATGACACTGGCGGTATTGTTGATGATTTATTAGTTTACCGAAATTCAAAAGATGAATACTATCTTGTAGTAAACGCCGGAAATATTGATAAAGACTGGAACTGGCTTTGCAAGCATAATACTGCGAATGTTCAAATGCAAAATCTAAGTGACAAAATAAGTTTATTTGCAATTCAGGGTCCAAATGCAATAAAAGTAATACAAAAACTTACAGATATAAATTTATCTGAAATCGAGTATTATTCTTTTAAAATTGGAACTCTGGCGGGCAAGTCTGATATTATAATTTCAAATACAGGATACACAGGAGCAGGTGGGTTTGAAATATATATGAACAACGAAGATGCTGAATATTTATGGAATAAAATAATGGAAGCTGGCAAAGAGTACCAAATTATACCATGTGGTCTCGGAGCAAGAGATACACTAAGGCTTGAAAAGGGATTTTGCCTGTATGGACACGATATTGATGATAATACTTCGCCAATAGAGGCTGGTTTGGGATGGATTACAAAATTTACAAAAGAATTTACAAATAGCAATTATCATAAAAGCATTAAAGAAAATAAACCTTCAAAAAAACTTGTAGGTTTTAAAATGATAGATCGTGGAATACCTCGCCAATTTTACAATATAACAGATGGTAAAGGAAACAAAATTGGCGAAGTAACAAGCGGAACTCAAAGCCCTTCGCTCAATATTGCTATTGGTATGGGCTATGTAAAAAGCGAAAATTCTAAAGAAGGTGCCGAAATTTTTATTGAAATTAGAGGAAAAGAACTTAAAGCACAAGTTGTAAAAATTCCTTTTTTATAAATTATTTTAATGCAAAACAGGATTACTGAATTATTCGGAATTAAATATCCCATAATACAGGCAGGAATGATTTGGTGCAGTGGGTGGAAATTGGCATCGGCAGTGAGCAATGCAGGCGGCTTGGGAATAATTGGTGCCGGAAGCATGTATCCTGATATTTTGCTCGAACATGTAAAAAAATGTAAAAACGCAACCGATAAACCATTTGCTGTAAACCTTCCACTGCTGTACCCTGATATTGATAAACACATTCAAACTCTAATAAACGAAGGGGTAAAAATAGCATTTACATCAGCCGGCAATCCGGCAACATATACACCAATATTAAAACAACATGGAATAAAAGTAGTACATGTTGTTGCCAACGAAAAATTTGCAGTAAAAGCCGAACAATGCGGAGCAGATGCAATAGTTGCCGAGGGTTTTGAAGCTGGTGGTCATAATGGAAGAGAAGAAACAACAACAATGTGTTTAATTCCTCATATAGTAAAAAGTGTAAAAATACCTGTAATTGCAGCAGGAGGTATAGGTACAGGGCGTACAATGCTTGCTGCTATTGCACTTGGGGCAGAAGCTGTACAAATTGGTAGCCGTTTTGTATTAAGCGAAGAATCATCAGCTCATATAAATTTTAAAAATGAAATATTAAAAGCAAAAGACGGCAGTACTGAACTTTCGCTCAAAAAACTCACCCCTGTAAGATTACTTAAAAATAAATTTTATGAAAAAGTGAAAGATGCAGAAACAAAAGGAGCTTCGATTGATGAATTGCAGGTTTTGCTCGGAAAGGGCAGAGCAAAAAAAGGAATGTTTGAAGGTGAACTTGACGAAGGTGAACTTGAAATTGGACAAATAAGCTCATACATAAAAGATATTTTACCTGCAAGAGTTATAGTTGAAAATATTGTAAGAGAATACAACGAAGCCTTGAGAGAAATTAAAGATAAATTCATTTAAAAAATTAAAATGAGTTTTATCATCGAAAATTTTAATAATGGGATAAGACTTGCTTACAAAAAAGCCTTAAATACAAGAATTTCTCACATTGGAATAACATTTAACACAGGTAGCCGCGACGAAAATAAAAACCAAATCGGATTAGCTCATATACTTGAGCACATGCTTTTTAAAGGCACAAAAAAACACAATTGGAATTACATACTCAATAGTATAGAAATGGTAGGAGGCGAAATGAATGCCTTTACAACCAAAGAAAAAACATGTATTTATGCATCGTTAATTTGCGACAAAACACAATTGGCTATTGAACTTCTTGCCGATATTTCACTTAATTCGGTTTTCCCGGAAATTGAACTTGAAAAAGAAAAAAAAGTGATAGTTGACGAAATAGATATGTATGCTGACAACCCTGAAGAAATGATTGTTGACGAGTTTTATGAAAATATTTTCAATAATCATTCATTAGGCACAAATATACTCGGAAACAAAAGTAACATTGTAAAATATACACGAAACGACGTTGTAAATTTTGCAACAAAACTTTTCAATTATGGTCAAATGGTTATTTCATATTGCGGACCTATTGAAATTGAAGAAATAAAAAAACTTTGCAAAAAATATTTCGAAAATCATAAGTTTGAAAAAAATGTACTTCAAAGAACCAAACCCAATGAAATAAAGACTTTCAATATTTTAAAAAAAACTCAAAATCATCAGTGCCATATAATTATAGGCAAAAAAGCATACGATATGTTTGATAAAAAAAGAACAGCTTTAATGTTTCTTGCCAATATACTTGGCGGACCGGCTCTAAATTCAATTTTAAACATCACACTTCGTGAAAAATACGGAATTACTTATGGAGTAGAAGCAGCATATAATTATTTTTCAGATACTGGTTTGTTTTACATTCAATGGACTTCTGATATTGTAAACCTCGAAAAATCAATTAAAATTGTTAAATCAGAACTCTTAAAAATAATATCAAAACCTATTACCGAAAAGCAATTTGAGCAATACAAAACACAATTCAAAGGTCAGCTCATAATGGCTGAAGAAAGCAACCAAGGTTTGATGATTATGATGGGCAGAAGCCTTCTTGACTTTAATGATATAGAAACATTAGATAAGGTTTTATCTGAAATTGATGAAATTAATACTCAAACCTTACAAAACATTGCAATTGAAATTTTAAACCCTGACAATATGAGCATGTTAGTTTATAAACCTGAATAATTTATTTTTGTTAAGTAATTAAAAATAAGAAATAAAAATAATATTATTTCGTTTTTTTATAAAAAATTCCGTTAATTGCATAACTTTTTCAAAAAAAAACAACAACAAAAAGTAAAATGAAATATCGTTTAATTTTTTTGCTATTCATACTTTTTTTAGTATCTGATATTGCATATTCGCAGAGATGGAGGCGTGAAAGTACACTTGATATGGGAATTTTTGCCGGAGGAAGCAATTATAGAGGAGAACTTACAAATTTCAAATTTTTTGAAACACGCGGTACCCATTTTGCAGCAGGTCTTGTTGCAAAATACAATATAGGTCAAAGATTAACTTTTAAATTGGGTGCAACAAGAGGAAGCCTTAGTGGTGATGATAATTGGTATGCCGACAAAGAAGAAAACAGATTGAGAAACCTACATTTCAAAAGTATTCTTTGGGATTTTAACGGTGGAATAGATGTAAATTTACGATTGCTTGACCGCCGTAAACAAAGAGGTTTTGTGCCATATTTTACTACAGGCATATCGGTTTTTAAATTTAACCCGATGGCTCAGTTTTTTTATAATGTAAACAGTCCGCATAATACAGGAACAAACGGGTATGAAAACCTTGCAAGCCGTAATGAAGAATGGGTAAACCTGCAAACACTTAGCACCGAAGGACAACAAACTGCCGAATACAATGATTTAAAACGATACAGCCTTACACAACTTGCAATACCTATAGGTTTCGGGTTAAAAACATATATGAACTCACGGTGGATATTATCGCTTGAATACAGTGTTAGAAAAACGTTTACTGATTATATTGATGATGTGAGTGGAAAATATGCCGAAAATTTCTTTATAGAAAGCCAATACGGACCAATGGCATCAGCAATGGCAGACCCAGGCGAGCAACTGCACGAAGCCGGAACATTAAGAGGAAATCCCAAAAACAAAGATTTATATTCAATATTTGGTATTACATTAACTTACAGACTAATTCAAAATAAAGTTAAATGTTTTCAGTTTAGGTAATACTTTTTACTAAACTTCATTCAAAAAAAATTATATTTTTGCACCCTTAAATAAAATCTATTATTGTAACAATAGATACATTATAGTCGTTTTAATCATTAATGAGTCAAAAAAAATTTAAAATATTTTTAATTTCACTTTTAGTGTTTGGCACTAATATATCATTGGCTCAAAAATGGGAAATTGGAGGCTTGTTGGGTGCATCAAATTATAACGGCGAGCTAGCACGAGAAATAGTTTTAAAAGAAACACACCTTGCAGGAGGTATATACATGAGGTATAATCTGGGGAAATATTTTTCGGTAAAACCAGCTTTAAATGTAGGTACAATAAGCGGAAACGATAAAAATTTTAAAGAAAATAAAAATCGCAATTTAAGTTTCAGATCTAATATTACAGAATTATCGGTAAATATGGAATTTAATTTTCGCCCATTTGGTTCGCAAGTTCGAACAGAAAATTTCACACCATATCTGCAACTTGGTATTGCAGGTTTCAGATTTAACCCAAAAACAAAATACAACGGCGACATTTTTGAACTTCACAACCTACATACCGAAGGGCAAACAAACAAAGAAATGTATAAATTATATCAAATTGCAATACCATTTGGTATAGGATTCAAATGGGAAATGAGTGAAAATATGATATTTGGATATGAGTTTGTATATCGCAAAACTTTTACCGATTATCTTGACGATGTGAGCAAAAGATACCCAGATTTGACCGAACAGAAAAAAAAGTTTGGTACAGTATCGGCAGCATTGTCAGACCGTTCGGTTGAGGTAGAAGGAGTTACATCGCCACTTAGCACAACAGATGATATGAGAGGCGACCCCGCTCTTAAAGACTGGTACATGTTTTCAATGTTTTCATTTACTTACAGATTCACACCAATTATTTGCTGGCCCAAAAAGCCACCCGTATTATGGGATTATTAGAAAAAATAGATAAAAATAAACTCCCATTACACATAGCCATAATAATGGACGGCAATGGTCGTTGGGCAAAAAAAAGAGGTTTTTTAAGAATTTTTGGACACGAAAATGGAGTAAAGGCTGTTAGAGAATCATGCGAAGCATGTGCCGAATTAGGAGTAAAATATCTTACACTATATGCCTTTAGTACCGAAAACTGGAACCGCCCTCAAGACGAAATCAATGCCCTGATGACTTTATTAGTTAAAACTATAAAAGCCGAAACAGAAACATTAATTAAAAATAATATAAGATTAAAAACAATAGGTGATTTTGAAAAACTGCCAAAAAATTGCCAGAATGAATTAAATAAACTCATCAAAATTACTGAAAACAATACTCGTACAACCTTGATTCTTGCTCTTAGCTACAGTTCAAAATGGGATATTGTAAATTCAGTTAAAAAAATTGCTCAATTAGTAAAAGATGGAATACTTGAAGTTGAACAAATAAACGATGAAACATTGAGTAAAGAATTAACTACAGGACCCTTCCCTCATCCAGAACTACTTATTAGAACAAGTGGCGAATACCGCTTGAGCAATTTTTTGCTTTGGGAACTTGCCTATAGCGAATTTTATTTTACAGATACACTTTGGCCCGATTTTAATAAAAATGAACTTTACAAAGCAATTATAAATTATCAAAACAGAGAAAGAAGATTTGGAAAAACAAGCGAACAATTATAATATTAAAAAATTGCTAAAAGATATACTTTTTTTAAGCATTATTCTTTTTGCATTTCAATCAAATGTATTGGCACAAGCAAATGATTCAAACTATATAGATTTGAATTATTTAACACCCAATAAATACACAATAGGTAAGATTAAGGTAACAGGGTCGCAGTATATTGATAAAAACGTAATAGTTTCAATATCGGGCTTGTATTTGGGACAAATAATAAGTGTACCTGGTGAAGAAATAAGAAAAGCTTTGGAAATTTTATGGAAACAAGAACTTTTTTCTGACCTGAAAATATATTGTACCTCGCTAAAAGATAATGTTATAAATCTTGAAATTTACTTAAAAGAACGCCCCCGTTTATCAAAATATTCGATTAGAGGTTTGAAAAAGAGCGAAACAAAAAATGTAAAAGACGAAATAGATTTTGAAGCAGACCAAATAATTACCGAAAATCTTATAAACAAAACAAGTAATAAAATTAAAAATTATTTCTACAAAAAAGGATTTTATAATGTAAAAGTATTCATTACTACTGTAAATGACACAACAAAAGAAGGTAGAAAAATTTTGAGAATTTACATTAACAAAGGCAAAAGAGTAAAAATTTATAAAATTGATGTAGAAGGAAACGAAAAAGTAAGTGATAAAAAATTGATTTCGGTAATAAAAAAGCCTAAACCCAAAAGAAACAAATTAAATATTTTTGCATCATCAAAATTTATAGAAGATACTTATGAAGAAGAAAAACATAAAATTATAGACAAATACGCCTCTTTAGGGTTTAGAGATGCAATGATAATAAAAGATTCAATTTATAAAATAAAACCCAATTTGCTAAACATTAAAATTACCGTAAAAGAAGGTAAAAAATATTATTTCAGAAATATTACTTTTAATGGAAATACAAAATATACAAATGCTGAATTAGCAAAAATATTGGGGATTAAAAAAGGAGAAGTTTACAACCAAGCAAAGCTCGATAGCCGATTGAATATGAGTGCAGATGGATTTGACATTTCAAGCCTATATATGGACGATGGCTATTTGTTTTTTAATATTAATCCCGTTGAAACAAATGTTGAAAACGACTCAATTGACATAGAAATTAGAATTTATGAAGGCAAACAGGCAACAATAAACAAAGTATTAGTTTCGGGAAATGACAAAACGAGCGATCATGTGATTTTAAGGCAATTAAGAACTGTACCTGGTGATAAATTTAGTAGAGCAAACATACAGCGTTCAATTAGAGAATTGGCACAACTTAACTATTTTGACCCCGAAAAACTTGGTGTAAACCCAATTCCAAACCCACAAAACGGAACAGTAGATATTGAATACAAGGTAGTTGAAAAACCATCAGACCAAATAGAAGCTTCGGGTGGCTGGGGTGGTGTTGGAGGATTTATCGGTACAATAGGATTAACTTTAAATAATTTTTCTACTAAACGAATGCTTAAAAAAGGTGCTTGGGATCCTATACCTGCTGGTGATGGGCAAAGAATTTCGCTTAGAGTTCAAAGCAATGGGCTTGGATATAGAACTTATAATTTTTCATTTAACGAACCATGGTTAGGCGGCAAAAAACCTAATTCTTTTAGTATAAGTATATACCATTCTTTACAAACCAATCTTTATTTAGGAGGTTTTACTAAAAAAGATGACAAATACCAATTTTTAAGAACTACGGGAGCTTCTGTTTCGCTTGGAAAATACATGAAATGGCCCGATGATTATTTTACAATAAGCAATAGCTTGAATTATCAAAGGTATAAATTTAAAGATAATGGATATTTTGGATTTGGCGGAGAAAGTGGTTTAGGTTTTACCGAAGGATACGCTAATAACATAAATATACAAACTGTAATTTCACGAAATTCTACCGACCAACCAATATTTCCAATGGGGGGGTCATCATTTTCACTTATTACTCAATTTACTCCTCCTTACTCATTATTAAATGGCAAAAATTACAATAGTATTTCGATGGAAGACAAGTTCAGATGGCTTGAATACTATAAATTTAAAGTTGAAGCTACCTGGTATCATCGAATAGTTGAAAAACTTATTCTTGCAACTTCTTTCAAATTCGGGTTTTTAAATTATTACAATAAAGATGTTGGATATTCTCCATTCGAGAGATTTAAACTTGGAGGAACCGGACTTATAGGCTGGAATTTGTATGGTTCAGAGGTAATTTCAATGCGTGGTTATGACCAGTTTACAAAAGGTAGTGGTGCTGTAAATTTTAATAAATATACTATTGAATTGAGGTATCCTATAAGTACAAATCCATCAGCAACCGTATATGTTCACACATTTATTGAAGGAGGAAATGCATTTTATTCATTAAAAGAATATAATCCTTTTAAAATTTATAGAACTGCCGGTACGGGTGTGAGGTTTTTTCTGCCTATGTTTGGTTTGCTGGGTCTTGATTGTGGATGGAAATTTGATAATGCACCATTTAACGAAACTGTTTCGCAAAAGAAATTTCTTTTCCAGTTTTTCATAGGACCGCAATTTTAAAAAAAGAATTTCGTTGTTTTAATGAAATAAATTCTATTAAAAATATAATTTTCTCATTTTTAGAAAATAATTTAACTGAAAATCAGTGATTTGAATTTTTTTACGTTTTCAACAGTGTATTTTTTTAAAAAGTTTTATTATACTTGCATATAATAATGAGTAAGTTAAAAGTTTTTATTGTTGAAGATGACCCCATTTATGGGAAAATGATAAAATACAACCTTTCATTAAATCCTGATATTGAAACTGAATTGTTTGAAAATGCTGAAAGTTTTTTGAAAAAACTTGATGAAAATCCTCAATTAGTTACACTTGATTATTCTTTACCAGATATGACAGGTGAAGAGGTTCTGAAAAGAATTAGAAAATACAACTCAGAAATACCTGTTGTAATTGTATCAGGACAAGAAAATTTGAAAACCGCTATAAAACTTCTCAAAGACGGAGCCTACGATTATCTGACAAAAGATGAAGAAACCAAAGACAGAATTTGGAACATAATTAAAAACATAAGAGAAAATTTTAATCTAAAAGAGGAAATTTCTCAATTAAAAGACCAGATTTCAAAGCAGTTCGATTTATCAAAAACAGTTATTGGAATAAGCCCGGTTATGAAAAAAGTTTATTCGCTGGTGCAAAAAGCTGTGAATTCATCAATTACTGTATCAATTACTGGTGAAACAGGGGTAGGAAAAGAAGTAATAGCTAAAGCAATACATCATAACTCAAAGTTAAAAAACAAACCATTTGTAAGTGTAAATATTACAGCCATTCCAAAAGATCTTATTGAGTCTGAACTTTTTGGGCACGAAAAAGGTTCATTTACTGGTGCAATAGCTCGTAGAATCGGAAAATTTGAAGAAGCAAACGGAGGAACATTATTTCTTGATGAGATTGGTGAAATGGATATAAATATGCAATCAAAGTTACTTCGTGTTTTGCAAGAAAAAGAAATTACCAGGGTAGGAGGTACCGGGGTTATAAAAATTTCGTGCCGTATAATTGCAGCAACCCACCGCGATCTTGCAGAAGAAGTACGTAAGGGAAATTTCAGAGAAGATTTGTATTATCGTCTCCTTGGTTTACCTATTCAAATTCCGCCACTTAGAATGAGAGGTAACGATATTCTTTTGCTTGCAAAACATTTTATAAATGAATATGTAAATGATAATGAAATAGAAAAAATTTCTCTCTCGGCAGATTCACATCAAAAATTATTGAAATATGAATGGCCGGGTAATGTTAGAGAACTTAAGGCTGTTATTGAGCTTGCATGCGTTATGTGTGAAAATAATACAATAATGCCTGATGATATTCAGTTCAGCAAAAACTATTCAATGGATAGTTTACTTGCCAAGGAAATGCCATTGAGAGATTATTTAAATAATATCATAAAACATTATCTGATGAAATACAATGATGATGTTGTTTTGGTTTCAAAAAAACTCAGAATAGGTAAATCTACTATTTACAGAATGTTACAAAAAAAAGCAATTTAATTTTTTTACTATATTTTTTACAATGGAGCCCAAATTATACAATCTTGAACAAATTGAACTTATGGCCGAAGGCAATAAAGAATTTGTAATGACAATGGTAAATATGTTCATCGAATTGACGCCTGACCTTATTAATAAAATTAAAAAAGGGTTGGTTGATAATAATTATGATGAAATAAAATCACAAGCTCATAAGCTGAAACCTTCAATTGATATGATGGGAATAGTTTCGGCAAAAAACGAAATCAGAGAAATAGAAAAACTTGCTCTCGAAAGAGCTGATGTTTATACTTTAAATAATAAAATTACATATCTCGAAACCACGCTAAACAAAGTACTCGAACAATTAAAATCACTTTAGTTTAGCTTTGTACATCTGAATTGTATTTTGAAGTCCATAATACAAACTGTCGCAAATAAGTGCATGACCTATTGAAACTTCTTCAAGGTTTTGTATATTTTTATAAAAAAAATTTAGATTTTCAAGATTTAAATCGTGACCGGCATTTACACCAAGCCCGATTTTTGAAGCAATTTCGGCAGTTTTCACATAATCTTCTATTGCTTTATTTCTGTCTAAACCAAAATTTTCTGCATAATTTTCAGTATAAAGTTCAATTCTATCCGTCCCGGTTTCTTTGGCAGCTATCACTTGCTCGGGTACAGGGTCTAAAAATACCGAAACTCTAATTCCGGCATCTTTAAATTTTTTAATTACATCTGTTAAAAAAATCTTATTTTTTATAGTATCCCAACCTGCGTTGCTAGTAATTGCATCAACACTGTCGGGGACAAGTGTAACTTGATGTGGTTTGGTTTTTAAAACCAAATCAATAAAATCTGGTTGTGGGTTGCCTTCTATATTAAATTCTGTAAAAATAACATCCTTCAATTTCAAAACATCGTTGTATCTAATATGTCTTTGGTCGGGACGAGGATGAACAGTAATACCATCGGCTCCAAAATTTTGACAATCTATAGCTGCTTTTACAATGTCTGGCATATTGCCTCCCCTGGCATTGCGTATTGTTGCAATTTTATTAATGTTCACACTGAGTTTTGTCATCAGTAGATTTTTTGATACAAATTTAGTTAATAGTATAGTTCAAAAGCAGACTGTTTTCTTGAACATTATTTGAATTAATTTCTGATAATCCGCTTCCAATCGTTTGTTTATTGTAATATTTAATATATGAGTATTTGTATTGAACATTAATTTTTTTAAATTTCACTTTTAATAAAATATAAAATTTTGCTCCCGAATCGTAAAATTTTGGAACAGACCAAGTATGTAGCAAGTCGTTTTCCATTGCATAAATTCCGCTTGAATAATCCGTAGAATTAAATAAAGTGAACCTGCTATTGATTGATAGCGGATTACCTGCTTTTTTTAAACTCAAATCGGTAAAAAATAAAAATCCTTTGCTTAAAACTCCTGTTTGTGGCTTAATTTTTGAAATTTCAATCCTAAACTTTGCAGTAATTACAGGTGAAAATTCCTTTTCTGCATGTATTCTTATATAGGTTTTTTCTTCGTTTTTCAAACTGTTGAAATAGCCCTCATTATAGTTTTTTAGTTCGGTTTTTTTTCTAATTCTGAAATAAATCAAATTAGTTTTATCAGCTTGGTATTTGGCTTCAAAAAAACCATCGTTTCCCATACCTGTACCATCAACAAAATAAGTGTACCAAGGCATTTTATAAAAATCATAAAATGCTGATAATTGTATTTTTGACGAAGGAAAAATCAAAATTCCAGAGTATAAACCTCTTTCGTTCATAGGTTTTGTATTTTCAGAAAATGCATTTGTATAATCAACAATAAAATCTTTTGAATAATTGCGGTAAATTGTTGAAATATCTGCAAAATCACCAATACTGATGTTTACTCCACAAATTGAAGCCGCTGATTTGTTGTTTGAAATGGCTGATTCGCCATAAAAATTGATGTTTTTATAATAATAATCCCAATTTAGCCCCACTTTATAAAATTGTGATGAAGTGAAATAATATTTATTATACAACATATCGTTTGGTGTATTGCCATATAAGCTTTTGCGGTAAAGAGATGTAAGTCCAATGTTTAGATTTTGTAGAGTATAAGTTAAATTTTGAGCTGTCATAAATTCTGAATGGCTATTTTTGTTAGCAATTTCTTTAGCAGTTCTATGATAACCAATTGGGTCAATATTTTTTATAAAAATCATATCCGAACCCGAATTATTTATTGTATCAAAAGTTGCGTCATTTTTGTTTTTTGAAATTAAAAATGTAATTCTGGTTTTATTAATACAAAAAGTAACAGCAGAACCACGCAAAAAATCATTTTCGTTAAAAGAGTTATATGGTCTAATTCCGGTATTAGTTTTTTTTATGTTTGTAACTAATGCGTTTTTCCCGGTATTCAAACCTCCCGAAATTACCAACCCCTGCCCAAAATCAGCTTTAAAATCTCCAATTGCAAAACTTTCAAATTTTCGAGTATTTCTAATAAAAAAATAACCCGAATAAAAATCATACCCTTTTTTGTTTGAACCTGTAAAAAATTCTTCACCTGCATCTTTTTCAGCGTTAAAACCCACCATTAATTTTTCATTATAATCAACTTTAAATTTAATTCTGCTAATGAATGGAGTGCCTAAAAATTTATTAGCCGAATCAATATTTTTATCAATATAGCCTTTGCTGTAAGGGGTTGTTACTTTTGAAAATATTGATAAATTTTTTTCAGATTCATTTAATGATTTTAAAATGTTAAATTTTTCATAAGTTTCATTCAAAAAAAGGTGCAATTTTAGTTTTTTAATAATGTCTTCGGGCAATGAATCAATGGTTTGAAGTTCGTTGAGTGATACAAAATCTCCATATTTTTTTCTGTGGTTTATAATTGAATTTATTTGATTATAACTCAAAAAACCGAGTGAATAAAGCTGAAATGGAGTAACTTTATTTATATTTAATTTTTCTTTATTCTTTTTCCCAATAAAGTCTGATAGTTCGTTGTAATCACCTGCAAAATCAATGTTTTCTATGTGTTTTTCAATGATTTTAAGTTGTTCATCATCTGTTTGAGCTATTGCTTTGAATTGAAAAACCAATATCAAAAAAATAAGTTGTAATAAATATTTATTCAGGTTTTTTATCATGATTTGTAAAATATGAAACTCCCGCAGAACTACTGTAGCCAAGATATGGTTGAGAAGTAAATGATATGGCTATTAAAGTATTTTTAAAATGATAATTAATACCAAAACTAACGCTTGAAGTTTTATTAACTATACCTGCATAAAAATGTAGATTTTTTGATGCTTTATAATTCAATCCTAATTTTGCAAAACCATTAGCTGTTATAGTTTGGCTCCATTCTGCAGCAATTGTAAATTTATCATTTAGATTGTAAACAACAGACAAATTTGCAATAAAGGGCAATTTTTCTTCATTATAGCTTGCAAGTGGTGCTCTTGCCGGATTTATCAATTGAAAAGCTACATCAAAGTTTTGGTTAAGTTCGGTATAAAATCCTATTTCAAAAGTAAAAATATTTTTAACTTTATAACTTTCTTTTGGAAGTTGCAACCTGTAATAATCTATACTTATTCCACCCCCTGTTTTATTGAAAAATTTTTTTGCAAAGCTAAGTTTCAATAAACTTTCGTTGTAATATTTGTTTCCAAAAAATGAATAACCCAAGCCCAAATTTTGTGTATTGTTTATTTTTTTTGAAACTGCAAGACAAGCCGTGTTTAGTTCGGGAATAAAAAATGAAGATTTTGCCGAAACAGATATATAGTTTTTTGTTGCCAATGCCATACTTCCTTGATGATTGTAAGCAGCAAAAGGATCATTTTTTAAAGATGAAATGTTTCCAAAACTATGCGAAACAGGACCTTGTGTAGTTGGAAAAATTACAGCTTTTGATGTTAAACTAATGATTAAAAACAGCCAAATAAAATTTTTCATAAGCATTATGAAAATTCATTAAAATTTTATGCAATTAAATTAAAAAAACTGATTAATCAATATCTTGTTTCAATTCCACAAGAAATTGGCGAACTTTTCGAAGCGATTCAAGAATTTTCATATTTTTTTCAGTGCTTTTTCTTTTAGTTTTCAAATGTTCGTTTGCACCGTTCAATGTATATCCTTTTTCTTTTGTGAGATAGTAAATGAGTTTTAAATTTTCTATATCTGCCTTTGTAAACTGGCGATTGCCTTTGGTATTTTTTTTAGGTTTTAAAATTTCAAATTCCTTTTCCCAAAACCTTATATGCGAAGCATTCACATTTAGCATCGCACTTACTTCGCTAATGCTGTAATACAGTTTTTCGGGGTTATTATCATCCATTAATCGAAAGATTGATTATGTGTACTTGAAAGTTTAAGAATAGCCTCGTATTGTTCGGGGGTGAGGTCGTTGAAATAGTAATTTGCCGGATTCACAGGTTTGTTATTTTTTAATACTTCGTAATGCAGGTGTGGTCCGGTGCTTTTGCCCGTGTTTCCAACTAATGCTATTAATTGTCCACGTTTTATTTTTTGCCCTCTTTTCACCTTAAATTTGCTTAAATGAGCATATCTGGTTTTGTAGCCGTAGCCATGATTTATAACAATGTTATTACCATAACCCCACTGTTTCATTTCTATTGATTCTACAACGCCATTCCCTGTAGCAATTACATCTGTACCTACTGGTGATGTAAAATCCATACCTTCATGAAATTTTCCTGTTCGGTAAATAGGGTCTATTCTGTATCCAAAACCTGATGCAACACGCTTTAGGTCTTTATTAGCAACAGGTTGTATTGCTGGAATACTTACAAGCATTTCGTTTTTTTCTTTGGCAAGTTTTGAAAGTTCGTCATAAGATTTGCTTTGTATATAAATTCTCCTGTTAAGTTTATCAAGGGTCTTATGAAGTTTAATAATTTCTTCAGAATTGTTGTAATTTTTTATTGATTTGTATTTGTCATTCCCGCCAATACCGGCATTTCTAACAGAAGCATCAATTGGCTCGGCACCAAAAATTTCGCGATAAATTTTATCATCTCGTTCTTCAAGCCCTGATAATATTTTGTCAGCTTTATTAGCTTTTTCGCTAAGTAGCTCTAATTGTATTTTATATTGCGATATTTCTCGCCTTAGTAGCTTTTCTTTTGGCGAATCTAAAACGCTGTATGCTATTGAAAGCAAAATTATTCCCGCCACGATTGATGCTGAAATAAATCCAAAAATTCTCAAAAGTTTTAACCATACACTTGTTTTTACGTGTACATACTGCAGATTAGTCGGGTCAAATCTATATTTGATTTTCTTCATCAGCCGTTACTTTTTTTGTTTAATTTTGCCCTTTAAAAAAGTAATGGCAAAGTTAATTTTTTTTGCTATTACAGCAAAATTATTATAGATGAATTCTTCGGAAGTAAGACAAAAATTTTTTGATTTTTTCGCCTCAAAAGGTCATACTATTGTAGCCTCAGCACCTATAGTAGTGAAAAACGACCCTACACTTATGTTTACCAATGCAGGAATGAATCAATTCAAAGATATATTTCTTGGCAATGGTATTGCAGAAAATAAAAGAGTAGCTAATACACAGAAATGCTTGAGAGTTTCGGGAAAGCACAATGATCTTGAAGAAGTAGGTATTGATACATATCATCACACTATGTTTGAAATGCTCGGGAACTGGAGTTTTGGTGATTATTTTAAAAAAGATGCAATAAAATGGGCATGGGAATTACTTACCGAAGTTTACAAACTTGATAAAAATCGTCTTTACGTTACTGTATTTGAAGGAAATAAACTTGAAAACCTCGATTTTGATAATGAATCATTTGAGTACTGGGCACAGTTAATTGATAATAAAAGAATATTAAACGGAAACAAAAAAGATAATTTTTGGGAAATGGGCGATACAGGTCCTTGTGGTCCATGCAGCGAAATTCACTATGACCTTAGAGCCGATGAAGATAGGTTTGAAATTAATGGCAGTTTACTTGTAAATAAAGACCACCCGCAGGTTATAGAAATTTGGAATTTAGTTTTTATGCAATACAACCGAAAAGCTGACGGTAGCCTCGAATTGTTGCCCGATAAGCATGTTGATACCGGAATGGGGCTCGAAAGACTTGTGAGATGTATTAACAACAATTGGTCAAACTACGATACAGATATTTTTCAGGATACTATTGCCGAATTAGAAAACATTTCGAAAATAAGATATACCGAATCAGAAAAAACAGATATAGCTTTTAGAGTGATTGCCGATCATATTAGAGCCATTTCTTTTGCAATTGCAGATGGTCAATTGCCATCAAACAACGGCGCAGGATATGTAATAAGAAGGATTTTGCGAAGAGCAATTCGTTATGGATATAGTTCACTTGAATTCAGAAAACCTGAAATTTATAAAATTGTTGAACCACTTGCCCTCAAATTTAAAAATGTTTTTCCAGAGTTATTGCAGCAAGCTGATTTTGTTAGCAAAGTAGTTTTTGAAGAAGAAAAAACTTTTTTAAATACCTTAACACGTGGGTTAGAAATATTGAATGATTTGGTGGCAAAAAGCAAAGATAAAACTATAAGTGGAGTATGTGCTTTTGAGTTGTATGATACCTATGGTTTTCCACTTGATTTAACCAAACTTATTGCTTCCGATTTTGGCTTTAATGTAGATGAAGCAGGTTTTGAAACAGAGTTAATAAAACAAAAAAGCAGAAGCCGCAAAGATGCCGAAAAATCTACGGGCGATTGGACAGAAGTAACAGAAAATGAAAATCAGGAATTTATAGGATACGATAATTTTGAAGCAGAAATAAAAATTTGTCGTTATAGAACAGTAAATACAAAAGGAAATAAAATTTTTCAGGTAGTATTTGATAAAACTCCATTTTATGCCGAAGGTGGCGGTCAAGTAGGTGATACCGGTACACTAATCGGGGTATCAGATAATGAAATTATAAAAATATTAGATACCAAAAAAGAAAACAACCTGGCAGTTCACATTTTAGAGAAAATTCCGGTTGATACTAAACAAACCTTTAAAGCAGTAATTGATAAAAAAAGACGGCAAAATATTACAAGAAACCACTCGGCAACTCATTTGCTAAACGGAGCTTTGAAACAAGTATTAGGAAGTCATGTTTCGCAAAAAGGTTCGCTTGTAGAATCAGACAGGCTAAGGTTTGATTTTTCACATATTTCTAAAATAAGTAAAAAAGAACTTAATGAAATTGAAAAAATTGTAAACTCAAAAATAAGAGAAAATATACAACTCGATGAAAAACTGAATTTACCAATTGATTTAGCTCGCAAAATGGGTGCAGTTGCAGTATTTGGTGAAAAATACGGAGATTTTGTAAGAGTTATAACTTTTGATCCTTTGTTTTCAATGGAACTTTGCGGTGGAACACATGTTAAAAACACTTCCGAAATAGGAGCTTTTAAAATAATTTCTGAAAGTTCTATTGCAGCAGGTGTGAGGCGAATTGAGGCAATATCGGGCAATTTTGCAGATGAGTATATTTCAAAAAAACTTGAAATGGTAGAGATTATTAACGATTCGTTATCAAACCCGCCTGATTTGCTAAAAGCCATAAGTGAATTAATAAATGAAAACTACACTTTAAAAAAAAGGTTAGAAAAACTGGAAACAAACGATTTATTAAATCTTAAAAACAAACTTATAACTAAAATACAAACTATAAATAGTGTAAACACAATTATTGAAAATATTGAATTAAACGGAGTTGATAAACTAAAAGATTTATGTTTTCAGTTAAAAAATGAGGTTAAAAATATATTTGCAGTTTTTACTTGTTTGATAAATGAAAAACCAATGATAGCAATTATTATAAGCGATAATCTTGTTTCCCAATTTAATTGGAATGCCGGAAATATTATAAAACTTCTTGCAAAAGAAATAGATGGTGGTGGCGGAGGGCAGGCATTTTTTGCTACTGCCGGAGGCAAAAATCAACTGGGAATGTCAAATGTGCTTAAACTTGCAAAAGAATTTGTAAGCAGCAACAGCTAATAGGTATAACAAATAAACATTTTTTGTGTTATTTGTATTTTCGTAAATGAAATACTTAACACAAAATTTTAAAGATTTTTTCAAAGAATTAGCATCAAACAATAATTCTGAATGGTTTAACTCAAACCGAAAACGCTACGAAGTAGAAGTAAAAATTCCATTTCAGAAACTTGTAGCTGATGTATTAAAACTAATTGTAAAAACTGATAAAAACTTGTCAGAATTAAAAATTTCTGATTGTATTTTCAGAATAAATCGCGATATAAGATTTAGCAAAGATAAAACACCATATAAGCTCCAAATGTCGGCAGCATTTGCTCCGGGAGGAAGGAAAAACATGAGTTATCCCGGCTTTTATTTTGAAATTAATCCCGAAGAAATAAATATCTATTCAGGAGTTTATATGACCGATAAAAATCATCTTGAACAATTGAGAAATCATATTGCATCAAACAACAAAACTTTCGAAAAACTTATAAAATCTGATGAATTTATTAAAAAATTCAATGGAGAAATACTCGGCGAAAAACAAAAGAGAATTGATGTTAAATATAAAGAAATAGCCGAAAAACAACCTTTGATTTTTAACAAACAATTTTATTTTAAAGCCACAATTGACGAAAAACAAATTACAAACGACAATTTACCTAAGCTACTTTTTGAATATTATCATGCAGCAATGCCCATTTGCAATTTTTTATATAAAGCAAGTAAATAAATTATGGATCAGAAAAATGTCAACTGTATAAATAAAGGCATAGGAATTATGTTTATTTTTTTTGGAATTTGTATGTTAATAATAGGAATTCCTATGCTTTTTGCGTCAGATAAAGGTTCAATACCACCAATTTTAACAATTTTGTTTTTGCTAAGCGGTTCGTTAATGATAGTAGGCGGGTATCAAACCAACAAAAAAAATAAGGAAAAAGAAAAAGCCCTTAACGACTACCAACAAAGTATAGCTGAACAACTTTCGGGTGCTGAAAAAAAGAAAACAATCATTGTTAAAGAAAATAAAACAATAGATTCGAAACTTGAACACACCGAACCTAATGCAGAAAACTACAAGCCTGATATAATTGCAAACTGGCATTATACAATACCCGAATGGAAAAAAATGACTAAAGAAGAACGCGTGAGAAGAACAAAAGAAGGAATATGGCTTAGTATATTTATAGGTGCGGCCGGCACGCTTGTACTTATGTGGTCAAGAGATGCAAATCTTGGAATTGCACTGTTTATATCGTTTTTTATAGGAATATTAATTTCGGTTTTAAAGATAGTAATTAGCAGCAACGAAATGAAAATGACAAAAAACAATAATATAATTTTTACCACAAATGCTCTAATAATAAATGGGAAATTTAAAACAATAAATGATGTAGATGTAAATCTTGAATATTTGAAATTTGTAAAACACGAATTAGGCAATTTTATAGAATTTTCGCTGCAATGGGCAACGAGAAGAGGTCCAACAAATGATCAATTCAGGATTTTAATCCCCGAAAAATACAAAGATGAAGCTAAGCAAATTTTTGAATATTATAAAGCAAAAGGTGTAAGGGTTGAAGAATTTTAAATCATTGATCTGACAGCTTCAACAAGTTTATCAAGTTCGGCAGTATTATTATATATATGCGGAGTAATTCTCACACCTTTAATAGCAGGATGGTCAATAGCTACACTAAAAATTTTATGTTTTTCAAACAGTTTTTCGGCAAGTTGCTGTGGAGTGTATTTTGAAATACCAAAATTTGCAATTGCACAACTTCTGTTTTCATCACTTATCGGGGTATTTATTGTAATTTCGGGATAATTTTTTATTCTGTCAACCCAGTAATTTTTCAAATATCTCAACCTTTTCTCTTTTAGTTCGCTACCAATAGCATTATGAAAATTTATTGCTTCATTTATTGCCATAATTGTATGTACGGGTTTGGTGCCGGTGTGTTCAAATTTTCGAATATTATCATTGGCATAATCACTATCGCCCATTAAAGGATAAATTTTGCTGATAAATTTTTTCTTTACCGCCAAAAAACCTACACCAAGTGGACAACAAAGCCATTTGTGAAAACTTGCTCCTAAATAATCGGCATCAAGTTGCTTTGCATTAAAATTTATATGAGCTACACTGTGGGCAGCATCTACTATTACTTCTATTCCGCGTTTGTGAGCCTCGTCGGCAATTTTTCTTACAGGTATTATTTGTCCGCTTAGGTTTATTAAATGAGTTAAATGAATTATTTTAGTTTTAGGTGTAACCAGCGACATATATGAATTAACAATTTCTTCGTCCAACAATGGATTGATAGATATATTAGCGGTTTTTAAAACTATTCCATATCTTTTTACTTGTTGCTCAAAAGCTGCAATCATACTTCCGTAATCTTGGTTGCCAACAATTACTTCATCGCCTTTCTTCCATGGATAGCCTGAAATTATGGTGTTAAGCGATTCTGTGGTGTTTCGGGTAATGGCAAGCTCTTCAGTATCTAATGATAAAAATGAAGCGAGATTTTTTCTTGTGTTTTCTATTTCTTCGTGCTGTTGCTTTCGCATAAACCAGCTCGTATTTGAGTTTATGTATTTTGCTTTTGAAATATGAAAATTCTCGGTACTTAATGGTTGAGGACTAAAATACCCGTTTTCCAGATTTATATAATCTTTTTGAAACCTAAACATTTCCCTTACAGTTTTCCAATAATTTTCATCAGAATATGTTTCATCATCTTTTTTCGAAAGTTTATTAATATATTCATTCTTATCTTGAAAAATATTATAATCCAATCCTAAAGTAATACTCGAAAGCATAATACTACTATTGCTTATAAAAGTTTTGCGTTTCATATTTTTATTGCCACTAAATTAAATATATTTTATTGCAAAAAAATGACAGGGGTAGTTTTTACTTTTTGTGTATTAAAAGAAATAAAGATTTTTGTATGTCACGTATAAATTGTCCAAATTGTAACAATCACAGCTATCGCATAGCTTTAAACAATGATTTTGGAGTAAAAAAACATTTTGTAGGCAAACTATTACTAAAATTAGGATATTTCCCTTCGTTTATCAAAAATTTACCTATCAAATGCAATGTATGCAGTTATAGTTGGAAAGCTTGAAACAAAGTATTGTTACCAGTCATCTTTTTTCTTGGCAGGCGGATTTTTCACAGCCTGAACTAATTCTTTTTTAAGATTTTCAAAATAATCAAGAGTTTGTTTTATATAGCTTTGATATTTTTCAAAATTGTAATCAGGGTCATTGGTATCCATCCATTTCGAAGCATCAAAATACGATGCTTGTTTCCAGTGAATACGTGTAATTGTGTATCTAAACTTTCCGTCTTTAAAATTTAAAGTTATTGTATATCCTACAATACCTTCAAAATGTTCAACTCCTTTTTTATCAATAATTTTAAGTTTAAACTGTGCTTTGCCTTCAATTTCGCCCGTTTCGGGGTTTTTTGTCTGTATTACTCCATTGGGATTGGGGTAAAATTTGTTTATCCAAGCAATGGCTCTGTCATACAAATCAGTTTTTGTAGAGCCTGTAGCTTCTACTACTTCTTTTATTTCGGCTTGTTTTGTTTCTTCATTTACGGGCAAAACAAGCTGAGCTTTAGTTTGGCTTAAAACAATAGAAAACAAAAATGTAAAAAGTGTTTTTTTCATATTTCAAAATTATTAAAAAACATTTAAACCATAAATAGTGAATATATCTTACTAAAAACTGTTGTAAAAAAGTAAATTAAAACAGTATAAAAAAATTGTAGCTTAATTTGCATAAAATTTGAATCTTTTAGCACATTACTATTTTAGCTCAAAACAAGGGAAACATTGGTACAATGCTGGTTTGCTTTTTCCTGATTTGTTAAAAATTTTTAAATCAAAAATACACTTATCAAAAATAGAAAAAACAAATTTTGAAAATTCAGAAATTACCGATTTAAAATACGGAATAGCATCACATAAGGCTGTTGATAAGGTTTTTCACAATTGGCAATGGTTTTTGTCAAAAAACCACGAAATTTTAAATAAATTAAGAAAAAGTAAACTCAATTTTGAACGCGACTGGGTATTGTCGCACATTTTTATCGAAATGGCAATTGACTGCTATCTTTCGGCTCATTATTCACAAGTTGTTGAAGAGTTGTACAATGATTTTGAAAAATGCAATAATGGGATTTGGAAAATATTATTTGACAAATGTGAAATTGACGATTTTAATAGATGGGAGTCAGGTTTAGGTAATTTTTTAAAAATAAAATACATTTACAAATACAAAGATACTTCGGCAATAATTTATTCGTTAAACCGTATATACGAAAGTACAGGTATTGGAAAATTTGATGAAAAGCAAAACGATTATTTGTTATTATTGTTGATTGAAATATTACCTGAAATAAATTATAAAATCTCAGAATTAAAAAAAATAATAGAATGAAAAAATATATTTGGGTTGCAATTGCATTATTTGGTATTTCAGATGTTTTTTCACAAAGCACACCCAAGTACAGCAATGAATTTCTAAACATAGGTGTTGGCGCCGCAGCATTTGGAATGTCAAACGCAGTTGTTGCATCAGTAAACGATGTTCATGCAGGATATTGGAACCCTTCAGGTTTGTTGAATATAACAGACAATATTCAGCTTTCATTTATGCACTCTCCTTATTTGGCAGGAATTGCAAATTACGATTATGGAGCATTTTCTACAAAAATAGATAATGAAAGAGCTATCGGCATATCGTTTATAAGGCTTAGTGTTGATGGTATTCCAAATACAATGGATTTAATAAGAAACGGACAAATAGACTACAATAGAGTTACAAGTTTTTCGGCAAGCGATATTGCTTTTATTTTCAGCTATGCACAAAAATCAAAAATTGAAGGTTTGAATACCGGATTTAATGCAAAAATAATTCATCGAAAAGCAGGCCAATTCACTACTGCATGGGGGTTTGGTATTGATGCATCATTGCAGTATAAAACTTCAAACAATTGGCAGTTTGGCTTGATGGCACGTGATATTACAAGTACTTTCAACTCCTGGAAATTCAATTTTTCGAATGCCGAAAAAGATGTGTTTATAAAAACAAATAATGAAATTCCTAAAAATTCATTAGAAATTACTTTGCCGCAGTTTTTGCTTGGTGCAGGCAAACTTTTCGAATTAAATAAAAATATGGGAATAAGAAGTGAGGTGAATGGATTAATTAATACTGACGGCAGAAGAAACGTATTGATTAGCTCTAAAATATTAAATTTTGACCCGGCACTGGGGGTTGAATTCGATTATAAGAAAACGGTTTATTTAAGATTGGGCGTTGGGAAATTTCAAAGAGAACTTAACATAAACAACAAAAAAGAACTTACCATGCAACCAAATGCCGGTATTGGAATTAACCTTGGAAACATCAATATAGATTATGCCCTGTCAGACATTGGCAATATTTCATCATCACTTTACAGCAATATATTTTCTGTAAAATTTAAGGTTAATAAAAAGTCTTCAAAATAAAAATTTGCTTAATCTAAAAAAATAAAAAAGATTAAGTTTGGCTAAGAGCAAAAAAAAAATTAGTTTTGCACACTCAAAAAAAAATCGCGGGGTGGAGCAGTGGTAGCTCGTCGGGCTCATAACCCGAAGGTCGCAAGTTCGAGTCTTGTCCCCGCAACAAAAACACTTTATCCCAATTCGAAATTTAAACGAGTTGGGATTTTTTATAATAATTAAATTAAAAAAAGTGCACAAATCAGCTTTTATAACAATAATAGGAAAGCCAAACGCAGGTAAATCTACTTTTTTAAACTCATTGATGGGTTATAGGTTTTGTATAGTATCGCCCAAGGCACAAACTACACGTCATCGTATCAAAGGATTTATTTCTACACCCGAATACCAACTTGTGTTTTCTGATACTCCGGGAATAATAATTCCAAAATATAAAATGCAGGAGGCAATGATGGAATCGGTAAAAGAAAGCCTTGAAGATGCAGATATACTAATGCTTGTATTAGACGAAGCTGATGATGATTTGGGAAATGAAGTTACAGAAATAATCAAAAATTTTGAAGGGAAAAAAATACTTATTCTAAACAAAGTTGATAAACTAAGCGAAACAAATATTACAGAAAAAACCGAAAAATGGAAAAAATCAGGATTGTTTTACGGTGTAGTTCCATACTCTGCATTAATGCCGTTTAATCAGAATAAAATGCTTGAATTTTTACTTGAAATATCGCCCGAACATCCCAAATATTTTCCCGACGACGAACTAAGCGACCGCAATCTCAGATTTTTTGTAAGTGAAATTATCAGAGAAAAAATACTTTTAAATTACGAAAAAGAAATTCCATATTCGGTTGAAATAGTTGTTGATAGTTTTAAAGAAGAAGAAAACATTACAAAAATAAATGCAACAATTTTTGTTGAACGCCAATCTCAAAAAATAATTTTAATAGGCAAAGGCGGGTTGGCATTGAAAAAAGCTGCAACCGAAGCCCGTAAAGACATTGAAAAATTTATTGATAAAAAAGTTTATCTCGAAGTTTTTGTAAAAATTAAAAAAGACTGGCGAAACAGCGAAAAAGAGTTGAAACGATTTGGATATAAAGAATAACCATATATGAGCATTGTAGCAATAGTAGGAAGACCAAATGTAGGAAAGTCAACTCTGTTTAATCGAATGGTAGAAGACCGTAAAGCAATTGTAGATGATGTAAGCGGTGTAACACGCGACCGTCATTACGGAAAATGCGAATGGACAGGTACAGAATTTACAATTGTAGATACCGGAGGTTTTGTGTCAGACAGTAAAGATATATTCGAAAAAAATACGAGTAATCAAGTTTTAATTGCTGTAAAAGAAGCCGATGCCTTGATTTTTATGGTTGATTGCACAGCGGGGGTTACCGAAGAAGACAAGGAGTTTGGAAGAATTTTAAGAAAGTCAAGTAAACCAGTATTTCTTGCAATAAACAAAACTGATAATAATCAAAGAATAGAAAATAGCTCTGAATTTTATGAACTTGGCTTCGAAAATATTTTTCCAATTGCTTCAATTTCGGGCTTTGGAACTGGCGAATTGCTTGATGAAATTGTAAAAATACTGCCCGAAAAAACTATTGAAGACCTTACTGTTTTACCAAAAATTGCAATAGTAGGAAGACCAAATGTAGGCAAAAGTTCGCTTTGCAATGCCTTGCTTGGCGAAGAAAGAAATATTGTTACTGATATACCAGGAACAACACGCGATAGCATTAATTCTTATTACAATTACTACGGCAAACAATTTATTCTTACTGATACAGCCGGGATAAGAAAAAAAGGGAAAGTAAACGAAGATATTGAATTTTACAGTGTTATGCGAAGCATTAAAGCTATTGAAGATTCAGATGTTATATTGTTGCTTATTGATGCTAAAGATGGAATAGAAAGTCAAGATATAAATCTGTTTAGATTAGCACAAAAAAACGGCAAAGGCATAGTAATAGTTGTAAACAAATGGGATTTGGTAGAAGATAAAGAAACAAATACTTTAAAAAATTATCAGGAAAAAATAAAACACAAAATTGCCCCATTTACCGATGTTCCAATTCTGTTCATTTCAGCATTAAGCAAGCAGAGAATTTTTAAAGCTATGGAAACAGCACTTGAAGTTTTTAAAAATCTATCGAATAAAATTAAAACATCAAACTTAAATGAAGTGATGCTGCAAATAATAGAGAATACGCCACCGCCGGCAGTAAAAGGAAAATATATTAAAATAAAGTACATAACCCAGCTACCTACCAAAAAAGTTAGTTTTGCTTTTTTTTGCAACTTACCTCAATACATCCCCGAAAGTTATAAACGCTTTCTCGAAAACCGTCTTAGAGAGAAGTTTTCGTTCAGTGGAATTCCTTTATTTTTATATTTTAGAAAAAAATAAAAATAAATCTTGCTTGTTTAATTGCTTAATTATACTTTTGCAACGTTTAACTGAAAAAATAATTTAAGAACATGAAAAAGTTTATTGCAATTTTCGCTATTATCGCTACTTTTGGTTTCGTAGCATGTAACAATTCTACTGAAACTACAGAAGAAAACACAGATTCTACTCAAGCAGAAGCTACAGAACAAGTTGAAGAAACAGCTCCAGCTGTTGATTCTACTGCTGCTGCTCCAGCTACTGATTCTACTGCTGCTGCTCCAGCTGCAAAGTAATCTTGTAGATTTTAAAAAATTTAAACAAAGGTCGCTATTAATTGGCGACCTTTTGTTATTTTATGAGATATTAAAATTTTAATATAAAATTGTTTTTTAAGCTGTCAAAGCTAATTCTTGCTAATTTTAAAGCCGAAATTAGAAATTGTAAACAATTAATTAGAAAATGAATAAAATTTAATTTTAAATTTGTTTAAAAAAAATCAATTTCAAATCGTATGAAAGAAAACCTTTTACATTTTTTATGGCAAAATTTACTTTTTGATACTTCGAATATTACAAGTGAAGATAATTCTCAAATTCAAATAATAAAACGCGGAACATATAATACTGATTCAGGTCCTGATTTTTTAAATGCTAAAATAAAAATAAACGATACAATTTGGGCAGGAAACATTGAAATTCATGTAAAATCAAGCGATTGGCACTCTCACAATCATCATAAGGATATAAATTACAACAATACAATTTTACATGTGTGCTGGGAGTACGATAAGCCAGCATATCGCAAGGATGGTACAGAAATAACATGCATTACACTTAAAAAAAGAGTTAAGTCAAATTTGCTTGACCGCTATACTCATTTAATGAATAATAAAAATATTATTCCATGCAGTTTTTTTATAAAAAGTATAGATGAACTTACATGGAAAATGTGGGAAGAAAGAATGTTGATTGAACGACTTGAAAACAAAACTTCAGAAATATTTAAAACACTAGAAAAATGTAAAAATGATTGGCATCAGGCATTTTATGAGAAAATTGCATGGTCTTTCGGCTTGAAAATAAATGCTGAAACATTTCAAAACTTGGCAATTAATATCCCGATTAAAATTCTATCAATACATAAAAATAATCTCACACAAATAGAAGCTATGCTATTTGGTACTGCGGGTTTTCTAAATTTTGACAAGGACGATGATTATTACCGTAAACTGCAAAAAGAATATATTTTTTTAAAACACAAATACAAACTTGATGAAATAAGTAATACAAAATGGAAGCTATTAAGGCTTAGACCAGCAAATTTTCCTACTGTAAGAATTGCTCAATTTGCTAATTTGATACATAAAGCAGAAAATATGTTTTCGAAAATTTTAGAAAATCCGAATATCAAATTTATTGAAACTTTACTAAAATCTGGCACTTCAGAATATTGGAAAAAACATTATAATTTCGGAGTAAAATCTACTATTAAACAAAAATCAACGGGAGATTTTTTTATTTACAACACAATAATAAACACTATAGTTCCATTTGTTTTTGCTTACGGAAAGTACAAAGATGACGAGGTGTTGAAAGAAAAAGCCATATCAATTTTAAATAACCTTACAGCCGAAAAAAACTCAATAATTACCAAATGGAAAGAGTTGGGATTTGATCCAAAAAATTCATTTCAAACTCAGGCAATTTTGCAATTAAATAACGAATATTGTAATAATTACAAATGTTTAAATTGTAGTATTGGTTTTAAGATTTTGAAAAATGGCACAAATTAGCAGTTTTAAATATTTTCTTGAAAAAAACGCATTTGGAGTATGTACATTTATTGCTAAAAAAATGGGTATTAAAACCGAAAGAGTAAGGCTTTATTTTCTATACATTACATTTGGCACTTTAGGTTCAACAATAGTATTGTACCTACTTTTTGCTTTTTGGATTAATATTAAAAAATACCGCAACGAAGGCAAAAGGTCTGTTTGGGATTTGTAGCGTTTTACCAAACAAGATGTCGTTCTTTTTTAGATGGATAAATATCATCAATTTTTACCATAATGCCTGTTTCTTCAACATAACCAAAATGTGTATTTATTGCAGTACCAAAGGTTCGCATTGTTGGGCTAAGGTTCATATAACTGTTTATTAATGGTGGAATATTTTCGCCAAGTTCTCTAACATGTTTATTCAATATTGCATGCCCTTCTTTATACGGCAAACCTTTTATTTTGCTTAAAAAATCGTTAGTGTCGTTTTCAATTTTCAAAGGGTTGTTTATTATAACCAAATTATCATTATCAGGAAAGTAATAATTCATAAAACTGAGAATATAGTCACGTGCGAGCTTATTAAAATGGGTGTACATGGTTACTTTCCCAAAAAAATATTTAATTTCAGGATTTAAAACCATCAATGCTCCAAGTCCATCCCAAAGATTATCAAGGCTGAAAAGTCCTTTTCTAAATTCTATATTGGGCTGATATTTTATTTGAACAAAGCTTCTGCCAAGTTCAATTGTGTGGGGAAAAAACTCGGTTTTCATTTTATCTGAATATTGAAAAATTTCAGATGTGCTAAGATTATAATTACCATTTTCATCAATTGAATCGGGAATTTTTATAAATCTATATCCGCCTGTAATTTCTTCATCTTCGGGGTCCCAAACTATAAGTTGGCTGTAAGAGTTTTTGCCGGTATCAAATTCGTCAATATCTATTGATTTTCCTGTACCACCACCTGCTATCCTGAAAGTTTCTTCACGCAGTCTGCCTACTTCTTTCATAAGTAATGGAGCTTGTTCGGCTTTAAATACATAAATTTCGTTTGCACTGTAATTGGTAGGTCTTACAAATATTTTCTTTGTAAGTTCTTTTTTTAATTCCGAACGTGAAATTCTGTCAATTATCTTTTCCATACCAATGTTGGCAAACATAAGTTTTTTAATGATTTTTTATAAATTTTATCAAATATTTTTATGAATAAAATTCAAAAAATCTGCTTCGGGTTTGTTTTTCAGTTCGTAAATAAATTTACGTAGCATATCAGCCCAATGTTGGCTTTTACCTGTTTTAAAAGCTATATGCGGTACAGGCTTCCCAATAATTATTTCAATAGTTTTGCCTCTTTGTTTAAACATCTCGTGAGGGAGCAGCATCATTTCTATATTAATTTTTAAACCTATCCATTTTCTAAAGGTAGCCAGATTGTAAAAAAAACTGCCGTTTTGTGCATTAATCAATACCGGAACAATATCTCTGTTATATTTTACCGATTTTGTAATAAAACTTTTGTTCCAATTAATATCCATGATTTTACCTCTAATTTTACGACTGCAAAATCCGGCAGGAAAAATAAGTACTGCATCTTGCGAAGCATAAATATTTTCAATTGCTTCGAGGCTCGATTTAGAGTTTACTCCATGTTTGTTTACCGGTATAAATATTCCTTCATAGTTTGGAATTTGGTATAAAATATCATTAACAATAAATTTCAAATCCCTTCTAATTTTGCCCATCATACTTACGATAGCTATGCCATCAATACCGCCCAAAGGGTGATTTGATGCCAAAATAATGTTTCCATTTGCAGGAATATTTTCAAGCCCTTTGAATTTTAGTTTTACCTTCATTTCGTTAAGTACAAAGTCCGAAAACTCAACTCCCTTAAGACCTTTGCCATGTTTTAGCAAATAGTTTAAATCATTTTGGTGTATTAATTTTTTTATAATTCCAATTACAAAACTCGGTAGAAACTTGTACAGTCTGGGGTTTTTTTCTTTAAATACTTTATCGAGGTCTATCTGTGGTACTGTATTTTTTTCAGTCATTTTTGGCAAACCTAATTATTTTTTTGAATGATAAAGTAATTATTTTATAGAATGCTTTATTAATCTATTTAGAAATAATCCATAATTACTATAATTTTAAATTATACATAATTAATTATATGATGATAGTATGTTAATTACCTATCCTTTTAAAAAGCTATACCCATTCCAAAGTTTAAAACTTTTGAAAGGAATAACCCCCCTCAAAAAACCAAAACCCTCTGCACAAAAACATCATTGCCTGATTTTATTTTTACAAAGTAAATACCTTTGCCGGCGGGGATTTGGATGGTTTTTGTGTTTTGATTTACTTGGGTTAAAGTAAAGGGAATTTCTTTGCCGAGAAGGTCAAAAATCTTTAGTTGATATTCTGATGAGTTTTGTGTTTGGATAGTGAAAGTTCCTGAATTTGGATTGGGGTAGATTGAAAAATCAGAGGTTTTGTTCACTTTTTTTACTCCCAAAGTAATCGTTTGGCAACTTTGCGAGGTG
>JABWCE010000006.1 GCA_013359235.1 Bacteroidota bacterium
ATGTAAAGATAGGTTATCGCTAATAATCACACAATGTTTCGGCCTCAAACTAATGCACATTTTATAAAGAAACGTGATGAGTTTTTAGACAGTCTGACGTACCAGGGCTAATTACAATGGGGAGTTTCAATTCAAATATTTGAGAACAGGAAACTATAAAATATACGTTTATTCAAAAGACAAAACTATGCAAGCACCATCAGGACAGGTAGCTATAATTAAGGATGTAAAAATTTCAAAACGAAAAGAAACTGTTGAATTAGATACTATAACAATTTACAATTGAGATGAAAAATATAATAATACTTATTTTAGCATTAATTATAATCAGTTTTGTGCCTCTTCAAAGCAAAAAAGATGTAAGAGAAAACAATATAAAATCTATTACCGTTACAGAAACATCGAATGATAAAACACTTTATGACGAAAAAACGGTATATTATAAAAACGGCGAAACAGCCGAAGAAACACAATACAACAAAGACGGAGCATTAAAATTTAGAATAAAATATATACGTAACAAAGAAGGCAATGTGATAGAACAATTTGAATATGACTCAAAAAACCAACTTGCAGAAAGAAAAGAAATAAAATACAATAACCTTGATGATAAAACTTTAGAATATGTTTACAACGGAGAATCTAAACTTATAAAAAAAATTGTTTTCAAATATAACAAATACGGTTTAAAAGCCGAAAAGAGTACGTATGATGCCTCCAATAATCTTATTTCGGTTAAAAAATACTTATACGAGTACTATTGAAAATTATTGAAGAAATATTAAAGAATTTTGAATCCATAGAATTAAAAAAAATGGATAAAGTAAAACTACTTAACCGAATTGATAAAAAATATTGTTTTAACATTAACCAACTTGAGGTTATATTAAATTTGATAAAAAATGATTATTTTGTTCTTGAAGTAGAAGGAAAAAAAATAAGCAGGTACAAAACTTTGTATTATGATACACCCAATTTTTTTTTATATAATCTACATCATAAAGGCAAGCTAAACAGATATAAAATACGACATAGAACTTATTTAGAAAACAATAAAAGTTTTTTCGAAATAAAATTTAAAAACAATAAATACCGTACTATAAAAAAAAGGATAAAAGACTTTGAAAACCCTGAAGAAATAAATGAAAAACGAGAAAATTTTATCATCGAAAAGTCAAAGTTAAATCCTAAAAATTTTATTCCTGCATTATGGATAAATTATAGCAGGATTACACTAGTAAACCGCCAAAGTCCGGAAAGATTGACAATTGATATTAATCTTGAATATTTGAAAGGTGAAAATAAGATAAACCTCAATAAACTAATAATTGCCGAAGTTAAACAAGAAAGTAAGAATAAATCGCCTTTTATCTCTGCAATGAAAAATTTAAACATCAGAGAAGGTTCGATAAGCAAATATGCTATGGGAATAGCACTTACCACACCCCAAGTAAAGAAAAACAATTTTAAAGAAAAAATAAGAACAATTTTAAAAACAACAAATGACAATAAGTATATTTTTACAGGCAATTGATATTGATGCCACAAGACAAGGCATAGAAGCACTTCAAAAAATGATTTCAAAAATATCATTCAGGTTTTTGATAGATATAATTTCAGTTTTTATTTTAATTAGGTTTATATATTTTCCCCAATATCGCAAAAGAGATTTATATTTTACTTATATAATTTTCAATTGCATAATTTTTCTAATCTGTTTTTTGCTAAATAAAGTAGAACTAAGTATGGGTGCTGCTTTCGGGCTATTTGCAGTTTTTAGTATGCTCAGATACCGAACCGAAGATGTAAGCATAAAAGATATGACTTACCTATTTATAGTAATTGCAATGGGGCTAATAGCTTCGGTTGTAAAAATTAAAGGTGCATCAGAAAAATTTGAACTTATATTTTTAGCTATCGTAAATTTAGCAGTATTGTTAATTGCATTTTTACTTGAAGGCAAATTGTTGATAAAAACTGAATCTTCGGGTTTGTTGATATATGAAAATATTGAATTGATACATAAAGACAAAGCAAATGAAATGCTTGAAGATATAAAAAACCGTACAGGATTAAAAGTACATCGTTTTTCAATACAAAAAATTGATTTTCTGAAAGATTCAGCAACTCTTAAAATTTATTATTATGAATAGAACAGGCGGTTTAATAGCATTTATGCCTTTTATATTTTTAAAACAGTAAAACATCTTAATTTTGCATTAAAATATTATTTGATGCAGATAAAAAAATTTGAAATTGAAGGTCCTTTATTAATAATACCAACAGTTTACAGCGATAGCCGAGGTTATTTTTTCGAAAGTTTTTCAAAAAGACTATTTGAATCAAATGGTATAAATTACGATTTTGTACAAGATAATCAAAGCTTATCGGGCAAGGGCACTTTAAGAGGTTTGCATTTTCAATCTCCCCCGTTTGCTCAGGGAAAACTTGTTAGAGTTACTTCAGGTTCTGTTATTGATATTATTGTTGACATAAGAAAATCATCGCCTACTTATGGCAAAAGCATTTCTATTAATATTTCGGAAAATAACTATTATCAGCTATGGGTACCGCAAGGTTTTGCACATGGTTTTTTGGTATTGGAAGACAATACAATTTTTCAATACAAATGCACAGATTATTATAATAAAGAAGCTGAAGGAGGTATTTTGTTTAACGACCCTGACCTAAATTTAAATTGGGAAATATCCTCTCCTATTATCTCGGATAAAGACCTAAAACTGCCATATTTCAAAGATTTTGTTTCGCCATTTATATAAATCATCACACAATGAAATCAAACAATTTTGAAAATTTATTTTACATTTTTGGTATTCTAATTGGTGCTTTTATAATTTCTGAAACCCTTAGGTGGCTTTTGAAACGATATATTAATATAAATTCTAAAAAAATAAATGTTGACCCAACAAATTACAATTTTTTAAAAAACGCCGCTTCGTTTATTATTTACTGTATTGCAATTTTTTTCATTATTTACTCAGTACCCAAGTTTAAAAATATAGGAACAACGCTTTTTGCAAGTGCCGGTATTTTTGCGGCTATCATTGCTCTAGCTTCGCAACAGGCTCTGTCAAACATTATAAGCGGAATGTTTATTGTAGCATCAAAACCGTTTAGAGTTGGCGATTATATTGAGGTAGATATAAATTTCAAAGGTACTGTTGAAGATATTACATTAAGACATACCATTATAAGAGATTTGCAAAATAACAGGATTATTGTACCAAACTCAAAAATTAACAACGAAACAATAGTAAATTATCACCTGAACGATGAAAGAAAAAAAGAAAAAATAGAGTTTACAATTGACATAAATAATGATGTAGATAAAGCAATAAAAATTATTAAAGATGTAATATCAAACAACTCAATTTATGTTGAATTAGTAAATAAATATGCACATACCGAAGAAATTGAAATAAAACTCACCAAAATTGAAAATGGAGCAATTATTATAAGATCAATGGTAATTTCGGAAGATCCCGAAACGGCATTTCAAATGCACTGCGATATAAATTATGAAATAATCAAAAGATTTAAAACAGAAGGGATTTTGTTTGCTCCACGTGTTGGATTTGTTAATAATAAATAATCTTAATTTTAAGAAATAAATTCAATTTTTTTTAAAAAAAATTGATATATTTTGAATATTTCTTTAGTATAATTGTATTGAAATTTAATTCATTGTTTATGAAAAGTTATAAGTTTTCTTTTTATTCTATCTTAGCCATAATAGTATTATTTCCTTTTGAATCGTTTTCACAGCTCAATGGTAATTATACCATAAATCCTCGTACATCAGCAAGCAGTTCTAATTATAGAAATTGGGCTTCGGCAATAAGCGATATGCTTAGTGGAACGCGAAGTGATGGAGGCACTGCACAAGGATCTGGCATAAGCGGACCTGTAACATTTACGGTGTATGATACTATTTACAACAATACCTATATTGAACTTTCGGCAATAAGTGGTGCTTCGTACACAAACCGCATAACTTTTAAATCAGCCGGTGGCGACAGTTCTAAATGTATATTAAAATTTGCCTCATCATCGAGTAGTACTACCGATTATGTACTATTACTAAATGGAGCCGATTACATTACATTTCAGGAAATAGGTTTTGAAAGAACTGGTTCTGCTACATATTCTACAGTGGTTCAAATAATGAACGATGCAGATAACAACAAGTTTTTAAGATGTTTTTTCAAAGGGTATAAAATGCCGAGTAGTTCAAGTCTTGGCTTTACTTATGGCATAGGGTCATGCATATTTTTTTCGGGAAATGGCGATAGTACCCAGATAATACAAAACGAAATGCTGTATGGATACAATGGAATTTATTCAGTTCAAGCCTCTACTGCAAATACAATTTCATCTAATAATATTGATACAAGCGGATGTTCGGGAATATATATGACTTCACAAACATCATTAAAAATATTAGGCAACCGAATAAGCATGGGCGATTTTGGAACAGGCAAAGGACATTATGTTTCTTATGGTTTCAGAATTGAAACCTCTCCAAGTCTTATAGCCGCATATAATAAAATTTATATGTTGGCAAAAAACGGACAGGTAGTTAGAGCAATAGTTTTAGCGAGTATGACAAGTTCTTCTACTACTCCTGCGATGATTTATAACAATTGGGTAGTAAATAGCGGTGGCACAAATGATTGCACAGGATTGGCAGTATATGCCAGTAATTATCTTAATTTTTATTACAACAATGTTCTTATAACAAATTCGCTTGCCAATGGAGCGGCATATTATCATTACGCAACATACACTAACACTTACATTAGATTACAAAACAACAACCTGATAAACAAAGGAGGAGGTTATGCTTACAATGTACCTGGTACCAATACTGCCGATCTCGATTCTGTAAATTACAACAATATTTACACTACAGGTTCTTATATTGGAAACTGGGGTGGTACAAATCACTCAAGTTTTTCAAGTTGGAAATCAAACTCAGGGAAAGATGCCAATTCAACAAATGTTGACCCTGGATATATAAGTAACAACGATTTACATGTATCAAACATTAGTTTAAACGGCAAAGCACTTTATGATTCAAGAATTAAAGATGATATTGAAAAAGATACTCGTGATAATTCAACACCTGATATTGGAGCTGACGAGTTTTTCCCGGTTACATTAGATGCAGGAATTGCAAATCTTGACAGTCCTATTTTGTTTTGTGCAGGCAAGCAAAATATAATGGTTACATTCCAAAATTACGGACTTGATACAATAAAAAATGTAGAAATAAACTGGCAAATAAATGGTACTACTCAAACTCCATATAGTTGGAATGGCAAATTAAGCCCTGGTTCTTCTGCTACAAATATAAAATTAGGAACTTACACTTTTTCAGGAAATACGCCATACCTATTTAAAATTTGGACACAAAAACCTAATAATTCAAACGATGGCAAAAACAGTAACGATACATTAAAAATATCGAGAATGGCAGCACTTTCTGGTAATTACAATATTGACGACTCAAGTTGGGCAGATTTCAAATCATTTAACGAAGCAATTACTGCAATGACAGACAGAGGAATTTGCGGAGCAATCAATTTTAAAGTTTACCCTGCTACTTATACCGAACAAATCACTTTAGTTCAACTTCAGGGTATGGGAAGCACAAATCCGGTTACATTTGAAAATGTATCAAATGACAGCACAAAAGTAATTGTTACCCATGCTTCAACAACTGCTACCGGCAATAATAACGCAGCATTACAACTGCGTGGGGCTGATTATGTAACTTTTAAAGGAATAACCTTTGAAAGAACAGGTACAAATACTTATGCACACGTTTTACATATTCTTAATGGTTCTAATAACAATACTTTTTCAAATTGCAGATTTTTGGGATTGCCTCTTATAGCTGCAAATGCAAATGCAATGAACATTTGGTCTGACCAAACACAAGATAATTACAACAAATTTATTAATAACTATATAAAAGATGGAAACATGAGTGTTTCATTTGCGGGTGTTTCAACATCACATGAAACCGGAAATGTTTTTGATGGAAATATTATTGAAGGTGCTTATGGCTCAGCAGTACAAATTTCGTATAATGATAAATTAGATTTTAGTCGTAATATTTTGAATAATGTTACAAATGCAATAGCCGGAAATTACGATGTTCAATTATTAGATTGCGATAGCAATTTTATTGCAAATGCTAATTATTTTAAAGATAATAATTCTGAAACATCACTTTTAATTACAGGTTGTCATGCTGCTTCAAACAAACCATCTATAATTTCAAATAATTTTATTTCAAAATACAGTACAAAAGGCATTTCGATTGATGGAGCCAATAACCTTTACATAGCATTCAACAGCATATATTTTTATGGACCATCTACAGGCAATTCAGCTATTTTATCATCTACAACTACTTCATCTAATATTACAATTAAAAACAATAATATCTTGGTTGAAAATGGTTATGTTTTTTACATAAATACACCTTCGCAAATTGCAGAAAGCAATTACAATAACCTGTATTCACGAAGCTCTACATTTGCATACTGGGGTACCACATACAATAATTTATCTGACTTGAAAGCAGGTAGCGGAAAAGATGCAAAATCATTTTCAATTGATCCATTTTTTAATTCGTCTATTGATTTGCATATTAAAAATCCTTTGATGAAAAACTCCGGAGTAGCCTTTGCTAAAATTAATACAGATTTTGATGGCGATACCCGTGACACAATAAATCCAGATATTGGTGCTGATGAATTTCAACGAGTTCCAAATGATGCAGGAATGATTAATATAACAGAACCAACAAATGGCAAATGTGTAGCTGCTTATGATGTAGTGGGTGTAATTAAAAATTACGGAAGAGATACTTTGAAAACGTCCACGATTTACTGGTCTGTAAACGGAAATAGTCAAACTCCGGTTTCGTGGAAAGGCTCTCTATTAACAAATCAAACAGATACTTTTACCTTAGGAAATTATAATTTTTTAACACTTGTAAACCCTCAGATATTGGTTAAAAGCTCATCACCAAATGGAAATATTGACGAAATAAAATTCAACGATTCAATTATTGTTTCAAAATCGCTAAGAGCATTGCCTCCAGCTAATGCCGGACCCGATATTGGAATTTGCCCTGGCGATTCAATTTTTATTGGACCGGGAAGCGGAAGCGGTTACACATACAAATGGACAGATTTGAATAACAATGTTCTTGGAAACACATCATTACTTCTTGTAAAACCAAAAGTTACAACAATGTATATACTTGAAGTAACAAGCATAAATTACGGTTGTAAAAAAAGTGATACAATTGAAGTAAAAATTCATACAAATCCCAATGCTGATGCAGGAAAAGATCAAACAATTTGCCGTGGGAAAGCTGTAAAAATTGGCGAAAATTCACAGTCAGGTATTAATTACTCATGGAAAAGTTCACCTGCCGGCTTTACTTCATATATTTCAAACCCAACAGTGTATCCATATCAAACAACTACATATTTTTTAGAAAAGACAATAAATGCTACCGGATGTATGGATTTAGATACTGTTGTAATAACTGTAAATACCCCTCCAACGCCTAAAATTCAAGGGACATCAACATCCTGTTTAGAAAATACATTTGTATATTTTACAACTTATGTAAACAACAATAATTACAAATGGATAATTGACGGAGGCACAATTGAAAGCGGACAAAACACAAGTTCTATTTACGCAAAATGGACAAAAACAGGAACAGCTATGCTTAAAGTAATTGAAACAACACCCAATAATTGTATTGATAGTGCAATTATGAATATAAATGTTTTTCAAAAGGCAAATGCCGGATTTACCTTTAAAGAAGCATGTTTGGGGAATTATACTGATTTTAACAATATAAGCACAGATGCCGATTCGTACAAATGGATGCTTGGTGATGGAAATACAAGCAATGCCAAAAATATTTCACATAAATATCCTTCGGCAAAAACATATACAGTTACCTTAATAGCCCAAAATACTGACGGATGCAATGATACACTTCAAAGAAATATATATGTTTTTCCAAATCCTCTTGCAAAAATTGCTTTTACAAAAGGAATTGGAAATTCTATTAATTTTATTGATTCATCAACAATTGATACAGGTAAAATAAATTTTTGGAAATGGTATTTTGGCGATGGAGATTCGTCAACAGACAAAAACCCAACACACAATTTCAGTAATATTGGCAAATACAAAGTAAAACTTTGCGTAACAAGTAATAATTTATGCGAAAATTGTGCTGAAATTTTAATTGATGTTTTAAATCTCAATACTTTTAAACCAAGCAATCAAATAATATATCCTAATCCTTCAATAGGAAACTTCGTTTTGTCAACAGCAATACCTGTTAAAGAATCGGAAATTGAAATTTTTGATATTTTGGGAGTTAAATTACAGACACAAGTCAGCCAAGCAACCTCAATCAACACTTATAATGTAAAATTTAATGCTTCAGATGGAATTTACTGGTTAAAATTTAAACAAAACGGCAAAACAATTGTAGAAAAAATTATTATTAAAAATTGATATTTACACAATTTCACTAAATTGAAGTTGAGTATTATTTTAAGTTTTGCTGATTGACAAATCATACTAAGTGCATTCCCTAAATTTATTATTAATTTTGCCCTTTATGTCAATAAAAATCAGGGTATTTATTATAATATTTCTAAGTATAATTTCGCACTACTCAATAGCACAAAATGGAAATAAAAACCCTGTAAAAGCTATGTTTTTTCAAAGGTATTTGCATATTAACAGTTTTATTTTTTCAATAAATTATACTTTAAAAAACAAAATTTTTAAATACTACAAAAATTACAACTCGCCAATAAATAAAAAAGGATGGAACATAACATTCAGCGACAATTTTGATTCAATAAATACTGAGAAATGGCGACTTGGGCAGCCATGGGGTTACTTTCACCAAAATTCGCTACACGAATACTATTCACCTAATCAGGTAAATGCCAAAAACGGTTTTTTATTTCTTAAAGCTTCAAAAATCCCCAAGGCGTTTGAGGTTAAAGATTCTGCAGTAACAATACCTTATGCCGTAGGATTGGTTAACTCTGATATTTCGTTTAAACAAAAGTACGGATACTTTGAAATAAGGTGCAAAAATCCGAAAGGTGCTGCTACTTGGGCATCGTTTTGGCTTACAGGTGCTACAAGGTGGCCTCCCGAAATTGATATTTTTGAAATGTTTGGAAAAAAAGGCAATAAAAGTATAAACAGACAAAATTCAACAATTCACTACGGCATAGTAGGCACAAAATCAAGGGGGTCATTAATTAGAAAAATAATGCTCACACACAATACTGATTCTGTTTTTCATGTTTACGGTTGTAAATGGACAAAAAAAAGCATAACATTTTATACCGATGGCGTTAAAGTGCGAAAACAAAGGTTAAACAAACAACTTCAAAAGCTAATGGATGATGAAATGGTAATAATTATTAGTAATGGTTTGCAAGCCGAATATTTAAAATATTTACCTGAAAATTTTTCAAAAAATGAGTTTATAATAGACTGGATAAGGGTTTATAAAAAAGAAAAATAATATTGAATAAAACTAATTTTTATAAAATTCTTGAAATAGAAGATTTTTCGGAAATAGATGAAATTAAAAAAGCTTTCAGAAGGCTTGCTTTAATTTATCACCCCGATATTAATAAATCGCCTCAAGCAAGCGAAAAGTTTAAAATGCTGGTAAAAGCTTATGAAACATTAAAAAACACAGAATCAAAGAAAAAATATGACGAATTGCTAAAAAATGGCTTTGATTTTTCTGATATATTTAGTTTAAAAACAAAAAGTGAAACTGAATATGAAAGGAGAAAAAAACAATATTTTAGAATGAGAAAAGAAAAAGATGAACTTGATGAGGTTGAAAATATTGCTTCTTATGAAAAATCTTTAAGAAATTTTCCTTATTCATTTCGTATTGTTTTTTTAATTTTAATAAATTTAAGTGGTATTTTTCTAATACTCGACGATTGGTATAAAAAAGGTAGTTTTATTTTTTTAGGAGCAATAGTTATTTTTATTACATCAATTGTTTTCTGGAACGAAATTTTTAAACACTACTGGCACAAAAGTGTAAGAATGACCGACACAAACAGTAACAAGCTTTACGAAAACTACGCATATAGCAATTTTATTAAATTTTTTACAGGTGGAATTTTAATACTCATTTTATTGATAAATGCAAAAAAAATATGGCATTTACACTATTTTGGTACTGTTGTAGTAGCAGAAAACAACTACGAACACAAAATTTTAATTTATTCATTTAACAAAAATATCTATACAACAAGTTACATAAATTTGCCCGATAATTTAAAAGCAAAAGATGAAATTTTGATAAAAATAAGCAGCAAAGAACCCGAAATATGGGAAATAGCAGAAAAATGAAACTTATTAAAAATAAATTACAACCCTATAGTTTTACTCAAACCAAAGCCAATTGTGAAGGGTTGTACTATAAAGGGTTCTGATGATTTTTCTCTTAAATTACCTGACAATGTTGATGAAATTCCACCATACAAATCAATATTAATTTTTTTGGCAATAAATCTACTCAAAACAAAAAATTCACCAAAAAGTATATTGTATGGTTCGGTTTTTACATTAGAATTATAATTTCCATTTTTTCTCTGTTCTACATTGCTGAACATTTCATAAGTTAATTTGGGTACAAAATATACATTTGTGTATTTGCTTGTAATTACAAATGTGGGTTGAATAAATGTTCTGAAACTGCGAGTATCTACATCTAATAACACAACATTATTGTCAATTGAAAAAATATCTGTTCTAAAATAACCTTTTGAATTGCCCAAACCACCTTGTATTTGAAACTCCATTTTGGGAGATATTTTGTTTTTGTATCCTATACCAATCATTTGTGTAAAAGAATTGTATGTGTTTTTAATAGCATTTGCTGTATCACGGTTTAAAGTACTCAATACTCCGTTTAATAACCCTGTAACAAAAATGTGACTGTCTAAGTTGTAAGTACTACTTATTTGAGCCTTTGTAAAACCAATTGCCCCCGAAATATTAAGACTTTTGCCGTTTGGGTCTGCTACTACCGGATATGTAGGATAATAAATAAAAGTGCACGAGCCTGCAAAAAATAACATTAATATAAAGATTGAAATTTTATTTTTTTTCATTTTATTTCTCATATTTATTCTGATTTACCGCCTTCTCCCTTAAAGTGGTCGTCGGTGTTTTTAAACAAAATATTAAAAGTAGTAAGTGAGCCATAAATACGGGTTATATATTGTTGAATATTCACTTTTTCTTCGTCAGTCAAACCTTTGTGGCTGTTTATGTTTTGTTCCAAAACTCTTAATCTGTCGCGAACCATAACAATTTTATGAAAAAAAACTTCAATCGGAATTTCTTTTACTGTTTGGTTTTTATCAGCAGGTTCTAATATCATCAACCCGCCTTTCCATTTATTGCCAAGCTCAACTTTTTGCTCAGGTTCAATGTATTTTTTTAAAATCCTTAAAAGTGCATCTTCAACTTCGTCAAATGTTACCATATTGTTTTCTGATTCAATGGCTTCAATTAGTTCAAGGTCGTTATTATTTATAGGAATTTCTTTAAAACCTTGTCCATGAAAAGCAATTTTATAATACTCAAGCGAAATTTTGGCAAGTATTCCTTCTCCATATAGTTTGTGCCTAAGACGGCTACCTATTCCAAGTGTATTGTTCATAATGGCAAATTTAGTTTAATAAATTTTTTATATTCATAAATATAACAAAAAAAAACTGCCCCGAAAAATCAGGGCAGTTTCATCGTCAATAGTGTTTAATATTTGTTATTATTTATTTTTTTACAACAAGTTTTGATTTGCTGATTATTGCATTGTTGTGTATTATGTTTACAACATAAAACCCATTCTGAATTTTTTCAAGATCCATAATGTATGATTTCAAATCAGCGGGAACCTTTTGGCTATAAACTTCAATGCCAACAAGATTTGTAACTTGTATTGTAATATCATTTCTAATACCTGATGACCAATCAATTGTTGCCCAATTTGATGCTGGGTTTGGATTAACTTTTACATTGTCTATTACATTATCAGGAGTAACCGCTACAACTATTGAATAATCAAATTTACCATCGTAATCAGTTTGCTTTATTCTGTAATAAACAGTTGAGTTTCCAACTTGCTTATCTTCAAATGTGTAATTAGAAATTGTACTTGTATTGCCCGAACCATCAACTGTACCTAATATTTCAAAATCTAATCTGTTTGTAGATTTCTCAATTGTAAAGTAATCATTGTTTATTTCTGAAGCGGTAGCCCAATTAATATTTACACCACCATTTGAATTTTTAACAGCTTTTACTTTAAGCCATGTTACAGGCAATGGCTCTGTTATACAAAAACACATTGGGCTAATACCAATATCTGATTTGTAATTGCAGTTATATCCATTTGTATTAGAAAGTGATATTTTAAATGAATCAACTTTTGAAGTGAAACTAAAACTAATATCGTTGTTTGATGAGTTATTGGCACTTGCAACCATTCCTTTATATTTTTTCACAAAACCATCATCAGATATTAAAGTAATATTTGAAGTGTTAAAATCAGCTTCAATTTTTGAAGATTGTATCAAGTCGCCCTGATAATATGCTCTTATTTCAATCATTTCATGGTTGTAGTTTTGTGGTTTGTCTAAATCTCTTACCGAAAAAGTTAAATCAGAAGCTGATCGGTTAAATTTAACAGTTAGATTACCTACAAGTGAAGTTTTTTCGCTCCATTTAATTACAGTATCGCCATTTCTGCTGAAAACTTTACTTGTTTTGAAATAATCAGAAGAATTTGTTGGTTTTCTAAGTTGAACTGTATTGCCGGTTTCATCTACATAATAGAAGTTTTTCATATCAGTATATAAAGGAACTGAGGTATAATCAAAATCTACACCAGTACATACAGGCTCATATACTGTAATCGCTTTTGTAGTTGTACAAGTGCATCCGTTTACTGTTGTTACCAAAGTAATAGTTTGCGAACCTGCTGTTGGAAATAATATAGTAACTGAATTACCTGAACCTACAATAACTGCATTTCCGGTTGCTGACCAAGTGTATGTAGCACCTTGAATATTTGTAGCAGTGTATGTTAATGCTGTATCCATGAAAATTTTGAATGGTGGAATATTAATTTCAGCACATTCGCCATCTGTTATTACAACATTTTTTGTAAAAGTATTACCACATCCACTAAAACATGAGCCTGAATTAAAAGTAATAGTTTTTGTACCGGTTGTGGTATATTTAACTGAATGAGGACCTAAGCCTGTGGCTGTTTGAGGAACAGCACCCGAACCAAAATTCCAAGTTAAATTTGAACATGTTTGACATGAATTTCCACTTAATGTACTTGCACTTATACTGAATGATTTATTAACACATTCTGTATTTTTTGAATTGATTTTAAAACCATCGCATACTTTTATAACTTTAGTTTTACTTGACGAACAACTTCCTCCGCTTGAAACAGTTAGAGAAATTGTTTTATCGCCAATTGAAGAATAAACAACTTTAATGGGTCCTGCACCTGTTGCAGTTTGTGGATTTGCACCACTTCCAAAATTCCATGAATATGTAAGATTTGAACCAGATGCTGTACCACTTACATACAATGTATCGCCTAAAAGCACAGTAGAATTTGCAATTATTGAAATATTTTCTACACCATTTATTTGGATTGTCTTAGTAGCTGTGTTAGAGCAAGATGTAAAATTACAATTTCCAACATTAAGTGATACTGTTTTTGTACCGGTTGTTGAATATGAAACATTATGAGGTCCTATTCCTGTAGCAGTAGCAGGAGTAGCACCCGAACCGAAATTCCAGGTGTAAATTGTTCCGCTACCCATATCAGTAGCCACAAAAGACATAGATGTGTTTTTGCAAGCAGATGAAGGTCCATTAATAATTGCTTTAGGGCAAACAACAATATTTTTTGTAACTGATGTTGAGCATCCTGTTCCACTGCTTACAAGCATTTTAATAGCTTTTGTACCTGTTGCAGAATAAACCACTTTATGAGGACCTGCACCAGTAGCTGTTGCAGGAGTGGCATTAGCTCCAAAATTCCATGAGTAAGTTAGGTTTGACCCTGAAGCTGAGCCTGAAACATATAATGTATCCCCTTTTGCTACAGAGTTTTCAGAATTAATTACAGGATTTGAAATATTGTTAATATTTACTGTTTTTGTAGCAGTACTTGTACAAGATTTCAAATTACAATCTGTAACTGTAAGACTAACTGTTTTTGTACCTCCGGTAGAATATGAAACGCTGTGAGGTCCTTTTCCTGTGGCTGTTGCTGGTGTTGCACCATTTCCAAAACTCCAGTTGTATATTGCACTCGATCCCATATCAGTTGCAGAGTATGAAATTGATACATTTTCACATGCCGTTTCAGGTCCTGAAATAATTGCTTTTGGACATACAGTAATTTCTTCCATAATACTTGCAGAGCAAGTTCCATTGCTTACAGTCATTTTAACTTCCTTTTTTCCAACGGCAGAATATGTTACATTAAATGGACCTGCTCCGGTTCCGGTTGATGGTGATGAATTGCTCCCAAAAGTCCAGTTAAATGTATTGCCTGTTCCGCTTGCTGATCCTGAAATTGAAATAGCTTCGCCAACATAAGCTGTTGAAGGTGCGTTAATTACTAAATTTGATGGACTTGCAATTACAGTTACAGTAAATGAAAGTGAAGATGAACTTGTGCAACCAGTATAAGAATTATAGCTATATGCACTATAAGTATGTGTACCTGCTGTTGATTCAGAAAGTGTTATTGAATTTCCTGAACCAAGATAAGTGGAACCTTTATACCACTTAACAACAGAACTGCAAGCTGGGGTTGCAGATAAAGTAAATGATTGATTTGCACATTTTGACAAAGTTGTACAACTGGATGTTGGCTTATCGGGCAAAGCATTTACCTTAAAGCACAAAGTGTTGGTTTTGCACCAGTAAGAGTAACCTTGGGCACGAACTTTTGCATAAACTGAGTACGTTCCTGGGGTTTGCAAAATAATTTCCTGTGAACTTGTAGTGTTTACAGATGATTGATAAATTAATGTACTGCCAGAATAAACGTAAGTGATGCGTTCTAAAACGCATCCGCTTTTTAAGCAGTTAGTACCGCTAAAGGTAAATACAGCAGTATCACCTTTACAAACACTTGAGGGACCGGCTATGGTCCCAACAGATGTAATTCCACATTCTTGACATGCGAGTACTTTATTATTGCTGATAGAAATCAAAAAAAATGCAATAAAAAAAGTAAATAGTAGTGTAGTATTTTTTCTCATAATCGTAAGCATTAAAATTTGATGAAGCACTTACAATATCCGTTCCATAAACATTTAATTTTAGAAAATGTATTTTTAAATAATTGATTTTAAGCGTATTTATTTTTCATGAGATTCTATATTTTAGTATATTTCATTTTTGTTTATCTCTCAAAATTCATTCTTAATTCTAATTTTGGGAATACAATATCATATTTTTTATCATAAAATTAAAAAAAGACATAGTTAATTGAAAGTTATTAACATATATTAAAAAAAATAAATTAAATTATTTGTTTTTAAACTTTTAATTTGCATAACAATTATTGATTATGAAAGTAAAATTAATCATTATTTCGATTCTGTTATTTACAAGTAAGAGCTTTGCAACGCAATGGTTTGTAAATGTTAATTTTGGTGATGACAACAACGATGGTCTTTCTATTGTAGTCGGGCCTGGGAATGTTGGACCTAAGAAAAGTATCGCAGCAGCATATTTTGCTGCATCACCAAATGATACAATTTATATATCTGAAGGGATATATGAAGAGTTTCTCATTCTAAACAAAACTATGGTTTTAAGAGGGAACAATTGGGGCATAGACCCTGTTAAACAAGCCCGAAATGCTGAAACTGTAATTGTACCACCCGGTACATTTATTGGTACTGGAATTTCTGGAAATTCTGCAATTGAAATTCAATCTTGTTGTATAGAAATTGACGGTATTTGTGTAAGCGGTAACAACCCTAATAACCTTATTTCGTCAACAAAATATGACCAACAATTCGAAATTGGTTATTGCATCGCTGCACAAGGTATGTATTCTGATTTGAAACTAAATAATTTGATACTCAGAAATTTCTATCATTCGGGCATTGCCTTTAGCAGTGGTGTTTTTTCATCAGGAAAAAATTTACTTAAAAACTCTCTGATAACTTGCGGAGAAAACAACTCAGTTGGAGTTTCAATTTTAGATAACTTTTATTCGGATATTTTTAATGTAAAAATTGATTCTACGGGAACCGGTATATTGATTAACAACTTTTCTGATAAAACCAATAACAATATTTATTGTTCTCAAACCATTATAAAAGCTGAAAACAAGGGCGTTCAAGTTACTAATTTCTCTTCAAATACAGATAATTGGATTTTTGAATATTTGGGTGTGTTGCAATTTGACACAAATATTTCTTTTAATGCATTTGAGTTTTTAGATAATAGCTCAAAATGCACTTTTGATATTAATAATTCTGTGGTAAGCCAATCAAACAAGGCATTTTTAATAAATAACTGTACTAATGATTTTATAATAAAATTTACTGATAACTCAATTTTTAATTCAAACATTGGATATTTGTTTTACCAACCTATTATAGCTCCGGCTGTATCATATAATATTACTAATACAAAACTGCAAACAATTGACAGCGTAGCTTTTTTAGCATATTCTGAGGGTGGATTGCTTACATTAAAACTTACAGATAATAAAATTTTACAGGGGAAACACGGAGTATTTTCAATTGGCAATTCATTAATTGACCCTGGAAATACAGTTTTTTCGAACTTAGATGGTTATTACTTTTATTTAGATTCTAGTCTTAATGGCGAAATTCCAACTTGGAATATTGATGCTTCAAATTGTTCGTTTAATGGCACTTTGGGTAATTTGTTAACCGGTAAAGAAGCATTTAGAACCGAAGATAGAATTAGACATTTTATGGACAAAAGTATTTTGGGTTGGGTAAACATTAAAAATACATGCCTTTTTGTTACAGGTAACGATGGAAATATTTTTGTAAACCGTGCATATAACAAAGCGAGCAATAATTGGAATATTTTTATTGATAGTTTTACTAATAACGAAGAATTATATATTAAAAAACCTATTCATTTTTTTACACACCGCGATGCCGGAATAAGCAAAATTACTATGGACGACATTTCTGCAACATTGTACCTGCATGGCAGATTTAGCTTAAGCGAAGGTTTGGTTTTGAATACTGGTATTATTGAAACCACAAATTCTGATACACTAATTTGTTATAGAAATAATTTTAGTTCTGTACTTAGCAAAGGCAATATTAATAGTTATGTAAATGGACCTTTATACATAAGATATGTAAACTTGCCTTACAATTACAATATTGCAGATACAATTCCAATTGGTGTAGGAAATGATTACAGACCATTTTACATCTTTTTCAAATGGCAATCGGTAAATGCGTACTCTGATTTTGGTTTTAAAGTTTTGAAAGGTTTGGCGCCAATTAGCAACATTCCTTCGGGCATAACACACATTTCGACGATGAAATACTGGGAAATAACAGACCCCTTAAATTCAGGAAGTTTTATGACTGATAGTGTTGGTTTAACTTACAGCACTACGGCAATTAATGATTTGGTTAATGACCCAAAAAATTTAAGAGTTATTTATAATAAAGCATCAATTACAACCGATATTGGCGGCAAAGGTGACTTTGTTTCTAATGGCAGGATCATAAGCTCAAGTTCGGGTACAGGTTTTGGTATTTACACAGTAGGAAATGCTAAAGGTGGTAATAATATTTTAAACCCATATTATCCAGTTGGACTCATAAGTACAAAAGGAAATTGCATAAACGACAGCATTATAATTTCTGCCGAAAATTCGAGGTCTGACAGTGCTATTAACAATTGGGAATGGAAAATAAATGGACCTTCGATTGTTCCTACTCCTGACAATTCAATGAAAATAATTAAAAAATTTCCTGTAATTGGAAAATATACAATTTCACTCGTTGTAAAAAATAAATTTGGGCTTACTGATACCGTTTATGAAGATATAAATATTCTACCCAAGCCACAATTGCAATACAATGCCACACAACCTTGCTATCCAAAAACTATTCAGCTAAATAATACATCAATAATTCCTCCTTCTACTTTAATTAGCCAATCAGAATGGAAAATTGACACAAGTTTATATACAGGCGTTATTTATAATTACAACCCAACAACTTCGGGTATTCATAAAGCTTTGCTCAAAACCACATTAAATAATGGTTGCTGGGATACTTTGACAATCTATATTAATTCACCATTAAAACCGGTATTAAAACTTGCCCCAAGTGGCGATACTTCCATTTGCAATGGAGATAGTATTTTAGCAAAAATTACAAAATCAAAAGGTGTAATAATTTGGAATGATGGCAATAATTATGATTCAATAAAAATTAAAAATAATTTTTCTGTTAAAGGCACACTTTATTCTTCGCCACAATGCTTTGTTTCTGATAGTATAAAAGTTAATGTAATTCCTGTTCCAGTTGTTGACGCAGGCAACGACTATACAGTTCTACCAGGTAAATTCGTAAAATTACAAGCTACATCAAACGGAATGGTAGAATGGATACCCGATACATGGTTAGACGATGCTACAATTTTAACCCCCACTGCCCGACCTCTTGCTACTACAAAATACATTGTAAGAGCATACAATATTGAAGGTTGTGAGGCTTATGATTCAATGACATTGAAAGTAAATTCTGAAAATATTTCACCGATACCTAATTTATTAACACCGAATGGTGATGGAGAAAATGATAAATGGGTTTTGAGCAATATTTCAGACCCCGAAAACTGTAGAGTTAAAGTATTTACACGCGAAGGTCTTATGGTTTACTCATCAGAATCATATCAAAACGATTGGGGAGGTACCAGAAATGACAAAGACTTGCCTGACGGATATTACATTTTTATAATAGAACATAAAATTACTAACGAAGTTTTCACAGGTATTCTAAACATAATAAAATAAAACAATGAGAAATTTAGTTAAAATAATATTAATATTTAGTGTTTTCTTTTCAAATAAAGCTTTTTCACAACAAAATCCTTTATTTGGGTTCACTCCATTTTTCCTTAATGTTTCAAACCCGTCAGTTTCAAAAACAGTAAATCCATTAAATATTACTCTTGCAGGAAGGAAATACTGGACAGGCATAAACGGAAGCCCAGAAGCCATGATAGGTTCATTTACATTGTCGCCCGAATCGCACAAATCAGCTTTTGGAGGGTTTTTCTGGCAAGAAAAAGCACCATTTATCAAAAAAAGTACTTTGGGGCTTAATTATGCATACAGTTTGAAAGATGCAGGCGAAGAAAACAACTTGAGGTTGGGCTTAGGGCTTGATTTTTCATCTATATCTACAAATACTTCAGAGGTTTTGCCAAATGATTATAACGACCCTTTTTACACTTCACTATTTGGAAACTACAAATCAACAGTTGATTTAAGAACAGGATTGAGTTTTGTAAATTCAAAAGTAGATATTGGCATTGCTTTGCAAAATATTTTAAACAGCAAAAATAATATGGGCGAAGCATTAAGTGGAAGTATGGAATTTAAAAATCGTTTTTCAGTAAATGGCTATTTAAAATATTATATTTCAAATACCGAAGATTTTAAAATTGCACCACTTATTTACTGGCAAGCTCAAAAATCAATGCCATTTAGAATTGATATAAATTTATTAGCCGAAAAAACCGGTAAACTCTGGGGCGGATTAATGCTAAGACCAGGTTCATCATTTTCAGTTTCAGCCGGAGTATGGGCTTTGCAAGATGTGAAAGTTGGCTACCTGTATGAAAAAGCATTTTTAAAATCAATGTCAAGCAAAGGAAATTCACATGAAATTTTGATAACTTATACTCCCAACTTAAAATCGAAAAAAAATGAGGAAACAAAGCCTGAAATAAAAGAAAAAACAGAACCAAAAATGCCAAAAGTTGTAAGAGTAAGAGATACTTTGGTTGTAATTAAAGAAGTAAGAATAAAAGAAAAGGAAGAACCAAAAAAGGAAATAGAAGAAAGAGAACCTCATAAAACAGAACCTGATTTTACAAAACCCAATGACACTAAAAAAACTGCTCCAAAACCAACTGAAAAAATTGAAACAGATAAAAGATTTTATGCAGTAGCAGGGGCTTTCAGCATGGAAACAAATGCAAATAATTATGTTGCAAAACTCAACAAATTAGGTTACGAAGCTTTTGTTGTAAAAGACAATGTAAAAAATCAATTTAATGTAGCAATCGGCAAATTTTCAACACGTGAAGAAGCTCGAAGCTACATTGCCGAGCATGGAAATTCTGAATTTATATTTTGGGTAAAAGAAATTTTGCCTTAGAATTCTATTTAGTTTTTATTTGTTAAATGCCCATAAAAGTATCTTTGGGCTTTAAATATTATAAAGTAATATTGTTCATTTTAATAAATTTGCAAAATGAAATTTGCAACCAAATTAATACATGCCGGTGTTCATGCCGACCCTGAAACAGGTGCAATAATGACACCTATTTATCAAACCTCCACTTATGCACAAAAAGCACCTGGCATTCATAAAGGATTTGAATATTCAAGAACTCATAACCCTACTCGTACAGCACTACAAAACAATCTTGCTGCATTGGAAAACGGAAATTGGGCATTATGCTTTAGCAGTGGAATGGGAGCAATTGATGCTGTTACAAAATTGATGAAACCTGGCGACGAAGTAATTGCAAGCAACGACTTATATGGCGGAACTTACAGGATATTTACAAAAATTTTTGAAAACTACAATATCAAATTTCATTTTACAGATTTAAGCAATGTACATAATCTAAAAAATTTGATAAATCCAAATGTAAAATTAGTTTGGATAGAAACACCTACAAATCCAATGTTAAACATAATAAACATTGAAGCTATAACTAAAATTTGTAAAGAGAACAATATTATTTCTGCAGTTGACAATACTTTTGCTTCGCCATATTTGCAAAATCCACTTAATCTTGGAGCAGATATAGTAATGCACAGTGTTACTAAATACATAAACGGACACTCTGATGTTGTAATGGGTGCACTAATTGGCAACAACATACAATTACACGAAAAACTTGCATTTATACAAAACTCATGCGGTGCGGTGCCGGGTCCTCAAGATTGTTTCCTTGTTTTAAGAGGGATAAAAACACTTCATGTGAGAATGGAAAGACATTGCCAAAATGGAAAAAAAATTGCAGAATTTTTATCTAAAAATAATAAAGTAGATAAAGTTTATTGGCCCGGTTTTACAAATCACAACAACCATGAAATTGCAAAAGTACAGATGAAAGACTTTGGTGGAATGCTTTCGTTCACATTAAAAAATGATTCAATCGAAAATGCACATAAATTTCTTTCAGCAACAAAATTATTTACCTTAGCCGAATCGCTAGGTGGCGTAGAATCACTTTGTGGTCATCCGGCAACAATGACACACGCATCAATACCACGTGAAGAAAGAATTAAATCAGGCTTGCTTGATTCATTAATAAGACTAAGTGTAGGAATTGAAGATATTGATGATTTGATAAACGACCTAAATCAAGCATTGGAAAAATGTTAATATCACTTGCAATTGCCGCAGCACCTGTAGTTTTTATATTGTTTTGGTTTTATCATAAAGATAAATTTCAAAAAGAACCACTTAAAATGCTATTATACGCATTTATTGCAGGTTGTTTTAGTATTATTCCGGCAATTGTTTTAGAAACGTTGTGGGATAGTTGGAAATTAGACAGCCGCAGTAATATATCTATGGCATTTTATGCCTTTATAGTTGTTGGGTTTAGCGAAGAAATCAGCAAATATTACTTCGTAAGAGGTATTATTATAAAATCTTATGTTGACGAACCTTACGATGGAATTTTGTATAGCGTAACCGTTTCGCTTGGCTTTGCTTTTGTAGAAAATATATTTTATGTTTTTGAAAGTGGTAACCATGTTGGAATTTTGCGTGCATTTACTGCTGTTCCGGCACATTCTACATTTGCTGCAGTAATGGGGTATTACCTAAGTAAAGCAAAGTTTGAAGGAAATGTTTTTGCTAATACAGTTAAAGCAATATTTGGGGCTGTAATTCTACATGGGGCTTATGATTATTTTCTATTTATCAAAAATTTTCCATTAATTAAAATAGGTGCATTTGTATCATTATTAATAGGTGTGCTAATAACAAGATATGCTATAAAAATACATAACAACAATTCGCCTTTCAAACATTTATGAATTATGAAAAATTAAAGGATTTGCTTGACAGCAAAGTGTTATTATACAACAATAAAAATTTTATAGAAAATGACCCCATTAGTATTCCACACCGCTTTTCAAAAAATTCAGATATAGAAATTGCAGGTTTTTTTGCGGCTATTTTAGCATGGGGTAACAGAAAAACTATAATAAACAACTGCAATCGCTTGATGCAACTTATGGATTTTACACCTTATGATTTTATTGTTAATCATTCTGAAATTGACTTGAAAAAATTTGATAAATTCGTTCACCGTACTTTTAATAGTACCGATTTATTGTTTTTTATTGAAGTTTTTAAAAGAGTTTATAAAAAAAAACAATCTTTAGAAACATTGTTTTTACCCGAAAACACAATAGTAAACATTAAAACAGGATTAATAAGTTTTCATAATTTTTGTTTTGATTTTGACTTTGCACCACAAAGAACAAAAAAACATATTTCAACACCTTTAAAAAATTCGGCATGTAAAAGATTAAATATGTACTTGAGGTGGATGGTTAGAAATGATAATAACGGCGTTGATTTTGGAATTTGGAAAAAAATAAAACCTTCGCAACTCGTATGCCCGCTTGATGTTCATGTAATTCGAACATCTAATTCGCTAAGTTTATTAAATTCTGAAAAAGGAAACTGGCAAAATGCTGAAAAACTTACCGAAAATTTAAAACTATTTGATGCAAACGACCCTGTAAAATACGATTTTGCACTTTTTGGAATGGGAATTGAAAACAAATTAAAATCTCATTAGCTAATTCTAAAACTGAATTGGGGTTAAAAGAATAAATTTGCATTAAAAAATGAAAAGTGTAGCAATAATTCCTGCAAGGTATAACTCTTCGCGATTTCCAGGCAAGCCATTAGCCACAATTGGCGGAGTGTCTATGGTTAGGCGTGTTTATGAAATAGTTTCGTCAGTGGGGCTTGATTTTGTTGCAGTAGCAACTGATGATTCAAGAATTTACGATCATGTGAAATCGTGGGGAGGCGAAGTAATTATGACTTCTGAAAATTGTATAAACGGAACAGAAAGAGTAGCCGAAGCAATAACACACCTTAGTTTTGACCCTGAATTTGTTTTAAACATACAAGGGGACGAACCTTTTATTAAGCCACAACAAATTATGCAAGTAGCCAATGCTCTTAAAGACCCAGGCACAGGAATAAGTACTTTGAAGAAAAAAATTGAAAATGAAGAAGAATTCAACAATCAGAATGTTGTAAAAGTTGTAACAGATACTGATGATTTTGCTTTGTATTTCAGCCGAAGTCCTATTCCGTTCATTAGAGATAAAAGCTCTTCAATAAGCAGTTTTCATGCCTTTTATAAGCATTTGGGAGTTTATGGATTTAAAAAAAATATATTGATGGATATTGTTAGATTGCCGGAATCAATTCTTCAAAAAATTGAAAATCTTGAACAATTATGTTGGCTCGAAAACGGTTACCTGATAAAAGTTCTTGAAACTGATTTTCAAAGCTTAGCCGTTGATGTTCCCGAAGATTTGGCAAAAGCCGAAAAATATTTAAAAAACTAATCCCATTTTTTGAACCAGCTATTCACTTTTAGCTGTATTACACCCCAAAATGCTTCTTTTATTATACCCTTGCTCATTTTGCTTTCGCCTGCAGATCGGTCAGTAAAAATTATAGGAATTTCTACAAGTTTAAAACCGTATTTTATGGCTGTAAATTTCATTTCAATTTGAAAAGCGTAACCTTTAAATTTAATTTTTTCAAGGTTTATTTTTTGTAACACCTTTCTACTGTAGCAAACAAAACCTGCAGTAGTATCCATTACTTTCATTCCGGTAATAATTCTTACATACATACTGGCAAAATAGCTCAGCAATACTCTGCCCATAGGCCAATTTACCACATTTACCAGGTTATTTACATACCGTGAACCAACTGCAAGATCAGCCCCTTGCTCAGAGCAGGTTTTTTGAAGTCTAATCAAATCATCGGGATTATGACTAAAATCGCAATCCATTTCACATATAAAATCGTAATTTCTTTCAAGACACCATTTAAATCCGGCAATATAAGCAGTACCAAGCCCCGATTTTTCGCTTCTTTCAATTAAATGCAGCTTGTCTGAAAATTTTTCTTGATATTTTTTTACAACATTTGCAGTACCATCGGGCGAACCATCGTCAATCACAAGCAATTCAAAAGCTAAAGGCAATGAAAACACCTTTTCTATCATTCGACTGATATTTTCAATCTCATTATAGGTAGGTATTATTACAATATTTTTCAATATTTATTATTTTAGCCGTTGGCTTTTTTATGGTCTGAAAGAAATTGGGCAAGCCCAATATCAGTAAGCGGATGTTTTAATAAACCTAAAATAGCAGGTAACGGACAAGTAACAATATCAGCACCGGCTTCGGCACATTTTACAATATGAAGCGAATTTCTAACACTTGCTGCAAGAATTTCTGTTTTAAAATTTTGAACAGCATAAATCGTAGCAATTTGTTGTATAAGTTCTATTCCGTCCCAGTTTGTATCATCTATTCTACCAATAAATGGTGATAAAAATGTTGCACCTGCTTTGGCGGCTAATATTGCCTGACCTGCCGAAAACACAAGTGTACAATTTGTTCTTATACCCTTTTCAGAAAAATACTTTATTGCTTTAATGCCATCTTTTATTAAGGGTATTTTTACTACTATTTTATTATCAATTGATGCAAGTTCTTCTCCTTCTTTTATCATCCCATTAAAATCTGTAGAAATAACTTCGGCACTTACATTATCGCCAACAATATTACAAATGGCTTTGTAGTGATTTTTTATATTTTTTTCGCCTGTAATGCCTTCTTTTGCCATAAGCGAAGGGTTTGTAGTTACACCATCTAATACGCCCAAATCATGGGCTTCGTTAATTTGGTCAAGATTTGCAGTATCAATAAAAAACTTCATATTTTTATATTTTCAATAATTATCGCAAAGTTATGTATTTTAAATTTCAGATAAAGGTTGTAATGAAATTGTTTAAAAAAAATAGTTTTAAGCATTAAAAAATCTACCTACAACTCCAAGAGGTAATTCAAAACCATGCTTACTCTTAAGAATGAGTTCGCCTGATTCAATATTTTTTAAATTATTAAAATTACTTTCGATTAAGTTTTTTATAATTATGCTGCTAAAGCCCAAAGAGTAAGAATTTAGCACAAAAAAATTATTCTCTTTAGTTAAAATTTTACTTAAGGTACCAAGCAAATTATCAATCATATCTTCGAGTTTCCATCTTTCACCTTTTGCACCTATGCCATAGGCAGGCGGATCTAATACAATACCATTATATAAATTTCCGCGATTTGATTCGCGTTCGGCAAATTTCATGGCATCTTCTATTACCCATCTAATGTTTGACAAACCCGATAATTTTTGGTTTTCGTTTGCTTTGTTTATTACTTGTTTTACAGAATCTACATGTGTTACATCTGCTCCTGCTGCTTTTGCTGCAAGACTTGCACCTCCTGTATATGCAAACAAGTTAAGTATTTTTGGAGCGTTAACTTTTTGGCTTATTATTTTTGTTTTTGAATAAATAAAATCCCAATTTTCGGCTTGTTCTGGAAAAATTCCCACGTGCTTGAACGATGTAAGATTTAGCTTAAACGTCAAAATGGTTTCGTCCAATTTGTATTTTAATTCCCAAGGTTCTTTAAAATTTGAATTTTTAAACCAATTGCCACTATGACTGCCCTTTTGCACAAACATTGCATCGGTTTGCTTTTTCCAATCATTTTCAGATAATGATTTTTTCCAAATTGCTTGTGGTTCGGGTCTTCGCAAAGTATATTTTCCGAATTTCTCAAGTTTTTCAAAATTCCCGCTATCAATAAGTTGGTAATCTTTCCAATTTTTTGGAGTAAAAGTTATGATCATTTATTTAATTTTTTAGTTCAGCAAAACAATATCTTCGTCTTTAAAAATATCAAATCCACCCATTTTAAGCAAAATTCTGGAAAGTGTAATTACATCTTTTTCGCAATATCTTTTTATTCTCTCCAAGCCTTCAGGTTCGTTATAATACACATCATAAACCATGCTGCCATCTATGTCGTCTTTTGATGATGAAATACCAAAAACTGTAGAGAGTAAATCAAGTGAGGTGAAACTTTTAAAATCGCCAAATTTCCAAAGTTCCATTGTATCAATATGTGCTACCTCCCAAGGCTTTTTGCCCGCCAAATCAAGCACTGATGGCAATGGTAATTCATTTATAAGTATTCTTCGGGCTATAAACGGAAAATCAAATTCTTTACCATTGTGTGCACAAAGCAATTTGCCTGTATCAGAAAAATATTTGTTTAAAAGGGATGAAAATTCAGTAAGAAGTTTTTTTTCGTTTTCCCCAAAATATGATTTTACCCTAAAACTCCATTGATTTCCTGTTTTATTTAAAAATCCTGTAGAAATACAAATAATTTTACCAAACTCGGCATATATACCTGCTTTATTGTACAATTCATCAGGAGTTTCGTTGTTTTTAGAAATTGATGATGATTTTTTTGTCCAAAGTTCTTTCCATTTATCATCAAGTTCATCAAATTTTGCAACCTGAGGTACTGTTTCAATATCAATAAAAAGTACTTTGTCTATATTTATAAAATTGAGCATAATTAAATAATTCAATAACCTTTCAACTCCACAAGCCAACTACCAATTACCACCTGCTCCACCCCCACCCGATGAACCACCACCAAAGCCACCACTCCAACCTCCGCCACCACCTGAGCCACCAAATCCTCCCCACATAGTTGACGGTCCCATAAAACCTCTCCCACCGTATGTATATGATCCTGGCCCTGAATTTCTCGAAAAAATTATTAAAAGTATCACAACTATTAATATAATCAACCAAACAGACATTTTTTTCTTAGGTTCTTTCTCTTCGTTTTTATATTCGCCTTTTGACCTGGCAATTATCTGGTCTATAGCATCATTTATCCCTTTTCCATACTTTTTTTCTTTAAATGATGGAGCCATTACATCTCTAATGATACTTCCTGCTGCACCATCGGGTAAAAAACCTTCGGCTCCTTTTCCTGTAGTTATCCAAATTTTGCGTTTGGCAGGGTCGTCATTTTCATAAGCAACTAGTATCAAAATGCCATTGTCTTTTGATGCTGTGCCAATTCCCCATGTGTTGTATATTTTCAAGCCTACATCAAAAGGTTCTTCGCCATTTATGGTCTCTAAAATTACAACTACCAAATCTGTAGAAGTGCTATCCCAATATCTCTGTAATTTTATATTGAGGTATCGTTCTTCTTCATTGCTCAAAAGATTTGCATAATCATTAATATACCGTGTACTTCCTTCGGGTTTTGCTGGTACATCAAATGCCCGAAGCACTAATGTATTAAAAAGCAGAACTAAAAATATATAGATTTTAACCGAAAGTGATTTCATCAGGTAATTCGTTTGTATCGTTGTCAGATTTCGGAAAATGTTCTTTAAGTTTTTTACCTGCTTCGCAAAGCCCTTCTATAATTCCATCGGCAATTTTGCCATTTGTAAATGATGTTTTCATAATTTGCAATGTAGAGTTCCAAAAATTGTCATCCACTTTTTCATTTATTCCTTTATCACCAAAAATTGCAAGTTTTTTATCGAGCAACGAAACGTAAATAATTACACCATTTCTTAGGTCGGTTTCATTCATTTTAAAATCAGAAAATAGATTTTTTGCTTTTAGCAAAGGATCTGTTTTGCAATATTTGTCAATATGCACTCTTATTTCGCCCGATGTGCCACTTTCGGCATCAGCAATAGCTTTTATGATTTTTTTTTCATCTTCTTCAGAAAAAGGACGGTTCATCATCTAAAATTCAACTTTAGGTGCTTTTTCGGCTCCTTCATCAGCTTTGAAATATGGTTTTGATTTGAACCCAAGAATACTTGCAAATATCACTGCCGGAAACCTTTGACATGCGTTATTGTACAATTTTACAACTTCATTAAAATTATCTCGAGCAACGGCAATGCGGTTTTCAGTTCCTGCAAGTTCGTCTTGAAGTTTTAAGAAATTTTGGTCTGCTTTTAAATTGGGATAATTTTCTACAACTGCCAGCAAACGACTTAAAGCACTATTTACATTACCCATTTGTGCATTAATTTTTGCAATTGTTGCTTCATCAAGGTTGTCGGCTGTTACATTTATACTTGTAGCTTTTGCTCTTGCTTCAACTACTGCCTGAAGTGTACTTTTTTCAAAATCAGCATAACCTTTTACAGTCTTTACCAGATTAGGGATAAGGTCTAATCTACGTTGATACTGAGATTGAACATCAGCCCATTTGTTGTCAACTTCGTTTCTTTTACTTACTAAATTGTTGTATGTATTACATCCTCCCACAAACAATATAGATAAAATAACTAATACCAGTACAATGATTGTTGATCGTTTCATATTATTAATTTTTTTTTACAAAGGAAATTAAAAACAATAATAATTTTTAAAATTATTTGCTAAAAGTTATAAATTTTCTATTCAAACAAGAGTTTGTAATTAACTTTGCCAACTGAAAACTGAAATATTTAAAATTAATGAAATTTTCAAACGCCAAAGGGACAAGAGATTTTCCACCCGAAACACTTGTAAAAAGAAAGTACATTTTAAATATTATTGAATCAGTTTTTAAAAAATTCGGATTTATGCCCCTTGAAACTCCGGCTTTAGAACAGCTTGAAACTTTAACAGGAAAATATGGTAATGAAGGTGACAAATTACTTTTTAAAGTTATAAACTCAGGCGATTTTGCTGCAAAAGTTGATGATGAAACATGGAAGAATAAACAATCGGAAAAAATTTTACGATTTATTTGTGAAAAGGGATTGCGATACGATTTGACTGTGCCCCTTGCCAGATTTGTGGCAAGCAACAGAAATGAAATAGTTTTTCCATTCAAAAGATACCAAATGCAGCCTGTGTGGCGGGCTGACCGCCCACAACGTGGCAGGTACCGCGAATTTTGGCAATGTGATATTGATACTTTAGGAACTAATTGCCTTATGAACGAAGCTGAAATTATTTCGATGGCTGTTGAAATTTTTAAAACGCTTAATCTTAATGTTACAATATTTATAAATAATCGAAAAATATTGGAAGCAATTGCAGAAAAATATCAAATTTTATCAGAGTTTACAAGGTTTACAAACATTATTGACAAGTTGGATAAAAACGATTTTGAGAGTTTGAAATTAGATTTTGAAAGTTTAGGATTATCAAATCAACAAATTGAGGAATTGAAGAAGATATTAAAAAAATATACCTTTGATACAAATGGAATAAATCAATTAAAAGATATTTTTTTAACAAACCCCAAAGCTATAGCCGGATGTAATGAATTTTATGAAATTTATTCATATCTCGAAAAATCAGAATTAAATGAAAAAGCCGTAATGATAGACCTCTCGCTTGCTCGAGGACTTGATTACTACACAGGTTGCATTTTTGAAATAAAGAGCAATGAAGAAACAATTGGAAGTATTGCGGGAGGCGGAAGGTATGATAATTTAACCGAAGTTTTTGGCTTGAAAGATGTTTCAGGAGTAGGTGTTTCATTTGGTATTGACAGGATTTACGATATTATGGAAAAATTAAAATTGCTAAATCATATTAGAACTTCAGATGTTAAAGTTTTGCTATGTCATTTTGATAAAAACGGACAAATTTATAACTTCCAAAAAGCTGCTGAGCTAAGAAACAACGGTATTTCTGCCGAAGTATATCCTGATATTAAAAAAATTAACAAGCAATTTGAATATGCAGAAAAAAAGGAGATTGACTTTGTAATTATAACAGGTGAAGAAGAGATAAATACGGGAGTATTAACATTAAAAAATTTAAAGCATAGAACTCAGGAAAAACTTTCGTTTGAAAATGTTATTGAAAGGTTGAATTTTTAATAAAAAATAAACATCATTAAAAAAGAATATTATAAGATAGCCGAATTAATAATTGCTGAAGATGAAAATATTCTTGCATTGAACAAACCTGCATTTTTATCAACCCTTGACGAACGCGAAACTGAAAGAATATCACTTTTAAGACTTGCAAAAAGTTACAATACCGATTTACAGGTTTGTCACCGTCTTGATAAAGAAACATCTGGGATAATTTTATTTTCAAAAAACAATGAAATTTATAGAGAAATAAGCATACTTTTTGAACATAGAAAAATTTCGAAAGTTTATCATGCAATTTGCCAGGGCAATCACAATTTTAAAAACTTTGAAATAAATAAGCCTTTAAGTACAAATTCAAAAGGTTTTTCGAAAATTGATTTTGGAGGAGGAAAAGAATCTCTAAGTATAATTAATACTTTAAAAGTTTACAAGCATTTTACTTTATTAGAATGTAAACCAATAACAGGCAGACTACATCAATTAAGGGTACATCTCAAATCGGTAAATGCACCAATATCTGCCGATGAAAGGTATGGTGCCGAAATGCCTTTGCTTTCATCATTTAAGCGAAAATTCAAATTAGGCAAATTTGAGGATGAAAAACCTATAATAAATAGAGTAGCACTACATGCTTTTAGTTTAAACTTTGAATTGTGCGGTAAAAAATATTGTTTAGAGGCACCATATCCAAAAGATTTTAAAACATTTTGCACATTACTTGAAAAATATGACCAAATTTGATTATTTAAAATCTTACTACAAAATTTTCTTTTGTAATTCTATCTCCCAAAAACACTATTCCAAAAAAATATAAATCTAAAGTAAGATTTACCAAATGATGTGATTTTATTGTTCTCCATGCTTTTTGCATATCTGCCGACCAGTTTATGTCATCAAAAACAAAAATTGCATTGGGTGATGCTTTTTGCAGACAAATTTCAAAGTAATTAATTGTGGGCTGATAATGGTGATTGCCATCAAAAAAAACTAAATCTATTTCAGTAATTTTATCAATCAAGGGTTTAATCGTATCATCAAAATTACCTTGAATAATTTCGGTATTTGTAGCATTTAATTTTTTCAAGTTTGAGAAAGCAATTTCGGCAATACTTTTATTCCCTTCGAGTGTAAATAGTTTAGATTTTGGTTCAATAGCTTTTGAAATGTACAAAGTACTTAAACCAAGCGAAGTGCCAATTTCTATTGATGTTTTCGGATTTTTCCATTTTACTATTCTGTAAAGTAATCGGCAGTATTTTTTGTTTTTGGCAGCATTTAAGGCTATTTGCGAAATAGGTTTTTCTATAATTTTATTTTTTCCAAAATCATATCCTTTTACAATATTCTTGTTTTTTTTTAATTCTTTTCTCAAAAGTTCTATTTCACAAAAAACAGCTTCGTTTATATCATTGTAAATTACATTTTTCACAAAGTTGAAAACATAAGGAGAATGAATACCGTGAAGGTTTTTGCTTTTAAATAAATATATTAAATATCTACAAAAAATATCAAAATTCAAAACCTGTAATTTTTATTTGCTCTGTTGAGTTTTTGAAGATTTTTTCTCTCTAAGGTAAGTTCTAAAAACCGGGATTGCAGTAACAATAATCATAAAAATAACTACAAGCCCAAGATGATCTTTTAAATTTGGAATTGCTTTGGCAAGATAATAGGCACTAAGTGTCATAGCCGAAGTCCATAAAATTGAGCCAACAATTGTATAAGTCAAAAACTTTTTATAATCAAACATTATAACCCCACTTAAAATTGGAGCGAAGGTGCGGATTATAGGTAAAAAACGCCCCATAATTAAGGCTTTTCCACCATATTTGTTGTAAAAGGTTCGGGTTATTAAAATATATCTTTTTTTAAAAAGCAAAGAATCATCGCGTGTGAATAGTTTAGGACCCACTTTTTTCCCAAAATAATATCCTGTAATATTGCCTGAGACGGCAGCAATATTAAGTAATATCATCAAAGTCCAAATATCAACTTTCAAAGCTTCTGTGCTGCATAAAATACCAGCAGTAAATAGCAATGAATCGCCCGGCAGAAAAAAACCCACAAACAATCCGGTTTCAGCAAATACAATGAAAATAAGTAAGCCCAATCCGCCAATTTTTATTAGATTTTCGGGTACAAATAATTTTGGGATGAGTTCTATGTATTCCTGCATTTTTTGATTTTGCTAAAATAATGAATATTTAATTCTAAAAAATAAATAAAAAATGAAAGGACGTTTCACAACGTCCTTACAAAAAATTCTAATGCCTATGAAAAAAATTTTATAAAAAACTATTACTCGTGCAATACCTATTTTTAATTTTCTATAATAAACTTATATTGCCTTCAATTGAATATGAGTGGTTGTCGGCACCCATTGCTTTAATTTTGTAAATATATACACCCGACTGTGCCTTAACGCCTCTGTAATACCCATCCCATTCTTCGTCAATATTATTGGTTTCAAATACTATTTCGCCCCATCTGTTGTAAATTCTGAAAGAGAAATTACGCCCTTTTAAATCTGTGAAATTTTCTACAAATATTGATTTTACCCCAATTTTTTCGTTTATACCATCACCATTAGGTGTAAAAGCGTTTGCAATTAACAATGTTGAAGGTGAAATAACACACGAAACATTTGAAAAACTCGTGTCCTGCAAATCTGAAGAAACTGCCATTATTCTATAACAATACGCTCCATGAATATTTTCAATGGTTTGATTGTGGTAGTATATGCTGTCTAAATTAGAACTTGTATATACTGATGAAAAATTACCATTTTTCTTTATTTGAAGGGTATAATCTTTCACACCATTTTTCCATGATTTATATGTATTCCAGTAAGCCTGGGTAAAATAGCTTGATGATGTGGTATTGATTACAATATTTTTTCCAATACCGCCTGCAATGCTTCTGTTTCCACATTTATCAGTTTCTACTATTGAATATATATAATTCAAATTGTTTGTATTTACATCGTAATCTCTGTAATAATTTTCAAACAACTCGAAGTTTTCAATTTTGCTTGTTTCTACACAAATTCTACTTAATAAATAATTGTTAAAATTGCTGTTTTTTGATGCTTCCCATTTTACAGATATTGAGTTATCTTCATTTACTGAAACATTTTTTATATCGGTATATTTTGGAGGAAATTGAAAAACTGGAATACTTTGTGACAAATTGCTTCTTGAAATTAAATTGCCGTTTACAGCTTCAATGTAGTAAAAATATGTACGATTACACAATCCTGAATCAGTATAAGTAAATTGGTTTGAATTTAAAGTTGCAATTTCTGTAAAATTAATTTCATCAGAAGTTTTTCGGTATAAAACATATTTGTCTGTATTATTCCAGCCTATATATGGAGTCCAATTTATTACAGAAACAAAAGATTTATTATTTTCAACTTTTAAGTAAATTGTACAATGTTTAGCTCCAATGCCACTTTCATAGCCGCATATATCAGTAATTCTGTAATCAAAACAAACAGATGTATCTTTTGCAATCGGATTAGAATAAACAAATGTTTGCATTTCTTTACTTGTAGTATTATAAACCTTCAAGCCGGTGTTTTCATTATATAAATTAGCCGATAAAAATCTTTGATATGTAATAGGTAAAGTATTTACAGAAACTGAATTATTATTGTTTACACTAACAAAACTCAATTGGCCCGAAGGAATATCTTCGGGATTGGGAACATTTATAACTTTTGAAACAGTATTAAAACATTGGTTTTGGTCATAAACTGTAAGTTCAACAATATTAGCACCTGCATTTGAAAAAACATGATTAATAGATTTGGAGTTGTAAATTGTAGAATTGCCATAACTCTTTACTTCCCAATTGTATTTAGTTAATAAAAAATCACTTTTTGAAGTATTATAAAAAGTAATTAGCTTTTGCTTGCAGATAGAATCAAAACTTACAAAATTGGCAACCGGGTTGGGGTTTACAAGTATTTTTACTTGCATACTATCTACACAAAAGTTAGTATTTTCAACTACTTGCGAAATGTAAAAATTTCCATTAGAGTTAAAATTTACAATTTTTTCATTAATTGGATTTCTGCTCGAATCTTTTTTATAAAAATTAGATTTTGTAACTGCAATAGCATTGTCAGTTAAGGTAATGGTTTCATCTTGACAAATTATTGAATCGCTTACAGAAAATGTTGCCCATGAAGTTTGTTTTACAATAATTGGAGTAGGGCTTACATACTCTGCTTTGCAACCTAACGAATCAACAGCATAAAGTATTGGAATATGTTCTTCTTTCAAATTGCTGCGATTTTCTATATTATATTTATGAATACCTATGGTTGTATCAAGCATTGAGCCATCATCATAACTTAGGTAATGAGTAAATACATCTTCGCTTTTATCAATAAAAGTTACATTAAGTGGCTCGCAACCTATATTATTTTGCATTTCGAATTTTGGAACAGGTCCTACAACTTTTATATAATCTTTTTTAATAAGAGTATCACTACAGCCTTCGTTGCTTTTTGCAATTAACGAAACCATATATCCGTGTTTTATTCCTGTATTATTTCTATAAATATTAGCTACAAAAGTATCGGTTGTAATAACTTTATTATTATCCCCAAAATTCCAAATTAACGAATCTGCATAGCTCGATTTTGAATTGAACTGTGCATAAACAGGTGAACATTTCATCACTGTTTCAATTGCTTTGAAATTTGATTTCACAACTATTGATTTAATGTTTTTGTAAACAGTGTCAAAACACATATTAAATTTTGAAGCAATAAGACCAACTCTGTTTACATTGTCAATATTGTATTTAATATTGATTGAACTGTTAAGTAAATTATCATTTGTTATTGCATCTTTTGATAGTATCCAGTTTATTGAAGTAGGCAAAAGATATGAGCGATCGTTTAAATTAATTATTTGATTCGGGCAAACAACATCATCAGATATAGAAAAATCAGCTTTTACTCCAACATAAACAGGCTTTGAGGTGAGCCACTGTTTGCACCCGCTGCTGTTTGTTACTTCCAGATATATGTAATATTCGCCAGTTTTGTTAAATGTAATTTCCGGATTTCTGGCAGACTTATCAGAAATTGAAACATTTTCACTGTTTGAGGTTGTCCAGTTATATTTTATTTCGTTGTCGGGATTATTGTAATGAAAATTTTCATTTATTTTTACAATAGGCTTCACCGTAAGTGGTGTGCATCCATTAAAAGTATCAAGTTTCATCTCTGCACCAATTCCATTCACTTTAATCAAATCATTATTTACAATACTATCTCTACAGCCATTGTATATTTGGTGTACCATTTTAAAATCATATTCACCCGGATTATTAAGAGAAATATTTAAAGATGGAATTTCAGAATAAATTTCAGTATTATCAATTCTGTTTTTTAAATACCAAAAATAACGAAATTTTGCCCTTGAAGGCTCAGAAGTACCAATAGTAATAAGTTTTTCGTTTTTGCAAATAACCGGATTTTCAATTTTAAAATTGATTTTGGGAATAACAATTTCTATAACATTTATATTTTCTATTGAATCAATACATCCAATGCCATTATCTGCTATCATTTTTACCGTGTAAAATCCGGTATCGTGGTATGAAAACGTAGGACTTTTTGAATTTGAAAAACCAAGTATTGATTTTTTATCTTTATCATAAAAAGTCCATTTGAAACCATCTGTTACTTTATATGAACTTGGAGGTGTGTTTTGTGAAAAATTAATAATTTGGTCAACACAACCAACCTTTGGTATAGCATCAAATGATGGCTTTATAGGTGTATTTCTTATAAATTTATTTTTTCTGAATGTATCAGTACATCCGTTTGAATGGCGTGTAATAAGCATTACATCAAATTCGCCTTGTTGTTTTATTTTTATTGAGTCGTTAATTAAATTCGAAATTCTGATAACTTTTCCATTATCAAAATACATCCACTGGTAAATCATTTTACCAGGCTCATAAACCTTTGATTTATTTTTAAAATGAACCGTGTGAGGCATCATACAATGGTAATAATCATCGGAGGTAAACTCTGATTTTACACCTTTTACTCTTAAATAATTATGTAAATTTTTTGAAATTTCACAACCATTGTAATTGTAAACCACCGTTAAATCGTATTTTCCAAGATTATCGTATCTTGCCTTAAAAGTATAATTATCAGGATTTAATTTAACTGAAGCACCATTAGCATACCAAGTAAAAACACCAGGAACAGTTTTATCCTTATTTTCAATTGTTACTACTCTTCCCTTACAAATTGTAGAATCAGAAAATTTTAAAGTCATTGAATCTATATGACCAAATGCAAGATAATCAATTTTATTTTTGGTGTGAGTACATCCTTTATCTGTAATTACCTGAAACGAAACAGAATATTTTCCTGAATATTTATATACAATAGTATCTGGTTCAACTACTGACTGTGACATAGGAAAACCACCGGGAGTTAACCATTTGTATGAAATTATTTTGTTATCATTACTTGTAATTATTGGACTAAAATTAACTTTTTTGCTTACACACCCCGAAGTATTATCAGCAACAAAATCTATATTAACATTCTTATAAATAATTGCAGTAGAATCAAACTCTTTGATAGCTCTGCATCCATTATTATCTTCAACAACCATTGATATACGTTTTACTCCTGTGGTACTGAAATTGTGAGTTTGCTTTGCCAAAGCATTGTAATAATTTGTTCCATCAATAACCCAACTTCGTTTTACCGAATTTTTTGTTAAATCAAAATAGGTTACTGTATCAGTGCCATAACAAAGTTTTTTTCTCGAAATACTAAATTGTGGTTCAGGTTTGGGAAAAACCTCTAAAAATTCATTTTTGAAAATATTGCAAACTTTTCCGTTAGCATATTTAATTTTAACATTTACGTTAATTTTACCTGAATTTTGAATGTAAGCATAAAAAGTATCATATCCCTGCTGGATTCCTTTCCCTACTTCCCAATAAAATTTTGAACCTGCTGGCGCATTATTTACCACAAGTTTAAAAAGTGCTGGTTGGCAAAGACCTGTTTCTTTTGCTATAAGATTTTCATTAAAATCACATTGTGCCTTTGCAAAAAAAGTTAAATTGAATAATAACAAGCCAAGAATGGCTCTCTTTGAAAATTGTGTCGTAATCAGGTACAGCATAATATTTTTCTCCTTTCCCTCGTTATGCCTTGATTTTATTGGTATCAGGCACAAAATTTTAATTTAAATTGTCAATAAAAAATTAAAATTCGAGGTGACAAATATACAAAATTTTTGATATTCCAAATATTTTTTTTAAAAATTTTCCACTTTTTTTATACAAAATCACTAAAATAGACAAGTAAATTTTTCTCTAATTTGATTTGATTATATTAATTAATTTTACAGCCAAAATATTTATAAGAAAAATTATGAAAACAAAATTTATAATTAGCTTGATGATGTTTGCAATTACAGCATTTGCAATTATTTCGTGCAATAAACAATCGGGCGATAATTCTAAAAAACTTTTAGAAAGGGCTTTAAAATACAAAGATTTCGCCACTGCTGCCTTTGCATACAATAAGTTATTGATAAAAGATACGTCAAACATTGAATACAAAGATTCATTAGCTCGAATTTATATTCGTTCGGGTAATTACGAAGGCGGAGCAATGCTTGCAGAGCAAGTACTTTCAAAAAATAAATCAGAAAAAAAACTGATGGAACTCTTAGGCGTAGCTTACGAACAATTGAATAACACAGAAAAATCTATTTCAATTTTTAATTCTCTTTATAAAACCACATCAGATCCTGTGTATTTATATAAAATAGCTGCCATGTATTTTGATAATACAATGTTTGAAAAAGCTGACAGTATAGCCGATTATATGATTAAAAATGCTGATACAAGTAAAATTATTAATATTAATTTGCCAAACGGTCAATCTCAAACTGTTCCTATACTTGCTGCTTGTTATAATATGAAAGGTGCAATTTATGCTGAGGGTAAAAGCGATTTAAATAATGCGATAATTTATTTTAATAAAGCTTTGAAAATTTCGCCCGATTTTCAATATCCAAATATGTATCTTGAAAGAATTGCAAGATATGTTCAGCAAGGAGGAAAGTAACGATTACTCATTATCTTCATTCAAAAAAAAACGATACGAAAAACCAGTTGAAATATGAAACTGCGAGGCTATTTGTGTTTTAGTTACATATTGGTAAATCGGAATTTCTGACAGGACAAAAACTACAACTTTTCCTTTTAAAGTGTAATTGAGTTGCGGAACTATGTATATTTTTTTACTGCCTGTAGCAAACGGGTCGTAATTTGGATAATCATAAAGTAATACATTTTCATTAATTTTCATTTTTTCAATCCTTTCATATTTTACTTGTGCAGTAATTCCCAATGTTTTATACAATGTTTTGCTTGCAAATAATCCTGCCGAGAAATAATCACCTTGTTTTTCTCCCAACTGGTTCCATCCCTTTTTAATATATGTAACATTAGCAAATGTTTTAAATTTTTTAAATTCTTTCATAAAAAAACCGTACAACAATATATCGTGAGATCCCGAACTTGGTTGTACTGCAAGTGGCATAGTTACATAATACTTTTCGCCCGAAAATGGTTCTGTTTTTGAAAAAGAATCATTGTATTTTCCTAATGGAATTTTAATACCCAAACCAATAGTAGCTTCGGTTCTTAAATTTTTCTTCTTTTTATTGTAAATGTCGTATCGCGGAAAAATAATTAAATCACCAATACCATTTGATTTTATAATTTCATTGGTTTTATTCACACTATCATACAATCCCACTTGTTTTTTATTTAAAAAATAACCAAAATCAAATGAAATAGTAAACTTATCGCTCAATCCATATCCTATTCTATTAAAAATGTAATCACTTTCAAAATGATCTAAAAAATCTTTGGCTGGTTTTGTACCCGTTAAAAATTTTTTTGTACTTATATGCTGATAGTTAACATTTACTTCAAATTGATTTTCTTGTAATACGCCTTGCGATGCACCCCCAGCCAACGGGCTTCCACTTCCACCAGCACAGCACTGCGAATTTGCCGTTTTTATAAACAAAATACTTGTAAAAGTAAAAACTATTGTGGCTTTGAAAATTACAGACACTTTTTTTTAATTATTAATAATTATTTTGAGTGTTTTATTAACTTTTTCATTGAATATTTTAAGAAAATAAACGCCATCGTTTAAATTTTCAGTACAAATTTCTAATGAATTTTCACCTGAATTAAAATATTTGTTTTCTTCAATTTTTTGAATTTCCGAACCAACAATGTTCAAAACGCTAATATTAAGTTTTTCGGGATTTTTTAAATTAAAATTTAAAGTAAGTTTTTCGTTTGATGGGTTGGGTAAAATTTCTGTTTTGTAAATAAAATCATCAATTTCTTTTAGGTTTAATGTAGCAGCAATGGCAGCATTCAATGAATTTTGCAGTTTAGTAATATTTGAAATATTTGAATTATTTTCATTAAAAAAAACATCATGTCCTTTCCCCGCAATTATTACAACTTTGGGCATTCCGTTTGTACCATAATCAGTCATTTTTATTGCTGAATTTGAAAATTTTATAGTATTTGGCATACCATTGTTATCTGTCCAGCTAATAATTGATGGGCAAGCTGTATTTGCATAATCATCTGCTACAAACATTACAATTTTGCCCGGATAAATTGTATCATAACTTTTCACAACATTGTAAGTTGTTTTTGATGGTCCAATACAACTGCTGCATGGCATTACCCAATCAATAACTACAACTTTTCCCGAATCGAGGTTTTTAAACAAATCATGAGTTTTTCCACTACAATCATTACAAGTAAAATTTACAGCTTTTTGAGCATTTGCAATTGAAAAGCAAAGTAATAAAATGGTGAAAATTATATTTTTTTTCATATAAAATCTTAATTATTAATGTTTAATTTTAAAGTTATAAAAGTTTTATTGTTAAATATATTCAGAAAATAAATACCATTGTTAAATTCATCAGTATTCAAATCAATTTTTGACTTATTTTCATGTATTTTCAATGTTTTTTCGGCAATGTTTTTGCCTGAAATATCAGTAATTTTTATTATAAAAGTTTCAGGTTTTAAGATATTAAAATTTAGATAATGCTTTTTTTCTACGAAGTTTTCTGTTAAAAATATTTGCTTATTTTGTTTTTCAAATCTTTTTATTGATGCCTTACCCGAAAGTGCATCATTAAATGCATTTTTAAGTTTTTGAATATTCCCGGCTTCAAAATCTACTTCGTTAAAATATACATAATGTGATTTGTTCCCAATAATTACAACTTTGGGCATTCCTGGCAAACCATAATCTTCCATAATTATTGATGTATCAGAGAATTTTTTAGTTTTTATCATCCCGTAATTATTTGTCCAACTTACTATTGATTGGCAATCGGTATCAGCCCTGTCATCGCAAACGTACATTCTTATTTTATCAGGAAAAGAATCAGAATAACTTTGAATAATGTTGTAAACAGTTTTTGAGGGGTCTATACATGAGCCACAAGGCATTACCCAATCTAATACAATTATATAACCCGAATCGAGTTCGTTAAATAAATTGTGCTTATTTCCATCACAATCATTACATACAAAATTGGTTGCAAACTGTGAAAAAGAAAAATTGCACATAAAAACAAAAGCAAACAGAATATATTTTCTCATTTAAAATATTCTCACAAATTTAGTGTAAATACATAGCATAAATTATATTTTTTAACAAAAATTCTTTAAAATTGAAGTTATAAAATTTAATAAAAATGAAATATCCAAAAAAGGTAACAATAGGCGATATTACTGTGAGAGACGGATTTCAGCACGAAGAAAATTATATACCTGCCGAAGCAAAACTATGGCTAAGCGAACAACTTATACTTGCAGGTTTTAAACATATAGAAGTTACAAATTTGGGTAATCCTGTGGGAATGCCTCAATTTAAAGATGCTGATATTTTAATGAAAAATCTCAGAATAAGTAAACTCATCGAACATTTGATAAATGAAGTGTCTATTACAGCGGTAACTATTAGAGAAAAAGCCATAGAAAGAGCAATAGAAAACAAAAAAGAAGGTTTTGGTCCTGATAGAATTTTGTTGATGGTTTCAACTAGCGAATCACATCATTACAAAAATTCAGGTTTAAATATTGACGATTATTGGAAAATGGCTGAAAAATATATAAAACTTGCACATAATGCAGGTATAAAAGTAAACGGAACTGTAAGTACAATTTGGGGATGCCCAATTGAAGGACCTACTGAAATGACAAAAGCAGTAGATTTTGCTCAAAGATGGTTTGATATAGGAGCAGACGATGTTGAACATGCCGACCATGATGGCTCTGCTTCGCCAGACAGAATTTATAAGTATTTTTCAATGCTATTAGATAAATTTCAAAATCCTAAAAAACACATTGTACATCTGCATACAACACGTGGTTGGGGCTTGGCAAATGTACTATCTGCTTTGCAAGCCGGTATGACTAATTTCGAAGCTACAATGGGTGGAATTGGTGGGCAACCAGCTAATTTTGTTAGCGGTGTACCTGTAAAAGGAACAGGAAAATACTATTACAGCGACCCAAGCATTACAGGTTTGGTTTGTACTGAGGATTTGGTTGTAATGCTTGACGAAATGGGAATTGAAACGAATCTGGATATTGATAAAATTCTTGAAATTGGTTCGATGACAGAGCGTATTGTAGGAAGACGTTTGCGTTCGGAATGTATAAAAACAGGAAGAATTCCCAAAAACCTTAAAAATCCTATAGAAAAAATAGAAATACCGAGCAGACCTAAAATTATCTAATTAAAAATTTCATTTGCCATTTTTATAGAATCATTAAGTTTACTAATGTTTAAACCGGTTTTTATTCCTTTTTTTTCTATAAAATCAACCATAAGTTCAGTAGGCATATTTCCAACAAGATTATCAGATGCCATAGGACAACCTCCAAAACCTTTCAAAGCCCCGTCAAATCTGAGACACCCGCTATCTATTGCCGCTTGTAATTTTTCCTGCCAATTGTAATCGTGTGAATGAAAATGGCATCCAAAATTTAATTTAGGAAATTCTTCTCTTATAGTTTTTATAACTGTACTAATTGTTGCAGGGTTTGACATGCCTGCTGTATCTGATAATGAAAAATAATTTGCTCCTTCATCTTGCAATTTTTTTATCCATTGTAATACAATATCTTCATTCCACAAATCGCCATAAGGATTTCCAAAACACATTGAAATATAGGCTATAAATTTTTTATTTTTCATTGCACATCGGTTAATAATATTTCTTACAGTACCAAGCGAATCTCTCATCGTTGAATTAGTGTTTTTTAATTGAAAAGTTTCAGAAACCGAAAATGGAAAACCCAAATATGTTACATTTTCAAATTCTGAGGCATCAATTGCACCACGCATATTTGCAACTATAACCGATAATTTTGTACTGCTGTGATTTAGTTTTTTGAGTACCAAAGCTGTATCAGCCATCTGAGGAATTAATTTTGGGCTAACAAAACTGCCACAATCAAGCGTATCAAAGCCAACCTCTAACAAAGAATTAAGATATTTTATTTTTTTTGAAGTATCAATAAAATGTTTCAAACCCTGCATTGCATCCCTCGGACACTCAATAATTTTAACTTCCATAAATTTCTTTTGATAATGTGTTCAAAATTATCAATTTTGCAGTTGATAAAAGAAAAGTTTAAAAAAAATATACAATGCCACAAAACGAAAACAACCTTGAGGTATCGAAAAACAATGAGGATATGGTTGTAAACACATCAGAAATGGAAAATGAACAAAATTTATCCATTGAATCTACTTTGTCCGAAAACAGTGAAAATTCGGATTCAACAAGTCAATCCACACAAAAAAACGTTCAAGAGCCTAAAAAGTCAAAGCAAAAAATTAAAGCTGAAGAAAATATTTTACCCATAAACGAGCCTACCACCCAAACCAAATCAGAATTTGCAAATAACGAAGTTAGCGATGATGAAGATGAAGATGAAGAAAGTAAAATGATTGACGAAGAGGAATCATTAAATATTGATTACTCATCGTACACAAAAGCACAATTGCTAAACGAAGCCGTAAAAGCTTCTACTCTGCTTGCCCCAAGAGAAGCAATAAAAAAAATACAAAATATTAGAACATTTCTTGAATCTATATTAAAAGACGAAAGAAACGAACAACTTCACGCTTTTATAAACGAAGGCAATGATGAAGAAGCATTCGAATACAAAGACGACGGTACAAAACAAAAATTTTATGAAGCATACAATCTTGCACAAGAAGCAAGGGCAGAAGAAAAGAAGAGAATTGAAAACGAAAAATTAAAAAATCTAAATGCCAAAAATGCAATAATTGATAGAATAAAAGAACTTACAGAAATTGATGAAACCACAAGCAGTATTGAAGAAATAAAAAAATTGCAAAACGAATGGAAAGCCATAAGAGTTGTACCTAAACAAAATCTTCAGGAACTTTACGATCGTTATCATTTTTATCTTGATAAATTTTACGACAATCTTGCAATAAACCGCGAACTCAAAGAAGTTGACCGCTTAAAAAATCGCGATATAAAAATTGACCTATGGAAAAAAGTTGTTGATTTGAAAGACGAGCTATCTCTTAAAAAATCATTTATACTACTTGCCAAATACAAGGAAGAATTTAAAAATACAGGACCCGTTCCCAAAGAATTAAATGAAGAGATATGGGAAAAGTTTAAAAATGCCTGTGACGATATTTATAAGCAAAAAAAAGAACAATTTGATAAAATTCAGGAAAAACGTCTTGAAAACTTAAAACTTAAAGAAGTTTTGGTTGAAAAAGCCAGATATTACGCCAACTACATTCCATCAAAAGCAAGCGAATGGAAAACAAATTACGAAGAACTTAACAAATTGATGGATGAATGGAAAACAATAGGTCAAGTTGTTAAATCCCAAAGCGAAAACATCTGGAACAATTTCAAAGAACAATTTAACACTTTTGCCAAAAACAGAAATGAATATTACAAAAAAATAAACAATGAACGAAAAAACATCATAGCAATTAAGGAAGATTTGTGCAAAAGAGCCGAAGAAATAATGCACAGTGATGCTTTTGAAGAAACCGCAAAAGAATTTATCAAACTTCAAGATGAATGGAAAAAAAGCGGGCACTTGGCTATGGCAAAATCAAATGAACTTTGGACAAGATTCAGGGCTGCATGTGATGTGTTTTTCAACAAAAGGCAATTACAATTTGATGAAAACAAAAATAAGGAAACAGAAAATCTAACTATAAAAAAAGCTATTATTAAAGAAATTGAAACCTTGCTAAACAATGATAATATTGAAGAAATATTTGTTAAACTCAAAGAAATTCAAGAAAGATGGAATAATACAGGTTTTGTACCGGTAAAATTTAAAAAGAAAATCAATGATCGATTCCATAATGCTGTGGATTCGGTATATAAAAAATTTCATAAGAATCATGAAAATTACAAACAAGCACACCTAAACGAACATTACAGAGATATAGCATCAAGACCCGATGGTATTAAAAAATTAGGTGACGAAGAAAGGCGAATAAAAGATAAAATTACTGCATTAAAATACGAAATTTCTACTCTCGAAAACAATATTGGTTTTTTTGGTCGTACCAAAAATGCCGAAAAACTAAAAATTGAATTTGAAGAAAAAATAATAAAAGTGAAAGAACATATTGAAAAACTGACTAAAGAACTTCAAGCACTCAGAACTGCCAAAAACAAAGCATAATTGCATTAATAACATCAATTTGCCATTTTCATAGAAATTTTGAGAATATCGTTTTTTTATACCCTGTCAAAAACTATTTTCGCAACTTATTAATAAAAAACAATGGGAGTTTTAACAATGGTAGGCCAGGTAATATTAGCACTGGCTATTTTAATCACACTTCACGAATTAGGACATTTTGCAGCCGCAAGAATTCTTGGAATTAGAGTTGAAAAATTTTACCTATTTTTTGATGCATGGGGATTGAAATTATTCAGTTTTAAAAAAGGCGATACCGAATATGGCATAGGCTGGCTTCCTTTGGGAGGCTATGTAAAAATAGCCGGAATGATTGATGAATCATTAGATACCGAACAAATTAAAAAACCCGCAGAACCTTGGGAATTTAGAAGTAAGCCAGCTTGGCAAAGATTAATTGTAATGTTGGGAGGTGTTACTGTAAATGCAATTCTTGGTATTTTCATTATGTCAATGTTACTTTTTGGCTATGGCGATGAATACTTGCCAAACAAAAACCTAAAATACGGCATACATGCTTTGCCACTTGGAAAAAAAATTGGTTTTATGGACGGTGACAAAATCATAAGTATTAATGGGAAAAAAGTAGAGAAATTTAAAGAAGCTCTCAATCCTGAAATTATACTAAAAGATAAAACAACATACATTGTTCTTAGGGGAAACGAACAAATAACTATAGAAACACCGCCTAACTTTGCAGACTTATACACAAAACTCGGAAAAGATAGCGGATTTATTGCCGAACGCGTAAAATTTAAGCTTGGAGAAATAAGCCCAAATTCACCTGCTAAAAAATCAGGCTTACAAAAAGGTGACTTCATCATAAAAATTAATGATAAAAACATAAACTATTTTAATGAATTTAAAGAATCAATAAAATCAAACTCAAACCTAAAGTTTACTATTGTTAGAGGTATTGATACTTTTGTAAAAGAAATTGCAATAGGCAAAGAACCTGTATTAGGTTTTATGCCGGATTTATATGAATACAACGAATGGACAATGAAAGAAAAATACTCATTTTTCGGTTCATTTCCCGAAGGATACAAGCGGTCGAAAGATTTAATAAAAACACAACTTATTGCATTCGGAAAAATGTTTAAAGGGCAAATGGATCCCCGAAAATCTCTGGCAGGACCTATTCAAATTGGTCAACTTTTTGGCGATACCTGGCATTGGGAACGCTTTTGGAGCCTAACGGCAATGATTTCAATAGTACTGGCATTTATGAACCTATTGCCAATACCTGCATTAGATGGCGGCCATGTTTTCTTTCTATTAATAGAAATGATAATTAGAAGACCATTACCCGAAAAATTTATGTATGTTATGCAGATTATAGGAATGGTAATTTTATTTGCATTGATGATATTTATTTTTGGAAATGATATTTTTCAGGCTTGGTTTAGCAAATGATAAATTATTTTGATTTTTATGAAATACCTCTAAAATTTAATATTGACGAAAAATCTTTAAAAGTTAAATTTTATAAAATAGCAAAAGAAAATCATCCTGATTTTTTTATAAATGACGAAAACCGATACAGGCAGGCACTTTCAATATCAGCAACAAACAACGAAGCATATAAATGTCTCTCAGATTTTTACTTGAGGGCAGCTTATATTTTAAAACTGTCAGATTTGATTTTTGACGAAAAATTTTCAAGCGATTTTTTAATGGATATGATGGAAATAAATGAAGCAGTTGAAGATTTAACCATTGATAACGACTATGAAAAACTCAAAAATTTAACAAGTGAAATTGATAAATTAAACGAAAACAATTTCACAGAACTAAGCAGTTTAACCGGTATAGCCGATAACGCAGAAAAACCTGATGAAAAGTTGCTAAAACAAATAAATGAAACGCTTCAAAAACATAAATATATTTTGCGATTAAAAGAAACTTTAGCTAATATTGCACCCCATTAAAGTTCATTGTAAATGCCCGGGTGGCGGAATTGGTAGACGCGCTGGTCTCAAACACCAGTGAGGTTAAACTCGTACCGGTTCGACCCCGGTCCCGGGCACTTTTATAAAACTTTGCTCTTTTATAAATTTTTCGATTTTCACCCTATTTTTGTACCATTCTATGATTAAAAAAATCTTAATATTATTACCCATGATGTATGTATTTACAGCATACTCTCAACGTGAACATCACACAGGTATTACGGTTGGGTTTGGCATTACAAATTCTGTAACAGCAGATATTGTAAAAAACTTTAAATTTCTAAAAAATGAAAAACTTCATATTGGTGCCGGTGCAAGAGCAGGTATAATTTTCACTTCGAATGATGTAAATTTTACAACCGCACCTGCAAAACATGCAAAAAAAAACTCTGAAATTGATACCTTATTGGTTACTAAACCATGGTCTATACCTGTAAATGTTAATTTTAACATTTGCTATTTTTTCAATAATAGGGTTTGTGCAGGTTTTAATATTGATTTGGCGGGTTTTACTTTTGGCAGTAAAAAAAACTCAAAGTTTTTCCCAAGTTCAAAAATGCAAGAAGCCGAAGGCAAACGAACAGTATTAACAGAACAAAATTCAAAACCAATGATTAACAATTTCAATATGATTGGCAATTACCGCAAAGGGACAACTTTAAACGAGTTTTTTGCTAGATACCAAATTCACGAAAGGTTTAGTGTTAAAGCAAGTTATACTATTATCACTTCAGAGTTTATTTCAGAAAAAAGAATAGGATATAATAGCAATTATCGTTTCAGAAACACATCATCACAAATTTCAATTGGGTTGAGATATCATTTTATTTGATTTTTTTTTAAAAAATATCAAAAGCACAATTTAAAAATTTTTATAAAAAAAATGGGAGAATTATTCCACCAAAATAATTCTCCCATTCATAATGTTTTATAAATTTAATTAAAACTTAATTTAATGGTAGAAAACAAATTTGTACCATCAAAAAGTTGCAAGAAATAAATTCCTTTATTGTTAGTTTTGTTTTGATATGAAGCATTTCCGGCTGCAAAGTCAAAAGTTCCAGCATCTACTACTCTTCCTGCCATATCAACAATATTAAAATTCAATTGGTTTATACTTTTATCACCAATTTGAATCACAAACGAATTATCAGAAGACGGATTGGGATATACAATTGCATTGCTTTTCTTTTCTACATTATTTACAGAAGAAGTAAATGGAAGTCTGTCTATATGTACATCGTAATATTCAACAGAAGAGGTTGAAAACGTACTATCTTTATATCTACTCACACATAATGGCTGCAATTCACCTGCTCTGTAAAATTGATAATAAAATCTATCGGCATGTTGCCCTTGTTTAATCCCAAAAGCCGAAAGCAAAGGTGCAGGTGCTGGTGTGCCGTAAAGAAATAGGCTATCAGTTTGAACAAAATATGTTTTAACTAAAAGTACAGGAATAAAATTAGTTGCTTTGCCAATTTTGTTTTTAACTTTCATTTTACCCCATCCCACTACTTCATCATTTCTTACAACATTTGTACGTCTTTTGCCGGGTGCATTATTAAGGGCGTAGGCTTGTACTGTAAGTCCAAAATCAGTGCTATATGTATAACTTGAAGACCATTTGCTTCCCATAGTTGCAGGCAATTTCAAATCGGTGTTTAATGATGAATATTGAATGTTTTGACCATAAAAAATTAATGAATCTGATGGACCACCTGTAATAAGACCTATCCCAAAACCTTGGCGGTTTAATGTTTCACCAAAATACACAGCCCCATCATTGTTCAATGTTCCTACCATAGCTACTTTGTAATACAAAACGCTATTAATTACATTTTTTATACTGTCACTAAAAGTAGCACTGGGAAATCCGCTATAAGTTCCCGTTCTCTTATAGTACGAATACGTTGTGTTTGTATCAAATTTTAAGGTTGTTAAATCCCACGTTTGGTCTATTCCGGGAATAATGTTAGGTTTATTAGCTGATGTGTCAATACGAATTGCAGTCTCAGTAATTGCTTTCCATGAGTTGTAATCATCTTTTTTTAAAGTAATTTGTGCTGCACAACTCAACGAAACCAGCACAAAAAAACTTACAAGTAATTTTTTTAAGTCCATAATATTAATATTTTTAAGTTTGAAAGCCTCAAATTTATATTTTTAAAAGATATTAAAAAAAAATTATCTTGAAATTTTCATACTTAAACTGAAAAATCAATTCAATTTTTTCTCATTAAAAATTTTAAGACATTACATGCGTACAAAGCAGCGGTTTCGGTTCGTAGCCTATAATTACCAAGTGAAACCGGAACAAAATTCTTTCTAAGGGCATTTTTTATTTCATTTTCAGTAAAATCGCCTTCGGGTCCTATTAAAACATCAATGTTTATTTTGGTTAAATCAGGATTGAAATTTAATTTCTCATCAGATGCACAATGTGCAATATATCCATTTTCGTTCATTTCTATGTAATTATTAAAACTTACAGGTTCAAAAATTTGAGGCAGCCAAAATCTATTGCTTTGTTTTATGGCTGAAATTGCTATTTTTTCAAGCCTTTTAATATTTAAAGTTTTTCTTTCGCTTTTCTCACAAATAATAAATTGAATTGATTTTAACCCTATTTCTACTGCTTTTTCGAGCATCCATTCAATGCGTTCGGCATTTTTGGTTGGAGCTACAGCAAGTGCAAATTTTTCATTATTTTCAAAAAAAATGCTCTCAAAAATTTTAATTTTCACATTATTTTTCGAAATTTCTTCAATTTTTCCGATATATAAATGACCTTTGCCATCAGTAATGTTTATACTATCTCCTATTGATTTTCTAAGTACTTTTGCACAATGCCTGTATTCATCATTTTCTAAAAAAATAAAATTTTCTTGCTTTTTAACAGAATAAAATAATTCCATATATCTCAAGAATTATAGTTTATAATGCCATTTAGTGTGTTTTCCATTGCCATTCCTCTGCTCCCTTTAATAAATATTGCAGTATTATCAAGGTTTTCATTTTTTAATAATAAATTTATTTCTTCTGCATTTTTGTAACATTCATCACCTTCTGTTTTTGCTTGTTTGCAAAAATGTAAGCCTGCCACCACAAGTTTGTTGAATCCTAAAGATTTAGCAAGTTTATATATATTTTTATGTTCATCATCGGCAAAGTTGCCCATTTCAAACATATCACCAAGTATTGCTATTTTGTTGGGATAATTTATTCTTGCAAAATTTTCTAAGGCTTTTTCCATACTGCTTGGGTTGGCATTGTATGCATCCAAAAAAACTAATGTACTACCTGATTTTATAATTTGCGAACGTTTATTTTGAGGTTTATAATATTCTATTCCGCATTTAATATTTTCGGTAGTTACTCCTGCAATATGAGCAACTGCAATGGCTGCCATAATATTTTCGAAGTTGTAAAACCCGGTAAGATTGCTCTTTATTTGAAATCCATTAAATTCAAAAACAATTTCCGGTAAATCTTGAATCAAGTTATAAAACAGATTGGCGTTTTTATCTTTTGCCGAATACCAATATACATTTTTCAATTTTTTTGCCATATTGCAAAGGCATTCATCATCAAGGTTTACAAATGCAACTCCATTTTTAAGCATCAAAAAATTATAAAGTTCACCCTCTGCCTTTGCCACACCTTCAATGCTTTTAAAACCTTCTAAATGTTCTTTACCAATATTTGTAATCAAACCCCAATCGGGTTCGGAAATATTGCACAACTCTTCTATATCGCCTGCTTTGTTTGCACCAAGTTCAATTATTGCAATTTGTGTATCAAAATCTATTGATAACAAAGTGAGCGGAACACCTATATGATTGTTTAGATTTCCTTTGGTACAAGTTGTTTTAAATTGCTTTGAAAAAACACTGTACATTAGCTCTTTTGTAGTGGTTTTGCCATTACTACCCCCTATTGCTATAACTTTACAATTGAGTTTATGACGATGATAATTTGCAAGTTTTTGTAAGGTTTCTAATACATTTTTAACATAAATGATATTGTTGTTTTCATAATTTTTATTATCAGTAATTGCATATTTTGCACCATTTTCAATTGCTGTTTTAACAAATTCGTTTCCATCAAAATTTTCACCTTTCAAAGCAAAAAAAACACAATCTTTTTCAATTTTACGTGTATCGGTACAAATCTTAAATTTGCTTTCAACAAGTTTTTGATAAATAATTTCTAATTGAAACATTTGAGGGCAAACATAAAAATAAAATTACTGATTTTGTAAAACTATTAACCAAATCAACAATATTTATAACAACCTTGCATAGCAACGTTTTAGCAAATTTTAATATGATTAGAAATCAAAACTTAAGGTTTTAAAATTTTTATGATAAAAAAATTATAATTTCACGGCATGAAGAAATATTTATTAACTGTAAGTATTATGTTTTTGATGCAAAGCTATATTTTTTCTCAAAATACTGATGTTTACACTGCCTTATCAGCATATCAAAGTGAAGACAACAAATTGTACTGGAAAAACCGAAAACCTTATAGTGATTATTGGCAGCAAGATGTATCGTATAAAATAAAGGCTAAACTTAATGATAGCACTGAAATTATTAGTGCAAACGAAGTTTTGCTTTATGCAAATAATTCGCCCGATACAATAAAAAGGCTCTTTTTCAGATTAATTCAAAATGCATTTCAACCAAATAGCTACAAAGACAAAATGGACAGAGGCGGAAAGGTTTTTAATAAGTTTGGTAAATACGAATCACAAAAACTTGGTACCAAAATTTTAAATCTAAAAATTGATAACTCTGAAACTCCATTTATTATTGACAATACACTAATGATTGTAGAACTAATAAAGCCGCTTTTGCCGGGTAAAACTCTAAAAATTGAAATTGATTTTAAAACATATTTTGACCAAGGCACAATGCGGCGAAGAATGAAAAAATTTACTCATAATAATTTTAAGCATTTTGATGGAGTACACTGGTACCCAAGGCTTGCTGTATATGACCGTAAATTCAAATGGGTTACAGACCATCACCTCGGCAAAGAATTTTATGGAGATTTTGGAATTTACAATGTAGAACTTGAACTGCCAAATAATTACATCTGCGAAGCTTCGGGAGTTTTATTAAATAATGATGAGGTTTATAAAAACGGCTTGAGAGAGAAAATTGATATCAGCAATTTTAAAACACCATCAAAACAAATTTCAATACCTGTAAAACCTGACGGCACATACAAAAAATGGATTTGGATGGCAAATAACGTTCATGATTTTGCATTTACTGCCGACCCAACATATCGTATAGGCGAAACAGAATGGAAAGGAATAAAATGTATTGCTATTGTTCAGGAAGAAAATGCTTGGGCATGGCAACCCACAGCAAAATTTATAGCAAATGTAGTTAAAGTTTATTCAGAAGATTTTGGAATGTACGAATACCCAAAAATAGTAGCAGCCGATGCCCGAGACGGTATGGAATATCCAATGATTACGCTTGATGGAGGAAACTGGCCTGGTCACAAATACGTTATTGCACATGAAATTGGGCATAACTGGTTTTTCGGTATGGTTGGCAATAATGAAACTTACAGAGCCGCTTTGGACGAAGGATTTACACAATTTCTTACAACTTGGAGTATTAAAAAAATTTCGGGTTTTGAAAGCAACCCCAATCCTTATGACTGGGCTTATGTTTATTCAGGATACCTTAATCATGCAATAAATGAAAATACCGCAAGGCTCAATATTCACTCCGACCATTTTAAATCAGCCGAAAGACATGGAGGCGGCTACAGCCAGGTGTATTACAAAACCGCTACTATGCTATATAATTTGCAATATGTACTGGGTGATAAACTTTTTCTTAATGCAATGAAATATTATTTTGAAAAATGGAAATTTTGCCACCCATACGAAGAAGATTTTAGAAATGCAATTATTGATTTTACCAAAACCGATTTGAATTGGTTTTTTGATAGTTGGCTCACAACTACACAAACTATTGACTATAAAGTGAAATCTGTTTCGAAAGTAATAAACTCAAAAAATGATTATATGGTTAGAATAAAGCGAAAAGGCGATTTGCACATGCCTTTGGACATAACTGTAATTGACAAAAAAAACAACCGCTTACATTATCATATTCCAAACAATTACTTCACTAAGGATTTGGGCAATGCCATAGTTAACCACCGTTGGATATCGTGGGACATGATGAACAGATATGACCATTTATGGGTTCAATCGCAACATGGTATCAAAAATGTAATAATTGATACAAGTGGCAGGCTTGCTGATATCAATAGGCTAAACAACAGTTTGAAAACCCCTTACTCATTTAAGCTAGAAAAATTACAAGCCGAAAGTTCTTCATTTTTCAAATATCAAAATTATTGGAGACCCGATATTTGGTATAATAGTACTGATGGTTTAAAATTAGGATTTAACTTTTCGGGAAATTATTACAACTTCAAACATATATATAGTGCAACCTTTTGGTTTAACAGCGGCATTTTGAAGAAAAATACCAACCTCCAAAATGATGCATTTCCTTTTAATTTTTCTTTAAATTATAAAAACAGAATTGGCAAACTGCTCGATTTTACTGCAAGAACAAAATATCTTGATGCTTTCAGATTATTTGAAACTAGTATTGAAAAAACAATCAAAACAAGTAAAATTAACTTTAGCTATAAAATTTTTGAATTTGGATTGTTAGGTTTATTTAAAAAATATGATAACGAAGCATTAAGTTCCGAATATATGTTTTATCCATCATTTTTAAGTTACAAACGCAATTCAACAATAAATTTTAATTATCAAGTTCCGGTAAAATACAGGTTGGGCAATAGCACAATTAACATTTCGGCAAGAAATAATTCATTTTTCAGCAAATCTAAATTTTCAAGCATTTCAGCCAGAATTTTAAACAATAATTCAATAGGAAAAAAATTAAACCTTCGCAGCAGTATCTTTTGCCAGTTAATGGATGGCAATGTTCCACAAGAAAGTATGTTGTTTGCTGCCGGTGCAAATAATGAAGATTTAACTGAAAGTAAATTCACCCGTTCAATAGGCATAATACCTGCCGAAATGGTAGGATTTGGTGAAAAAACAGGTCAATATAAATTTCATGCAGCAGGTGGTTTAAATTTGAGAGGATTTGCGGGCTATATGGCATCAAATGCTTCAAAAAATGATACTTTTTACATTTATTACGGGAATAAGGGAATTTCGGCAAATTTTGAACTTGAATTTGGTAAATTAATTAATTTGCCCAAAGCAAAAATTTTGAAAAACTTAAAATTAAATCCTTACTTGTTTGCCGATGGTGGAATTATTGGAAGAAACCATAAATATTCAGGTTTTAGGGCTGATGCCGGAATAGGAACAACATTGAATATTGATTTCGGAAAATTTGATAATATAAAACCATTAACTCTACGATTTGATTTCCCATTATTTTTAAATAGAGTTGAACCCGGAGGACAATTTCTAAAACTCAGGTTTTTATTTGGCATAAACAGAGCTTTTTAATATTTTTTATAATTTATAAAGTGGCAATAATTGAAGCAATTGAGTTAAAAAAAAACTTTGGAAAGGTTGAAGTTCTCAAAGGAATAAATTTAAGTATTTGCAAAGGCGAAATTGTAGCAATTACAGGTGCTTCGGGAGCCGGCAAAACAACATTATTGCAGGTTTTAGGGACTCTCGAAAATGCTAATAGCGGTAAAATTATATTCAACAATGTAGATTTAAGCAATTTTAGCCGTAAGAAAATAGCTGATTTCAGAAATAAAAACATAGGTTTTATTTTTCAGTTTCATCATCTTTTACCCGAATTTACAGCTTTAGAAAATATTTGTATTCCTGCTTTTATCGGTAAAAAAAATAAAAAAGCAACAGAAGAAAAAGCAATGAATTTACTCAATTTGTTAGGTTTGTCGCACAGAGTAAACCACAAACCATCAGAACTATCGGGGGGCGAGCAGCAACGAGTAGCTGTTGCCCGTTCATTAATAAACGACCCCGAAATAATATTAGCTGACGAACCAACAGGAAATCTCGACTCAAAAAATGCCGTAGAGTTGAACAAACTGTTTATTGAACTCAGGCACAAACTCGGTCAAACGTTTATTATTGCTACTCATAACGAAGATTTAGCAAATTCTGCTGATAGAATTATTCATTTGGTTGATGGTAAAATTGTGTAAAAAAATAAAACAGATATTAAATTAATTTTTAATAATAATTATGCTTAATGCTATAAAACACAAATGTTCACTTGCACTTTTAATAATTATATTTATATTTATTTGTTGCAAAACAACTTTTACCAATAATGAAAGCATTTTGGGTTACAATTTTGGAAAACCTGATAAAACAACGGTTTTGCCTGATACATTGCATGAAATTTCGGGGATTACAAATATTGATTCTACAACATTTGCTTGCATACAAGACGAAAACGGAATTATTTTCTTTTATGATGTAAAAAAAAACTATATAAAACGACAATTAAAATTCAATATTGATGGAGACTACGAAGGTATAACACGTGTTGGCAATAACATGTATATTTTAAGAAGTGATGGAACTTTATTTGAAATTTTAAATTTTAATTCGAATAATTTTAGTTTAAATTCATATTCAACAGGCATACCTGCAAACAACAACGAAGGGCTTTGTTATGATGAAGCCAACAAACGATTGTTAATAGCTTGCAAAAGCAAAGTCGGGAATGGACATGATTTTAAAGACAAAAGAGCAATTTTTGGTTTTGATTTAAAAACAAAACGACTAACATCAATACCTGTATTTGATTTTGACCTACAAAAAATCAAAGACTTTGCAACTAAAAACAACATTAAAATCACTTCAAAAAAACATAAAAAGAAAGCTAAACATAAAACAGAACCTGATATAAAGTTTAAACCATCTGCAATTTGTATTCACCCATTGTCAAACAATCTATATCTACTATCAGCTACCGATTATTTGCTTTTTATTTTTGATATGAAAGGCAATATTCAACATATTGAAAAACTAAACCCTGCATTATTCAACAAAGCCGAAGGAATAACCTTTTATGAAAATGGGGATTTGTTAATAACAAATGAAGGACAAAATAAAAAACCAACCGTTTTATTATTTAAGTATAGAAAATAAATTATTTTTCCAAAGTTTTAAAACTTTGGAAAGGGTGGAAAACTATATTTTTATCGTCAAATTGCTGGTAAATTTTATATTTTAATAAAAACCATCAGTTCCTTCATATTTAAAACCTGTTTCTTTTGGATGAATACACATAACTGGGACTCTTTTAACTCTATTTACAATGTGTTGGGCTTCTGAGCCAAAAATGTATTCGGTAAATCCTTTTTCCTGATGAGTCATTATTAAAATCAAGTCTGCACTTATTTCGTCAGCGTATTTCAATGTATCATCGCCCAATCTACCAGGGTATTCTTTATTGCCCAATTCGTAAATCAAGCATTTTACATTGTTTTGTTCTAAAATATTTTTTACCTGATAAATTGTGGCTTTAATTCTGTTTCTCAAAAATTCATCATCTTCAACCTCGCAAATAATGTGAACTTCTGAATTGTATTTTTTGGCAATATGAATAGCCCAAGTTACTTTTTGTTTAGATTCAATTGTTTGGTCAATTGGTAAAATTATTTTTTCATACTTTCCTTTTTTGGGAAACTCATTTACAATTATTACAGGCACATCAGCATAACTCATAACCCTAGACGATGTACTGCCCACAATATGTTCAATACCTTCGGCTCCATTTGTTCCCATAATTATACAATCGCAATTCATTTTTTCCGATACTTCTACAATTGCCTTGTAAACTTTGCCTGTATAAACAAAATAATCAATCTTCAACTTAGGATATTTTGATAAAATCTTCGTTTTGAGTTCTTCAAGTTTAAGTTCTACACCGGTTTTAATCATATCATTTTTGTAATTTTGATTAGAACCAAATAAACTCGACAAATAACTTTCTTCAATAATATGAAGCATTACAATGTCATTTTTAAATACGTGTGCGTGATCGGCTGCATGCATTAATGCATTTTCTGAAGTAATCGAAAAATCAATGGGTACAATAATTGCCCTGTTGTTTTGAATTAATCTGTCCATTTTTCTTAATTTTTTTGCAAAATTAATTCAATTAAATTGATTAAAATTTTATTTTTTTTAGTTAATTATTTTTAAATAAGTTTTTTACAATTTCTGTCAATTTATATTCTTCATTTTCCCAAATCAAGTTCTTTGATGCTTCTTCAGCACCTATTTTCAATTGTTCATAAAGTTTTTGGTCAGATAATAATAGCTCAATTGTTTTTGCAATTGTGCTTAAATTATTTTCAATAATTAGCCCAAATTTATATTCTTCATTTAATGAAACATACTCTGGAAAACCAGATATTAACTGAGGAATTTGTGCTTGCAAATAATCAAATGTTTTGTTTGAAAGTGAATAGTAATAACTCAAACTACAATTTTCGAGCATATTAAACCCGAGCCAGGCATTATTAGTTATCAATTGTAAACTATGGGGATTTAATTTGCCCAAAAACTCAACTTTTTCTTCTACTTTTAGTTTTTTTGCAAGTTTTCTCAAATTGTTGTTCAAGTCACCATCTCCGGCTATTTTCACTTTAATATCAATATTTTCAACAGCTTGGATAAGTTTTTCAATACATCTTCCTTTGTTTAAAGCACCCTGATAGATTATATATTTTTCATGAATTTCACTTTTTGATTTTTCCTTTTTCAAAGGCACATTTCTTATTACATAAAATTTGTGATTATATAATTTTTCGTAATATTTTGCTATTGACTGTGAAACGGTAATTCTCAAATCAGAATTATTGATTATGAGCTTTTCAATGAATTTCCAAATGTTTTTCACCAAATATCTGTTTTCCAGTTCGGGCACTTCCGAAAATAATTCATGTGAATCATAAATTAATTTACTATTTGCAATTTTGCAATAAAAATATGCTGATAGAGCAGTATCGGCATCTACTGAATATGCTGCTTGAGGTTTTGATTTTAACAAGAATAGAAAATGTCTGATATTTAATTCTAAATAAAATAGAGGTCCTTTTACGAATAACAAATTATGGCGAATTTGCTTATAACTTTCAAAATTCAATTGGCTTGAATTTTGCAATTTTCTACCAGCAATTTCAATCTCAAAACCGCAATTATAAAGGGTTTGACATATTCTATACATTCTTTGGTCTGTAGTAATATCGTTGCTAACAAGTATAGAAATTTTATTTTTTTTCATTCCAACTATAAAGTCCTTCTGTATTTTTTATAATTACACCCGTATCAATTAATTCTCTGAAAATTTCAAGTTTATTTTTTTCGCCTCCAAGAATATCATTTATTTCTTTAAGAGTTTTAAAATTTTTGGTTAATGCTGTTTCCAACATTTTTTTTATATCATGGCTTTTAGTTGTAGTAGCTATGCAAATATCACATACATTGCATTTTTCGGGATTTTCTTCATTAAAATATTTGGCTATAAATTGCTGTCTGCAAATTTTTGCATTACAATATGAACTAATAGCTTCAAATCTATCGAATGATTGTTTCTTTAAAAACTCCCATCTTGCCTTGTTAAAAGGTATAGAATTTGGACGCAAAATTAAAAATGTTATTGTTGGTTTATCGTTTTGAGGGATGTATTCTATTAGCTTTATGTTTGATAGTAATTCAAGTGCTTTAATAACTTTATCTTTTGATGTTTTAAGGTTTCGTGCAATTTCAAATTCCGAAATTTGAATATAATTATCAAAAATACCTCCATACATTCTTAACAATGTTTTGATAAAAATTTCGAAATTTGGGTTTTTCAGATAAAACTTATATAATTCAAGGTTATCAACGGATATTTTCAATTTTGGTTGATTGCTAAATGCTTCCGACATTTTTATAATTTCTTCGGTTTCAAGCATTTTTAAAGCTGTATAAACCTCAGAAATTTTGAAATTAAAATTTCTAGAGAATTTTTCAATATCAAGAAAGAAAGTTTCATTTTGACCGGTGCCATAAGGTATTTGCAAAAAATTACACAGTGCTATGAATATAGTTTCGAGCTTTTTTTTATCAAAAAAACGAGTTTCAATTCTCACCTTAGAGTTTTCAATATCAGGTTTATTAAAAAAAAGAATACAATTGCTTAAAAAACCATCTCTTCCGGCTCTGCCGCTTTCCTGATAATACGCCTCAAGGCTTTCGGGAATTTCAAAATGAATTATAAAACGCACATCATTTTTATCAATACCCATACCAAAAGCATTAGTGCAAACCATAATGCGATTATAACCGCTTTGCCATTCTTGCCTATTGAGTTCACGTAATTCTATTGGCATACCGGCATGGTAAATTCCTGAGTTTATATTGTTTTTATTTAAAAATTGGTTTAGCTCGGCTGCTTGGTTACGGCTCCGTACATATACCAAACCGCATCCTTCTAATTTTTTTGCAAGCTCAAGTACTTTTTCTCTTTTATTTTCAATATTTATTGTTGTATAAATAAGATTTTTTCTAAGTATTGGTTGCTTTATAATTTTATAATCGGGCAAAAATTCGAGATATTTTACAATATCTTGCTGAACCGCTTTAGTTGCAGTAGCAGTAAGAGCAATACACGGAATGTTTTCTAAAATATGACGTAGTTCTGATATTTGCAGGTAATCGGGTCTGAAATCATGCCCCCATTGTGAAATACAATGAGCTTCGTCAACCACCAACAATTTTATTTCAGATTGTACAACAATTTCTTTAAACCTTTCAGATTTTATTCTTTCGGGCGATGAATACACAAAGTTGTATTTGCCGTTTTTAATATTTTTATATTCAATTTCGAGTTCTTTTCTTGATAAACCCGAATGAATGCAAATAGCTTTAATATTGATTTTTTTTAAGTTTTCAACCTGATCGGTCATCAGAGCAATTAAGGGAGAAATAACAAGAGTTACATCGCCAAAAATAATTCCTGGTATTTGAAAACACAATGACTTTCCGCTGCCTGTGGCAAGCATTGCAAGTGTATCTTTTTTGCTTAATATTTCATTTATTATTTCTTCTTGACTTTGCCTGAAACTATCGTAATTCCAATATTTTTTTAAAACTTCAAGAGGGGTCACAGAAATAAAATTTTCAGTGCAATTTATTATTTTTTTAAAGAATTGGTATTAATGCTAAATTAAAATTATTGGAGAAGCAAAACTGAACCTGAAATTTTATACCATTTTTTATCCTCAGAGCTTTTGAAATGTATAAAATACACGTAATTGTCTTGTGCCATTGGTTTTCCGTGGTACATTCCATCCCATCCTTCAGTTATGTCATTAGTTTCAAAAACTACTTCGCCCCACCGATTATAAATTTTTAGTGTATAATTTTCGCAATTAATAAAAGATGGCAAATATTTATCGTTTAACCCATCACCATTAGGCGAAAACGAGTTTGGAATGTACCAATAGCTTTTGCAATCGTCATTTATTTCAAATTCATCATTTCCTGTACATCCATCAGCATTTGTTACAGATACTTTATATATGGTTTGTTTATCGGCAAATATTTTTTGAGTTGTTTCGCCACCCGGGAACCATAAATATGTGCATCCTGTATTTTGGGCATCAAGCATTAAATTGATGTTTCCACAAAGAGAGGTATCTTTTCCGAGAAAAACTTCGGGGCTGTAAGATAAAAATACATTTATTGTATCGCTTACAGTTTTACATTTATTTTTTATCTCAACCCAATATTTTCCAGGGTTGCTTAAGGTATTTGAATTTGTAGAATTGTTATCATTCCAAAGATATTTTTCATCGTTTGCTGTTTTGCCAATATTAATAGTTACAGGTTTTACAACATCGCAAAATTTCAAATCGCTACCGAGATTTACTTGAGGATCTGAAATTAAAGAATAAGTTACCGAATCAGTAACCGTTCCGCATAAATTTGTAATTGAAGCTGTGATTTTTTCTGGTTTCGATGCTATGTATGAAGTACCGTCACTTCCATCATGCCACTTATACACAACCGAAGGATCGGTTTGTAAAATATTTATTGATTTTGAAATGCTGTTACAAAAAACAGTATCATTCCCGAGTTCTAATTTTAGTGGTAGTTTTTGAGTGAATATTATGGTATCGCTAACTTCTTTACAAATGTTTTTAATAATAGCCCAATATTTTCCGGAATTTGTAATATTTTGATTATTTGATGTATTGGATGTATTCCACAAATAAGTTTCGTCATTAGATGTTTTGCCAATTATTATGTTTTTATTCAACATACCGCAATAAACAGTATCGTTTCCGAGATTTATTACAGGAGTAAAAATATTTTTGATATTTATAGAATCTAAAGCCGTTCCGCATTTGTTTTTGACTGATATACCTAAAACCCCTGCTGATTTGAATGTAAATGTATCTTTTATACCAAAACCATTATTATTCAAAACATCATACCAGAAATAAATTTCATCATTATCGGGTTTCCCAACTTTAAATTTCAAAGATATATTGTCGCAAATAATTGTGTCGTTGCCAAGATTTACAGAAGGGGTAAGAAGTTTTGAAACCTTTATTTCGGTAGAATCAATTCCACAATAATTACTTATTTTTAGTTTATAATTACCTGATTTATTAATAAAAGTACTAAAAGTTGTATCGCCTGTACTCCATTTATAAATTGTTCCAAAGCCAAATGTATCGGCAGTTGCAAGCCAATATATGCTATCACAAAAAATGCTGTCGTTAAAGTTTATAATATCCGGTATTTTCAAAAATTTAACATCTGTAGAATCTGTAATACTACCGCAATAAGTTGTAGAAATATTTACCTTATACAAACCGGGCTTAGTAACTTTAATTAGTTGTGATGTGTCATTGGTATTCCAAAGGTACTTGCAATCAATACTGTCATTAAGTGCATCAAGAAAAATTCCTGCACTGTTGTTGCAAAGCAATGAATCGTCTGGCAATTTAGGTTTTGGAGAATGTTTTAGGTAAAATCTAATTGTATCGCTTACTGTATCACAACCATAAGTAGCACGTACCCAGTATAAACCTGTGTCTGTAACGATAAGGTTTTTTTTCTTAGAACCATCACTCCAAAGATAATCTGCACCTCTGTTTTTTGCATCAAGCACTTCATATACATTATCGCATTCAATTATATTATCTTTAAATTCAATTGGCTCAGTGTATAGTGTATCTCTAAATCGTGAAATAAAGCCTGAATATGCAAAACCGGTACTACTTTTTCCTTTCTCGTGATAAACACCTTTTGTTGTTGGGTAATCGTCAGACAGTGTTACTCCGCCATATAAAATGCTGCTCATACAACTTATTTTTTTCACTTTTAGTGAAGTTGGATATTCCCAGTAAGAACCTCCAAAATATGTTCCATACAATTGCTTGCTCCCATCATAACTGAGCTTAGAAATAGCCAAGTTTGTTGCCCATCCGCTTTTTGCATGATTTGTGGTTTGTAATGCATCTGTTGTTACAGGATAATTTTGTGATTTGGTAACACCTCCTATAATAGCTTCGTCTTTTACGTTTGCTGCTATTCTAATATTTGAATTCCACCAATATCCAGCCCATAAAAAATCGTCTCCACTTCCTCCAAGATAAGTACTGAAATAAATGTTAGTTCCGGCTTTATTCATTTTTACAATTACATGGTCATATCCGCCTTTTGAAGTAGGTTGAACAACTCCGGTAGTTGTATAAAAATCGCCTGAATTTGAATATCCTGCAATATAAAGTTCATCATTGCTGTTTACATACAAACCTTCAAAATAATCTAAATTGCTTCCGCCCATCATTTTGCTCCACAATAATTTTTTACCATCGTATTGTATTTTGGCAACCCAGCCATCCATAGCATCAGAATTAGTGTATTTAAATGGTCCTTTGGCTCCGGTTGTAAGTGGAAAATTGGAATTTGATGTAGAGCCTACAAGGTAAACATCTTCATTTGCATTTAAGCTCAAGTCGGTAGATATGTCATTACCTGTTCCGCCAAAAAAAGTAGAATATATGAGTTTAGAACCATCAGCACTCATTCTTGTTAAAAAACCATCGTAAGAGCCGCCTGCATAGGTATTTTGCAAACATCCTGTTGTAACAGGAAAATCATTTGCATTTGTTTGACCGGTAAATAAAACATCGCCATTTGCAGCTACTGCCATACTTTGAATTACATTCCACGATGTATTAGCTTTGCCAAAATATGTAGAAAATATAAGGGTTTTAAAATCTTTTGAAATTTTGGTAATAAAGCCTCGGTAACCTGCACCCCCGTTTTTATCATAAGCATTTGATGTTATAGGAAAATCGGCAGACATTGTCAAACCTGAAATAACAGGCTGTTCTTGCTGATTTACTGCAATTGACAAGGTATATTCCCAACTAGAACCTCCAATATAAGTAAAAAGAAGTAACGAATCAGCATTAAGTGACATTTTTGCAATAAATCCTTCGTAATTAGTAGTACTTCCCATAGAGGTATCATAAGTTCCCACTTTTGTAGGGAAACTTTCTGATGTCATTCCGGTTACATATACATTGTTGTCTTTGTCAATGTCCATATCAAGAACATAAGTCCAGCCCCAAGTGCTTGTACCTACATTTTTACCATAAAAATAAGAACTCCAGTCAAGCATCAATGGGTCTATTACAAGTGTGGCATTGGGTTGTATATTTTCTTTTGAATAATAACTAAGAACATTTTCGGAAACTGAATAATTAATTTCTACAGGAATTTTACCATTTGATGTTATTTGCCAAGCTATTGGTTTTCCTTCTTTTATTTTTTCATTCCATGGAGTTTCTATAATAAGATTTCCAATTTTATCGGTTTGCAAACTATTGAGTCCGTTGTATTTTAGTTTAATTTCATTATAGTTTCCGCCAGGGTTTACAATAAAATCGTATTTTAGATTTGATTCTTTATCAAGATAAAAAACAAGGTCAATGTTATTGTAAATATTCTTATATATCAGTTTTTCAAATTCTTCAATTTCTGTAGCCGATTCGCACCCGTAAGCAAATCTAGTAATTTTTGAATTTATCTTATTTTGTGATAATAAACAGGAATTTTTGTTTTGGTTTTCAAATTCCATTTCCCATATTACATATTCAAGTTTTTCTAAATCATAGTTGTTCTTTTTCATTAGTTTATTATTAAGGTTTTTTACAGCTTTTCTTATTCCAAATTGCACTTTATTTTCATAAAATGCAATTGAAGTTTTCCCGCTGCTTAAACGATACTTGATTTCGCAATCATACTGTCCAGCATTTTTTCTGAACACAGGTTTATTTACAAATGCATTAATTACCGATGCTGAATTTAAATTACTTAAATTTTCTTGTGAAAAAGAAATAAATGGAAAAAGAATACAAATGAAAATTAATGCTTTTCTAAACATTATAAATGATATACAAATTTAATATTAAAGACAACAAATAATATAAAACGTTGCTTTTTTTCTATTTTTTTGCAAAGTATTTTCATTTAAACATGGATATTGAATTTTACAGAAATTTTTGCATAAATAAAAAAGGGGTAACCGAAGAATTCCCTTTTGATAAATCTACTCTTGTATTCAAAGTTTTCGGTAAAATGTTTGCATTGTTTGATATTGATAGTTTTGAATCGGTAAACTTAAAATGCGACCCTGAAAAGGCTATTGCTCTCAGAGAGCAATTTAATGATATTATCCCGGGATTTCACATGAATAAAAAGCATTGGAATACTATAAACTTCAATGGGTCGGTTTCTGATAAATTGATTTTAGAACTCACCAACCACTCTTACGAACTTGTACTAAATTCAATCCCTAAAAAATTATTAATTGACAAATGATTAATATCAAATTTTACAACCTAAACAATCGTTTTAATTCGAGAATTTCAAAAACTCCTGGGTTTGCAATATATTTTATACTCTTTATAGTTTGTTTTTTCACTTATTTTAAAATTTTTGATGGCTATAAAAGTGATTTTAGGCCTCAAGGAGTTCATTTTTGGGCACAAGCTGATAGAAGCAGTATAGCATTAAATTACTATGATAATGGATTAAATTTTTTTGTTCCACAAACCAATTATCTTGAATTTTCGAACGGCAAAACAGGGGTTGAGTTTCCCATTGTTCAATATATTTCGGCTTTAGTTACAAAAATTTCGGGCAACAGAAACAATATTTTTCTAATTTACCGCAGCATAACTTTTTTAATTCTGGTTATTGGTATTTTTTTTCTTTCAAAAACTATAAAATTACACGGGGGCAACGGATTTCAACAGGTTTTAATTCCTGTATTTTATCTTTTTTCGCCAATTTTACTTTTTTACGGGTTTAATCTATTGCCCGACATTCCTGCTTTTTCATTTATTTTAATAAGCTTTTATTTTTTTGAAAAACACAGACTTAAAATCCATTTCAACTCTATTTTTTCGGCTTTTATATGGTCGTGTTTTGCAACATTACTCAAACTCACTTCGGCAATTTTTCCTGTTGCATACTTTATTTGGTTTTTGGCAGATTCAATTTTTGTAGAAAAACAATATTCAAAAACTCTTATCTTAAAAGTTGCAGGTGTTTTTATTGCTTTATTTGGAATTACAGTTTCTATTAATTTTTTATTTACTGTATATGCAAATTCTATCTATAAATCAACTGTTTTTCTAAGCACATCAAGGCATATCAACCAATGGACAGACTTTAGCGATATTTGGGAAAATGTTGTTTGCTGGCATCGCGAATATTTTTCAGAAACACAATATTGGATAGTTGTTGCTGCATTTATTACGTCACTTTATACTCCTTATCTTCAAAAAAAAGTTATAATTTTAAAATTGATTTTAATACTTGGATTTGTTTTTTTCATATTGCTTATGGGAAAACAACTCATGCACCACGATTATTATGCAATTTGTACAATAATTCCTGTAATTTTAATTTTAAGTATTGATGGGCTAATGTTGCTTACCAGAGGATGTTTGGGCAGTTTGCTATTGCTTTATTTTGTAAATTCTATTTATAATTCAAATACTAAACAATCAGAGCGAAGAATTGCCGAAGTATATAATATCCCTTGTCGCGAAGTATGGGATTACAGAGGCTATATGGTTGAGGCGGCAAAGTGGTTTGAACAAAACAAAATGAGCAAAAAATCAAAGGTTTTTGTATTGTACGATTATCCGCTAAATACTCCACTTGTGTACCTTGACCGCAAAGGAATGGTGATAGATCATTACAAAATGAAAGATAAAAAATTAGTTAATATGTGGTTTGATTTGCACAAACCGCATTACATTGTAATTCCGAGCCAATGGAAAAGCAAACTGTACATTGACAATGCTGAAATTTCATTTAAATCATCATTAATTTTTGAAGGGAAACAAGTTTTAATTTTTAAAGTAAAATATTAATTTTTTTTCGATATTTCTGCCCAAAACATATTGTCAGCCCGGTTTTCAAAGCCTTTTATATAATCGTAATTTACAATTTCAATAATTTTATCGTTTTCTAATTTTTTTATAACATTAAAATTCTCTTCATCAAAAATAGAGCATGTAATATAATAAAATTTTCCATTGGGTTTTAAAAATTTCAGCGAATTTTTTACAATTAAATATTGTTTTTCGGCAAAAAAATTTATTTTATGTTTATCAAAAAAATAAAGATTTTCAGGCTCTCTAACCCATGTCCCAGAGCCTGAACACGGCACATCGGCTATTATTACATCAAAAAAATCAAAACCTATTTGTTTATTATCAAAAATCAATTTTTCAATATTATTTTCTATATTTATTGTTGAACAAAAAGGTGTATTAAGTTTATTTTTCTTAAATCTGTTTTTGAGATTGGACAAAACACTACTGCGTTTGTCCGAAACAAATAAATTAAAATTTTTAAAATTTTCGGCTATGAAAAGTGACTTACCTCCTGCTCCACTACAGCAATCCCATACATTTTCTCCACTATGTATCTTTATTTTTGAAGCAGCTATTTGTGAACTCAAATCTTGAATTTCAAAATATTTTTCATTTTCGCTCACATTCAAATTTTCAAAGCCCCAAGAACTTGTATTTTCATTAATTTGAACTTTTTCTAATGGTAAAATACCTGTTTTAAAGATACAATCGTATTTTTTATTTTTATTTATTCTAACCCATATCAAAGGTTTTACAGCATAGCTTTCAAAATATTTTTTGTTATTGAATTGCTCATTGATCAATTCAGGAAATGGAAATACAAATTCTGATTTTTCAATATTATAAGGTATTCCATTAAAGAAATCTTTTAACAAATTGCAGCTATTTAAGTTGTTTGCCAACATAAATAAATTTTGGTCATCAAAAGTTGAATATTTTCCGCTTCTAAAAGCCAAATAGAATATTTCTTTGATAATTTTTCTATCTTTTGAACCTAAAGATTTGTTTTTAATACAATAATTTTTAAAAAAATGCCGGAATGGTAAACTGCCGTCATACAAACTTTTTATTTGTTTAAAATGCGAAAAAATATAATTCTGTCGTGAGTTCAATAGGAGCTAATTACTTCTTCAAGCAATTTGTCATTGTATTTTAAAATAAATAAACTACGGTTTTGGTTGCAATGTGGGTCTTTTTTGAAAAGAAATTTTGTAGAGTAAAATTTAAAGTTCTCACCTGTAAAATCAACAGCTCTGAAACGTTTGTATTTTAAAAATATTTCGGAAATTAAGCAAGCCTGGTCATGCCCTATTATTGAATAACGGCTAGGAAACAAAGAAAATTCGGTTTTGTAAAAGTTTTTGAAATCGTGCATTTTTTCGGCACTATCTAATGGGTTTATATAGTCTGACGAAATAATTTTTATGTTGTATTTATTGCGTTTTGAATAATGAATTGCTTTTAAGACCAAAGGTTTGTAGTCTGCAAGTATTTCGATATTTGCGTTTTGCTTGTCGAGAAAGGAAATGAGTGTTTTAACTTCTTTTGCGTTTTCGGCTTTGTGATACAAAAAATACTCTTTATAGTTTGGCAAAAAACTACTGTCGGCATTCAAAATGTCGTCTTCAGTAATAAAGCGGTATTCAACGTTATTTTTGTTTAATATTAATTCTTCAAGTCTATTTTCAAAATTTTCATTTTTCTCGCTATCACTTTTAAAAATCAATATTTTTTTATCATTACAATTTTTTCTATAATAATCAAAGAAGGCTTCAGCTTTTGATTTTTCTGATGGTGCTGCATTAAAAAAAAGTGGATTTTTAGGAAAAAGGCTATCAGCAGCCGTAAATGGCGAAAACACAGCAATTTGATTTTTTGATGAAAAATGATTTAAAATATGCAAATGCTCATCAAGTATAGGTGAAATGATTAAATCCATTTTTTTCAATTCAGGTTTTTGCAATATTTCCTTTGTTATATTAGTATCATGCTCGTTGTCGTATATAAAAAGTTTAAGTTTTAATCCTTTGGTTTCATAGTATTTCAAAGCGGTGTAAAATCCTTGATAATAGTCTAACATTATGTTTGAACGGTTGATATTAGCTCCATTGTAATCATTAAAATGAAATGGCAAAATCATTGCAATTTTATAAGCTGAATCAACATGTTTAACAGCATATAAATTTATACCTGAAAAGATAAATGAAAGAATAAAAAAGAATAATTTTATCGTTTTATTCCCATTCAATTGTAGCCGGAGGTTTTGAACTAATATCATATACAACTCTGTTAATTCCTTTTACTTTATTAATAATATCACCCGAAGTTTTTACAAGAAAATCACGAGGTAAATCAGCCCAGTCGGCAGTCATTCCGTCAACCGATGTTACAGCTCTTAGGCAAATTACATTTTGGTAAGTTCTTTCATCGCCCATAACTCCTACCGTTTTTACAGGTAAAAATATTGCTCCAGCCTGCCACACTTTGTCATACAAACCAAATGTTTTAAGGTTATTTATAAAAATATCATCGGCTTCTTGCAAAATTCTTACTTTTTCGGAGGTTATATCATCTATAATTCTGATAGCAAGCCCTGGTCCTGGAAATGGATGCCGATTCAAAATATTTTCGGGAATATCTAGTACTTTACCTATTTTTCTCACCTCATCTTTAAAAAGTGAATTAATCGGTTCAAGTACTTTTAAGTGCATTTTTTCGGGCAAACCACCCACGTTATGATGAGATTTTATAGTAGCTGATGGTCCTTTAACACTTACTGATTCTATCATGTCGGGGTAAATAGTACCTTGTCCTAACCATTTTGCACCTTTCACTTTTTTTGATTCCTCTTCAAAAACCTCAACAAAAATTCTGCCAATTGTTTTTCGTTTTTTTTCGGGGTCGGCTATTCCTTCAAGTTCTTTGAGAAATATGTTGCCGGCTCTAATTGGTACTATGTTAAACCCTAAGTGTTTGTAAGCCTCAAGTACATTTTCATACTCATTTTTGCGAAGCAAACCATTATCAATAAAAATGCAAACTAATTTTTCGCCTATTGCTTCCTGAATAAGCCTTGCTGCAACAGTACTATCAACCCCGCCAGATAACCCCATGATTACAACATCATCATTAATTTTATTTTTAATTTCAGAAATTGTTGTTTGTACAAAATTATCGGGAGTCCATGTTTGGGAGCATTTGCATAAGTCAACCACAAAATTTTTGATAATATTTTGTCCTTCTTCGCTATGAGTAACTTCGGGGTGAAATTGCAAACCAAATACTTGTTTATCTTTTATTTTAAATGCTGCAAGAATTCCATTTTCGGTTGTAGCTTGAGGTTCAAAATTTTCAGGAAGTTTGGTAATTGTATCACCATGGCTCATCCAAACCACAGAATTTTGCTTAACGTTTTTGAATATTGCAGAGTTATTGTGTTCTGCCAATGGCGAACGTCCATATTCGCGGTGTTCTGATGCTTTTACTTCACCTCCAAATTTTTTTGCCAACCATTGTGCCCCATAGCATAATCCTAATATTGGCACATCGAAGTTTAAAATGTCAAGCAATGGAAATGGAGCGTTTTTATCGTTTACCGAACAAGGACTTCCTGATAATATCACACCTTTTACATCTTTATTTAATACCGGAATTTTGTTGTAAGGATGTATTTCTGAATAAACATTTATTTCTCTGATACGGCGTGCAATTAATTGTGTGAATTGAGAACCAAAATCGAGAATTATTATTTTTTCTGCCATTATAAAAAGTATGGCAAAGTTATTAAATATAAGGTTTGGTAATTGTTTTAATTTTTAAATATTTTTTAACAGAATAGTTTATTCTATAAATTTATATCCTACTCCTCTAAGCGATTTAAAATGTATGGGATTGCCGGGATCAATTTCAAAATATTTTCTGAAAGAAAGTATAAAATTATCAATTGTACGTGTTGAAGGATAAACTGAATATCCCCAAACTGTGTGTAATATTTTATCGCGTCCTACAACTTCGTTCTTGTTTTCGATAAGCAATTTAAGCAACAATGCTTCTTTTTTGGTAAGTGTAAAGGCTCCGTTGGTACCAAAGGCTTCGTAGCTTTCAAAATTTATGTAATTTGAGCCAAAACTAAACTCAATCAAATTGCTTTTTTGTTGTTCCTGTACGTTTCGTGATATTAGTTTTTTAATTCTGATAAATAATTCTTCAAGGTTAAAAGGTTTTGTTAAATAATCATCTCCACCTTTTCTCAAGCCTATTACTCTGTCTTCGGGCGAACTTTTAGCCGATAAAAACAAAATAGGAACTTTATTATTCATTAATCTAATGCTTTCTGCTACTCTAATTCCGTCAATTAATGGAACCATAATATCGAGAATAGCTATATCAAATTTTTCATTTTTGAATGCAGAAATTGCCGATTCTCCATCTTTTACAGGTATTACAAGATATCCTTCAAGTTCGAGATTAAATTTTAGATTGTCAAGCAAATGCTTTTCGTCTTCAAGCAAAAGTATTCTCTTTTTCATTTTAAAATTTTGAAGCATTTTTTTACAAATATTATTATTTTAATCTTATTGTATTCATTCTATTTAATTAAATGATAATAATATGACTTAAGTTTTTGCTTTAAATTTAATTTTCACAATGGTACCTTGGGGTTTATTGTCTGATATTTCAATTTTACCTTTGTGTTTTTTAACCGCTTGATTAACTATAAACAAACCTAATCCGCTTCCTGTAGTTCTTCTTATTTCATCATCTTCAATTCTATAAAATTTCTTAAATATTTTTTTGCGGTATTTGTTATCTATACCCATACCGAAGTCTGAAATTTCTATTTGTATTTCATTTTCATTTTTCTTTAGTGAAATATTTACAGGTTTGTTTTCAGAGTATTTAATGGCATTTTCAATAATATTGTTCAATGTCATTTTCATTATTGCAATATCTCCAAAAAATATAACATTGTCTTGTATATCAGTATTTATTTGATTTTTTAAAGAGAAACTTACGGAAATATTTTTTAGCAGTTCAGAAAGGTCAAAATCAGCTTTGCGAATAAAAAATTTACGATTTTCTATTTGCATTGCTGTTAACATATTTTCTGTCATATCTTTTAATCTATCTGCGTTTTCTATTATGCTTCCAAGAAGTTCGTTATGTTTTTCGGTAGGCAAAATTCTCTTTTGCAGTGTTTCGCTTATAAGTATTATTGAAGCAATGGGAGTTTTTAACTCGTGTGTAACCGATAACAGAAAATTGTTTTGTTGCTTATGCAATTCCCATAATGTACTAACACTAAAATACAAGCCTAAAATACCTGCAGTAATCAAAATTATAAGAATTATGGCTTCGGAAATAAAACTCCGTTTGCGGATGTTCATTTTACTATTTAATTTATCTAAAGTTGCAGGATTAAGTTTAATTGATGCCAATTTTTGATTTTTACTGAAAGTGTATTTCATAACATATTTGTTGTTAAATGAATATTTTACATAGTTTTTCACAATTTGAGTATCGGCAAAAACAGTAAAATTAAGTATGGAAAAAGTGTCGGTTTTATTTGAAATAAATTTATGTAATCTCGCTTCTTCAATCACTTTAAAGTTGCAAATTTGTCTCTCGCTTTTAAGTAGTTTTAATTTTAATTTTAAATCGTTTTCGTTGTATTTCATAAGAGAATAAGACCACCATAAAATTCCGGCAATTACATAAGTTGTGATTAGCAAAAAAAGTATTTTTAGTTTCACAGTTGCATTTTTTAAAATGTAAAACAAATTTATAAAAAAAGGGAAGTTTTTTACGACTTCCCCTTTAAAACATTTTAAAATTATGAATTAATCTATCTTTATTTCCTTAATTTTTCCGTAACCGAGTTTGTTCAGTTTTTCTCTTATTTTATAAGCATGACCTACTACTATAATAGTCATTGTTTCGGGATGCAGTACCTTTTTGGCTATTTCATTTATTTCGTCCTTTGTCAAATTATTTATAATTTTCATTTGTTCCTGGCTGAAATTTTTGGGTAAATTATAATTGATTACTCTTCCAAGAAAACCGGCTTTTTGTCCCGGTGATTCGTATTTCAAAGCATCTGCAGCAAGCAATGATTTTTTTGCATAATCAAGTTCTTCGTCAGTAATACCGCCACTTTTAAAATTTGAAATTTCATACATTACTTCTCTTATTGCACTATCAGTAGCATTAGTTCTTACATCGGCTCGCCACATCAAAAATCCATAATATTTATTTCCCGAAAAAGCAGACTGAGGACTATATGCAAATCCGTGTTTTTCGCGAATATTCAAGGTAAGACGGCTATTAAAACTGCCTCCCAGTGGATAATACATAACTGTAGATTTGAAGTAATCGCCATTGTAATCATAAGGAATGTGCTTTTGGGTAACCATAATTACTGATTGTGGAGCATAGGGTTTGTCTATTAAATAAATTTGAACTTTCTCAGGTTCGGGCATATTGCCAAGTGAAGGTATTGTTAATTCTTTTCTGTTCCATTTGTTTAAAAAATCGAAGTATTTTCTTGCTTCTTCGTCACTTAAATCGCCTGTAATAATCAAAGATGAAACATTTGGAGCAAAGTTGTTATTAAAATACTCTTTTACATCGTCAAGTTTTATTTTTGAAACTGATTTAAAATTTCCCGAATTATCGTCTTCAAGCAAAGTACCTTTAAACATAATGTTTTGAAAAGCTATCTCAGCCATTGCACTTGGATTTTTCTTTAAACTCTGTACACTTTCGAGCATTTGCTTTTTTATTCTTTTAAAATCTGAACTTTCAAATCTTGGAGACAAAAGTACTCCTTCAAAAAGTTTAAGAGTTTTTTCAATATTTTCTTTTGTACTGGTCAAATAGCATGAAAACTGTGTTTGACCTGCGTAAAACGATATTGAACTACCCATTTTATCAAGTTCATTTTGAAATTGTTCTGACGTTAAATCCTTTGTTCCTTCGGTTAATAAACTTGCAAGTAATTGTGTTGTACCTGTAGGATATTTTCCTGTTTCCAACAATTGGCCACCTTCAATATTGAGTTGTACAATCACTTTTGGGGTTTCACTTGTTTTAGTGCCAATTACCTTCAAATCGTTTGTAAGTTTAAATTCATAGACATCGGGCAAAGTTACAGGTTTATTGGGTTTTACTGTTGGCCATAGCGAACGGTCAAAATTATCTTTTACCGGTGTATATGTTAATCCATTATATTGAGGGTCGGCAATTTTTTCTTCATTTGCATGTGGATTTACACTTTTACTTATTGAAGTATCTCTTTCTTCGGGGTCGGGAACTACATTAATAATTACAGCATACTTATCTTTAATATATGTTCTGAACACACGCATTATATCATCTTTGGTAACTCTATTAAAAGCATCAATTTCATCATTGATGTTATACTTTTTGTTTAGCATCATATTCCAATGGCTAAGCGACAAAGCTTTTGAACTTACACCATCCATCACATCTATAATATTAGTTTTATAAACCACTTTTGCTTTTTCCAATTCTTCATTGCTACATCCATTTTTATCAAATTCTGCGAGTGTTTCTCTTATTTTCTTTTCAATTTCTTTGGTTGACAAACCTCCATAAGTTCCAACAACATCAACTGAAAAAAATCCGGCAAGTTCAAGTGAACTATGACCTGCTGATGCCTGAACAGCATCTTCGGTTTTTACAAATTTTTTATAAAATGGCGAACTGTTATTGCCCGAAAGTATGTAAGAAAGCAATGTAAGAGGAACCTCGTCTTTGTTAAATTCGGGGACTGTAGGCCAAACCATCATTGTTAATGGCAAATAAATATTGTCTTTTATTTCTACATATTGGTCATAAGGTAATATAACATTTACTTTTTTGGGTTTTGTAATTGTTTTTCCTTTGGCAATTGTACCATAATATTTGTTTACCCATTCTTTTACTTCTTCGGGGTTTACATCACCCGATACAACTATTGTAGCATTATTTGGTTTGTACCATTTAAGAAAAAATCTTCTTAAATCTTCGAATGAAGCTATATCTAAATCATCGGTAAAACCAATAGGAGTCCATTCGTAAGAACTTTGATTTGCAAACAAAGTTTTAAATAATACTTCGCTAACCATTCCGTAGGGTTGGTTGTCGTAACTTTGTTTTTTTTCATTTTTTACAGCATTTCTTTGGCTTTCAAATTTTTCTTTTGTAAAACCTTCTAATAAAGACGACATACGGTCTGCCTCCATCCACAACAGAGTTTCGGTAAAATTTGAAGGAGCGGTATTTATATACACAGTTTTATCAAACGAAGTGAAGGCATTACAAGTTCCACCTGCTTTTGATATCATTTTAAAATGTTCTTCATCTGCTACATTTTTAGAGCCTTGAAACATCATGTGCTCGAAAAAGTGTGCAAACCCACTGTTTCTGACGCTTTCACGTGCCGAGCCAACGTGATATGCAATTTGTACATGTACTATTGGGTCAGAATGGTCTTCGTGTATTATAAGAGTTAGGTCGTTACTTGTAAGTTTATACTTTTCGTAGGGAATTATAATTTCTCCGGGTTTTTGTTCTACTTTTTCAATAAATTCAAATTGAGAAAATGCTTTAAGGCTAAAAAGAAATAAAGCTGATAAAATAAAAGTTTTAATTTTTGACATATTTTAAATTTTTGGCAAATTAATAATTTACCAACTTAAATATCATAATTTGTTTCGATATTAAAACTGTTTTTATCGAATTTGCAGCATAATAAATTTAATAAAATGCTATCCAAGCTTGTTTTGTACCATTTTCTGTTACAAGTTCTAAAAGTTTTTGAGCTACAAGCTTGTCTTTACCTGCCCAAATTGCAGTTCGATAAAATCCATTAGGTTGCGAAATTACTTTCACATTAGAATATTTTAATTTAAGCTTTTCGGCTTCTTTCACAGCCAAATCCTGATTTAATGCAGAAATTGTTATTACATAATAAGTATTGGTTTTTTCTTTAACAATTTCTACATTTTCATCTTTATTTTCTGGTTCGTTTTTATTTTTTTCTGTTTTAATTTCTTTCTCATTATCGGCAGTTACAATTTTTGTATCATCATTTTTCTGATTTTTGTTTTTATCCTTCAGTTTTGTATTAATGGCTTCAATTTCTGCATTCAACTTTTCCATTTTTGTTTTAAGATGAAGCAAAATTGCTTCCATCGAATCGAGTTTTGATTTTGAAACAGAAACTTTAAATTCATAGCCATCAGGGCAGCCCATATTGCCAAATTTGCCCGCAAGTGTTGGGCATTTATCATCTATATCGGCAATTCCGTCTTTATCATAATCATTTTTAAATTTTTCATCAATTTTATTTTTTTCAGTTGGAGTATTTCTACCCGCCAAAACCTGTGTAATTCCTATTCTGTGAATAAAATGGGTACTAAAATTTCCATTCAATTGCTGGTTTAACATGCTGTGCAACTGAAATGATGTTCGTTTTTTCAGATTCAAATTAAATCCCAATCCATATTGAAGTGAAATCTGGCTTGGGTTATAGCCATATTTCTTTAACTTATTTATAAAATAGTATTGGTATCCAAAAGAAAAATATGGTGAAAAAGGTGCATCGTTTCTAAAAATTTTGCCGTTGTTAGTTATAAACATTGAGGTTACATCAATACCTGCAGAATAGTTTTTTGAAAGATGGGTGGTTTCTATTTGATTATTCCATAAAAAACCATTCGAAATTCCTACCGATAAAATTATTGAATTTGATAGTTGACGGTTATAACCTATCCTTAGAGATTGGGATAAACTACTGTCAAATTTAAATAATTTATGTTCTAATACATTTATTCCATAATCATGAAAATCTTCTTGAAATGAAATTGAATTTTTACTTGTGTTTTGTGAAAAAGTAAAAATTGTCAAAAAAGTAAAGCAAAGCAGTAGTTTCTCCCTCATTGCTAATAATTATTAAAACAAAAATAAAACAAAAAGTTTCAATTTTACAAGCTAAAAGTTTGATTTTCCCATACTACGAACAAAAAATTATACATCTAATGAGTTAAGGAAATTATGAAAATAATTAATTTGGGGTGAAAGACGGGACTCGAACCCGCGACTTCTTGAACCACAATCAAGCGCTCTAACCAACTGAGCTACAATCACCGTATTTGTGCATTTTAATAAAATGCCAAAAGCGCTGCGAAATTAATACTTTTAAATTTTAACTCAAATTCTTTTTATAGTTTTGTCAAAAAAATAAATTAAAACAATTTTTAGTTTAAAATACATCAGGCACTATTTATCACAAAACGCAGGTTTAGGCTTTTTACAGCTTTTTAATCTGATGAAAACATTTTCTATTGTAGTAGTTTCGGTAGTTTTTGCAAAACTTGTAAAAAATCAATTTGAAATTGCCAAATGGGAAACATTGATGTTGTATTCTGGAGGATTTACATTTTTTTACGTTTCTGGGCTTGGCTACACGCTATTAAGTTTCATAAAAAAATATGAAAATTATGAGTATAATAATATTTTTAAAAATTCATTCATTTTGCTGTTTGCATTTGGTTTTTTTTCGTGCATTGCTATTGTTATTACTGATTATTTCACAAAATCATCGCAAATTGATTTGATGATTTTTTCAGTTTTCGGCTTATATATTTTGGGTAATGTATGCAGTTCGGTTACTGAGTATATTTTTATAGCTAAAAAGCAATTTTCAAATTTAGTTTTATGGGGAATTTTTAACTTGATAACGTTTTGCATTTCGCCATTTTTGTTAATTATTGAAGGATTAAATTTCAATACCTTAATTATTTATCTTTCGGCTATAGGGTTTATAAAACTTTTCATAACTTTATTTTTTATTGAAACCCCTTTTGAATTTAAAAATTTGAGTTATATAAAACCTCTGCTGAAGTTTAATTTACCCGTAATTTTATCATTATTACTCGGCAGCGGTTACATTTATATAGCAAATTTCATCATAAAAAAAGAAGTTTCTGAGAGTGATTTTAATATTTTCAGATATGGCAGCCGTGAATTTCCGCTATTTGTGGTGCTTGCAAATTCATTTAGCATTATACTTGGCAGTACTGCATCAACAGATTTTGAAGAGAAAAATTTTTGGACAAAACTTCAAATAAACCATCGCCGTCTTATATTTCAAATATTTATTCCTGCTTTATTTTTGGTTTTGTTTTCGCCTTTTATTTTCAAAGTTTTGTTTTCGGTACATTTTGTAAAATCATACAAAATATTCAATATTCTGCTTTTAACTATCATTGCACGTGTTCTTTTCCCACAGTCATTGTTGATGGGCAGAGGCATAACAAAGTTTTCATTTTATGCTTCATTTGCCGAGTTTATTACAGGTATTTTACTTTCGTATTTTTTATTAAAAATTTATGGAATTGAAGGGGTTGCGTGGGCTATAACCATTGCATTTTTTATAGAAAAAATAGTTCTTATATTTTTTTGCTACCGCAATAATATTGCATTTCACAGAAGTATTAATTTTAAATGGTATTTGTTGTTTTCGATAGTGCTTTTATTGTGTTTTTTATTCAATTATTTTTAAATGTATAAATAAATAGAATAAAAATATGTACTGTTCAGAATTTTAAAAGCCTGCAATACACTTTACTTTTAACTTTGTCGTTTAATAAATGAACATGCGCCAATTTGTTTTAGCAATATTTTTTTTAATTTTTGTAAAAGTACAAGCACAAAAAACGTTTGTATATTCAAGTCCCGAATACAATTACAATCATGCAGTAGAACTGTATCAAAATGAACTTTACGGCTCTGCAATAGAATTTTTTGAGAAATACATTAAACTATCAAATGATAAACTCAAAAAAAATGATGCTAAAATTTACACTGAAATATGCAAACTAAAAAATGGCAATGAAAATGCCGAGAATGTTCTTTTGGAAATGATTGAAAACAATCCCGAAAATGCCCTGAACAACCTTGTTAATCTTGAGTTAGGAAATTTTTATTTTGAAAACAATAAGTTTAAAAGAGCTTCGGGATATTATGAAAAGACCGATTTAGCCGGACTTGACGAAAGCAAAACCGAAGAATTGAATTTTAGAATGGCATATTCGTATTTTAAAGCCGGAAAACACGACAAAGCAAAACAAAAGTTTGAATTAACAAGAAACCGTCAAGGAAAATATTTTGCAATTTCAAATTATTACTACGGATATATTTGTTACAGTGCAAAGAATTACGATTGTGCAATAAAAAGTTTCGAAAAAATAAAAGATGAAAACTATGAGTCAATTCCCATTTTCATTGCACAGATTTATTATGCAAAAGGCGAATATCAAAAGGCAATTGATTACAGTAATAAAATTTCGAACGAAAAATACACTAATGTATTAAATTTGATAAAAGGCAAATCGAGTTTTCAATTAGGAAAATACGACGAAGCCTATAAATACTTTAGCAAATGCGACCTGACGGGGCTAAAACCCACAAACGAAGAAAGCTATGAAATAGGATTTTCGGCATTTAAGCAAAAAGACTACGAAAATGCAATAGTTCAATTTCTAAAACTTTCATCACTCGACTCACCGCTGGGGCAAATTGCAAATTACAATATGGCTCTGTCATTTTTTAATTTAGGCAAAAAGCAAAATGCTTATAATGCTTTTGCAGCAGCTAAAAAAATGAATCACGACAAGGACATTAAAGAACTTTCGCATTTTAATTACGCAAAACTTGCAGTAGAACTGGGCTACTCAAATATTGCTTTAAAATCAATACAAGATTTTATCTCTGATTTTCCAAAATCTGAATACAATGATGAAGCAAAGGGCTTGCTTGCCGAAATTTTTCTTCAAACAAAAAATTACAGTCAAGCTTGCGAAATATTATCACAAATAAAAACTCATAATGACCAAAGTAAAAAAGCATTTCAAATAGTACATTTTCATAGGGGCGAAGAACTTTATATTGATAAAAATTACAATGAAGCAAAGACTTTTTTTAAAAAATCATTAAATTTTACTCCCGAAAAAAAATTGGAAGGCGAAGCATGGTATTGGCTTGGCGAAATTGCATTTAAAAACAATGATTTTTCGAATGCAATAATTTGCTACAATAGATTTATTAATATTTCGGATGCAACGCAAAGCGAATTGTACAATACTGCCTTTTATAATCTTGGATATTGTTATTACTCTGAAAAAAACTACTCTCAATCACTCAATTTCTTTAAAAAATACAAAGATGTGAGTACTTATGTATCGCCTAATTCTGAAAGGTATATTGATAATATTTTAAGACTTGCTGATTGTTATTTTTTGAGTAACCAATACGATAAAGCAGCCGAAACTTACGGTTTTGTAAGTAGCAAAAGAATAAAAGAAAGTGATTATGCTACGTTTCAGCAAGGCATAATTTATGGGTTAATGGAAAAACGCGACTTAAAAATTGCTACTTTAAGAAATATACCGCAATACTATCCAAAAAGTGCTTTTACTGATGATGCAATTTACGAAATTGGGGCAGAATATCTTGAAGGAGAAAATAATTCGTTAGCAGAAAGTTTTTTAACTAAATTACTGACTGAACATCCTACAAGCATTCATATACCTGATGCCTTGCTAAAGCTTGGGTTGATTAGCTATAATCAGAAAAATGAAACAAAAGCAATTAATTACTATACAGAGGTAATAAAAAGGTTTCCGAAAACATCGCAATCAGAAGTGGCACTTGATGCGCTTGAAATTATTTATATACAAAACGGAAAAGGCGATGAATACATAGAACTTGTAAACAAATTGCCGGGTGCCAAAATGCGTTTATCTTATCAAGACTCTGTACTTTATCAATCTGCACTTACCAATTACAACGAAGGCAACTGTAGCAAAGCAGTATCGGGTTTCAACAGTTATTTGACTAAATTTGGTGTAAATGCATTTTTTTTCATTCAGGCAAACTTTATGAAAGCCGAATGTGAATATAAAGACAAAAAATACGACGAAGCTCTTGTTGGCTACAAAACAGTAGCAGATGTTTCAAAAAGCGAATATTCTGAAAAATCGTGCTTGAGGGTTGCAAGAATTTATTATTTCAAAAAAGAATATAAATTAGCATTACCCTATTACGAAATGCTTAACAAACTGGCTACAACAAAAGAAAACAATGTTGAATCGCTTGTGGGAATGATGCGATGCAATTATATAAACGAAAATTTTTCTTCAGCAAAAAAATACGCAATAGAAATTTTGCCATTGACAAATGTGCCAAAAGATATTTTAGTAGAAGCAAATATGAATTTGGGACGTATTGCTATGAAAGACAAAAGCTGGCGTACTGCACAGTTTCACTTCAATTATGTATTAAAAGAAAACAAAGCAGCACTTGGGGCTGAGGCTATGTACAATAAGGCTGAAATTGCATATAATATTAATAAAAAAGATTCATGCAAAAATATCGTTTTCAAACTCAACGACGATTTTCCTTCGTATGAATACTGGGTGGTAAAAGGTTTTATACTTCTTAGCGATGTTTATAGAGATGAAAAAGATATTTTTCAGGCAAAGGCTACAATACAAAGCATAATTGACAATTATGAGGGGGAAGAATTGCTGGCAATTGCTAAGAAAAAATTAGAAGAATTAGAAGCAATTGAAAAATCATCTGCCGAAACAATAAAGGAAGAAGAAGAATAGTTTGTATTAATCATCAGTTCTTCCTTTTATTTTTCCTTTTTTCATCAATTTATCAATTTCCTTTTTGGGGGTATCTTCAGTTTTGTCAGGTTCAGTATAATCGAGATTAGATAAATCCGGCTGACCTGCATCAATCCAGCATGTAAGCCACATCGAACCTACAAATTCAATCGAAGCTCTTATACGTCGTTCAATCATTCCATTTAGTAACATGTTGTAATAGTTGCAAAATTCTTTATGGTAAACTTTTGTAGTATTTTTACCTTTTGTCTTTAAAACAAATTTATCGGGCAATTTTTTGCTTACAACTTTTTCAAAAAGAAAAACACTGTCTTTGGCCGCAAAGCTTTGAGAAAATCTATACCATATTGCACTATCAAGGTTTTCAATATATTTTGCTTTGTTAGTAATAAAATCATAGTTGTTTCTGTACAGTTCGTACATTCTCGATTCAAACAAACTGTGTATTCCTCTTTGATTAGTAAACTGTCCATTGTAATTTATTGTAGAATGAAGAGGCACATGCAAGTCGGCACAATAATGCCCCATATCTGCACTTAGTTTTATAATTTGATAAACATTTTTTTGCTCAAAAGCCTCAGTAAGTTTTGATTTGAATTGCTTTAAATACCAAGGCAAAATGCCGTATTCTAATAAAGTATCTTTTGTAAATTTCTTTACAGCTTGGTCCCAATTATGAGGTATAGTATCAAAAGGTAAGGCTTTTTCGTAATGGTCGGCATCAAGATAATGCCGCCCACCCTCTTGCGCTACTGCATACCTGCGTTTATCAGGATTAACAGCTTTTTCGGTTATGTCGTTTATATACTTTTTATAAAAATGAAATAGTTCGCCCCGCAAAGTAAATACTGCAGCAAAATTTATATCTTTATGAGCCTTAAAACCCCATGATTGAATCTTTACAGGAAAAAAAACTAAAAAAAATAAAACAATAAAAACAGAAATCGCTTTAATCGTCTTTTTCCCATGGATTGGCATTTTTTGGAACATATTTATATTTAATTGAACTCTCACTGTTTTTCAATTCATCTTTTTCTTGTGTATCAATTTCATTTTCATTTACACCTTCCATCCAATAGGGAATTTGCCCTATTTCAATTTCGTCATCTTCATCTTCAATAATTTCATGTTTAGGGGTTTGAGGTCCCTTTTTCAAAAGCAAAATTGCAATTAAAATTCCCGACATTGCACCTCCTAAATGACCTTCCCAAGATATATTTTCTTTGAGCAATTTTACATAATCCGGAAAAAGACCCCACATTATACTACCATATAAAAAAACCATTATAAGTGCTACTGCCAGCAGTTGCTTATGCCGTCTTAAAAATCCTGTTATGAGCAAAAAAAACACAAGCCCATAAACAATTCCGCTTGCTCCAATATGCAAAGTTCCGTTTTGTCCAACAAACCAAATAAAAATGCCACTTCCCAACCATATAAAAGATAAGATAAGCCATGTGAGATTTTTGAAATAATAAAACAGAAAAAATCCTGCAACAAGTACAGGTACAGTATTGCTGAATAAATGTTCAAAATTTTCATGCAAAAATGGCATAAATAAAATACCTTTTAATCCTGTTATATCATGTGGCTTTAACCCGTATATTTCCAAATTTAGATTGTATTTTATATTAAAGAAAAAAGCTACCCACATTGCCATTACCAATATTAATGGGTAAATAGCATCATCAATCAAATTTGCAATAAGTCTAAACATTTTTTTTATTTATTAATTAAATGCAAATAATTATCCATTTATCTCGAAATTATAAAACTTTCGGCAACTATTGGCAACCCATTTCTGAACAATGTAAAAAAATAGCTTCCGTTAATAAAGCCACATGTATCAATTTTTACTGAGTTTTTATTTTCAGTATCTTTATTTAAAATTATTTTGCCCGAAAAGTCAGTTATTTCATAATATGTATTGCTTGAACTTTCGTTCCAGATTGCATAAATGTATTCTTCGGCGGGATTGGGATAAATTTTTATTTTTTTTTTATTAAATTCATTAATGCCTGATGATTGTTGTTTGCCCTTTAGAGCAAACGTGTATTCGCCTTTTTTAAGTTCATTAATTGTAATTGTACCCTTTTTATCTGTTTTTCCACCTGTGCTTTTTGTAATGTTATTTTCAATTTGCCAATTGCTAATTGCATCAGGTCTGTAAAGTAATATTATACTGTCTTCGGCATTGTTTTGAAGCAACTTGTTATCAAGCCAGCCACTTGTATATGAGGTGAGTTTGCTGCCATCGTAATTTACAATTGCCGATGCTTTAAAAGATTTATCTAAAATACCATCAACTTTCCAAAATCTTTCTTTTGAAATTGTAATTCCCGGAATATCTAAAAAATACTCGTCTGGATAATTCCAATGATGCTCTACCCTTAATAGCGATGTATCATCATTAGCAGTTATATTTATATTCATCATTGCATAATCAAGATTATAATTGCCGGTTTTGTCTGTTAAAATATATTCATCTGTAATGGCATCAGATACTTTACCATCAAAATCAAAACAAATAAATTCAGGTTTAAATTTGCTTTGAAATTTTATATTTTCATTTTTTCCTAAAAAAACATTAAAAATTTCTTTTTTAAAATTTTTATCAAAAACATATAGTTCATAAGGTATTGAATCGTAAATGTGATTGCCCATGCGGGTTCGGTTTTTGTAAGTTACATCTGTTTCCCATAAGTTGTTTTTAAATTCCGAATTTTGTTTGAAAATAGTAAAATGACAAAAACCTGTATCACTTATCATTTGTTTCAAAAAAAATTGCGAAGTACCATATTTACTAAATTCGCCAATAAAATCTGAAGTATTAATGTTATTGAACTTATACTTTTCCATTATCGAAACACATGCTTGTTTAAAGTTGTTATCGCCCATTGATTGTCTGATTGTGTGAACCATATCTGCTCCTTTTTTGTAAACATGACTGCCATAAGTATTTTGGTGGCTTACATTGCTTACAGCAGTAACAGTGGCATCTTTGAGATGCGAAAATTGCAATACTTCTTTGTGAATTTTATTAATGTATTTTTTATATGCTTCTTCGCCATAAATTTTTTCGGTAAACAGTGCTTCTGAAAAACTTGCCCAACCTTCGTTTATCCACATATCAGAAGCATTTGAACAAGTTACATTATTGCCCCACCAATGGTGACTGAGTTCATGAGCCATTAATGTTTCGAAAGCCAAAGTACCGTCAACTGCATAAATAGGATAGGCAATATTGCAGGCGTGTTCCATAGCTCCACTATTAAAGGGCACAAGACAGTAACCAACTCTTTCAAACAAGTATTTCCCATAATAATCTTCAAAAATTTCAACTGCATTTTTCAAATTTTTAAATGAACTTTTAAGTTTTGATGTATCAGAAGCTATTGCCGCTAATTTTACAGGAATAACAGTGTTTCTGCCATTTATTGCATACTCTACAAATTTATAAGGGGCTACTGCTATAGAAGCCAGATAAGTATTTATAGGAATGCTATGTGACCAATTCCAAATTGTACAATTATCGGGCGTTTGAAGGGTATCAATAAACAAACCTCCACAAACTGCTGTATAACCTCTTGGTACTTTAACCGAATAACTAAAAATAGCTTTATCAGTAAAATTATCAATACACGGAAACCAAACTCTGCCAAAATTGTGTGGCGATGAACTAAAAGCTACTCCAAGATTAAAAGCATATTCGCCACTAAAATAAAAACCTCCCCACATCTCGTCTTTTTGGGGATTGCCATGATAGTAAATGCAAATTTCAGAAGTATAATCGAGGCTTTTATTTAATATTATTAAAGTATCATTGTATTCAAAATCAACTTTTGTGTATTTATTAGAAATTGAATCTTTGAAAAATACACTGTCAACATTAAGTTTTAGCAACATGAATTTTATTTTTTTAACAGAATAATTTTTTAAAGGTTTGCATTTTATTACAGTACTTGAGCTTAATGTTTTACTTTTAAACTTGGTAAAATCAATATTTATTTTATAGCTCAAAACATTAATGCTGTCAATACTTACAGCACTTGATGGATTAAACAAAAAACATAAAATTATTATAGATAAAAAATTAGTTATAATTTTGAGTAATTTATATTTCATTATTATGGCAATGAGCAATTACAAAGTTATTACAATTATTATTTCTTTAGTTGTATTTATCAATAATTCAAAATCACAAATTACTATAACATCAACAGAAATGCCTTCGGCAAATGACACAATTAGGTACAGCATTGTACAACAAGCTTTGGGGGCAGACTTTAAGTCAACCGGGACAAACAAAACATGGAATTTTTCTTCATTGAATGCAAGTTCGCAAGATATTTACCATTTCAAAAGTTCTTCAACTACTCCATATATTTTCAATTTCGGATTTGGAGCCATTGGGCTAAAGATGGCTGATTCGCTTGGTACAGGACAAATGGGGTTAAAAGATATTTATAATTTTTTCAAAAAGTCAACTTCAAGATGGGAAGCAATTGGTATTGGTTTTAAGCTAAGTGTACTGCCGGTGCCACAAGCAGGCAAATACACTAATAATGATGAAATATATCAATTTCCTTTAAATTATGGCGATAAAGACAGTTCAACTTTTAATTTGAATTTACCTCTTTCGGCATATTCTTTTTCAATAGGCAATTTTTTTCGTTGGGGAACAAGAGTAAATTATGTTGACGGTTGGGGAAAAATTACAACTCCATACAAAGCAGACCAAGAATGTTTGAGAATTAAATCAATAATAACAGAGACTGATTCATTTTCAATTTCAATTAGTGGTCAAGCTCCAATAAATTTTGCTTTCCCAAGCAATCGTACAGAATACAAATGGTTATCTAAAACAGAGAAAATCCCTGTTTTAGAAGTTACAGGAAACGAAATAGGAGGCAATTTTGTAGCTACCGCTATTAAATACAGAGATAATTACAAAAACATATCTAATCCATTAGCACCATTGGCTGACTTTACTGCAGATGATATAACTCCCGAAACCGGCCAAACAGTGAATTTTACAAATTTAAGCTCAAATAATCCGATGAATTTTCTTTGGGAAATCACACCACCAAATTACACTTGGGAAAATAGCACAAACAATCAAAGCAAAAATCCTAAAGTGAAATTTTCTGCTGCCGGAAAATATACTGTAAAACTTACAGCATCTAATTTAGCGGGCAAAAACACTACAACAAAAACTGAATATATAACTGTAAACAACAATGCTTCGGCAATTGAATTAGATAATTTGATGATTAAATCGTACCCTAATCCGGCAAATGATGTAATTAATTTTGAATTACCGGATTTGAAAAATCAATTTATTAAAATCTTTGTATTTGATATTAATGGTAAAAATGTAATTTCAGAAAATTTTCAATGTAATGGCAAAAAATCTCTTAATGTATCAACTTTGGCTGAAGGTAAATACTCAGCAGTTTTATTGGCAGATAATAGTATGTTTATTTCTATTTTTGGAGTAAAAAAACAATAAATTCATTATTTGATAATATTATTATCTCTCAAAACCTTTACCAGTTCGTCAACCTGCAATGGCTTTGTAAGAAAATGAAGCACTTTGGGATTTTCTTTAGCTTTATTTATATCTCCTGCATCAATTGATGATGAAACCATAATTACTGCTGTATTTTTAGTTTTATTTTCATCCAATATTGAGTAAAGTTCTAAAAATTTAAACCCATTAATTACCGGCATGTGAATATCGAGAAGTATTAAATCCGGTGTTTCATCGGTCGAACAATTTTCTAAAAATTTTAGAGCTTTTTCTGCAAATTGAAATTTTAAAATTTTATGTGCTATTTTTTTATTTTCAATAAATTTTTCTTGTAGAAACAAATCAAATTCATTGTCATCTACAAGCATTATTATTAGCGTATCAATCATTAATTATGATGTTGGAGAAGTAGTATATTGTGATATTTTATTTGGTATTGAAATTTCGAATGAAGATCCTTCATTTAATTTAGAGGTAACTGTAATATCACCACCAACTTTATTTAGCGACTCTTTTACGATAAACAACCCTAATCCCGAGCCTTGTTTGTTATTTGTAATTTGTGCCCTGTAAAACATTTTAAATATTTTATCAATATGTTCTTCATCTATTCCTATTCCCGAATCGCTCACTGTAATTTTAACAATTTCAGGCTTTGCATCAATTTTTACAGTTACTTTATGTTTTTCTCTTTCGGGATGTTTGTATTTTATGGCATTTCCAATTATATTATTTAATACAACTTTTAATCTGAAAGCATCTCCAGCAAATTCGCTATCTGATATATCCTGCACTTCAAATTCAGTATTTTGGTCTTGATTTCTAAGCAAATCAATAATATCGTGAACCATTTCGTTTATATCAGCTTTTTCAATGCTTTCTTCAGAACGAGAGTTTTGATAATATTCAATTATATTTTTAACGTATCTGTCTAATTTGTTTACGCTGTTTTCAATAATATTAAAGTATTCATGATTTGTTGATTCGTCCATTTTTGCAAGCTGCACAATTCCTAAAATTGACATCAATGGTGAACGCAAATCATGAGAAACACTGTAAATAAACCTATTCAGTTCATCATTGGCTTTTTGGAGTTCTTCGTTTTTAAACTTCAATTCCTGTCCTTTCCAGTAAAGGTCACAGCAATTTTCCATCATCAATTTTAGTTTATCCCAGTCCCATGGTTTTTGTATGTATTTATTCACCCTTCCTCTGTTTATTGACTCAATTACAAGGTTTATATCAGATTGCCCTGTAATTAGCAATCTTATAGATTCGGGGTTTGAATCTAAAGTTTTCTCAAGAAACTCAACACCCGTCATAATAGGCATACGCTGGTCTGTTACTATTATTTGTATTGGTTGTTCTTTTAGTAAAGCTAAAGCTTCGTCGGGTACTGTTGCGGTATATACTTCATATTCTTTTCTAAAAAATGATTTGAAAGCCGTAAGGTTGTTTTCCTCATCATCAAGATACAATACTTTTATCTTATCACTCATATTTTAATATTTATACGGTTTCTATAGGTTTATTCTGTAATTTGAGGTTTAAAATTAATGTGATTTTTGTGCCTTGACCCGGCTCTGATTCAATTTCAATTTTGGCACCATGACTTTCTATAATTCCAAATACTATTGACATTCCAAGACCTGTGCCCTCGCCTACATCTTTTGTGGTAAAGAATGGTTCAAAAATTTTATCTTTCACTTCCTGTGTCATACCCATTCCTGTATCAATACATTCAATATACACATGTTCATTTTTCAAATAACTGTTTATAGTAAGTTTGTGTTTTTCTCGTTCTTTATATTTATCCATTGCTTGTATGGCATTGTTAAATATATTCATAAATACTTGATTCAATTTACCCGGATAACATTCTACAAGTGGAAGCTCGGCAAGATTTGTTTCTACTTCAATATTAGGAGGTGTAGAACTTCTCAATATTACAAGTGTAGATTCAATGCCTTTGTTAATATCAGCTTCTTTAATATCGCTTTCGTCTAAGTGGGAGAAATTTTTTAACCCTTTTACTATTTCGGCAGTGCGTTTAGCACCATCTTCAATTCCATTCATCAAAGTATCAATTTCGGTTTTTATATAATCTAAATCTATTTCTTTTTTGAATTTTTCAATTTCATTTATTTTTTCACTCAAATTTCCATCATCTGGTGAAATGGAACTATATTTATCAATTAATTCTAAAACATCTTTTATGTCCATATTTAAAGGTCTGATGTTTGCACTTACAAAATTTATAGGATTATTAATTTCATGAGCAATTCCGGCTGTAAGTTGTCCGAGTGATGCCATTTTTTCAACCGAAACGAGTTGCGATTGTGTTTCTTTCAGGTTTTTAAGTGTTACTTCTAATTCTGAATTTGATTGAGCAAGCTCTTCAGTTCTTTCATGTACTTTTTGTTCAAGAATTATATTTTGCTCTGTTATAAGTTTTCTGTTTTCTTCTAATGCATGCAAAGCTTCAACTTGTGACTTTTCTTTTTCTTTTTTCAATATGTTTATTCGGTCAGCAAGTGCAAATGACAAAAGAATAACTTCGGCTCCCGAACCAAAGTGCATTGTATAACGGGTAAAGTTGTTGTAAGGCAAAACCTCAAAATCTTTAAGTACATATATACATATACCTACAAGAAACAATGACCAACCCACAAGAAAGAAACGGGCTTCGTGATTTCCCTGTCTGTAAACTTTAAAAGCAAATACCATCATAAAAACCGAGACTGCCGAAGCTGTAACTTCCATTACCTGAAAACTAAGACCATATTTGCCAGTAAAGCTTAAAATTATTGATACTGTGTAAGGTATTATAAACAAATATGAATATAAAAAAACCTTGTAATTTCTTACCCTCATTTGCAAAAATTCTTTAAAAAACTCAAGCCCGGCAATACCTACTAATGAAGGAAAAATATAAGGGCTGTATATAGCAAGCCATGGGGTATTGGGCCACAAAAATTGAAATGGCAACCCTTGTAAACTTGTTTGAGTTAAAAGTATTAAAACTATATAAATTGAATACCACAGGTAACTTTTATCTCGTACTATTCCAAAAATAAAAAGGTTGTAAAGAAGCATTACCATCATTATTCCTATGTAAATACCAGAACCTATATTTCTGTTTGAAACTAATTTAAAGGCTGATTTTGTTGTTCCAACAAAAAGAGGTATTTGCATATTTTCTTTGCATTTTAATTCGAGGTAAAATGTTTTTTCGGTACCCTTGGGTATTTCAATATCAAATAAATATTCAGGAGTTAAATATTTTCGGAGATGAAAAAACTGGTATTCACCCATCTTTAATACTTCAAATTTGTTAGTGTTTGCTTTAAAATCGTAAAAAACCACTTCATCTATTATCGGTTGATTAAGCTGAAGTATAAGATTATCGAGGTTAGATGTGTTTTTTATTATTATTTTCAACCAAACAGTAGATGATGTAATACCCATATTTGGCACATCTTTTTTACTTTTTTCAAACTTGTCAGATTTTACAATTTCATTAATTCCAAGTTTTCCTTTGGGATCGACAAGAATATACACATCTTTGCCAATGCTCAGATTTTGAGTTTCGTCATTGTAATTTACCTGAGCTATTAATTTTGAATTGTAAGCTACTATACTTAAAAATAAAATAACTTTAACTAAAATATTTTTTTTAATCATTTTTTATAATTTGGTAGTGTTAATTGATACTGAATTTCTATTTTTTCTTTGGTTCCCTGTTCTACAGTAAGTTGTTCGGGAAATAAACGTAGTGATTCCATTCTCATTTTATCATATTCATCCGCAGTAGAAAGTGTAGCTGCATTCATAATTCCCAATACTCTTGCAATGTAATTTTCGTTTGGATATTGAAATTCACCATTCATTCCTAAAGAATCATCTACAACAAAGCCTACCCTTCTGAACATTTCTAAAGTATATTCTGCACAAATTCCTACAAGTGTTCCAAAATCAAGCTGGTTTGCCATTGAAATACCGGCACGTGTAAGCAAAATGCTAATTCCTATGCCGGCAACTCTTTTTGCGTTCCACAATGCACATAGCTCACCTACTCCACCGTTTTCTCTGTATTTTTTTACAATGTCGTGTATTTTTGGGTCCATTTTGCTTATTGCCTTTTCTACCGGTAGCCAATTTTGTTCATCAGATATTTGAACTCTTATACCTCCAACTATTTCCATATCAGGATAAATTTCTGCAACTATTCCGTAAATGTTAGGGTTTTTCATCCACTCTGAGTTATTTGTTGTGATATTTGTTATACCATAGTCTTTTAAAACAGCAACATGACCATTAAGAAACTTTTCGCAAGTTTCAGGTTCTTCTATTGCTCTAAAAGCTCTAAAGCATAATCTTTCACTCATTACTCAATTTTATGAAATACCGCCTCCAACGGCCTTCTTAATGTTTTAACTTTTGGCAAATCTGCTTTTGTAAGTCTGAATATCAAAATATCACCTTCACCTGGTTTTATTTTAAATATTTCTTCAAACTTAGGCCTCAATGCCCATAATTTCTTTTGTCCTTCATCTGAAATATTATCTCCTTTTCCTTGTATAAGTCTGTTGTAAACAAAAATTGAAGAAGAAGTTGGCTGAAATGCCAAACCTTTCAAATTAGACGATATCCATACTCTTTGTAAAACTCTGCCTCCATTAAAATAATCGGTAAGTGTTTGTCCGTCCATTGAGAGAATTCCAACGGCACCGGCAGAATCAATTGATTTTTTGGTTAATTTTTTAAAAGCATTCCCTCCCCCCCATTTGTTTACAAGTTCAATAACATCGCCTTCTTTTGCTATTCTTAATCCTGCCTTTTCAGAGTTAGAAACATCAAGTGTATTAATATCTACACCATCTCTTCTGGCATTGTTTTCGGCATCAGTCCACCTTATTTCATCAGAAAAATCAAGTTGACCTCCTTTTTCAAGAAGTCTTAATTTTTCAAGTTCACCAAGAATTTCACCAATATTGTTTAATTCCTCTTCGCTTGTAAAAAATCTTAGGTCTGCTCCTTTTGTTTCTTTTGCCAAACTTACCAAATCGTCAAGAATTTGGGGTTCAATATACGGTCTTTTTACCAAATTTCTATTAGTACATCTCAAATTTATTCCATTTGCCATTTCAATCATTCGCATATCTGAAGATTTTTCGGGGAAAAACTTCACTTGAGCAACCAATTCTTTAATATTTTTTTCAGGAAAAACTTCAACTTTTGCATCAAGTTTCATTGTTTTGGCGTGAAGTACAGCATTTTCAAGACAAGCACCTAATGCAATACTTGCAGAAATATTTCCCCAACCTAAAAATACAGGATTGCCATCAAGTGCAAAATACAACAGCAAAGAATTATTTTTCATAGCCCATTGCCAGGGTTGATAATTACCGCCCGAAGGAGCTCTTATAGCAGCTTCTAATATTTGTTTAACTTGCAAATCGCTTATTTGAGCTTGATTGGCTTCAAGTTGCACATTTAATTTTTGAGAAATACCTACCACATCGGTATAAGTAAATGGATCAACCCAAGGTTGAGGTTCTTTTGCTGGCACTTTATCACCAATCAACTCTTCGATGTCCACATGATATCTACCAGATTCAGAATAATAGCCTAAGAGTATTCTTCTTCCAACGTCTGCTGTAATGCCACCACCCATCGTTACAGAACTTGCAAGCTGTGGCCATGTAGTAATGGTTTGTTCTATTTCGAGCATTGATGCTTTTAATCTTAACGAAGATGTTTCTATACCTAAAATATCGAGCATGTATGGTATTTTTTCTTCATTTGTTTTAAGAGTTTTTAAAGTTGCAATATCAAGATGATCAACCAAACCATGTAAAATTGCACGATTAGGTTCAAGGTCAAATCTTTCAACATCAACCATACATTTATCACTTGCTTCCATTATAACCGGAACACCAAGTTCTCTGGCTTTATGACGACATAATATTTTAATATCAAGCCCATCAGATTCTTCAATCAACAAATCAAGTTTGCCACCACCTGTAAAAAATTCATTCATGTTTTCTTCAGTCAATCCGTCAATAAAACAAGTAACTTTTAAAAATGGATCTATCTCTGCTATCTCACGAGCTACCGAGTAAACTTTATAAATTCCCAAATTTTTAATTCCTGTTCTAATTCGGTTCAGGTTTGTAAGTTCTAATATATCAAAATCTGCAAGACGTATTTCATTGCAAATTCTTTCCATTGCAATAGTAATAGCAACTGATTGACCTACAGAAAGCCCTATAACGCCAATTTTCTTATTGCTTAAAATTGCTTTTTCTTCGGGTGTAATTTTATATTGATTTCTACTTGTTCGTATTTCAATAAATTCTTTTTCATCCGGTATATGCACCAATCTGTCAGACCAAGGATAATAAACCCACACACCATATTCTTCATTAGTTAAGGGCGAAATATGTTTAGCGGCTTGCTCCGACAATTGTTCGCTAGTAAACTTAATATTAGGCGTTCTCATTTTCATAAGTTCTTTCATCTGGTCAAACATGTAATCATGCACTTTAAGACCGGGCTTCTTTAATAATTCAAAAAATTCTTGTTTTTGTTTTTCATCTGTCAATCTATAAAAGACAGGCTTTATCAGATTTTCATTCTTTGATTGCTCAATTATTAATTCTTCAAGCTTTAATTTAATATTTTTCATATTTATTTTTTTACTAACTAATCATAGCAAAATTGAATAATATAAAGCAATTTGTGATATTTTTTTTTAACATCAAAACAATAGTGAACTATTTATTTGACACATTTTTTTTAAATTATAAAATTATGTTTTGAATAAAGTTTTATTTACTTTATCTTTGAAAAAGAAATTTAAACAAGTTACATTTGAAGATTAATTTATAAGTAATTATTTAAATAAAGAAAACAATGGAAAACACACAGGAAATTAGTGTTTTGTACGTTGATGACGAAGAAAACAACTTAGTTGCTTTTAAAGCTAGTTTTAGAAGAGAATTTAAAGTGTTTACTGCTCTCTCGGCTGTTGATGCAAAAGAAATTCTTAAAAATAATATAATTCATGTATTAATAACAGACCAACGTATGCCTGTAACAACTGGTTCTGAATTGCTTGCACAGGCCGTACAAGATTACCCCGACCAAATAAGAATTTTACTTACCGGATACTCTGATATTGACGCTTTGAAAGATGCCATTAACCTTGGACAAATTTATTGCTATCTTCAGAAGCCATGGAATGAAAACGAATTGAAAGACACAATAATTAAAGCTTACAGCATTTATAAAAGTAAAAAGGATAAAGAAGCCTATACAGGTAAACTTGAAGAAAGCAACGAACAACTTGAATTTTATCTTAGACAAAAGTTGTTGTCTTAATTTTTTATGATATTAAATAAAAAAAGGACAAATCAGTTGATTTGTCCTTTTTTTATTGTGCGGATGATAGGACTCGAACCTACACGCCGCGAAGCACCAGATCCTAAGTCTGGCATGGCTACCAATTACATCACATCCGCAAAAGATGTCGCAAAGTTACATTTTTAAATTATACATATCAATAAAAAAAGCCGAAAATTTCTTTCGGCTTTTTTTATTTCTTATTTTAATTAATACTTTTTCAATTAACCTGCATTTTTTGAGTTATGCTATAACTTTCGTTTGACAAAGTATAGAAATAAATGCCGGTATTTAATCCATCAGCATTTATTAATATTAGGCTGTTACCAGCAGAATAATATCCAAGATTTTGGTTTTTTACAACTTTTCCGGTAATATCAGTTATTTTCAAATTCAATTCACTTCCATCTCTCAAATATATATTTGCGTAAGTTTCAGAATTAAATGGATTTGGGTGATTTTGGCTTACAAAGAATATTTTAGGATCTACATTTACTCTTTTTACTGCAGCCACATCGCCAATTTTGTTTTGTAAAATATCTGCAACAGGTATTGCACGGTACATAATTCTCTGCTCGTCATTAGGGTGCGTTCCACTATTTCCATTATTTTGAAGATTTGTACCTGGCAAATCATCTTCCTGATATACTAAATGCAAATAATTATCACAATTTTTTGCAACTGAACCAAAAACATTTTCTTTATTGGCTATCAAACCATTTGCATTCGCTGTAATATTCTGACCAATAGTCCAGGTTATACCACCATCTTTTGAATAAGAAACATATATATCGCGGTAGTTTGCATTATATGGGCTCAATGCTTCTTCGTGAGGAGCACTATATGTTACAAATAAATTTCCATCAGCATCTATTGCCGACGAAGGAAATGAAACCAATGAAGTATTATTATATCTCGTAGCTGATGAAACATTTGCAGGCAAATTGTTAGATTGGTCTAACGCACTTGTTGTTTCTCTTGTAATATCAAGTGTAGAATTTTGATTATAGTCTTTTGCATATCCGCAAATGTTTACACTATCCCAACCTTCAGCCCAATGAATTAAACTTGCAGTACCTGGGTAAAAACTATATGAATCATCAGTAGTATCTTCATCAGAAACATAGCTTCTGCCATAAAACACATGTGTTTTATAGTTGTTGTCAATTATTACATCGAAAGAACCATCAGACGTTGCAGCACGATTGTCATTTGCAATATATTTTTTTGTAAATGGTGAATATGGGAATTCTTCTACCATAATTTTGGTAAAGCTATTTCCGTTATCGGTAGATTTATATAATACCACATCTTCACCAGTACCGCCCAATACTATTGCTACTATTGAATCTTTTACATCAATAGCATAATTGTCTCCACCTCCAGCTACTATTCTTGTTGAATCGTAGCCTGGAAGTACAACAAATTGTTTATCCCATGTTACTCCTCCGTCATAAGAACGGCAGTATGTTGTTGGGTTACTTACACCATTAATTTTTACAACCGGAATACCATCTGCAGTACTTGAATAATAATTTGAAACAAGGTGAATATAATTTTTATTGTTTGATGCTGCTCTTCCCCATATTGACACTTTATTGTTTAACTGTGTTAAAACAGTAGTTTGATTTGAAAAACTTGTATTTCCAATAGATGAGTTTTTGCTAAGTACCCAACCGCCTGTTGTGGCAATATGACCCATTGTAAATTCATAATTTGTATTTCCGTCTTTTAAAATACCTATGCTGGGCCATCCTGTTCTTTGGCTTTCTATTCTAGTATTTACAGGCAAACCCCAATTTGTTGATGCTTTATGATTGTATCCAATACCTCTGGATGGCCAACCGGCTTCGCTTACTGATGCGGTAGTCCATACAGCCGAAACCTGATGAGCATCGTGCAACAAAACTCTTCTGCCTACTGATGCATTAGTTTGCAAATCATAATATGTATTCCCATTAATATAGCAGAATAGTTTGGATGTTTTTTATTTAGCTGTGTTTTGTTTGAATTTCCTCTCAAAAACGGATCGTCATTAAACTCAGTTCTAATAAAACTTCTTTCATATTTCTGGGGTAAATCCGCTTCGGGATTAACTTTTGTAACATTTTTTTGAGCCATTAACAGAGCTGGCATAAAACTTAAAATTAAAAGTAACTTATTTTTCATGATTTTTTATAAATTTTTTAGGCAAATTAAAACATATTTTATCTATGTTTTATGATATTTTTTTAAAAAAAAATTATCTATTAAAATTATTTTTAAAATATAGTTAAGCAGATTTGAAAAAAACAGTTTTTCTTTGCAAAATGGAATTAAAAGACGTAGCTTCGGTTTTTGGGAAATCCGGTTTACATAAAATTATTGGAAAAGGCGCTTCGGGTTTGGTTTTAGAATCAATTGACGAATTTAAAAAACGCACAATTACCCCTCTATCTCAAAAGGTTTCAATTCTTGAAGATGTTTCAGTTTTTTTGAATGATGGCGATGTAAAACTTCACGATGTTTTTGCCAAAATGCAGGAAATGTCTAAGGAAAATAATCTTTCTTCTATTTCAAAAAATTCGTCAGCAGATGAAATAAAAAAGTGGTTTGCTTCCATAGTTCCTGATTTTGACAGAGAAAAAGTTTATAATTCTGATATCATTAAAATTTCAAATTGGTTTTCAATTCTTAATAATTTTATTGATTTCAGTGTAAAACAAAGCGAAGAAAATGCAGAACAAAGTAGCGAAACCGACAAAACAAAGCACAAAACAATAAAACCAATTAAAAAAGTTGAAGCTAAAGCCAAGACAAAAACATCGAAAGGTGCTGCAAAAACTACTATTACAAGCAGAAAAATGAGTTAATTTGCGTGTTATTATTTTAAATAATAGTCAGAATCAATTAATTTATTTTCTCCATCAATGTAAAGTGCATATTGAAAGCCCTTTTGAATACTGTAAGCACCAATTTGATTGTTTTGGTTTATTGCAATAAATCCAACTTGAAAATCTTTAAAATCTTTTTGTTTTTTAACAATTCTATTTATTGCTTCTTTACAGGCTTCCATTGGGGTTTTTCCATTTCTCATCAATTCTACAATAAGCAAAGAACCTGCAATTTTTATAACAGCTTCGCCTTTGCCAGTGGCACATGCTGCTCCTATTTCGTTATCAACAAACATACCTGCTCCTATTATTGGCGAATCACCTACCCTGCCATGATATTTCCAAGCCAAACCACTTGTAGTGCATGCACCTGATAAATTTCCAAAATTATCAATTGCAAGCATACCGATTGTATCATGATTGTTTATATCAATTTTTTCAGGTTCGTAATTTTTTTTTATTTTCCATTTTTCCCATTCAATACGCGATTTTTCGGTAAGTAAATTTTCTTTTTTAAAACCATTGTTCAGGGCAAATTTCAAAGCTCCCTCTCCTACCAGCATTACATGGGGAGTTTTATCCATTACTAAACGGGCTACTGAAATTGGATTTTTTATATGTTGAAGAAATGCTACCGAACCACAATTGCCGTTTTCATCCATTATTGAAGCATCAAGTGTTACATTTCCATCACGGTCAGGCAAACCTCCATAGCCGACACTTTGTACTTCGGGGTCTGATTCTGATACTTTCACTCCTTGCTCAACAGCATCAATAGATTTGCCGTTTTCTGTAATTATTTTCCATGCTGCATTGTTTGCAGCCAAGCCGTGTTTCCATGTAGAAATTACTAAAGGTTTCACATTCACTTTTTCATTATTTTTTACAAACGCTTCATTTACGCCAGTTATTAGCAATGCTGAAGTTAATGTTGTGTTTTTAAGAAATTTTCTTCGTGTTATCATTTCGATTGTTTTTTTAATAAATTTCTTTACTCGAAAAACTTATCAAATTCTTCAAATGACGATTTAATCTTTAAATAGAGATGTTCTGCTTCTTTTGACTCAGTATTTTCCGAAAATTCATCAACCAATTCAATAAATGGCACTAACCATTTGTGAAGTTCGTCGTGGGCTTTTCCCTCCATAGTACAATTAGATGTAAGTGAATCTAACCCTTTACTCAAATTTTTTGCTAAAGTATTATAATCTCTTTTTTTATTTTTTTCAAAAATCGCTACATCACTTTTCATTTTTGAAATATGTAACATCATATCAGTGTTTACTTTCCATTTTTTTCCTTCATTTAACGAAATACTATCATTTTCGGTGTTGTGTTGGTGTTCATCTATTTCAGAAAGTGAATCAGAAGTATTTATGTTTGATTTTTTTGAAGTGTTTGTACATGAAACTATCATATTTACTGAAAAAAGTAGTAATAAAATTTTAAGTTTTGTATTCATTTTTATTTGTTTTTTACTTTGTATTGCTAATAATTAGGTTTCCTTCGGCTGTTTTGGTTTTTGAATTTACATTTAATTTATATTTACCAGGTTTGAGATAATATTTCTCATTATCAGCTTTTCTTAAAAATCTTGAAATTGTAACGTTTTTGTTGGCTGAAAAGTTAAAGTTGAAATAGTTTACGCCTTTATTTGCATTAATCTTTTCAAATTTAACCAATACACCTGCTGAATCTGTAATTGCTATTTCTATATCTTGATTAATTGCCGAAAAAAATGGAATTTGAACTTTTGATTCTATTTCAGGCTCCCAAAATCCTGACTTTTTTCCCCAGTTTTCTGAATATTGATATTCGGGCAGATTGTATAAAAAAAGATTGTTTTCAAAAATCAAACTATCCAAGCTATTTATTTCGTTTAGAGAAATTACATAAACCGAACGTCCATGAGTACCAATAACTAATTCATTAGTTTCACTATTTATTACAATATCGTGTACTGCAACACGTGGTAATGATGACATTTTCTCCCAACTTTTCCCCTGATTTAGGGTAAAATATATTCCATTGTCGGTTCCAATATATAAAATTGATTTATTTTTATAATCTTCACGTATTACATTTACAGGTTCCATAGGTAAATTGCTGCTTATATTTTTCCATGTAGAGCCATAATCGTCAGAAATCATAACAAAAGGAGTAAAAATATCATTTCTAAAAGCACTTAATGTTGCATAAACTCTTGATTCTACAAATTTTGAAGCTTGTACTCTGGTAACCCAAAACTGGTTAAATTGCTTTATAGAAATGTTTTGCCAAGAGTTTCCTGCATCTTTTGTAACATAAATATTTCCATCGTCACTTCCTGTATAAATCAACCCGAATTTCATTGTACTTTCGTCAATTGTGGTAATCGTGCCAAAAGGAACGTTCCCTTCTTTTTTACCAGAGGTAAGATCTGGCGATATTTTTTTCCAAGTATCGCCATTATCAAAAGTTCTGAAAAGAAAGTTTCCTCCAAAATACATTGTATTTTTTGCATGTTTTGACTGTAATATCGGCGTTTGCCAATTAAAACGATATGGCAATTCGCCCAGTTCATGTCTTGGAGTAATGTATTTTCTTGTTTTATCAGTATTATTTATTCTGAAATAATTACCAAACTGATAGCCTGTAAATACAAGTTTTTGCTTAGTATCTACTGAAATCTGCATTCCATCGCCACCCAAAATAAACTGCCATGAATATTTGCCGTATTGATGCCATGATGTGCCTTGATTATAGTATCGCGAACCTTTCCAAACTCCATTATCCTGCATTCCGCCATAAATATTATACGGTTCTTCTTCGTCAATTGCTATTGCATAAAACTGCCCAACTGCAGGGGTATTGCATTTTACCCAATTTTTTCCTTTGTCGTAAGAAATATTCAAACCCCCATCGTTGCCGCAAATAATATGATTTTCATTGTTCGGGTTTATCCAAAGGGCATGATAGTCTGCATGAACATTTTCATCATTGAGTTTATAAAATTTATTTCCTCCATCATCAGATTTTGCTAATACAACACCAAGTATATATATTTCTTTTGAGTTAACCGGCGATACCCTAATTTGCCCGAAATAATATCCATAAGTATAATAAAAATCGTCTATTGAGTCATTAACAGTAATCCAATCCACTTTTTCGATATTATCAGTTTTAATTATTACAGCACCTTTAAATTTTGAATTAAAAAGATTATGATTGGCATCTCCAAGATAATTTACCAAATCTATAACTTTGTTTTTTCCTGATTTTATTAAATGTTTTACGGTTTTAGAATTGTATTTTTCAGGGAAATTATTATTTCGTAAAAAATCTTCAAGTTTATTATCATCAATTTTTAAAAATTCATTTACATTTTTTAAACTGTATTTTCTAATGTCATCAATACTTAAAACTGTTGAATCTGTTTTTTTAATAGCAATTGGGTTTTGGTCATCAATTATGGCATAAAGTCCTGTTTTTCCACTTTCGTTAAAAACACTAAGCCCAATTCTACCAATATTTTTCCCTGAATAGATTTTTTCCCAATTTTCACCGCCATTTTTTGATATAAAAATTCCGGAACCATCGCCCGAACCATTGAAATGAAATGTGCTTCGTATTCTTTCCCAAGTAGCAGCAATAAGTATTTCGGGGTTTTGCGGATCAAAACACAAATCAATTGCTCCTGTTTTGTCATTTATATACAAAACTTTTTTCCATGTTTTACCAAAATCTACACTTTTAAAAACGCCGCGTTCTGTATTTGCAGAATTCAGGTGCCCCATTGCTGCAACATAAATTATATTTTTTTGCGAAGGATGTAATAAAACTCTACCGATATGTTGAGTTTCGGCAAGTCCGCAATGTATCCATGTTTTTCCTGTGTCCGAAGTGTAATAAATTCCTGTACCTGCGTAACTCGAACGGCTTGAATTGTTTTCGCCTGTGCCAACCCAAAGTGTAAATTCGTTCCAGTTTACAGCAATATCGCCAACTGTTATAGAATGTTGATTGTCAAAAACAGGTTTAAAAGATTGCCCATTGTTGCATGAATACCAAACTCCACCTGAGGCATAAGCTACAAACATTTCAATAGGGTTATTAGGATTTATTTCAATGTCAGTTACTCTTCCACTCATTATAGTAGGTCCAACTGATTCGAATGGGATGTTTACAAAATTACCGGTTAAAGACAAGTTTAAGTTTTCTAGTCTTTTGTTTGCAGGCGTTTGAGAATGAATATTAACATTAAATAAAAAGGAACAAAAAATAGATAAAAACAATTTTTTCATAAAAATTTAATATTGCTCTTCTTCATTAGGAAAATCAAGTGATTTAACATCGTCAACATAACGACCAACTGCCGAAGAAATATCATCGTGCAAATTCATATAACGGCGTAAAAACCTGGGATTAAATTCTTTTGTCATCCCAAGCATATCGTGCAAAACCAAAACTTGACCATCAACATATTTTCCGGCACCTATACCAATTACAGGTATAGTAAGGCTTTCGGCTACTTTTTTGGCAAGTTTGGCGGGAATTTTTTCGAGTACAATTGCAAAACAACCAGTTTCTTCTAACAATTTTGCATCAGAAATAAGTTGTTCGGCTTCTTTTTCTTCTTTTGCTCTTACACTGTAAGTACCGAATTTGTATATAGATTGTGGTGTAAGTCCTAAATGCCCCATAACCGGAATACCAGCCGAAATTATTCTTCTTACAGAATCAACAACCTCTACCCCACCCTCTAATTTCACGGCATGTGCTTCTGCCTCTTTCATAATTCTGATAGATGAATTTAAAGCATTTTTGCTATCGCCCTGATAAGAACCAAAAGGCATATCGCATACTACCAAAGCTCTGTTTACAGCCCTTACTACCGATTGTGCATGATATATCATTTGATCTAAAGTAATGGGTAAAGTAGAAATATGACCTGCCATAACATTTGAAGCCGAATCGCCAACTAAAATTACATCTATCCCGGCATTGTCAATTATTTTGGCAAAAGTATAATCATAAGCAGTAAGCATTGATATTTTCACCCCTTCATGTTTCATTTCTACAAGGGTATGAGTAGTTATCTTTTTTAGTTTCTTAAAAGTTGTCATTATTTTTCTTTTTTAAGTTCTTTAATAATACTAATCAATTGCTGGTTTTCTTTATTCAAATCTTGTATTTTTTTCAAAAGTTCTTCATTTTTACTCTTTTCGCGGTTAATGATATCGTTTAAGGTAAGTATAATATCACCATTTTTATCTTCTTCAATTGCTTTTTTCAAAATTTCAAATTCGGCAAGTTTGTCTTTAGCTTTTTTGAGTTCTATTTCTAATTTTCCCTTTTCTATCATAAGTGTTTCGTTCATTAGGCTAAGTTCTAAGTTTTTTATTTCAAGGGTAGTATCATTAGTTTTTTGTTTTTTACACCTATCCAATGAATGAGTAAGTTCTGCAATTTTTTTCTGTTGTTTATCAATTTTGCTTTTTAAAAGCAGTATTACTTCGTTGTCTTCATTTTTGCTCTTTTTGGGCTGTTTTTTATCTTCATTTTCAATCTCGGGTGAAATTGATGAATCTTTTTGTACTATGTTACTTTCATGGATTGATTTTTTTAAAACTTTAACATAATCTATCTTCCCTGACGAGTTTTTGGCTGCAAAAAAACCAATATTGCCGTTTATATATTTTTTTTCGATAAAAGAGAAAATGAAAACCGAATTTATGTAAAAATCAAAAATACCCGAATTGCAAACTACTGTAATTTCGTTGAAAGATTTTGATTTCAACGATTTTGAGCGATTCCAACCATTTTCGCCTGCAAACGAAAGTATTTGCCATTGTCCATTATTAAATTTTCTCACCCTGTACTGTCCTTTGCTGTTTATTTCACAAATTATTGCACCGGTGCCGTCTGATGTGGCGTTTATCATAAGCCCAATACTGTTTTCCATACTCTTAGCTCCATCAGTTTTAAATGATGCCGAAACCGAAAAATCATTGAAATCCTTAAAAGGTTTAAGCAATGAAACTGCAAAATTTTCGGAATTTTTATTTTTGAATACATAAAAACCTTCATCTGTAATTGCAAATTCTAAATCAGACGAACGTTGTTCCCAATTATCGTTTACACTCATAAACTGTTCTTCATAAACCACACTGTCGTATTTATCGTTTAATTTCTGAGAGTAACAATTTATTTGATATACGATGAATAAAATTAATAAAATAAATCTCATTTTTGTGATTTGATAATGCACAAAACTAAGTTTAATTTTTATAAAATAAATAACAGCCTTTTATTTCTGTTTTTAATTTCTTTATTAATCAACTCTTGCAAAAACGAAATAGATGTAGCAGCACCTTGGAAAGAAACAATTATAGTATATGGTTTGTTAGACCCTGCATCACCCGAAAATTACATTCGCATACAAAAAGCATATCTCGACCCTCAAGGCAACGCATATAAGTTTACTGGTGTAAATGATTCAATTTATTCGTATAAGCTCGATGTAAAACTATATGTAAAACGAAATGGAAATATCATAGATACAATATTTCCTGAATATATAAATGGCGATTTAGAAGGTATAAAAAAAGATACTGGCTTGTTTTCAAATTCGCCAAATTATCTCTATAAAATTAACCAACCAATAAAAGCTTCGGCTTTAAGCCCCAACCCCGAAGACTACACATATAATATAGAAGTTAAAGACCCAAAAACAGGTTATATTTGCACTTCGTCAACTATTACTACCGGATATTTAGAGCCGTTAAGCCCTGTAACAAATAATATTACACCAATAACTATTAATTCAAAACCCGGCACATATCTCACTATTGGTTACAGAGAAGGAAGAAATGTAAAATCTTATGATATGAAAATTAGATTTTGGTATAGGGAATACAATAAAAATTCGCCTTCTGATTCGCAAACTCAGTTTGTTGACTGGATACTTTTCAAAAACAGACTAACCTCATCTTTAAGAGGATATGAATTGAAAACCAATTCTATCGAAGGGTTTATTTTTTACGAATTATTACAGTACACAATAGCTCCAAACCAAGATATTAATAGAAAAGCATTGTACTGCGATGTTGAATATTATGGCGTTGGTGAAGATTTGTACACGTATATACAAGTAAATATTCCATCAATAGGAATAATTCAAAAAAAACCCGAATACACTAATATTACCAATGGACTTGGACTGTTTTCGTCGAGATATATAACTGCATTTAGAAAAATACCTATCAGTGCAGAAATGAAATCGCAACTCCAAAATTCAAATTATACAAAAACTCTAAATTTCAAACCATAATTTTTTAAAATAAATCAAAATTCAATTAAAATAAATTTTTTTTCTTATTAAATAAAATTTAGGTTTGGATTTTGAAAAAAGTTATGATTGGCAAAATATTTAGATTTTTTCACATCTTTTTAATTTTCATATCAAATTTTTGTTGTGCACAATATATACTTAAAGGGAAAGTAAGCGACAAAAAAAACGGAGAAGAACTACCCGGAGCTACAATCAAAATAAAAGGTACAAACATAGCAACAGCAACAGGAAACAATGGAAGTTTTACAATAGAAGTTGCAAAATTTCCGGTAACATTACAAGTAAAATATATAGGTTATGAAAACTTTGAACTAAAAATAAACAAATACACAAATAACATACTAAAAATAGAACTTAAAGAAAAAGAAGCCGATTTGAAAGAAATAGAAATAAAATCAAGCCGCATTACCGAAAAAGAAAAGGAATCTCCCATTACAGTAGAATCAATGGGGAGCAAACAAATAAAAGAAGCTGCTGCAAGCACATTTTACGAAGGTTTGGGCAATATGAAAGGGGTTGATATTACAGCGGCAAGTTTAGGTTTTAGGGTTGTGAATACAAGAGGCTTTAACAGTACCAGCCCGGTGAGAAGTTTACAATTGATAGATGGGGTTGACAATCAATCTCCGGGGTTAAACTTTTCGCTTGGAAATTTTTTGGGAGCCTGCGAACTCGACTTGAAAAAGGTTGATATAATTTCGGGTGCAAGTTCAGCTTTTTATGGACCCAATGCTTTTAATGGGGTTATTAGTATGGAATCAAAAAATCCGTTTGAATCAAAAGGTTTAACGATTCAAAGTAAGATTGGCGAAAGGCAATTGCGTGAGTTTTGTTTTAGACTTGCCCAAGTGATAAAAGGCAAAAACGGTAAAGAAAAATTAGCTTATAAAGTATGCTTTTTGGGTATGAGTGCTTATGACTGGGAAGCTAATAATTACAACCCATCGAGCGATTCGAAAAAAGGGCTTGGCAATCCCGGAAGATTTGATGCTATTAATATTTATGGTGATGAAGTAACTTCTTATGGCAACGATTATACCGATGCCGAGAGCCAAAGAAGCTACCCAGGTTTGGGAGTGATATACCGCGATGGATATTTTGAAAAAGATTTAGTTGATTACAATACTCACAACAACAAATTTAATCTTTCAATACATTACAAAATAACGCCTAAAACCGAATTGATATACGCTTTTAATATGGGTGGAGGCACAACAGTATATCAAGGCGAAAACCGATACAGTTTAAAAAATATAAGATTTTGGCAAAACAGAATAGAATGGCAACAAAAAGATAAATTTTTTATTAGAATTTATACTACAAACGAAGATGCAGGTGATTCTTATGACGCAGTATTTACGGCAATGAGGCTAAACGATGCAATTGACAACAACGTGCATTGGTACGATACATACAGAACTTATTGGTCACACCCAATGTTTGGTTTCAAGGGTAAAGTGAAAGCCTTGCCCGGATATCCCGAATGGTATGTAGCCGATAGTATTTCAAAAGAAGAATGGGTTGAAAAAAAACTCACTCCATTTTTAGATTTTTACAAAGATTCATTAATTAAATGGCATCAATTGTGTCTTAATAACCTAAACAGGTACAGCTATAATAAATACTCACCTGGTACAGAGAGGTTCGATTCTATGTTTAATGATATAGTTACAAGAAAATTTAATGACCGTGGCACAAGATTTTATGATAGGTCGGCATTGTATAACATACAAGCTGAATATAAGTTTAAAACTAAACTTGGCGAAATTACTAATGGTATAAGCGGAAGAATGTACAGGCCAGACAGCCGTGGAACAATTTTCAGGGATACAGCGGGAAAAAAAATTACAAATTTTGAATTTGGAATTTATGCAGGTATTGATAAAAAATTTAATAACAACCATTGGAAAATAAACATTACAACAAGGCTTGACAAAAACGAAAACTTCAATTTTTTGTTTTCGCCGGCTGCTTCAATATTGTATTTACCTTTGAAAGAACATAATTTTAGATTTACAGTTTCAAGAGCTATAAGAAATCCTACACTTGCCGACCAATATCTATATTATAATGTAGGTAGAGCAATACTTATTGGCAACCTCAATGGTTTTGATTCATTAATAACTATAGAATCAATAGATGAATGGAGAAAAAATCTTGATGTTTCTAAAATTGTTTACAGAAAAGTTGATCCTATATCGCCCGAAAAAGTTTTAACTTTTGAATTGGGCTATAAAGCTGAACTTTTCAAATCATTATTTTTAGATATGGGATATTATTACAGCGTATATACCGATTTTATCGGGTATAACATTGGTGCGGTTGCACATTTTGGTTTAGGGGGTTTTCCAGTTGGAGGGATTCAGGTATATCGGCTTGCCGCAAACTCTGCTGACAAAGTAAATACATCAGGTTTTAATTTTGGTTTTAGTTATTTTTTCAAAAAATACAGCTTTACAGGTAATTATTCAATAAACACTATAAATTTAAGAAATACCAACGACCCAATTGTTCCTGCATTTAATACTCCAAAAAACAAATTCAATTTAGGTTTTTCGGGCAGAGAATGTAAAATACCTTTTACAAAACTAAAAAATTTAGGCTTCGGTTTTAGTTATAAATGGATTGAAGGTTTTGAATTTACAGGTTCGCCACAATTTACAGGTTATATAAGAAATTATGATATGTTTGATGCTCAATTGAATTATTACTTTCCCAAACAATTTCTTACTTTGAAAATTGGCGGTTCAAATCTATTGGGAATTGTACCTTTGTTCAGAAAAAATGAGAGCAACAAATTAAAAGCTGTTTTTAATAATTTGAACACTCAAGTATATGGAGGACCTTTTGTAGGTCGGCTTGCATATATTTCTATTTTATTTGAACTATCTTATAAATAATTTAAATTAACTATTGTTTTTCAATAAAATTTATATATAATTGCTCAATTAAAATTTAAAAAAATGAAAAAAATTACTCTATTTATCTTGTTAAGTTTCTTACTATTAGTATCGAGTGTAAAATCGCAAACTACTTATAGGTACAAAAACGAAGTATTTACTGATGCCCAGTTATCAATTGCTAAAAATATTACTTATGGTATAAATATAAACTGGCTAATTATCAATCAAACCGACCTTGGAACACCATCAAATGCTCCACAAATCATTTCAGAATTAACATTTCTGAAAACGAAAGTTTTATCAGGGCAAGCAGCCTCAATTCCTTTAAAATATTTTTATCCTAAAACTACACCTCCAGGCGATTCTACGATTTTAAAAGTAACACAATTAAAACTCGATGCATATATGCCGAGTTTAATGGTTGATACCGCTAAAAAACGCCCTGTAATAATTTACTTACATACAGGAAATTTTTTACCTCCAGGAATTAACGGCAGCCCATGTGGAGCAAAAAATGACAGTGTAGCAGTTGATTTATGCAAAGCCTTTGCCAGACGCGGTTATGTAGTACTTTGTATTGATTATCGTTTGGGATGGAATCCTTTAGCATCTACTGTTGATGGTAGGCGTGCAGGTTTGTTAAATGCTGTTTATCGTTCAATACAAGATGTAAAAGAATGTGTAAGAGTAATAAAAAGCCCCAATATGTCTCCATACAAATTAGATACAGCTAATATTGCATTATTTGGCGAGGGGTCTGGAGCTTATTTGGCACATGCTTACAATACATTAGACAAATACCCTGAATTTATGGTATTGCCAAAATTTGCTGGCTATATTGATACTTCTAAAGTAGGGTATATTGATGGTACACATGGTCTTTTCAATCTTTATGCCAATAGCAAAGTAAATACTAAGATTAAAGTAATTGGAACAATTGGAGGAGCACTTGCCGATACTACATGGTTAGAAGCCGGTGATGCTCCAACTATATCTATGCAATGTGTTCGCGACCCCTTTGCACCATTCGGATACGGAATGGTAAAAGTTCCAAATTTAGGATTAGATGTTGTAGAGGTTGATGGAGCAAACAACACTATTGCAAGAGCTCAAAGATTGGGCAACAACAGTATATTTGCTACTGTTCCAAGTGGCGACCCATATACAATTAAAGCCAGATCACTTTATAATAAAACCGTAGATTACATTTATCCTGCTCCTGCTGATAAGATAACAATCAGAAATGGTGAAGGCATGTACCCGTTTTTATTGCCAAAAGCATCTTCTGTTGAAGCCAATCAAGCATCACCTTGGCAATGGTGGGATCCAAATTCTGCCGAAGCAAAATATATTGTTCAAGCACCAAGTGTTACAGCACACATGGCTGCTTCAGCATCTAACAGCGATATGAGTAAATCAAAATCTCGTATTTATCAAGACACTATTCTTGGCTTTGTTTCACCAAGATTTGCTCTTGTAATGGGATATTTAACTGCTGCACAACTTAGTACTAAAGCACCAAAACTTGCCGAAGTAAAGATATATCCTAATCCTGCCTCAAATAATGTAAATATTTCATATAGAGGAATTATAAATTACATTACAATTACTGATTTATCAGGCAAAACAGTTTATTCAACCAACGTAAACGATAATTTTGTTTCAATATCAACACTTAGCCTAAAAACAGGGTTGTATCTTGTAAACATAAATACAAATGATGGTTCTGCAACCCAAAAGTTGTTGATTGATTAGATATTTTTCTTTATTAATAAAAGAGGTCTTTTGTAATTACAAAAGACCTCTTTTATTTTACGGCAATATTCAGTTAGTTTTGCTATCTGTATATGAAAGATTTTATCAAATATTCAGCAAAGCAATATTTTTTTTGGTTTTTTTATTTTGTTGTTTTACAAATTGCTTTTGTATTGTTTTTTAAAAATGAACTTAGAAATGTACCAACATTGCATGTATTAAATACCTTTTTGAATGGTTTGAGTTTAAATTTTTCAGCATCTGCCTATCTTTCAGTATTATCAATTTCAATTTATTTTAGTTCAGTTTTTATTCAAAAAAGCAAAACTCTTCAAAATATCAACACATTTTATTTGATAGTTGCACTAATTATATGTACTCTTATTTACACTGTAGATTTCAGCCTGTATCAAAGTTGGGGGACAAAAATCAACGGCAAAGCCTTATGGTATTTGCAATTTTCGGATAGTACAAATACAGTAAAAGGTGATTGGGGCTTTGTAAAATATTTTTTGGTTTTATTTACAGTTTCTTTGATTTTTGGTTATGTATTTTTCAAAAAATTAAAAAATTTTAAACCAATAAAGGCAAAATTTGTTAAATTATTTCCTGTTTATTTTATAGTTTTATTACTTTTGTTTTATGCTTTAAGAGGCGGATTAACAGGAAGACCGATTGATAAAGGCAATAGTTTTTATTCAAAATATTCATCTCTGAATTATGCAGCAGTAAATGGTTTCTGGAATTTTTTCGATATTGTTTCAAATTTAAAAAAACCATCAAAACCTTATAATTTTTTTAATGAAACAGAACTTGAAAACTTTAAAAATTTCTTTAATCAAAAAAAATCAGATTCATTAAATTTTAAACTCAGCAATATCCAAAAACCAAATATAATTTTTATATTTCTCGAAAGTTGGAGTGCCGATGTAGTTGGGTGCTTGGGTGGCGAAAGCGGTATAACACCATGCTTTGATAAATTGAAAAATGAAGGAATACTATTCAAAAATTTTTACAGTACAGGCTTTAGAACAGAACAAGGTTTAATGGCTTCATTAAGTGGTTTTCCGGCTCAAGCACAAACATACCCTATGCTTGATTTTGATAGATTTGATAATTATCCAAACATAATAAAATCACTTAGTAAAATCGGCTATTTTACATCGTACTTTACAGGCGGAAATCCACATTTTGCAAATACTGATGTATATCTTATTTCGGCAGGTATTGATAAAATCAATAAAGATTTACTTGGTAGAGCAAAGAAAAGATCAGCATGGGGTGCTTATGACCAAGAGTCTTTTGAATATTTATTAAATGGACTATCAAAACAACATCAACCATTTTTTTCTACAATGGTAACTATTACCAGCCATGAATGGTTTGAAGCCGATGTACCGCAAATTTTCAAAGACAAAGACCCTGTTGCGGCAAGGTATAAAAACACTGTACATTATACCGATAGTTGCCTTTACGATTTTATAACCAAAAGCAAAAAATACAACTGGTTTAAAAATTCATTAATATTTATTATGGCAGACCATGCCTGCTCATATCCTTTGCATCATAATTTTAATAACCCTAAAAGATACCATATCCCATTTTTAATAACCGGAGGAGCATTGAAACCCCAATTTAAAAACACAATAAATAATGCTTTTGGCGGACATCTTACAATACCTTCAATATTATGCAACGAGGTAAACTTAGATGATTCGGTTTTTATGTTTTCAAAAAATATGATAACCGACAGTTTAAATTCATTTTCATATTTCACTTATGATCATGGGTTTGGTTTGATGCAAGGCTCTGGTGCAGTAGTTTGGGATCAAAACCTAAAAAAATTAATTTACAGCAACGGAAACAAAGAAAAAAATAAAACCTTACTAAAAACCGGTAAATTTATTTTACAATATTCTGCAAAACTCAAAGATGAATATCAAATTAAAAAATAAGGAAATTTTCTAATTATTTATCTGTGTTTACGTTTGGGTTTAAATGGGCTTGGATGTGTTTTTCGGGTACTGAACCTAAAAATTGAATAAATAGGGCAAAAATTAATCATCGCAGTAATTAATACAATTGCCGAAACAATCAAAAACCAATAAATAGCAGTGAAATAGCCAATAATTGCAAAAGATATGCTTATTGTTATTCTTATAAGTTTATCACCCTGACTCATATTAGATTTTACCATTTTCTATAAATTTTTCTAACAAAAATAGAATTTTTATATTTTAAAAAACACAAATAATTTAGGTAGAAATATAATTAAACCAACAACTAAGCTCGTAAAACCAACAATAAGTACTGCTGCTGCAGCCAAATCTTTAATAACTTTTATTTTCATATTAGTTTGAGGGTTTACAATATCGCAGAGATACTCAATTGATGTATTTAAAATTTCAAAACCTAAAACAATTGAAATACAAATTGAAAGTAATGCCCATTCAATAGTATTTACTTCAAAAAAATACCCTAAAGATATTGTAATTATTGCACAAACAAGCTGAATTTTGAAATTGCGTTGTGTTAAAATCATATACTTTAACCCATTAAAAGCAAATTTTGCCGATTTGTAAAATCTTTTCATTAGTTCAAATTAATAAAAAATTTCATTTAAAAATCAAATTATTGAATAATAAGATTTGAAAAATGATAAATTTAGCCCGAAATTGCATAAAATTTTAAAAAATATGAATTTGAAATCTAATTTGTTTATCCCTGTAAGTTTGATTATTCTGTTTTTCAGTTCTTGCACACCCGAAGAATTAAATACTTCAGGTTTTGTTATTGACGACCTAAGTCCTGAGTATGCTGTACCCATTGTAAATTCAGACCTTACACTCGACAATATTGTATCTAACTCTGAAAATGGATACATAAGAAAATACAATGACGGATTTGTATCGCTAATGTATAGAGGTAGTATGAGTTCGCAAACAGCAGAAGAATTGATAAAAATAAACAATCAAAATTATATTAAAACCATAACCTTGAACAGCACTCAGGCAAATGCCCTTATGAATGGACAGCAACAAGTAATTGATTTACAAACAATACAAGCATTTGATGCAGGAAGTATAGAAATAGACTCTATTTGGCTTAAAGCAGGAACTTTTGCAAGTCAAATTACAAGTACAATTAAAACTGGAGGTAGTTTAAAAGTTATAATAGCTGATGCCAAGAAAAACGGAAATACTCTTATAGCCGACATTCCATTTACATACAATGGCTCAATACCGGTAAATGAAGCAAAATACCTTCCGCTTGTAGGTCACCATTGGGATATGAGCACAGGAATACAGGGATATAACGAAATTAGAATAAACTATACATTGGTTTTAAACCCAACAACAGAAACAATTAATGCTGGCGACGAAATGCAAATTTCAACTTCGTTTCAAGGCATAAACTTCAGCCGCTTATATGGCTACATCGGTAAAATAGATTTACTTGACATACGAGATACAATAGATTTATCAATTTTTGACAATTCAAAAACAGGGCAATTTTCGATAGACGATGCTATAATAAAAATTAAATCTGGTAATTCGTTTGGAGCAGAAATAAGTTCAGGTTTTACAAAACTCGAAGGATATACAAAGGGTGCCGGAAATTACAACATTACCAACCCTCCAAACCCAATGCCTTTTAATATGCCAACCATTAATAATATTGGAATAATGGCTTACGATTCGGCACAAATTGATAAATCAAATTCAAATGTACCGCAAGTTATTAATCAAAAACCCAAACAATTAATTTATCAGGCATTCATAAAGCTTAACCCCAATGGAAAAACTATGAGAAATTACATTGCCGACAAAAGCAAAATAAAATTAGATATTGAAATTGAATTGCCACTATATGGTACTGTAAAAAATTTAGTAATGGAATCAGAAAGTGAAGCAGAACTTGAAATGCCCGAAAACGATGATTTTATTGAAAATCTAATGATAAGATTTATTGCTAAAAACGGCTTCCCGATTGATCTTAGCACCCAGGTTTATCTTGTTGATTCATTTAATGTAGTTTTCGATTCGCTTTTTACTGATTTGTCATACAAATTTCTTGAATCTGCACAAGTTGGGGTTGATGGCAAAGTTTCTGCACCTACTTCAAAAACTACAGATATAATGCTAACCAACGAAAGAGCCAAACGGCTTGGCAGGCTAAAAAACATTAGAATAAGAGCAGAAGTGGCAACTCTAAATAATGGAGGCTTGTACCCAAGCGTAAAGCTTTATGCAAATTACGTTTTAGGAATAAAAATAGGTATTAAAACAAAACTGAACATTAAACTTAAAGAACTCTAAAAAAATGAAAAAAATCATAACATTTATATTAACTATTTCAACTTTTCAACTTTTTGCACAGCATAACCTTACTATGTACAATATGCACACTTTACCTCAAAGAATAAGCGTAAATCCTGCACAAATAGTTGATTCGCGTTTTTTTATTGGAATTCCAGGTTTGACTTCTTTTCATTTTTTATATGGAAATAATGGCTTTAAACTCAAAAATCTCATAAGTGTTGACGACTCGAACAGGTTGCTCATTAAACCAAAAGATTTTTACAATGCCCTAAATAATGATAATATTATAAACTTAAGCAGCAGTATTGATGTTTTTTATATGGGATTTAAACTTCGCAAAAACTACTTTACTATTGGCGTTAGCGAAAAAATAAAATCACAAGTAGTTTTTCCAAAAGATTTATTGGGTTTGCTTATCATAGGAAATGCAGGACAAAACATCGGTAAAGACCTTAATTTTAACCTTGCATACGACCTCATGATTTATAACGACATCAGTTTATCATATTCGAGAGAACTAATGAAAAAGAAACTCAGATTAGGTGCAAAATTATCATACCTTAATGGAGCCTTCAATTTGAATACTGAAAAAAGCGATTTAGTTTTTAATACCAATCAAGACGATTTCCATTATACAATTAGAAATAATATAAAGTTTAACACATCAAATGTTATAGATACTTTGAATGAAAATTTTGAATTTGATGACAGCAAAAATTACAAAACGCTTTTGAATAGAAATCGCGGTATGGGTTTTAGTTTTGGTGCAGTATATACAGTTTTTCCAAAATTAACATTAAATGCAAGTGTGGTTGATGTAGGCTATATTGACTGGAAAGATAATGTGATTAATTACAGCACGACAAATCCAAACAAAAACATAGAATTTTATGGCTTAGACATGAATTCAATCTTTGTAGATTCTGCTGATTATAATGAATCTGTAGATAAACTTTTAGATACACTAAAAGAAAAATTTGATATGACAAAAACCTATAAGGGATATAGAACAAAATTACCTTCTACATTTTACTTTGGTGGTAATTTTTGGGTGACCAAACGCCACAATTTCGGAGCATTGTTTTATGGAAATTACTATCAGAAAAAACTTAATCCCGCTATAACACTTTCGTACAATGGCAAACTTACAAGAGCTTTTGGCATTTCGGTAAGTTACTCAATGATTAACAAAACATTTACTAATGGCGGACTTGGATTTACACTAAATGGCGGTCCGTTTCAGTTTTATATGATTTCTGATAATGTTTTAGGAATGATAAAATACAGAGATACAAAAACAATAGATTTAAGATTCGGTATAAATCTCACATTTTTTAGAAAAGATAAACTATCAGGGTTATCGGGCAAAGGGCTTAAAAAATAGATTCAAAATCTAAAAATTTGTTTAATAAAATTCAAAAATAAAACCGGATATAATAACCCTGTAAAAACAAAACCGAAAATTGCTCCGTAAAAATGAGCATCGTGTCCAATGTTATCATTTCCCTTTTGAGCCATATATTGAGAATAAGCCAAATAAATAAAACCATAAATAAACGCCGGTACAGGTAAGATGCCAAAAAACAGAATTTTTTCGAGCGGTGCAAATAAAACAAACGAAAATACAACTGCCGATACTGCCCCCGAAGCTCCTACTGCATTGTACCAATGGTTGTTTTTATGCTGATATAGTGTTTTGATATTTGCTGCAGCTATTGAAAAAACATACAAAACCAAATACATCACTTTACCAAATTTTATATATGATTCAAAAATATTTTCAACCACTTCGCCAAACGAAAAAAGTACAAGCATATTAATTAAAAGATGTATAAAATCAGCATGAAGCAAAGCCCCGCTAAATAAGCGATACCATTGTTTTTTATTAATAGTTTTTGATGGGTTAAAAATTAAAATATCAAAAACTCTACTATCGTTCCATGCCCAAAATGATATACCGCATGTTATTATTATTATTATTATTGTTAAACTCATTTAAAGAATATTAAAATACATTTGAAAATTCAAACATATATTTTTATTGTACATTTTTTTTGAAAAAAATTGTAATTATATCAGACACCCACGGTTTCACAGACAAAAATATAATTAAATACTGTGAACAAGCAGATGAAATATGGCATGCTGGCGACTGGGGACCTGATGTGAACAATCATTTTGAAAACCTCTATAAAACTATAAGAGGAGTGTATGGTAATATAGATGGTGCCGAAATAAGAAAAATCTATCCCGAAACAAACATCTTTAACATCGAAAACATGAAAGTCATAATTAAACACATTGGCGGCTATCCCCAAAATTACAATATCGAAACAAAAAAAATGTTAAGTATTGAAAAACCTTCGATTTTGATTTGTGGTCATTCTCATATATTACGTGTAATTAATGACAGACAAAACAATTGTTTGTATATAAACCCTGGTGCAGCAGGTATATATGGCTTTCATAAAAAACGCACTTTAATAACCTGCAAAATTGATAATGGAAAGATTTTTGATATGAATGTTGTTGAACTTGGAAACAGAAATACATTAGAAAAATAAATATTATGAAACTCAAAATCTTTATACTTTTTTTAATAAATTTCATATCATATAATATCATTGCACAACCCTTACCCGACGGCAAATCAAACAATAAAAAAGCAAATGAATTATTTGAAAAAGCAATGGTACAATTTGACCTTATGGAATATGAAAATGCTATTCAACTTTTAAATTCAGCAATAAAAAAAGACCCTGAATTTATTGATGCTTACGACTTACTTGGGCAAGTTTACATAAAAACATCAAATCTTAAAGAAGCAGAAAATACATATCTTAAATTATATGAAATAAATAACGGATACTGGATTTTGTACTACGAACTTGGAAACATAACCTTTGATATGATGAAATACGACTCTGCCAAACAATGGTACAGCACCTTTTTAAAATACAGAAACATTCCCGAAAAAGAAAAATTGGAAACTGAAAAACAACTGAAAAGTTGTGACTTTGCAAAAAATGCAATAAAAAACCCTGTAAAATTCAGTCCAGTGAATTTGGGAGACGGCATAAATACACAACTTAGTGAATATTTTCCAACACTCACAGCCGACGAACAAACAATGTTTTTTACATTTATGGACTTACGTCACCAAGAAGATTTTTTTATTTCAACCTATAAAGATGGAAAATGGAGCGAAGCTGTAAACTTGGGAGCACCAATAAACACACCCGAAAACGAAGGTGCATCTACCATTTCGGCTGACGGGCAATATTTATTTTTTACAGCTTGCCAAAATCCTCTGAATATAGGCTCTTGCGACCTCTGGCTTACTTTTATAAAAGGCGATAAATGGCAGCAACCTATTCACATGCCAGATAATGTAAATTCAAAATACAAAGAAACTCAACCATCGCTTAGTGCCGATGGCAAAACACTTTACTTTGCAAGCAACAGACCTGGAGGTATGGGCGGTATGGACATCTGGAAAACTACTTTTGAAAAAAATGCTTGGACCAATCCTGTAAATTTGGGAAGTACCATAAATACTCCATTTGATGATGAGTGTCCGTTTATACATCAAGATGGAATTACACTTTATTTTGCTTCTGATGGGCATCCGGGAATGGGTGCAAGAGATTTATTTTTTTCAAAACTTAAAGAAGACGAAACTTGGGAAACTCCAATAAATTTGGGATACCCAATAAATACCCCGGGAAATGAAGAAGGCTTAATTATTAACCGTTCGGGAACAACAGGTTATTTTTCGAGTGATATAAAAACTAACCCAGGACATAAAGGCAAGGTAGATATATATAGTTTTGAAATACCCGATAAAATTAAACCCGGAATTGCAAGTTATGTAAAAGGAAAAGTGTATGACGAAGAAACGGGGCAACCCATTCAAACATTGGTAGAACTTACAGAACTGTCAAAAAACAAAATTGCAGCTTTTTGTAAATCGAATTTAAAAACCGGTAATTTTCTACTTGTAATTTCTGGAAACAAAAACTATGGATTAAATGTAAATGCTCCAGGGTATTTAATATTTTCTGAAAACTTCTCGATAAGAGAAAACCCTTCGTCAAATCCATATTTGATTGACGTGCCATTAAAAAAAATTAAACCCGGAAAAACATTTCAACTATATAATATTTTGTTTGATATAAACAAATCTGACCTTAAAACAGAATCGAGTGCCGAACTTGAAAAACTATACAATTTAGTTAATTCAAATCCGAAAATAAAAATTGAAATTGGTGGTCATACAGACAATTCAGGTTCAGAGAGCCTAAACCTGCCACTATCACAAAACCGTGCAAAAGCAGTATATGATTGGCTTGTAACCAAAGGCATTTCAAAAGATAGAATGACGTTTAAAGGCTATGGTTCAAGCGTACCACTGATGAGTAATGACACCCCCGAAGGCAAAAGAAAAAACCGAAGAACTGAAATAAAAATAATTTAAAAAAAAGTTTATGTTTTGATGCTTTTATAATAATTTCGCAACAATAATTATGAAAGAAAAAAGAAAATACGTTGGCTTTTACTGGGCTTTATGCTTTGCTTCACTTATAGCTTTAATTTTACTTTTTATTTATTCTCCAGGCGGATTTTGGATGGGTTTACCTACATTTTTTGGTGGACTTGCACTTGCTATGGATTGGGTATAGTTTATTAAAGAAATATACCTTTAAGGCAATTCCATAATTTAGCTTTTAATTGCTGGTTTGAACCAATTTTATTCAAACTATCACATTTCAAAATTGTACTTTTTTCGTTTTTTACAACATTGTATTTTTCATTTTCATGTTCAGCATCATCCCAAAATACTGTTACTTCAAAACTTTGTTCTATAAATTTTCCATAATCACTTTTTAAAACGATTTCAACTTCGTCATTTCTAATTTTAACAGCCGACAATATTTTTTCAAGTAAAATTCTGTTATTTTCATCAGGTAATTTATCAAAAACCAGCAAAACTCTTTTAATTTCGATTTTCTTGTTTTCAAGATTTATTTCATCTGGTATATCATCATTTATGTAATAAAAATTTTCAAACAATAAACTTACCGAATCATTTTCTAATGCCATATTTTATTTTGAATAACTGCAAATTAAAAGCAAATTTGCAAAAAAAATTATGGTTTTAAAAATTACAAAGTGCGAAAAATCGAGGATAAATGATGTTGATTTTAATAATCTTTCATTTGGGAAAGAAATTTCTGACCACGTATTCATTGCTGAATTTGATGGAAATAGTTGGATAAATGAGAGAATTCAACCATACACGCCACTACAGCTTAATATTTCGCTTTCGGCATTGCATTACGGTCAATCAATTTTTGAAGGATTAAAAGCTTTTAGAGATATTAATAATCAAATTCAAATTTTCAGACCTATTGATAATTTTAAGAGAATGAACCTGAGTGCAAAAAGAATGTGTATGCAGGAAATTCCTGAAGAGTTGTTTTTTAAAGGCTTAAACCATTTATGTAATATTGATAAAAATTGGATAAGCAACAAACAAGGAAATTCATTTTATTTACGTCCATTGCTTTTTGCTACTGACGAATCACTCGGAGTTCATGCTTCAAAAAAATATATATTTGCTATTTTTGGTTGTGCAGTAGGTGCATATTATTCAAAATCTTTAAAAATAAAAGTTGAAACTAATTTTACAAGAGCTTGTATTGGTGGAACAGGCGAAGCCAAGACAGCAGGCAATTATGCAGCTTCGCTCTTAGCAGCAAAAATCGCATCTGAACAAGGTTTTGACCAAATTCTATGGACAGATTCAATCGAGCATAAATATATTGAAGAATTAGGTTCGTCAAACATTTTTATACTATCAGATAAAAATTTGATAACGCCTCAAACCTCTGGAACTGTATTAAAAGGCATAACTCGTGATTCTGTAATAAAACTTGCAAAAAGTATGAATTACAATGTAGAAGAAAGGAAAATTTCTATTGATGAAATTTTTGAACTAAGCACACAACAAAAATTAACCGAAGTTTTTGCTACGGGCACTGCTGCTACAATAGTTTCAATTAAAGAATTGAATTATAATGGAAATTCTATTTTTATAAATCAAAAAAATGATACATTGTCATCAATATTAAAAAACAAACTTGATGAAATAAAACATTCAAAAACTGCCGATATTTTTGGATGGAACTACACAGTAAAAATTAATGAACCTTCAACAAGTTTTTAAACCTTAAATAACAATAAATCAAAACTTTTTCAATTTTATTTATTTAAGAAATATATTTATCAAAATTTGCCTAAAAAGAAACGGGGCAATCTCTCGACTACCCCGCTACAAATTAACTAAACCTTATGAATAAACTGATACAAATCTATACTTGATTTTTATTCAGTTCAAATTTTTTTTAATTTTTTTTTCAATTAAAATTTATCTTATTTTTTAATTACTTTTTTGTCTCTTTTTTAAAGAGAAAATTTAATTAAACTCTTTAAAAATCTTGTACCTATGGTGTCATTGGCAGGTACATCAAGATAGGTTGATTCATGGTAAATAATCCCAATATTTTTACTAAAGACCGAAAAACGTGTGTGATTTTGAACACTATTTATGGTACTGTCCATTCTTACTTTTAATGAATTTGGAAAAATCCTGTCAAAAGATTTAAAATCATATCCCAAAATTGAATATTCATACTCCTGAAAATCCAAATTATTAAATTCATTTCCGTTCCAATAGTAATGTAATGAAACAGGAAAAACAAGTTCGGTAGTTAGCAAATCGTCTTCTTTATGAATAACTCTAAATTTTTCAACTTCGTAAAAATGATATTTCACAAAATTCCATTTAACCGAATCTTTTGAGTGATATCTTGCAAAAGTGTAAACTATTCTGTTTGTATCAGCACTTTTATATATTACTTCTTCTTTAATGTAAAAGCTTTTCCAGATACCATTTATTGGCAAACCCTGATAACCAATTTTGAAAGAATCAGCTTTGTAAATAAATATTTGACCTTTCTTTACAGGAAAAAATGATTGTCCGATATCAGTTACGGTAGGTTCATAAACATTCTTTCGGCAGTTATAAAAAATAACCGAAATAAATACTAAAAGCACTAATATCTTTTTCATCAAATTGATTTAACACAAAATTAACATATCGTTTTATATTAATAATTAACCATTTTTTAACTTTATGTTCATAAAAAACATCAATAAATGGTAAATTTGCGGCACTAAAAAACAAAATGCTTTTACTTAACGGAAATCAAGTTGCAAAAATCATTAAAGAACAAATTTCGCAAAATGTTTTAAAATTTAAAGAACAAGGGTACCGTTTGCCACATCTTGCTGCAATACTTGTGGGAAACGATGGGGCAAGTACTACTTATGTTAACAGTAAAGAAGCCGACTGCCGTCAGGTTGGTTTTAATTCTTCAGTTTTCAGATATGAAGAAACAATTACCGAAGATTTTCTACTCAATAAAATAGAAGAAATAAATATAAACAATGAAATTGATGGATTAATTGTTCAATTGCCACTACCTAAACATATCTCAGAACTTAAAGTTACACAAACTATTAGTCCAGATAAGGATGTTGATGGATTTCACAGCATGAATCTGGGAAAACTGTTGAAAGGTGAAGACACATTTATACCTGCTACACCTTATGGAATTATGATGATGCTCGAAATATACAATATTGAAACATCGGGCAAACACTGTGTGGTAATTGGTAGAAGCAATATTGTTGGAAGACCAATGAGTATTTTAATGTCTCAAAATTCAAAATTTGGCAATTGTACTGTTACGCTTTGCCATAGTAGAACAAAAAATTTAGAAGAATACACAAAGAATGCTGATATTGTTGTAGCAGCTTTAGGAAAACCTGAATTTTTGAAAGCAGAAATGGTAAAAAACGGCTCAATAGTTATTGATGTAGGAATTACACGGGTAAAAGATGATTCAAACCCCAAAGGTTATTTATTAAAAGGAGATGTAGATTTTGAAAGAGTAAAAGAAGTAGCCTCAGCTATTACGCCTGTCCCGGGTGGTGTTGGTCCTCTTACCAGAATCGGTTTACTAAAAAACACATATAAATCATATCTTAAATCTCAAAAAATTACAGGATTTGAGTAAAACATTATATCCCATTTTCGAAATTTTTTACTCAATACAAGGCGAAGGTGAACATAGCGGTATGCCAGCAGTATTTGTAAGACTTGGAGGCTGCGATGTTGGCTGTCATTGGTGCGATGTAAAAGAAAGTTGGGATGCAAGTAAAAATAAACAAATAAGTACTGATGAAATAATCTCAAAAGTTAAAAGTTTTAATTGCAAAACAGTAATAATTACCGGAGGCGAACCTTTAATATATAACTTAGATTATTTAACCAGTGAATTAAAGTCATTAGATTTTAAAATTCATATTGAAACTTCAGGAGCATATCCAATTTCAGGAACTTTTGACTGGGTATGTTTTTCGCCAAAAAAATTCAAAAAACCCATAGAAAATTTTGGACTGAATGCAAATGAGCTAAAAGTTGTAATATATAATAAGTCTGATTTTCAATGGGCTGAAGAAGTAAGAAAGACAGTGAAAAGTAATTGTAAATTGTTTTTGCAACCTGAATGGAGTAAAAGAAAAACTGCAAACAAATTAATTGTTGATTATATTAAAACCAATAATGAATGGAAAATTTCAATTCAAACTCACAAATTTTTAGAAATACCCTAAATTTAATTAAAAAATAAAATATGTCATTGCAATGTGGAATTGTGGGCTTGCCCAATGTAGGAAAATCAACTCTTTTCAATTGTTTATCTTCGGCAAAAGCTACAGCTGCTAATTTTCCTTTCTGTACAATTGAGCCAAATATTGGCACAATCACAGTACCCGACGAAAGATTGTTTGAATTAGAAAAACTTGTAAAACCAGAAAGGGTTTTGCCTACGACTATCGAAATTGTAGATATTGCAGGTCTTGTAAAAGGTGCAAGTAAAGGCGAAGGTTTAGGCAACCAGTTTTTAGGCAATATTAGAAACACTGATGCTATAATTCATGTAATTAGATGTTTTGATGACAATAATGTAATACACGTTGACGGAAGTGTTAATCCCATTCGTGATAAAGAAATTATTGATACCGAACTGCAGATAAAAGACCTTGAATCTATAGATGCAAGGCTTTCAAAAATATCTAAATCTAATGATACAATTTCTAAAAAAACCAGTGATTTGTTGAGGTTATTAAAAAAACATGTAGAATCGGGACAAAATATTAGAACTTTTCGCTTTAGTGAAAATGAAATTGAATTGATAAACGATTTTCATTTTTTAACAATAAAACCTGTATTATATGTTTGCAATGTTGACGAAGCCAGTGTTAAAAATGGGAACAATTACACAAAACCCATTGAAGAAATTGCAAAAAAAGAAAATGCAAGTTTTATGATTATTTCAGCAAAAACTGAATCAGAAATAGCCGAACTTGACCGCCAAGACCAGATTATGTTTTTAAACGAACTTGGGTTAACACAAAGTGGCGTTGGCAGGCTTATTAGTGCTGCATATTCATTGCTCAATTACATCACATATTTCACTGCAGGCAAAAAAGAAGTAAGGGCTTGGACAATTACAAAAGGCACAAAAGCCCCGCAGGCTGCAGGGGTAATTCATACTGATTTTGAAAAAGGTTTTATTAGAGCCGAAGTTATACATTACGATGATTTTATAAAGTATAAATCAGAAGCTGCATGTCGCGAAAACGGGAAATTGAATATTGAAGGAAAAGAATACGTAGTACAAGATGGCGATGTTATGCATTTCAGGTTTAATGTGTAAATTTTCATAGAATGTCAATTTTTTCATCATTTTCTTGTAAAAAACATACTTGCATTTTTAAATTAAAATTAAAACAAACTTATATTGCACTAAAAAAATACAACATTGCATAAAAACCTAAATATAATTGCTTTTGATATTCCATTTCCAGCCGATTATGGAGGAGTAATTGATATTTTTTTTAAGATAAAAGAACTTAAAAAACAAGGTTTCAAAATCAATTTACATTGTTTTCAATATGGAAGAGAAAAATCAATTATTTTGTCACAACTCTGCAAAGAAGTATATTATTACCCCCGAAAAACATATAAAAATTTGCTGTTTGGAGATATTCCATACATTGTAGCATCAAGGCAAAGCGAAGAACTTTTGCAAAACATAAAAAACAACAATTATCCAATTTTATTTGAAGGCTTACACTCAACTTTTTTGCTGAAACATCCCGATTTGAAAAATAGATTGAAAATTGTAAGAACTCACAATATTGAACATGAATACTATAAACACCTTGAACTTGCAGAGAAAAATTTTTTCAAAAAATACTTTTTCAAAACCGAAGCCGAAAGGTTGAAAAAATATCAAAGTATATTAAAATTTGCCGATTTAATTTGTGCTATTTCGCCTGCAGATGAGCAATATTTCAAAAAAAAATTTGGCAAAACCATATACCTGCCTGCTTTTCATAACAACGAAAAAGTTAATATAATTACAGGTTTGGGCAAATATGCTCTTTATCACGGGAACCTATCAGTAGCCGAAAATCATTTGGCAGCAATGTTTCTTACAAACGAAGTATTTTCAAAAACAAATATTCCATTTATAATTGCTGGTTCAAATCCTAAAAAAGAATTAAAACAAGCCGTTTCAAAATATAAAAATATTGAATTAAGAGCAAATGAAAACACCGAAAATATTCATAATCTGATTTCGAATGCTCAAATAAATATATTGTACACCCGCCAAAATACCGGAATAAAACTTAAACTCCTCAACTCACTTTACATTGGAAGACATTGCATAGCAAACTCAATAATGACTGACAATACAGGGCTTAATTCGCTTTGCCATATAGCAAATACTCCCGAAAAAATAATTGAAATGCTAAACAAACTTATGAAAACCGAATTTGATATAAATGAATTGACAAAAAGAAAGAAATTTTTTGCCGAAAATTTCAATAATTCAATTTCTGCCAATTTACTCATCGAAAATATAATGATAAAAAATGATGGCAAAAACGAAATACCGCTTCAAAAAAATCATACAATAAATAAAAACAATAAACTTCGTTCAATGCTGAATATATTTACAATTTGAAAATTTATTTCTTGATAAATCAATATTTAGATATTAAGTTTGGAGAATAATTTGAAGAATTATACTTCAATTTTATAACTTTAAAATTCACTTAAATATAAAAAACTATGACAGCAGAAAAAAAAATTTACGAGCTTCATCAGGAAAATCAAGAATGGTTAAAAAAACTTTCATTTTACAAAGACGAAATCAAAGTTTTTCAAAAACGAGTTGACGAAATTGCAAAGTTGAATACTTCCAAAGAGTTTCAAGCAATGGTTGACCATTATCAAAACCAATTTTTTATCCAATTAGACAGGATAAACAGCATAAAACACGAAATTAAAAACAATGAAAAAACCATTGAAGATTCAGTAAGAAGCAACTCGGTAGCCGTTGACCACCGTAGCATGCCCGACCACGAAGAACAAAGAGAAAAAGTTCAAACTTTTGAAGAAATTTTTTCTTCTTTAAAAGATGAGTTTAACAGTTTTCTTTCAAAATTTTTATAAAAGTTATATAAAATTACGTTAAAAAATCACTTGTAGCTTCTTACAGGTGATTTTTTTTATATCAAATTATTCTATAATCTAAAAAAAACTATATGTAGTTTGTATTTATGTAGCTCCTTCGGAGCTTTTTATATTTAACTTTTTAATCATTCTATTAATATTTTGCTCTATTGGAGCAAAGATTGGTTCTTAAATCGAACTCACGTTAAATAATACTTTTAAAACAAAAATTTATTCTTCAATTATAAATTCAGGAAAGAAACTGCCCGCTCCTACCGGATTGGTTTTTGAAATACTAATTTTCCAACTTAAAACTTGTGGAAATTCAGATTTTAAAGCCTTCAAAATATTTATTGCAACATTTTCAATCATACTTTCGCGAAATTCAAAAACTTTTAATACAACGCTATGTAAAAGTTCGTAATTTACAGAATTAGTTAAATCCGGGGCTTCCACAGCAAAATCAGTTTTTAAATGTGCTGTAATATTTATGGTAAAAAAATTACCTGTCATAGCTTCTTCGCTGTGCGAGCCATGATACCCAAAAAGCCTGATATTATTAAAAGCAATAGTACCTTTCATTTTTTTAAAATAATATTTAGCTTGCAAATTAATGTTTTATTTTTGCCATATTAATTATGACACAAGAAGAATTATTAAAATTTAAAGAAAACCAAAAAATCACTGACCAATTTAAACAACCCGATTTTTATGGAATTGATGAACTGTTGAACGAAGAACATAAACTAATCAGAGATTCCATAAGAGATTGGGTAAAAAAAGAAATTTCGCCTATAATAGATATATGCTGTCAAGAAGCTATTTTTCCTGATTTTATAAAAAAAGGACTTGGCGAAATTGGCTGCTACGGACCTCAGCTTCCTGTTGAATACGGTTGCGGAGGGCTTGATTACATTTCTTACGGTCTTGCAATGCAGGAACTCGAAAGAGGCGATAGTGGAATTCGTTCTACCGCATCAGTACAAGGTTCGTTGGTAATGTATCCTATCTATAAATTTGGCAGCGAAGAGCAAAAACAAAAATATTTACCAAGACTTGCTACTGGCGAAATTATGGGCTGTTTTGGTCTTACCGAGCCAAATCATGGTTCTGATCCTGGTTCAATGATAACAAGAATTGAAGATAAAGGAGATTTTTATTTGCTAAATGGTGCAAAAATGTGGATTTCGAATGCCCCATTTGCCGATATAGCTGTAGTTTGGGCTAAAGATGATAATAATATTGTCAGGGGAATGATAATAGAACGCGGTATGGAAGGTTTTACTACTCCCGAAACACATAAAAAATGGAGTTTGAGGGCTTCGGCTACTGGCGAACTTGTGTTTGACAATGTAAAAGTACCTAAAGAAAATATTTTCCCAAATGTGAAAGGGCTTAAAGGTCCTCTTACCTGCCTCAATTCTGCCAGATATGGTATTAGCTGGGGAGTTGTAGGTGCAGCAATGGATTGCTACGATACGGCACTTAGATACAGCAAAGAGAGAAAGCAATTTGGCAAAAGCATTAGCAGTTTTCAGTTACAGCAAAAAAAACTTGCCGAAATGCTTACCGATATTACAAAAGCACAACTTATATGCTGGAGACTCGGTACTTTAATGAACGAAGGCAAAGCTACTCCATCGCAAATAAGTCTTGCAAAACGCAACAATGTAGAAATGGCTCTAAATATTGCCCGCACATCAAGGCAAATGCTTGGTGCAATGGGCATAACAGGTGATTATCCTATTATGAGGCACATGATGAACCTCGAATCTGTTGTTACTTATGAAGGTACTCATGACATACATTTGCTTATTTTAGGACATGAAATTACAGGTGATAATGCTTTTAGCTAATTGAAATTTTTAAAAATTATATATTTAATTTTATTGTTAAACTTTTCCTGCAAAACTTTTGCAGGTGCAGTAAAATCATTTGAGCCTACTAAGGTTTTGTTAAGCATAAACATACACAATCAACCTGATTCATTGGGATATAATATAGTTCAAGATTTTCCAAAATTTATTTATCCAAAAATAATGAATGGTTTAATAAATCTATGGAACAACCCCGACAAAGAAGTTAAAATTAATGGAGCAGCATTAGCTTCTATACAGAACAGCAGCAATACTTCTTTCGAAAATGTTCAAAATGTATTTGTACATGAAATTTGGGAACTGAACAACAATTTTCTCGACATTGCTATAATTGGTTTTTCGTTTATAAACAAAACACAAGATGGCTCTGTATCTTATGGTTTTGTTGATTACGAAGATTTAAAACCACTATTGGCAAAAATAAATATACCTTGCAATTCGAATGGTTTTGTAAACATTACTTACGAAGAAGTTTTGAAAAAAATGGAATTCAACTTTTCGATAATTCAATTTGGAAACGATGATTTTAAAAACTACCCCGAAAAATCTTTGAAAATAAAGAAATATCTCTTTGAAAACCCCAAAGTAAAATACCTGTCCGATATTAAAAAAAATGATAAATACAAACTTATAAGGTTTGAGATACACAATATTGATAGCCCGCAAAACACTATTTTGTTTTCTTCAATTTCAAGTTTTTTTAAAGAAAATATGGAGCAATTTTACAATCTTGGAGCCGATAAGGATTTTAATTACCTTGAAAAATACCCCGACTTGATTTTTTCGAAAATAAAAGTTACTGAAATTATAAAATACAACCGCGAAAATGTAAACTCAAAAATCTCATCAGTACAGTTTTTTATTGAAGATAAAAGCTTGCCTGTGTGTACACTTGATTTTATAAATCAAATGGGAATAATTGTAAATTTTAAACCATTTGCCGAGTTTATAGTTGAAAAAAATTATGAATTAATTTTAACTCAAGTAAACAATGAAAACATTTCTGAAAACCACACAAAGGAAATATTGAATAAAATAAAAAACGGCGAAAAAATACTGATAAAGCATTAAAAAATGACAAAAATAAAATTTGGAACTGACGGATGGAGAGCCATTATTGCCCGAGATTTTACCGAACACAACGTAATGCGTGCAGCACAAGGAACTGCCCAGTGGGTACTTGACAAAAAAACTAATGAACCAAAAGTAATAATAGGCTACGATTGCCGCTTTGGAGGCGAAATGTTTATGAAAGCTATTTCAAGAGTTTTGGCTTATAATAAAATAAAATGTATAGTTCCTCAAAATTTTGTGAGTACACCAATGGTTTCGCTTGCTACGCTTATGCTAAAAGCCGATGCAGGCATTGTAATTACAGCAAGCCACAACCCGCCGGAATACAATGGTTACAAAATTAAAGACTCGTTTGGCGGACCCGCTGTACCCGAAGAAATAACCAAAATTGAAAACTATATTCCCGATAGTCTTTCACAAGAATACCTGTCGTTTGATCACTATGTTTCGATAGGCATGATAATGTTTGAAGATTTAGAAAAATTATATCTCGAAAAAGTTAAAACAGAAATTAATCTTGAATTAATTTATAAATCAGGTTTTGAAACGGCTTACGATGCTATGTATGGTGCGGGGCAAAGTGCAATGAGAAAACTATTGCCCGATGCTACATTTTTGCATTGCGAAACCAACCCCGGTTTTGATGGACAAGCTCCGGAACCAATTCACAAAAATTTAAACGCACTTTCTGAACTAATATCTATTTCGGAAGAAATAGATTTGGGAATAGCAACAGATGGCGATGCTGATAGAATAGGGCTGTACGATAGCAAAGGCAATTTTGTAGATTCGCATCATATAATTTTATTGCTTATCCAATATCTCCACAAATACAAAGGGTTGAATGGCAAAGTAGTAAACAGTTTTAGTTGTACTTCGAAAATTACCAAACTTTGTAAGCATTATGGACTTGAACAAGAAATCACAAAAATTGGCTTTAAATATATTTGCGACAAAATTATTAGCCAAGATGTATTAATAGGTGGCGAAGAATCTGGTGGAATAGCAATAAAAGGGCATATACCCGAAAGAGATGGAATATGGATAGGGCTTACAATTTTAGAATTTATGTGCCAAACAGGTAAAAACATTTCACAACTAATTGAAGAGATATATGCAATCACCGGTAGTTTTGCCGTTGAAAGGTATGATTTGCATATTACAGAACAAGTGAAACAAAAAGTAATTGAAGCATGTGAAAATAATACTTATAAAAAATTTGGCAAATACCATTTCACACGAAAAGAAAATATTGATGGGTATAAGTATTTTTTAAATGATGAAAATTGGGTAATGATACGCCCCTCTGGCACCGAGCCGGTTTTGAGAATTTATGCAGAAGCGTTAGATTCAAAAACGGCGTTTGATATACTTGAAAATACTAAATCAGAAATTTTAAATTAGCTTATAAAATGAAGGTATTACTTTCAAAAATTAATAAGAAATACCTAAAAATTTTTTTAGCTATCACAACTTTAATTTCAATTAATAAAAGTTCTGCTTCTAATTATTTCGATACATTAAAGCGTAAAAAAATAATCATTTCATCACTCAGCAGCGTGTACATTTCAAATATGGGAGCATTGTACAAACTTTGGTACAAAGATTACGAAGGCTCTCCATTTCATTTTTACGATGACAGCCGCCACTGGATGGCTATGGACAAAGCAGGCCATGCTTTTAGTTCTTTTGTTGAGTCAAAATTCAGTTATCAAATGTTTAAATGGGCAGGATACAGCCACAAGAAAGCATTAATTTTGGGTTGCTCATATAGTTTTATTTACCAAAATACTTTTGAAATATTTGATGCATATTCAGCCGAATGGGGCTTTTCTATTGCCGACGTAGCCGCCAATACTTTTGGTTCGGGACTTGTATTATCACAACAATTGCTGTGGAACGAAAACAGAATATTAATTAAATATTCTTATCAACCATCGCCATTTATAAAAATACGTCCGGAAACATTTGGTGAAAATTTTTATCAAAACCTGCTTAAAGATTACAATGGACAAACTTATTGGTTGAATTTTAATCTGAAATCTCTTTTAAATTATTCAAAAATTCCTGACTGGCTTGATGTATCAATAGGCTATGGAGCAAATGGAATGTATGGAGGCAAAGATAATATTTATATAAAAGATGGTAAAACTTATAACTTTAATAACACCCCGAGAGTTTACGAAATATATTTGGCCCCCGATATTAATCTTGAAAGATTGCATATTGAGAAAAAATGGTTAAAAATAGCCTTAAATATTTTAAACTCATATAAAGTACCTCTACCCGCTTTAAAATATACACAAAACCGAAGTTTAAAATTTATACCAATCATGTTTTAAAGATAAAACAAAAAAATATACATGCCCCCCCACTTGTCATCGTTTGTAAAGAGGATAAGATGGGGGATAAGAAAAATATTTACAGAAACTAATAATGAACAAAGACTTACCGAAGCACCATTTCGTCCCATGTTAAAATAGTATTGAACCCTTTAGAAACGAAATAACTTAAAGCATTGCTGCGGGTTGCCAATACAAAATCACCTCCCCATGCACCAAGAGATTTGATATTGCCTTTGTAATCGGCAAATAGTTTTTCTTTTATTGTTAAAACTCCCAACACTTTAGAGATTATGCGTTCATGTTCGTTAATTAATTCTTCAAAATAACCCAAATCATTGCATTTTATAATTTCACAGGTTATTTCGCTTATTCTTTCTATATCTTCTTTTTTCCATGCTTTATTTTTTAGATATTTTGAAACTTCAATCTCACTGTATTGTTTTTGGTTTAAGTGAACAAAATAAAGATTTTCTCTAAAAGATGGGTTAAATAATACTGATTTCCATTCTGGTTTTTTATCTGGAAGCAAATTGTAAATTACAGGTTTTTGTTCTAAAGCAGTAGCCACATCATATCCGCTGCCTTCAAGGGTATTGAAAAGCAAGTCAAAAGCATCAATTTTTGCCCATTTTGATAAATTGCTTATAAGAGTGCTGCTGCTGCCAAGACCCCAGTCATTAGGAAATTGCAGGTTTGTAGTAATTTCATAATCAAAATCACTTTTTATTAATTCGGCATTTCTTAGAAGTGTATGGTTTAGTATTTTGTTTAGCAATTTCACTTGTTCGTTGTAGTTTCCAACATGCACAGGTATTAGATAGTTATCTTGCAATATAAAAGAAATGTTCAGCCATATTTTACCGTTATAGTCACGTGCCAGCCAATGAATATTGCCTGAGCCGGCAAATTGTTCTACTGTCATGGTTTGTCCTTTTGTTGTAGGTACAGAAAGAGCTTTGGCTCCATTAAGTACCATGTATTCGCCACTCAAAAGTAATTTGCCATTGCTAAAGTAAATAGATTTAGACATTTTTCCCTGAATTATAAAAAATATAGTTTATAAATAAATTTTAAGTGTAGAAGGGTCTTTAATACCTCTTACCTTACAAAATGCTTCTACTGCTGCATAATGTGTAGGAACTTTGTCTTTAAAATATTCAACAATTTGAGCTTTTTCATCTTCGGTAGCTTCAAGTTGGTTGAGTATATTAAGCAGGTGCATTTTCATGTGCCCTTTCTGAATACCGGAAGTTACAAGGCTTCGCAATGCCGAAAAATTTTGAGCAAGCCCTGCGGCTGCAATAATACACATCAATTGTGTTGCTCCGGGATTACCAAGCAAATGGTGTGAAAATTTTACCATTGGATGAAGTGAAGTTATCCCCCCTACTGTACCTACTGAAAGTGGAATTTCTATCCAAAACTTAAACATTCCGTCAGTAATATCAACATGCGTTAAACTAGAATATTTCCCATTTCGCGAAGCAAAAGCATGAGCACATGCTTCTATTGCTCTGAAATCATTACCTGTAGCTATTGCAACGGCATCTATTCCGTTCATTATTCCTTTATTGTGTGTAACAGCTCTATATGGTTCAATTTCGGCAATTCTCACGGCTGTTTTAAATTTTGAAGCAAATTCGTTGGGGTTTATCTCTTTGTTAAAATTCAAGCTTTTAATTTCGCATTGAACTTCGCTTTTCACCAAACAACGCGGTGAGTAATTGCTGAGAATACACATTATTACAGTAATATTTTTACTTGAAAGATTGCTTTCAAAAATTTCAAGTTTCAATTTTTTCGATATTTCTTCAAGTACTGTATTAATAAAATTAGCACCCATGCTGTCGCAGGTTTCAAAAGTGGCTTCGAGTTGGTAGTAATTTGGCTCTATATCGGTTTTATTTACCAATTTTAAATCTGTAATTCCTCCGCCACGTGCCCTCATTTTTGCGGTAATTTGCTCTGTAACTTGCAGAAGTTTACTTTTTGTATTGTTAAAAAACAATTGCAATTCATAAAAATCTGAACCTTCCCAAAGAAAATGAATATGACCAATTTTTTCGGTAGAAATTACTGTTGAATTAAAACCTCCTCTATTCAACCAAAAATTTGCCGATTTAGCTGATGCAGCTACTACAGAACTCTCTTCTATTGCAAGAGGAATACAGTGAAGTTTGTTATTTATAAGAAAATTTGGGGCTATACCATAAGGAATATAAAAATTTGTGAGTGAATTTTCTATAAACTCATCATGTAGTTTTTGTATTTCAGCATCATTGTGCCAATAGCTTTTTAATAAATTAAGCGAGTTTTCAGAATTCTGAAAGTAATTGAATATAATCCATTCTAACTTTGCCGATTTACTGTATTTACTAAAACCTTCAACAGGATTTTTTTTCATTGTTTTATTTTTCCTGATACAATATTACTTAATTTTAATTCATATTTTGAAACAGAAATGCCGAAACTATTAAAAAAACAGCTTAACTAAAAAATAATTTATATTTAATATATAGATTAATGTTGACAGGATTTGAAGAGATAAATTTTCAAAATGTTTTCCAAAGTTTTTTTACTTCATCCCAGTTATTTTGCCCAATTACACAATTCATTTTGCCCGAGCCTCTTCTTATTGGCTGATTGTTTAAATTATTTTCTAAATATAATGAAGCAAGTTTGTCAATAAGCTCAACATCGCTCTGTTTGGTTGCGTCCATATCAAGATTTATCAATTTATAAAACTCATCTATTTTAAAACCGGGAGGACATTCCCATTTTTTGCTGTACATACTGTAAACAGGCTGTATTAAAGGATTTGCTCTGATAAATTTTACATTTTTTTTGTTGTCGAGTGATGGATTTAGAAATGTATAAGCTATAAATGAGGCTGTGTCAGGCGGGTCACTTAGTATAGAAACTGTCATTTTCAACAAATCATCTTTAAATTTTTGTTTTTTTCTTTTTTCAATTAAAAATGAATGTTCGGTGCTTAATGGTTTTGCAGGGTCTGTTTCAATAGGTAAATTTACACTGCCTGTACCTATCGAAAACACTTGTATTTGCTCTGCACCTGTACCATTGTTCAACGCTTCTATAATACCAACATGAACGGGATTGTTATTGCCCGCCACAGCACCATCCCAGTAATATTTTTCAATACTATCGGCAGTACCATTTAGATTGGTTACAAATTTTGCAGGTTTGTTAAAATAATTTAATGGAGCATTGCTTGCAGCATGTACAGCTTGCACCAGTGTGCAACTTCTGAATTTGCCTTCGGCATTTATTCCCCATTTGCGTTCTAAATTTACTGTTTCCGAAACACTATTTTTATCAGATCTGAAAAATGCAGCCCTGTTTTGCTCATAATCGTATGTGCATATCACTATTTTCAAATCATTTCTACCTATAAGTTCGGGTACTTGCGTAATATCTATATTTGATATATTGGGCAATAAAATGTTCAATGCTTTAAGTTTTCTTTCGGCTGAGTATTTTGGACCAATTTTTATAAGATTTAAAATCTTATTTAAAAATGATTTTTCGAAAAAACCGAGTTCTGAAAAAACCGAATTTCTTAGTTTTTCGTTAAGAAAAATCTGAGCAATTTCTTCAAGTGTTTTGCCATCGGCCATAGCAGCAAGAGCAAGGCTGCCTCCCGAATTGGCAACTGCCATGTCAAAATTCTTCAATACATCGTGTCCGTTAGTATTTTTGCCAAATAAATTCTGTAAAATTCTTATTTGAATAAGTGCCCACGAGCCACCACCATCAAGCGATAAAATTCTGAAAGGTTTCATATTTTTTTTATGTTTATGATTAAATTATTTTATTCCAGTCAAAAGCCGTACCTATATCCCATTTATCAGTTCTGAAATTTACATGTGAGCAAATACCTTTAAAAGCATTTGCTTCGGCAGCGTTTGCAAAAACATTAAATCTCTTTTCTAATGGTAAAAAGTTGTATGGAATAGAGTATTTGTTTGTAAGAAATTTTAATAAAAGTTTTAAGCTATTGTATTGTGCTTGGGTGAAAGTAGCAAAATATTCAAAACCTCTGTAATTGCTAACTTTAGTATAATATGAGGTTTCATCAAGCGAACAATAAATATCAGAATTTGAATAAGTAGTTACAAGATTGTTTCCTATTTTTTTAAGGCAACCAATATTCGAAATTTCAATTGCTATTGTCTTTTGGCTCATATCAGTATTGCCTCCTACAGCATTTTTGCCTAAATGATACGACCAGTATTTTGAAGTAAACAGATTGTAAATTTCGCCATTACGAGCAATTACAAAAGGTACTGAAACATGATTGCCGGCTTGGGTTAGTGTGCCTATATCACCTTTTAGATAACCAGCAGTAAAGTGCAAAACAATTTTTGTTTTAGGAATTATTTCTTCAAAATAAAATGATTTATCTCCGTTTTCTCTTATGCAGTCTGTTAGCTTTAATTTTTCGGTAAAACCAGGCACATTCACTTGTACTTCGTTTAAATTAAATTTTTTGCCGAAAGAATCTTTTCCTGTTTCTTTAAAACTCAATTCGTGGGCAACAATACTTGTAGCTTTCATTTTTATATTTTTTATAAATTTCTTCTTTTTAGTTCGGCAGTAATAGCATTTAGTTCGCGTCCCATCTGCCCGGCCATACTGCTGTTTTCTCTTGCACGCCTTCCAAGATAGGGCATTACAGCTTGTATTGGTCCATAAGGTAAATATTTTGCAACATTATAACCATGCGAAGCGAGATTAAAACTTATAGTATCGCTCATACCATACAACTGGGCAAACCAAAACCTTTTATCATTGTTATCTATTCCTGCTTCATTCATCATATTGCAAAGCATTAACGAACTGTTTTCGTTGTGTGTACCTGCACATATTGAAACTATATCACGATTTTCGAAACAAATTTTTAATGCATTATTAAAATCGGTATCACAATTGAATTTGTTGTTGTGAATTGGATTTTCGTAACCTTTTAGTGCTGCACGGTTCCATTCTTTTTCAATGTATGCACCTCTAACGAGCTTAAAACCCAAATAATATTTATTTTTTCGGGCATCTTCAATACATTCTGTAATAAATTCAACTCTACCCTTACGATACAATTGTACTGTATTGAAAATTACAGCTTCATTAGTATTAAATTTTCTCATCATTTCGTTTGCAAAATTGTCAACGGAGTTTTGTATCCACGACTCTTCGGCATCAATAAATAATTTTACATTATTATTTGCGGCGGTTTCGCAAAGTGTTTCAAATCTTTTGCGTGTTTTGTAATAATTATCCAATTCATTTTGTTCAAGTTTTTGCCCTGAATCTACTTTTTCGAGTAGCGAAATACTTGCAATTCCACTTGGTTTAAAAACACAAAAAGGATATTGCTGCTTGCCTTTAGTTTTGCTTATTATATTTTTAATTTCATCGGCATTGGCTTCAAATGATTGTTCAGAACCTTCGCCTTCTACCGAATAATCAAGTATTGCTCCCACATTGTATTTCCAAATATTGTCAACTGTTGCATTGCATTCGTCTATATTTTCACCACCGCAAAACTGCGAAAAAACTGTTTTTTTTATTAATCCTTTTATTGGCAACCCGATTTTTAAACAGAAAGAAGTAATTGCTGGTCCGTATTTTACCAAAAAATCGTATTTGAAAAGCGAAAATACAAATTTCGAAATTTTAAGGTTTGAATCAGTTTTATATTGAAAAGCCGTTTGAGTATCAGATAAATTTATTTCTTTGTCAATCATTTCTAATGGCAAAAATAAAAATTTTAAAAAATTATTTTAATGATATTTTTTTTAATATTGAACCATGTCTAAAAAAGTAATAATTTTAGTTTGGGGTTTATTTTCATTTTGTGTTTTGACGGCACAAAATCAAATAACGCTTGAAGATATTTGGAAAAAAGGCACTTTTTACAATAGAGGAGTTTCGGGTTTTATACCATTAAAAGATGGTAATCATTATTGTGTAATGGAAGTAAACAATAAAAAAGAACAAATTGTTGTAAAATACAATTACGAAACCGGTAAAGCCATAGATACATTAATAAATACAAGTAAAATTTGTCAAAACAATAGCATTGCTTCATTCAATATTTCAGATTTTAAATTTAGTAAAGATGAAAACAATGCTTTAATTACAAATGATGTGAATTATATATATCGCCACAGTAGCGAATCAATGGCTTTTGTGCTTAATTTAAAAACCTATAAACTCACGGCAGTTTCTGATAATAAAATTATGTACCCTACATTTGACCCCAGCGGAACTAAGGTAGCTTATGTTTATAAAAACAATTTATATTTAAAAGATTTGATTACGAGTAAAACAATAGAAATAACAAATGATGGCAAAAAAAATGAAATAATAAATGGTGCTGTTGACTGGGTATATGAAGAAGAATTCAGTATGAGCAGCGGTTTTGATTGGAATGATGATGGTAGTTCAATAGCTTACTATCGTTTTGACGAATCAAAAGTATCAGAATTTTCAATGCCTGTTTATGAAAATCTATATCCCGAAAATTATGTTTTTAAATATCCAAAAGCAGGTGAAGCCAATTCTACGGTTGATGTTTTTGTTTATAATTTAAATGAAAATAAATCTTTGAAAATGATTACCGGTTCGCAAAACGACCAATATTTACCAAGAATTATGTGGACCAAAAACAAAAATCTGTTATCAATTCAAAGACTTAACCGTTTGCAAAACAAATGGGAATTAATGCTTGCAGATGCAAAAACCGGAGCCACAAAAACAATAATTGAAGAAAATGATAAATATTACATTGATATAACCGATGATTTAATTTTTTTGAATACTGACGAACAATTTATTTATACAAGCGAAAAGAGCGGATACCGCCATATATACCTTTGCAAACTAAGCGGCGAACAAGTGAGGCAATTGACTAATGGAAATTTTGATATTGCTGAAATTAAAGGCTATGATGAAAAAAACAAAGTAGTATATTTTTCATCTTTCGAAAAAACACCACTTGAAAAACATATTTATAAAATTGACTTAACAGGTAAAAACAAAACCGATTTAACTCCCGAAAACACTAATCATTCAGCTACTTTTAACAGTACATTTACTTATTTTTTGCACAATCAGTCGTCTATTAATTCTCCTTCGTTGGTTACAATTTGTAATAATAAGGGCAAAACAATAAGAATACTTGAAAATAATGATGCTTTGCAAAAAAAACTTGCAGAATACAAGTTTTCTAAAGCCGTATTTGGAAAATTGCCTAATGGAACGGGCGAACTATTAAATTACTGGATAATAAAACCTTTAGATTTTGATAGTTTTAAAACTTATCCTCTTTTGATGTTTGTGTATGGTGGACCTGGTTCGCAACAGGTAACAAATGGCTGGGGAGGTGCAAATTTTATGTGGCACCAAATGCTGGCTAACAGATATGGCTACATAATAGCTTGTGTTGATAACAGAGGCACAGGAGCAAGAGGGGCTGAATTTAAGAAAATTACTTATCGCCAACTTGGCAAATACGAAAGCGATGACCAAATTGCCGCAGCCGAATATTTTGGTAAACTTAATTTTATTGATAAAAAAAGAATTGGTATATGGGGTTGGAGCTATGGCGGCTATATGAGCAGTATTTGTATAACAAAAGGTGCAGATGTTTTTAAAACTGCTATTGCCGTTGCACCTGTAACAAACTGGAGGTTTTACGACAATATTTACACCGAAAGATATATGCAATTGCCCAAAGATAATCCTGAGGGATACGACAATAATTCACCAATAAACATGGCAGGAAAATTAAAAGGAAACTACTTGATTATACATGGAACTGCCGATGACAACGTACATTTTCAAAACTCGGTAGCAATGGTTGAAAAACTTGTTGAAAACAATAAACAATTCAAATCAGCATATTATCCCAACAAAAACCATGGAATATACGGAGGGAACACGAGATTACATTTATTTACCTTGATGACAAATTTCATTTTAGAAAATTTATAATAATTATTTCAAAAATAAATTATTAATTGCCAAAAAATTTAAAGAAAAAAAATGAGTACTTCAAACGAAAAACATCCAAAAGGACTGTATTTACTATTTTTCACCGAAATGTGGGAAAGATTCAGCTATTACGGAATGAGAGCAATCTTTATTCTGTTTTTAACCAAAGCACTTGTATTTAGCGAAAAAGATGCCTCAACCATTTATGGAAGCTACACAGGTTTAGTTTATTTAACACCGTTGTTAGGTGGTTATTTGTGTGATAAATTTTTGGGTAATCGCCGAAGTATAATTATTGGTGGAGTGATGATGGCTATTGGGCAGTTTCTAATGTTTGTATGTGGCAGTATGATTGGCAATGTAGAACTTGCTACAACTTTAATGTGGATAGGATTAACTGTTTTAATTATCGGGAATGGATTTTTTAAACCAAATATTTCTACAATGGTTGGGCAACTTTACACACCTGGCGATAGAAAGATTGACAGTGCATTCACCATTTTTTATATGGGTATAAATATTGGAGCTTTTTTCTCGCCCCTTGTATGTGGCGGGCTTGGCGATACTGGAAATATTTCAGATTTCAGGTGGGGTTTTCTTGCAGCATGTGTAGGGATGATTATTAGTTTACTTTCTTTCCAGATTTATAAAAACAAATACCTTACAAACAACGAAGGCGAAGCAATTGGCATGCCTGTTAAAAAACTCGATATGAAAAATTTACTAATAATCATTGGAACTATTTTGGTGATATTTTTCTTATTGAGTTTTAAAAATATGTTTAAAAGCGATATTGACCTAATTAGCTATTTAATTTACGGAGCACTGGTGATAGTACCATTAGTAATTATTACCGACAAATCATTGACCTCACAAGAGAAATCGAGAATATCGGTAATATTTATACTTGCATTTTTTGTAATATTTTTCTGGAGTGCTTTTGAACAAGCCGGAGCATCACTTACATTATTTGCCGACAAACAAACCGAAAGACATATTGGTGCTTGGGAAATGCCCGCAAGTTGGTTTCAATCTGTAAACCCACTTGGGATTATTATACTTGCTCCTATTTTCGCTTATTTTTGGGGAATATTGTACAAAAGAAAATTAGAGCCCGCATCGCCAATGAAAATGGCTTGGGGTCTTGCATTAGTGTGTTTAGGTTACTTTGTTATTGCAATGGCAGTAAAAGACACTGACAGTACTGCAAAAGTTAGTATGTATTGGTTGTTGGCGTTATACCTGTTACACACAATGGGCGAACTTTGCCTTTCACCAATAGGTTTATCAATGGTTTCAAAACTTGCACCTATAAGGTTTGCCTCTTTATTAATGGGTACATGGTTTTTGGCAAATGCAGCCGCTAACAAATTTGCCGGTACATTAAGTGCATTAATACCGCCAACCAATGAACCAGAAACTGCCGGTAAAGCAATAGAATACCCTTCAATTATCGGGTTTCAAATAACCAATTTATACGAATTTTTCATGGTATTTATAATTTATAGCGGTGTAGCAGCAGCGTTATTGTTTGTACTTAGCGGAGTACTTCGCAAAATGATGCACGGCATTCGATAAATTTTAAATTAAATAAATATGTGGAACAAACACCCTAAAGCCTTGCCATTTCTGTTTTTCAGCGAAATGTGGGAAAGATTTGGCTATTACTTAATGATTGGCATTTTTACATTATATCTTAAAGATGTAAAAAATGGGTTTGCTATGAACGAAGCCGAATCGGCTGACTTGTACGGTACTTTTATAGCTTTGGTTTTTCTTACACCTTTTATTGGAGGTTTGCTTGCCGACAGGTATTTAGGTTATAAAATTTCTATAATAGCAGGTGGATTGATGATGGGTGTCGGATATTGCCTCATGGGCGTTCATAATATAACAGTGCTCTATATTGCAATGACTCTGGTAATATTGGGCAATGGATTTTTCAAACCAAATATTTCAACACTTCTTGGAAATATTTACAGCGTTGAAAAACACAAACATCAAAAAGACGAAGGATATAATATTTTTTACATGGGTATAAATATTGGAGCATTTATCTGCAATTTTTTTGGTGCAGCATTGCAAATAATGCTCGGTTGGGGTTGGGCTTTTTTAGCTGCAGGTATAGGAATGTTTATTGGAGTTATTGTATTTATCAGCGGTACAAAACACTACAGGGGTTACGACTCAAAAAAAGGTGTATCAAAAGGAGATATGTCATTTTTAAGAATAGTGCTTACAATACTTATTCCTGCAATTGCTTTTGGAATTATCGGGTGGCTTATACCCAATAATATTTTCGGTAGCGATAGTACAGATGCTTTTATTTTAAGTTGTATTCCGGTAATTTATTTTTATGCTTCATTGTATTTTAAAGCTGATGAAAATGATAAAAAATCAATTGGAGCAATGCTTTCAATATTTGCAGTAGTAATTTTGTTTTGGGCAGTTTTCAAACAAAATGGCTCAGCCTTGAATACTTGGGCAGATAGATATACCGACCGCAAGGTAGAAGGAAATACAGCATATTTGTTAGAAAACCTAAAACAATCAAGAAAACTGACATATACAAAAGATTCGGTCGAGAAATACGATGAAAAGTTCAGGTTGCAAAAAATTGATGGAAAAGTTGTAAAAGAATTCAATTACCCAATATATTTTAGAAACGAAAAACCTTCAGAATTGCCAACCGAAGGAAACTCAGTAAGCGTTTGGGCTACAAACCTGAGCCAATCCATAAATCCATTTTGGGTAATACTACTAACACCATTGGTAGTAGCTTTTTTTACATTTTTAAGAAGTAAAAACAAAGAGCCATCTACTCCTGCAAAAATCACATGGGGTTTGTTTATTTCAGCATTATCAGCACTTGTAATGTTTGCAGCAGCAAAAGCCGGAAGCAACGGAAGCGAAAAAGTAAGTGTTTGGTGGCTTTTTGCATCTTATGGAGTAATTACAATTGGCGAACTTTTTCTTAGCCCCATGGGTTTGAGCCTTGTTTCGAAACTAAGTCCGCCTAATATTACAGCTTTAATGATGGGTGGCTGGTTTTTATCTACATCTATTGGCAATAAACTTAGTGGTGTGCTTGCAAGTATGTGGGATAAATACGATGATAAATCAAACTTTTTCCTGATTAATTTTTTATTACTGCTCGGTGCAACGGCATTGCTTTTACTTATGCTTAAATGGCTAAATTCTGTAATGAAATCTAAAAATTTATAAAATGAACGAAAATCAAACTCTCGAGCAAATTCAAAATTTTGAAGGGAAGTATCCAAAACAACTCTGGTATCTTTTTTTCAGTGAAATGTGGGAACGCTTTTGCTTTTATGGTATGCGTGGAATGCTCACATTTTTTATGGTCAATCAGCTTTTTATGGAAGAAAAAATTGCAAATCTTCAATACGGAGCCACACAAGCATTTGTTTATGCCTTTACATTTATTGGCGGTATGTTTGCCGATAAAATCTTAGGTTTCAGAAAATCACTATTCTGGGGTGGGTTGCTAATGATTATAGGAAGTTGCATTTTGGCTTACGACCCCAAAACGTTTTTATTTCTCGGTATAAGTTTCAATATTATAGGTACAGGTTTTTTCAAGCCAAATATTTCTACCATAGTTGGGGCTTTATACAAAAGTGGTGATTCAAGACGCGATGCAGGGTTTTCATTGTTCTATTCGGGTATAAATATTGGAGCATTATTAGGAGGATATGCTTGTATTTCTATTGGAAAAGGCACATTTCTCACTTCATTTGTTCCTGAAAACTATAGATGGAATGTGGCTTTTGGTTTAGCTGCAATTGTAATGCTTATAAGTTTATTAACATTTACATACACAAGAAAAACACTTGGACCAATAGGGCTATCGCCATTGAGTGATGAAAATGATAAAAAATCATTTATCGGCAAAAAATGGTACGAGTATTTTGTTTACATTGGTGCTATTGCCATTATACCATTAATAATGAAAATGGTTGCCAATACACAATATACAGACTGGTTTATGTATTTCATCGGACCATTTAGCCTTCTGTATTTGTTTTATGAAATGAGCAAGCATACTTTATCAGAGAACAAAAAGTTGATTGCAGCACTTTTATTTATTGTATTTTCAGTTATATTTTGGGCAATATTTGAGCAAGCAGGCGGCTCGTTAAGCATTTTTGCTGCAAATAACTTAAATGACAAATTGTTTTCTGTAATTACACTCGACCCCAATGGGGTAAACAATGCAGCAAATTCGCTTTTTGTAATAATTTTTGCCCCGATTATAGGCATAATTTGGATTGCAATGGCAAAACGCAAAATTGAACCTAATACAGTTATAAAATTTGGCTTAGGATTTCTTTTTCTTGGTTTTGCATTTTATACATTTTACGCAACGAGATTTTTTGCCGGAACCAATGGAATTGCCTCGCTTGATGTATTTACATTGGCTTACTTTATTGTCACTCTGGGCGAACTTTGTTTATCGCCTATCGGGCTTTCAATTATGACAAAATTATCGCCTGCACGATTACAAGGCGTAATGATGGGAATGTGGTTTTTGGCAAGCGCTTATGGGCAATATGTTGCCGGTTTGTTTGGTGCTAGCATTGTGTCGGATATTGAAAATGCAAGTGCAATGGATAAACTCATTTCTTATACAAACGGATATAAAGATTTTGCCTTGTATGCAGTTATTTCGGGGGTTATACTCATTGCAATTTCTCCATTGATGCGAAAACTTATGCAAGACGTAAGGTGATTTTATTTATAAATAAAGTAAACACTTAATTAATTACAAATTTTTAAATTAAAAGTAATTTAATCAAATTTGCAGCTTATGATTATTAAAAGCAGAGCACCGTTGAGAATAGGACTTGCAGGTGGAGGTACTGATGTAAGCCCGTATTCTGATTTGTATGGAGGCTCGATACTTAATGCCACAATCAATAAATACGCTTATGCTACAATTGAGCCACTTGAGAGAAATCAAATAATTTTAAATTCAATAGATAAAAAAGTTACTTTAAACTACCCAATTGACGATAATTTGCCAATAGACGGAAACTTAGATTTGCTAAAAGGAGTGTATAACCGAATAATTAAACAATTTAAAAAAAAACCGCAGGCATTTAAACTCACAACATTTGTAGATGCCCCGGCAGGTAGTGGGCTTGGCAGCAGCTCAACACTTGTAGTTGCTATAATCGGAGCTTTTGCCGAATGGCTCTTTTTACCCTTAGGCGAATACGATATTGCCCATCTGGCATTTGAAATAGAAAGGATAGACCTTGGAATGCACGGTGGCAAGCAAGACCAATACGCTGCAACATTTGGCGGGTTTAATTTTATGGAGTTTTATAAAGATGACAAAGTAATTGTAAACCCATTGAGAATAAAACAAAAATACATTGCAGAATTGCAATACAACCTTGTGTTATTTTATACAGGTACAAGTCGCGATTCGGGAGCTATTATCAAACAACAATCAAAAAATATAGTATCTAAAGACGAAAATGCAGTAAATGCTACTCATGTTTTAAAAGAACAATCAATAAAAATGAAAGAAGCATTGCTCACAGGAAACCTTGAAAATATTGGCAATATTTTAAACCTTAGTTGGGAAAACAAAAAGCAAATGGCACAAGGGATAAGCAACCCCACAATTGAAAATTTATACAAATCTGCTATTGCAGCCGGAAGTAATGGTGGTAAAATTTCGGGAGCCGGAGGCGGTGGTTATATTTTTTTCTTTTGCCCTGCCAATACACGCTTTAACGTTATTGAAGAAATGAAAAAATTTAATGTAGTAGCAGAAAATTATGAGTTTACTTCAAGTGGATTATATACATACACAATATGAAAACAAGTTTGCCTGATACGATAATTTTGGCAGGCGGACTTGGAACAAGACTGCAAAGTATTGTAAAAGATGTACCAAAACCTATGGCATTGATAGCCGGCAAACCATTTCTTTATTGGTTATTAAAATATCTATCAGCTTTTTACCCTTCAAAAATTATACTTAGCACAGGCTATCTGAATCATACTGTAAAAAATTACTTTAAAAACACTTTTGATAATATAAAAATTGCATATAGCAACGAAGATGAACCACTCGGAACCGGTGGTGCAATAAAAAAAGCCCTTAATTATTGCAATACCGAAAACTGTCTTATACTTAATGGTGATACAATGTTTACTATAGATTACAATTCATTTTTAAATTTTCATATCGAAAACAAAAATGATTTTACAATGGTATTAAAAAAAATTGAAAACTCAGGCAGATACGGCACCGTAAAACTTAATGGACATAAAATTGAGGCATTTGCCGAAAAAACTGAAAATGCAAAATCAGGGCTTATAAATGCAGGTATATATTTGCTTGGCAAAGCATTAATAAATAAATTGCCTAATGAAGAAAAATTTTCGTTTGAAAAAGACTTTTTAGAAAAAAAAGTGAATGATATAAAACTTTCAGGTTGGGTATCTGACGGATATTTTATTGATATAGGCATACCCGAAGATTATAATAAAGCAAATAATGAATTTCAAAAACTTTTCGGTTAAACCAGATTCTGCACTGTTTATAGACCGTGACGGAGTAATAAACAAACTTCGGCACGATGATTATGTTAAACAAATTTCAGAATTTGAGCTATTAGAAGGGGTAACTGAATCTTTTGAAATATTAAAACCAATTTTTTCAAAAGTTTTTATAGTTACAAATCAACAAGGCATAGGAAAAGGATTGATGATTGATGATATTGAAAAAATTCACAATTATTTCTTAAACAAAATACCCAAAAACATACAACCCGATAAAATTTATTATTGCCCACATCTTAAAGAACAACATTGCGTTTGTCGTAAACCACACACAGGAATGGCACTTATAGCAAAAAATGATTTTCCCGAAATAAATCTTAAAAATTCGATAATGATTGGCGATAGTATCAGCGATATTGATTTTGCAAAAAATGCAGGAATGACAGCAGTTTTCATATCTGAAAATTTAGAAAAATGCAAAGACGAAAACATTCCGGTTTTCAAAAATCTATATAGTTTTGCCAAATTCATTAATGGGAAATAAACACAGGTTTATAAAAAATACTTAAACTAAGCAACCAATTTTGCGAATTTTGCGTTAAATTTGATATAATTTTGGCTAAAAGACTAATAATATCATTATTCTTCGTATTTCTAATTCATCAAATACGAGCTACCCATCTCATTGGCGGTTCGATGAGTTATCAATATCTTGGTCAAAACAGTTCTGGAAATTACAACTACAAACTTACACTCGATATTTTTAGAGATTGCCTTGCCGGGCAAGTAGGTTTTGAAAATGAAATAGATATTGGTATATATTACATAAATGCACAGAGGTCAAAATTCAGAACAGTTTCAATAAAGTTAATTTCTAAAAAAAATGTTTTACCACCAGGTTACACAAATTGTTCCTTTAAGCCTGATGTGTGCATTGAAGAAGGCTTTTATGAAGGAGTTATTGAAGTTGAACCATCAACAACCGGCTATGAATTAGTTTTTGAAAGATGTTGCAGAAATGTGCAGAACAACATTGAGTCTGGCAGTTCGCAACCCAATCAAGGTCAAACATACTATTGCAAAATACCACCCACTTCAATTGTAAACAGTTCGCCTGTTTTTTCAGGCATACCTTCGCCTTATATGTGTGTAAACGATACCATTTCGTTCCTTAACACAGCTTTTGATTTAGATGGCGATTCATTAGTTTATTATTTTGTAAAACCTTGGGGAGGTGGCGATATAAACAATGCTAATGCAATACCACCACCTAATTTTCCTAAAATTAAACAAATAATTTACAAATCAGGATTTAACCAATTAGCTCCTTTTGGTACAACAGGCTACATAAACATTGACAAAAACAACGGACTAACAACCTATCTTACTAAACAAACAGGCAATTACATTGTAGCTATTGAAGTAGCCGAATATCGCAATGGTGTTTTACTTAGCACAGTAAGACTTGATTTGCAAATAATTTTCATCAATTGTCCGCCAAACAAAACTCCAACAATTACAAGTTCAAAAGGGTTAAATTACACAATAGAAGCAGGCAGTAAACTTTGCTTTGATGTAATTGCCAATGATTTGGATAACGACTATCTTCAACTTACACCCAAAGGAAATATTTTTACAGGAAAAAATGGTTGGAAAGGTCCAATTGCCACACTTTCGGCAAAAACAGGTAAAGGCAATATTGTTTCTGAATTTTGTTGGCAAACATCATGCGAACAGGCAAGTAACAAACCTTACCAGTTTTCTGTTCAGGTAGAAGATAACGGGTGCCCGGCAAAATTCAGTGCCGTAAATTTTAAAATTACCGTAACTCCTTTTGTGAGCAATGCCTCTATAACAGGAAAATCACCGGTTTGCCAGAATGATATTGAAAAATACAAAGCAATAAATACCAAAAGTAATACCACTTTTGAATGGAACATAACAAATGGAACTATTATTAATGGAATTTATACAAACGAAGTAACTGTAAAATGGACCGGGACTATTAATGGAACATTAAAATTTAGAGAAATTAGTCAGTACGGTTGCCCCGGTGAATGGAAAAATTTTGATATTTCAATTTCTTCAAGCCCTGCAACACCAGTATTTACCGGAAAAGATACTGTATGCCTTAGCGGAAATAATGAAATTTACAATATTTCAAATTTTTCATCAGGTATTTCGTACAAATGGATGGTACAAAACGGAAGCATTATAGCCAACAACAATAAATCAATTACAGTTTTTTGGAATATTAAAGGTAATCAAAAAATAAAAGTTGTTGCAGCAAACATACAGGGATGCCTGAGCGATACAGGCACTATAAATGTAAATGTGAGAAAACCTCAACCTATAATTTTTGGACCAAAATCAATATGTCCAAACAGCAAAAATGTGCTGTATCGTTGCAAAGGAAACGATGGCTCTTATTACAATTGGAGTGTAACAGGCGGCGTTTTGTCTTCGGCAAACGGAAATGATAAAGTATTGATTAATTGGGGAAATGCCCAGCCGGGGAAAGTAAAAGTTGTAGAAACAGATAGGTTTGCTTGCATTAGCGATACAATAAAATCAGATGTAAATATTACTTACACCCTTGATTCGGAAATTCCGATTGGCGACAATTCAGTATGCGAATACACTGAGAATATTTTATATTTTCTTTTTCATTCAAATGGAGTAAAATACAACTGGACGGTAACAGGCGGAAACATTAGTAGCAAGTCAGATTCGTCATTGATTTTTGTAAATTGGGGGAAATCAGGCGTAGGAAAAGTATCGGTAGTAAAACAAGCTTTCGATTCGATAAACAACAAGTCATGTATTAGTTTACCAGCAAATATTGATATAAATATTAATAAACTTCCTGTTGCTGATGTTATAAACGGAGATTTTGAAATTTGTCAAACACCCGATTCTTTAACTTATACAATAAATGGCTATGCCGGAAGCAAATATTTATGGAAAATAAATGGCTCATCAAGCATTTCAGGTCAAGGAAGCAATACTATTAAATTTTCGCCAAACACGGCAGGAAGTTTTGCAATTAGTGTTCAGGAAATGACTATTGACAGTTGTTTAGGTAATATCATTGATTCGATAATTATAGTTCATCCAAAACCAAATGCCGATACAATATTGGGAAAAAATGCTGTATGTGACCCTGATTTTTCAAACTTCGCATATAAAATAAACGGTTTTTCAAACTCGGTTTATTATTGGAATGTAAATAATGGTAATATTAGCAACGGAAACGGTACAAACGAAGTAAATGTAAACTGGCTGCAAATAGACCCTCTTTGGATTAAGGTAGTTGAAATATCGGAATTTGGTTGCAAAGGAGATACAATTTTAAAGAAAATAGAAACCGATAAACTTAATTTGGAAATGAATGTAGTATCAGTCGGATTGCCCGATGATAAAATGGAAATAAGCTGGAATAACAATAATTCGAAAAATTTTGATAGGACATTTATTATTGAAAAAAGAAATGCCGGAGATTTGGTTTGGCAAAATATAACATCATTAAATAATTTTACAACTTTTATTGAACAGCCCTTGAATACTGATAAAAATCCTTTTCAGTACAGAGTAAAATCTTATGATATATGCGATGTAGAAAAATTAAGCGATATTCACACAAATGTTTGGCTTTACGGTTCAAAAACCGAAGATGCTTACACTGTAAAAATAGGCTTTTCGCCTTATTTAGGCTGGGCAAATGGTGTAAGCAAATACGAAATTTACAGAAAAACCAGTGAAACAAATTATATCAAATACGATTCGGTGCAAACCCCTTCAGAAAAAATTTACAACAACGGAAGAGAAGATTACAACCAATGTTATAGAATTTTGAGTTACGAAAACGGCGGAAATAATCAATTAAGTTGGTCAAACGAAATATGTTTTAACTTTTCACCTACTATTTATGTCCCCAATGCATTTACCCCTAATAACGATAAGTTAAACGACGAATTTACAATTGCAACAGGTGCCATAAAAGAGTTTAAAATTTCAATTTTTAACCGATGGGGAGAAAAAATATGGGAAAATACAAACATTGATGAATTTTGGGATGGTACATATTCAGGCAAACCTGCTCAAAATGATGTTTATTTTTACAGCATTATTTTTACAGATTTCAAAAACAAAGAATATACATTGAATGGTACTGTTCACTTGATAAGATAATATACTTTTTAAAACTAAAAGTTTATATTTTTCATAGTTTCATTTATCACTCTATACCATGTTCTACGCTATGAATTATATAAATATTGTTTGAAAAGTACTCTCATGGGTTTTTGATTAATTTCTTGACTTGTCCGGGTCAATTTTCCTGACTTGTCCATTTTAGGTCAGCAGGGTTAGTTTAGTCAATATTTCAGCCCTGCTATCCTGAGTTGCAAACTCAGGATAGCAGGGGGATTTTAAATCACCTCGAAAGGTAAATTGATTTTATTGCTTCATAAGTTTAAAGGTTTCCTTATTTGTCTCCCCTACTTGCAGAAAATAAAAACCAATTGCCAATTGGCTTATATCTATGGTTGTTATTTTCGCGTTTAGACTTCCTTTTAATAATTCACGGCCTGATTGGTCTATGATACTGTAAGGCAAATCTACAGGATTAGTTGAGGATTGAATGGTAAGTTTATTGTTGGCTGGGTTGGGGAAAACTGATATTAGATTTTGATGTTTAAAGTCTTCAATTTTACCTGTTTTAACTGTTAAAATACCAATGGAAGATGTGTCAGCACAAGTATTAATTGTAGCAATGCACCTATAATTCTGATTATTATTTGAGGTTGTAATATTTTTTATAGTTAAAGTATTTGTCGTAGCCCCAGTATACTGACCTGTATTTGTTAAATTTTGCCATCCCGAACCTTGTTTTAATTGCCATTGAAAGGTAGAAGCCGAAGATGTAATTGTAAAATTAGCTGTAGCTCCGGCATTTGCTTGG
>JABWCE010000042.1 GCA_013359235.1 Bacteroidota bacterium
TCAGTTAAAGATTTTTGACCTTCTCGGCAAAGAAATTCCCTTTACATTCACCCAAGTAAATCAAAACACAAAAACCATCCAAATCCCCACCGGCAAAGGTATTTACTTTGTAAAAATAAAAGCTGGCAATGATGTTTTTGTGCAGAGGGTTTTGGTTTTTTGAGGGGGGTTTTAGGGTTTTAAATTTTTTCCAAAGTTTAAAACTTTGGAATGGGGGGAACCTATAATTTATTCTTTATTTTATGGTCATTTTTCTGTCATTTTTTCTTAAATTCTTGTTTTTGAAAAAAAAAAAAAACGAAAATTTGAATAATAAAATTTATCAAATATGAAAAAAACAATAACTATCCTAATGGTTTTAGCATTTTTAACATTTTCGAAAAATGCAGTGGCACAAAGTCATTTTTTTCATCCAACTGTCATTAATTCTTCAAGTTGTAATATAACTGTTTCATTTCTTGATGGTGGTTTCAATGTGATTTACTCTAATACATTTGCACCCGGCACAACGGTAGTAGGGTGCCTTAGCGGTGCATGTGCATGGATTTCGTATAGTGCAGTAGGAGCGTGTTCGCTTACAATTGCTTGTTCGCCAGGCGCAATTGATAATTCTTATATTGCAAACTGCGGAAATTGCTGTTCTCTGCCATGTACACCATTTAATACCGCTGAGGTTCCGTCTGGAACTTTTCAAACATATACATATCCAACAGGTAACTGTACAAAAGCTATTGATGATGTCGAAGATGTGTTCGAACTTTTACTTTACTAATGTATATTTTATAATAAAATTTATTTTTTTTATTTTGCTTGAAATATAATGAGAGGCTTTGTTATTTTTTATTTTTTTTTATTATTTTTAAATACAAATGTGTTTTCTCAGGTTGAAGCAAACAATTGGTATTTTAGAGATTCGGTAGGGATTTCATTCATTAGAGGAGAACCTGAAATTATAAATTTTAAAAAATTTGCTGCTGGGGGATTACCTGCATCATACTCAAATAAAAAAGGAAGGCTAATTTTTTATGGAGGATTAAATAAGAAATCAAATAAAAATGAATTTTATGATAGTACTGGTAATTTGATGTTAAATTCAGAATTTACGAATGGTAATGGTAGTGTAGAAGATTCTTCTCAAGGGTTTAAATTAGTAATACCTCACCCAGACACATCAGATTTGTATTATATTTTTACCTCATTTGGTTCTGAATTGTATTATTCAAATAATATTTCATTTAATTTTTCATTGCTTGATATGAGGTTAAATAATGGCAATGGTGGCTTTAATAAAGAAAATACTGTAAAAAAAATCATCATTAAAGAAAACCCAGGGATTGCAACAATACATCTAACAACTGCTTTACATAAAAATCAAAAAGATATTTGGCTGATTTCTTTAGTTCACTTTGCTGATAGCACATTTTTTTGTTGTTATAAAATTTCAAAAAATGGCATAAATACTTCACCTGTAAAAGATTTTATCTCAAAAAATAATTACTTTTATCATTTTTTTAGAATATCTCCAGATAATAAAAAAATAGTTTTTTCTGATTCTGTAAATAATTTTAGCATTGCTGACTTTGATAATGAAACAGGGAAAATAAGAAATATTATTAGAATTCCTTGTAAATTAACAAAAGGAAATATGCTTAATTTTGAGTTTTCCAATAACAGCAAATTTTTATATATTATACAAAATCCTTTAAAAATTATCCAGTATGATATTTCTTTAAGTTCTGCACTAAAAATTAAAAACTCAGTAAAAACAATTGATAGCTCTTATAAAAAATCTATCTTTTATCCTCAACTTGCACCTGATGGTAGAATTTATATAATTTCTGCCTTAGATTCTTTTATTCATGTAATCCACGCACCTGACTCAATTGGGAAATATGCCAGAAGTGAAAAAAAATATATTAAATTTAAAAACAAATGGCAATCTGGTTTCCCAATTTTCCCTTCATATTTGTTTGAGAAAAAAACAATTTTGATTAGTAAACCATGTATAAATGATACTACGCATTTTATAATAACAGATACAAAC
>JABWCE010000007.1 GCA_013359235.1 Bacteroidota bacterium
TAAAGATTTTTGACCTTCTCGGCAAAGAAATTCCCTTTACATTCACCCAAGTAAATCAAAACACAAAAACCATCCAAATCCCCACCGGCAAAGGCATTTACTTTGTAAAAATAAAAGCGGGCAATGATGTTTTTGTGCAGAGGGTTTTGGTTTATTGAGGGGGTTTTAAATCCTTTCCAAAGTTTTAAAACTTTGGAATGGATGGACTTTGGAAAGGGGTGAAAACAGTGGTCTCACCGGGAATCGAACCCAGATCAAAAGTTTAGGAAACTTCTATTCTATCCGTTGAACTATGAGACCTGATTATTACTCACAAATTCATTTCTGTTTATTTTTTATCAAATATTTGAGAAATGCTGTATTTGCCTGCTCCGGTTATAAAAATATAAATAAACCCAATTGCAAAAATCAATGAATGTTCTTTATCGGCAAGACTATCATTAAAGTGAAAAATAAAACTGATGCACAACATTGTTAAAGCAGAAATGCAAGCCGCCAATCTGGTTTTATAACCTAAAATTATAAATAACGGAGCTACAAATTCACCTATTATAGGGAACAAAATTGTGATTTTTGGACCTAAATTCAAAAAATTGTAAAACTCTATTTCATTACCTGAAAACAATTTTAATAATTTAGGGTAACCGTGTGTCATTAATAGCAGTGATAAAGATACTCTAAGTAATAAGAGCAATAAATCGTTGATTTTAGAATTTTCTAAAGATATATTTTTCATGATTTTAAACTTTTTACAAAATTATACTTTTTATCTTATTGTAGCCCCATTCATAGCTTTTACAGAAGGACTCACAAAAACTAACTGTCCATCAGCATTTTCAGTCATCAAAATCATTCCATTACTTTCTATTCCTTTTATTTTTCGAGGCTCAAGGTTGGCAAGCAGGCAAACTTGAACACCTATAATTTCTTGCGGATTAAAATGATTTGCAATACCACTTACAACTGTTCTTTTATCAATGCCTGTATCAAGTGTAAGTTTAAGGAGTTTTTCAGTATTTTCAACCCTTTCAGCTTCAATTATAGTTGCTATTCTCATATCGGTTTTTACAAAATCATCAAAATTTATATTGGGTTTTATCTCGGCTATTGAAGATTTTTGTATGTGTGGATTGTCAAAAATTTTAACATTTGATTTTATTTTAATTTTTTCTATTTGTTTTTCAATTTTTTCATCATCTATTTTTTCAAAAAGCAAAATAGGATTATTGAGTTTTGTACCGTTTTTTATCGTTTGTTCTTTGTTTGTATTTAACAAATCAAAAATTTTATCGGCTGTAAATGGTAAAAAAGGCAAGGCAGAAACAGCGAAGTTATGAGTTAAAACAATACAAATATGAAGAATTTCGCCAACACGTTTTTCATCAGTTTTAATAAGGTGCCAAGGCTCTGAATCGGTAATATATTTATTTCCTAATCTAATCATATTTACAAGTTCGGCTTGTGCTTCTCTAAATTTGAATTCGGAGATAAGATTTGAAATTTCAATCTGAATTTTTTTAATTTCGGTAATAATATTTTTGTCTGTGGCTTCGGTAAAACTACAAGGTTGAACAAAACCATCAAAATACTTGTGCGATAAAACCAAAACGCGGTTTACAAAATTGCCAATTATTGAACAAAGTTCATTGTTTACCCTTGCCTGAAAATCTTTCCAAGTAAAATCGGCATCTTTTGTTTCTGGTGCAATAGAAGTAAGTACATAACGCAATTCATCTTGCTTTGAAGGAAAATCATCAAGATATTCATGTAACCATATAGCATGATTGCGACTTGTACTAATCTTTTCGCCTTCGAGATTTAAAAATTCGTTTGCAGGCACTTGTTTTGGAAGTATATATCCGCCATGGCTATGCAACATTGCAGGAAAAATCACACAATGAAATACAATATTATCTTTTCCGATAAAATGAATAAGACTTGTTTCGGGGTCTTTCCAGTATTTTTCCCAATTTTCGGGCAAAAGTTCTTTGGTAGCCGAAATATATCCTATTGGTGCATCAAACCATACATACAAAACTTTGTTTTCGGCTTCTTTTAGCGGTACTTTCACGCCCCAATCGAGGTCACGTGTCATTGCCCTCGGTTTTAACCCTTCATTTAACCAACTTTTGCATTGCCCGCTGACATTGGTTTTCCAGTCTTTTTTAGAGTTTATAAAATTATTTAAAAATTCTGTTTGTATCTTATCTAAAGGTAGAAACCAGTTTTTAGTTTTTTTCAAAATTGGTGTTTTGCCACTAAGTGCCGAAACCGGATTTATAAGCTCATCGGGGCTTAATGAAGTACCACACTTTTCGCATTGGTCGCCATAAGCTTTGTCGTTGCTGCATTTAGGACATGTACCTATAATATATCTATCGGCAAGAAATTGATTTTCCTGTTCGTCAAAATATTGTTCGGTTTCAGTTTCAGTAAATACCCCTTTATTATTTAAAGTTGTAAAAAAATCGGCTGCTGTACGATGGTGGATTTCTTTTGACGTTTGCGAAAATATATCAAAACTTATACCGAATTTTTCAAACGATGAACTTATAATTTGATAATATCTGTCAACTATTTCCTGGGGCGATACTTTTTCATTTTTCGCTTTTATGGTAATAGGAACACCGTGCTCGTCAGTGCCGCAGATAAAAATCACATCTTTACCATTTGCTCTGAGCCAACGGACGTAAATATCAGCAGGTAGATACGCCCCCGCCAAATGACCAATATGTATTGGACCATTGGCATAAGGCAATGCTGCAGTTACAGTGTATCTTTTAGCTCCTTTCATTTTTGGGCAAAATTAAAGGTAAAAACTTTAATTATAAATAACAAACTATAAAAAGCTATACCAATTGCTTGATATAGCTCTTATAGTTTAATAGTTTATAAAATGGTTTAAAAACTTTTGAAATAATCAGAAAGGTAAATCACTTTCGGCAACCACGTTTTCTTCATTATTCAGCTTATTTTTGGGTAAACCTGCAAACAAAAATTCATTAACTACTATTTCGGTTATATATTTTTTAGTTCCATCTTTAGCTTCGTAGCTGCGGTTTGTAAGGCGCCCTTCAATAAGCAGTTTTTCGCCTTTCTTTACATATTTTTCAATAGTATCGGCTTGTTTGCCCCACACAACTAAATTGTGCCAGGTTGTTTCTTCTGTAATTTCGCCTTTACTGTCTCTAAATTTTTCGGTTGTTGCAAGCGAGAATTTTGCAAGTTTGTTACCATTTTCCAAAGTTTTGATCTCGGGGTCTTGTCCTACGTTGCCAAAAAGGCGAACTGAATTGCGTAATGTGTTCATGATTTTACTTTTATTAATTGTTAAACTTTATTTTTTATAGCCTGCCGACCTTATGTCGAAATGCTGATGCAAAGATTGAACGGCTTTTTTATTATATTCGGTTAAAAAGTATTTATTGTCTTTTAAAACTATTTACAGTCGTTTGTTGTCGGGTAAAAAAAATGTTTTATATTTGTTGAAAGTAATAATATACTTATGGAAACGCGGTATTGCCCCGATTGCAATTCGAAGATAATAGGAAGGTCTGACAAAAAATTTTGCAGCGATGCTTGTCGTAATAATTATAATAACAAGCTAAACAGCGATACAACAGCCTTTGTAAGAAACATTAATAATATATTACGAAAAAACAGAAGAATTCTTCAAAGTTTGATAACAACTGACGAGGGGAAATCAAATGTACCATTAAAAAGATTGACATCACAAGGTTTCAATTTTGAATATTTTACTCATGTAATTAATACAAAAACGGGCAATACATATTTTTTTTGCTATGAATATGGATATCGAAAACTTGAGGAAAATTTTTATTTAATTGTAAAAAGAACAGAACAAATTTAATCAATACACACTTACACCTTGATATTATAGAAAATGTAATATTTAATACTTATTTATAAAATTGAATTAATAATTTAAAAAAATATTTACTTTGCAATAAAAAAATAATTATGAAAAAAGTACTTTTAATCCTACAATGTGTAATTTCGGGCATAGCAGTTGCACAAACCTATTCTGTAAAGCTTTTTAAAGACATAAATCTTAACGGAAATTCTTATCCTAATGATTTTATTATTTTAAATGATAAGTTGTATTTTAATGCTAATGATGGAATAAACGGAGAAGAAATTTGGGTATCTGATGGCACAAGCGACGGAACCAAATTGCTAAAAAATATTTATACAGGTGGGAATTCCAATGTATCTTTTTTTACAGAATATAATGGTAATTTGTATTTTATAGCAGTAGATAACATAAATGGCAGCGAAATTTGGATTTCTGACGGTACATCGGCAGGTACCAAGATGATAAAAAACATAAACCCAAGTGGAAATTCAGAACCAGTATTTTTAACAATTTATAACGGAAAAATTTATTTTAGAGCAAACGATGGTACTAATGGTGACGAACTTTGGGTAACAGATGGTACAAGTGCAGGTACACAATTAGTAAAAAATATATATACCGGTGGAGATAGTAAAATTGGAACTCCATTTTTATACAATGGAAAAATGTATTTTAAAGCTAATAATGGTACTAACGGGTATGAACTTTGGGTATCTGACGGAACAAGTGCAGGTACAAAAATGATAAAAGATATTAATCCAACTTCGCATTCTAGTCCAAGTAATTTCACTATATATAATGGTAAATTGTATTTTAGTGCTGATGACGGCACAAATGGAAATGAACTTTGGGTTACGGATGGTACAACTTCAGGAACAGTTTTAATAAAAAATATAAATCCTTTGGCAAATCAAAGTAGTGATCCATATAATTTATGGGTATTTAATGGTAGTTTATTTTTTAAGGCAACTGATAATACAAATGGTACTGAACTATGGAAAACAGACGGTACAAGCGTAGGAACTCAAATGGTTAAAAATATTAATCCCGGCAGCAGTTCATCTCCTAATTTATTATTCGAAAAAAACGGAAAATTGTATTTTAGTGCCGATGATGGAACTAATGGAAGTGAACTATGGGTTACAGACGGAACAGGTGCTGGTACTTTAATGTTAAAAAATATCAATCCAAGTGGAAGTTCATTTATTTCTAATGTATTAAAAAAAGATGATTTGTTTTACTTTATAGCCGATAATGGAACAAATAGTGTAGAATTGTGGGTAACAGACGGTACGTCTTCAGAAACCAAAATGTTAAAAGATATAAACCCAAGCGGAGCTTCAAATCCTACTTTGTTAACTTTATTTAACGATGTAATTGTTTTTAAGGCTATTGATGGTACAAACGGACAAGAACTTTGGATAACAGATGGTACAAACGAAGGAACAAAAAAATTTGCACCAGATATTGCCCCTATCGCAAGTCCATTAAAAAACACTTATAATTTCTTTTTATTTAAGAACCAAATATATTTTAACGCAGTTTATGGCAGCGAGGGTAATGAATTATTTAAACTGTCAAAAACATCGTTAGAAGCAAACAAAAAGGATATTTCAAAAATTAACATTTATCCCAATCCGGCAGAAAACAACTTATGTGTTTCGGGGTTATCAGGTAATTACAGTTTAAAAATTACTGATATGGCTGGTAAAATAATATTTACTGATAATAGTAATTATCCAACTTTAAACATTAACTTACCCGAGTATAAAAGTGGGGTGTATATTTTGCAAATAGTTTCTGATACAGGTGTATTTACAAAGAAAATTTTGCTCAAATAGGTTTATTTTAGCTTGGTTTTACTTACCTGAATTACCGTAATTCGGATTTAATTTATACATTTATAAAAATTACTTTTACTTTTACTTTTATTATTTATTTTTGAAAATTAATCTTTTACAAAATTTTAACAATGAAAAAAATCTATACATTATTAGTATTTACTTTTATTACAATTGGCATTTTTGCTGCACCTGTAAGTATTGAAAGTGCAAAAAAAGCAGGACAAAATTTTTTAACCACAAACAATTATTGTACATTCTACAAAAAGTCTATCGCACTTGAACTTGCATACACCAGTTTTTCGAATGAAATAAACAACAACATCAAGCAAACAAATTACTTTTATATTTTTAACACAGCTGACAAAAGTGGGTTTGTGGTAATTGCCGCAGATGATGATGTTTCGCCAATTTTGGGATACTCTGACAATAGTTTTTTTAACAATGAAAAAATACCTGTAAATTTTACCAAATGGATTGAATCTTACAAAGAAGAAATAAGATATATAATTTCAAAAAACATAAAAGCTACGCCAGAAATTGAAATGGAATGGTATAATTTGAAAAATGGTATCGAAAAGAAAATTTTGTTCAAAAAAGCAGCGGTTAGCCCACTTGTACAAACCAGATGGGACCAATCACCATACTACAATGCCCTTTGCCCATACGATTACAGCGAAGGTGAGAGAACAGTAACAGGATGTGTTGCTACGGCAATGGCTCAAGTAATGAAATTTTGGAATTATCCTAAAACAGGTTCGGGTTTTCATTCGTACAAGCACTCATATTACGGAACATTATCTGCCAATTTTGGTACTACTACATACAATTGGTCATCAATGCCCAACAGAGTAACATCATCAAACACTGCAGTTGCAACTTTGATGTATCATTGCGGTGTGAGTGTAGATATGGATTACGGATTAGCAAAATATGGAGGAAGCGGAGCTTATACCGAAGATGTTGCTGATGCATTAAAGGAATACTTTGGCTATGCTTCGTCTGTTGAAGCAAAACACAGAAGTGATTATACTGAATCGCAATGGATTTCGCTGCTTAAAACAGAACTTGATGCAGGCAGACCAATACAATATGCAGGCTCAGGTACAAACGGAGGCCACTCATTTGTATGTGACGGATACGACAATAGTAATTACTTTCACATGAACTGGGGATGGGATGGCAATTCTGACGGATATTTTAAAATATCGGCTCTAAACCCAGGCAGCCTTGGAACAGGAGGGGGTTCGGGCGGTTTTAATTCTTATCAAAAAGCAATTATCGGAATAAAACCCCCTTCGGGTAATGTATCTTCTGACCTTATAATTTCTGCCGATGTATATGCAAGTGCATCATCTGTAAATTACGGCTCAACTTTTACCGTTTATACAAATATTACTAACAAAGCCAGCAGTACTTTTTATGGTACTTACAGTGCCGCATTGTTTGACGAATCAAATCAATTTGTAGATTATGTTGATTCTTTGGTTGAAAAAGATGGTTTGCCTCCCAATTATACCTATACAAACGAACTGCAATTCAAATACAAGGGTTCATATACTTTATTGCCCGGAACTTATACAATTTACATGTTTTATCGTCCTCAAAATGGTAATTGGATACAGATTCATTCATCAGGTTCTTACGACGAATCCACAACAATTAAAATTACAAATGCTTCTACAATAGAAATATATTCGGATATGAGTGTTTCTCCTGCAACTTTGGTCAAAGGGAAAAATGCCGATATAATTTTGAATTTGGCAAATGTGGGAAGTTCTACATTTTACGGGCAGTATCAGTTAAATCTTTACAATCTTGACGGTTCTTTTGCCGAAACTATAAATACATTTAATGAAAATTCGGGTTTGCCATCAAAATACTCTTATTCATCACCTTTTCTAAAATTCAGCAAAACCGAGATCACCTCAGCACCCGGCACCTATCTTCTCGCTTTGATTTATAAACCTAATTCAAGTTCAAGTTGGTATCTTGCCGGTTCTACATACAAACAAAATCCTATAAAAGTAAACATAGCTGAACCCCCTATTTCGCCCGATATTTACGAGGTAAACAATACAAAAAGCCAATCGTACATACTTCCAATTACATTTTCGGGAACAACAAGTATTATTAAAACTTCAGGCTCAAACTGCCATGTAGGAAACGATTACGATTATTACCGCATAAATTTAAACTCAGGATATAAATACAAAATAACTCCGCGTTTGCAAGATATGCTAAATAGCAACGATGGCAAAACTTACAGCCTCGATGCGGTTTTCTCTTATTCTACTGATGGCATTAACTGGTCTGATGCCTACGATTATAAACTTGATGATTATATAAACATCACAGGTGAATCAACTGTTTATTTTCTTGTTTCTCCATATTTTACAGGCGATATAGGCAACTATCAACTCGATTTGGAAATTGTAAGAAGCCCCGAAGGCAGTGTTAAAGGCTTTGACGAACTTGCAGACCTTGTAAATGTTTACCCTAATCCTTCAAATAATTTTGTATATCTATCATTTAAAAATGCAAAACCAGTAACCGAACATTTTACAATTGAAGATATAACCGGAAAATCAATACAATATAAATTTGATGCTGCTCAAAGCCAAATAAAGATTGATATTGCTGATTTGAACAAAGGCATTTATTTTTTAAAAATAGAAACAGACAGAGGGATAGTTTGCAAAAAGATATTTAAAAACTGATGAGATTAATATTATTTTTTACAGCTTTTATTGTTTTTTCGTGTTCGGCAAGAAAATTTAAACCCGAGTTTTACCCAGGCCCACATGAAATAGTTTATAAAACCAAACTCGACTACTTTTATAATGTGCCGGTTATATTGAATGATGAAAAAAACATGATACTGGTATATCCCTCAAAAGAAGATTTAAAACGTGGCGAAAATTTTCAATACCCTATTAAACTTGATGACGGCTGGTTGCTTGATACAAGAGGTATAAACAAAAATGTAGTTTTTTTAAAACTCACCTATGAAGAATATTACAAACTCGAAGCTATACCTGCACCCGACCAGCTTTTTGATATGATAATTGATAAAAATCCACTAAGCCAAATGTGCGATTGCGGCAACAAAAAAGCTTTTAAAGATGAAGTAAAACAATTAAATTTTTTAATAAAAAAAGGTAAAGTAAACGAAAAATGCAAAAACCTGCTTTAGCAAAGCTTTTTTTATGACAGTTATAATGTAATTACAAGCAAAGTTTTAATTTTTTTAAAATATTGCTTTGGTGAATTTAAACTTCCAAGCCTTCTATAAGCCGTATTTCTTTTATCTCTGTTTTCATTTTTTCTAAGTTTACCCTTAGCGGATGCGCTTGTTCATGCAAGCGATTGAAAACCTTATGGCAGATTTTCATTTTTTGCTCGTTATTCATTTTGTCGGTAAACTCGGGCAAGTCGCCTACATGTAACTAATCTAAACGAATATCCTCATATTCCTTTTGGCTTAGCGGAAATGTTGGGTCTATCAATTTTACTTCGTCATAGCTGAGTTCGTATAGGCGATACACCAAATTATCAACCTGTTGCTCTAATGCTAAGGTGTCTTTAGCTAAAACTCTTTTTTCTTGTATATCATTAGCTAGTTTTGATATTTTGCCTTTTGAAAATTTTATAGGAACTTCCTTTAAGTGTTTTATTGGTATTTTTGGGAATAGCTCTTTAGCATTTTTGAAAAAGTTACTGAAAAAGTAGTTGATGCATCTTGAATTTATAATACCAAGAATTTCATAAAGGTCAACTTTAGGTGACTTAGGAAGTAAGTTGTAAACATCACACACATTGTAGAAATTTTCTTTATCTAAATATGCGATGATTTCTTTACCAATCCGTCTTACAAATATTTTCGGATTTTCGTAAATCGATTTTGTTTTGAAGTTTGAGCTATCATTAAAATCAACTTCAATGTATTTGTTCTCAAATCGAAGCTCATATCGATTGAGGCATCTTCCTGCAATTAATGGTTTCCTATTCTTACCTTTATTATCATATACATAATCTGAATTATATCCAAATTCTATCCCCCTTGAAAAATCTATTAAATCTGTAAGTTTGTGTAAGGCTTTTGATTGTATCTTATCAATCAAATAAGATGTTTCAGTGCTGATGTAAAAATTAAAAATATTTTGTGGTGTTGTTGTAAAATATTTTTGTTCAAAAAGCTTCAATTCGCTTTCAGCTAAGTCCCTACTTGAAATTTTGCCACAGCGTATTTTACTGTTTTCTAATTTTTGTTTTTTTAGTGCAAAAATGCAAGAGTCCACGGATGCGTTTTCGAAAATATTTGCTCCTAGGTCGATAATCATTTGAATGGAGAAATTGTCTAAAGTATGTTTACGAATTTTCACATAGTTTGGATTAGTTGAAATGTTATTAGGAATTATAAACCAAAGCGAACCGTTCTGATTTTGAAGTGTACCACCTAATTCTATAAATAAAATAAAGCTTTCGGTTTCCGAATCTTTATTTTTGAAGCTATTTTTAAAGTACAATTTATCAGTCTCGGAAAATTTTGCACCGTAAGGCGGATTCCCAATAACAATATCAAAACCCTGCATTGCCATTTACTAAGTAGGGGTTCAGTACTTCCGGAAAATCCAATTTCCAATCAAAGTGGTTAAATGGTTCGTCTTTGTTTTGTTTCAGCTTTTGCAGTTGGGCAATGGTATTTTTCCAGCCCTGGGTTTGCAGCCATAGTTCCATTCGTGCTGCAGTATTTTTGCCGGTATCTGTTGGTTTTTGTTCAAGCCCTTTTGTATTTATCATCAACTCCAATTGGTTAATGAGTATATCTATTTTCAGGCTGCGAATGTCGGCTGCTAATTGTTGTTTGTGGGTGGCATGAAAGTATTCCTGCTGCTTTTCGGTAATTTGTTTTAGCAAGCTTTGTCTTTTTAATACGTTGTCGTTACCAAACATATTGGCTTGTGTGCCTTCTTTTATTTCCCAATCTATTTCAATAATCTCTCCTTCAAACTTGCTCACCAAACTATCGCCTACCACAATTTTATAATCGAGGTTGGGCAAGGCTCTTGGTTTTTCTTCGTCCACCACCAGGCTCAGCCAAAAGCGTAAACGGGCAATGTCAACGGCTCCCTTTTCAATATCCACACCATACACCGAATTTTGAATGATGTTTTCTTTTACCTCAGCGGGTTTCCAGGGCTGTTGCAGCTCGCAGGCAAGCACTTCTTTTATGGCGTGTATTTCCTGCAACAATCCCATAGGGAAAGCACCGGAGCCAATGGCAGGGTCGCAAATCTTTACGGTGTCCAGCAAAGTGTCTAATTGTCTGAACCACTGATTTGTTTGATTAAGGGTTTGTGCTGATTTTAGCATTGCTATATCCGGATGTCCCTCTTTGTGCTTTACCAGATGTGCAACAAAACTTTTGATTTGTTCTTCGGTGTAATCTTCAAATCCATTTAATCTGTGTTTCAGACAGTGCGTAGCCAGGTATTCCGTTAAACTTTCCTGACACATGTAATGCACAATTTCCTTGGGGGTATAAAATGCACCTTTGTCTTTATTGTCTTCGAGCAGGTTTTCAAAAATATGCCCGAGCATTTCAGGGTCAACCGCTACAGTGTGGTCGTCAGGGCTGTCTTCATGCACGGTAAAGTTGAAAGCATCTAAAAAGTCGAGAAAGCCCCTTGCATTGCTCCAATTCTTTTCGGTCAGTATAGCATCTTCAAAATCGGGATTGTGAAATAGATTTGAGGGAATAGGAAGCGTAGCATCATCAAAATCTTCTTTGTCAAACAAACCACCATTTAAGAACGGCACTTTTATTTTTTTGCCATCAGGCATTTTAAAGTCGTCATTACTTCGTTCTTTGTTCAATGTTTCAAAGAACAAAACAGTCAGCCAGTTGGGGTAAAAGGTGTCGTTTCCGCCCGATTGGGTGAAAAGCTTTTTTATAAAATCGTTTAAACCGTCTTGGTAGTTTGTGTTGCTTGCTCCCAACCAGCCCTTTTTCTGCACAAAGTAGAGGAACACAATACGACCTAAAAGCTTTTTTACAAAATCACGAATGGGTTTGCAGGCTTTGTCTTTATCTTCTTTGGTAGCATTTGCCGGAATGGAAATTTTGAAAACTGATTTTCTGAAATTCGATTCCTGCAGGTAGTCGCAAAACTTTTGGTAATGCAGGGTGTATTCGTCAAAAAATGCTTTGCTGAGTTTTTCAACTGAGAAAGCATTGACTAAAGCCTGAAACGTAATTTGCTTTTCGGTGCTCAGGGTTTCAAATCGTTCAGCAGCCGTTTTGCAGGTTTCAGAAGGTCCTAACAGGTAGGTATATCTTTTAGCGTGGGTGGTTTTTTCTTTAATGCCTTGTTCAGTGAGTTCGCTGTCTTTGGCAACCAAGGTCAAACGCCAAACCTTTTTGTTTTGCGGAGCAATAAAGTTTACCAAAGCAATTTGTCCGGCAGTAAGTAATTTGCGCACATACCGCTGAATGGCCACCTTGCTGTGCTCAATACGAACCGTAGGTTGAAGTGTGATTTCGTAGCAAGTGATTTCGGTTCCGTCTTCCAGATAGATATTGCCATAAATGAAAACGGATTGAATAACGGCTTGCTCTGATTTGTTGGGCTGTACTGATGCAGGAACGGCAGAAGCGCTTAATGTGAAGCCTGAACCGAAGACCGGGCTTAATACTTCTTTTCCGAAGAGTATCCTGTCATAAGGTTTTTGTAAAGCGGTTTGTAATTGTGTTCTGTTGGCCATTTGTCTTAATCACTGATTTATTTGATGATTTGATTTCGCTGTTAAAACAAGTCTTTTGAATGTGAGACTTTTGCTTCCAAAATTGATTAAGAGCCCTACTTCAAATTGATACGCTCTGAGGTAATTTAATATTTGAGCGATGTGGACATCCTCTAATTCAATAATTGCTTTAATTTCTACCAACACTTTTCTTTCAATAATAAAGTCCGCTCTTCGGGTACCAATAGGTTCAGGTAAATCCTTGTAGTAAATATCCTGCTCTACTTCCCTCTGAAAATTGAGTCCAGCTTTATTAAGTTCAAGAGCAAGTGCCCTTTGATAAATAACTTCCTGAAATCCATTACCTAAATATTTGTGTACTTCGAAAGCCGCACCAATAATTTTTTCTGTAATGTCAGAATGTTTGTATTCTTTCTGTGTCATATTTTAATCTTTTTAATCTGCGATTCAGACATTTTCAGCAATGATTTCATTTGAGTGATGGCAATTTTATTCAATTGTGCCAGTCTTTCCGGTTGTGTTAAGCCCTGATGAATCAGGACTGCATTGATGCTTTCCAGGTTACTCAACACGACCAACTGCTCTATGGTGGCACCATCACGAATATTACCCTGAGCATTGGGATTTTTATCCCTCCATTGTTTAGCGGTCGTGCCAAACAGAGCCATGTTCAGCATATCAGCCTCATCGGCATAAACGAAATTGATTTTCTCTTTCGGCAAAGCCGGAGGGATAAGATTTTCTTTGATAGCATCTGTATGAATGCGGTAATTTACTTTGGCAAGGGTGCGTTGCAGGTTCCATTCCAGTTTATTCCTGCTTGTTTCGTCTTCTTTTAGGCGTTGAAATTCTTTGATTACATACAGCTTGAATTCTATAGAAATCCATGAAGCAAATTCAAGAGCTATGTCTTTGTGAGCAAATGTTCCACCATAGCGACCGGATTTGGAGACAATTCCGATTGCATTGGTTGATTCAATCCATTTTTTGGGAGTCATAACAAAGCTGTTCAGACCGGCTTGTTTTCTAAACCCCTCGAATTCGAGGGGTTTAAAATTTGGGTTATAAATGCTCTCCCAAAAGCCCAGTAATTCAATGGTATTCCGATTCCTCATCCAATTTTGAGTGATGGTGTCTGTATGCTCTGCATCCTTATAGCGGGCAATGTCTGTAAGAGAAATAAAATCAGACTGGTCGATTGTAAAAATCGAAATCTCAATACCGCTAACTTGAATTTTAGTGTTTTTAACCATGTTTATACAAAACTTTGAGTTAAAACAATTTTAGGATTCACGATGCCTTGCCCTGTCCTCTTTCCTTCACCTGCTTCGGTATTGGATGAAAGGTCATAACTATCCAAAAGGTCAATAAAAAGTTGTTCAACAAACTTGGGTGGTTCTTTGAGCAATTTTCCATTAGCCACAAAAAAATCGTTGATGGATTTTGGTAAACCTTTAGAACCATAGGTTCCCTTTTTAATCAGATCGAGTGCCCGTTGCAATGCCATTCTTTTTTGTTCGGTTGGTGCTACTTTGATGATAGCATTGATGTTTGTGATGGCTTTGTTTTCAGCAGGGCTTAGATTTTTGCGGGAAATGGTCTGCACATTTTCCTGATTCTTTTCCGATTTAAAGTAATCAAGTCCTTTTACGGTTTGTTCGTAATGCTGTGAATGTAATGGAACAGCCTTTTCGGCTTCTTCAGCTTTATAGATTTTTACCGCTTGCAGGAAATTTAATTTGATGATGTTGAAATCAGGTGAAATCAAACAGAAAATTCCGGGATGATTCTCACTTTTCAGGTAGGTGAGTGATGTGTTTTGAAGCGGGTAATTGAATTCACCTGTTTCGGCATCCATCAAAGTAAGTTGACGACCTTCATCTGCTTTTCTTCCGCACCTTGCCTTGTTTGGAATTTTTGAAATCTCTGCAAAGCGTTTTGGATGTTTCTTTTTGAAATCTCTCAACTCGTTGAGATAATTCAGAATCTCACTTTCTTCCTTTTGGATTTTGTTGCCAAACAAGGCTCCATCGCCTTTTTCTTCAAGCAATGAGAAAATCTTGTTGTCTTCCCCAAAAGCAGTATGGAAAGATTGTAATTTTCTCAGGGCGTTATTCACTAGCTTAATTTGCTCGTCACCATGAGCCGAAGGGTAGAAGTTGTAAACAAAAATCTGTTCAGCCCTTGAACCAATCCTGTTTACACGACCAATGCGCTGCATTAAACGAGTGGCATTCCAGGGCACATCATAGTTTACAATCAAATTGCTTCGGTGTAAGTTGATACCTTCCGCCAAAACTTCTGTGGTGATGATGATGTTATAATCGCTTTTCCACTTTTCTTCTTCGAGGTTGGCATCAAAGTTTTCACGAAGAATATTTTCAACGGTTTTTCGATTCTCAGCACTTACGGTTAGCACTCGGAATTTGAAGTTCTTGCTGATTTGCTCTGAAAGTTGTTCAGCGGTCTCTTTAGATTCTGAGAAAATTACCAATTGACCGCTTGGATTGTGCTTTTTGCTTTTGAAGAATTCTGTTTTCAGATTATCACTGAAGGCATCCAGTTTCGGATCTTTCTTTACCTTACTCCAACGTAAAGCCAAATCGTCCACTTTCTCCTTGTCGGACTTCAATAATGCAAGAAACTTTTCATCAAAAGCGGAACGCTTAAACTCCCTATTGTTGCCGCCTTTCTCGTTTATCTTGGCTTCAATTTGGTCATAGCTTAAACCTTCTTCGAGGAGTTTGTTGATATCAAGATCAGGTGCAACAAATACCCTGTCATTTTCAAACATTTCAATCATGTTATCAATGGCTCTTTGGAAGCGATTGATAGATTGAGTAAAGGCAAAAAAGCTGCTTTCCAAACGCTTCACTAAAAGCGTTTTCATAATTGCACTTAAGCGACCGGAGATTGATTTTACGTTACCGTAAATCTTTTTGTCTTCCTCGTTTGCCAAAAATTCAATGGCACGGTAACGGTAATAACCTAAGCCGTCCGTTTCGTTTTCGTATTCATCTAATCCGGTAATCAACGAAACTGTTTCATAAAACAAAGTAGCGAGTTTGCCATCCAGTTCATAATAAAGTGAAATAGGGTCATCAATTTTTGGAAAGATGATTCCCTGACTTTTCATGTCTTCGAGATATTCTTTGTTTTTCTCTATGTCGGTTCTTGTTCTGCGAATAACTAAAGGTTCAACTACATCATCCCGTAATTTTTGAAAAAGCGATTTTAGCTTTTTGATGTTAAGGGTCTTTTCGGCAGCGAGTTTCTTATATTGTTCGTTAAGTGGCTTGAAATAGTCCTGTAGGTTGCGGATATTCTCTAACGTACTGTTTCTTTTGTCCTGAAACAGGTAAAGTTGATTTTCGATGTCCTGCGGCCTGTTGTTTAAAGGTGTTGCCGAAATCAGAATTACTTTTTTTCGAGTATCGCCATTTTCAGAAGGACGGCTTCTCGGTTTCTTGCATATTTCCTGCAATGCCAAATACATTTCAGTATAGTCGTTTCTAAACTTGTGTGATTCGTCAACAACTATTAAATCAAATTTGTCTGCATTGGAGTAGGTATAATTATCCTCGTTCAGAATTTTATGCAAGCTACCAAGCGTAATAAATTCAAAGTGATTTTTAATTTGAAAATCTTCTGTTGTTCTTCTCCAGTTTGCTTCCAATGCCGGAGGCACCACAATTAGAATTTTTGAATGCGTTCCGTTCTCGTAAATGAATTTCTTTATCACCATACAGGCGATAATGGTTTTACCCAAACCAACCACATCAGCGAGGATAAAGCCGTTATGCTTTATCATGATTGCATAACCCTGATTGGCTGCATCTGATTGATATTTCAAACGCATGAACTTGTCAGGAAGCAATAAGTCAATATTGTATGGGTCGTATTCCACACGTTTACCGAAATATTCAATCAGCATTTTGATATACAACTCAAATGGTGTGAAGTCGTCACGCAAATAAGTTTTCTTTCTGATAGCTTCGGCTTCTGCATGTAGGATTGGAACAGATTCGTTCCAAAGTCTTTCAAATTCTTCGGTAGCGAATTTTACATCTTCATAGTCACGCAGACTAACATTGAATTCATAATTGGATTCAGGATTTGCCCCAAGTCCTGCATCCGTCAGGTTTGATGAACCTGTTATTACTTCACATGGAGCATATTCATTGAATGATGCAGGTCGGAAAATGTAAACTTTGGCGTGAATCTTCTTTTTCGGATGTACTCTTAGTTCTATTTTTCCGCTGATAAGGTCACCAATAAATTGAATGATTCCTTTTTCGGTTACTTCATCATAATCGGCTTCCTGAATATTCTTGATATTTTCTTCCAAGAAGTCTGCCTTCGTTTCTTCGGGGTTATCAAGATAAAGTTGTCCTTTGTCGTGATACTTCTTGATGAGTTGGTCAACATTAATGCCTACCAAAATTCTTATTCTTGGAATCTTGTCAAGAAATGCCCGAACCTTAAAATAGCCTGATGTTCTGAAATAGCCAACGAGTGCATCAAAATGACGAATGCTGTCAATATTCGTAAATACTCCCTCAAATTTTTTGAGTAAGCTGTTGTCGTCTTGATTTGTAAAAAACTTTGTTGGCATCTATTTCTTTCTTCTTTTTAGTTGTTTTTCTGCTTCTTTTAGTCCTTCGGTCAAATATTGCTAAACTGAATTTTTCTTATTGTTTTTGTCATTAATGAAAATATATGCATTTTTAATGCACCCATATTAAAAAATTCGCTAATGGTTATTAATTAAGTCTTTAACATATTAAATTTTACTTTCTCCCTTGTTTTATATTGAAATATTAATATCACTAAATACAATTTCTTATCTATTATTAAATATATGAATTCTGTTAGAAACAATGTTCATATAGTCAAATTGTTTTGTATTAATGTGTCAAATATACTTATAATTTAAAACATGGCTATACAAATAAATTAAATAGAATTTGTCAAATAATGAATTAAAAAGAAATATTTTTTAAAAAACAAAAACTTCTAAAAACTGCTTAAAACACAAATAAAATCTAAATTTGCACCGATGTTTAAAACAGTAGCTTTTTACACACTGGGCTGTAAGTTGAATTTTTCCGAAACTTCAACAATAGCAAGGCAATTGGAAAGTGCTGGTTTTGTAAAAACTGATTTTCAAAAGGGTGCAGATGTTTATGTGATTAATACATGTTCGGTAACTGAAAATGCCGACAAAAAATGTTCGAAAGTTGTAAGAGAAGCTCATAAATACAATGCTGATGCTCGAGTAGTAGTTATAGGCTGCTATGCCCAGTTAAAACCTGATGAAATTGCCAATATCACAGGTGTGGACATGGTTCTTGGCGCAAGCGAAAAATTTAATTTAGTAAATCATATAGCTCTGCTTGGCAATAGTGAAAAACCTGTAATTTTTAATAACCCAATTAAAGAAGTTAGAAGTTTTGTACCCGGTTTTTCTGCCGGAGACCGCACACGTTCATTTATGAAAGTTCAAGATGGTTGCGACTATTTCTGCACGTTTTGCACCATACCGCTTGCAAGAGGCAAAAGCCGAAGCCAAACTATTGAAAAAACTCTTGAAACAGCAAGACAAGTAGCACAAACCGGTATTAAAGAAGTAGTGCTTACAGGTGTGAACATTGGCGATTTTGGCAGAGAAAATCATGAGTCATTTTTTGATTTAATTAAAAAACTTGATACTTTAGATGGAATTGAAAGGTTTCGAATTTCTAGCATCGAGCCAAACTTGCTTACTGATGAAATTATAAATTTTGTAAGAGTAAGCAAAAAATTTGCTCCTCATTTTCATATCCCTCTTCAAAGCGGCTCAGATCTGCTGCTCGAAAAAATGAGAAGAAAATATAAATCAAAATTATACTTGAGCAGAGTTGAAAATATAAAAAAAGTTATGCCTCATTGCTGTATTGGCGTTGATGTAATTGTTGGTTTTCCGGGCGAAACTCATGAATTATTCACCCAAACCTATAACTTTTTAAAAGAATTGGATATTAGCTATCTCCATGTTTTTCCATACAGCGAACGCCCCAATACCGGTGCTGTAAAAATGGAAGGAAAAGTAAGCGAAAGCGAAAAAAACAAAAGAGTGCAAATACTAAGAGAGTTAAGCGAAAAAAAACGCCATAAATTTTACAACGACAATATTGGAAAAGATTTTACTGTGCTTTACGAAGCCGAGCACAATAATGGAATTATGCATGGCTATACCGAAAATTATATAAAAATAGAAACCGAATATGACCCGCTTTTGGTAAACGAACTTGTAAAGGTAAAATTGATTGAAATAAACAGCAATATGAACGTTGTACCAATGGAACTAAGTACCTGCCTACATCTGTAATTTGAAAATAATTGTCGAAAAAATAATATAAACAACATGTATCCTACAATTTATCATGCTTTTCAAGATATTTTTGGTATTGAATTATCATTCTTAAAAATTGCAAATACTTTTGGCTTATTTGTGGCATTAGCCTTTTTGGCTGCAAACTATATAATGACCTTAGAACTTAAAAGAAAAGAAAAAGAAGGAATTTTAAATCCTTTAAATTATAAAGTAATTTTGGGCAAAACACTTCCTGTATATGATTTTGTTATAAATACAATTTTTGGATTTATTATAGGTTACAAATTTGTTCCTCTACTTATAAACAAAGCAATAATTGATAATGGAGTACAACAATTTATTTTTTCGCTGAAGGGCAACTGGATAAGCGGAATAATACTTGCCGTTTTATTTTTTTATTTCAAAAAAAGAGAAAGCGATAAGCAAAAGTTACCCGAACCTATTGAAAAGGAAATAGTATTACACCCATGGCAAAATATGGGATATTTTACAATTGTGGCAGCGGTTGCAGGTATTGCGGGAGCAAAGATTTTTCATTGGTTTGAGTATTGGGATGATTTTGTAAAATACCCTTTAGAAAATATTTTTTCGGCAAGCGGGCTTACATTTTTTGGCGGATTGATAGCTGGCGGGGCTGGGGTGCTTTGGGCAGCACGCAAAAAAGGTATTTCAGCATTAAATATGCTTGATGTAGGGGCTCCGGCTATGATGCTTGCTTATGGTGTAGGTAGAATTGGTTGTCATCTAAGCGGCGATGGTGATTGGGGAATTGTAAATACTACAACCAAACCATCATTTTTGAGTTTTATGCCTGATTGGTTTTGGGCTTATAACTATCCAAATAATGTAGCAGGGCAATGTGACCCGACAAATGGTAATATGCCTTGTAGTTTTGAAATTACACCCTATTTGCTAAAACCGGTTTTCCCTACGCCATTGTGGGAAGCTATTGCAGCAATTCTTTTATTTGGGGTTTTGTGGTTTTTAAGAAAACGAATTAAAACTACCGGGGTATTGTTTGGTATTTATTTACTTTTTGCAGCAGTAGAGAGGTTTTTGATAGAAACAATCAGGGTTAACAGTAAGTATAATATTTTGGGTATGCACCCATCACAAGCCGAGCTTATTTCAGTTTTTTTATTTATATCAGGTATAATTTTAATTTATTTTTCAATGAAGAAAAGAAATGAAAAAATTGAAACAAATGGTTCGGGGCTTGGTGATGTGACGGAATAAAAAGCACATCACTTTAACACAGCACAAATATAAGTTAAATGAGATACCGTTCAATAAGCCACCGCACCCGCCATATCGCTAAGTCCTTGTTAGCGGCTGGTTTACTTGTTTTTATGGTGTTTGCCGAATACTTGGAATGCCCTTGCATTTTGATTGTATAGTCAATATATTTGTGTTACTTTTGCCATCCCAAAATACTTGTAACAAATCTATAAGATGTTAGAAAAAGAGTTTAAATATTACCTTGATCATCAAGCCGAATTAGTTGAAAAATACAACGGCAAATTTTTAGTCATCAAAGGCGAAGAAGTCATAGGTGTCTATGATGCAGAAGATACTGCATACTTTGAAACCGAGAAAAGTCACGAAGCAGGAACTTTTTTAATACAGTTTTGCGAACATGGGGATAGTTCTTACACTCAAATCTATCATTCAAGAGTGTCCTTTGCCTAATATTCAATTTTAAAGCGTTTACATTAAAAAACGAAAATGGTCTTCTACGTGTCCTAAAAACGCATTGCGGAGTTTGTAAAGCGTTTAATCCGTTACAAGGTGGTCAGCACCCCGAAATCAGTCAGTTTGTTGGTCTGTGGGATACAGGAGCATCGGGAACAGTTATTTCTAAAGCAGTCGTAGATAAACTTGATTTAAAGCCAATTGGAAAGTCAAAGGTATTTCATGCAAACGGGGAGAGTATTGTCAACGTGTATGCTATTAACCTGTTTCTCCCAAACCAAGTAGCTTTTCAATTTGTCAAAGTAACCGAAGGTGTCCTAAGTGGATTTGACCTGCTTATAGGAATGGATGTAATTACAACAGGTGATTTTTCAATTACAAATGTCGGTGGTAAAACAACATTCTCTTTTCGTGTTCCGTCTGTAAAAGAGGTAGATTTTGTCAAAGAGAGTAAGTTTCCAACGCCAATAGTGTCAAGTCAACCAAAGGTCGGAAGAAACGCCCCTTGTCCTTGTGGGAGTGGCAAAAAGTATAAGCAGTGTCATGGGCAGTAGGGTTGTCAAAACTTTCCGCTAACTAATAATTATAAAATCTAAAATATTTTAAAACCCTTTCCATTCCGGTTGCCTTTTTTCGAGAAATGAGGTAATTCCTTCGTTTGCATCATTGGTGTTCATTAATTGGTTGATGTACATTTCCTCAAGTTGAGGTAGATTTTCGAGTAAAATTTTATTAAACACTTTGCGTGATGCTTTCACAGCAAATTGCAGTGATGATGAGCTTTTTGGCAAAATTTGTTTTTCGATAAATTCGTTCAAGCCATTTTCAAGTTCATCACGTGTTTCGTATAGTTCGTTTACAATTCTATATGATTTTGCTTGCTGCGCATTAATGGTTTTACCCGTAACTAATAACTCTTCGGCTTGAGCAAGTCCTATTTTTTGAGGCAAAATAAGTGAAGCGGGAGGTGGAAATACTCCTAATATTATTTCAGGTTGACCAAATTTAGCTGTATTATCGGCAAAAATTAAATTGCACATTATTGCAAGTTCCATACCTCCACCAAGACATTGCCCGCTTACTTTAGAGATAGTGGGTATTGACAAATCAATAAGCAAATAAAACAAGTTGTGAAAAGATTTGAGCATTGCTGCCGCCTTTTCTTTTTTATGTTCCTCAACACTGGCACCAAATGAGTAATGTTTCCCTGCACCTTCAAAAGTTATAAGTTTAAGGTTGGTATTGAATTTAAATTGCTCTAAAAGCGCCGTGAGTTCGTTCATCATAACAGAGTCGAGAATATTTCCCTTACCATCATCTAAAATTATTTGAGCTACTGAATTGTTGAAGTTGTAGTTTACTTTTATTTTTTCCATATTTTTTTTCAGATTGTGTGTACTTTTTCAATTATTTCTTTGCCTCTTTCAATTGCATCAAGGTTTTGAGGTATAAGATGATGATGCCTTGCAGGCAGTGACTTTTCAAAGCCAATTTTCATGTATTCGGGCGAAATTAAAGGTTTCATTTTCAAAAATGCACCTAGAATATACATATTAAATCCCTTCTTAAAGTTTTGTTTTGCCGATTCGTCAGAGGCTTTAACCATGTAAATATTTATATCATTTCTTACAGGGTGTCTTGTAATACCATTGGGGTCGTAAATAAGCAAACCTCCTTTTTTTACAGAGTTTTCAAATTTATCCATAGATTGCTGGTTTAAAATTATAGCTGTATCAAATTTATTTAGAATTGGCGAGCTTATTCTTTCATCACTTAAAATTACAGTTACATTAGCCGTTCCACCACGCATTTCAGGACCATAAGACGGCATCCAGCTTACTTCTTTTTGTTGCATCATTCCTGCATAAGCAAGTATTTTGCCCATTGAAAGAACTCCTTGTCCACCAAATCCAGCAATAATTATTTCTTCAGTCATTTTTTAAAAAAATTAAAAAAACCATTCTTATTTAGGTACTTTTATATCGCCAAGCGGAAAAAAAGGAAACATATTTTCTTCCATCCATTTGTTTGAGTCAAGTGGCGTCATTTTCCAACCTGAATTACAGTTTGAAACTATTTCTACAAATGCCAAACCTTTTTTTTCAAGTTGGCACTGAAAGGCTTTTTCTATAGCTTTCTTGGTTTTGCGTACATTTGCGGGTGTGTGTACACTTTGCCTTGTAACATAAGAAGTGCCCGGGAGCATTGCAACAAGTTCTGTAATTTTTAGAGGTTGCCCTGTTGAGGCAGCATCTCTTCCAAAGGGCGAAGTAGAAGTTTTCATATTTGGTAAAGTAGTAGGAGCCATTTGTCCTCCTGTCATTCCGTAAATCCCATTATTTACAAAAAAAATGCAAATATTTTCACCGCGATTGCAGGCATGCAAAGTTTCACCGGTTCCAATGGCTGCAAGGTCTCCGTCACCTTGATAGGTAAATACTAGTTTATTGGGCATAAGTCTTTTTATACCAGTAGCTACTGCCGGAGCTCTGCCATGTGCAGCCTGCTGCATATCAATGTCAAGAAAATCATAAGCTAATACCGAACACCCCACTGGTGCAACACCTATTGTTTCGGCTTGCATGTTTAACTCTTCTATTACTTCCATTATCATTCGGTGGGCTGTACCGTGTCCGCATCCCGGGCAATATGATAATGGATTGCATGTCATAAGCGGTGTTTTTGAATAAACTAAATTCTCGGGTTGGCAAATTTTTTCTTTGCTTATTGAATTTTCCATTTTTCTAATTTTTAATAAAGTTTTTGATTAACACATTTAAAACTTCATCGGGAGCGGGTATTATACCTCCAAGTCTTCCAAAATGCTCGACAGGTACTTTTCCGTTTGCTCCAAGCTTTACATCTTCTATCATTTGACCTGCACTCATCTCTACACATTGTATTCCTTTTACTTGCGAAGAAAGACGTTTTATTTCTTCGTAAGGAAAAGGAAAAAGAGTAATTGGTCTCAATAAACCTACTTTTATTCCTTTATCTCTGCCAAGCTGCATTGCTTTCTGGCATACTCTGGCACTTGAACCGTAGGCGACAAAAAGATATTCTGCATCATCACACATTAGTTTTTCCAAACGCACTTCGTTTTCTGCTATTTTCTTAAATTTTTCCTGAAGGTGTATATTTATTTTTTCCTGCCTCACAGGATCAAGGTCTAATGAAGTTATTATATTTCTTTCTCTATCAGGAGTTTTACCGGTAGTAGCCCATGGATATTTCTTTTTAATTTCTTCATCAGTAATTCGTGGTAATTGTTCATCCAATACAACTTTTTCCATCATTTGACCAATTGCTCCGTCAGACAAAATCATTACCTGAATTCTGTATTTAAAGGCAAGCTCAAAACCTAATTTTGCAAAATCGTACATTTCTTGAACAGAAGCCGGAGCAAGCACTATCATTTTGTAATCGCCATGTCCGCCTCCTTTTACCGCCTGAAAATAATCAGACTGCGAGGGTTGTATGGTTCCAAGGCCTGGTCCGCCTCTAACTACATTTAACAGCAAGCACGGAAGTTCTGTTCCTGCCATAAACGAAATACCTTCCTGCATTAGACTTATTCCGGGGCTTGAAGATGATGTCATTACTCTTTTGCCACATGCAGCTCCACCATAAACCATGTGTATAGATGCAATTTCGCTTTCGGCTTGAAGTACAAACATTCCTGTACGTTCTTCGGGGCGGTTTTCCATTAGGTATTCCAATACTTCTGATTGCGGGGTAATAGGATAACCAAAGTATCCATCGCATCCAGCCCTTATGGCTCCTTCGGCAATAGCTTCGTTGCCTTTCATTAGTCTGATTTCTTTCATCTGTTTGATAAAATTTTAAAAAAATACCTCAGTTTGTTTCCTGCAATTTTATACGATAAACAGAAATTACTCCATCGGGGCAAATTAATGCACAATTGGTACAACCATTACAATCATCATTTACAACCGTAGCATACTGATAGCCCTTACTGTTGAGATTTTTTGACATTGCTATAGTATGTTGCTGGCAAACCGGAACACAAAGCTGGCACCCCTTACATCGCTCAGTATTGATAACAATTTCGCCCTTTACCTTTGCCATTTTTTTAATATTTTTAATACAAGATTAATTTATAAAAAACAGCATACTACTGATGTAAATCATGTTAAGGTGAAAACGATATGAATTAATTAAACTGGGGCGAAATCATTTCGTGCAATTCATCATTCCACTCATGTCCTTCGGCAAGAAGTTGCCTAAGTAATACAAAATCTATTTCGCGATTGTCTTTTGGTCCGTAATTAAAAGCTCTAAAACCGGCTTTGGCCTCGGTCATCATATTCAATGCTAACCATTCGCGGCTACTTTCTTTGTTTTTGTCCCAGTGTTCAAGTTTTTTCTTTCTCACTTCTGTAAGGGTTTTTGCAAGACAATTTGGAAAAGTATAAAGTAGTTTAGCTATTAGATTATTTATTGCCTTATCAAGTTCTGATAGGTCAACCATGCATTTTTCCATCAACTCTTTACCGGCTTTTAATTCATCGCCTCTTTTCATATTGCCAAATATTATTTTTCCATATTCATCTGTTTGTTTATCAAGCACTACAAGAGGATTGGGAATAAATTTTCCTTCATGTTTCAAAACAGGTACAATATCTGTAATCATACCGAAATAATATGCCTGGTGAGCAGTCCAAGGTTCGCAAAGTGTAAGTGACATCATTGCTCTTTCAATTCCAACATATAAATGTAAAAAATCTGTTGCACCGCCAATCGCAGCACTGCCGTGTTTCGGTCCGGCTTGACCAAATCTTGCCAAATCACTCGAAATGGTGTAATCACATGCCATTCCTATTTCTTGCCCACCTCCTATTCTCATACCATTTACACGGCAAATAACAGGTTTTTCGCATTTGAGGATTGCACTTACCATATCGTTGAATAAACGCATGTATTGACTGTATTCTTGGGGGTTCCCGGAGTAATACTCGGCATATTCTTTTGTGTTTCCACCTGTGCAAAATGCCTTATCTTCTACTGCCGAAAATACAACGGCTACTACACTTCGGTCGTTTGATGCTTCGCCAAATGCAAGAATTATTTCCTTTACTGCCTGTGTTGTGTATGAATTGTACTGTTTAGGATTGTTTAACAATATCCATGCATTGAAAAGTCCATTAATTGCATTTCCGGTTTTATCTAAGCACGGACGTTTTTCAAAAAGTATTTCTTTGTATGAAACTTCAGTAATGTTGTGGTTTTTAAGCATATTATTTTTTATATTATTTTTGTTAATCAGGTATAAGAACGGAACGTTTCGAATATTTATGAGCTAATGTATTTTTGAAAACTTCATTTATTTGCGACATTGGAAATGTTTGAATAAATGGTTCTATTTTAAGCTTTCCTTCGGCAACTAAACTTACAACTTCGGGATATAATTCAGGTTTACAGCCCCAAGTTCCAATAAGTTTGGCATCAAAAGCCATTAAATTGCTAAGCCTCACTTCTACTTTATCCATAGTAAATCCAACAACAGATAAAGTTGAAGCAAAAGTTATAAGATTAAATGCAAGTTCCTGCCCTGCTTTAGTACCGGATATTTCAAAAATTTTCCAACTGTTTTTTGGAGCATTTAGCTCTTTTGCAATGTTTTTTACATTATCTTTTATAGTTTTTATATCTAAACCTTTAATATTTAAAACTGCATCAATACCGTTTGATTTGGCAATTGCAAGTTTTTCATCGCTTATGTCTAATGCAAGAACTTTTGCTCCAAAAATTTTGGCTATTTGCGCTCCATAAATTCCTACTCCACCCACTCCTATTATTATTGCAAAATCACCCGATTTTAATTCTGATTTTTTTACAACTTGGTAGGGTGTAGAAATTGCATCGGCAATAACCGAAAGATGTTCTAATGGGTATTTTTTCAAAACATCGTCACTTACATAGCAAAGATATTTTGCGGGTACTTTAATATGCGAAGCAAATCCACCATCAAAATCATTGCCTGGCATAAGTTGGTTACGGCAAATATTGCTCCTTCCGTTGTTGCACAGTTCGCAGTTTCCACATGGCAAAACAGCAGGAATAATAACATTTTTGCCTATCAAATTTTTATCTCCATCCACTACTGTTCCGCTTATTTCATGACCAAGAGTTAAGGGAAGAGTTTTTTTGGTTTGTACTCCGTAATGCCAAAAGCTCAAATCTGTATGGCAAACACCGCATCCTGCAACTTTTACAAGCACTTCTCCATCTGCCAATTTTGGAAAATCACAATTTGTTTTGACAAAGTCTTTGTCAGTTTCTATCATTTGCCACTGGTACATTTTATCTATGTGCATTATTTATTTTTTTATATCATAAAAACATCTGACAGGAGAATACAATTTCCCTTCTGCCATCAATTTTTTTAGAGTTTTATCTACTATTTTTTTATCAATACCTGTAAGTTCAGCTATTTCGCCTCCTTTAAGTGGTTTGGCAGATTTTGAAATCTGTTTTAATATTTGTTCTGATGCTTCCATATTTTTTTTATAAATTGATATTTTCAAATAATACAGCAGTACCCTGCCCACCTCCAATACAGGCAGAGGCTATTCCGTATCTTATATTTTTTCTTTTCATTTCTTTAGCCAGCGTTAATGATAATCTCAAGCCACTTGCAGCAAGTGGATGTCCTATGGCAATAGCTCCGCCGTTTACATTTAGTTTGTTTCTATCAAGTCCAAGTTCTATTTCGCAACCTATAACCTGCGATGAAAATGCTTCATTAATTTCAAATAATCCAATTTCGTCTATTTTTAAACCTGTGATTTCTAATAGATATTTTATAGCGGGCACGGGACCGAGTCCCATTACCTTTGGGTCTATGCCACTAGTAGCTGCAGCTACAACTTTTGCAATGGGATTAATATTTTTCGACTTTACAAAACTGCCAGAAGCTACAATGCCTGCCGCGGCTCCATCTACTATTCCGCTGCAATTTCCGGCTGTTAAAACTCCCACTTCGGCAAAAACATTTGGTAATTTTGATAAAGATTCAAGATTAGTTTCACGTATTTGTTCATCGCTGGTAAAATCTTTAACTCCACCCGATAATTTTACTTTTCTTGATTTTAAACCTTCAATTTCAAAAACTGTTGAATTTATTGGTGTTATTTCTTCATTCAAAAAACCATTATTTTTAGCAGCAATAGCACGGTTAAACGATAGTAAAGCATATTCGTCACATTGATTACGAGTAATTTTATGTTTTACAGCTACATTTTCGGCAGTAAACCCCATTGGATAGCCGGCGGCTGTATCGTCTAATGCTTCCCAAAGCATATCTTTAAATACAGGACGACCAAGCGGATATCCCATTCTGTTTCCAAAACTTACTGTAGGAGCAAGTGACATACTTTCGGCTCCACAACACAGGGTTGCGTCTGCTTTGCCAAGTGTAATCTGTTCGGCAGAAGTTACAATGGTTTCAAAACCTGAGGCACAAATTCTCTGTACCATCAATGCAGGAATAGGCATTGGCAGCCCTGAAAATAGTGCTACATGACGTGGAAAAAAATATGCATCGCCTGATGATTGACCTATGTTTGCCATTACTGCCTGGTCAATATCAGAGGGTGAAATATTACTATTACTTATTGCAGCTTTGCTTGCAAAAATTCCAAGATCGGTTGGCGATACATTTGCAAGAGTGCCACAGTATTTGCCAAATGGCGTTCTTGCTCCATTTATAAAAAAAATGTCGTCAAATATTATACCTATACCCTTATCTTTTGAGTGAAATGCTTTCATTTATTTTTTTTAAACTAACTGTTTTGTTTTATTTTTTGATTCTTTAACAACTTCTGTATTTTTCCATGTTTGTTTTGCTATAATTGCAGCACCAAGCGAAACAACAAATTGAGGAAAATCAATTGTTTTAACTTCTCTATTAAATTTTTTAATTAAAATAGTACTCATGTAAGGATGATGTGCAGCAACGCCTCCAATCATAAAAATAGGAATTCCGGGAACCAATCTCATTTTTGCAACTTTGTTTGCTATTGAAATGTAAATACCTCTTGCAATATCTTGCATCGGCATTCCGTCAAATACCCAGTTCATAATTTCTGTTTTGGCAAAAACAGTACAAAAACTGTTTAATTCCTTGTCATATTCTGAATGTGATGCAAGGTTGCTCATCTCTTCAATTTTTATTTCTGCTCTTTCTGAAATTTCTTCGAGAAAGGCACCGGTTCCGGCAGCACATTTATCATTCATATAAAAGTTTGAAACTTGATTATCATTGTTACAATGAATTACTTTTATGTCTTCGCCACCTATATCTATAATATTTTTTTCTCCGTCATAAGAGTCTGAAACTCCTGCTGCTGCACAATTTATTTCGGTTTTTGTTATATCTGTTTCGGTAAAATGTTTTCTTCCGTATCCTGTAGCACAACTGTATTTTATATTGAATGATGAATAAATTGCCTTAATTACATTCTTCATTGCATTTCTGTCTTTATTCATGGTATGTACAATATATCTGAAAACAGGCTTTCCTTTCTCATTAATAATTGTAAATTTGGTATATGACGAGCCCAGGTCCATTCCAAGAAAACAGTTTTGTTCTCTGTAGTATTGCAAAGGATGATTTTTTTCAACTAAACCTTTTAAAACGATTTTTTTGGTTAAAGAAGCATCAGCCCCCATGGGTCTATTCATTACGTTTTTATTAGTCATGGCTTTTATCATGTTTGTAAAAGCGAGGTTTAACGAAGTTTTTACATAATGCTTTTTGCCATATTCAACTATTTTACCATTGAAATAATCAATTTCGGTAGGACGGTTATTTATTAAATCTAAAGCTAAAGAAGGGAAATGCTCGCCTCCTTTTTTTAGGTATTGCATACACTTGCGGTAAAAATCGTCGGGAAAACGAATTTTTTCTTTTTCGGCAACTTCTATCCCTTCGTTTATTAATTGTTCAACGAGTTCAACAGTTTCGGGGTCAGACATTGCTTCGGCCATTGTAAGCCTGCCTACACCACAAAGTGGGCTAAGGGATGCGTTTAAAATTGTTTTTTCCCAAGTGCGTTTTAATATTTCAAACGAATTTATATTTTCTGTTTTAAAATCTACACTGTTTAATAAGTCTGCAAAAGTTTCGGATTGTTTGCATCTGTTGTCATCAATAGAGCCTATATAGTTTGGTGGAGTAAAAAATGTAACTTTTACTGTATTAGGCGACATGAGGTTTCCGGCATAATTAATAACCATTCTCAAGGTTTTTGATTCGCCAAAAACCGATGCTAAAATCTGTTCGGTATCTATTCCGTTTTGTGCAGCAATAACGGTCAATTTTTCGGAATTTAAAATTTCTGCTTCCTTTGCGGCGCCGAGTGTTTGGTATGATTTGAGGGCAAATATCAAATAATCAAGTCCCAAATTTCTCATTTCTGTAACAGAACTATAAACATGTTCAAATCTGGTAATAGAAGCATATATATTTTCGAGTATTATTCCTTCGCTTATTACCTTTTTCAGTTTAAATTCGTCTTTATCACATAAAGCTACCTCGCAACCGGCCTCTTTTAACTTTACAGCCATTATCATACCCACAGGACCAATCCCCACTATTCCAACTTTTATTTTTTCTGATTTTTTCATTTAATTTTTATAAATTTTTTATAAAATAAACCTCATCATTTACTTCCTCGCCTCCGAATGATTTATTAAAAATTTCTTTATATTTTTCTATTTCAGATTCAATATTTTCATCAGTATCAATTATTGCAGCATTGACAATTTTATCATCATTGTTTTCAAAAAGCAAATTCACTTTTTTAATGCAACCGGTAAGGCATCTGCCGAGTTCGTCGAGATCACGAGGGCAAAAACAACCATCGTTTTCGTTTGGTGTTACAAGGTAATCGGGATTTTTGTAAAGGTTTTTGTCAGGAAAAATAAATGCAATATTTCGGCTATTACCATCTTTATTCAGCACAACGTATTTCACATAATGACAGGTATCTTTAATAAGTTTTTGAACTTCGTCATTAGCTAATTCTCTTCCGTCAGCAAGCCTGAAAATTTTGTTTTCTTTCAAATTATCAGATTCCATGTTGTTATTATTTATGTACTAAAACTTTATTACTTGTAATTTGCTCAATAAAAGTTTCAATTTTGGTAATACTTTGCCCTTCTGAGTAAAATCTTAGGTCGCACAAATCGCCTTCAATTATCAAAGTGGGTATTCCTGTGCTTTCTGTTAATCTTTGTGGCAAGCCAAATCTGGAGTTTGAGTTGTTTGCACAGGTTTTTGCATCGTGAAATATTACTCCATCAATTTTAAAGGTTTTGCATAAATCAGTAAGTATATTTTGTTTTGCATTTTCGCTTCTGTTTATAAAAATTTCAGTATATGCTTTTGCTGATGACTCAAATGGATTTTCGGGGTCGAATGCATCAAAAACCCAACTGTTGCAATAAGTTGAAGCAACTACTGCTGCATTATTTTGTATAAACAAATCTGAAAGTGATCTTAATTTACCCCAGATTGGCATTCCGTCCCAGTACAAACGGCAACTTTCGCTTTCCAAAAATCCAATACCTTTTGCAACGTTTTCTTCCATTTCTTTTAGCAAAATTGTATAATAATCTTTTGCCTGTTGAGTTCCTCTTAAAACAACAATAGGACCCATGTGTATTGTAGCATCAAAAAAACTAATTGGCGAAGGTGTGTTAGTAGCAGTATAAAGTACTTTTTTCCAAAGGTCTGTAGCTTCTTTGCTCAATTTTAAAGTTTCTCTGAATTTATCAATATCAAATTTTTTTCCGCTTACTTCTTCGCAAACAGGTATCATTTTTCTGAATTGTGCAGCAACATCTTCTATTACTTCTTCTTTTATTTCGTCTAAGTGCCGTGGGGGGTAAATTCCAATAACCGGCACATTGAGTTCGCGACCAAAATATGTAAACCAATCTTGCACTTCTCTGCACTGGTTTGTGTTGTACACAATCAAATCAGGCTTTGGCGGACCTTCAAGACCGTAGTGTTCTTGCAGAGGTGTTTCTCCTTTAAGATATGAACCAATATCAGCAGTAAGATAAGAGCAAATATCGTTTGAATATCCAAACTTTGCTGATTCGGGAATAAGATCACCTGCTGTACGTGTAGCACCGAGTAATGCTCCATGATTTTCGGGAAAATGTACTTCAAAGCCAAATGAACGCAAAAGTTCGGCTGGTCCTACACTTGTACACCATGCTATTTTTTTATTTTTATTTTTCATACCGAGGAAATAATTTCCCATTATTTCCTTCATCACTTTTGTACTTTGTATTTTATACATTTCTTTTATAATTTAATTCTTGCATCTACAGCAACAGCCTTGTCGCTAAAAGCCATTACAGGATTTAAGTCCATTTCTTTTATCTGTGGAAAATCTGTAACGAGTTGAGAAATTCTTTGAATTATTTCTACTACACTTTTTTTATCAATTCCTAGCTGACCTCTCACTCCGTCTAATAATTTAGCTGATTTTATAGTTGAAAGCATTTCTTGAGCTTCGGTTTGAGTTACAGGACTGAGTTTAAAAACTACATCTTTCAGCACTTCTACATAAATTCCGCCCATTCCAAACATTATCAAATGCCCTGCATTACTTCCAGCCGAAACTCCAATTATAAGTTCTTTGCCACCCGGCATAAACTTCTGAACAAGGTATTTTAAATTAGTGCCACTAAAATTTTTATTAATGTTTTGTATTGCAGTTCTAAGTTCGTCTTTACATTTTATATTTATAACAACTCCGCCTTTATCGCTTTTGTGAACAATTTCGGGCGACTCGGCTTTTACTACAACAGGGTATCCTATTTTTGATGATATTTGTTCTGCCTTTTCGTAACTGTCGGCTATTGCCCAGTTTGCAACAGCAATTTTGTACGCTTCTAATATTTTAAAAACATTTTCGGAAGAAAGAAACTTATCTTTTTCAGAATTTGAAAGAATATTAAAAACAGTACTTTTTTCAACATCATCAAAAACCATAGCCTCTCCAATTTCTCTGCTTTGTATTTTATGATATTTGTACAATGCCCCCAATGCTTTTGCAGCAGTAGTAGGAAAACTGTAGCATGGCACTCCACCATCTCTCATGATTTTTGCGGTATGTTGATACCTTTCAAAACTCAAATTTGTCATAAAATTACAAATTATAGGTTTTTTCTTTTGTTTGCTTACTTCTACAATATTTCTAGCAACTTCGTCGGTATCAGTAAATGGTGCAGTTACAAAATTTATAAAAACGCTGTCAATATTTTCTTCGTCCATCAGTACATCCAAAGCACTTCTAAAATGAGCTCCACCACCTGTTGCTACCACATCTATAGGGTTGCCTATTGTAGCTTCGGGTAATAGAGTGTTTTTTAAAATATTTACTGCTTTTTCGCTCAATGGAGGTATTTCAAGGCCTGCACTTACAAGTTCATCTGTAGCAATTACTGCAGGACCTCCGGTATTTGTAATTATTCCTACTCTATTACCTTTTGGAATTGGCTGAGTAGAAAATGCCATAGCTGCCTGGCACATTTCTTCTTCATTTGTAAATGATAAAACACCGGTTTTTTCAAAAATCAATTCGGTTGAAATATCAACTCCGGCAAGCGAGCCAGTATGCGAAGCTGCAGCTTTTGCTCCGGCTTCGGTTCTGCCTGATTTCATAGCTAAAATTGGTTTTTTCTTAGCTACTATTTTAGCTGTTTCAAGAAATTCTTTTGGATTGTGAAATCCTTCTGTATATAATATTATTGCTTTTGTACCTGTGTCTTGTCCATAATATTCTACCACATCTGATATAGAAATATCGCAGGCATTGCCATTTGAGGCATACATTCTCATCCCTATATCCAAATCGAAAAGACTCTGCATAATAAATGCTCCCACTCCACCGCTAAGGGCTACAATAGAAATGGTTCCGGGCTTTGGAAATGTGAACGTAAAATCACAATAAGCATTGTAGTCAGGGTCGCAATTTATTATTCCCTGGCAATTGGGTCCGAAAATACGAACTCCGTATTTTTTTGCATTTTCAAGAAAAGCATTTTGCAATGCTACTCCTTCATCGCCCATTTCGCTGAAACCTGCCGAATTTATTATTACCGATTTTATTCCTTTTTTTCCGCAATCTTCAATTATTTGTGGTACAAATTTGCTTGGTATTATTACATGTGCAAGGTCAATTTCATCGGGTACATCAAAAATTGATGGATATGCTTTGATACCTCTAATCTCCGGTTCTTTGGGATTTATAGGATAAATTTTGCCAGTATAATTGAAATGAATTAGATTTTTGGTGATGACATTACCAATTGATAACTCTTTTGAAGAAGCACCAATGATAGCTATTGATTTGGGCTTAAAAAGAGTATCCAACTCGTGTTTAATAGACATTTGCTTACTTGCAATTGAATTTTGAACTCCCATTATTTTTTATGTAAAGCTATCAGGCTACAACTGCCTGTTTTTCTTTAAGTTTTATATGTCTGAAACCGCCCCATAATGCAGCACCAATTGCACCTGCATAAATTGCATCAGGATGAGAATGTATTTGATATGATTTTCCCATCTCTTCAAGTTGCTCTTCAAGAGCTTGTATCATACCTTTATTTAAAGCCATTCCACCTGTAACAACAATGGGCGATTCGGCTTTTAGCGAACTTAAAAGTTTTAGTATTCTGTTGGCAATTGAGATATGAATTCCTTTTATAATATCGGGAGTTGAAATTCCTCTCGAAACCATATTTATAACATCAGTTTCGGCAAGAACAGCACATATTCCTGAAGAAATTTCGGGATTTTGTGATTGCATTGATACATCGCCAACTTCTTCAATTGAAAGTCCTAAATATCTTGAAATATTTTCAACAAACTGCCCCGATCCCGAAGCACATTGTCCAGTCATTTTGTAATCGTAAACTCTTGCATCTTCAGATATTTTTATTGCTCTTACATAAAGTGCTCCCATATCTACCACGGTAATTGCATTGGGGTATAGAAAATGGGCGCCTTTTGCATGAGTAGTCATTCCATAAAAATGTCCTCTTTTTCTTTTTACCAAATCACCCTCGCCTGTTGAAGCAAAGTAGGCAATATCTTCGTATTTGAGGTTGTGTTTTGATAGCATTTTCTGAGTCATTTCTTCTGCAACCTGCGATGGATCGCGTTTTCTTATCTTTTCGGTGTGTTTGTCTATAAGTTTGGGATTATCAGAATAATCAACAAGTACTAATTTTATGAAATTAGACCCAACATCAATCCCCATTGTATAAAAATTTTCCATATCTATTATTTATTAATCTATTGAATTGCTTCTTGTGTTTTTTTATTTGAAGGAAGGTCGGCACTAATGTTTCTTCTGGCAAACATTGCTCCTCCCAAAGCGCCCATAAATATTGAATCAGTATGAATATTTATTGTTATATCATTGCCGTAATTGTCTCTTACAAGCTGGGTAAGATATTTGATAACAGCAGGATTTCTGGCAACTCCTCCGGTAAATGTAAACTCGTTGAAAACACCACCCGAACGTGCTATAAGCGACATTGCACGCATAATAATTGCTTTGTGCAAGCCACCGAGTATATCTTCACGTTTTTCGCCAAGGTTTGTAAGTTCTCTAAGTTCTGCACCTGCAAAAACTGTACATGTTGAGCAAATATTTACTTCCTTTTGAGCTTCCATTGCCATTGGTCCAAGTTCGTTTAACGAAATACTCATCTCGTCGGCAATATACCCAAGGTATCTGCCACATCCAGCAGCACAGCGGTCGTTCATTTGAAATGATGTTACAAGTCCATATTTATCAACCTGTATTGCTTTTGTATCTTGCCCGCCAATGTCGAGTACTGTTCTTGTGTCAGGAAAAACAGCATGTGCCCCAAATGCATGGCACAATATTTCGGAACGAATACATTCTTGAGGGAAGGGCAATAATGCTCTGCCATAGCCTGTACCGGTCATATTTTCGATATGAAATTCGAGATCGGCAATGTCGTCAATATGAGAACGAAGTGTTTCTGAAACCTGGTCAAAATTTCCTTTCAGCAAATTCATTTCTGCATCAAAGTTTATACTTTCGTTTTCGGCTACTGTATCGGGCAAGTTTTTGTATTTTTCTTTAAGCTCAACCATAGCTTTGTGTACCAGTTCTTTGAAATCGAATTTAATTCTTTCGTTTTCGGCCGGAGAAATACTTTTGTCCCAAACGGTCATTAGTGGCTCGAAAAGTGCCATTTCTAATTTGTTTACTTCTTCGTTGTATTTTTCTGATACAATATCTCTGAAAAACTGATTTTTTTCACCCAGATTGTTGTACAAATAATCGTGCTTTATTTTTGGTTTAAAGGCTTTGCGAATGTTTCTTAAATGACCTAGAATTTCATTTTTTTGTTCATCGTTTTTAAAAAAATTGTTGCAAGTTTTTACTAGTTCATCGCCCAATTTATCTAGTTTTATTTTAAATTGTTCGTATTGAAATACACTTTCGAGGTCTGAAATGTATTTTTTGTATTCGGGTTTCGAAATTATTTCTTTTTCAAGGTTTTTTTTAAGAATTGAAAATCTAGCATTGTATGTAGCTTCATCTCTTGCTATATCGGCTGCTACAGAATAATTTGCACGGGTGTTTGTAATACCTCTACCTATTATTTCGTCTTGCTCGTTGATAATTACAGCTTTTGAAGTTGTGGAGCCGAGGTCAACTCCAAGATAATATTTGCTCATTTTATTATTTTTTTTAAACTGTTACTGATTCTTGTGATAAAATTATTTTACGTTGCTCAAGCATTTGAAAATACGATTCAAGTCTGTTTTTAATATTTGCATACGAAAAATACCTTGGGTCAACAAGGTCGCTTTCAATAAAACCAACCGGAACGCCAGTGCGTTGTTCTATTTCACGCATTATCATAAGTTGCCCTGCAGAAAATGAATTGCATGATTTAATTGAGTTAATCAAAAATCCGTCAGCTTGATATTCTTTTACATATTTTTCTATGAGATCAACCCTTTGTGGAAGGTTTAGATTGGTATAACAACCCATACAATATGTAGCAAGGCTTTCGAGTGGCTCTTCGGGGTTTTGGCGATATCCTAAATCATAAACACCGCCTACTTTTGTATAAGTAGATGCTACAATTACAGCACCCATATCATAAAATATTTTCCAAAATTCGCGGAAGTTTGTCCAGTTGGGAGGTCCTTCTACTACAAGACGGAAGCGTTCTTTTTGCATTTCGCCTTCTGGGGTTACCGGAAGTAATTTTTTTTCAGCTCTGTCTTTTATTTCGTGATAAAGTTCTTTGTAATATTCAAGACATTCGTCTGACCCTCTAAAGGCGGTATTTATAGGACCCATGTAATAAACTCCGGCAAAATACGCATCAATTGGCGATGGTTTGATTTTGGCAAGTTGCAATACTTTTACCCAGTAATCTTCTGATTGAACCGAGTTGCTCAATAGTTTGCTTAATCTGGCAGAATCAAATTTTTTACCTGATACTTTTTCAAATTTTGGCAAAACTTCTTCTTTTAGTTGTTTCACCATATAATCAATTTGTTCTTTTGTTATTTTGCCATCTTCCTGATATGGTGTGTGCAACATTGCTATTTCGGCATTTGGATAAAGTCTGTTGAGATTTTCAAACCATTTTAGAAATGTAAAACATCCTGTATAGCTCAAAAGTAGCAAATCTGGCTCGGGAAGTTTTTCTCCTGTAGGACCTATATTTCCGTTTAACATCATTCCTATATCGCATTTCACATAAGTACATACATCTTCTGAATGACCCATTTTTTCGGCATCTTTTATATACCCGCCCGATTTTTTTCTCATACCCGATTGTAAAGCGTTAATCTCGGGATATACCGGAAGCATATCGAATGACAAAATGAGTTCTATCAAGTTGCCGGGGACAAACGTATAACAAACTTTTTTGCCTGTTTCTTTTGCTTTGCTAAGGTCATTAAATTGTTTAGCGAGCATTTCTTTTTGAATAATCATGCTCTTTTCTTTTACTGCATCTTTTGGATTTGCCATATTCTTTAATCTTTTAAAATTTCTACTGCTTTTTCAAATTTATGTTTTTTTATGCCCAAAGTTTTATCGAGTCTGAAAATGTTCCGGCTTGTTCTTTTATTACTTTAAACTGCCCTGTATTTTCGTGATATTGGAAGTTTATATGCGGAACACCTGCCGCATCACATTCTTTTTGCATTTCGGGGCGGTCTAACAGAGCTGGGTCGCAAAAACTTGCAGCCGAAAATATAACACCATCAGCTTCTCTTCTTTTTACAAGTTCTACAAGTCTTTTACCTTTTGGATTTCCTACATCGTAATAGCACGAAGCAAAAGTACTTTGGTTGAGATATGCTTTTGTGATAGCTTCGAGGGGGTCGTTGGTATCTTCTTCAATATCTCCTTGTATCCATCGTGAGCCAAGCATAAAATCGTCGTCAACAATGTAGCATCCAGCCATTTCTATTGATTTTATTAATCCCACTGGCGGTTGTTCGCAAAACGAGCCTGAAACCACAACTCTAATATTATCCATTGCCTCGCCTCTTTCATTTCTTATTACATTTAATATTTTCTGAAGCATTTCATTGTGTTCTTCTACTGTAATGCAAATACCGGCTCTAAGAATATGATATGTTTCTACTGCCGAAAGCCTCCAAGGATATTTTTGCCTTATGTCGTAAATCTCTTCTATTAACCTTCTGTTTATATTGTAAAGTTTTATTGCTTTATTAAGACCGTCAACACTTGCTTTTACACCATTTACATTGTAAATATCATCTATTACTTTTTCCATTTCATGTTTGTAAAATGTACCTCCTATAAATGGGTCAAAGTTTTGTGCATAATCAAAATATCTTTGAAATTTACCTTTTTTTGACAACTTAAACATACCTGATAGATTTCTTACGCAATCGCAAATTGCAGGAAATAAAAACCCATCAAAACCATTTAGATTATTATCCAAAGCCATTTCAATTATTCCACGAGGCAAATGACAAATGTAAGATTGATAATATGCATCGCCTTTAATAATTTGTTTGCGGTCGCCTGTACCCATAATTCCCACAGCTATACCATTGGCTGCATGAATTATTTCTCGAGGAACATATATTGGCAGATATCCAACAATTACTCTTTTTTCATCTTTGCTTTTCCATTGTTTTGCATGAGTAAATTCGAGGTCGAATGCTGTTTTTTCGCACCACGATAATATTTCTTCTAAACTATTCATTTCTTTTTTAAAAAGTATTTATTTGATAATATAATGTGTGGCAAATTTATTTTTGTTTAGTTTGCAATGTAATGATTAAAATCATGCTTAAACAGTTGAACTTTAATCAGCTTTAATTGTTTAAAAAGAAAAGGTTTCTGATTTTTAAGGTTTTTTACTCTACATCACTGTATTTAGTCATTTTGCCATCGTTCCACAATTCTTCAAGGTTATAATAAAATCTTTTTTCACGATTAAAAATATGAACAATTACATCGCTATAATCTATTATAATCCATTCGGCATTCATAAATCCTTCGCGGCTAAAAGGTTTTAATCCAGTAGCTTTTCTCACTTCATCTTCAACAGAATCGGCAATTGCATCAATTTGCTTTGATGAATCAGCATGACATATTACAAAAAAATCGGCAATTGTAATTTTTAGTTTTCTCAGGTCAATTTTTACAATGCTTTTGGCTTTTTTTTCCTGCATCCCTTTTACTATGATGTCAGCCAGGTTGTTGCCTGATACGGCTTTTTTCAACATTCAGTATTTTTATATTTATTTTTGCTTCCGCAAAAATCGTAAAAATTTCAAATGACACATTCTTTTTTTGAAAAAATAACTTTTTATTATTTTGATGAAACAGATTCTACAAACGATTTAGCAAATTTGCTTCTTAAACAAAACAAAGCAGAAAATGGCGATGTAATTGTTACAAAATTTCAAACCAAAGGAAAAGGACAATCGGGCAGCAATTGGTTTTCTGAAAGAGATAAAAGTGTTTTGATTTCGCTTATTTGCAAAGAAATAAATATAGATATTTCAATGCTCACAACAATAAATATGCTTGTTTCGCTAGCCTTATCAAAAACAATAAAAATTTATCTGCAAAATGAAAATATTAAAATAAAGTGGCCAAATGATATTTATGTAAACAATAAAAAAATTTCGGGTATTTTGATTGAAAGTAATATAATTGGTGATACATTAAAAAATATAATAATAGGGATTGGGATAAATGTGAACCAAGATAATTTTCCCGACTTATTGCCCCTTGCCTGTTCTTTTTATACAATTTCTAACAAAAAGTTTGACACTAATGAAATAACAGGTGTTTTAATTGACAATTTGAACAAGCAACTTGCAGAAATTAAATATTTTGACTTAGAAAAAATTAAAAGCGAATACGAGTCACAATTATACGGCAAAGATGAGAGTAAGCAGTTTATTAGTAATGGCAAATCATTCGAAGGTACAATAAAAGGAATAAATAAAAATGGGCAATTAGAAGTATTAGTAAATAATAATTTAGAAATTTTTAACAATAAAGAAATAGAATTTGTACGGAGCAGTAATTGACATAGGGAACACACGCATAAAAGCGGCAATTTTTGAAAATGATATTTTAAAAAAGAAATTTGATTTTGAAAATTTTAACGACCTTATATTATTCGTCAAACAATTTACAGTAGATATACCTGTAATAATTTCGGATGTAACAAGCAGCGATATTAATTCGTTAAATGCTTATATCAAAAAACTTATAATTTTGGATTGTAAAACTCCTATACCCATAAAAAATAATTATAAAACTCCTGATACTCTCGGTTACGACAGACTTGCTGCAGCAATTGGAGCTTCAGCAAAATATAAAAATGAAAACGTACTTGTGATAGATATGGGAACTTGCATAAAATACGATTTTATAAATGAAAAACTTGAATACTACGGGGGTAGCATTTCTCCGGGTCTTGAAATAAAATTTCAAGCACTTAACCACTTTACACAAAAACTACCACTTGAAAATAAAAACTATGAATTTTCGCTAATTGGAACTACAACTTCCGAAGCAATTGTAAACGGTGTAATGAATGGAACTCTTGCCGAAATAAATGGTATTATACAAGAATATAAAATTACATACCCAAACATAAAAGTTGTAATAACCGGAGGTGATATGTTGTATTTTGCAGATAAAATTAAAGGAGTGATATTTGCAGACCCCGATTTGGTATTCAAAGGGCTTTACGAAGTATTAAAATATAATGTTAAATAAAACAGCAATTATCCTGCTACTGGCAGAAATTTTATGGACAACCAAAGCACATAGCCAGCAAAACACCCGTTCGCCGTATTCGCTTTTTGGAGTTGGTATATTGCACAGCGAAAGTTTTGCCGATATTTCGGCATTGGGCAGAAACAATACATCTTACCGTTTTCAAAGTAATTATTCGTTAAAAAACCCTGCATCACTTTCGGCTTTGAACGTTTCTGTATTTAATGTTTCTCCATTTTTTGAACTTGGAAATTATAAAACCGGCACACAAACTAATGATTTTTCTAATGCAGGTTTCAACTATATATCGCTTGCTGCACCTATTAAAAAATACAAAAGCGGTATAGCATTTTCGTTGCTTCCATTTTCTGACATAGGCTACAACATTTACAACACAAAAGATTCGGGAGGTGTGAGCATACGAAATGAATACCAAGGCAGAGGGGGTCTTTCAAGATTTAATATAGGAGCAGGTACTCAAATTTTTAAATATTTAAGTGCCGGAATAAGCTATTCTTATATTTTTGGGCAAGTGGACGAAACTCAAAAGCGAAGATACCCCGGGAATAGAGTTTTGACAAGTGTGTCTGACAACAACAACCTATATTTGAGAGGCAGCAGGCTCGATTTAGGGTTACAGTTCCATATTTTATCAGATTCTGGATTAAATCATATTTTGGGTTTAAATTTTACAAGCAATGCAAAACTAAAAGGCGAACAAAATAGATTAATATATACATTTACAGAGTTGTACAGTGGTAGTGAAACTATTTGGGATACTATTTTATTCGATAAAGAAAAATCAGCTAATATCACTTTACCACAAAACATTAATGTTTCTTATACAATAGGGAAAAGCGAAAAATGGCAAGCAAATGCAGCAATAAGTAAAAATATGTGGAGCAATTTTAATAGTATAACAGACCACAAAAACAGCTTTATAAACGAGAATCAAATATCTTTTGGTTTTTTTATTTGCCCTAAACCCATATTCGACAAATCAATTAAAAACGATAAGGTGAAAAACTATTTAAAAAGCATTAGGTATAGTGCCGGATATTATCAGAGTTCGGGTTTTGTAAAAATTAATGATAAAAATATTGTAGAAAATTCAATTAGTTTTGGTATTGGTTTACCATTTACACAAATACATAAGCACGTTGACGGTACAAGAATTATAAGTACTTCCCGAATATTTTTAACTGCCGAATACATTTCAAGAGGCACAACTCAAAATAATCTGATAAAAGAAAATTTTTTTAGACTAACTTTAGGCTTAAATCTTGCCGATAAATGGTTTAACAAAAGGCTTTACAATTGATGATTTTGATAAAGTATTATAAACTTCTTATTTTTTTCATAGCATTTGGAGCTATTGTAGCTTGTGCTCCTGATAAAGAAAAACTTAAAAAAGTAAGAAAAATCAAAACTGAAATAGGTGTTGAAAAAGCAACCGAAGTAACTATTAATTATACTGATTCGGGCAATTTGAGGGCAAAAATTTACTCACCATTAATAGAGCATTATCAGCAAAAAGCCGAACCTTACTCAGAAATGAAAAAGGGTGTAAAAGGTTTTTTTTATAACAATTACGGCAAAATTGAAAGTTCGCTTACAGCCGAATACGCCATAAGCTACGAAACACGTAGAATTGTGGTTGTAAAAAACAATGTGAAAGTACTGAATATGCGTGGCGAAGAGTTGGAAACCGAAAAACTTATATGGGACCAACAAAAAGAAAAGATTTATACAGATAAATTCGTAAAAATAAAAACACCCGATGAAATATTATACGGCAATGGTCTTGAATCAAACCAAAGTTTTACCCGATATAGAATTAATAAACTAAGAGGAAGAATAACAGTAAAATAAGGATATGAGAAGATTTATAGAGATTATGTGGCTTGCAATTGCAGCGGTGTCTGTTGTTGAAATTATAATTGCCTACAAACAACAAGGAGCATCAAGCCGTAATTTACAAATGTTTGGTGTAGTATTAGTTGTAGCATTGTTTATGTATTTTCTAAGAAAAAGGCAGCGAAAAAATATTGACTCAAATAATAGTGGGAAATAACTTGTTTTTCTTCATTCTTTAAACAATGCTTACTTTGTACAACTCCTAAAAAAACAAAATAATTAAAATAATTTTGGGTTTAATAAATTTTTTACAATTTCTCTGGCAGTGTGTATTTTCTTCCTTTATTTGCTTTTTTCAAATAAATAAGTAAAGGTTCAAAATACTCAAGCATTGGTTTGGCACTCATTTCAGAACCTAAATGGTTTTTAAGATGTTGTCTCCAATCAACACTGGCACCTGGATACATAAGATCTTTAAGAAACTTTCCTGTTTCTTTGCTTCCCCAGTAGTTGGTATTATGAGGGTCTTGTTTTAAAATTTGCTTAGAAATATGGTCATGAAACTGGAATAAAAGTACATTGCTCATTGAGTAATCGTAATACTGTGCTGCATCATCGTTTATATGTGTTTTTGTGGCAGCATCGCAATATTCTTCACCTCTATCTGTTGGAGGAATAATTCCCTGATATTTTTTAACATAATTCCACCATGTTTTGTTAAACTCATTTATAGTAATATTTTTTGAGTACAAATCATGTTCAAATGCAGTCATAACTCCTGCACCCCAAGGAATATGAACAATAAAATCAAGCGATTCTTTAAGTAAGTTAATTGTATCGTTAGAGGTTTCGTCTTTCCCAATTAATCCAAAATTTTGTAAAAAAGGTTTTTGCAAAGCTGCAAGTCCAATCAAACTACCCATTGCCTCGTGATAAGCTCTATTTGCTCCACTTCTCAAAATCAAAGGGACATCATTGTTTGAATAGCTAATGTAATAATAAATATGCCCCAACTCATGTAAAACCGTACCCCACCACTCGGTATTAGGCTCAACACTCATAAGGCTTCTCACGTCTAAATTATTATCAATATGCCACGCACTTGCATGGTTGTTTTTTTTATACTTAACTTCGGGAGGTAAAGGATACAAACTTGATTTTTCGTAAAAAGATTTAGGTAGTTCAGAAAAACCGAGGCTTTTGTAAAATTCTTCACCTTGCTTTACTATCCATTCGGCATTTTTTGTTTTAAGTTTTTCGTCAAGATTAATTCCTGATGAATTCACCATGGCTGTCCAATCTTGTCCCCATCTGTTTGGTAGCCAATGAGCCGGAATGTAATCGGGTACATCTTGCTTGTATCTTGCAGCAAGTTCGTAACGTGCCCAAGTATGTAATTCTCGGTAAAGTGGCCATACATCATTAATCATCTGACTACAACTCTGCATAATTTCGTCTGATGTCATGCCGTATTCAGAAGCCTGATAATCAAAAAAATCTTTATAGCCGAGAGCCTGAACTGATTTATTTCTTAAATTTCTTAAATTCTCAAGTCCGTTTTTCAATGTTTTTCCAACTTCTTTGCTTGTACTCCATACTTTTAGTCTTTCTTCAAGTTTATTTGATTTTCTTAAAATATCGTCAATATTGTTTGTAGTTACCTCTTTGTTGTCAATCAAATATTTATATCCATATAATAACCCTATTTGATTTGTTTCTGCTTTAATTTTTTGCTTTACTATATCGCTTACAGTTTCAGGATTGGCACCTGCCATAAAAAGAATTGTTTCAAGTTGTTTTACTTGTAAGGGTGATAATTTATCCTTTGTTTTCAGGTATTTTCGGGCTTTTTCAATATTAATTTTGCTACCTGTAAATTGTGCAAATTTTTCGGCTGCATCGCTTGCTTGTTTTGATGTAATAGAATCTCCTTCAATAATCATTGTGTTTAGTTTCCATTGAGCTTCATTGTTTACAGTAAGCAATTTTTGAAATTCAATATTGTACGAATCAAGATATTTTTGAACTTCGTTTTGAAGTTCCTTATTTTCATTGGTTTTATTACAATTCATATTTGTCATCAAAATTATTGCTATCATAAAAAACAAAATTTTTAAATTTATTTTTTTTAAATTCTCTTTCATAATGCCTGCAAATTAGCAAAAAAATAAAAATGGTAAAAAAAAATCTCCGTTGGTAACAACCAACGGAGATTTATAATAAATGAAAACAACAAAACTAATTTGAATCCCACCAAACAGGAACTGACATATCAGAAACTATTGTGGCGTTAGGATTGTACTGTCTTTCTTCTAAAATATTTGGCAGCCTGCGAGGTATTTCGGTAGTTGCACCTGTAGCTTTGGTTAATGTAGGAAAACCGGTACGTCTCCAATCATTATACACTTCTATTTGAGTAAACAATGCAATATACTTTTGATTCATTATTTTCTCTAAAGTAATAGTTGAAGCATCTTCAGAAGCATTTGCTGTAATGTAAGCTGCATCCGGTGCACTTCCGGTTACTTTAGTAATGTGTTCAATTACTGCATCATTATATGCTTTAGCAGCACCGGCTTTGTCTGTCCCGAGTTTTGCTTCGGCTTCCAAAAACTTGGCTTCAACATAAGTAATAAGTGGCAATGATGCATCGGGTGAAGCATAATAATTTCCAATTGTAGATACTTTGCTTGCATAAGCTATCATTTCAGCTTCGCCAGCAGGGGTTCCCAAATAAGCGGTAGTATCACTCAAAGCACAATACGAAGGCAAACGAGGGTCATTTATTGCATTCATCATATTTACAAGTTTTGCACCCATTCTTATATAACCTTCTCTTTCAACTTTACAGAATGCATACCATTGGTTGTATTCGTTTGCATTTGTACCGAAAATCATGTTGCAATCATCATCACTACCAGCCAACCCGGCAGTATATGCTGCAGTAAGGGCATCAAGTGTTTTTTGTGCTGCAGTAGAACTTTTTTTGCTGATTCTCATTTCATATCTGGCTTTAAGCATCCATGCTGTTCTTATCCACTTATCTTTGTCGCCTCCGAAAATATAATCGTCAGCACCTGGCAATAAGATGTTTTTGCTATCGTCTTGTCCCAAATCTGCAATTGCTTCTGTAAGTAATGTTTGAATTGCTTTTATTACATCTTCTTGTTTGTCATATACAGGCTTTCTTGATGCCTCGGTATATTCTTCACCTTTTAAAGCTTGACTGTACGGTACATCACCCCAAAGATCGGTAGCAGCACCAATCATTAAAGCTCTCAATACTTTTGCAATTCCGTTATAGCGTGGGTTGGCAGCACCGGCAGTTTCCATTAATTTTTTTGTATTAATTAAACCACTTGAATACAAATTTTGCCATTCATTGTCATAATCACCTTCTACCATACCATATTTTTCATAAATAAAAGCTTGGTCGGTATTTCCAGAGCTTTGTTGAGTAAAGATAGATGCAGTTCTTGACAAGTTTCCGCCATAAGCTGCAAAAACAGCTAATTCGCAATTTGATAATAATAATGCAGCAGTAACTGAGCCTGGAGAGTTTGGAGAAATTTTATCTCCGTCTGTAAATTTTTTACATCCTTGTGAAATTACAAGTAATGATATTGCTATTGTTATAAATAATTTTTTCATGATTATATCCTCCTATCTAATTAAAAGTTTGCTTTAAGACTAAAAATCCATGATTTCAAACCGGGGTTATTAAAGTAATCAAAACCACCGATATTAGAACCTGCACCGGTTAAACTTGTTTCAGGATCAACACCTTTATATTCTGTTTTCAACCATACGTTTTTGCCTACAATTCCTAAATCAATTGACTTTACATATTTTTCAATTTGCTTAATTTTAATATTATAAGAAATTCCAAGTTCTCTTAGCCTCACCCATGAAGCATCTTGCATTGCATTTTCTGATGCATAAGAACCTCCATCACCCTGATATGTTTGCCAATATGAAGAAGCAGAAACTGGAATATCATTAGTTGTGCCATCGCTTTGTTTTACACCTTCAATAATGTAGTATCTGTTTCTGTCGGCAGATTCATCTGTTCTACCCATTCTGTTTAAACGGGCGTAAGTTCCATTCCAAATTTCACCACCTTGTCTAATATCAAACAGACCTGTTAAACGAACTCCTTTAAAATTGAATGAGTTTCTAATACCCATCATCCAGTCGGGATAAGGGTTTCCTAAGTTACCTTTTTGCGGGTCAACTGCTGGTAGTCCGTTTGTCTTAATTAATAATTGTCCCTGGTCGTTTCTCAACCATTTTGAGCCATATATTACGCCAAATGGTTCACCAACTATTGCATAAGCTGAATTAGAAGTAAATGCTGCTTCGGGCGATAATTCTTCAACACCATTTCCAAGTTTCAATACCTTGTTATTGTTTTTATTGAAGTTTAATGATATATCCCAGCTAAAGTTTTTATCTTTATATGGAGTTCCCGAAGCAATTATTTCAATTCCTTTATTTTCCATTTCGCCAGAATTAGTGTACAATGCTCTAAAACCTGATGATGGAGCTACCGGAATTGATAGAATTATATTTTTTGATTTTTGATTATACCAAGTAAAGTCAAATCTCAATTTTGAATCAAAAAATCTTAAATCTAAACCTATTTCGGTTGATGATGTCGTTTCAGGTTTAATATTTGGGTCATTTAATGTATTGCTTATTCCAAATCCATTTTGTGAAAGGTATGGAAATCCTAAGCCTGAGGTGAAACCATCAGTAAATGTTGGTTTTGCATAATAATTTTGTGTGCGGTAAGGTGAAGGACCTTTTCCTGCCTGTGCATAGGCTAAACGAACTTTACCAAATGTAAACCATTTTTGTTTTACAAAGTCTGTAAATAAAAATGCAAGTGATGTAGATGGATAGAATATGGTTTTTGAGAATGATGACCATCTGTCTTGACGACCGGTAACATTTAAAAACAAATAATCTTTAAAACTCAAATTCAAATCGCCAAAAACTCCTGTCTTCTTAAGAACAGCATAAGATCCATTAGCATAAAGATTTGAAGCGTTTGATAGATTATAATAATTTGGGATTGTAAGGTCTCTACCTCTCAAAAACTGGTCTTCAGATTTTTCGTATTGTACATTGCTGCCTATTGCCAAACTTCCAACTATATCATCGGTCAAACTTCTTTTGAAAGTTGCAATAACGTCCTGATATACATATCTGTATGTCTGAATATTTTGATTAATTTCTCCTCCCGGAGCATTATCTGGTTGGTTTGAACCTATTGAGAATATAGAAACACGTTTATCAGTATAAACATCAGTACCCAAGCGGTAGTTCAAATCCATGAATGAGAATGGAGATGCTTTAAAATTAATATTTCCATACATACGATTTACATCTGTAGTGTATGGGTTATTTCTTACACTCCAGTGTGGATTGTCATATAACGGATACCATAAACGTTGTGATCCATCAACATTTGTCCAACCGTTGGGACCTGTGCTTGTTGGGTCATCTAACCTGTAATCTGTAGGAGTTCTAGTAAGCCCAAGCATTACACCCGCAAGGTTACTTCCGTTTTGCACCAATGTACCGCCTGAATTTATATAACTAAATGATGTTCCGAAAGAGAATTTATCGCTTATTTTATGGTCAGCATTTACAGTAATTGTATTGCGTTTATATTCAGAGTTTGGAATAATACCATCTTGTTTAAGATTAGCAAAAGACAAACGCAATGAAGATTTTTCGTTGAATGCATTAAGTGTAATACTATTGCTGAAAACTTCGCCGCGTTTAAAAAACTCTTCTAAATTGTCATAAGCTTTATCAGAAGCAATTGCAGGTCCCCAACTGTTAGGAGTAGAAGCACTGAATTTTCCAACTTCTACAACAGAATCAAGTTTTCCGGTAAGTTTGCTTTTTAATAAAGCACCTCCACCATTTCCTTGTCCGTATTTAGTTTGAAGTTCGGGAAGTTTATTCACTTTCTGCAATTCAATACTTGTAGAATATACTACACCAAAGCCCCTGCCTTTGCCTTTAACTCTTGCTTTTTTGGTAGTGATAATAATAGCACCACTTGCAGCCTGTGCACCGTACAATGCAGCAGCAGCAGGACCTTTCAATATATTAATAGATTCGATATCGTCAGGATTTATGTCAATACCTCTGTTTGAGTTATTAACTCCCTGAAGGTTCATATTAAAAGGATAATCACCGGCAACGGTATTTGACGTACTGTTGTCAATAGGTACACCATCAACTACTATAAGTGGTTGATTGTTCCCTTCAAAAGTTACATTACCGCGTAAAAGAATTTTACTTGAAGCACCAGGTGTGCCGCTTGTACCTTGAACAAAAACTCCTGCTGCTTTGCCTGATAAGCCTTGAATGACATTTTGTTCGCCAGATTCTGCAACCTCTTTACCATCTACTTTTTGAGTTGAATAACCTAAAGATTTGGCTGATTTTTCGAGTGCAACTGCAGTTACTACAACTTCATCCAATCCTTTTCCGTCATCCTCCAAACTAACGTCAATTGTAGAATTACTGCCTACGGCAATTTCAACTGTTTTCATCGAAATGTAAGAAAAAATCAATACTGATCTTGATGACGGGACAGATACTGTATAATTTCCGTTAATGTCTGTTGAAGTACCAATTGTGGTACCTTTTACTACTACTGAAACACCCGGAATAGCTTCTTTTTCGGAAGCTGATGTTACTTTACCGGTAATTGTCCGGTTTTGTGCTACTGATGGAATTACCCATCCTACGAGCAATAATCCTAAAAATAATATGTAATACTTTTTCATATAAAAAATAAGTGTTAATTAGATAATTCAAATGTAGCAATATTTTGAAATTACAACAACGTATTGTAATTTTCTTTTAAAATTTTATTTAATCAATTGAAATTCAAATTGGATTTTTTTTATTTAAAACATTTTTAAATAAATTTTATAAATTTGAAGCCATGCAGGAACAATTAGAATATAATACACTAAGGCCTCAACTTTACCTAAGCGAGTATGGAAGATGTTTTCAGAAAATGGTAGATAAAATTACTTTGACTGAAGATAAAGATCTACGTTCAAAACTTGCAATAAGCTTGATGAATGTAATGGTAAATCTTAATCCATCAATAAAAGAACTCGACAATTACCAACAAAAATTATGGGATCAAATACATATAATTTCAGGCTTTAAACTAGATATTGACGGACCATTTCCCAAGCCTGAGCCGGAGTTTATAAACCAAAAACCCGAACAAATACCATATAATAATGTTAGAATAAAATTCAGATTTTATGGACGCAATCTCCAATATATGGTTGATAGAGCTACAAAAATTGAAAATGAAGATATAAAGCAAAGTTTTATAAATATGATTGCATCATTTATGTCAAATTCATCGAGAAACTGGAATAATGAATACCTAACGCCTGATGTAATTGCCGAACATCTAAAAACACTATCAAAAGACAAGCTTCATTTGCAATCAGAAAATTTAAGTATTCATGTAGAAAAGGATTATAAAAAAATAAAAGCCTTTTATAAACAAAATAAAAAATTTAAAAACAAAAACAACCGCAATCATAAAAATAATAAAGACAGGTTCTGAAAAATGGGCTCATTTAAAATAAACGGAGGAATAAAACTCAAGGGCGAACTTGTTCCGCAAGGGGCAAAAAATGAAGCATTGCAGGTGCTTTCGGCTGTTTTATTATCATCTGATGAAATAGAAATCCATAATATTCCCGAAATTGCTGATGTAAATAAGTTAATTGAATTACTCAAAGATTTGGGTGTAAAAATTGAAAAACTTAAAACCAAAGGCTCATTGAGATTTAAGGCTGACGAAATTGATCTGAATTATTTAAACAGCAAAGAATTCAGAAAAAAAGGAGGTAGTCTTAGAGGGTCAATTATGATAATTGGTCCATTGCTCACACGGTTTGGAAAGGGTTATATACCAAGCCCTGGCGGTGATAAAATAGGAAGACGACGACTTGATACACATTTTACAGGTTTTGAAAAATTAGGGGCAAAATTTGAATTTTTAAAAGATGAAAATTTTTACAAAGTAAAATCTGGAAAATTAAAAGGAAATTACATTTTACTTGAAGAAGCATCTGTTACCGGAACTGCAAACTTAATAATGGCTGCTTGTTTGGCTGATGGAAAAACTACACTATATAATGCAGCATGTGAACCATACATTCAGCAACTTTGCAAAATGCTAAATAATATGGGTGCTAAAATAAGTGGAGTAGGTTCAAATCTTATAACTGTAGAAGGAGTAGAAAAACTAAACGGGTGCTCTCATACTCTTTTGCCTGATATGATTGAAATTGGTAGTTTTATGGCTCTTGCTGCACTTACCGAATCTGAAATAACTATTAAGGGAGCAGGAGTTGAGCATCTTGGAATTATACCTTTAACTTTTGAAAAGTTAGGTATGAGTTTTTTGATAAAAGACGACAATATTTTTATTCCATCTCAAAAACACTACGAAATAGAATCGTTTATTGACGGAAGTATGCTCACAATTGCCGATGCACCATGGCCCGGTCTTACACCTGATTTGTTAAGTGTTATACTTGTAATGGCAACTCAGGCAAAAGGAAATGTTCTCATACATCAAAAAATGTTTGAAAGCCGATTGTTTTTTGTAGATAATTTGATTGATATGGGAGCACAAATTATACTTTGCGACCCACATCGAGCTACAGTTATGGGATTAAATCGGCGTGTGCCGCTAAGAGGTATAAAAATGACATCGCCCGATATTAGAGCCGGTGTTTCATTATTAATTGCTGCTCTTTCGGCACAAGGCACAAGTATAATTAATAACATTGAGCAAATTGATAGAGGATACCAAAATATTGAACATAGGCTTAATGCACTTGGGGCAGATATTGAGCGTATACAGTAGCTTAAAACTTTTGGTTTAAAGATTGCTATATATTTTTATTATGTTTAGAAAATTTTTATTTACAATATTTACATACTTATCTATTTTTCTGTTTTCGTCATTTACAACAAGTAAAAATCATATAAACAGAATAAAACCAGGCGATATAGCCCCTGAAATTGCTTTACCAAATATATCAAACCATGTTATTTCTTTGAGTTCACTCAAGGGAAATTATATAGTTCTCGATTTTTGGGCATCGTGGTGTGCAGCATGTCGGAAAGAAAATCAAAACCTTGTGAGAGTATATAATAAATATAAAGACAAAAAGCTAATCAACTCAAAAACTATAATTTTTTATTCAGTTTCGCTTGATACCGACCCCGAAATATGGCAAAAGGCTATTAAAAATGATAAACTCTCGTGGGAGTATCATGTGAGTAGTTTAAAAAAATGGAAATGCCCGGCAGCAGATTCTTATGGAATTTCAGCATTGCCAGCCGGATTTTTAATAGGTCCTGATGGCGTAATTATTACAGATGATATTCGCAGTTCTAATCTTGAAAGCGAACTTGAAAAAATACTTTTTAAATAATAAAATCAATGGCAGCCAAATTGTCACCAAATTTTATTGGCAAAATTTTTGATAAGTTAGTATTTATTAATAATTTTTTATAAAACTGATGAAAAATAAAAATCAGCACACAGAAGAAGAAATGTCTAAAGATACCGAAACACAAACAAACCCCGAAATAAATGAAAATACCATTAATAATGAAACACAAGCCAATGAAACTGAAAATCTGAAAAAAGAAATTGAAGATTTGAAAGATAAATATATTAGGCTTTATAGCGAGTTTGAAAATTTCAGACGCAGAAATGCTAAAGAAAAAAATGATTTGATAAATAGTGCCGGGCAAGAAATATTAAAATCTCTTCTGCCAGTGATAGACGATATGGAAAGAGCCGAAAAATCAATAACAGAAACATCAGACCCCAAAGCTTCAGTAGATGGTTTTGTAATAATTTTACATAAATTTAAAAATATTTTGGAACAGCATGGCTTAAAAGATTACAACTCAATTGGTGAAAAATTTAACGATGAGTTACATGAAGCAATTACAAAAATTACTACTGACGACAAAAACAATAAAGGAAAAATAGTTGACCAGATAGAAAAGGGTTATAAACTTAGAGATAAAGTGCTTAGGTACGCAAAAGTGATTGTTGGAGAATAATTATGAGTAAAAAAAGAGATTATTACGAAATATTGGGAGTAGGCAAAAATGCCACAGAAGAAGAATTAAAAAAAGCTTATAGAAAACTTGCAATAAAATATCACCCCGATAAAAATCCGGGAAATAAAGAAGCTGAAGAACATTTTAAAGAAGCTGCCGAAGCTTACGAAGTACTAAGTAATTCGGAAAAGAGAAGTGCCTATGACAGATTTGGACACGATGGTGTGCGTGGTGCAGGCGGACAAGGTGGTTTTAGCAGTATGAATATGGAAGACATATTCAGCCAGTTTGGTGATATATTTGGCGATAATAATCCTTTTGAAAGCTTTTTTGGAAGCGGTGGACGTACTCGTAACCGTGCACCACAAGGCACAAACATTAGAATAAAACTAAAACTTACTCTCGAAGAAATTTGTAATGGAGTTGAAAAAAAGGTGAAATATTCAAAAAAAGTTGCAGCACAAGGTGTAAAATTCAATACATGCGATACATGCAAAGGCAGTGGAATGGTAAACAAAGTTACAAATACTTTTCTTGGACCTATGCAAACTTCGAGTACATGCCATACCTGTAATGGTCTTGGTCGCAAAATAGAAAACCGCCCTCCCGGAGCCGATAGTAATGGCTTGATTAACGAAGAAGTTACAACTTCAATTAAAATTCCGGCAGGTGTTCAACACGGTATGCAACTCTCTTTAAACGGACAAGGAAATGAATCGCCAATGGGCGGAAACAGAGGAGATTTGATTGTATTAATAGAAGAAATTCTACACAATGATTTTAAAAGAGAAGGAAATAATTTGCTTTATGACTTGTTTATTAGTTTTCCGATTGCGGCACTTGGTGGCGAAGTAGAAATTCCAACAATTGACAATAAAGTAAAGGTAAAAATTGAACAAGGTACACAAGCAGGTAAAATGCTAAGATTAAGAAATAAGGGGGTGCCCGATATTAATGGTTATGGACGTGGTGACCAATTGGTACAGATAAACATTTTTACCCCTAAAAAATTATCTATAGAGGAAAAAGATATACTTAAAAAACTTGAACAATCAGAAAACTTTATTCCACCAGCAGAAAATAAAGAAAAAGGATTTTTTAGCAGGATGAAAGATTTATTTCAATAAATTACTTTACAATTCTTCGGCTATTTGCAATGTTTCATAAAGATATACGTCTTTTCTGAGTGATTTATACCAATCGTTTGCACGGTCCATTTTTCCTTTATCTTTTTCCATTTCTTGCTTATCTTCGCTTAGTGTTGATATAGAAAACCCTTGTATTTCTTTAAACGAACTTTCAAGTTTTTTGCTTTGCTCTTTTTTCAATTTTTCTTCAGCCATATACGATTTTAAATTTAGAATTGTAAATTTTTTATCATCTTCTTTTTTAATCCTTTTAGCATTTTCTTCAATTAATTTAAATGTTTCATTTTCTTTTGTTCTAGCGGCTGATTTTGATTTTACTTTTGATAAATTATGATAGTATTTACTATAAGTTATGTATTTTGCTGGACTAATTTTATCCCAAATCATTGGAAAATCCTGTTCAGATTCACCTGTTTTTAGATATGTAAAATTATCAGGAAATTCAATATCTGACTCAACGCCTTTTAATTGAGTAGCTCCTCCATTTATTCTGTAAAATTTTTGAATAGTAATTTTTACCGAACCATAATCTGATGCTTCTTTAGTTCTTATTTTGTCGCTCAGGTCTATAAACCTTTGAACTGTACCTTTTCCAAATGTTTGGCGGCTTCCTACAATTATTGCACGTTTGTAATCCTGCATTGCTGCTGCAAGTATTTCGCTTGCCGAAGCACTAAATTCGTTTACCATTACTACAAGCGGACCGTCCCATTCTAAACTTGGGTCATAATCTTCGAGTACTTCTGGGTCTTCGCCACGTGTTTTCACTTGTACTATCGGACCGTTTTCTACAAACAAACCCGACATATAAACTACATCCTGCAATGAGCCTCCACCATTATTTCTCAAATCAAAAATAATGCTTGAGGCACCATTATTTTTAAGTTTTCTAATTTCGTTTCTCACATCTGTCCAACTTGTTCTTCCGCCTCCGCCATTGATATCTGTGTAGAATGATGGTAGAAAAATGTAGCCTACTTTTTTGTGGTCATTATCTTCAATTATTACTGATTTGGCAAATGTTTCATCCAAAATCACTACATCTCTTATAATTTTGATAACTTTAGTTGAACCATCAGGTTTTTTAACTGTAAGTCTTACTTCGGTACCTTTTGGACCACGAATCATTTTAATAGCATCGTCCATCGGCATATTTACAACATCAACTGGTTCTTTATTGCCTTGTGCTACTTTAAGTATTATATCGCCTTCTTTCAATTCTCCCTGCAAAGCCGAAGGGCTGCCAGGCACTATTCTTACAACTTTTATATAGCCATCTTTTTCTTGCAATGAAGCTCCAATACCTTCTAATCTTCCGGATATGCTAATATCAAAATTTTCTTTATCTGCCGGTGGAAAATAGTTTGTATGAGGATCAAATACAGAAGTTACAGCATTTATATAATAACTTTTTTTCTCATTTTCTTTTGTTTTTTTCCATCTCGCCACAAAATCTTCCTGTGTTTTCAAAACACTTTTTCTTGCTTGAAGTTCTAAGGTATCATATAACAAGATTTTAACCGATGTATCTTTATTTTGTTTAGCATTTTCTTGAGTTTCAAGACTTAAAGCGAGTTTTGTCATCACATTGTATTTCAAAAATTTCGTTAATCTGTCTTTTAATTCAGTTTCATTTTTTGCAAAAGGTTGTTTGTCATCGTAATTAAAAATTTCGTTTGAATTAAAATCCATCGGATTTGACAATATTTCTCTATACCATTTTTGATTTTGATTTATTCGGTTTTCATAAATTTCCATAGTTTTATCATAAAATTCATAATCTCCGTTTTTTGCAAAATCATCAATTTTTGTTTTATAAATCGAAATTTTTTCTATATCTTCTTGTGTGAAAAATCTTTTGTTTGCATCTAAAACTGTAATAAATTCATCAAATACTTTTTTCGAAAAATCATCATCAATTTTTGGTGGATTATAATGATACATTTCAAGATTTTGCAAAATTGATGGCAGTAGCGAACTCTTTACAGAGTCTTGATTTTTTATATAAAAACCTGTAAAAATCAGTGATACAGGTACAATAATTAACAAAAAATTTCTAATCTTCATTTAATACAACTATACGATTTTTTTGATTGTTTTATTTTTTATAAATATTAAATTATAGTTTAATGCCTTTCAAAATACGATTAAATTAAATTTAATTATTTTCGGGCACAATTTCCTCTTTTTTAGGTTCTTCGTTTGTACTTTCCTCGGTTTTAATTTCTTCGGTTTTAGCCGAAGATTCCATATATTCCTGAAGTGTGGTTTTGGTTTCGAATGGTCTCTTGCCCAAAATTACCTCCAAATCATGTTGAAAGAGTATTTCTTTATCTAAAAGTTCATGAGCAAGTTTTTCAAGATTATCTTTTTGTTTGGTAATCAAATCTTTTGTTCTGATGTATGATTCATTAATTAATTTTCTTACTTCTTCATCTATCATTTTAGCTGTTTCTTCAGAGTATGGTTTTCCAAACATGCCAAATTCACCTGTTTCATCTCTAAACGAAACATGACCAACTCTTTCATTCATCCCGTAAAGAGTAATCATAGCGTACGCCATTTTTGTTACCTTTTCTAAATCATTTTGAGCTCCGGTAGATATTTTTCCAAAAAAAACTTCTTCGGCTGCTCTGCCGCCCAGTGTCATACACATCATATCAATCAACTGGTCGGTTCGGTAAAGATATTGTTCTTTTGGCAAATACTGTGCATAACCCAAAGCAGCAATTCCACGAGGTACAATTGAAACTTTTACAAGAGGGTCGGCAAATTCGAGAAACCAACCTACAATTGCATGACCTGATTCATGGTATGCAACTATTTTTTTCTCATCGGGCGAAATAAGTTTATTTTTCTTTTCAAGTCCGCCAATTACTCTATCAATAGCTGCTTCAAAATCTTTCATACTTATTTCACTCTTATTATTTCGTGCTGCAATTAGGGCTGCTTCATTGCAAACATTAGCAATTTCGGCTCCTGCAAAACCAGGAGTTTGTGATGAAAGTTTTTTGGGGTCAATATCTTTGCTGAGTTTTAGCCCTTTTAAATGAACTTTAAATATTTCTTCTCTTCCTAATAAATCGGGTTTATCAATAGATATTTGTCTGTCAAATCTACCCGGACGAAGCAATGCTGAATCTAAAATATCGGGGCGGTTTGTAGCTGCAAGAATTATAACGCCTGAATCTGTTTGAAAGCCGTCCATTTCAGTAAGCAATTGGTTTAGGGTACTTTCGCGTTCGTCATTTCCTCCCTGAATTGCACTTTTTCCTCTTGCTCTTCCAACTGCGTCAATTTCATCAATAAATATAATACAAGGTGCTTTTTCTTTTGCTTGTCTGAACAAATCTCGTACACGGCTTGCTCCTACTCCAACAAACATTTCAACAAAATCTGAACCCGAAAGTGAAAAAAATGGGACATTGGCTTCGCCTGCTACTGCTTTTGCCATAAGTGTTTTACCGGTACCAGGAGGTCCTATAAGCAATGCTCCTTTAGGTATTTTACCACCAAGCTCTGTGTATTTTTTAGGGTTTTTCAAAAAATCTACTATTTCCATCACTTCTGTTTTTGCCTCTTCAAGTCCTGCTACATCTTTAAAAGTAATGTTCACTTTCGTATCTTTATCAAACAATTGAGCTTTGCTTCTTCCAATATTAAAAATCTGTCCACCACCACTACCGCCTCCACCAACTCTTCTCATCATTATAAACCAAAATAATCCGAATATTGAAAGCATGATTATCCAAGGCATAAATTCTTGCAGATAATTGCTTCTTATTTGAGGGTCAATACTCACTCTTTCATTGTCTGCAACATTTTCTTGTGCTTTTTCAACCAGTCGGCTAAAGGTTTCAAAGTCGCCAATATCTTCAAGAACATACGTTGGAGATTTTGAATCATTAAATACACTTCCATTATCAATATCTTTTTTATATTCAGTTTTTAGTTTTGCCGAATCGGTAAGAAAAATTTCTGCTTTTGCTCTGTTTATTACTATCAATCGGCTCACATCGCCTTTTGATAGCATTGTTTTAAGTTCTTTGGTTGTAATTGTTTTTGCAGAATTACCGGAATAATATGAAAAAAAAAGAAAAACGACTGCCAATATGCCATAAACCCAATAAAAGCTGAATTTGGGTGATGATGGTTTTTTGTTTTTATTAAATGGATTATTGTCGGGCTGATTGTTGTTATCGCTTGAATTTTGATTGCGTTTAAACACAATTTTGGGTTTGTGTTCTTTATTTTGCTGTGGATTTTCCATCTCTATTAAAATGTAACTTTATATAAAAACAATTGATATGCCAAAAGGATTACAAACATAATTTAAAAATTTATATTGATGTTCATTTATAGTATTAATTATATTTGATTTTGTCAAACTATCTTTGCCGAAAATAAAAAAATTTAAAAAAAATGTATAATACTTTACAACCCGTATTACAAAAAGAACTTTTAGATATTGAAGAATCAGGTTTGTATAAACGTGAAAGGATAATTGCTTCGCCACAAGGGGCTGAAATTACTCTTGAAGACGGAAGAAGTGTTATTAACTTTTGTGCTAATAATTATCTTGGGCTTTCGTCACATCCAAAAGTGATAGATGCTGCAAAAAAAGCAATTGACACACATGGATACGGTATGAGTAGTGTGAGATTTATTTGTGGTACACAAAACATACACAAAACTTTAGAAAGAAAAATATCAGAATTTCTTGAAACCGAAGACACAATATTATATGCTGCCGCATTTGATGCTAATGGCGGTGTTTTTGAGCCTTTATTTGATGAAAGAGATGCTATAATCAGTGATGCCCTAAACCATGCTTCAATTATTGATGGTGTAAGACTTTGCAAAGCGCAGCGTTTTCGCTATATTAATGATGATATGCAGGACTTGGAAAAAAATTTAATTGAAACTCAAAATTTAAGACACCGTATAATTGTTACCGACGGGGTTTTTAGTATGGATGGAACTATAGCCAGATTAGATAAAATAGTAGAATTAGCCGAAAAATACAACGCACTAATAATGATAGATGAATGCCATGCAAGTGGTTTTATGGGTAAAACCGGACGAGGTACACATGAGTACAGAGGCGTGATGGGAAAAATTGATATTATTACAGGCACACTTGGCAAAGCTTTAGGTGGAGCATCAGGTGGTTTTACAAGTGGGCGTAAAGAAATAATTGATATGCTCAGGCAGAGGTCACGTCCTTATCTTTTCAGCAACACGCTTGCACCTTCAATAGTTGGAGCTTCTATTGCTGTTTTTGATATGCTTAGCGAAACAACCGAACTTAGAGATAAACTTGAATTAAATACAATTTATTTCAGAGAGCAGATGACTAAAGCCGGATTTGATATAAAACCCGGTATTCATCCAATATGCCCAATTATGCTTTACGATGCGAAATTAGCTCAGATCTTTGCAGAAGAACTTTTGAATGAAGGAATTTACGTTATAGGCTTCTATTACCCAGTAGTAGCAAATGGTATGGCTCGAATTAGGGTTCAAATTTCTGCAGCTCATGAACGTCATCACCTTGATAAAGCAATATCAGCTTTTAGCAAAATAGGCAAAAAACTTGAGGTTATTAAATAATTAAGGTTTTAATGCAATTAAAAATTTGGCAAAAAGCCATAAGACTCAAAACATTGCCCTTAGCATCAGGGGGTATAATGTTAGGGAGTTTTCTTGCCGCTTATGAATACTCTTTTTCAGTAAAAATTTTTATTTTTTCACTTTTAACGGCAGTATTCCTTCAAATACTTTCAAATCTATCAAACGATTATGGTGATTTTAAAAAAGGTACAGATAATACTGCTAATCGTACAGATAGGGCGTTGAGTTCTGGTCAAGTTACTGAAAAATCAATGAAAAATGCAATAATATTCATGTCAGTTGCCAGCTTTTTAACCGGCATTATATTGTTAGTTCTTTCATTCAAAAAAATAGATTCAAATTTCATAATTTGGCTTACAATAGGTTTGACGGCAATTGTTGCTTCAATTAAATACACGGTTGGTAAAAACGCTTATGGTTACAAGGGCTGGGGAGATTTTTTTGTACTTGTTTTTTTTGGATATGTTTCGGTTGTAGGTTCTTATTATTTAATGAGCGGCAGGCTTCACTCATTGGTTTTATTACCTTCTACTGCTTTTGGCTTATTGTGTGTTGCAGTTTTAAACATTAATAATTTGAGGGACATTGATAGTGATAAAATATCAGGGAAAAAAACTATAGCTGTAATTTTAGGTTATAAAAATGCTTTAATTTATCAATATTCTCTACTGTTTACTGCAATTTTAATTTTTATTTATTTCTCAAAAATTACTCAAACCGAGTTTGACTATATTGTACCGCCAATTGCCGCAATTTTTTATTATTTTGCATTGAAAAAAATTTCAAAACCCACAGCCGCTACTAAAGATTACAACCAAGCATTGAAAAACGTATCATTGATTAATTTAATATTAGTAATTGTTTTAGGTATTTTTTGGATTATGTAATGAAACTTCAATTTGCGGTTGAAAAACACACTTTAAAATTTATTACTCCGACAAAAACCTCACGCAATACTTTTGACGAAAAACTGCACTGGATAATAAAAATTTGGGATGTTAAAAAACCTGAAATTGCAGGAATAGGAGAGGCAGCACCGTTGCAGTATTTAAGCCCTGAGTACAACCAAAACCTTGAAATAACATTAATTAAAAAACTCGATGAAATAGTATCTGGCAAAAGATTGGAAGATATTGACTTTTGCAAACTTCCTTCTGTAAAATTTGCAATTGAAAGTGCTTTGATTGATTTAAAAAATGGAGGTAAGCAAATTTATTACAATTCGGCATTTTTAAAAGGAAAACCCATACCTATAAATGGCTTGGTTTGGATGAATACACCAAATGAAATGCTTAAAGAAGCAATTGAAAAAGCAAAATTGGGTTTTAATTGTATTAAATTTAAAATTGGCAGCCATGATTTTGACGAAGAATGTAAGATGATTGAAACATTTAGAAAAAGTGAATGGGGAAAAAACTGTATTATAAGACTGGACGCTAATGGTGCTTTTGAAAATGATGAAGCATTGAAAAAAATAAGTGAATTATCAAAATTTAAAATTGATTCAATTGAACAGCCTGTTAAACCGGGTCAATTTGATGTTTTAGAAAATATATGCCGAAATTCAAAAGTAAAAATTGCTCTTGATGAAGAATTAATAAATATTGATGATTTTGAAAATATTGACCAATTTTTAAAATTGATAAGACCTCAAATTATCATAATAAAACCAACACTTTTGGGTGGAATTGCAGAAAGTGAAAAATGGATTGCAAAATCAAAAAAATACGAAATTGACTGGTGGGCAACGTCTGCATTAGAGTCAAACATTGGATTAAATATAATTTCGCAATGGGTTGGCAAATCTAAACCAGTATTACATCAGGGGCTTGGAACAGGTAAACTGTATAAAAATAATTTTGCAATTAAATCAAATATATCTAACGGTCAACTCTATTACCGAGTTTAAACCAGTTTTCGGGTTCATTTTCAATCTCAATTTTTATTGGAATATATGCAATACATATTTTAGAGTTTTTATAAAAATTACCAATTCTCATAAAATCTTTTTCAGTTGTCAAAATCATTGTATCGCCTATTGAATTTAATTTCCTATTTATTTTTTCAATTTCAGAAATATTAAAATTATAATGATCGGCAAATTTGAAATGATGAATAATTTCAAAATTTTCTTTTTTTACAAAATCAATAAAAGGTTTGTGATTAGCAATACCTGTTACTAAAATCACTTTTTTTGTTAGTTTTCCATTAAAAATTATCGGGGTTCCATATTTGATGCTCGAAAATAAAATGTTTTTTTTTAGTACATCGTTCGGAATTTTCAAATTTATAATCTTTGGGCATTTAGTAATAATTATTACATCGGCCCTTTTATAACCAGACACAAATTCTCTAAGTGAACCACATGGCAATACACAATCATTCCAAAATGGTTTTGAATAATCTGTTAGTAATACATTCAAATCGCGTTTTACATACCTATGCTGAAAGGCATCATCAAGTAAAATTAATTCGGTATGCGGAAAATCATTTAAAATTTTTTCAATAGCTACAGTTCTTTTCTCACATACTGCAACTATTATTTCGTTGTATTTTATCTTTATTTGCAGAGGTTCATCACCTGCATTTTCAGCAATATCTTCAACTTCAACATACCTAAAACCTTTGGTTTTTCTTCCATAACCACGACTAACAACCGCTATTTTTTTTTGTTTAATATATTTTTCGATTAAATATTCAATATGTGGTGTTTTTCCTGTTCCACCCAATGATAAATTTCCAACACTGATTGTCTCTACATCGTATTTCTTTTGTTTTAAAATATTAAAATCAAATAATTTATTTCTTATAAAAGTTATAAGACCATAAATAAAAGATAGCGGATATAATAATTTCAAAATTTTTAATAAATAAATATTCGAATTAAACGAATTATTGCACTTGAAAAAATCACTGTCTATTAAAATATGCTTTTATGTACAAAAAAATGAATTAAAAAGCCCTTGCGAATGCAAGGGCTTTGTTTTACTGAAAAATTTATAATGCAATTCTAAAATCTTCTTAATTGCTTACTACTCCTTTTATTATTAAATATTCTGTTCCAGAAGCTCCATTGTGCTTAACAGTAATTGTTTTATTGAAAGTACCGGGTTTGTTTTTCGAATCAAAAACCACTTTAATTTTTGAAGATTTCCCCGGTAAAAGAGGCTCTTTTGACCAATCAGGCGATGTACAACTGCAAGGTGTAATTACATCTGTAATAATAAGTGGTGCTTTGCCATTATTGGTGTATATAAATTCATACGTCGCTTTTGTTCCTTCTGTTATTTTTCCAAAATCATGAATTTTTTCGTTAAATTTTATATTTGACTGTTCATCAGCGTATAAAGTTATTTTCTTCTTTCCACTTTGACTAAATGAACTTATTGAAATTAAAATTAAAACTAAAGATAAAATTTTTTGGCGAGTCATTGCTTATAAATTTACAAAAATTATGCCATCTGTCTATAAATTAAAAAAGCCGATTAGTAAACTACCAATCGGCTTAAATTTATAAAATATTTTATTAATTATTAGGTGTTACTACCGGTGTTTGAGGGGTAACAGGAGCTTGCTCAACAAAACCTTTAATAGTTAAAAATTCTGTATTTGATTCTGCAGGTCCATTATATTTTACAGTAATGGTTTTTGTAAAATTACCAGGACGACCCGAGCTATTGAAAGTAGCAGTTACTTTTCCTTTTTTACCTGGTGCAACTGGTTCTTTACTCCATTCAGGAGTTGTACATCCACAACTTGCCTGAACTGATTCAAGTAATAATGGAGCATTTCCTGTGTTTACAAATTCAAATGTAAAAGTTGCCTGTGTGCCTTCTGTAATATTCCCAAAATCGTGAATTATTTCGTTAAATTTAATTTTTGGCACTCCATCGGCTACAATTTCAATCTTTTTGTCATCTTCTTTTTGAGTAGCTTTCTTGCTTTTTTTACCTCTTTGAGCATCTGTTAATCCTACCAAACCGATACTTAATAATGCAATTAATACAATTTTTTTCATTTTATTTATCTTTTATTTTTTTTACAAATTTATACAAATTAAATGCCAAAATACTAATTAAAATTTTGGTTTTCTTTTTTCGTTAAATGCGTTAGTTCCTTCAATAAAATCTGATGTGCCGAATGAGTTTCCAAATTCTTTATTTTCTGTTTCGAATCCGCTTTGTGTACTTTCAAAATGTTTGTTTACACATTCAATAACTTTTGCAACTGCCGAAGGCGATTTTTCAGTTATTTTATTTATTAATTCTTTGCAATACTCCAATAAATTTTCAATGGGTACAATTTTAGTTATCAAACCATATTCGAGGGCTTGCTGAGCATTGATTATATCTGCCGTAATAAGCAATTCAAGTGCCCTACCCTTCCCAATAAGTTGTACAAGTCTTTGTGTTCCGCCATATCCGGGTGGCAATCCAAGATTTACCTCGGGTTGACCAAATTTTGCGTTTTCTGATGCAATTCTTATGTGGCACGACATTGCAAGTTCATTTCCACCACCAAGGCTAAATCCATTTACTGCAGCAATTGTCGGAATTTTTGAATTTTCTAAAGTATTCATTACCGAATGACCATCTATACTCATTTTTGTTCCTTGCTCATCATTAAAATCTTTGAATTCTGCAATATCAGCACCTGCGGCAAATGCTTTGTTTCCTTTTCCGGTTAAAATTATTCCTCTAATTTCCTTATTGTTTTGTACACTCAATACTGCATGTTTAATTTCTTGAAGTGTTTCTATGTTCAGTGCATTAAGTTTGTTTTCTCTGTTTATTGTGATTATAAAAGCATTATTTTCTTGTTTGGTTATGATATTATTATATTTCATTAATATTGAAAATAGATATGGAAAAAGTTCTAATTAATTTTTATTTTTTTTAAAATCTTCAATCTTGTCTGTTGTCATCTTTCTTGGGCGTAGGTGCTTTCTTTTTATCTTCAGAAATTTCAATTTCCGATGTTTTTTTAATGATTTTTTTAGCTGTATCTGATTTTTCAATAGGTGGAGAAGTTGGATTTGGTTTGCCGTTTTGCTTTGGAGCATTGGGTTTAACACCGTTTGGCGTTTTTTGTTTTATTTGAATTTTTGGCGGCTCTTTTTTCTGTATTTCAATTCCTGATTTAAAAACCAATATTCCTTTAGTTTCAAATGAATCGGGTTGGTAATTTAAAGTGGCAAAAATCTTTGTATTGTCATTACTAAAAGCAACTCCTCTGGCATTTGTACCAATATTTTCAATCAATTTTATTATTTTTTGTTCATCAATATCCCAAACAATAATACTACCATCGTTACTACCTGATACAGCATATTTACCGTTTAAAGAAATAGCTACTGATATAACTTTCCAATCATGACCTGTCAATGTTTTTTCAAGTTTGCGGGTTTCGGTGTTCCAAACTTTTACTGTTTTATCGCTTGATGCAGAAATTAATTTTTTGTTATCTCTACTCAGTGCAATGTAATTTACTTGATCAAGGTGTCCTTCGTAAGTACCAATTAGTTTACCGGTAATATCATATTTTTTTATAATATTGGTATTGTCAGAGCAATATATACTTCTTCTATCTCTACTTACTGCAATACATGATACAGGATTTGTGTTATTAATTTTTTTATCTTTTGCTTTGTATATATCATAATAGCTTATTGTTCCATCATTACTGCCGGTAAATAATAATTTACCGGATGGGTCAATTACTATTGAATTTACCGACATTCTATGAATAAAAATGGTTTTATCTTTTATGACAGAACCGAATGAATCAATCAAATAAGTAAATACTTTGCCATCAGTTCCTCCGGTTGCAATTACTTTGGCATTTGGTGTTATGGAAATACAATTTACTGCCGAATAATGATCTAATAACGAGCTAATGGGAGTATAAAATGAATCATTAGTAAATAAATTTACCATTCCATCCCAAGATCCCGAAGCTATGATTTTTCCATTTTCTGAAACTGCCATACATTCCAAATCATCAGAATGTCCTTGTAATTTGAATAAAATTTCAGATTTAGGTTGTTGTGCAAAACCTACAATGGTAAAGTATGAAAATATTATAGCAAGTAAATGCTTCACAGGACAATTGAAAATGAATTTCAATTTTATATTAATTCATTTTAATAAGCAAGTATGTTTAAAAAATAATTTTGTTTTAAACCAAGCCTTCATCGGCAAAACTAAAGTATTTATTATTTGCAATTATCAAATGGTCTATCAGTTTGATATCAATAATTACTCCTGATTCTTTAATTTTTTTGGTTATACTTTTATCAGATTCGCTTGGTTGCAAATTGCCTGATGGATGATTGTGAGCTATTATTATACTGCAAGCATTTTCTTCTAAGGCTATTTTAAAAATTTTTCGTGTATCTACAACGGTACCGCTTATTCCGCCTTCGCTTATCTGACGACATGATATGAGTTTGTTTGCTCTATTGAGCAATAATATCCAAAATTCTTCATATTGGTTATCTGAAATCAAAGGTTCAAGTATTTCGAATGCTTGTTTGCTCGAATTTACTTTTTGTTTAATGGCTTCTTCTAACTTTCTTCTGCTTGCTAGTTCTATTGCTGCTATTACAGTAATTGCTTTTGCTACTCCAATACCTTTTATTTTTTTTATTTCGTTTACATTAAATCTTGCAAGCAAGTTCAGATCATTTTGAGCTAATTCAAGCAGTTCTCTGCCTAAATCAACTGCCGATTTGGTCTTTGTACCTGTTGAGAGTAAAATTCCAATTAATTCGGCGTTGCTCAAACTGCTTTTACCTTTTAAAACAAGTTTTTCTCTTGGTTTTTCATCATCAGCCCAATGTTTAATTGGTTTATTCATATTTTACACAACTTTATTAATTGCTTTTTTTCTTTTCTTCAAAAAGTTTATTAAAAAACTCAAGTTTTTTGTTTGCTGAATCAAGTTCTTTTATTTTGGATACAAAATCTTTTGATTTATCAATTTCTTTATTCACATAATAATAATACGCTAGATATTCGTATGCTTCAATTAAATCTTTTTTGTTTTTCTCAAGTGTTTCGGGCTTTGAAAGTATAAGTTCTACCATTTTTTCATAAAATGGTTTTGCAAGCCCAAGTTTTGTTTCGGGGTCTAGCATTGCATTTGATTTTGCTCTAAATTTTTGTGCATTGTAATTTTCGGAGTTTATATTGGTAACGGTTTTAAATGCACTATCAGCAAGCAAATATTGTTTTGATAGATAGTACGAAAGTCCTAAATAAATATAATCATTTACTGTAGGTTTCCCGGCAGCAATTTTTTTGTTCAAATACAAAATTGCTTCATTAAATTTTTTTACTTTATAATATGCTAATGCTATATCGCTATATAAATCTGTATTGGTTGTATCTAATTGTACGGCTTTTAACAATTCTATCATTGCAAGTGAATCTTTCATGTTTTTTGATAATAATTTACCTTTGGCAGAAAAATCGCTTGACAGAAATTTAAAGTCTTTAATTTCTGATGCCAACTGAAAAAATTTATTAATTGCATACAAACCTTTTACATAGCCATCTGGTGGAAATTTGTCTCCAACTTCTGAGTAGCTGTATCCAAGAACTCTATATAAGTATAAACTCGAGCTGTCAGATTGTTGAATTTTTACAATTTCATTTATTGCATCTTCATAAAGTTTGTTTACCCAAAGTATTTGAGCAAATCGGTTTCTTGCTTCGGGATCATTATTTAGTGCTAAATATTTTTTATATTGCTCTAATGCCTGTTTGTTAAACCCTGCCATAAGATACAGTTCGCCCATTACAATATATGCCGGAGCAAAAGTTGAATCAATTTTAATTGCTTCTTTATACCATTTAAGTGCTTCTGTTGGGTTTTTGGCTCTGTAATACAATTTACCTATTCTTAATATTGGTTTTGCAAGGTTTTTGTCTAACTCTGCTGCTTCGTTATACTTTTTTATTGGACCTGAACCATCCATTTGGTTTTCTTCTAATAATGCATCACCTATCAAAATATGTATTTCGGGATTTTTTGGTTCAAGTTTTTGTGCTTTAGTCAACAATTCCTTAGCGTAAGGAAGATTTTTGTTTTTTGAGTTAATAAAATTTTCGGCAATTTTCATAAGAATCAAAGCATTTTTGCTTTTGGTTTTTGCTAATGCTTTGTTAAAATATTTTTCGGCTTCGTTTTGGTAGTTTGTATTCCACAAAACTTTTCCAATTCCTACATAATTCAAAATGAAATTTGAGTCTGAAGAAATTCCTTTTTTGTACATCATGTCTGCCGAATCGTACATTGCTTGCTCAAAATATGTTTCTCCAAAATAGAAATAAACCTTAGCTTTATCGGGGTCGGTATTTACAAGTTTTCTGAATGATTCTTTTGCACTTTCATAACGTTCATTTTCTGCCATTCTTATTGTTTCGCTCAATGTTTGGCTTTGGGCAAAATATGACCAAAAAATTATAGATACTGTAATTGCTGATTTTATTATTGTTTTTATAGATTTCATTTTTTTCATTCTACGTTTGCTTTTATATCTCTTACTTTTAAATATACTGGAACTAAACCTGCTTTTGTAAGTATTAGCTGTCCTTTGTCAATATTACAAATAAAGTTTACAAAGCCTGTACCAAGACCCATTCTTGTTTGACGATTTATCAAAAAAACTCTTCTTATAAATGGATAACTGTTATCGGCAATGTAATATTGATAAGGTTTGTAGTATAATCCACTGCTTTTGTGCCCTATGCCCATCACATTTATTTTTTTTAAAAAAGCTTTTGAAATATTGCTGTAATCATCTGTTATCCAACCTGCGCTTACTACTCCGATAGCATTTTTGTTTTTTGATACATATTCAATTACTTCTTTGTTACTGTTCACTCCAAAGCAGTTTTTCTGCAAGTCGGCTCCATTGAGCAACGAATCTTTTATGTAATGAAAATTTGCCGAATTGGGGTTGTCAAAAATTACAAGTATATCTTTATCGCTGCTCTTTCCTAATTCATTCCATTTTGTAATTTTTCCTATCAATATTTTTTTAAAATCTTCAACATCTAAAGTAGAATCTTTATTCTCTGTATTTGATATTATAGCTACTGCATCATAAGCAAATAGTGTAGTTTTGGGATAAATATTCTTGCTGTTGAACAATTCTATTTCATTTTTACTCAATTCGCGGTTTGAAACAATAACTTTACACGAATCATCAAGCAAAGATTTTATAGCTTCTTTTTCGTTTTGCACCAATGTATTTATTTTAGCTTCAGGATTTGTATCTTCAAATACCCGTGTAAAGGTTTCAAACAAAAAAGTGTATGATTCGTCAATTGCAATAGTGGTTTTGCCCGAAGTCAAAGTATCTGTTGGCTCGTCAATTACTTTATTGTTGCAAGCGGTAAAAAAAATTAACAATGAAGCTAAAATGCAAAATATTGATTTCATATTTCTAAATTTTGTTTCTGAAATCTGATAAATAAATTTTAATAAGTTTTATTACTCCGTAAATACATAAAATTCCGCCAAAAAAATATTTATTTGAATTTGTTACTAAACCTCCTGTTTCAAATTTTTTAACAAAAACATATATCCCAATTGATATAAATATAAGTCCTAAAACTAATTGTAATATGGACTTAAGACCTAAATTCATTAATTGAAAACAAACAGAAATTTTAAAACAACCTAAATCTAATAGGTATATTGAAGTAAACCGGAACAGGTTGTCCATTTTGGCGCCCTGGTTTCCACTTTGGCATTTTTTTGATTACAGCAATTGCTGCTTCTTCGCATCCATAGCCTAATTTTTCTCTACTAAGAATAACTATGTCTTTAATGTGTCCATCAGCAGTTACAGTAAATTTAAGATGTACTCTGCCTTCTATATTTGCATCTTTTGCTTGCTGCGGGTATTCAAGATTTTCGGCAATAAACCTCATCATTGCTGATTCGCCTCCTGGAAATTCGGGCATTTGCTCAACTGAAACAAAAGGCTCAACTTCTTTTGGCTGTTCAATCACTTGATTACCATCTCCCACTTCGTCGGGTATTATTATATTGTCATCTCCTGTACCTTCTTGTGTTTTTTCACCGGCATTGGTTTCTACAAGTTTTTCTTGAGTAACAACTTCTTCTACAATTGGTTCGTCAACAACTACTGGTGGAGTAAATTTAACCATTTCTTGTGCCGGAGGTGGAGGTGGAGGTGGTGGAGGCGGTGGTTCGGGTTCTGTTTTGTCAACAGGTGGTGGCTCTAAATCTACTTGAGTATCTACATTTTCAACTATTTCGGCTTTGGGTTTAAATACTGTTAACAGTTTTGGTATTGAAAAACCTAATACAAAGGCTGCAATTGTAAAAATTAAAGCAAGCGTATATGATCTATTGTAACTTTTTCTTAGCTGATAAGCACCGTATTCTTTATTACGGTCAGAAAATACAATTTCATTCCTATAATCAGATGTTACATTTGTCCAATTGTTGAAAAATTTGTCTATTACGCTTTCCATAACCTTATATTACTTTATTGTTTGTTTAAGTAAATTTAACTCTCCCATTGTAATATCAGTAACTGCATATTTACCGATATTACATATATTAAATTCGTCAATCAAATCTATTAAGTTCCTGTAAACTGCTTTGTCATCAGCTTTAACTACAAAAAATGGAGCTTCTTTTCTTGCTTTTGCATCTACTGCTAAATTTTTATAAGTTGTATCGTCTATTTGTTTATTAATTTTTTTCTTTTTTAAATCTTTAATGGTTTTAATTACCAAATCGTTTTTATCTAATAAAAACTTATTCAAATCTTCGCCAAACTTAATTTCGCTAAGTGATGTTGCTGGTTTTCCGTTTTTGGGAACTTCCTTAAACTCGCCTTCATACCAAAAAACTCTATTTTCGGCTGTAAGAATAAATGTATAGCCATTTACTAAAGTAGTATTTTGCTTTGGGTCTTTTGGTGGAACAGGAAAGGTTATCTCCATCGTTTTTGGCTTGCTAAAAGTAGATGTGAGCACAAAAAAAGTAAGTAATAAAAAAGCAAGGTCAACCATAGGTGTCATATCTACTCTGGTACTTTGCTTTTTGGCTCTCAGCTTCCCTTTCTTACCATGCCCTGCGGCTCCTGCGTCTGTGTTTAATTCTGCCATATTTCTTTCAAATTATTCTTCAGGACCTTTCTCAAAATTTGTCAACAGATTAAATCTATATATTTTTAAATCTGTAAAAGTTTTAATTACTTCTTTTACTACTATATAATTTGCATTACCATCAGCTTTTATCGCAAAACGCAGCGGTTCTACTGATAATTGCTTACCGGCTGCATCGGCTGTTTCTTTAAGTTCTTTATATTTTGTTGCTCCTTCTATCCAACCATATTGTATCCAATCTTTAAGTTGATTATTCAACGAATCGTAAGGGATACCGCTCGAAGGAAATTTTTCTCTCATTCCTGGTTCGGTATTGATGTATTTAGCCAAATTCTGCATTGTAACTCCAATACTCGACATTTTTCCAAATTCATCAATTTCACTTTCCGAAAATTCAAATTTGTATTTTTTAGCCATTCTAATTAATACATTTTTCCTTACCTCATATCCTGTAACATTAAAATATACCTTTCCGTCATTACTTATGGTAATAAGTACCGAATTTTCGGGCATTAATTTTGATGATGTAGAACTTGGAGTAAGAACTTGTACAGGTTCAGGGTTGCGGAATGATGCAGTTAAAATAAAAAAAGTTACAAGAAGGAATGCAAGGTCAACCATTGGAGTCATATCCAATGAGGGACTTGATCTTGGCATTTTTACTTTTGGCATATTTTTATTTTTTTAAAAAATTAACCTTGCGATTTTAAAGTTTGCATAATACTGAAACCGGCTTCATCCATGCTATATGTAAGAGCATCAATTTTTGTAGCAAAAACATTATAAAAAATAATTGCAAAAGTTGACGAAACTATACCTACGGCTGTGTTTACAAGTGCTTCAGATATACCAGTTGCAAGTGCTGCGGTATCTGGCTGTCCTGCTGTTGCAAGAGCAGCAAATGCTCTAATCATTCCAAATACAGTTCCAATAAGTCCTATAAGTGTTCCTATTGATGCGGCTGTAGATAAAATTGGTAAGTTTTGACTTAGCATTGGTAATTCTAATGCAGTAGCTTCTTCAAGTTCCTTTTGTATTGCAGCTTCTTTTGCTTCTTTGTCCATCGAACTGTCATTGTGAACATCTTTGTATCGCTGAAGTCCACATTTCATTACGTTTGCAAGTGAACCTTTTTGATTGTCACACTCATTAATTGCAGTATCAATTTGCCCTGAAGCAAGCATACCTTTGATTTTTTTTACAAAAAGGTCAATTGAACCTTTGCCTTTTGCCCGTTGAATTGTAATAAATCTTTCAATTCCAATTGTAATTACAGTAATCAACAAAGCTAAAAGTATTGGTACAATAAACCCTCCTTTGTACATAATACCGAGAATATTTCCAGCTTTTGGATGTCCTTCTGCGTCAAAATTTGCTTTGTCACCCAATACTAAATAATAAATGAGATGACCGATAATTACGGCGAGTACTATTACCATTCCGGCAAAAAACCTGCTTAAATTTGATGTTAGTTTTTGATTAGCCATACTATATTTTTTTTTGTTTTTTTATATTTTTCGTTTAATAATCGGTTGGCAAAAATATAATTTATCTTCAATCATTCAATTAATTTAACGTTTTTATTTATGTTTTTGTGATTAAAATAATTTTAAACTTCGCCTAAAAACCTCATTTTCAATTTCAATCTAATTACCAAAGGTATTAAAAAATTTGTATTCGGATAAAAAAAAATCTGCTGTCAGCAGATTTTTTAAAATGTTTTTTCAGCTCTTATCCTAATGAATTGACAAGTTTTGTCAATTTACTCTTCTGATTTGATGCCTTATTTTTATGTATAACGTTTTTCTTTACAAGTTTATCGAGCATCGAAAATATTTTTGGAAGCATCGAAGCAGCATTTGTTTTGTCGCTTGTTTTGCGAATTGATTTTAACACTGTACGTACAGATTTGTGTTGATATCTGTTTCTAAGCCTTTTTGTGTTATTTGAGCGAATTCTTTTTATTGATGATTTATGATTTGCCATTTTTTATTTTCAGGGTTGCAAAAGTATAATTATAACATTTAATTTCCAAACAATTATTAAAAATAAACTAAGTGCTGCAAGGGTCTTCTATTTCAAGACATACGAGTTTCCATGTTTCATTATGTTTTATGAAATAAAAACCGAGATTTCCATCGGTACTGTAAATAAAAGCAATAATTGTTTTTTCGAGTTCTTTTATCTCATTTATTTCATTCATTAGAGGTATTTCTTCTTCAGGGCTGAATTCTTTTAAATCTTCGATAGATTTTGAAATTTTATTAAAATTTTCTTCAATTCCACCATAACAGCCTCTTTTGTTGTATAAATCTGCCATATCGCAGTTTATCTCTGGTTTTTCTCCTTCAATAAACGAAAAATTTGATTTTTTAAATGATTCGAGTGCTATTTTCCAAGGGATTTCTTCGGCAAATTCTGATATATCATTTATTTTAACAACTGCAGTAATAAATCCGGGTTTTGATAAATAAAACAAATTAGTAGAATCAGAAATATATTCTTTTAAAGATTTTTCTCCATCTTTTTTTAATTTACTTATAAATTCTAATGCAAAATTGTTAAAATTTTGAGTTTTAAGATTTGTATTAATTTTGTTTTTTTCATTCTTTTCTTTTTCTATTTGTTTTTCAAAAATCTCTAACGAATCACCACCTATTACATTTCTAATTAAAATTTGATGAATTTCAACCTTTTTTATTAATTGTTCATACAGTTTTTTTAATTTTTGATTTTCTTCTGTAACAGACTGATTAAGGTTTTTTAACACAATAAGTTCATTGTTTAGGTCAATTACATATTGCTTGATATCCTTCATTTCGCTCGAAAGCCTTTTGATTTCTGAAAATGACAATGAATCTCTGAATTGCAGATTGTTAATTTCACTTTTTTGAACTTTTAAAAGCATTTCTAAAGTATCTATTTTGCTTTTCAATTCTTTTTTCTTGGGACCAAATTGTGAAAAACCTAAATTTATAGAAAAAACAAATATTAATAATATTATAAAATTCATGTATTTCATATAATAACACATTATTCAATATTACAAAAATACATATATATCGGCTTAAAATATTTAGTTTTGTGCCCTTTTAATAATGAATTCAGAAGAAAAGTTTAAAAACATTATTTCACATTGCAAAGAATATGGATTTATTTTCCCTTCAAGCGAAATTTACGATGGACTTGCAGCGGTTTACGATTATGGGCAAAATGGGGTTGAACTTAAAAATAATTTGAGAACTTATTGGTGGAAAAGCATGGTACAGTTTCATCAAAATATTGTTGGTATTGATGCTTCGATTTTTATGCAACCTCGTGTGTGGAAAGCAAGTGGCCATGTTGATGGTTTTAACGACCCTATGATTGATAACAAAGACAGTAAAAAAAGGTATAGAGCTGATGTGCTTATTGAAGAATTTATAGAAAAAATTAACTCAAAAATTGATAAAGAAGTTGAAAAAGCACGTTCACGTTTTGGCGAAAAATTCGATTTTCAAACATTTGTGAATACAAATGAAAAAACACTGGGTTACAAAAGAGAAATTGCCAGAATTGAGGAAATTTTAAAAAATTCATTAGAAAAAAGTGATTTTTCAAGCCTAAAAAATCTTATTGATGAACTTGGAATTGTATGCCCAATAAGCGGTTCGAAAAACTGGACCGAAGTACGCCAATACAACCTAATGTATAGTACTCAAATGAGTGCTACCGATGGTGAAACCGAACTTTACCTAAGACCCGAAACTGCTCAGGGAATTTTTGTAAACTTTCTTAATGTGCAAAAAACAGGCAGGATGAAAATTCCGTTTGGTATTGCTCAAACGGGCAAAGCATTCAGAAACGAAATTGTTGCCCGGCAGTTTATTATGAGAATGAAAGAATTTGAGCAAATGGAAATGCAATTTTTTGTAAAACCTGGTACTGAATTACAATGGTACGAATACTGGAAAAAATTGAGACTTAAATGGCATCTGTCTATTGGCACAAATTCAAACAACCTTAAATATCACGATCATTTAAAATTAGCGCATTACGCAAATGCAGCAGTAGATATTGAGTACAACTTTCCATTTGGTTTTAAAGAGGTAGAGGGCATACATAGTCGTACAGATTTTGATTTATCAAGGCATCAGGAATTTTCGGGTAAAAAAATTCAGTATTTTGATAACGAAACCAACAGCAATTACACCCCTTATGTAATAGAAACTTCAATAGGCTTAGACAGGTTATTTTTGATGCAACTTTGCGAAAACCTGGTAGATGAACAGCTTGAAAATGGCGAAACTCGTACAGTTTTTAAGGTAAATCCAATACTTGCTCCCTACAAAATTGCCATTTTGCCTTTAGTAAAAAAAGATGGTTTGCCTGAATTTGCCGAAAAAATTTACAACGAATTGAAATTTGATTACAATTGTTTTTACGAAGAAAAAGACACTATTGGCAAGAGATATCGCAGGCAAGATGCTATCGGAACCCCATTTTGCATAACTATTGATTATGATAGCTTAAAAGACAATACCGTAACTTTGAGAAACCGCGACACTATGGTTCAAGACCGAATAAATGTAAATGAAATAAACAAGTTTCTTTTTGAAGAAATAAACTGGAAAAAATTACTTATAAAATTATAATGGATTTCAATGAGTTTGAAAAAAATTTGAAAACAGACTGGCTCAACAAAGTAAAAAAAACACTTGATGCAAATGAAAATATTGATTTTTTAAGCTATAAACCTTCGGCTGATGTACAAGTTCCTTCGTATTGCACAGTAGAAGATTGTTTTGATATAATATCAAATAAAAAAATTAAAAATTGTATAAATGCTGAAAAATATCAAACAAATATTTTTACAAATTCAGGTTTTGATAATTTTCCCATAAGCTTGCTTGAAGGAGTAGATGCTATTGATGTTATAAATTTCAATAAAGAAATTCCTGAAAATTTTTCTTTCAAAAATATTCATCTAAACATTGAAAAACCAGAACTACATAAGGTAAAAAACATATTAAGCAAATGTAAAAAAGGCTCTGTTACTATTACAGGAATAAAAAGTGATGAAGAATATGTATATGCTCATAAAACACTTTTAAATACCAATCCAGATGGATTTAAGATGTTTTGTATTGATTTAACACAAATTAAAACAGATGAAATAAAACAAATAGCAGATGAGGCAACAAACAAGCTTAAATTAATATTTGGTAAAATCATTAAAAATGAAACAGAGCTAATAAAATCAATATTTTTCAGGCATACACTTAATGATGACTTTTATTTAAATCTTTCATTAATTAGAGCAATAAAGCAGATTTGGTATAATTTTTTAGAAACCAATAAAATTAAAATTGTTGAACCATTTATAATTTCACAAACCTGTAATTTAAGTGAAACAGTTAATGAAACAGAACAAAATCTTATAAGAATTACTACTATGGCATTGGCTTCAATTGCAGGTGGTACAAATGTATTTTCTGCAAGGGGTTTAAATTTTGAAAACAAGTTTAAACCTGAGTTTTATTTTAGGATGCAAAAAAATATTCAATTATTGCTATTAGAAGAAAGCTTCATTAATAATGTAACCGATCCTGCAAGAGGAAGTTATTTTTATGAAATATTAACCTATAAACTTTCAAATATTGAAAAACTATATGAAACACGATACGAAAACAATGAGTTCATCAAAACATTTTCTAATGATGATGTAAAAAATATTGGTTTAGAAAAATTTGGAGCCGGCACATCTCCATTTTTAAGAGGACCGTATCCAACTATGTATTTACAAAAACCATGGACAGTAAGACAATATGCAGGATTTTCAACTGCCGAAGAATCAAATGCATTTTACAAGCGAAACTTAGCTGCAGGTCAGATGGGTTTATCTGTAGCATTTGATTTAGCCACACACAGAGGATACGACAGCGACCATCCCCGTGTAAGTGGAGATGTAGGAATGGCAGGTGTTGCAATAGACACAGTTGAAGATATGAAAACTCTTTTTAACGAGATACCCCTTGAAAAAATGAGTGTAAGTATGACAATGAATGGTGCAGTAATTCCAATAATGGCTTTTTTTATTACAGCCGCTGAAGAACAAGGTGTATCACCCGAAAAACTTTCAGGAACCATACAAAATGACATACTTAAAGAATTTATGGTTCGCAATACATTTATCTACCCACCACAGCCTTCAATGCGTATTATCGGTGATATTTTTAAATACACATCTGAAAAAATGCCAAAGTTCAACAGCATAAGTGTTAGCGGATATCATATTCACGAGGCTGGAGCATCTGCCGAAATAGAACTTGCCTACACTCTTGCCGACGGGCTTGAATATGTAAAAACCGGTATAGCATCAGGGTTAAAGATAGATGAATTTGCTCCGCGTATTTCATTTTTTTGGGGTATTGGCATGAATTTTTTTCTTGAAATTGCTAAAATGCGTGCCGGCAGACTTTTATGGTCAAAATTGATAAAGCAATTTAACCCTAAAAACGAAAAATCTTTAGCTCTGCGTACTCATTGCCAAACATCCGGCTGGAGTCTTACAGAACACGACCCATATAACAATATAGCCCGCACATGTATTGAAGCAATGGCTGCTGTTTTTGGAGGTACACAAAGTTTGCACACTAATGCACTTGATGAAGCAATTGCTTTACCAACAGATTACTCAGCCCGAATAGCCAGAAACACTCAACTTTACCTTGCAAAAAACACAAATATAACCAAGGCAATTGACCCATGGGGAGGCTCATATTACATTGAATTTTTGACAAACCAAATAGCACAAAAAGCATGGAAATTAATTGAAGAAATTGAATCGCTTGGAGGTATGGCAAAAGCTATAGAAACAGGTTTACCTAAATTGAAAATTGAAGAATCTGCAGCTAAAAAACAAGCTGGAATTGATAGCGGAGCCGAGATTATAGTAGGTGTAAATAAATATGTATTTTCAGAAAAATCAAGTTTCGAAATTTTGTCAATAGACAATAACCAAGTGAGAAACAAACAAATTGAAAAACTTACTAAATACAAAGCAAACCGCAACCAAGCTGAACTAAATACAGCACTTGAAAATATTACTTTAGCAACACAAACAGGAAAAGGAAATCTACTCGAACTTGCTATTGATGCAGCAAAAAAGAAAGCTACATTGGGAGAAATTTCATTAGCTTTGGAAAAAAGTTATGGCAGATATAGCCCAAAAATCAGAATGATAATGGGTGTATATAAAAATGAATCGCAAATGGAAGAAAACTATAATAATGCCGTAGAGCTTGCTGATAAATTTGCAAGAAAAGATGGCAGACGCCCCAGAATTATGATAGCAAAAATGGGACAAGACGGGCATGACCGCGGAGCAAAAGTAATTGCAACTGCTTTTGCAGATATAGGATTTGATGTGGATATTGGTCCATTGTTTCAAACACCTCACGAAGTAGCAAAACAAGCAGTAGAAAATGATGTACATTGTCTTGGAATTTCAAGTCTTGCGGGGGGGCATAAAACTTTAATTCCCGAAGTAGTTGAAGAACTAAAAAAATTTGGAATGAATGATATAATAATTATTGTAGGTGGTGTAATTCCTGAAAAAGATTACAAAGCACTTTACAAGGCTGGGGCACATTTTATTTTTGGACCAGGTACCAATATTTCAAAAGCAGCAAGCGATGTATTAATGAAGTTGCTTGAATGAATTTATTTTAACATTTCATCAATCACTTCTTTTTCAAATTCGCGAAAAACTGGTTTTAAAAAACTTTCAGAATCTGTACCGTAGTTTATAAACAAATTAAGAGTAAAATTCTTGTTAGGAAACCAGAATAAATCGGCTGTGTAGCCCAAGTCTCTACCTGAATGCCCTATTCCGTAATCGGCTCCGCGGTCATTAAATTTTTTCATAATTCCAAGTCCATAATTATTAATTTCGTCGGGCGGTCCATAGGTTTGCATCAATGCAAGAGATTTATCAGACAACACGGTTTTGTTTATCAAAACTCCTTCAATAAATTTTTGTAAATCGTACACATTCGAAAATATGCCATTAAAGCCATTTCCGCTTCCAGGCAATATATTCGATACGTTTGACAATTGCTTTTTGTTGTACAAATCAAAATAACCTTGTGTTATAATTTCGGGCAAATCTTCGCGACCTTGATAATAGGTATCATTCATTCCCAAAGGGTTTAATATTTTTTCTCTAAGCAACTGATGATGTGGCTTTCCACTGGCTTTTTCGATTATCATACTTATCAAAATTGTGTTTGTGTTTGAATAAACCGATGATTGAAAATACCCAATTTAAAATCATAATAAATAGTTGACTTATTTTTAGTTTTTATATTTTTTAATAACCCGGCCGAAAAGCCTAAATGATACTTTGAAGTGAACTAGTTTTTTACTCCGGTAAATGGTAAATAAGTTTGGTTATTAAAAATTGTAAATTGGCAAGATTCAAAGTTTTTGATAATATTTTTTTGGGCTTGCGATTTGTTTACAAACAGTGAGATTATCAATAACAGCAATATTTTTCTATTCATTTTTTTATGCAAATAAACATGATAATATTTAAAAAAAGTTTAACGCACAATTGTAATAGTGCCTTTGTTTGTTTTTAGAGAGCCATCACAACCCTTGTATTTTACAATCCAGATATAGGCATCAAGTTGGTCGTCGTTTTTGTTTGTTTCACCATTCCAAGGCTCGGGTGTAAAATCTGAATCGTAAATTTTTTCGCCCCAACGGTTAAAAATTTTCAAATTGTAATCAGAGTGAAGTACTGCATCCTTAAAGGGAAATACATCATTTAGCTCGTCACCATTGGGGGTAAAAGCATTTGGTACAAATATTTCATTGGGCAAACGGTTGGGATCGGTTTTTACAATTATTGAATCAGTATTTGTACAACCGGCTTCGTCTGTTACTGTGACGAAATATGTACCTTCTGTTTCAACTTTTATTGATTCACTCGTTGCCCCGGTATTCCACAAATATGCTGTATATCCTTTGCCTGCTGATAATTTTATTGGCGACCTAACACATATTACAGTATCTTTTCCAATATTTATTTTTGGAGAGATTGTCATAAAAAATTGTATTGTATCAGAATTACTACAACCAAAATTATCAGTAATTCGTGCCCAATGCTTTCCGGTATGTCGTATAAGTGTAGTACGGTTTGTTTCATTGTTACTCCATAAATAAGTGCAGGTTGTGCCAGTTCTTGGTGGACCGGCATCTAAAACTATATTTACCGAATCGCAAAAATGCCTATCGTTGCCTAAATCAATATTTACTTTCGAATTATCAATTTTTACAGTATCAGATTTTGTACAATGTTTTAATCTTGTTGTAACCCAAAATTTACCTGGCTGCGAAGTACTTATCGCTCTTTCTGTTGAACCGTTATTCCACAAAAATTGTGTTCCTTCGGGCATATTTCCGGCATCAAATGTTATTGAAAAATCGTTACAAACAAATATATCATTTCCCAAGTTTGGTTGTATTCTGGCTATTGTCATCAAGGCTGTATCGTCTTTTGCACAAAAACTATTAAATAGTCTTACAGTATATTTTCCTTCTTTGGTTGCTGTTGTTCTTAGTATTGTATCTCCGGTACTCCACATTACTCTTGAATTTGGAGTTGCGTTTATTAGTTCAAGAGTTGTATTTACATTTTCGCAAAACAAAGAGTCTTTTAATGGATTAAAATTTACAGGTTCATAACCTATTTTAATTGTATCTTTCAAAACACAAAGTCCATAAACAGCTTCAACCCAGTATGTGCCTGGTGTGCTAATATTTATAAATGTTGTATTTTCTCCTGTTGACCAATTAATTGTATTGTAATCGTTCCATGGAACAGAAAGTTGATTTTTGAATGGTACACAATAAGTATAATTTTTGCCTAAGTCAAAACCTTTTTTAATTCTAACTTTTACTTTGAAAGAATACTCATCAATACAAGCCGAATTCCATGCTTTGAGTTTTACAATATAATCGCCACCTTTTGAGAAAACATGTACAGGATTTTTCAAATTGCTTCTATTATTTGTAAAACCAGAAGAAGGATCTCCAAAATCCCATTCATAACCTTCTGCACCTATACTTTTATTCGAAAAAATTACTGTATCCGAGCAAGAGGTGAGTGGCTTGAAGTACGAAACTACTACTGCTTTGCAATCTAATACATTAAACTGGTAGTCCCTTAATGTTTCGCCAATCAAAACACCATTTCTCCATTCTTTAACTTTTATTCCAATTACAAACTGTCCTGTGATACTTGGTGTAACAGTAAGTTCGCCGGTTTCAGGGTCTATTGCAAGGCTTGGATTACCCCACATCGGGTTTTGTGTATTAAAACCACCGCTCCACCAAATTTTTGAATATGGTGGATCGGCAGGAGGTATGGGCTGTGGCATATCTTTATCTGCTCCCTGATATGGTTGATAAAGTTCGTAGCTCAAAGAATCTCCATCGGCATCTGTTGCCGAATGGTCAAAAACTAAAGGCAATTGGTTGCAGATATAGATAGGTGGAAATTTTTTAAAAATTGGGCTATTATCAGAGTTATAATCATTTCTATCCGGTATTTTTACCCAGTATGTTGAACCCGTACCGCCAGGATTTGTAATATTTTTAATAGTATTGTTTCGGCAGCATCGTTGAAATGCAATTATATAACCTCCTTTGCGTTTGGGTAACTCTGTTTCAAAAACATAGGTGTATTGGTCAACACAAACAGATTCTGTATTTACAATGCACTTGTACGGTACCCCCGAAAGATGTACGGGTCCTGTTCTTTCTATTTCAATTCCTTTGATATAATCATTATTTGCTCCATCAAAAATCCCAAAATATGCTTTTTTATCAGATTCTATTGCTTCGGGTCTTCCATTATAGCAATCAACATAAAGTTTCATGGTAATACGGTAAAGATCATTGCCAAGATGCTGGTAATATATATCACCACCTACAATGTGTGAAGCACTTAGTTTTAAACCTACCAGAAGAAACAATGCTATAGTTAGAAATTTTCGCACTTTTTATATATTGACGCAACTTTTAATTAAAAAGTTATGTAAAAATAATTTGTTTTATTATTTTATCAAATTGTTTTTTTAAAAAACACTTTATTTGGTATTTTATTACAGCATAATTGAGAAATTTTACAATTTATAGACATGTTATTGCAAACCCATTTGTCTTGCTCTGTTTAAAAATTCATCAGCCTGAGGATTGCCCTGACGTTTCAATATTTCACCTATTGACTTGTATGGATATGGAAAATTAGGATTTAATTTAGTAGAATAATCATAGTATATAAGAGCAGAATCGGGGTAACTAAGTATTTCGTAAACTCTTCCAATATTGTAATATAAAAAATAATTATTGCCTCCGTATTCAGCGGCACGCAATAGTTGCTTTTTGGCAGTGTAGGCATCGTTTTTTTCTAATGAAATTGTGCCCAATCCATCCCATGCACTACTCATGTTTTGCTTGTATTCTATAGCTTTTTTAAAATAATACTCGGCTGAATCTGTATTTTTTTTCTGTTGATATAAATATCCTAAATATGTGAATGAATAATAGTTTTCGGGACACAGTTCTATTGATTTTTTTAATAATGGCACAGCTTCGTCAAATTTGTTTTGAATAAATTTTATATATCCCATTTCTCGGTAAGGTCCTTCGTTTAATGGGGCATATTTTGTTGCTTTTTTAAATAAAATAAGGGCGGTGTCAAGTTTGTTTTCGTGTTTTAGTTTAATAGCTTGATAGTAATCAAAATTCTGTCTTTTCACTACTATTGCTATTGGCACTCCGTCAACAGTAATTTTATGAATTGTACCTTTTAGCGGAAAATATCCATTTGTTAATTGAACTTTGCTGAGAGTACGGGTTGTAAAAATTGCATAATCCCAATATTTTTCATCCCATTCAAAATCACGTGTCCATACAATTGTAATGCTGTCGGTTTGTTTTTCGGCATAATAGCTCATACTATGGCTTTCATTATTGCTGGCTACAAAAATTCTCTTTTTAGTATTTTTTAGATTTTCATTTTCAAGGAGCCATTCTATTGCTGCTCTTGGACTTTGGCACCAATAATCGGTTTCGTAATTGCCATAAGCACCTTTTACACCACCTACTATTTCGTTGTAATACAAATACTGGTATGGATGATTTTTTATCATCCATGCACCTGTTTTTCCTGCAAGTGCAATTATAATAATTACCGTAACCCATTTTAAATATCCTGATTTTATTTTGTGAATTAATCTCTGCCAACCTATAGCAGCCATTACTACTATTGTTGGATAAACAAACAGTAAATGCCTCCAACTACTGTAAACTGCTGATTTTTTATAAATAATATAAAAAACGGGAAATGCAGTAGCAAATAGCAAAATCAACACATGCCATAGTTTTATCTTTTTAAAATCAATTGACGATAAAATAAGAGCAAGTGCATATCCTGCAAGTACAAAAAGCGGTATAGTAATTAACATACTTTTTGGCTCGTAATACCATGGAAAATCTTTCATGTAATACTTTTTGCCCTCAAAAATTTCGTAAATATGAACCAAACTAAATTTTTCAAAGTTTTTCAACGCTTCAAATGGATGCTTAAATGGAGCTTGTAATGCTGCTGGCCAAAATATAACACCTACACCATAGCCAAGTGCAATTGGTTTAAATAGTTTTTTTATATATAGCCAAATATTTGAACTATTGAATGAATGATTTTTCTTGTAAACATTTATCAAAAACAAAATTGCTGAAAAGAGTAAAAGATAAGCAAAAACTATAAGACCACCTACTCTTATACTCATCAAAATCCCCATGCTTATTCCGAGTTTTATCCATGTACCTCGAGTTGGGTCGGGCATTTCTTCAATAAATTTTATTATATAATAAAGAGAAACTACATAAAATGCCATAAAAGGTATGTCTTTCTGATTGTTCATACCATGCCCAAAAATTGTAGGTGTAAGAAGTATAAACAGAAAAGCTAAAACTGCTGTTTGCCAATTGCCTGCACGTTTAGCCAAAAGTCCTGTAAACATTAGCCCTATGCAAGTAAATAATGAAACTACTAAGTGGCGGGTTTCGTACAAGCCAAAAGGCGATAAAAATTTATATGCAAATGCACTGCTGAGGTTTACAAAAGGACCGTAATTTACAAGATGTGGAATAAGAGCGGTTTTTACTTCATGTCCTTGCATTGTACCTTCCACATCAAGACAGCGCTTATCTTCGCCAAAGGAAGTAAAATATGCAAGTACTTCATTAAAATATCCAATGTCCTCAAATTCGTCCCAGGTTATTCCAAAGTCAAAACTTAGATATGGTATGAAAATAAAAGAACTAATTACTAAAATGGCAAAAATGAACCGATAAAATGGATGCTGCCCATTTGCCCAAGTTTTTTTAAACTCGTCCTGTTTTAATGCAGCTAATGGTTCGGTGAAAAAAAATGTACGCTTTTGTGTAAAAAAATCTTTAAATCTTTCTTTTAATGGTTTGCGTATTTCTTTGTTTTTGGGCTTTGCTTGTGCAGCAGCAGGCTTTATTTCAGGATTTCGATGTTTTTTTTTCGACATTTTTTTTTCAAAAATAACTAAAAATTAAAAAATATAAATATTGTGATTGCATAGGAGTTTAATCAATGCTTTTTCAAAGCATTTTTAAGTAGTTTCAAATATTTATCACTACTTATTTCATAAGCTCCAAATTGCTCGATATGACTGTTTAAATATTGGCTATCCAATAATTTAAATTTATTTATTCTAAGAGTTTCTACCAAATATATCAATGCAATTTTTGATGCATTACTCACTTCAAAAAACATACTTTCGCCAAAAAATGCTTTATTTATTGCTATTCCATATAAACCACCTGCAAGTTTGCCGTTTTGCCATACTTCAAAACTGTGTGCAAAGCCCAGTTTATTCAGGTTGCAGTATGTTTCTATAATTTCTTCCGATATCCAAGTTTCATCTCTTTCGGCACATTTTCTAATTACTTTTTCAAAATCTTTATTTTGATTTAATTCAAAAATATTTTTTTCATAAAGTTTTTTTAGATTTTTACTTACTTTAAAATTATGGTCAATGGGTATTATTGCCCTTCTATGAGGAAAATGCCAATAAATTTTATTACCTTCATCAGGGTGCGCCATAGGAAAATATCCTTGTGAATATGCAAGAATTATTTCTTGTGGGGATATCATTTATTTGATTTTTTATTCTTATTAATAATAGTTTGTGCACGAAATATTAATATTTTCTCAATTAATTTTACAGGTATGGGCTGCCCATCGGTAAATTGAATTGTGCCTTTTCCGCCTTTGTAATTTTTTAGCTCACTTTCAAATTCGTTTACAGTACGTGGTGCCGGGAAAATACTGATATGATTTTTAAAAGCTGCAAAATATATAAGAATTTTCCCATTAAGTTTAAATGCAGGCATTTTGAAACTTATAGTTTCTATTGCTTCAGGAAAATTTAATTTCACAAGGTTTCTGATTTCTATAAGTTTTAACTTTTTATCATTATCTATTCTTTTTAAATAGTCATTAATGCTTAAAATTTTATTTTCGTTCATTTTTTTTATGAACATTTGAAAAATAAATATGTTTTAACCGTTCATGCTGTTTAAAAACTCCATGTTGTCTTTTGTGCTTTCCATGTGTTTTAGCATTGTATTCATGCTTTCTTCGGGATTCATATCAGCCATATAGTTTCTTAAAATCCACATTTTTTGCAAAACGCCTTTGTCTAACAATAAATCTTCGCGGCGAGTACCTGATGAAATGATATCTATTGCCGGATATATGCGTTTGTTACTCAATTTGCGGTCTAACTGCAATTCCATATTGCCGGTTCCTTTAAATTCTTCAAAAATAACTTCATCCATTTTTGAGCCGGTTTCGGTAAGAGCAGTGGCAATTATAGTTAAAGAACCTCCAAATTCTATTTTACGAGCTGCACCAAAAAACCTCTTTGGTTTTTGCAAAGCATTTGCATCTACACCACCTGATAGAATTTTGCCTGAAGCAGGTTGAACAGTGTTATAAGCTCTTGCCAAACGTGTAATTGAATCGAGTAAAATCACTACATCGTGTCCGCATTCTGTAAGTCGTTTTGCTTTTTCGAGTACAATATTTGCAAGTTTTACATGTTTGTCAGCAGGTTCATCAAAGGTGCTTGCAACTACTTCGGCTTTCACGCTTCTTGCCATGTCTGTTACCTCTTCAGGGCGTTCATCAACTAATAGAATAATCATATAAACCTCAGGATGATTAGCAGCAATTGCATTAGCAAGCCCTTTTAACAATGTTGTTTTACCGGTTTTGGGTTGTGCAACAATTAAGCCTCTTTGCCCCTTTCCTATAGGCGAAATCATGTCAATAATTCTATTTGAAAAATGACGTGGATTATCGCACAAATTCAATTTTTCTTCAGGAAATAGCGGAGTTAAATGCTCAAATGAAACGCGGTCTCTAACCATTTCGGGGCTTTTTCCGTTTATTGTTTCAACTTTTATCAGAGCAAAGTATTTTTCACCTTCTTTGGGAGGTCTAATTGTACCTTTTACAGTATCGCCTGTACGTAGCCCGTGATGTTTTATTTGTGAGGGTGAAATATAAACATCATCAGGTGATGGCATATAATTGTAATCAGACGAACGCAAAAATCCATATCCATCGGGTATAACTTCGAGTACGCCTTGTGTTGTTACATTGCCTTCTGTTTCAAGAAAGTTTATTAAAGCTTCGTCAAATAATTTTTGATTTTTCTGCTGTTCTTGTCTTGTATTTTCGTTTCGCTGGGGTTGCTGCACTTGTTCAGCAATTACTAATTCTTTCTCTTCAGGTACTTCATTGGCTAAAGGCATTTCGAAAGTATCATTTATAATTGTTTCACTTTCGGTACTTGTTTCTTCTGTAATAAGCTCCGGAAGCGGTTCAGATTCTATTACTTTTTTATTTCTTTTGCGTTTTTTTTGTTCAGGATCAGTTGTTGTTTCTTCAATAATGGGTAATTCAATACTTGGCTCTTGAATTATTTCTTTTTCATTATCGTTTTTTTCTGTTTTTGCCTTAGTTTTTTTGGCTTTTGCAGGTTTTTTTTCTTCTAATGGCGGTTCTACAGTTTGGTTTGGACCAAAAAGAAATTTTTCTTGTTCAGATATGATGTAATTTATCAAATCGTCTTTAGAACTTTTTTTATCTTCTATGCCAAGTGCTGCAGCAATTTCGTTGAGTTCTGCAATTGACATAAGTTCGAGTGATTCACGCTTAAACATGAAATATATAAATTAAAGAATTATTATTTGTTGTTTTAATACTAAACTAAAATTGGATTTGTCGAAATAAGGAATTTTTGATTTTTTCCTAAGACGCAGCAAATTTGAAATATTTTTTTTATTAAAACAAGAAAAAAAAATTTTGACTTAAGATTACAAAACCCCAATTGTGCTTTTTTGGGTGAATTTAGCACAATTAGGGTTTATTATTTTTTAGAATATGATTAAGAAAATTTAGAAATAATCATTTGTAATTCACTTGAAGAAACTACTCCTGATTGCCTCCATTTTGCTTCACCATTTTTAAATAGAATAAGCGTAGGAACGCCTTGTATCTGATATGTTAAAGCTATTGAAGGGTTGCGGTCAACATCAATTTTTATAATTTTTGCTTTATCGCCAACTTTTCCCTTTAAATCTTCAAGTATGGGTTTCATTGTTTTGCAAGGTCCGCACCATTCTGCATAAAAATCAACCAAAACAGGAATATTTTCATTAATAATTTGCGAAAAACTTGATTTCATGACTATCTAATTATTTAAAATTATACTATTGGCAATTTCAATATGAGGTATCAATGAAATTTTTGAATTTATTGAATTTGAAATTAAACAAGCTTTTTCTGATTTTTCAAGTATTCGGTTTGCTTTTTCAATATCTTCGCTTTTTATAATAGTTAATTTTGGTTCTAAAATCACTTCAGACATTACAAATTTTCCATCAACTTGCTCAAGTTTTCCTTTTGAGTTGCATGAAAAACTTTCGAATTCAAGTTTTGAGTTTTCGGCTATGGCAAGAAATGTAGTCATATAACAACTGCTAACTGCTGCGGTAAACAAATGTTCGGGAGACCAAATTCCTTCTATTCCTTTGTTGAATTGAGGTGGTGTTGCTACTTCAATTTTTGTAATTAACTCAGGCGATTCTAACTCACCAATTCTGTCATTTTTCCAATTAACGTTTACGTTATAATAATGTGGTTCCATTTTTTTATTTTATTTTATAATTTATTTTGAAGTTTATGCCATGCTCCTCCATTGTGTACTTGCAGAAAACCTTTTGATTTTAAAATGCTTTTTGCAGACGCACTTCTCATACCCGATGCACAGCAAGTAATAATGGGTTGATTTTTGTCTTTTAATTTTGAAAGAAAACCTGAAAGATTTTCAACAGGTATATTTACCGAATTTTTAATATGCCCTCCAGCAAATTCACCCTTTGATCTTACATCTAAAATTATCCCACCGTTGTTAATCAATTCTTTGTAGTCTACTGCGGGTTTTGATAAACCAAAAATATCTAAAATTTTTCTTATCATTTTTTTAATTAATAAATCCTACAACATCAAGCCACGAACCGCCATTGTAACATTCAATTGAATGTTGCTGTACAATATCTGTAGCAATTTTGCTTCTTATACCCGAAGCACAACATAATATAACCGGACTGTTCATTTCTTTAATTTCGTCAATTCTGTACGGAAGTTCGTTTAATGGTATATTTACCGACCCTTCAACGCATCCAACACAAAACTCGTTTGGAGTTCTTACATCAACGATTTTTGCATTTTTGTTTTTAATTAAATTTTCTATGTTCATTATATTTTTTATTTTATTTTTTAAAAAAACTGAAAACTAATCCCCCCATAACTGCACCGTAAATTGATGAAACTATAGGGTTTGATGTTATTGGACAAGTACCAGATGCACATCCAACAAATTTCCAGTAAAAAAAGCCCGAAATTGTTCCAACAATAACACCTAAAGTAATAATAATAGTTTTACTTAAACTTTTCATTTCCTCAAATTTTATGATGCAAAATTAGAGCATGTATTTTGCTCAAATAGGAACAATTGTTACAATTCGAAAGTTTTTTTAAGAATTTTTATTTTATTTCTTCCGGTTTCAATTATACCGAGTTTTTTTAGTTTTTTAAGCAATCTTGTAGCAGATTCACGTTGTATATTCAGTTCTCGTGCTATTTCTTCGTGACTTACATGTAAAACATCGTTTCTTGTTGCATTTGCCCTATGTAAAAGATATTTTAAAATTCTGTTGTCAAGATTGTTAAAAGCTATATCATCTATTACATTAAGCAATTTTTCAAATCTTTTTTGGTAAGAAAGACCAATGAAATCCCTCCATTCTGAAAATTTCTGCCATTCTTCGTATTTGCTTACGGGTATTGCCCAAATCTGTGTATTTTCTTCGGCTATAGTTTTTACTTCGCTTGTACGATAATTTGAGCAACAAGTAAGCGATAAAGCACATGTTTCGCCAGGCATAATATGGTAAAGAAAAATTTCATTTCCATCATCGTCTTGTCTAACTACTCTTATGCACCCATTTTTAACAATAGGAATAAATTTTATATATTGTCCAGGTTCAATAATGATGTGGTCTTCATCAAATTTTTTAATTTGAACACATTTTTCAAAATCCTGTTTGAGTTCGGGCGTATTAAACAAATTATTTTATAAATTATTTTTTTAAATTACAAATTTATACCCTATGCCTTTTATAGTTGAAATATAACTTTCGCCTATTTTTTCTCTGATTTTTCGAATATGCACATCAATGGTTCTATCGCCAACAATTACTTCATCACCCCATACGGCTGCTAATATTTTATCTCTGTTAAAAATTATATTTGGTTTTGAAGCAAGCAGGTAAAGTAAATCAAATTCTTTTTTGGGTAAAAAAATTTTATCGCCCTTTACTGAAACAGAATAAGTACTTTTATCAATTTCAAAATCGCTAATTTTAATAAGAGAAAGTTCATTTTCATTTGGTTTATTTCTTTTTAAAATTACTTTTAGCCTGCTTATTAAAGCTCTTGGTTTAATTGGTTTATAAATGTAGTCTTCGGCTCCTGCATCAAATCCAGCAAGTTCTGAAAACTCTTCGGAACGAGCTGTAAGAAAAACTACTGATATTTTATCAAACTCCGGGTTTGATTTTATTTGCCTGCAAGCTTCTATTCCGTCTAATTGAGGCATCATTACATCCATAAGTATTAAATCGGGTTTAAAAATTTTTGCTTTTCTTATAGCTTCTATACCATTTTTTGCCGAGTCAACAATAAAACTCTCCTTTAATAGCAAGTATTTTATAAATTCAATAATATCATCCTCGTCATCTACAATTAAAATTTTATTTTTTAGTTCGGTTTCCGACATTAAAGAAACATAAAATTTATTTTAAAATTTCATCGAGTTTTGCTTCGAGGTCAGCACCTCTTAATCCTTTTGCAATGACTCTGCCGTTTTTGTCAAGCAAAACTGTAAAGGGAATTGACGAAACTTGATAAATACGTGCTGCCATACTTTGCCACCCTTTTAGGTCGCTTACATGTATCCAAGTAAGTCCGTCATTTTGTACAGCAGCTTTCCATTTTTCGCTGTTTTCGTCAAGCGAAACTCCAAATATTTCAAACCCTTTGCTTTTGAATTTACTGTACATAGCCACAACGTTTGGATTCTCTCTGCGACATGGTCCACACCACGATGCCCAAAAATCAATCAATACTACTTTTCCTCTGAGAGATGATAGTTTTACCATTTTACCATCAAAGTTTTGCAATTCTATTTCGGGAGCTAACCCTCCAACTTCAAGAGGCGATACAGAATCAATTGTTATTTTTAGGTCTTTTGTGTATTTTGACGTAGGCATTGTTTTGTTTAATTTGCTGTATGCCGTTTCCATAAGTAATATATCAGGCTCTTCAAACAAAAATGTAACTGCAAAATACAAAGCCAAACAACTTTCTTTGGTATTTATAAATTCTGAAATATCATCTGTTCTGTTTTTTTGCATTTGTTTAAATCTGTCTCCTACAACTGTTCTAAGGCTATCAGTCACCAGTGCTGGATCAATTTTTGAAACTTCGCGGTTAAAATCTTGAAGATTTTTATCGTGATTCAAATAAATTTTGTAAAGCTCATTTATCAAATTGTTTTCTTTATCGCCTTTTACAGTATATGTAATCCAGCCATCGTTTTTAATTGCAAGGCTGAGTTTGGTTTTAGCACCAACAACTATGGGTATGCCTGGTGGATTATTTGAATTTAAAGTTAAAAAACAAATTGTTGGAGTTGTAAATTTTGATACATTAAAACTAAAATTTCCATCATTGTCAACTTTTGTACTATCAACAAATACAAGTTTTTCTCTGGTAATTTCCTGCAAATAAATTGCCCTTGTATTTTTTCCTTCAATTTTGCCTTTGATAACCGAAGATTGTGAATTTTGCTCAGCCAAACTCATTTCAGGAGGCAAAATTTCTGGAGAACTTAATACGGCATTAAATTGCCTGTTTAAAACGCTTACAAGTTTTAAATCGTTTGGGCTAATATTATTGTTTTCAGTAGTTTCGGTATTTTTTCCGGCACACGAAATAATTATAATACTGAATAAAACAAAAATCAATTCAAGTGATTTTTTCATGCAAATTTTTATAGTTTATATTTTAATAAATCTTGTAAAAAACAATTTTCCACCACTTTCAATTTTGATACTATAGAGTCCTGGGGCAAACGATGAAATATCAATTTTGTGATTTAATCCTTCAACTTTGGTTTTCATAAGCAATTTGCCATCTGCTGTAACTACATTTAAAGTATATGGTTCAATTGAGCCAAAAGAAACCGTCAACGAAGAATTTGATGGGTTTGGATATATTTTAATATCATTCATATCCATAAAGGATGACGATAGTCCCCAGCACGAAGCTCTGTACTCTCCAATTACAAAAACCGATGCATTTGCAGTATCAAAAATTTTAATTTGAACCGAGCCTAATCCTTTTTTATTTGCAGGATAAAAATGCATCGAAGTAGTGCAAGAATCGCCAACAGGAAGAATAAAATCAGCAGTATCAGTTTTTACATCTCTACAAAGTTCGCAATCGCAATATGCCGAAGTCCATGTACTTGTTAATATATTTGAAATTCTCACAAATCTCAATTTGCTCGAAGTAAATTTATTTATAAAAGTGCTGTAAACAACAATTTCGGGCTCTGAACAAAAATGTTCGTTATATGCCAGTGCCGGACGAAAAATAGACTGCGAAAATCCGCTAAAAGCTATAATAAAAGTAACAATAATTGTAAAATATCTTTTCATAAATGCAAATCTACTGAAATTAAATCTTATGGTAATAAAAATATAAAAAATTGCGTCTATAAATTGTAATAAAATAACAAAAAGTGCTAATTATTAGTTTGAGAGGGTGTATTTTTAAAAAAAATTTGATTTATTTTGTAAACGATATTATAAAGTTTTTGAGAAAGCTACCTAAGATTTCATTATTAATTATTACCATTTTACTTCAACAAATTGCAAAATCGCAATTGATTGTTGGAGAAACCGATCCAATAATTCTTGTTTCAAACGTATTGGTTGGCAAAGGGCAGAATATAAAAATTTCAAATATCCAATATACTGGTTATAATAGGGCAAGTGGTTTTTTTGAGAATGGAAAATCAACAAAACTTAATATGGAAGCCGGAATTATTTTATCAAGCGGTGTAGCTATAGGAGCAAAGGGACCAAATAATAATCCTTCAAAAACATCATTCGAAACAGGTTCGAATATGCCTGGAAGTGCCTTATTAGATGTTTTTGCCGTTGGCAAAACTTTTGATGCCGTAATTCTTCAGTTTGACTTTGTACCTCAAACCGAAGAAATTGTATTCAATTATGTTTTTGCTTCTGAAGAATACCTTGAATACGTTGATCAGAATTTTAGTGATATTTTTGGTTTTTTTATAAGTGGCCCCGGCATTTCGGGCGAACAAAACGTTGCTCTTGTCCCCGGCACAAATTTACCAGTGTGTATTGATAATATAAATCATCTACGAAATACTTCATATTTTATAAATAACCCTAATGGCGAAAAAACATTACAGGCTGATGGGCTTACAAAAATTCTCACTGCAACGTTAAAACTTGTTCCTTGCCAAACCTACACAATAAAACTTGCAGTAGCCGATGTGAACGATCGTTTATTAGATACTTATGTATTTATAGAATCAGGCAGTTTTAAACACAAAACAAATATGGGACGCGATACTTTTATTTGCAAAGATGGTTTTGATGTGGAGCTTGATGCCGGAAATTATACACGAAAAGTGAAATGGACATGCAAAGACCCTAAAATAACAATTACTGATGATACAGCTCATAAAATAAGAGTAAATGCTTACGGTGAATATTGTGTTGAAGTGTTTACCGATTGCGGAAGTTTTATAAATTGTAAAAAAATATTACCCGGAGTAGCCAATATCTCTATTGGAAATGACACCTTGTTTTGTGGAGATACTTTATCAAAAACACTTACAGTTGCAAATAGAGTTTTTGATTCATATCTTTGGTCTGATAGCTCAACCGATCCTGAACTTGTAGTAAACAAAAAGGGCTTATATTGGCTCGAAGTAAATAATGGCGGTTGTATAAAACGCGATTCTGTATTTATTGATTTACAACCATTACCCAAAATAGATCTTGGAAACGATACTATTGTTTGCGGTGACTTTGATTTAATTATAGGTACTAATACTATTGCTGATAGATATTTATGGAACACTGGCGATACTCTTTCGCGAATTCATATAAATAAAGGGGGAAAATATATTCTTAAAGTTGAAGAAAGAACTTGTAAAGCAATTGATTCAATAATTGTAACTAAAAGAAACAAATTCAACCTAAATATAGGTTCGCCCAGAACCGAAATTTGCAATAATGATACTTTAACCCTTCGAACCGGCATATATGATACATTAAACTTTATAACTAAATGGAACAACGGAAGCAGCAACCCATCAATTACTATAAATCAAACCGGAAGATACACTGTGTGGGTAAAAGATAAATTGTGCAATTTTATTGCTTACGATTCTATGGATGTTGATGTTTACAAAGGATTAGGAAACGTATGGGTACCAAATGCATTTACTCCCGACAATAATTTGTTGAATGATGTTTTTAAACCTGTTTCTGATATTTCAACTTTCAATTATTACAAATTCGCAATATTTGACCGTTGGGGGCAAAAGATATTTGAATCTACAAATCCACAAAGTGGTTGGGATGGTTTTATAAATAATAAACTTTCTCCAAATGATGTTTATATATGGACACTTTACATAAAGTCTAACTGTTCAAACGGAAATATTAATTTTTTAAAAGGAGTTGTTCATCTTGTAAGATAAATTTATCCCATTTCTGCTTCTACTGCCTGAACTTCGGGCACCATACGTTTTAAAAGGTTTTCTATACCGGCTTTTAATGTAAGAGTAGATGAAGGGCAACCACTACATGCACCTTTCATTGATACAGTTACTATACCATCGCTAAAGTCAATAAAATCAATTGCTCCGCCATCCATCTCCACAGCCGGTTTAACATGGTCGTCAAGCAATTTTTTAATTTTTATAATAACTTCATTTTCTTCTTCAACAGTAAGTTCCTGTTTGGGTTCGATAATTGTTTTACCTGAATCTACGTACTTTTTTATAAATTCTCTAAGTTCGGAGGTTACTTCTATCCACTCTACATTTTCTGATTTGGTAACAGAAACAAAATTGTTCATTATAAAAACACCGTTTACAAAAGGAAAATTAAACAATTCCTGTGCAAATGGTGAATTTGAAGCATCTGATACATTTCTGAAATCTACGCTTTCATTTGGCAAAAGCATACAGTTCATAACAAACTTCATACTGTTTGGATTGGGTGTTGATTCTGCATAAACAGTAATATTTCTTTCTGTTGTCATTTTGTTATTTAGAATTATTCTACAAAAGTAAAATTTTTAATTTTTAATTTCAAAAGGATTTTTTACAAAAATATTATTTGTGTTTTTCGTATTGTTGTATTTCGTCATGAAAAAACTCAAGCGAAACACCTGCATCCTTAAACATTTTTTCGCTTTCGCGGCCTGAATGGTATTTTCTTTCGCATACTACTCTTATTATTCCGCAATTTATTATTAGCATGGCACAAACTCTGCACGGGGTCATACGGCAATAAAGTGTTGAACCTTCTAAGGCTACACCTCTTTTTGCTGCTTGGCAAATGGCATTCTGCTCTGCATGTACGGTTCTTACACAATGCTCGGTTATAGAATCATCTTCGTGAATCATTTTTTTCATAAGGTGTCCTACTTCGTCGCAATGGGGTAAACCAATAGGAGAGCCAACATATCCGGTTACAAGCAATTGATTGTTTTTAGCAATAACACATCCGCTTCGGCCTCTGCCGCATGTTGCTCTTTTGCTTATTGATTCCATCACCTCCATAAAATACTCATCCCAGGTTGGTCTTATATATTTTGTTTCATTATTTTGGTTCATTTTGCTTATGATTGTTTAAAAATTTCATTACATTATCTACGTTCAAATACAATTCGTCAACTTTTCCGTTATTTAAAAAACTGAAATCAGCAAGGCTCATACATGCTGATAAATTCTGCATATTGGGGTCGGTTGAGTGCATTTCGCGATTTTCGTTTTCAATAAAAGTTTCAAGGTTTATTTTGTCTGTTTCCGAAGCTCTTTCAGTTATTCTCGAATATCTCAATTTTATATCAGCATCAACTGCAAAAAGAATGAAATTGCCTTTTTTTCTTAATGATTCAATTTCGCCTACAGTTCTAATGCTTTCAATTATACAATTTGAATTAGTTTTTAAAGCTTTATTATAAAGTTCGTCAATTATAAATGAAGCTCCGTTTTTTTCTCTTAGTTCATTGGCTGTAGTAACAAAACTATCGCGATTGGGTTCTCCTCCTTTGCCTTTAATTACTTCTATCAAATAATTTCTCACAGAAAAATGGATGTATCCGAAATTTTTTGTAAGATAATCTACAATTGTACCTTTGCCGGCACCCAGTGTTCCTGTAATACCAATTATATTCAATTATTATTAATTTGAAGCCAAGCTCAAAACTTCTTTCATTTTAATTCCAATATCAGCAGGAGAATCAACCACAAAAATTCCGTTTTGTGATAGAATTTTCTTTTTGGCTGCGGCTGTGTCGTCACTTCCACCAATAATAGCTCCTGCATGACCCATACGGCGACCCGGAGGTGCTGTTTGTCCTGCAATAAATGCCACAACTTTTTTTTGATTACCGTTTTTGCTAATCCATTTTGCAGCTTCGGCCTCATAATTTCCTCCAATTTCGCCTATCATAACAATAGCGTCTGTTTCGGGGTCGTTCATTAGCATTTCTACTGCATCTTTGGTTGATGTGCCAATTATTGGATCGCCACCAATACCAATAGCCGTAGAAATACCTAAGCCGGCTTTTACTATCTGGTCTGCTGCTTCGTATGTTAATGTTCCGGATTTTGATACAATTCCTATTCTTCCTTTTTTGAAAACAAACCCTGGCATTATACCTACTTTTGCTTCATCGGGAGTAATTACCCCAGGACAATTGGGTCCTACAAGTACACAATTTCTCTTTTTAATGTATGCTTTTGCACCAATCATATCTTTTACCGGAATGCCTTCTGTAATACAAACTATTACTTTTATACCAGCATCAGCCGCTTCCATTATTGCATCGGCTGCAAATGCCGGTGGTACAAATATTATTGATACATCTGCTCCTGTATTTTTAACTGCATCGCTAACGGTATTAAATACCGGGCAACCCAAATGCGTTTGCCCGCCTTTGCCTGGTGTAATTCCACCAACTACATTTGTACCGTATTCTATCATCTGTCTGGCATGAAATGTACCTTCATTACCCGTAAATCCTTGTACGACAATTTTTGAATTTTTATTTACTAATACACTCATTTTGTTGAATTATGATAATTTTTCATTTTATTATTTTGAAAGTTTAACTCCTGCTTCATTTTTTATTTCTTCGTATCCTCCGTAAACATTATTAACCCTTACAAATCCATTTGCTTTAAGAATTGAAGACGCAACAACACTTCTATAACCTCTTTGACAATATAGGTAGAGGTTTTTTTCTTTATCAATTTCGTCAAGTTTACTTTGTATTTGTGCAAGTGAAAAGTTTATAGCACCATCTACATATCCATTTTCAAATTCAGAAGGTTTTCTAACGTCAATAATTTCAATACTTTTCCCATGTTTTTGTTCTAACCCCAATTCTTCGGGATATACAGATATAAGTAAATCTATTTCATTACCTTCATCAATCCAAGTTTTAATTCCACCTTTTATAAAACCTGCAATATTATCAAAGCCTACTCTTGCTAATCTAATAATACTTTCTTTTTCATTTCCTTCATCGCACACCAGTATAATTTTTCTATCTAAATCAAACAATGTAGCAGCCCAAATTGCAAATTGACCGTTTAATCCGATATTAACCGACCCCGGTATAAAACCACTTTCAAAATCAAGGGGGTTTCGGCTATCAATTATCAAAGTTCCGTTTTTTTTAAGATTTTTAAAATCGGATGTTTCAAGGCTAACAAAACCTTTGTTTAAAATTTCGTCAATACTGCTGTATCCTGTTTTGTTTAAACGGGCATCGTTAAAAAAATATTCAGGGGGTGCAACAATTCCATCTAATAAAGATTTTACAAAATCTTCTTTGCTAATATCAGACATTGCATAATTTTCAAGTTTTTGAGTTCCAATTGTACTTGATTTTTCTTTACTTAGATTTTTTCCGCAAGCCGAACCGGAGCCATGAGCCGGGTATACAATAACTCTATCATTAAGTGGCTTCAATTTATTGTTTATTGATAAATATAGCATTTCAGCCATCGTTTTAGGTGATAAATCTGAATTTTTATCAAGTAAATCAGGTCTTCCTACATCTCCAATAAAAAGGGTATCGCCTGTAAAAACACAATAGTCATTACCGTTTTCGTCTGTAACAAGATACGAAGTACTTTCAAGAGTATGACCCGGTGTGTGCAGGGCTTTTATGTTTATATTTCCAAGTTCAAAAACCTGATTATCATTAGCAATAACAATTTCATAATTAGTTTTGGCTCCAGGACCAAAAATTATTTTTGCTCCGGTTGCATTTGCTAAATCAATATGTCCTGAAACAAAATCAGCATGAAAGTGAGTTTCGAAAATGTATTTAATTTTATGTCCTTGGGCTTTTGCTTTTTCAATATATGTATAATAATCTCTAAGAGGGTCTATAATTGCTACTTCTCCATTACTTTCAACATAATATGTTGCCTGTGCAAGACAATCGGTATAAAGTTGCTCAACTTCCACTTTTAAATTATAAATTTTAAATTGAATGAATTGAAATTTCGTAATATTCCATTACTTGATTGGCGAGAAGTTTTTTGCATGCTTCGTCAGCTTTTTGGAATGCTTCATTTTCGTTTAAGGCTTCTATTTCGAGAGAAATATGTTTTCCCACTCTTACGTTTGAAACTTGTGGAAGCCCAATTGCAGCCATACTTCCACTCACAGCCTTGCCTTGTGGATCGAGTAAATTTTTGTGAGGCATTACATTTATTTCTGCTACATATTTCATTACTGCAAAAATATAACTTTGTTGCATTTTCTCAAATTCAACAATAGAAAAAGCTAAATTGAAATTATTTGGAACTTAATGTTAATTTTCATTCAAACGATTTAAAAATTTAAGCTTTTTGATGCTTTTGATTTACATCATTGTAAAAAAGAATAATTTGATGTTATTTTGAAGCCATTAAAACTATTAAATAATATGGCTATAAAAATAACTGACGATTGTATCAATTGCGGGGCTTGCGAACCCGAATGTCCAAATGGAGCAATTTATGAAGGAGGAAGCGAATGGAGATTTTCTGACGGCACCGAACTTTCAGGCACTTTTGTATCAAAAAGCGGTATGAACGTAGATGCAAGTGATGCTCAAGCACCCGTTTCAAATGATTATTATTATATTGTTACTGATAAATGCACAGAATGTGTAGGGTTTCATGACGAACCACAATGTGCATCGGTATGTCCTGTTGATTGTTGTTTGCCCGATGAAGACAATGTTGAATCAAAAGAAGAACTTTCGGCAAAAAAAGCATCATTACATCCATAAAAAAATTTATTCTCATTAAAATTATTAAATGAATTCAGGCGTTGATTTTACAGAAAATGCTTCTGTAAGTGAAGAATTAGAAAGTGTTGTTGTACGATTTTCGGGTGATTCTGGCGATGGAATGCAATTAACCGGTATGCAGTTTACAGATACCGCTGCATTACTTGGAAATGATTTAAGCACATTTCCCGATTATCCGTCAGAAATACGGGCTCCAATAGGTACTGTAGCCGGTGTTTCGGGCTTTCAAGTACATTTTGGAAGTAAAGAAATTTACACACCGGGCGATAGTTTTGATGTGTTAGTTGCAATGAATGCAGCAGCACTTAAAGTTGATTTACCAAAATTGAAACGCGGTGGAATTATAATTGCAAATATTTCGGGTTTTGACAGAAAAAACTTAGGCCTTGCAAAATATCCTGAAGGGGCTGACCCATTGAACGATGGAAGTTTAGACAATTATGTTGTGCATAAAATTGATATTTCAAAACACACAAAAGATTGTTTGATAGATAGCGGTTTGGGGACAAAAGAAATAGAGCGTTCGAAAAATATGTTTGTATTAGGTTTGTTATTTTGGATGTTTGACAAACCCCTTGAACACACAATAGAATTTATTGAGAGCAAATTTGCAAAAAAACCCGAAATAGCAAAAGCAAATATCAAAACACTAAATGCCGGATATAATTATTGCGAAAGCACAGAAATTTTTATAAACAGATTTAAAGTAAGCCCGGCAAAATTACCGGCAGGAGTTTACCGAAATATCACCGGAAATCATGCTACTGCTATTGGTTTAATCGCCGCTTCGGAAAAAGCTGAATTACCCTTGTTTTTAGGTTCGTATCCCATTACACCGGCTTCAGATATTTTACATGAACTTTCAAAATATAAAGCAAATGGAGTAAAAACTTATCAGGCAGAAGATGAAATTGCCGGAATTTGCTCTGCTATAGGTGCTGCTTATGTGGGTAATCTGGCTGTTACTACTACATCAGGACCAGGTATGGCTCTTAAAACCGAAGCAGCAGGACTTGCAACAATGCTCGAAATACCACTTGTGATAATAAATGTTCAACGTGGAGGACCTTCAACCGGTTTGCCAACCAAAACAGAGCAATCAGACTTGCTAATGGCAATGCACGGAAGACACGGAGAATCGCCACTTGTTGTATTAGCAGCTACCTCACCTTCTGATTGTTTTAATGTAGTTTACGAAGCTTGTAGAATTGCTATTGAACACATGACTCCCGTAATTTTTCTTTCTGATGGATATATTGCTAATGGCTCTGAGCCTTGGAGGTTTCCGTCAGGAGATAGTTTACAAAAAATCAAAGTTTCATTCTTAAAATCACCAAATGGTGACAATGGAGAAATACTTCCATACAAAAGAGATGAAAAACTTGTAAGACCATGGATAATTCCAGGTTCAAAAGGTATGGAACACAGAATTGGTGGACTTGAAAAAGAAAACGAAACAGGAAATGTATCTTACAATCATCACAATCACGAACTGATGGTTAACCTTAGAGCAGAAAAAATAAACAAAATTGCCGATTATATTCCACTTGCCAAGCCAGATACCGGAAATGAAAAAGCCAAACTGTTAGTTTTAGGTTGGGGTTCAACTTACGGTACAATTAAAACAGCCGTTAGAGAAGCTATAAAAGAAGGATACGATGTTGCACATATTCATCTTAAATACATTAATCCTTTCCCTAAAAATCTGGGAGAATTGCTTAATTGCTATGATAAAGTTTTAATTCCCGAAATGAATAAAGGACAACTTTTACAACTAATCAGAGCTAAATACATGATAGATGCAAAAGGTTTTTCTAAAGTTCAGGGATTACCTTTTACAACAATAGAAATTAAAGAAAAAATTGCAGAAATGCTAAGTTGAAAATAATAAAAAATGGAATCAGTTACAGAACAAAACATTAAACTTACATCAAAAGATTTTTCGTCAGACCAAGAAGTAAAATGGTGCCCTGGTTGTGGAGATTATTCAATATTAAAACAAGCTCAAACAATTTTTCCGGATATAAATGTACCTAAAGAAAATTTAGTTTTCATTTCGGGAATAGGCTGCTCATCAAGGTTTACATATTATATGGACACTTTCGGAATGCACAGTATTCATGGGCGTGCAGCAGCAATTGCTTCAGGGGTAAAAGCTGCCAATCCTGAGCTAAGTGTTTGGATAGTATCAGGCGATGGCGATTCTTTTTCAATTGGAGGTAATCATCTCATTCATTCATTAAGAAAAAATTTTAACTTCAATTACTTAGTTTTCAACAATCAAATTTATAGTCTTACTAAGGGACAATATTCACCAACCTCAGAAAAATCAAAAATAACAAAATCTACACCTTACGGCTCTATCGAAGACCCATTTAACCCTCCCGAACTTGCACTTGGAGCCAATGCAGCCTTTGTTTCGCGTACTATTGACCGCGACCCCAAACACATGCAAATGGTATTGCGTAGAGCAAATGATTTTAAAGGTACTTCGTTTGTAGAAATATATCAAAATTGCCCGGTTTTTAATGATGGAGCATTTTTTATATTCACCGAAAAAGAAACTAAAAAAGAAGAAGCTTTGTTCCTGGAACAAGGAAAACCTTTGATTTTTGGGCAGAATGACGAAAAAGGGATAATGATTACAGACAGTTTTACATGCAAAATAGTAAATTACAAAGAAGAAGGAATTGCCCCCGAAAATCTTTGGATACACGATGAAAAAAACAAAACCAAAGCGTTTTTACTTTCTCAATTTGTAAATATGGAACAAAATGGCGAAATGTTTCCAAGACCATTCGGCATATTATATGCCGTTGAAAGACCTGTTTACGAAGAAAGTTTAATTAGTCAAATAAATGCTATACAAGCTAAAAAAGGGAAAATGACACTTGACCGCATTTTGTCGGGAGATAAAACATGGGTAATTGCATAATATTATGAATCCGGTAACATTATTAGTACAAGAACACAACATTATTAAAGAAGCAGTAAATATTGCTAAAAAATTAAGAATCAAACTTGGTGATACTGAGCATTACGAAAGTATAGCACGCCAGCTTATAGATTTTTTCAGAAATTATGCCGATACATATCATCATCAAAAAGAAGAGTTAATTCTTTTCCCAGAAATGGTTAAAGCAAATGAAATGCTTGAACAAGGCATTGTATTCGAAATGTTTGAAAATCATAGTGATTTTAGAGATACAATAGCTAATATAATTTCATTGCTCGACAATAAAAACTACGAAAAAGCTCAAGACAAACTTGAACAGTATTGCGAAGCTTTGCTCGACCATATTGCTGTAGAAGATGACGAAGTTTTTGAAATTGCAAATTCATTGTTTGACGACAATGAACTTGAAAAAATATATTTTAGATTTATTGATTCTGACTCTGACTTGGGACAGCAAAGAAAAGAAGAACTTAAAAATAATCTCGAAGCACTATCTAAAAATCTTGAATAATTGAGTTTTACCACAAATGCTCGATAGAGTTTTCCAATAAAATTTCAAATTCTGTTTCTGTTTTTTGCTTTAAAATATATAGGCAAAAGTTGCTGTGTTTAAAATCTTCCATTTTACTCAATGGCAATTTTAACATTAAACAAAGAAAACTTCTCAATGCTCTTCCGTGCATACAAATTAGTATTGTATTTTCATTGTGTTTTTTCATAATTTTTTCAAAACCTGCCTTTTGCCTATTTGCCAATTTTGCCGGCGATTCGCCATTTTCAACACATTTGTCAAGAAACCCGCTTTTCCAGTCTTCAATCATTTGGTTGTAATGAATTTGATTTACTTTAGTTGGCATTGCTCCTTCCATCATTCCCCAGTTTATTTCATTCAACTCGTGCATTTTTTCATATTCAAAACCATCATTTATAAAAGGAAATACACTTTGATAAGTACGGTTGAGCTCGGAAATATATATTTTATCAAATTTTATATGTCTATATGCCAAATGAAAAAGTTTAGCTTGTAATAATCCGTTTTCGTTCAGGTTTGAATTTATACCACTTCCTTGAATAATTCCGTTTTTATTATAATCGGTTTCTCCATGTCGTATCAAATAAATTGTTTTTTTTGTAGTCAAAATTATAAATATGAAATTTAACTGCAAAAATATTACACCCGAGTCATTAAATAAAAAATTAAATGACACACTTGCATCGCATCTGGCAATGGAAATAACTGAAATAGGCAATGATTTTGTAATAATGAAAATGCCTGTAGATAAACGCACCATGCAATATTTCGGAATACTAAACGGAGGGGCAAGTTTAGCACTTGCCGAAACCGTGGGCAGTATAGCATCAAATCTTGCAGTAAATTTTGAAAAAAATTGTATTGGATTAGAAATTAATGGAAACCATATAAAAGCAGTATCAAAAGGATGGGTTTATGCAAAAGCCAGCCCTATTCACTTGGGTAAAAGCACTCATGTATGGCAGGTACTTATTACTGATGAAAACAAAAATACTGTATGTATTTGCAGGCTTACCATGGCTATTTTTGATAAAAAATAATATATGAAATACCATGATTTTATTTATTGGAAGCCCGCTAGCACTAATGAAGTTTATACAATTATAAAACCAAAAATTTTTGAAATTTCAATAGATAAAATTGGTAAAACAGGCTTTGTATTTTTTCCTTTCAACAAAGAAAATAAAGGTATTTTATTTGAAGGGAAAATTGAAAGAACCGAAAAAATAAATGTTTCAAATTTTGAAAAAAATATTTCATTTACAGACCATGATATTTCGAAAAAAGAATATGTTGAACTTGTGAAAAAAGCCGTTAAAGCTATAAAAAACGGCAATTTTGATAAAGTAGTTCATGCAAGGTGTAAAACAATAACCTTACCCAATAATTTCAGCCTTGAGAATTTATTTATTTCACTTTGCAAAAACTATAAAAATTCATTAGTATATTGTTTAAAAGCCTATGATGACTTGTGGATAGGGGCAACTCCCGAATTACTTTTGAAAAATGATAATAGCAAAATGAAAACTTTTGCCCTTGCTGGCACAAAAAAAAATACCGAAAATTATGAATTTGGCGATAAAGAAACAAATGAACAAAAATTAGTTAAAGACTATATCGTAGAAGTATTAAAAAATAACGGTTCAGAAAATATAGAAATAGAAAACAGTAAAAATTTAAAAAACGGCAATCTAACTCATATTATTAATGAAATAAATTTCAGTAGTAATAAACCTTACCAATTACTCATTCAACTGCATCCAACGCCGGCAGTTTGTGGTATGCCTTATAAAAAATCATTTGATTTTATTAAAAATTATGAGCAACTAAATCGTTCGTTTTATTCAGGCTTTTTGGGTAAAATTGATTCAATGAATAATTTTGATTTTTGGGTAAATCTCAGATGTGCAAAAGTTTTAAAAAATCAAATAAGATTATTTGCTGGTGCTGGCATAACTGCTCAAAGTAACCCAGACAAAGAATGGAGCGAAACCGAAAATAAAATGAAAATCATTGCAGATTTTTTATAATTACAATTTAAACTTTGAAAAGCTAAACATGTAGCAAGCACTTTTTTAGGAGGTTACACAAACTTTTCGGATATTTTTTGAGCCATTTTTTTTAAAGTTTCCGAATCCATTTTGAGCTTTGGTTTTGAAAAATTAATATCATCAATTCTGTGTAATGGTATTAAATGGATGTGAACATGAGGAACTTCTAATCCAATAACTGCTACTCCAACTTTTATGCAATCAACAGTCTTTTTTATTGCTTTTGCTACTCTTTGAGCAAATTTATTGAGGTCAGCAATTTCGGAAGGCTCAAGGTCAAAAATATAATCAACTTGTTTTTTTGTAATCACAAGCACATGAGCTTCTTTCAAAGGCATAATATCCAAAAAAGCAAGATGATTTTCGTCTTCGGCTACTTTGTAGCATGGAATTTCGCCTTTTATAATTTTTGTAAAAATGCTATCCATTTTCTAAGGTAATGATATTTCAAGAATTTCAAAACTTATAGTGCCTGCTGGAATTTTTACCTCTACTTTATCTCCAACTTTTTTTCCCATCAGTCCCAATCCAATAGGCGATTTAGCTGATATTTTACCTGTTTTTACATCAGCTTCTTTTTCAGAAACTATTGTGTAGCTCACTTTTGCATTAGTTTTAAAGTTCATCACTGTAACTTTGGTAAGTACACCTACCTTGCTCAAATCAACCTTTGACTCGTCTAAAATCCTACTTTCGGCAAGCATAGCTTTTAGTTTTGCGATTTTCATTTCAAGCATACCCTGAGCTTCTTTTGCAGCATCATATTCTGCATTTTCAGATAGATCTCCTTTTTCTCTTGCTTCTGCAATTTGAGCACTAATTTTAGGTCTTTCTACTTTTTCTAAGTTATCAATTTCCTTAACTAATGCTTCGTAGCCTTCTTTTGTCATATAATTTATTGCCATGTCTTAAATATTTTAATGTTATTATAAAACAAATTGCACCAACCGATGTGGCTGATGCAATTATGCAAATATAGTTAAATTTTGGTTATTTACTCTTCTGATGCCCCTAACGACATTTTAATTCCAATAGAATGAGAACCGCTAAAAGGATTAGAGTCGCGATATGAATAATCTAATGCAAATTTATTACCGCTATTTTTAAATGGTAATTCGTATGTTAAACCTCCGCATAGTCCGGTATATGCAGAACGACGAGTTGAATAATCAAAAATGCCTTTACCATATTCATATCCTGCTCTTATCATAAACATATTTTTATAATTGTACTCAAACCCAAGTGTTATCTGGTTTTGAGAAAATGCATTATATGTAAAATTAGCGTGTGTTGTAAGTTTATGAAATTTTGTTTCAGCAGTTTTATCTAAATACATATCATAAGCACCGCCAATATTCATTAAAGCAGGTATATTAAACTTAGCAATTCTCTGATTAACTCCTGATTCTTGATTATTATCAGGATTTATTCTTTTAATTGTTATTCCATCTCCAGAGTATTTCACATCTGGTCCAATGTTTCTAATTGACACTCCAAAATGAATATCATTTGTATTTTTCCAACTTGTAAGATATTGAATACCTGCATCAAAAGCTACACCTTGCATTTTAAGGCTCGAAACATTTTCAGAAAATACTCTAAGCAAAACCCCACCATATATTCTCTCGGTAAATTTGCGGCTATAGCCAAAACCGAGATTTGTAAGACGTGGCGAAAAAGTACCTAATCCACCATCAGGTTGTTCTACTGTAGTTCGTGTTATTTCGCCAAAACTAATTGAAGAAATACTAAGACCAAGAGCATTATCATTACCAAGATTGTGAGCAATTCCAAAATTGCTTACACTCAACCCTGACCCGGTCAACCAATTTGTTTGAGAAAAAACAAAATCAGTTTTTACAGTATGAACAAGACCACCTAGATTCATATACATTGACTCTACACCTTTAATTGAACTTTGTGCTGACCATCCAAGTCCTGACGAACGTGCCCAACCATTAACTACAAGTTGAGTTCCGCTTGCTTGCCCACCTCTGTCAGGGTTTCCGGCAAAGCTGTTTAAACTTAATATACTAAATGCTATAATTATTGATTTTAATTTCATGTTGAAGTTTTTATGATTAATATTTTAAAATGAATCTAAATCCAATTCTCTTATTACGCCCATCCATTTAATTACTTTTTCACCTATACCTGGTGCCTTTACGTGTATTAAATAAATGCCACTGGCAATTGGTACTTTTGCATCATTTTTAAGATTCCATTCTAATTCTGTATTCGAGTCGTCTTTTTTAATTCGTCGAACAAGCGTACCATCAACGGTATAAATTGAAATATCGCACCTTTCGGGTAGGTTTGTTATTTTAACTTTGTTGTCAACCGGGCTGGTTTCGTAACTTGAGTAGGCATAATAAGGATTTGGAACAATATTTATAATGTCAAGTGCATTTTTTCCATTTTCAGAAGAAATTTCGTTAAATATACTATTTGTATTAAATGTATATCTCGGATTATCGTAATTTGATGAGTTGTCCATAGTTTTAAAATAGCGGTATGGTTTTTTCACTCTTATTTTAAATCTTACCTCTGAAGGGGGAACAGGCATACCATTTTTTTCACTTAAAGTGTATCCTGTGTTCAAAAAAGCAGGGACAACCCACATACATTGATACATAACCTTATTTATAGCAAGTGTTCTGTTAAAATCTGATGTATTTCCGTCAATTGAATTTAAAAGATTAAAATAGGCATTTCCTTCATCGTAATTTGGCAAAAATGGCTGCGAAGTACCTGTGCCCGAATATGACCCCATGATATAAATATAATGTCGTCCACCATTGGCTAATATTCCCGAACCATTTCCATAAAAGCCGGCATCAGATGTTGGGTTCCATTTTAAATCTCTACCATTGTTGCTAAATTGGCGTGAATCTTCTCCGAAAATAATATTTAATCTCTCTCCTGTTTCTACATTTACTGCATATCCCGGGAACCAACTTCTTCCTTTTTCTGATGTAATTTCATTTCCGTTAATGTCAATAGAATTATGCTTTCTTAAATGAAATTTTCTCGCTTTGCCTTGAGATAAAATTGAGTCATCACTCATTTCAAGAACACAAACTTTTGACCATTTTGTAATATCGGGGGTTATTACCAAATCTACACTTGAAAGATGGTTCAATCCCCAAGTATTATTAATAGGTGTACCATCATAAGCCACTCCTTGTAATGAAGTTGCAGGAATTTGTGCAGAGCCTCCACTGTTTATATACCTTGAAGCTAATCTATATGGTCCAATTCTTCCTTCCCATAATTTTTCATAAGAATCAAATGGATCAATAGAATAACCATTTATTGCAAAATCGTGAATTGTAGGGTCTTTAAAATTGTCAGATTTACCATTATTGCCTGAATGTATCCAATTCCAGAAATAAATACCATCAACATCTCTCATAGCTGTAAGCCATTGTTTCCCGGTTACTGCAAATGTAACTTCTGCACCAAGCGAGCCATTAGTTTCATCAAAATCTGAATTTCCAGGATCTAAAATCTGGTTAATTGAAACTGCAAGTCCCCAGTCTAAAGCACCTTTTTTTCTGTAATATTTTGTTGCTGATTCTGTAATTAATTGTTCGTAATTGTTGTTAATAGTAGTTTCTGAATATACTGTATCATTAAGCCCATTTTGATTTTTCTTAACTAAAATCCAATTTGTAACATGTCCTTTTACTCCAGATTCTCTTTTCTTTATTGATGAAGAAATAGAATCTTTGTTTTCAAGCAATACTAGTTCAAATTCTCCATTAGGCACTTTTAAAGGGTCAACGACCGAAACTTTTACAGGTCCCATTCCAATTTTATATGTTGGATTTTTCATAAAATATGGTGGATTGCTTATTATTTCAAGCTCACTTTCAGGAGTTAAATCAAGATAATTTCCTCCATTTCCACTTCCTTCCATCCTTGTTATGTTGGGTGTATTGCCATAACTTGACTGTATTTTTGAACCACTGTATTTTGGCTCGGTATTGCGAGGTGAAGCAATTAATTTTTTGATAAATCTACCTGCAAGATATTGATCTTGTGTGCTATTTGGCTCGGCAGAATAAGATAAAATTATATAATAATATTTTTTAAAATTTACAAGTGTTTTATTTGATCCTGTAGCAAAAGCATCGGTTTTTAACGAAAATGAATGAACTAAGCCTTTGTTTGGAGCATCTATCATTAATTTTGGTATTCTTTGTCCGAGTGAGGCATCAAATGGTTTATTTACAAGACGTATGATATTATTTTTCAAATCGCAGGTAAATACTTCACGTGCTTTATCAACATCTTCTAAATCTCCGGTACCGACTGAACCGTTTAACAACTGAAATACACGGTATCCTTCAAAAGCATATACCTGATTTTTATTGTTTTCGTCTAAAATTGTGTCTTTAAAACTTTCTATCTTTTTTGTGTTGCCGAATGTAAATACCAGTTCATTATCAAGTTCGTTTATTACCACATCCGGAGCCTCAGGTCCGTTTACAGGTTTAAAACAATTGTTGAATAAGGTTTGTGCCTTGTCACTTGCTAGTTTTAATAGAGTTAAAGAGCCATCAGCACCTCCCGAACTTGTTTTTGCCCAAACAACACCAACAGTAAGTTTATTAACTGCCCCAGGTTTTAGTGTAAAAGGACCGCTTGTTTGCAAAAATCTCCTGTCATTTGGTTGGTTGCCTGCAGTACGTTCATTCCAGTTGCCTGTTATTGTAGAATCTGTATCAAACGGGAAAAGAAAATTGGTACATTTAAAAACTGCATCTCTTCCATTTTTGTTATCTGCCGTCATACATTTACCATTTGTCCATCTTCCGGTAAGGTAATAATAATAATGTATAGGTAATCGCGGATTACCATAAGGCGACCAGTCGTTGTCATAATATACAAACCTACTCATACCCAATTCAAAAATTGTATCTCTTCCGTTGATGGTTGTATCTTTTTTGGGTCCTTCAAAAAAGTCAACCCCAACTGAAGGAGGGTTTAATCCATATCCCAAAATTCCCTCGTCATTATCATCACCATTATAACAAAACCCAAGACTTCTTTTTACATCGCATCCTACATAATCGTCTCTATAATTGCCTAAATCTGCATCGACCCATTCGCCAAAATATGTATCGTATAAAGATTGAAAGCCACGGTTAACTATACGTGTTGTATAAAAGGTCATATTGTTTATTTCGTCATTTGTTGCGTAAGCAAAAGCAGTAGTATGAAGCTCAAGCCCTATTGGGTCAGCACCGGATTCTGCATGAAGATTTCCTTTATCATTATAAACAAAATACAACATTTTATCAGGTTGATCTTCAGGACTGTTGTCTTTAAGTTTTTTACCGCGACATTCATTTTGCAAAACTGGATAATCGCCAGATATCGGATTATAAATTCCGTCATTATTATAATCAAAAAATGCTGCCAATGTAGGTTGATTAATACTTGTGCGACCTGGCCAATTACTAATATCTTCAGTTAATGTGGGAGTACCATTTGTAATATTATTATAATGGTCAATAATGTCTTTTCTGTTTATTTTATAAATATTATCCCATTGTTTACATACTGATTCATCGGTATTGCCGGTAACAGGATCAAGTGGTCCGGGCCAAAAATCAGAACCACCTTGACGGTAAGTCATTGCAGCGAGTTTTAGATTTCCTGATCCACCTTTTTGAGAATAGCCTCCTACCCATATTGCACCCGAAAACAATGAATGTTTTTTGATGCTGTTTTGGTCATCTATCTTGGGTATTTCATATTTAGGATTTTTTAAATCCCACCACATATCGCCACCGTTTAGTATTTTGGTTCTTACGTTGTTCACGTCAAGATCGGCACTTGCTGTAGCTGGTTCGCAGCTTGCGGCGTATTTCATTAATTTATGACTTTTTTCTACAGGTTTAATATTTTTTTCTCCTTCGTTTTCTTTTGCTTTCAAGTTTATTGAAAAAAGAAGGGCAAATGATACAATTGCTGTTTTTATATTCAGTTTCATATTTCTTACCTTTTTTTTAATTTTTATAATGTAAACCTCAAACCTAATCTAATCAATCGCGGAGTACTGTAATTGTATGGGTTATTTACACTAATGTTGTATAAATCTATAAATGATTGTTGACTTACTTGTTGAGCAATTACCTGCTGACCTTCGGGTGAAGACAAAAATCCATCATCGTTGGGTAATCCTGAAAAAGCATAAACTCCTTCAACATTTTTTCTGTTGAAAATATTTTGAACCCATAGAAATACAGTAATTTCTGTTACATTTATCCTATTGTCTTTTATTTGTTTTTTCTTAATTTCGAATGATTTGCTGAAATTAACATCAGCTTTGAACTGCCAAGGAAGACGTGACCCAAAAGGATTACCTTTTATCTGGCTTCTGGTAACGGTACCAAGTGCAGCCTGTGCAGTAGATGTAGGACTTGCATTAGCTGTATAAGGTGACCCCGAACGTGCTAACACTATAAAACTTGCATTTGAATTTTCAAATACACGCTTACCTTTCCATATTGGTCCATTGTAGTCTTTTCCACCTTCATAAGTCCATGTAAATGTTGAATTAAAATTATGTCTAAAATCTACATCGAGTGGGTAAAGTGATCTTAAATTAGGCTGATTTGCCTGAATAAGTGCAGCTTGCGAATTTATATTAGAACCGGTACCATCAGCAAAAAGCAGGGTATAATTTGCTGATAATTGGAAATTTTTTACACCTCTGTATTGATACTCTGCTCTAAAAGCTTTATTAGTTGAAAAATCAATATTTGAATAGCTTGTGTATGATACAGGATAGGCTTGATTGTATGCAAACTGTCCAAAGTCATTTCTGGTTTCAGAATAAGATGCTATAATGCTTATTGATGAAACTTTGCTTAATTTTTGTTTATAGCCAAGTTCATACATTGTTTTAACTCTGGGTTTTAATGCCGAATTTGCAATGAAACGACTTTGGTCTGATTCTAATAAATAATATGAACTTATTGGACAAAATGTAGCTCCGTCAGTAGGGCGTTGGGTTAATACATCATAGTTTGCAAAAAACAATGCTTCTTTATTTATAGGAAAAGAAAACCAAATTCGCGGTAATATATTTATTTGTGGCTCGTAATCTTTAAATGCTTCTTTGGCAATATCTTTGTTTGAATAATCTACAAGATAAGGCTGTATCACACTGTTATTAGATAATTGAGCTATTATTTCAGGGTTTTCAACCTCTACTCCACTTGAGTTGTACCAAGTGTTTCCATTTCTGTAACCTACAACTTTTGTTGGGCTTTTTGCACTATTTACATATATTGCATAGTCATTATCTATATTATCAGGATGGTTGATTTTAACACTATTTATTTCGCTTACTTCTCCAACAGTTTTAATGGGATAAAGTGAATATGGATCTTTAAGAGTTGGTTGGTTTGCATCGTATCTTTCAATCCTCAAACCAACTCTGAAAATCATATCTTTTATAGCAAATTTATCTTGAAACCATGCAGCACTATATATTGGTGCAAAAGAGCCTAAACTTCTTTTTTCTTTATCATTCAAAAAGTCATTTATACCAAATTTTTTTCTTGTTCTGTTACCCAAATAATCATAACCGTAATAACTCACATACTGGTTATTTTTATTAAATAAATCATCTGCATTAAACATATCAAGGCTAAAATAATCGGGCGATAATGAATTTATATCAATGTATGATGTTTCGGTGATTTTGTTGCCATATACATCTACAGCACCATCGGCAATTAGTTTTGCTCTGAGGTTTTTATCAAAAGTTGATTGTTGGTCTTTATCTAATCTCACATTATATTTTACAGTATCTAAAAATCTTCCCAGTTCGTCATAAGATTGAATACTATTTAAAATGTAATCGCCTTGTGTAATTTTATCAAGGCTTGAAATATGTTTGTTAGCAAGTTGAGGCATTAATACCCATAAACTATTTGCACTTATCCCATACGAACTTGCAATATTTTGTTCGTAAGTCATACCAAATTGAAGGTCGTGTTTGTTTTCTTTCTTTTTACCTGCATTAATTGATGCTTCGCCAATAGCATAAATTGAAAATCTTTCATATTGTCCTTTGCTGTAACCTGAAATTATTGTTCCCGGGTTGTACCAAAGAGAATATGTATTTGGCAGGTTGTATCCGTTTAATAGTCCGTTAAATGTTGAAATCATACCATCGCTGGTTGCTCCACGAAGCCCGAATGATTTAAAATAATCAAAAGCATTTTCGGTATATTTGCTACGTAACGGGTTTTGGTCACCTGCTTCATAAGTAATCATTGTATCTTTAAATCCTGTAAGTTCCCAATATCCTTGACGTGTAACCGTGTCGTTTTTGGCTGTTTTAGAGTTGTAAACAATATATTTCTGTGTCTTATCCTGCCAGTCGTAAACAGGCGCTCTGTAATGTGTGAATTTTCCCAAATATCCGTAATCAAATATTTTATCTTTATGAACATTGTGTTCTGATTTGCTAATGCTGGTTTGGTAATCAACTCTTATTGAATAAAAAGCATCTGATACCAGAGGAGTTTTTGCGTCTTTTTCTTTTTTGGTACCGCTTTGATAGCCTATTTTTTGGGTATATCTTAAATACGCTCTATAAGTTTGATTTGTGCTAAGATTGTATTCTTCGGAGTTTAACAATGAAGAATAGTAATTGTAACCTCTGGCTTTTTGATAACTTCCACTTGCAAAAAACGTTAAAACTGATTGTTTTGATGGGGTAAACTCAAATTTTGTATTTACAACACCTAAGTAGAAGGGAACATTTTGCCTTGCTTTATTTAATACTAAATCGTTTTTTGTAAGGTAAGATGAAGTAGGAATAAATCCACCACCATTAGGGTTTTCGGTTAAAGGATTATTTTTAATATTTTCAAGTACATCATCTTTTACAGCCCACGAGCCCATTACAGTTGGCGAATTGTCTTTTTGATACTCTAAATGTCCTGAAATATTATACCCAAACAAAACTCTTTCTTTATCGCCTCCACCTATATTTATAACTTTTAAAGGTCCCGAAAAAGCCATTTCCAATGTATTATAATGCCATTTGTCAAACAAACTTGATGTTACATATTCAAAGTACTTTGAATGTAATCTACTTGGTCCTTTAGTGGTCATATTTATAGCTCCTCCGGTAAGGTCGCCAAACATTGCAGGAACCCCACTTTGAATAAGGTCTATTTGCTCTACACCAATTGTAGGCACTGTAGAATTTCCAATTACAGGTACACCATCTATAAAAATTCTGGTACCATCAGTACGATTTCCCAAAAATGAAATACTTCCGCCTTTTACGTTTACACCTGATGACGTATTTGCAATTGCACCAATACCTCTTTGTGGCATTTTCATTATATCTTTTGATGTAATAGTATTTTTGTTTTCATCTTCTTCTACAAGTTTTTTCTTGTAATCAATTACTGTTACCTCGTCAATATCAACTCCTTTATCGCTTACTTCTTGTACTTCAATATTCCAAAAAGTAATTGACCCGCTTGTTACATTTATTTTATTGGCTACGTATTTTTTGTAACCAACATAAGTAACTTCTATTGAATACTCTCCGGGATCAATTGTTTTAAGATAATAGTTGCCATTTTCGTCACTTGCGGTAGATGTTTTTACTATTCCCTCTTTTTTTAGTACTACTGTAGCATATTCAAGTGCCGAACGTGTTTTTTTGTCTGTTACTTTTCCTCTAATTTCTCCAAAATTTGATTGTGAGAAAGCAAATGATGAAATAGAAAGTAAAATTAAAACTCCAAAGTAATGTTTCAATCGCATATTATTTTTTTTTAAAAATTCTTTGTTTTCAAGGGTTAAACTCTTTTTTTAACAAACTTCAATAATTGTTCTTTTTTAAATAAATATCAAGGACTTTTTTATTAATATTTTTAAGTCTCATATTTCTCAACTTTTTATTTTTCTTTTAATACTTTTTTCTGTTAAAATTTCGAAAAATTCATTTATTTTTTCTGCAAGTACTACTGATATTTTTCTATATGATTCTTTTGTCCATCCTGCCACATGTGGTGTAATTATTACATTGCTCATGTTACAAAGTTTTATAAAATCGTCTTCTTGTGTTTTTGTAAAACTTCCTATTTTTTCGTTTTCAAGTACGTCAGTTGCAAAACCTTTAATTTTTCCGGTTTCTAATGCATCTATCACATCGTGAGTATTAACAATTTCGCCTCGTGAAGTGTTCATAAGCCTAAAGGGATTTTTAAATTTATTAATAAATTCAGAATTTACAAGTTTGCGGGTTTCGCTTGTTAGAGGTATATGCAATGACAAAATATCTGCTCTGAAGAAAATTTCCTCTATTTCTGTTTCTTGAACAATATCGTTAGAAAAACCTGATTTGTATTTGTCATACGCCAATATTTTAACACCAAATCCGGAAATTACACGAGCAAATTCGCTACCTGTGTTTCCAAAACCTATAATACCTAAAGTTTTGCCCGATAATTCTTCACCTCTGTTTCCTTCCCTGTCCCAAACTTTTGATTTAACTTCAATATTGCCTTTAACTATATTAGCCATCAATGCCAGCAGCATTCCCGAAGCTTGTTCGGCTACACTGGTGCGGTTTGCTTCGGGTGTGTTTATTACTTTTATTCCTTTGCTTTGTAGCCATTCAAGGTCTAAATTATCAAGCCCGGAGCCAGCACGAGCTACAAGTTTTAGCTTATTAGCATCATTACAAAGTTTTGCATCTACGTTTGTTTTGCTTCGCAAAATCAATACTTCACAATTATTAAGCAATTCGGGTATATTTTCTACTTTTGCAAAAGGTACATAATTTACATTGAAATACTCATTATTGATTTTTTCGAAAAAAACAGGATGTAAATCATCAATTATCAATATGTTTGTTTTTGCTTTCAATTCTAATTACAAAATTTAGGTTCGAAGTTAATAAGAAATATTTAATGTTAAATAATCAATTGAATAAAGGATATTCGAATTTTAAAAACGGAATTTTTTTTAGACTTGTTAAATCTAAAAATTAAGCTTTTGTGGTTTTGCAATATAATTTGTAATTAAATAATCTCTAAATGCTTAGATTTTACTTTTTTACCAAAAAATGTATTTGCTGTAAAATCAAAACTTAAGCAATCATCGCTTGTATAAAATTTAATTTCGGCGTTTTTTGAGCAATATTTTTCAATTTCGGGATGTCTATAAAGATAATTACTTAGACTATTTGCTACAATTTTATTTTGTGAAATAAGTTTAACTCCTGCCGGTATATATTTCTTAATTTTTTTTATCAATAAAGGGTAATGAGTACAGGCAAGAATAATAGTATCAATATCTGCTGATTGTTCAAATAATAAATCAAGGTATTTTTTCACAAAATAATCAGCTCCGTTGTCGTTGTGTTCATTGTTTTCAATAAGCGGAACCCACATTGGGCAGGCTTGCTGAAAAACATTGATATGAGGAGAAAAATGGTTTATTTCAATAGGGTAAGACATAGATGAAATTGTGCCTGATGTGCCTAAGATACCTACGTTGCCGGTTTTTGAGTAATTGCCTACTATTTCTGTTGTTGGTCTTAAAACGCCTAATACCTTTTTCGTTGGGAAATTTTCGGGCAAATACTGTTGCTGAATAGTTCGCAGCGCTTTTGCTGAGGCGGTATTGCAAGCTAAAATCACAAGATTACAACCTAAATCAAAAAGAGCTTTTACACATTGTGTGGTGTAATTGGTTACTACTTGATAAGACCTGTTTCCATAAGGGGCACGGGCATTATCGCCCAAATATATGTAATCGTATTGTGGGATTTGTTTTACAAGTTCTTTAAGAATTGTAAGACCACCAAAACCAGAGTCGAAAATGCCTATCGGACCTTTTACGAGTGAATTTGTCTTTATATTTTTCAAATATTTAAAAAAACGAAATTAGTATTTTTAAGTAATAAAAAAACCCGGCTGAATTTGTAACCGGGTTTAATATTTCTATATACTTCAAAATTTAATTTATACCTAATTTTTTCTTTACATCGTTCATCAAATCATTTGCAGCATTTGTAACCAAAACGCCAAGTCCTTCAGAACTGTCGAGTACATAATCGAAACCTTTAGTTTTTGCAACTTCGTTTATAGCATTTTTGGCTTTTTTGTATATTGGCATATACAATTCTTCTCGCTTTTTTTGCATATCTTGTTCTGCGGTTTGAGTAAATTGTTGAATATTTGCCTGCAAATCTTCAAGTTTTTTTTTCTTAATTTCCATAATAGCAGGGGGTGAAACCGAGTCGTTCATGTAAGCATTATAATCTTTCTGCAATTCGGTTTGCATTTCTTCCAATTGATTTCTGAGAACTGTTTCGTAATCTTTAAGTTTTTTCTCAAAGTCTTTCATTTCTGGCATTGCATTCATCAGTTCAGATGTGTTAATGTGGGCAATTTTGCTTTGTGCATTCGAAAATGTTACCATTGCTATTGAAGCAATCAGAGTTAAAATTATTTTTTTCATTTTTTCCTAATTATTTTATTTTTTTATCTTGGTGGTACTCCGTCATTATCGGGCGGAAATTCATTGTTTTTCTTTTCTTTTGCTTTGTCTTTTTCTTCTTTGGTTGGTACTACTCCCAATGATGAAAGCACATTGTCGCTTTTATCATATTTTGCATTGCTAAAAAGCATTGTCATATCGCTTGATTTGTCGAAAATAAAATCAAACCCTTCATCTTTTGCTAATTTTTGAATAGCTTCAAAAATTTTATCTTGAATTGGTTTTACAAGTTCTTGTCTTTTTTTGAAAAGTTCACCTTCGTATCCAAATTTATCTTGTTGAAACTTTTTAGCTTCTTTTTCTTTTGTAATAATTTCATCTTCCCTTTGTTTTTGCTGTTCTGCCGTTAACAAAACCTTTTCTGCCTGATATTCTTTATACATTTTATCAATGTCGTCATACTTTTTATCAATCTCTTTTTGCCATTGCTCGGCAAGTTCGTCTAATTTTTTTTGAGCAGATTTGTATTCGGGCAAAAGAGACAAGATGTATTCTGTGTCAACATAAGCAAATTTCTGTGCATAATTGGTCAAAGGTGTAATTAATAGAACATATAATACGATTAATGATTTTTGAAATATAGTTTTCATTGCTTTCATTTTTTTAATTGTAATTTTCTATTGCAAATTTTTCTCCTTTGATAAATAAAAATGCAAACATACATATTTTTCGGGGGTTGAAAATATTTTTTTAAAATTTTGGATTTTTTTTAACTGAATTGTTTTTTGAACATCAGTGTTTCAAAATTATTATATCGGTAGTTGCAAAATTGCTTTTATGCAGGCTACGGTCGCTTATCATACATTCCATTCTTACACTATCGGGAAATATACCTGGATAGGGCGAAGCAGGTATGCGTACTTCAAATTCGCCATAAACTTTGCGTTTTTTTTTGCTTTCATTTAATCTTTTAAACCTTTGATTAAAATTTATTGTATCATTAGTTCCTGTTTTTAATACCTGTTGCCAAATGCCATTCTTATTTGTCAAATATTTTATTTTCAAATTGTAAAAATATTCGTTTCCAAAGTTAAAAGGTGGTTGTGTATCGCTTTCTGATAAGCCTAAATCTCCATCGTTGTCAGAATATTTTATTGATAATTTTATTATACTGTCGTTGCCCTTATTATTTTTGTACATTGTAATTTTGCCAATGCTTATTTGAGGTGCAAGAAGCCCGCTTGGCTCGTCTTTGCAGGCGTTGAGTATTAAAACAAAACACAGTATTTTGATTGATTTTTTCAAACAGAAAATATTTAACTCAGGTTTCGACAAACTTTGGTCAGAGATTTTTAAATTTCAGGTCAAAAATAATAAAGTTTACTCTAATTACCTCAAAAACCTTAATCTTGACGTTGAAAAAATCAGTAATTCAAATCAATTGGTTTTTCTTCCTGTTGAATTTTTCAAAAATCAAATTATTACTACATTAAACGATAAAAGTTTTGATTTTTGTTTCGAAAGCAGTTCTACAACAGGGAAAGGAGTGAGTAAGCATTTTGTGAGTGACATTGAGTTTTATAAACTTACAACTCAAAAATGTTTAGAATATTTTTATGGAGATATTAAAAACTTCAACTTCAGGTTTTTGTTACCTTCATATTCTGAAAGAAAAAACTCGTCATTAATTTATATGTCAGATTTTTTTTGCAAATTATCGGGTAATGGCGGTTATTACCTGAACAATTATGATGATTTGATAAATGATTTAAGAAAAGACAAGAAAAACGGAAAAAAATCAATTTTGTTTGGGGTGAGCTTTGCTCTTTTAGACTTTGCCGAAAAATTTGAGATTGATTTGAGTGATGTTATTGTAATGGAAACCGGTGGAATGAAAGGTCGCCGTAAAGAAATTACAAGTTTTGAAATTCATGATTTTTTGAAAAAACGCTTCAATTTATCTAACATACATTCTGAATATGGTATGACTGAACTATTTTCACAGGCTTACTCAAAAGGTAATGGCAAATATGAATGCCCACCTTGGATGAAAGTTATTATTACTGAACTTAACGACCCCTTTGCTATTCAAACTATTGGAAAAACAGGAATAATAAATGTTATAGATCTTGCCAATATTTACAGTTGTTGTTTTATATCAACATCAGATATTGGTAAACTAAACGATGACGGAACTTTTGAAATATTAGGCAGGGCTGATTTTAGCGATATAAGAGGCTGTAGCCTTTTGTTTGAATAAAAATTTTTATTCTTCAAGAATTTTAATTCTCACAAGGTCTATTCTGGCTTCGTCAAGTTTCAAAATTTCAACCCTAAACTTATTAATTTTTAAAATTTCGCCTGTAGAAGGAAAACTGCCATGTTCGGCAATAATATATCCGGCAAGGGTTTCATATTCGCCTTCGGGTATTTTAAAATTGTATTTTTCGTTTAAATAATCAACTTGAAGAGCGGCTGAAAATTCGAATTCATATTCTGAAAGTTGTTTTTCTACCAAATCAGTATTATCATCATGCTCATCTTCTATTTCGCCCAAAATTTCTTCAATAATATCTTCAACTGTAATAATACCGGCGGTTCCTCCAAATTCGTCAACTACCAAAGCAATACTTTTGCGTTTTTTAACAAACTCATTTAACATTTGCTGGGCTGTACGGCTTTCGTTTGTAATAAGTATCGGCACCATAATAGATTTTAATGAACGTGGTTTTTTAAACATATCTATTTGGTGAATATAACCAACTATATTGTCAATACTATGCTTATAAATCAAAATTTTTGAATGACGGGTTTCGGTAAATAAATTGAGCAATTCTTCTATTGTCGATTCGTAGTCTATTGCAGCAATCTCGGTACGTGGCACAATGCAATCTCTAACTTTTACATTTCCAAAATCAAGTGCGTTTATAAGTATTTCGGCATCTACTTCACTTTTTTTGTTTGACTGAAGAGTTTCGGTAATAAAATTTCCTAAATCTACTTTGCTAAATGCCGGACCTGTTTCTATAAAAATTTGCTTTGTAACTAACTTGAGAATTTGTTTCGAAAGCCATATAATTGAATGAACAACAGGATAAAGCAAATAATAAATTAATTGAAAAGGATAGATAAAAACCGAAAGAATAAGTTCCGGATTTATCCTAAAAAGTGCTTTTGGAATAAAATCGGCAGCCAAAAGTGCGATAGCTGTTGAAAACACAGTACTTATTAGCAATTTGCTTATTTGCGAAAATTGAAATTTATCCAACACTTCGTTCATCAATTTTCCTATAAAAACTCCGTAAATAACTAATGCAATATTATAAGCTACAAGAATAGTACTTATAAATTTTGAAGGAGTTTTGAAATATGCAGAAACTATTGAAGCCCACTTACTGCCTTGCTTGCTTTTGAGCTCTACCCGTAATTTGTTTGAAGAAATAAACGAAATTTCAAGACCAGAAAAAAAAGCTGCCATCATTAGCGATATAAGTATAGAAGACAATGGCAAAAACATATTTTTGTTCTGCAAATATAGTTCAAATTTGATTTAGCATTAATAAAACCAACTTCTCAAATTATTTCTCAACTTTTTTTAAAGTAAATTTTCAATAATTTCTTACTTTTGCCGACTCAAAATTTAAAATCATTATTTGTACACCAAAAAAGTGAATTTGTTTAATATCAACGATAATTTTATTATTTCACAAACAATTTCAATATTCTTTTTTTATACATTAATGCGATACTCTACATATTTTTTACAAAAGTTTAAATGAAAATTACAGAAAAATTAAAAAACAAACTCGGCCCGCTTGGCGACCACGCACATTATGCTCATGGTTATTACACTTATCCTCGTCTCGAAGGCGAAATAAGCAATAAGATGATATTTAACGGAAAAGAAAAATTAGTTTGGAGCCTAAATAATTATCTTGGTCTTGCCAATCACCCCGAAGTGAGAAAAGCCGATGCCGAAGGTGCTGCAAAATACGGAATGGCTTATCCAATGGGAGCTCGTATGATGAGCGGAAACACAAAACTTCACGAAGAGTTTGAAGCTAAAGTAGCAGATTATGTAAAGAAAGAAGATGCTTTTTTAATGAACTATGGATATCAGGGAATGGTTTCAATAATTGATAGCATAGTTGACAGGCATGATGTAATTGTGTATGACTCTGAATCGCATGCTTGTATTATTGACGGTATGAGATTACATATTGGAAAAAGGTTTGTTTTTAAGCACAACGATATTGAAGATTGCAGAAAACAACTTGAAAGAGCCGAAAAAATAGTGAAAGAAACCGGTGGAGCTATTTTGGTAATTACCGAAGGAGTTTTTGGGATGAGAGGCGACCAGGGGAAACTAAAAGAAATTGCAGAACTTAAAAAACAATTTGAATTTACACTATTGGTTGATGATGCACACGGTATTGGATGTATGGGACCCACAGGAGCGGGAACCGGCGAAGAACAAGGAGTACAAAACGAAATAGACTTATATTTTGGAACTTTTGCAAAATCTTTTGCAGGTATAGGCGGCTTTGTGGCAAGCACCAAAGATGTTATTATGTTTTTGAAATATAATATGCGTTCGCAGATTTATGCAAAAGCATTGCCCATGCCAATGGTTTATGGTGCTTTAAAAAGACTTGAACTTATGCGTTCTCATCCCGAATACCGCGAAAAACTATGGCAAATTACCCGTGCATTACAAAACGGATTGAAAAATGCAGGTTTTGATATCGGAGTTACAAATTCACCCGTTACACCTGTTTACTTAAATGGTGGAATTCCTGAAGCCACTGCCTTAGTAAGCGATTTAAGAGAAAATCACAATGTTTTCTGCTCAATGGTGGTTTATCCGGTAGTACCCAAAGGGATGATTATTTTGCGATTGATTCCTACTGCTGTTCATACCCTCGATGATGTTGAAAGAACAATTGATGTATTTAAAATAATAAGAAAAAATTTAACAGAAGGAAAATATAGCCCACAAGCAGTTCAAAATTAATACCAACAAATGAAAAATAACAGTTTTAAAAACAGACATAACGGAACAACCGAATCTTCAATTACCGAAATGCTTAAAGTAATTGGAGTAAAAACAATAGACGAACTTATTGATAAAACAGTTCCTCAAGATATTAGACTCAGCAATAAATTAGAACTTGGAGTTTCATTGAGCGAATATGAATACAACAAACACATCAGAGCGGTTTGCGAAAAAAATAAACTTTACAAAACTTACATCGGTTTGGGATATTACGGAACAATTATGCCGGCAGTAATTCAACGTAACATATTTGAAAATCCGGGATGGTACACCGCATACACACCATATCAGGCAGAAATTTCGCAAGGCAGGCTCGAAGCTTTATTAAATTACCAAACAATGGTAATGGATCTTACTGCTATGCCCATTGCCAATGCCTCATTGCTTGACGAAGCAACCGCTGCTGCCGAAGCTATGTTTATGTTTTACAGCAATAGAAGTAAAGAAAAACAAAAAGCAGGCTGCAACAAATTTTTTGTTTCAAATTTGTGTTTTCCTCAAACAATTGATGTGCTTAAAACTCGCTCAACCCCATTAAATATTGAACTTGTAATAGGAAATGCCGATACAATTGTTTTTGATGAAACATTTTTTGGAGCAATTATTCAGTATCCTGATATAAATGGCGAAATAAAAGATTTCTCATCATTTGTTGAAAAAGCTAAAACCTTCAATATTCAGATTTGTGTAGCAAGTGATTTAATGGCACTTTCTTTAATAACACCTCCGGGACAATGGGGGGCAAATTGCGTTGTAGGAAATTCTCAGCGTTTTGGAATTCCAATGGGTTTTGGTGGACCACATGCTGCTTTTTTTGCCTGTGCCGAAGAATATAAACGTTCTATTCCGGGTAGAATTATTGGAGTATCGGTTGACGCACATGGAAACACAGCATTTCGCATGGCTTTACAAATGAGAGAGCAGCACATCAAACGCGAAAAAGCTACATCAAACATTTGTACTGCACAAGCTTTGCTCGCTATAATGGCTGGGATGTATGCTGTGTATCATGGCGAAAACGGTATAAAAGAAATTGCTTCGCAAATACACAATCTCACTTTTACTCTTGCTTCGGAACTGAAAAAAAATGGTTTTAATGTAATAAACAAAAGCTTTTTTGATACCATTAGCATAGAAGTAGATGACAGCAAAACTCTACAAAAAATTGCTGAACAAAATGAAATTAATTTAAGAGTAAGCGACCACAAAACTATTTCTGTATCGCTTGACGAAACTTGTGATATAAATGATGTTTTAGCAATTTTAAATATATTTTTAAAATCAAAAAATATCAATAAAAATAGTTTAGAATTAGCTGTTTCAGATGTTTTAAAAAACAATGGTTTACAAAGAACAACAGACTTTTTAAAGCATCCTGTTTTCAATTCATATCACAGCGAAACCGAGATGATGAGGTATATTAAACGCCTTGAAAACAAAGATCTTTCTCTTGTACATAGCATGATTTCATTAGGCTCGTGTACTATGAAATTAAATGCTGCATCAGAAATGCTCCCTCTTACAATGCCTGCATTTGCCAATTTACACCCATTTGTACCACAAAATCAGTCAGAAGGATATAAAGAAATAATTGATGAATTAGGTAATGCACTATGTAAAATTACAGGTTTTGATGCAATAAGTTTTCAGCCCAATAGCGGTGCTCAGGGCGAATATGCAGGTTTGATGGTTATAAGAGCTTATCATTTATCTAAAAATAATACCAAACGCAATGTAGCATTGATACCTTCGTCGGCACATGGTACAAACCCGGCTTCGGCTGCAATGGCAGGGATGGAAATTGTGATAATAAAATGTGATGAATATGGAAATATTGATATTAACGATTTAAGACAGAAAGCAGAAGAACACAGCCAAACTCTTTCTTGTCTTATGGTAACATATCCATCAACTCACGGGGTTTACGAAGAAGGGATAAAAGAAATAACTTCTGTTATACATCAAAACGGTGGTCTTGTATATATGGATGGTGCCAATATGAACGCACAGGTAGGTTTGACAAGTCCCGGGAATATAGGTGCAGATGTTTGCCACCTTAATCTGCATAAAACATTCGCCATACCACATGGCGGTGGCGGACCGGGAATGGGACCAATAGCAGTTACTAAACAACTCGCACCATTTTTACCTGGTCATTTTTCTATAAATTCTGGTATAAATTCAGTATCGGCATCACCCTATGGCAGTGCATTAATTTTACTAATTTCATATTCATACATAAAAATGCTCGGTGCCGAAGGTCTTACCGAAGCAACAAAAGTTGCAATTTTAAATGCCAATTACATTAAAGCACGCCTTGCTAATCATTACTCAACACTTTATGCCGGCAAAAACGGTTTTTGTGCTCATGAAATGATTTTAGATTGTCATTCATTTAAGAAAGATGCAGGAGTTGAAGTAGGTGACATTGCAAAACGCTTGATGGACTATGGCTTTCATGCCCCAACAGTTGCATTTCCCGTACACGATACATTAATGGTTGAACCTACCGAAAGCGAAAGCAAAGAAGAACTTGACAGATTTTGCGAAGCTATGATTTCTATAAAAAATGAAATTGACGAGATTGCCTCAGGTAAATATCCAAAAGACAATAATGTATTGAAAAACGCTCCACATACACATAAAATATTGATTTCAGACAATTGGCAAAACTCATATTCAAGAGAGAAAGCTGCCTATCCATTAAACTGGTTAAAAAATAATAAGTTTTTCCCATCTGTTAGCCGAATTGACAATGCTTTTGGCGACAGAAACTTAGTATGTGCATGCCCTCCAACCGAAAGTTATAATTAATAATTTATGGATTATTGGAAAATATTTTGAAATAAATATAATTAAAGTGAGAACTAAATTTCTTAAATTTTTAATTTAATAATTTAAAGTCGGTTTTATTTGATTAAAATTGATTTATCTCAAATTTATCAATAATTTTAAATAAATAATTTTATTGTTTATCGGTTTTGGGCTTGGCGAAGGTGGCGATTTTCACCACAAATGTTGATGCGGAGAACCAATGTTTGATTAACCACAAATGTGTCTTCGGAGCACTGAACCGCCACTTTTGCCAAACCCTTGTTACCAGCTGGCGTTCTGTCTGTCGGGTTACTGTATCTCTTGTCTGTCGTGGCTTTGACTGTCTTTTGTGTCGGTTTATGGGTTGGCGTTTTTAAAATTTTTAGAAGGGAAGGAGATTTTAAAAAATAATTTTTCTCGGGAGGGAGAGGTGGAAGCTCTTACCACAGCTTTGGCTTGTGAGTCGGCTTTAAGGGGCTGTGGTATGTGCTTACATCTGTGCATTGGCTTATTCCATTAATTCGTTAATCTTATTTTGCCACTCGTCCTCAAACACTACTTGAAATTCAAAGTCGTGGTCTGGAAATTCGTCAAAGAGTTCTTTCCAAGCTTTCTTTGCTCCTAATTCGTTGCAAAGTGCAAATACGTCTTGTTTGTATTTGGTGTCCTCATTTTTAAGGTGAATACCTTTTGTTTCCAAAACATACACCGTTCCGTAATCGTCTTTGGCTTCTTGTTTTTCTGCTGCAAGAAAGTCAGGATAGATTTTGTTTCGTTTCCAACCTTGTATGTGATAATCCTGTCGGCTCATATTACGATACCACCACAATAATTTTTCTTGCTCGTCAAGGTAAATGGCAACCGATTTTTCAAGGTCGTTGATGTTTTCTTCTGGAACATAGTCGAACAATGATTTTTGAATGGGTGTGTTGTCATTACGCACCAACTGTTTGTTGCTCTTTACTTTTATTCTCGATGGTAATTCAAAACCGCCTTTGTCAGTTATAAGGAAAAAGCAAAGTTTCTTGTTTGCTACCATTTTTCTAAAAACCTGTTCAGATAAACGGTTTCGCTCTTTCTCTAAAATCTTTTTGAGTTCTTCAATGATGAAAACAAAATTGGCTGCAACTGTTTCACGTTCGTATTTTTCCAAAAGTAATTGAATCGCTTTTTCTCCGATTTGGAAACAATGCCAAGGATTGGGAATAATTTCCGTTATCTGTCTTGTTAGAAATACTTCGTCTATTTCTAATGTGCCTGATTTTTCCGCTCTACCTGTTTCTTTTAGTAATTCCTTTTCTTCATCACTCAACCCTAAGGCGATTTCCTGTTCTTGGTTTCGCTTATTTTGGAGAGAAAGATTTTTGATTTCATCAATGTGGATGCTTTCCCAATCTATTTCACTGAGAATATCAATTTCAAAATTCATATCTCGCCAACTTTCCTTTTCCTGAATGACAAATTTTGGCAAGTATATTTTTCCTTCAAACTTTTTAAAGCCTGAACGGTATTGCATCACTCGGTCTTTTAAACCGCCTGTATCTGTCCCTGCCTCATCACTTACAATTCTTCCTGCAATATCGCCCAATCCTTCATCCTCCAATCCTTTTTTAATGTCGCTTACTAACAATTTTGCATTTTGGCGGAATGTGTAAACATAGCACTCGTCCAAATCTGTTATTTTGGTTTTTCGTGCAAATGGTTGTCTTAAAATCCTTCCGACTAATTGTGTTATTCCTGTTGCTGATGATGGATTGGTAAGCACAGTTAACACATAAGCGAAAGAACAATCCCAACCCTCTTGTAAAGCTTGCTTGGTAATAATGTAACGAATTTCGCAATCATTGGCAAATAGGTCAATTCCTTCAATGTCGTCTTTCTCGCTTGATTTTATAGCAATATGACATTCAGGAACATTACATTTTTTGATTAAATATTCTTTGGCATCTTCTGCGTGAATGAATTTTTTATCTCGTTGGTCTTTACCTGTTCTTTCAACTTGTATAAGGCAAATCGGACGGATATATTCACCTGTGTTTCCTTCGTATTCTTTGGCTTTCTTCTCTAAATCGTTTCGCTTTTCAAAACTTGCCAACAGAGTATCTTGCCAATCTAAACTGGTTTTGTTGGTCAGGTGAATGTCCAACTTTATCATTTCTTCTTCGTGCAATTCCCGACCTGTAATTTTCACCAACTCATTGCTGTTAGGTGGTGGTGTTGCCGAAAGTTCAAGAATAAAAGACGGATTGAAATTGCGTATTGTGTTTCTTGCGTTTTCGCCATAAGCACGGTGTCCTTCGTCAATTACCACAAGCGGACGCAATACTTTTAATGTATTTCCAAGAGAAGTTTTGATTTGCGTTCCGAACACTTCCATTTCAGTTGTGAAGCAATCCAAATTCGGAATCAATTCTTTTAATTTCTTGTGTCCTTCAAAATCATCTTCACGAGGGAAAAAGTCGGTAAATCCGCCTTGGTCTCTGAAAACTTTTAGTGTTTCCTTGTTTTGACGGTTGGCAGATGGGAGCATTAACATTAGCACAACCAAATTTTCTTCAACGTCAAGGCGATTAAACATTTCTGTTTTTTCCTTGATGAGTGTTCTGCCACCGCTTGAAATGTCCAAAACCTGACGGTATGGATGTTCCCGATTTTTAAGTGCCGAAATAGTTTGTCGGTAAATTTGCGTGGATGGCACAACCCACAAAATCAATCCTGTTTGTTTATTGAGATATGTTTTTTGGATATTGTCTATAGCGTGGCAAGCCACCAAAGTTTTACCTCCTCCTGTGGGAACTTTCAGATAAATATCGGGCATAGGCTCATCCAAACCGTTTACTTTAGAACTGTAAACAATACGCCCTGTTGATTTTTCCCAAGCCTCTTTCGGAAAATTAATATGTTTTACCAAATGCGGTTTGAGTTCGGCAATTTCTTCAAACTCTTTTTTAGCATCAGTCAAAGCACTCAAATATTCTTTGAGTTCCTTTAAAACCTTTTCCTGATAGTGCTTTAGTCTCATCTTTGAATCCTATAAATTTCGTAAGGCAATTGGCAAAAGTCAATTCGGTAATCCAACAAAGTATGGTCGTCCACATATTTGGCTGGGGCAAAAACTAAACGTTGTTTGTTTTTGAATTTTGGAAGGGACTTGCAAAGTTCTAAGGTCAAAGCGTTTTTCTTTAGCCAATCCAATTCGGCTTTGTAAAACAGATACACTTCATAGTTTTTACTTTCTCCAATAAAGCCTGTTTTATCATTGATTGCCTTTTCGTTAAATTCTTCGCCTGTGGCGGTGTAGAAAAGGTATCGGGCAAATTCTGTGTATGACGGTAAATTTTTACCTCTCAACAAACTTTCCATTTCGATAGTGTCGCCCAACTCAAAGTAACTAAACGAACCGCCTGTACCTTTTTTCAGTAAATCGCTTTTGGCAGTTTTTACGCCTTTGATAACCCTGCGAACTCTTTCGGCTGTAATAGTATTGGCGTAATCTTCCTGTTCTACCAAAATAAATTTACGATTGCCACCGTCTTCTTTGTTGAGTTCTAAAACTGCGTGTGCTGTTGTTCCTGAACCTGCAAAGCTGTCGAGAATAATAGAGTCTTCATCAGTTGATAACTGTAATACTCTTTTTATTAGTGAAACTGGCTTTGGTGTATCAAAAGGCAAATCAACTTCATCAAATAACTGCTTCAGTTCTTGCTTTGCTTGTTGATTATGCCCAACTTCAGAATGAAGCCAAATAGAAATTGGCACAATTCCATCTTGAACTTCGGATAAGAATTTTTTAATCCTTGGAACATTAGTTCCGCTTTCACCAAACCAAACTCTATTATCATCAACTAACTTCTGAAAATTATCTTTTGAAGTAAACCAACAGCGACCTTTAGTAGGTTTAATTTTATTTCCGCTTGGTGTTGTAATTTCATAATCATATTCAGCTGAATAGGTTTTTACGGTCATATCACTAGAAGTCCAAGCTCCTCTTGAATCATTGTCTGGATTTGAATATCTACTATCTTGTTCCTCTGTTCTCGGAATCAGGTTTCTAACCCATCCTGTTGTAACTTCGCCTTCAATTTTGTTTTTAGCATAACAAATAATAAAATCATGATTGTCAGAGAAATACTTTGCATCATTTTGGGGTGAAAATTTTTTCTGCCAAATAATATTTTGAATGAAATTTTGTTGCCCAAAAATCTCATCAAGTAAAACTCTTAAATTATGCTGCTCGTTATCATCACAAGAAATAAAAATTGCTCCGTCCTCGCTCAATAATTCACGCAACAATTTCAAACGTGGCATCATCATACACAACCATTTATCGTGGCGTGTCATATCCTCTTTATCCACCACACTGCCCAACCATTCTTTAATCATCGGGCTGTTTACATTGTCATTATACACCCATTTTTCGTTTCCTGTGTTGTAAGGCGGATCTATGTAAATACACTTTACTTTCCCTGCATAAGTTGGAAGTAATGCCTTCAATGCTTTCAGATTATCACCTTTAATAATCAGGTTATCGTGCAAGGAAACTTTATCAGTCAGGCTCAATTCTTTTTTCGGCACCAATTGGTGATACTTCACCGCCAAATGGTGGTTTTGCACAAAAGTTTTTCCTTTGAAATGGAGTGTTGGCATATCTTTTTACTTATTTGTCTTCTTACTTTTTAAGGCTTTTTGTTTTTCACTTTCAATTTTTTTAACACTATCTTCTGTAGGTAAATCTTCGGGCATTGTTCCTCCTAATTCTTTAATGGTTTGACGCACTTTTTTGCCTACTTCATAGTGTGTTTGATTGGCTTTTTGTTTTCCTTTTATATTTTCACGCTTGAGTTTTTCTTCTGTTTGTGTAGCACGGAATAAATTGGCAGCTAATTCTGTACTTCCCATGTGGTCGAGTATGTTTTGATTTTTCTTTAATCCTTTTTTGGAATGAATTTCCTTTGCTCCTAAACCACTGTATAAGCCCATATAACCATGGTTTTGAAAAACAGCATATTCCCAAGGCTGTATGACTCCTGCTTTTTTGGCTGCGTCCGCTAAATGTTTGTTGTGTTCTGCCATTTCTTTTCTGAGAAACAAACGCTTTTCTTCTTCCGATTGAAGTTTTCCAAACTGCTCTTCTAAAACTTCTTGTTTTCGGGTTTGAATGGCAAAATAAGTTTGCCCAAGAGCAACCACTTCTTTCGATGGGTCAGCATTTTGCACTATCAAATAACACGCATATCTCGAAAGGTGAATATCACCAATATCTCGTTTAGCTCCTGAGCCAATTTCTACCAATTTCTCCACACGGGGAAAATGGTCGTTTGGCTCTTGTCCTGAGTTAAGACAAGCTTGTTTGGCTTTGTCAATAACATTGAGAAATTTATCCCATTTGATATATTCCAACACCTCATACAATTCCCTTGCACTCCAATATTCCTGTCCAATTTCATTGGTGTGTTTTATGTCTTCAAATTTTGAATGGGTTACCATATTATTTTCTTTTGGTCTTATTGTATTTTACTTTTTCCTCTGCCACTTGCAAGGCTTTCAACGCCACATCTTCGTCCGCTACTTCATAAACCAACTTGTCCGATAGCCAAGAAACAAGCATGTCGGTTTCTTTAATCTTAAAAAACTCGGCAAGTTTTATCACCTGTTCACGGCTTGCATTCCGTTGTCCTCTCTCAATTTTGCTTAAAATTGCCTGGTCAATGTCGAGAAAAGCAGCAACTGTCCGCAAGGGCAATTCCTTTTCTTCCCGTAGTTTTCTTATCGTTTCGCCTAAGCTGTCCATATTTCGGTTTTACTCAATACAAGTTTTGAACAATTCTATTTTGAATGATTTTGTCAAAAATACAAACTTCTTTGGGAAAATCTTCTGAAAAAGTCTCCAAAGTTTTCAACAGATTATCATTGTCAGGCGGGTGGGCAAAATTGGCTCTTTTGGGGTTTGCTTGGGTCGGCTTGTGCGGTGGGAAAATTTTTTAAAACCTTTTGGGTCAGCTTGAGTGTCGGAAAAGTCAGGTCGAATTGTGTCAAGGAACAGCGAAATGTTTGTCGATTTAAGGTCGGTCGTTTATGGTCGTGTCGGTCGTCCTACACTTGCTGGTAACAATGTAATTAACCCCTTGTATTTTCAATATTTTTTTAACTTTTAAAGCATAAAAAGCTAAATATAGAAAACAAATAACACCCACTGTATAACTCCATTTAATACCCAAAATATGTGGTTCGGCTAAATAACCCTGAATCAAACTGATAATTCCACCGCCCATAATCATCATAATAAGAAAACTAGAACCTTGATTAGTTTTTTTGCCAAGCCCGGCAATGGCAAGAGTAAAAATACAGGGCCATAAAGTACTGCAAAACAAACCTACGCTGATAAATGCGTAAACGCTTACCATACCTGATGAAAATATACCTGTAAACAATGCAAGTATCCCCATAGCCGAAAATATAAAAAGTTGTTTTGCGGGGTCGCCCTTACTTGCAATATCTGCAACAATCAGTGCTACTATTACAAAAATATAAATATAAAAAGGTGTAATATCATGGTTTGCAATTTTATTAACCAATAAGAAAAAACCAAAAGCAATATATGGCATCAGAAACTGAACAATTTTTTTAATTCCACCTTTTAGATTAAAAGCATCAACCGATGATGTCCACCGCCCAATCATTAAACTTGCCCAATACAACGAAATATAAGGAGCTATTTTGCTCGCTGGCATTGCAAGTTCATATTTCATAAACTCGGGTAAATTGCTTGCCGTAGAAACTTCAACACCTACATAAACAAAAATAGCAATCATTCCGTAAACTAACTGGGGATATTTTAATGCACTTGACTTTTCGTTTTTTTCATCAATATCAATTTCCTTAATGTTTTCGATTTTATCAGGTATTGATGAAAATTTAAATATTAAAGCAAAAACCAAAAAAGCAGCCCCTAAAATCAAATATGGAATTTTTATACTCTCTATGCTTGCAGAAATGTTGTTTGAATTTATTGAGCCAAATATTGCAAAGCTAATTAGTAATGGTCCAATTGTAGTGCCAATATTATTAATACCCCCAGCCATGCTTAGTCTCTGCGACCCTTTTGATGCATCACCCAAAATTATAGTTAACGGATTGGCAACTGTTTGTTGCAGAGAAAAGCCAAGCCCGACTATAAATAAACCTGTAATCATAATCAAAAACGACTCGTTTTGGGCAGCAGGATAAAAAAGCAAAGTACCAAATGCTGAAATTACCAAACCAAGGGCTATTCCATTTTTATAACCTATGCGGTTTAGTATATCTCCCTTTGAGGTTTTAGAAATAAAATAATATAAAACTGAGCCAACTGTATAAGCAACGTAAAAAGCAAAAGAAATCATTTGCGATTGCCATTGCAGCAAGTGTAATCTCTCTTTAAAAACAGGAATTAGAATATCATTACTTGCTGCCACAAAACCCCAGAAGAAAAAAACAGAAATTATTATTAAAAATGGGGTATTTGAAACTGATTGAGATTGTTTGGTCATACTTTTTTATATTATAAAAACATTGCCGAAAATTACGGAAATATTGAATACTTATATGATTTTGAATATTTTTTTTAAAAAAATATATAATTTATACAATAATAAAAGAAACGAGGCGTTTTAGACTTTACTTTAAAACTATTAAAAACAATGAAAGTTCTATTTAAAACAACTGTGGTACTTTTTCTGATAAATGTATTTGCAGTAAACCTCTATGCTTCTAAAGAAGATGGAAATGAAGTAGTGATTAATGAATTGGTAAACAACCAAACATACACTATTGACGAGTTGATGAAAATTGAATTTTTAACTGCAAAATGTATTTCTGACGAAAGCGAACTTGCAAACAAAAATTTAAAAATCACAAGGTACTCTGTTTCACTTGTGCCTAAGGGCGAAAGAGTTGAAACTTTTTTCGGAAGTTCACAAACAATTCCAAGTCAGTTTAAGGCTTGCCTTTCAAACCTAAAATCTGGCGATAGAATTGTAATTAAAGACATTTATTTTAAAACAAACGATGGTATTGCAGGCGGTTGTGGCGAAATTACAATTTACATAAAATAGTTTGCTTAAATACGTCATACTTTTGTCAAATCCGCTTTTGCTTAAAAAAGCGGATTTTTTTTTAAAATCAGCTTAGTGTAATTCATCAAAAGTATGTTCCAAAGTTGAAATATTTTATCTTAAATTCGCAACCTGTTTATTAAAATATTTTTATATAAAAAATTATGAAGCATTTCGTATTTATTTTTCTTTTAATTAGTAATTTTTGTGCTTTTTCTCAAAGCAAAAAACCTTTTGTTTTCACTTATGGAGTTGATACAGTTTACAACACAGAATTTGAAAGAGTTTACAGCAAAAACAACGACACAAAAAAGGTAAAACCAACAGACAAAGACATAAAAGATTACCTTGAACTTTACATCAAATTTAAACTAAAAGTGAAGGAAGCGTATAACCTTAAATTAGACACTAACGAAGCGTATATCAAAGAACTTGCAGGCTATAGAAAACAACTTGCTACTCCATATTTAACGGACAATAAAGTAACCGAACAACTCATTACAGAGGCATACAACAGAATGCAGGAAGATGTAAATGTAAGTCATATTCTGATATTAGCCTCAAAAGATGATTTGCCAAAAGATACTTTGGCTGCATTTCAAAAAATTTCTGAATTGAGGAAACAAATTACAGAAAATAAAATTTCATTTGATTCGGCAGCTTTTAAATATTCAGAAGACCCTTCGGCAAAAACAAATTATGGCAATTTAGGGTATTTTACTGCATTTCAAATGATTTATCCTTTTGAAAACGTAGCTTACAATACACCTGTTTCACAAATTTCACAAGTTTTTAGAACCCAGTACGGCTATCATATTATAAAAGTTAATAATCGCAGACCTAATCAAGGCGAAATAAGGATTTCGCATATAATGATTCGTTTTAATAATATAAATAATAAAGCTGAAATTGATGCTGCAAAAGAAAAAATTGATGCTATTTATAAAAAATTGCAAGCCGGCGAAAACTTTGAAGAACTTGTAAAACAATACAGCGAAGATTATACAACCAAAGCAAACAATGGCGAAATGCAATGGTTCAAAAGTACTTCGCAACTTCCACAAGAATTTAAAGATGCTGCATTTAACTTGAAAAATATTGGAGATTATTCATCACCTGTAAAAACTAATTTTGGCTGGCACATAATAAAAAAACTTGAAATTAAACCCAATCCACCATTATCAGAGCAAAAAGAAAATATTAAGTACAAAATAAGTAGAGACGAGAGGTCTCAGATTAGCAGCAAAGCCGTACTTGAAAGATTGAAGCAGGAAAACAAATTTGTTCATAATGAAAAAGAATTATTGAATTTTATCAAAACTATTGATACTACAATTATTAAAGGCACTTGGGTACCTGGAGCAACCTCTACTACTAGAAATGTATTGTTTACAATAGGAAACCAAAAATATACATTCATTGATTTTAGCAATTTTGTTAAAGATTATCAAACTCCAAAAAAATCGGGCAAACCTGATTTAATTATAAGAGACTATTACAACAGCTACGTTGAAAAAATGAATTTTGCTTATGAAGAAGACCGTTTAGAAGAAAAATATATTGATTTTAAATATTTAATGCAAGAATACAGAGATGGCATTTTATTGTTTGAATTGACTGATAAAATGGTATGGAATAAATCAGTAGAAGATACAATTGGTCTTAAAAACTTCTACGAAAAAAACAAATCGAAATATATGTGGAAGAAACGTGCTGATGTAGCAATATTTGAATGCAGCAATGCATCGGTTGCTAAAAAGGTAAAAAAATTGTTAAAGAAAAATCCACCTGATAGTTTGATTTATAAAAAGATAAATAAAAAAGACCCTCTTGCATTGTCAATTGTTAGAGGTAAATACGAAGAAGGACAAAACGAAATTTTAAATAAAATTGATTGGAAAGAAGGGATAACAGATATTCAGAATAATGAACAGAATAAATTTACATTTGTTAAAATATACAGCGTAATACCACCTGTTCCAAAAGAATTAAACGAAACTATGGGTGTTGTCACGTCTGATTATCAATCTCACCTCGAAGATTCATGGATTACGGAACTTAAATCTAAATATCCGGTTATAATAAATAACGATGGTATTTCTAAGCTATTCAAAGATTAAAATTTGATTGAAAATTATTTATCCATACGGCAAAATTTGTCTGCTAATTATAATTTCAGGTATTAACTTTCTTTTTTATTCATGTAAAAATAAAACCTTAGAAAAAAATGATGAAAGCATTGTAGTTGCAGAAGTTGGCGAAAAAAAACTAACTTTTGAAGAAATAGAAGGTGTACTTGGTAAGAATATGACAAAAGAAGATAGCTTTCTTATCATCAAAGAATATATTGACAATTGGATACAAAAACAAATAATGCTTAAAAATGCCGAAAAATATGAAATTGGAAATAGTGATGAAATTAAAAAGCAAATTGATGAATATAGAGAAGATTTAGTTTTATACGAGTTTCAAAGAAGATTGTTAAGCGAAAAATTAGATACATTAATTCGCTTGGATGAAACTACCCAATATTATCACAACCATTCTGAAAACTTTGAACTGAAACAAAATATAATACGTTTCGTATTTATTAAAGTACATAAGACTGATGAAATTAAATACAAATTGTGGAACAAGTTTGCAAAATCAAAACCTGAAGAATTAACCAAAATGGCAATTTTTGCTATAAAAAGTGGTGGAAATGCATATATTGAACACGACAAATGGGTTGTGTTTGATGATATTTTGAAAGTAGTACCAATAAATACTTACAACCAAGAAAATTTTTTAAATAACAATCGGAAATTTAAAATAGAAGATAAAAATTTTGTATGGTTGATAAATATAATAGATTTTAGGATTAAAGATAATATTTCGCCTTTTGAGTTTGTAAAAGACAATATAAATGAGATTATTTTAAACAAAAGAAAAAAGGAATTATTAAACAAAATAGAGAAAGAGCTTGTAGAAAAAGCTAAAAAAGAAGAAATAATTAAAATAAATTTACAGCAGTATAATTGAAATGAAAATCTTAAAAAAAGTAGCTTTAATCAGCATTATAATAATTTATAAAACTACTTTGATTTTTGCTCAACACAAGCAGGTGATTGAAGATATTGCAGCGGTTGTTGGCGAAAATATTATAGTAAAATCTGAATGGGAAACCGAGTATTTACAAGCCAAAGAACAATACACAGAATATAATGGCGATTTGCATTGTGAAATATTAAATCAACTTATTTTACAAAAATTAATGCTACACAAAGCCGAAATTGATAGTATAGTAGTTAGCGATGAGCAAGTGGATTATGAAACAGAACGAAAAATGCGATATTTTATATCGCAAATAGGCGATGAAAAAAAACTTGAACAATATCTTGGCAAAACAATCTTGCAATACAAGGAAGAAATAAAGCCTAAAATTAAGCAACAAATGCTAATTCAGGAAGTTCAAAAGTCATTACTTGACCCTGTAAAAGTTACACCTACTGAGGTAAAGAATTATTTTGATGATATACCTGCTGATAGCTTGCCATTATTCGGAGCAGAAGTAGAATTAGGACAAATAATAATAACCCCCAAACCCAACAAATACGCTAAAGAATACGCTTATACTTTAATAAAGAAATACCGTGATGATATAATTGCCGGTAAACGTAATTTTGAAATTACTGCAAAAAGTTTTAGCGATGATAAAACATCAGCAGTTAATGGTGGCGAACTTGGATTTTTTAAACGAGGTGAAATGGTGGCAACCTTTGAAGCAGCAGCTTTTAAACTTAAACCCGACTCTATCTCGCCAATAATCGAAACACAGTTTGGCTTTCATATTTTAAAACTAATAGAACGTAAGGGAGAACGCATAAATGTTAGGCATATACTTATTAAACCAACAATAATAAATCAGGATTTGGTTGAAACAGAAAAATTACTAAACGAAATTATTGACAAAATTAAAAAAGACTCTTTAACCTTTTGTCAGGCAGCTAATAAATACAGCGAAGATGAATTTACAAAATCAAATTGCGGATTTTTTAGTGATCCCAATTTGGGTTCAAGCAAAGTTGATATTGAATTGCTTGATAAAGATATAGCGTTACAAATCCAAAAAATGAAACCTGGTGAGTTTTCTGTGCCTGCACTTGTAAGTATGCCCGATGGTTCAAACGCTTTCAGAATATTGTTTTTAAAATCAGAAACAAAGCCTCATAAAGCAAATCTAAAAGACGATTATCAAAAAATACAGGCATTTGCCCTTGAAAAGAAGAAACAGAAAACATTAAACAATTGGGCAGACAAATACAAAAAGAATGTTTATATTAAAATAACAGAAACATATACTAACTGTAAAGAAATTGAACATTGGTTAAAATAAGATAAAAATAAATACATGCTAAAATATAAAGACGAAGTAGAAGCAGCAGAATCATTTGCAGAAAATGTAAAAAAATTAAAAAATGAAATTGCCAAAGTAATAGTAGGACAACAGCAAGTAATAGATGGAGTATTAATATCCGTATTTTGTAAGGGTCATTGTCTATTGGAGGGTGTACCAGGTTTAGCAAAAACATTGTTGGTAAAAACAATTTCCGAATCATTAAATTTAAGTTTTAACAGAATACAGTTTACACCAGATTTGATGCCAAGCGATATTACAGGCTCTGAAATACTTGATGAAAATAAAAATTTCAGGTTTACAACAGGTCCTTTATTTGCCAACATAATTTTGGCTGATGAAATTAATAGAACTCCACCAAAAACTCAAGCAGCATTACTCGAAGCAATGCAAGAAAAAACTGTAACGGTAGGAGGAAAATTACATATATTACCAGACCCATTTTTTGTTTTGGCAACACAAAATCCGATAGAACATGAAGGTACATATCCATTGCCTGAAGCTCAATTAGACAGGTTTATGTTTAAATTAAAATTAGATTATCCAACTTTTGAAGAAGAACTTGAAGTTGTAAAAAATACTACAACAAACGTTATTTCACACCCATCTAAGGTTTTTGGAGCAGATGAAATAATTTATTTTCAAGATTTAATCAGAAAAGTTCCTGTTGCTGATAATGTATATAATTATGCTGTAACATTAGTTAATAAAACAAGACCAAATACAGCATTATCAACCGAATATATAAATAAATATGTGAATTTTGGAGCAGGTCCAAGAGCAAGCCAATTTTTGATAATTGGAGCTAAATGTCATGCTCTGATGAACAATAAATATTCTCCAGATATTGAAAACGTACAAGCTGTAACCGATTATGTTTTAAGGCATAGAATTTTGATTAATTACAAAGCTGAAGCTGAAGGTATAACAATAGAAAATATAATTAAAAAACTAATCTAAAATCAAAATCAATAAAAAAGGGGCTTAAATAATTTAAGCCCCTTTTATTTTAAAAATTAATTAAATTATTTCTCAATAACTTTAAATTCAACACGACGATTTGCATTTAAATCTTCAGAAATTGGTTTAGATTCACCATAGCTGTATGCTGTCAATCTATCTCTTGAAACTCCTTTTGAAACAATGTAATCAATTACCGTTTTACTTCTTCTCTCAGAAAGTCTTTGATTATATTCAGGAGTACCTCTGTCGTCGGTATGACCAGATATTTCAATTTTCAAAGAAGGATTTTCCTTCATTACATTTACTAATTGATCTAATTCGGTTTTTGCTTCGTTTGATAAATCATATCTGTTTGTAGCAAAATATACATTTTTAAATTCATATACATCACCAACTTCAACAGATCCTTTTCCAAGTCTTGATTTCATTTCTTCAAACATTCTTTTCAAGGTATTGATATCGTCAGACTGATTTGAGTTATCGTCAGAATTTTTCTTAATATCTTTCTTATTTTGCTCAATGTCATCAGAATTAGATTTAACGCGTTTGTCTAAATCTTCGATTTTTGTCTTATCGTTATCTAATCTGTCATCTATACCTTTTAGGCGTTTTTTAAGTGCTTCATCATCAGCAGCACTGCCACCAAATTGAAATCCGAATAAAACTTCATTAGCACCTCTTAAATATGTTTTGTTTGAATTTATGGTTAAATCATACGCATATCCCAAAACGAACTGTTTTGCTAATCTAACACCAGCCATCATACCAAAAGCATAAGCTGACCTGTACATTACACCTCCCCAAATCATATCTCTATAGCTGGCTATAGCAGATACATCATATTGTAGTGGTGCATGCGGTGTTAACCTAACAAATGCCGATGGTTCAATTTTTAGTTTATCTTCCATTGCCTTAAACAAATAAGAGGCATTAAACTGGAAATGACGTGTATTTTTGTAAACCAAATCAGATTTGTTTGGTTGTTCATACTTTATATCTAAAGCTAAAACCTGAGGTAAAGAAACACCAAAATTGAAATCTTTATAAGTATAATTCACGCCAAAATTGGCATCGAAACCAGTCTTATTATTATTGTTTAATTCTAATAATGGATCATCAGGGTGCTTGTAAGATAAATCTGTTGTGCTTAATCTGTTATCAATAAAACCTAAACCCATACCTAATCTAAGCTTACTATCATCAGAAAAATTGATACCATAAGCATAACTTACCATTCCGCCTGTTCTATTGAACATACCGGCATTGTCTTGATACAAATTTCCACCGAGTCCAACATTTTTGGATTTAAGTGGACCATCAATAGTAAGTGACTTAGTAATTGGAGCTCCCGGTACTTGATTCCATTGATTACGGTAAACAAGATATGCTTGACCGTACTTCTGGAATCCTGCTAAAGCTGGGTTCCAAACAAATTTGTTATAGTAGTAATGACTTAACATAGGAACCTGTTGAGCTTTAACAGATATACCTGCTACTACGATACTTAGTGTTATTATTAATTTTTTCATTTTTCTAAATTAAATTAAGTTTTATTATTGATTAATTTACTTTACCTCTTATTAAGTTTAAAGCACCTTTATAAATCTTATCGCTACCTTCCATAGTTATTATGTAATAGTATGCACCATCAGGGAGGTTTTCGCCACCTGGGGCTTTATAAGTTCCATCCCATTCGTTTTTGTATCCCTTTTTATTGAATACCTCCATACCATATCTGTTTACAATGCTAACAACGGCGTCGGGATAAGCCTCAATATTATCAATAATCCATGTGTCATTCTTTCCATCATTGTTTGGAGTAACTACATTATGAACTTTTAATACAAACTCAGCTTTCACTGTTATTTTTATTGTGTCATAATCAATACATCCATTTTTATCAGTAACTAAAAGAGTGTAACTTATAGTTTGGTCTGGCTTACTAGTAACATTAGCTTTATCGCCAGTTGATGGAGTTAAGTATGTAGTTGGAGTCCATTGATATGTTCCACCTATACCAGCACCTTTACCTTTCAATTCAACAGATTGTCCTTTATCAATTGCAGTATCGTTTCCTGCTATTGCAACCGGATTTGACCAAACTGTAATGTAAATTGAATCTTCATTTGAACATCCGCCTAATACAAATGGTGCGTAAATTCTCACTTTATACCAACCTGATTTCTTTACGGTAATGCTTTGTGTTGTAGCACCTGTTCCCCATAAATACTGTCTCATATTAGCATTAGCAGTTAGTACAGCACTGTCTCCGTCGCAGAATTTAGCTTTATTAGTTGTAATAACTACAACTGGTAATGCATGTACTATGGCATTCTTTGTTACAGAATTGATACATCCCTTATCTGAAGTTGCTCTTAACAATACAGAATAAATACCACTCTTATTGTATGTATGTAATGGATCTTTACCTGTAGAGAATGTACTATCTCCAAAGTTCCAATAGTTTTCTAAAACTACATCGCTTGATCCAGTTGGCAATTTGCTAGCATTAATAAATCTGCTGGTTTCACCAATACAAACATCTGCCACTGTAAAGTCAGCTATTGGATTAGCCCATACAGTTACAGGTTTTACAAGTGTTTTAACACAATTGTTATTGCTGATTGCTGTTAATGAAACATTAAATAATCCAAATCCTGTAAATGTATGAGTTGGATTAGTTGCTACAGAATTACCTTGACCTGCAAAATCCCATTTGTATGTTAATGCACCTACTCCTATAGATGAAGTATTAACAAATGTCATAGCATTATTCTGACAAACTGGATCTGCAACAAAGTTAGGTTCTGGTAACGACCATACAGTTACATTGTGAGTTATTGTAGAGGCACATCCATTATTACTTACAACAGTTAATGTTACAGTATATGTACCTGCTGCAGCATATTTATGTGATGGACTGGCTACTGAAGATGTTGAACCATCACCAAATGACCAGAAGTATGATTTAATTGTACCACCTGAACCGATTGATGAACCATCAGTGAATTTAACTGCTGTGTCTTGACATGTGTTTTTGAATGTAAATTCAGCAACTGGTCTTGGATTAACAGTTATAGTCTTAGTTATACTATCACGACATCCTTTTGCCGATACAGCTAATAATGAAACTGAATAGTTACCTACAGCAGTATAAGCGTGTGTTGGGTTACCATCTTTAGATAAATTACCATCACCAAAATTCCAATTGTAAGATGCTATTGTTCCGGAAGAAACAGTACTTGTATTGTTAAATACAGCAACTGAATCTTTGCAAGAATTAGCAAATGTGAAATTAGCAACAGGATTTGGATTTACAATAGCAAATGCTTGAGATGATAAGCTATTATTAGTACAGCTATAAGTTGTATTTGTAATTGTTTCTAATTTTACAACTACTGTACCAGCAGCATTTGTTGCAGGAGGTCCTACGCTAAGTGGGAAATTTCCTGGTCCTTTACCAGTCATAGCTGTCTGCAATACACCATTAACTCTGTATGTTAATGACCAATTATCAGTTGCAGCTATATTGCTCACCAAAATGTTAAACACTGCTGTTTTGTATTGACAAATTTCTGGTGTTCCGCTAATTTCAGCTTGAACTGTTGGTATTACAACAATTGTAGTTGTAGCAGAGTTTGCCGGATTACAAGGACCGCTTTGAATTAATGCTCTGTAAACTCTAGTCATAGACAAATTAGAAACTGTAATTGTTGTTGCAGTATTGCTTAATGTTGTCCATGTTGACATGTTATCATCAGAATACTCCCATCTAACTACTTTACCTATATAACCAGTAACAGTAATATCACTTGTTGTTGCTGAATTAGCACATAATGGACTAACTGTAGCAGAAGTTGTACCTCCAACTGACTTTGGATAAACTTCAATTGTTCTTGTTTGAACAGTTGAACGTGTACATCCGGTTGAAGTATTAGTAATTGAAACTATCTTTATAGTATCAACTCTCATTGTAGAAGATGAATTGTTAAAGTTAGGAGAAGTGATGGTAAATATACCAGGTCCTGTTCCTGACTTGGTATTTATTGAACCAGAATTAATTGTGTAATTAATAGTCCAACCTTGTCCTACTAATACATCGTCAACATTTACAGAGAAATCAACCGGGCTGCCGTCACAAACATCATTTGGAGCTGAATCGTGGGTAGCAGTAGGTAAAGCATTAACTGTAACTACACCTACACCTGTTAAATTATTAGAACATGTAACAGTTCCTGTTGTAATCACTATTGATTTCAATGAAATAGTTGTTGTTGTATATAATACATTAGTTTTTAATGAAAAAGTATCATTACCAGTTCCGGTTAAAGTACGTGTAGTTGAACCTTCAACAAATGTCAATGTCCAAGATTGACCATAAG
>JABWCE010000020.1 GCA_013359235.1 Bacteroidota bacterium
AAATTTTGCAATAAAAATATCATTATTACATGCTGTTGATTTTCTGAGTAGAGTTTTGTTTTCAATAATCAACGAATCCTTAAAAATACCTGTAGCGTAACTGTTGCCAAGGCTATCAACACAAATATCTTTAAGAAGTGCAGTTGAGTCAGAGTAAACTTCCTTTACCCAAAAATGAGTTTGAGAAATTGCATAAAAATTTAGTGTATTGAGAATTAGAAAAATTATTACTTTTTTAATAATCATATTTAATTTAGAATCAAAAATAAATGAAAAAATGATTCTAAGGAACAATTATAATATCATAAGCTTGTTGAGGAGGAGATGGTTGGCAGGCAGTTATTGAATAAATAGTTATTGTTTGAATTGGTGATGAACTTGAACAGCCAAGCCCTCCATTACATATTGAAACAATATTAGTTTGTTGGCAACCAGTCGAACAATTCCCAAAGTTTATAGTTTGACAATTTAACCCAGTTTCAATTAATCTGATAAATGAAACTGCTGCAGTTATAGAAATTGCACAAGAAGATGAACCTGATGTTCCAGCAGAAATAGTATAATTATAAAGTAAATTTGAAGCATTATCGTAAAATCTAATTTCCCACGAACAATTTGAAGTGTTACTGTAATTAAAAAACAATGTCTGACTTTGTGCCACCACATTTTTCGATAAGGTTAAAAATGCTAAAACCATTAGGATAGTTATTGTTTTTTTCATATCAGATAAATTTTATTATTCAAATTTTCTTTTTTTTTTCAAAAACAAGAAGTTACGAAAAAAATAACAGAAAAATGAAGGATAAATTAAAGTTTACCACCCCATTCCAAAGTTTAAAACTTTGGAATGGGGGAATTTTTAAAAAAGAAAAATAAGATACACAATTATCTTATTATACTTTTACTTATTAAATGTTTACTTATTCAAATATGCTGAATACATCCAAACGAGTTTTTCTTGGGCTCTGATGTAGTCACTCATTAGGGCATTGGTACCTTCATCATTTGCATCTGAACTCATTGAAAGAATTTCACGCTGAAGTGAAATTATAATTTTAAATGAACTTAAAATATCAGATACGGCAACAATTCCATCATTCACATTTTTACTTTCATTAATTTTTGATAATTTTTTATAGTCAGAAAAATTATGGTTTGGGGCATGACTTAGGGTTAAAATTCTTTCAGCAATTTCATCAATTTTCAATTGTACATCATTGTACAATTCTTCAAATTTAAGATGCAATTCAAAAAATTTTTCACCTTTTACATTCCAATGATAACCTCTTAAATTTTGATAAAAAATAGAATAGTTTGCAAGCAAGTAATTTAATTTTTCAGCAATTTTTGATGATTTTTTGTTGTCTAAACCTATTGAATTCATTGTAATAAATTTTATAAATTATAGTTACAAAATTACAAATGAATGATGTAAAAAATAGTAATTTTTGCCAAAATTTAACTTTTAAACAGATTGATACAAATCATTATATTTTTTGAATAAACATTATTTAATTTTGAAGCCTACATCATTTATAAAAAAATAATGGGTTCATCTGCTTTAATTATGTTACTTGTATGCGGAATAGGTTTTGCCGGTGCCGGTATTGTGATATCATTTATACTTGCAAAAACGTCAAAAAACGCTTTAAAAGGAGAACCTTACGAATGTGGAATAGAAACAACCGGTACATCGTGGATACAATTTAATGTAGGATATTATTTATTTGCATTGATATTTTTGATTTTTGATGTTGAACTCGTATTTATGTATCCTTGGGCAGTAGCGGCAAAGCAAATAGGTATAGTGGCACTTATCGAAATTATTTTTTTTATGTTTGTTTTATTTTTAGGCTTGCTTTACGCATGGAAAAAAGGAGCACTTGAATGGAAATAATTGAAAAAAAAAATAAAGATTTAATATTTCCCGGGCAATTTCATCAAACTGAAAATGGGGGATTTCTCACTTCAAAATTAGATGATATAATAAACTGGGCACGCTCAAACTCGCTTTGGCCCTTGGTTTTTGGTACGAGTTGTTGTGCTATAGAAATGATGTCTGCCGCAGATGCCAAATACGATTGGTCACGTTTTGGCTTTGAAGTGGCAAGAGCCACGCCACGCCAAGCAGATTTGATAATTGTGGCGGGTACTATTGTTATGAAAATGGCTCCTGTTTTAAAAAGACTTTACGACCAAATGCCCGACCCCAAATATGTTATTGCTATGGGTGCTTGTACTATTTCGGGGGGACCGTTTTTTTATAATACCTATTCAGTTGTAAAAGGAGTTGACCAAATAATTCCGGTAGATGTATATGTTCCGGGATGCCCGCCACGTCCCGAAGCTTTGCTGCATTCTATGATTGCTCTTCAAAACAAAATAAAACACGAAACCTATTTTAATAAAAAGAAATAGATGACAAACGAAGAACTTAAAACCCATCTTTTATCATTAATTCCTCAAGCAACTTTTGTAGAAACAGGTGAGTTTCTTGAAATTTTCATTCATTCTGAAAATATTTTACCCTTAATGAAAAACCTAAAGGATGACGAAAAAACACAATTCGATTATTTGTTTTGCCTTACTTGTATTGATAGAATATCGAGTTTTGAGGTAGTATATCATCTGTTATCAAAAAACTATAAGCACATACTTGTTGTAAAATCAACAATTAGCAATATAGAAAACCCACAAACCGAAACTGTAAGCCATATATGGAAAACAGCCGAATTTCATGAACGAGAAGTTTATGATTTGTTTGGAGTAAAATTTATCAATCACCCCGATTTGAGAAGAATTTTTCTTGAAGATGATTGGAAAGGTTTTCCGCTTCGCAAAAATTACAGCGACCCTAATATGATAGAATTATGAGAGGACTCATTGAAGAAGATTATACAACACAAGAAGGCGAATTTGTTATAAATATTGGTCCGCAACACCCTTCAACACATGGTGTTTTGCATCTTAAAGTTTGGCTCAACGGAGAGACAATTATTAAAGTTCAACCACATCTTGGTTATATACATCGCTCAATTGAAAAAATGAGTGAAAGCCTTTCGTACCGCAATTTTATATTTGCAACAAGCCGTATGGATTATCTTGCGGCTCATATAAACAACGAAGCCTGTGCACTTGCCGTTGAAAAAGGACTACAAATAGAAGCACCTCCAAGAGCAAGAGTTGTAAGAACTATACTTGCAGAACTTACACGGCTTTCGTCGCATCAGCTATGGTGGGCAAGTACAGGTCTTGACCTTGGGGCTGTAACCCCGTTTTTTTATGCTTTCAGAGAGCGTGAGGCAATTCTTGATATTATGGACGAAACCTGTGGGGCAAGATTAACTCAAAACTTTTTGGTTCCTGGAGGTTTAATGGCTGATATTCATCCAAATTTTCAAAAGAGAACAAAAGAAGTTTTAAAACAAATAAAAGAAAATTTCAAAGAATACGATGAATTGCTTACAGAAAATGTAATTTTTCAAAACCGCACAAAAAATGTGGGTATTTTAAACAAGCAAGATGCACTTAGCTTTGGAGTAACCGGACCAACTGCACGAGCTTCAGGATTAAGTTGTGATATTAGAAAATGGGCTCCTTACAGTGCATACTCAATGGTAGAATTTGACGAGATTTTAGACGAAGGATGCGATAGCTATTCGAGATATATGGTGAGAATGAAAGAAATGAGACAATCGGTAAATATTATTGAACAATTGATAGACAATATACCCGAAGGTGATTTTCAGGAGAAAACAAAAAATGTTATAAAACTGCCCAAAGGTGATTTTTATCAAAGAGTAGAAACCCCACGTGGCGAACTTGGAGTTTATATAGTAAGCGACGGGGCGAGCAGCCCATACAGAATTAAATACCGTTCACCAAATTTTTCAAATCTTTCGGTATTGCCCGAACTGGCAAAAGGATGCAAAATAGGAGATTTGGTAGCTATAATGTCAACCATTGATTTGGTTATACCCGATATAGACAGGTAAAATGAACAGAATATTTTTATATAGTTTTACAGAAATGGCATTGTATATTCACAAACTGCTCGAAAATGCAATTACAAATACAGTTCTGCTTCAAATAACCGAACTTGCAATAATTGGTGTAACTCTGTTGATTTCATTAGTAATTTTATGCTTTTTTCTGGGATGGATGGAACGCAGAGTTGCTGCATTTATGGAAATAAGATTGGGTCCTAACAGAGTAGGTCCACAAGGCACATTGCAAATAGTAGCCGATACCGTAAAACTACTTTTCAAAGAGGGTTTAACTCCCAACAAATCTGATAAATTTCTTTTTAATTTAGCACCATTTATTGTTGTTACTGCTTCAATGCTTGCAATTGCACCATTGGCATTTGCAAAAAATTTCAGCATTTACGATATAAATATTGGTGTTTTATATGTTTCATCGGTTTCATCATTAAGTGTTTTAGGAATTTTAATGGCAGGGTGGTCAAGCTACAACAAATATTCATTGCTCGGAGCAATGCGAAGCGGGGCACAAATTGTAAGCTACGAACTTTCTGTTGGTTTGTCGCTAATAGCAATTGTAGTACTTAGCGGAAATGTTAGCTTAGGTGAAATAATAAACAGCCAGCAAAATGGATGGTGGATTTTTAAAGGACACATACCGGCAATAATAGCTTTTGTAATTTTTATTATTGCTTCAACTGCCGAGATAAATCGTGCTCCATTTGACCTTGCCGAAGCCGATCAAGAACTTACAGGTGGCTATAATACTGAATATTCAGGGATGAAATTTGCAATGTTTCTACTTGCAGAATACATTAACTTATTTATAGTATCGGCAATGGCAGCTACATTATTTTTAGGAGGATGGATGCCTTTTCATATTGGCGATTGGGAATCATTTAATAAAATAATGGATTACATTCCATCATCAATATGGTTTATGGGTAAAACTTTTATCATAATATTTATAATAATGTGGTTCAGATGGACATTTCCACGACTAAGAATTGACCAATTGCTTAACTTAGAATGGAAATACCTTTTGCCAATAAGCATGGTAAATATAATAATTGTAACACTTATAGCTATTATGGGATGGCATTTTTAAAAACTGTAAAAAAATAATGTTTCTGAAAAACTATATATTAACTGTTTACCGTTCGGTAAAATCTCTTCTAACGGGGATGAAAATAACAGGATATTATTTTTTTCATCCAAAAAAAATAGTAACTCAGGAATATCCCGATAACAGGGCAACTCTTCAAATGTTTGATAGATTTAAAGGCGAAGTAACTATGCCTCACAATCAAAATAACGAACATCGTTGCACAGGTTGCCAGGCTTGTGAAATTGCATGCCCAAACGGAACCATAAAAATTATTACAAAACAAGAGATTTTGCCTGATGGCAAAAAGAAAAAAAGGCTTGACACATTTGTTTATCATCATGATATGTGTACCTTGTGCAATATGTGTATAATTGCATGTCCTTCGGATGCAATAGTAATGGCTCAAACTTTTGAACACAGCGTTTACGACAAAAAACTGTTAAAAAAAGTACTCAATGCCGAAGGCTCAAAATTAATGGAGGGAGTAGAATAGATAATAAGTAAAAATGGATATATCGGTAATTATATTTTACATAATCTCTGTAGTAATTACAGGCGGGGCTTTGCTTGCTGTTACTTCAAAGCAAATTTTCAGAGCAGCAGTTTATCTTATTTTTTCATTGCTGGGTGTAGCATCAATGTATTTTTATCTCGAAAACAATTTTATAGCTGCTGTTCAAATAGTGGTATATGTAGGCGGTATAGTGGTTTTAATTATATTTTCAATTTTTCTAACACAAAATTCGGGACATAGACTGAAAAAACCCGATGGCAAACGTGTATTTTTTTCGGCTCTATCAGTATTATCAGCACTTTTGCTCACATTGAATGTAATTGGAAATTACAATTTCAAATCAAATTCAAATAATACCATTGAACCTGAAATAAAAAATATTGGAATGCAAATGCTAAGCACTACACAGTACGGGTATTTGCTTCCATTTGAAGTTGTGAGTTTTTTGCTTTTGGCTGCTATGATTGGGTGTATTGTAATTGCATTAAAAAGAAATTAAATGAAAGTAATAGGGATAGAACATATTGTTTTTGTAAGTACAGTATTGTTTTTTATAGGTATTTATGGGTTTCTCACTCGTAGAAATATGATTACAATGCTTATGTCAATAGAATTGATTTTGAATAGCGTGTGTTTAAATTTTGTTTCGTTTAACAAGTTTTTATATCACGATAAACTCGAAGGTGTTTTTTTTACATTGTTCATAATTACAATAGCAGCCGCCGAAGCAGCCGTTGCCATTGCAATTATTATTAATCTTTATAGAAGTTATAAAACTATTGATATAGAAGAAGCCGATGAACTTAAATTTTAATTGAAAACAATAATGAATCAAGGCATAATTTTAAATATAATAAATTCAACATTCGGTTTATCAGCAATAATTTTTTTTCCTTTTCTCAGCTTTTTGATTCTGGGACTTAGCGGAATAAAAAGTTTTAAAAAATATGCAAGTTTTATCGGAATAATTTCAATACTTGCAACATTTATTCTTTCATCAATAGTTGCCCTTGAATACTTTTTTATTTCAGGCAAAACAGCCGATGGATTTGTAAAAATAACAGCTTTAAATTTTGAATGGCTTAAATTTTCTGAAAGTATATCATTAAATGTAGGGATATTGTTAGACCCAATTTCAGTAATGATGATATTGATTGTAAGTTTTATTTCGCTTATGGTTCATATTTTCAGCGCTGGTTATATGAAAGATGATAAGAGAATTAAAATTTATTATTCATTTTTATCACTATTTACATTTTCTATGCTCGGGCTTGTGGTTTCTACAAACATTTTTCAGATGTACATTTTTTGGGAACTTGTAGGTGTTTCATCATTTCTGCTAATAGGATACTACTATCAAAAGCCCGAAGCAGTTGCTGCTGCGAAAAAAGCTTTTATTGTTACTCGTTTTGCCGATTTGGGATTTTTAATAGGTATTTTGATAATTTCATATTACAGTCAAAGTCTTGATTTTGTAACTATAATTGAAAGATTAACCGGTGAAAGCCAATATTTAAATAGCTCAGTTGCGGTTTCGTTTTTAGGCGTTTCAGCATTAACTTGGGCTTTAGTTTTGATTTTTATTGGTGGAGCAGGCAAATCGGCTATGTTTCCATTACACATTTGGTTACCCGATGCAATGGAAGGACCAACTCCGGTATCAGCTCTTATTCATGCAGCCACAATGGTGGTTGCCGGTGTTTTTCTTGTAGCCAGATTGTTTCCGGTATATTCATTGTCATGCCCAGCGGCATTAGATGTTGTAGCTTTTACGGGAGTATTTACTGCACTGTTTGCAGCGTTGATAGCTTGTACACAAACCGATATTAAAAGAGTATTAGCATACTCAACAATATCTCAAATTGGGTTTATGATTTTTTCTCTCGGCATTTCGGGCTATGGAGGTGAATCGGGCTTAGGGTATATGGCATCTATGTTTCATTTGTTTACCCATGCTATGTTCAAAGCCTTGTTGTTTTTGGGTGCCGGGGTAGTTATTCATTATATACACAGCAACGAGGTGAAAGATATGGGCGGCTTGAGAAAACAACTTCCTATTACAAATTTGTGTTTTCTTTTTGCTTGCCTGGCTATTTCAGGCATCCCTCCATTTTCTGGCTTTTTTAGCAAAGAAGAAATTCTTTTGGCGGCATGGAATTCTAATAAAACTGTATTTTTTATAGCTTTATTTACAGCATTTTTAACAGCCTTTTATATGTTCAGGTTGTATTTTTTAATTTTTTGGCATAATAAGCCAAGCAATTCAAAATCAAAAGCCGAAAGCCATTTTTCAATGATTATTCCCTTGCTTGTTCTCGCTGTGTTAACAATAATAACAGGATTTGTACCTTTCGGAAATCTAATTACATCTGATGGAAAAATATTACATTCCCATTTTCATTTTTCGTTTTCAATCATTCCAATTATAGTAGCCATAGCAGGTATAATGCTTTCGGCAATATTGTTTAAAACTAAAAGTAATAAAACTGAGAATTTGAATTTAGAAAACCTATTAAAACCTGTAAAAAACAAATTTTACATAGATGAAATTTATATTTTCATTACACGAAAACTCGTATTTTCACTTGTTGCAAAACCCGCTGCGTGGTTTGACAAAAACATTATAGATGGCACTGTAAACTACAGTGGCGAACTGACGGGCAAAGTTTCAGAAAAAATAAAAACTTTGCATTCGGGCAAAACTCAAGGTTATGCACTTTGGTTTGTACTTGGGTTAATAATTTTAGTTTTAGTTTTTGCATATATTTTTTACTGATATGAAAAAGAAAGAAATAGTTTTAAAATTGAATCAACTTATTACAGAAGTAGAAACAGCCGAAGATGAGCTTTGCCGTCCTTTTGAAGATGTGGTATCATTATCAGTTTGTCATAGGGTTAGAAATTCAATTTCAGAAATACTTAAATTATTTCTTGATTTTAAATCAATAAAATACAATGACAATGAAAATGTTGAACAACTGTACAACTTATGTGCCGAAAGAGATAAAGAGTTTAAAAACGTTGATATTTCTTCGGTTTACTGCAAATACGAAAATCATAATTCGCAAGTCAATCAATGTTCTGTTGGAGTTGGCGAAGTTGAAAACTGTACAAAAATTGCAAAGCAATTAATGGAATTAATTTTAAATAAAATATAACAACAAAATAAATGATTGATAAACTGTCATTATTAATATTGATACCGCTTTTCACGGCATTGTTAATGCTTTTTGCAAAAGACAAATTGCTGATTAAAAGAATTGCTTTGGCAGGTGCTGTATTGCAAATGTTTTACAGCATATTATTAATTGTTTCTTTTATTAATTCTGAAAGAAGTTCGCAGTTTCTTTTTGTTAAATCAATATCGTGGTACAAAACTTTGAATATTGATTTTATTTCAGGAATTGATGGAATTTCTGTTTCAATGATTTTACTCACTTCAATAGTTGTACTTGCCGGAGTTTTGGTTTCGTGGGATATAAATGAAAGAGTTAAAGATTACTTTTTGTTGCTCAGCTTGTTGAGCATAGGGGCTTATGGATTTTTTATATCACTTGATTTATTTGTAATGTTTTTCTTTCTCGAACTTGCTGTAATACCCAAATATCTGCTAATAGCAATATGGGGAAGTGGGAAAAAAGAATACAGCGCTATGAAACTTGCACTTTTACTCATGACAGGTTCGGCATTAATTCTGATAGGAATATTACTTATTTATTTCAGATGCGAAACACAAACTTTCAATATTGTAAAATTGGCTGAGGTTGGCATTCCTGTTGAATTGCAAAGAATATCATTTCCATTAATTTTTACAGGTTTTGGCATTTTTACTGCTCTGTTTCCATTTCATACTTGGGTGCCCGACGGGCACTCGTCAGCACCTACAGCAGCATCAATGTTTCTTGCAGGTATTTCGATGAAACTCGGTGGGTACGGCTGCTTGCGGGCTGCTGCTTATCTTATGCCTCAAGCTACTGTTGAATATTCAAAAATTATAGTTTTATTATCAGTAATTGCTATATTTTATGGGGCATTTGCTACATTAATGCAAAAAGATTTAAAATACATGAATGCTTATTCGTCAGTTAGTCATTGCGGCTTTATACTGCTCGGAATAGGTATGCTAAACCATACATCAATAAACGGAGCGGTAATTCAAATGATTTCTCACGGCTTGATGACTGCACTTTTCTTTGCTTCAATCGGCATGATATACAAACGAACTCATACGAGAAAAATTGATGAACTTGGCGGTATAATAAAATCTATGCCTTTCATTGGTTCTACCTTTATTATTGCAGGCTTGTGTTCTCTTGGATTACCTGGTTTTAGCGGATTTGTAGCCGAAATGACAATTTTCATAGGTGCCTGGCAAAACGAAGGGATGTTTTACAAGGTTTCAACAATTATTGCATGTGCCTCAATTGTAATTACTGCTGTTTACATACTAAGAGCATCAGCAAAAGCAATAACAGGTAAAGTTGCCAAAGAAGAATTTGAAAACTTAAAAGATGCTGATTTTAATGAAAAATCGGCTTCGGTTTTACTTATTATTGCAATATTGTTAATTGGGTTTACTCCTTTTTTACTAATAAATTTAATAAATCAAGATACATTTATAATTTCAGAAAATTTTTTTAAAATAATCACTTCAAAATAATAGTATGACTTTAGATTTTTTCAGATTAATGTATCCCGAATTAAGTTTAATACTGATAATTTTCACATTGCTAATAATTAAAATTTTTGATTTGTTTAAGCAAAACCAAAGCCTTATTTCATTTTTTAATGCAATTTTTAATTTTTATTTTGCTTCACTTTTGTTTAGCATTAATATTAATTCGGGTGAACTCTTTAACGGGATGTATATTTCAAGTTCAAAATTCGCATTCGAAAAATTAATTTTAACATCTGGAACATTACTTATTTTGCTCAACTCGGCAGTTTGGCTCAAAAATCATAAACATTTGCCAGAGTTTTATCTTCTGTTGGTTTCTTCGCTGTTAGGAATGCAATACATGATATCATCAGGTAATTTTCTAATGTTTTATCTGGGTCTTGAACTTGCATCAATACCACTTGCAGCTCTTGTAAATTTTGATTTAGAAAAGAAAAAATCTTCTGAAGCTGCCATGAAAATGATTCTACTTTCAGCTTTTGCTTCGGGTATTATGCTTTTTGGAATTTCACTTATTTATGGTACAAGCGGAAGTTTGGATTTTGATATATTACAAACTTCAATAAATGCTAATAAACTGAACATTATTGCATTGATATTTATTTTCTCGGGTTTTGCATTTAAAATTTCGGCTGTGCCATTTCATTTCTGGACAGCCGATGTATATGAAGGTGCTCCTTTTGCTATTACCGCATTTCTATCAACAATTTCAAAAGCAGTAATAGTATTTGTTTTTATTTCTGTTTTAAGCCCAATCTTTAATAATTTGCAATTTTTGTGGTCTAATTTGCTTTTAATAATAATACCCCTTACAATTTTTATCGCAAATATTTTTGCATTAAGACAAAGGAATATAAAGAGGTTTATTGCTTTTTCTTCTATTGCACAAGCAGGGTATATTTTGCTCGGTTTGTCATCAAACAATGGTTTGGGTTTTGCTTCATCAATATTTTTTGTAATTATTTATTTGCTTTCTAATATTGGATTTTTTGCAGTAGTATCGGCAGTTTCTGATAGCATGGGTAAAGAAGAAATTGATGATTACAAAGGCTTTTATAAAAACAATAAAAAACTTAGCTGGGCATTGGCAATATCGCTGTTTTCGCTTGCAGGCATACCTCCTACTGCCGGTTTTTTTGGAAAAATTTTTTTAATAACAGCAGGAGCAGCTACAAACCACATTTTGCTTATTGCGTTTGTTGCATTAAATATGGTTATTTCGCTGTTTTATTATTTGAATATAGTAAAAAAAGTATTTGTTGATAGTAGCCAAGCACCTCTTGCCGATGTTAAAACAGGTTTATCAGCCAAAGTATCATTAATTATTTGTTTAGCAGGGATAATAATTATTGGTTTAAATGGTGCATTGTTAGAATATATAACAAAACTCATTAATTTATAAATTGATAAAATGGCTTTAAATCAAAATCACATTTTCGAAGATATTGATGAAATTAAATGTTCGATAGTTGAAAAGAATTGTACGAAACAAAGATGCGACTTTTTAAAAGCATTATTAGAGCATAACAATTACAAAGTAGTAATAAAAAATACTACAAATGCTGCAAATGAAAGCATTACTGAAACAATAGCAGAAACATATACAATTGGAGTAACAGATGTAACTTTCAATTATATCAAGGCAATATTTAACCGCGAACTCAAAGCACAAAATGGCAACACGGTTACACCTGATTATTGGAAGCAGATAAATGCTGAATCTGACGATAAAAAATGGTATTGGAAGTAAAATACAAAAAAATCAGCATTAATTAAGATTATTTTTGTCGCACTTTTTTAAAATTTGAAAAATAAATAAAATGGAAATATATAATGTAATAGGAATTATGTCGGGGACATCTATGGATGGAATAGACCTTGTACATTGCACTTTTGAAAACAATGATGGCAAATGGAAATACAATGTAAATGCTGCATCAACGGTTGAATATGACGAAAAATGGCGACTTAGATTATCAAAACTCAGAACCCAATCAGCTTTTAACTTTGTGAGAACAGACAGATATTTTGGTGAATATATTGGAATTTTAGTTAATGATTTTTTGAAAAAAAACAATCTTCAAGCAGATTTGATTTCATCACACGGACACACAATTTTTCATCAGCCCGAAAACAATCTTACAACACAAATTGGTGATGGAAACGCTATTTATGGCACTACCGGAATACCAACAGTAACCAATTTCAGAGCATTAGATGTGATTTTGGGTGGACAAGGAGCCCCACTTGTAGGAATAGGTGATGAGATTTTGTTTAGCGAATACGATATGTGCCTAAATTTAGGAGGTTTTGCAAATATCTCAGCAACTTTAGATGGTAAGAGAGTGGCTTATGATATTTGTCCTGCTAATATATTGCTAAACCGCATTGCACGTGAATTTGACATTGAATATGACGAAGACGGAAAAATTGCCGAACAGGGAAAAATAGATTACGACTTGCTCGGTGAGCTAAATGCAATTGAATATTATAAACTACCATTCCCAAAATCGTTAGGAAGAGAATGGATAAATCAATCATTTTGGGGAATTGTGAGAGAATCGAAAATTGATAAAAAAGATAAGATGAAAACCTTGATAGATCATATCTCAGGGCAAATTTGCAGCAATATTGAAAATCTATCAGGTGAAAATATTGAAAACACAAAGGTACTTGTTACAGGAGGCGGTGCTCATAATCCTGTGTTGGTAGATTTTTTAAAAAACGGTACAGATGCACAAATAATAATTCCCGACAATACAACTATAGATTACAAAGAAGCCATAATATTTGCACTAATGGGAATTTTAAGAGTTAAAAACTCTATTAATGTAAAATCAAGCTTTACAGGTGCAAGCAGCGATTCTGTAAGCGGTGTATTACATGGCAATTTCAGTAAATTAATTTAAAATTTAATTATTAAATATCATAGCTAAATTTATATAACATAATGTCATTATTATATAAAAAATTTGAAGAGAAAAAACCCGAAATTGTTTTTGAATGGAACGATGCAGAAACAGGTGCCGAAGGTTGGGTAGTAATAAACTCACTCAGAAATGGAGCTGCCGGAGGAGGTACAAGAATGAGAAAAGGATTGAACCGCAACGAGGTTGAATCACTTGCCAAAACAATGGAGATAAAATTTACAATAGCTGGTCCACAAATTGGCGGTGCAAAATCAGGAATTAATTTCGACCCTTCCGACCCCAGAAAAGAAGAAGTATTGAAAAGATGGTACAAAGCAGTTTTGCCATTACTAAAAAATTATTATGGTACAGGCGGCGATTTGAATATTGATGAAGTAAATGAAGTAATACCAATTACAAACTCTCTCGGGTTATTACATCCACAAGAAGGTGTGGTAAATGGACATTTGTCATCTTACACATCAGAAGAAAAACTCGCTTCAATTTCAAGATTGCAACAAGGCGTGAGCCTTAAAATTGAAGACACAAGATTTACCCCCGATGTAAGTAAAAATTATAATATTTCTGATATGGTTACCGGATGGGGTGTAGCAGAAGCAGTACGCCATTATTACGATATTTGGGGAGGTACAATGCGAAATAAACTTGCAGTAATTCAGGGGTGGGGTAATGTGGCAGCGTCTGCTGCTTGGTACCTAAGCAAAAACGGGGCTTTGATAGGTGGAATTATTGACAAAAATGGAGGTTTGATTAACAAAAACGGATTTACTTTTGATGAAATTAATCAATTGTTTTTAAGTAAAAAAAATAATTGCCTGAATACTGAAAAGTTGTTGACTTTTGATGAAGTGAACAGCCAGATATGGGAACTTGGTGCAGAAATATTTGTACCTGCAGCCGCATCAAGACTGGTAAATGCAGCACAAATAAACAAATTAATAGAAGGAGGAATGGAAGTGATTAGTTGTGGGGCAAATGTTCCATTTGCCGACTCTGAAATTTTTATGGGCAACATTAGCAAGCTTGCAGATGACAATATCTCTGTTATTCCCGATTTTATTGCTAATTGCGGGATGGCAAGAGTTTTTGCTTATCTTATGAAAAAAGGCAGTGAAGTAAATGATACATTGATTTTGAAAGATGTATCAAATACAATATATAACGCATTGTTAAAGGTTCATCAATTTAATCCAAAACAAACCGGGTTGTATTCCAAAGCACTCGAAATAAGTCTTACAGATTTGGTAAATTAGTCTTTATATTTTTTATTTCGAATAAAATTTTTAAAAGAAGTTTTTAAAATACTTTTTTTTTTTTGCACTTAAAATAGCTCTGTTTTCATTTTGTAAACAAATAACAGTAAGTAATATCGGCTTGTGAGGTCACAAGCTGATGAAAAATTAATTATCGGCAGATGGCTGTACCTGACGAAACAAATACAAAATATCTTAAAATCTGTTTAATTTTGCAAATATGAAATTAGGAGTTGTAATTTTTCCTGGTTCAAATTGTGACCAAGATTTAATAAATGTATTGCAAACTATCGAAAATGCTGAAGTTGTAAAACTTTGGCACAAAGATACAGATTTGAAAAATTGCGATTTTATTTTTCTTCCCGGAGGGTTTTCTTATGGCGACTATTTGCGAAGTGGAGCTATTGCTCGATATAGCCCTATTATGCAGTCTGTAACTTGTTTTGCAAACGAAGGAGGTTATGTAATGGGAATTTGCAATGGATTTCAAATTTTATGCGAAGCCGGTTTGCTTCCAGGTGCTTTGCTTAGAAATGTTAATCGTAAATTTATTTGCGAAAATGTATATTTAATCCCTGCAAACACTGAACTTGCAATTACTAACAAACTCACAAAAAATTCAATATTAAAAATTCCGATTGCACATGGCGAAGGTTGTTTTTATGCCGATCAAAACACTATGAAAGAAATTTTGGACAATGAGCAGGTAATATTTTACTATTGTAATTCCAAAGGTGAAATAAACTATGAATCAAATCCTAATGGTTCTTTAAACAATATTGCAGGTATATGCAACAAAACAAAAAATGTATTTGGAATGATGCCTCACCCCGAAAGATGTGCAGATATTTCTCTATTTAATACTGATGGAAAAGCTATTTTTGACAGTATCAAGGAAAATTTTTCCTTAGTATGAAATAATTGAGGGTATTTAAAAACATTTTAATTTTCTTGAACATTTTTAGTGTTCTCACACTTTACGCACAAAAAAGTAAAATTGTGCTTAATAAAGAAATCGTATTTCATATTGGTCCGTCAGTGTTTCAGGGTGATATAACTTCGGGGCTTTATTTTAGCGATAAAAAAGTAAATCAAATAAAATTTGAAAATAGCAATTTGAATATTGGCAGTGGTATAATTTACCATGTTTCACCAGGTTTTAGTTTTAAAACTAATGTAAATATTTTACAACTTTATGGAGATGATGCCTGGGGTAAAAACGCAGCACGAATGTTAAAATTCAAAACATATCTAATTGATTTTTCAGCAATGTTAGAATACAGTTACAGCTATCAATTTATAAAAAAAAATTATTTAACAATTTCAACCGGGTTTTCAGTAATAAACTTTTATCCAATGGGCGAATACAACGGGAAATGGTATAATTTGCGAAAAGCCTCTACCGAAGGACAGGGTTTAAAAAACGGAACAGATCGTTACAGAGCTTTTTCTGTTTCATTACCTGTAAATTTTGGATATTTCTTTGAAATTAACAATAGAGATAAATTGGGAATTGAATTATGTTTCAGAAAAGCATTTACAGATTATATTGATGATGTAAGTGGAAGATATTATAATAATACCGAAATAAAAAACCAAAAAGGCGAATGGGCTGCAAACCTCGCAGATCCTAAACCTCAAAAAACACCTGCCGGAGTTTTAAGAGGCAACCCGAGCAAAGATGATAATTATACTATTATCAATTTTTCGTACAGGAGATTGCTTGGAGTAAAATATGTAACAAGGTATTAAAATTTTAAACCAAAATGATTTTTTTCAATATAATTATTTACCAAAATTTAAGATTGAATATTATATTAGCATAAAAATATTTAAAATGAAAAAATTTATTACACTGTTGTTATTGTTTTCAAGTATTATAGCCAATTCTCAAAGATTAAAATACACAATTTTAAAAGATGAACCTGATAAAATAAAAAATGCAACATTTCACATAGATCCATTTTATGCTGATGCATGGTCAACAAATACAACATTAGGTTGGGGATTAAGAGCTGATTTGATGTTGAAAAAAAGAATTTCGGCAAATGTATTTTTCAAAAAAGCTTATCTTGATATGAATGCCCGTAGCCATTTTGATAAGGATTTGGTTACTCCAAAAAGGGGGTTCAAAAAATTAACTTATTTTGAACCGGTTGTAAGCTATCATTTGATAGACAAACTTAAAAAGAAATCAGTAAAAGTTGTAATTTCTTCGAGTACATCCTATTCAGGAAGTTATAAAACTACAACTACAAAATATATTATGGTACCGGGCACAGTACGCAAAATAAGGGGCGTTAGAGGTGGATTTTATTTTCTAAACTCAGCAATTGATATGAATGAAGGTGATGCAATAAGTAGTTGGGTGGCTAAAAAAGACAGTTCAATTATAAAATTTGGAGGTTATGATAACAAAGTGCATGGAAGCCCTATTTACAATGGTTATACCCAAATGAATCAAATTGCATTTTTTGGTGGAATTACTTTCAAATCAATTACAAATTTGCAAACCAAAATTGAAGGATATAGAAAAACAAGAGGAAATTACTCGTTTTACGATTTTTATTTTGATTTAATGTTTGCTCCTGTTTTGAGCTATCAAGATATAAAATTTAAAGATGGTTCGGTTTACAATCTTAAAAACAATTCTAACAAAAGAACAGGCTGGAGAACAGGATTATTGTTTAAATTTGTCAACAAACCTTATATGTCTTACGGTTTTGAATTAGGTCAAAGACCCGGATTTGTTGGCAACAAAAAGGGAATTTTAAACCCAAGAACTTTTTTAAATATAACTATGGGTATTTCAATACCATATAATCTAAAATTTATCAAATAGCGTTTTGCAAATTTGTATTTTTAATACTTTTAATAAATATATAAAAAAACAAAACAGCTATTAAAACAGGCAAGTGAAAATGCAGCCAATACACATTTTTAAAAACCCCGTTTATAGGTAAAAACAAAGGCAGTGCAACGGCAAAAGCTATGTTTATTTTTTTAAAAAATGGTAAAATAAACAGAAAAATTAAACAGTCATAAATCAAATGATAGCTGAACATAAAGCTGCAAAGAATTAAAAGCGACACAAACTGGTATTGATTAAAAAAAGCTTTTTTATACAAAACTGAAAGCACTAAAAAAATCAAAAACAGTGCAGCAATGTTTATTTTTTCAATTACTTCATAACTTGTAAGTAAAAAATAATTGAAAATAATTCCAACTTCACTCAGATTTGTATTTACTGCCGTAATACTATGTCCTGCGTAGTTTAAGTTCATTTGTTTGTTAATGTTAGTAAGCATTTCGTGAATGTAGAGATTTCCTGAAACTCGGTAAAATACAAATGCACACAAAAGTGGAAAAATAGCCGAAACAAACAATAGTTTCCATTTTTTATTAATTAAAAAGAACACAACAAAAGGCAAACAAAGCGAAATTTTTGAATATGCTACACTAAGCAATACACCCGAAAGAACATTTCTATCTTGTTGGTAAAAATACCACATTGCCATTAATGCTGCTATGCTTAGCAACATAGGTTGCCCAAGAGATACAGCAGTAATTGTAGATTTGAAACACAATAAAATGAGTAATATTTGCCACCATTTTAAGCCGTAATCTTTAAAAACAAGTGATGAAAAAAATAATATAACTCCAAGCAAAACAAAACTCAAAATCCAAATAAAAATTTTTTCTTTACTCCATTCAAACATAAAATAAACAAATAGCTGCGGGATAGACCAAAAGGGATATATCATGCCGCAATCAGGAAATCCGGGAGGTCTTGAAGTATTTAAGTTTTGTTGTTTTGAAATTTTGTTCCATTCAATTTTTAACAGGTTATCATTATAAGGATTTTCACCATTTAGCCATATTTTGCCAGCTAAAAAAATATTTCGGGCATCGTAAGGAAAATCGGGATTTGAAAAATTTTTTAAAGATTTGTAAATATTAAAAATTGCAAAAACTATTGCAACAAAAATGATTACAGGTTTAATTCCTGCTCTCATAATCCTTTAGATATTTAATGTTTTTGCAACCATTTCGGCAATGTCTAAAACCTGAACTTTGTCTTCATTGTTAGTGTTTTTCACACCATCGCTTATCATTGTAATGCAAAACGGGCAATTCAGTGCTATTATTTCGGCTCCGGTTTCTATTGCTTCGTTTGTACGTTCAATATTCACTTCTACATTACCTTTTTCTGATTCTTTAAACATTTGTGCCCCGCCTGCACCACAGCAAAATCCATTGCTTTTGCATCGTTTCATTTCTGTAAGTTCTGCATCGAGGGCTTTTAAAACATTGCGAGGAGCAATGTATTCGCCATTTGCCCTGCCGAGATAACAAGAATCGTGATAAGTTATATTTTTACCTTTAAAATCACCTCCTTCAAAACGCAATTTGCCGCTTTCGATAAGTTCGTTCAAAAACTGCGAATGATGTATAACTTCGTAATTGCCTCCAAGCTGTGGATATTCGTTTTTAAAAGTATTGTAACAATGCGGACAAGTAGTTACAATTTTTTTTATATTGTAATTATTTAGCGTAGCTATATTGTTGGCAGCCTGCATCTGAAACAAAAATTCGTTTCCGGCACGTTTGGCGGGGTCGCCGGTACAACTTTCTTCTGTACCGAGTACTGCAAAACTCACATTGCAATGCTGTAAAATTTTTGCAAACGCTTTTGTAATTTTCTGTGCTCTTTGGTCAAAACTTCCTGCACAGCCAACCCAAAAAAGTACATCGGGCATTATACCCTGTGAAACAAGTTCTGCTACTGTTTTTACCCCTTTCATAAATTTTGTAAAACTGGATACAATATTAGCTAAAAATCAAAAAGAAATGATTAATCGTTAAATTTTTCATTTATTGCATAGTTTTGCATCAATTATAAGCTGTAGAATTGAAATTATCGGTAATTATTGTAAACTACAACGTTAAGTACTTTCTCGAACAGTGCCTCAAATCTGTACAAAAAGCATTAAGAGGTATTGAAAGCGAAATTTGGGTAGTTGACAACAATTCTGTTGATGGCAGTATTGCCATGCTAAAAGAAAAATTTACTGATGTAAAACTCATAGAAAACAAAACAAATGTGGGTTTTTCTAAAGCAAACAATCTTGCAGCAAAAAAAGCTAAGGGTGAATTTATACTATTTTTAAACCCTGATACAGTTGTAGAAGAAGATTGTTTTGAAAAATGTATAACTTTTATGCAAAACACCCCAAATGCTGGTGCTTTGGGGGTACGGATGTTAGATGGAAGTGGCAATTTTTTGCCCGAATCAAAAAGAGGTTTGCCCACTCCACAAGTTGCATTATTTAAAATGTTTGGGTTAAACAAGCTTTTTCCAAAATCAAAAAAATTCGGAAAATATCATTTAGGATTTTTACCTCAAAACAAAATTAATAAAGTTGAAGTGCTTGCGGGAGCATTTATGTTTGTACGCAAAAGTGTTTTAGATAAAGTGGGGTTATTTGACGAAAGTTTTTTTATGTATGGCGAAGATATTGATTTGTCGTACAGAATTGTAAAAGCCGGCTTTAACAATTATTATTTTCCCGAAACTTCAATTATACATTACAAGGGCGAAAGTACCAAAAAAGGCAGTGCCAATTACGTGAAAATTTTTTATCAGGCAATGATAATTTTTGCCCGAAAACATTACAGAGGCTCAAAATCTGAAATGTTAATTTTTTTAATTAATTCATTTATTTATTTAAGAGCCTTTGCCGCATTACTTTATCGTTTTTTTACAAATTGGTGGCTACCAATTTTAGATTTTGTATTGCTTTACGGTGGTATGTATATTTTAAAAACATATTGGGAAGAACACATAAAATTCATTAAAAAATACCCTTCAGAACTTATGCTTATTCATGTTCCCTATTACGTTTTTTTCTGGGTTTTGTTTACATATCTTGGGCTTGGATACAGCAAACCTTACACTATAAAACGAATTGTAAGAGGTATTGCAATAGGAACAGTTGCAATATTGGCAGTTTATGCTCTGTTTCCCGAAAATTTAAGATTTTCTCGTGGTTTGATTATTCTCGGGGCTATGTGTGCTGTAGCCGAAATGGTTTTTACCAGATTTATTGCAAATTATTTAGAAACAGGAAAATTTATTTTAGGCTCTCAACATTTAATAAACGTGGCAATTGTAGGCGAAGACGATGAGGCAAAAAGAGTTTTTGATATGGTAAATAGTTCTCAAGACAAGTTAAATTGTGTTGGTATTATTAATTTGAATGAAAATGAAAAAACCCGCCATAATATTGGAAATCTAAATGATATTGATGAAATAATTAAAATATATAAAATTGACGAAATAGTTTTTTGCGGAAAAAATATAACTTCAAAAAAAATACTTGAATGGATGGTAAAACTCGGTCAAAAGAAATTAAGATTTAAAATAGCACCCGAAGCAAGTAATTTTATAATTGGCAGCCATTCAAAAAATGCGAAAGGTGAGTACTTTACCGAAGAAATAAAGCTCAATTTGGTAAATAAATCAGTTCTTAGAAAAAAGCGTTTGTTTGATATTCTTATTTCATTAATTTTAATTTTAATTAGCCCGTTTTGGTTTGTTTTTGCCCCATTGAGGTTATTGAGGTTAAAGCAAATATTTAAAGTAATTTCTGGAAAATATTCGTGGGTAGGATATGTCGACAATGATGAAAACAAGTTGCTTCCTAAAATAAAACCCGGTATTTTTAATACTGTAAATCTTAAGAATAATCAAAAATACAATGCAGAATTAATAAACAATATAAATTATCAATATGCCCGCTATTACTCTGTTGAATACGATTTAGACATGATCTTGAAAAATTTTTTTAACAAAAACCGAAATTAGAATCTTCACACAATTTTTTTAAAATTATTTAACACCTGCAATTTTTCTTATCATATTGTTAAATATAAAATAGTGAAAAGGCACCATAGAGTACCAGTAGTTTCTGCCTTTTATACCTCTCGGACGAAAAGTAGCTGTTTGTTTTAAGATATATCGTCCATTTAGTTTTACTATTACAAACTCAAGCCATGCCTCGCCTGGCATTTTCATTTCGGCAAAAAGAAGTAAACGGTAATTTTTTCTATCAGCAAGTATCACACGCCAAAGGTCTAAAGCATCACCTGGTTTTAGTTCTTCTTTATTTCGCCTTCCTCTTAAAGAGCCTACGCCACCTAATATTTTATCTATCCCACCTCTTATTCTCCACAAAATATCAGCATAATACCAACCATGCTCACCGCCAATACCAAAAAAACGGTCTGATACTTCTTCTATTTTTTCTTCAGGAATTTCAAGCCATTTTCGGTCTTTAAAACATCCATGAGTAGGTACTTCTATATAATCGTTTATGTTTAAATGATTCAAGGTGCTGGTTGAGGCATCTTTCCATGAAGAAACTACCATGTTTTGCATTATCATTTCAAATGCAAGTTTTATAGCCTCTTTGTACGAAATCATTTCTTGAGGGATAATTTCTCTTATCGAATTATCTTGGCAAACAACATCATTTTTGAGGCTTTCGGCTAATTGGCGAGCTATAGTAAAATTGGTTGATGTTGCAAAATACAACCAATATGATGAAATTTTTGGGGTAATAAACGGAACAGCATAAATTCGGCGTTTGTATCCACGCACTTCGGCAAATTGCAACATCATTTCTTTGTATGATAAAATATCAGGTCCTCCAATTTCGAAAGTGCGGTTAAATGTTTTTTCGTTCATGATAGAACGGCTTAGGTAATTTATTACATTGCGAATAGCTATGGGTTGGCATTTGGTTTTTATCCAAAGCGGTGTTATCATTACAGGGAGTTTTTCAACCAAATCTCTTATAATTTCAAACGAAGCACTACCCGAACCTACTATTACCCCTGCTTCAAATATTGTGTAATTTATACCTGAATTTTCAATTGTATTTTTTACAATTTTCCTTGCACTCAAATGGTTTGATAATGCGTTTGAGTTGCTAATTCCACCAAGATAAATAACTTGTTTTACATTTGTAAACTTTGCTACTTTTATAAAATTTTCTGCCGATGTTTTTTCTAATTGCTCAAGCGTTTTGAATGTATCTTTTAATGAATGAATGAGATAATAAGCAACATCAAATGTTTTGCCACCAAATACATTTTCGTAATTACTGCAATGTAGAAAATCGAAATCAATAACATTTATTTTCGATAATAAATTGGGCGAAAGCTGAAAACGGCGACTTTCTCGTACAACACAAGTTACATCATGACCTGCTTCTACAAGTACCGGCAACAGCCTCATTCCTATATAGCCATTTGCTCCTGTAAGTAATATTTTCATAACTACTCTGCTAATTTACTTATTTTTTATTAAAGTTATACAATTGAAGTTTTTACAATTCAATTAGGCATTTTGCATAGTTGATTTTTAGTTAAATAATTTTTAAAGTAATTAATCGTTTTTTTTTAAAACTATAAAAATATGATTTTTTTTAAAAGATTTGCAATAATTGTGTTTTTGTGGGCAATGTACCAAAATACAAGTGCATTAAATATTGAAACTTATTCAATAAAAGAAGCCATTTCAAAAAGATTAATTATTGTAAAGATTTCTTATAATCCGGAAAGCGTACATTATATAAATCCGGTTATTATTGAAATTTCTAACAAAACAACCAAAAAAATAAATATTAAACTCAAAATTGGCGAATTGCTTGTACCTGACGATTCTAGTTTTCAAAATATTGTAATTACCGAAAACTTATTAGCAACAATTGAGGCAGGTAAAAGAAAAATTTTAAAGCCAAATGGTATGTGTACAGAGCCTTACGACAAGGCGGGCAAAGAAGGAATTTCATATTTTTTTATAGAAAACAATAACAATAGATTAAAAGAAATTGCAAACTTTATAGCCGAAAATAACTTTCAGGATGCTATAGGGCAGCAAGCTTTGTGGTGTGTAGTTGACAAGAATAAAAATATTCTTGAAATAAATGGTTATGATTCTGTTTTAAGACTGAAACTAATTAAAAAAGTATCGGAAATAACAGGAATTGCAATGCCTTCTATGAAAAAAATCAGAGAAACATTTAATAATTATACTATGCCAGCAAAAAAAGAAACCATTGGAGGAATGTTTGAATTTTCTTTTTCTGTTTCAAAAAAAATTCATATAGCAATGTTCAATCCGCAAGGTATCTTAGTTAGAGAGCTGTATTACAATTTAAAAGAACCTCCGGGAACAAAAAAAATTAATTTTGAATTTGATTTTACAGTTTATACTGATGAATATTACTCAATAAAGTTAATAGCTGATGATGAAGTAATATTAACATCAAAGGTTGATGGTGTGCAGTAAATTCTTAATTTCTCAAATTGTTTAATTTTAGGTTTAATCAATTTAAAATATTACTCTTTTTTATATAAGTTTTGTTCAAAACTAAATATATTATACAAAGATTTTTCATCAACAAAAGACTAAATTTGGCGGAATAAAATTGAAAAAATGGAAATTATGCCATCAATAGTTCGAGAACCAGAAATGCAACTAAAAATATTTTATGAAAGAAAAATTGAAAGCGAATTCCAGCTAAAAAAAGAAACCTTTTTAGAAACATTGCGAAGTCCGTCAGGCAAGCTGAGATATAAACGATATGCTAATGGAACTCCATTGCGGTATGCAGGTGGAAAAACTTTAGCAGTTGGGCTTATTGTTGAACTATTACCAAACAATTTGAAAAGAATCATTTCGCCATTTTTTGGTGGTGGCTCATTTGAAATTGCTTGTGCAAAAGAACTTGGACTTGAAGTAAAAGGTTTTGATATATTTGATATGCTTGTAAACTATTGGCAACATCAGTTTTCTCATCCAGAAGAAATGTATCAGTATTTAAAAAAATACAAACCGACAAGAGAAGGATTTTTGGAGGTAAAAAAAATAATGAAGCAGAACTGGAACAAGGAAGTTGGAATGCTTAACGGCAAGGGTACAATAAAAAATAAACTTGAATTAGCTGCATTATTTTATTTTAATCACAACACATCTTATGGACCTCACTTTTTAGGGTGGCCATCTTCGGTTTATTTACAAGAAGAACGCTACAAAACTATGATTGAAAAATCTCGGAAATTAAATATAAAAAATATTTCTGTAGAAATGGAAGACTTTGAAAAAGTCTTTGAAAAATATCCTAATGATTTTTTCTATTGCGATCCACCATATTATTTAGAAGGAGATAGTAAAACATTTGTAGGACTTTATCCTCATAGAAATTTCCCTATACATCACAATGGTTTTAAACACGATAGATTACGAGATTTACTACTTAACCACAAAGGAGGTTTCATTTTATCGTACAATGATTGCTCTACAATAAGAGAATGGTACAAAGATTTACCTTTTCAAACACCATCATGGCAATATACTTTAAGTCAGGGCGACACGAGAATAGGAGAAAATCGTTTGCGTGACAATAACGGAAGTCATGTAAAAAAATCACATGAACTTTTAATATATAAATTACCTACCAATATTATCTGAATGGCAAAGAAGGGACTATCAAGTGAAGATGCAAGAAAAGTAAGACAAAAAGGGCACGATGATGCCTTTGAATTTGCAATGTTCATAGGACTTGAAAGTGATTATCAAAACGATATCGTTGCAAAAAAAGATGTAATTGATTTATCAGGCGATGCACATTCAGTAAAAAGCGGTAATAAAAAGTGGCAATTATTTTTGTATGGCATCAATCGTTTTCGAGATGATGATTTTTTTCAAACAATGAATGGCATTGGACAAATACTTGTTTAATGTATTGAAGCATTTCCAGAAAACTTTAAAGATTACGAAAAAGACAAACTTAAAGCAAAAGAAAAGTGTAGAATTCCTATGAGAAAACTTGCAGAACTCTTACAGGAAAAAAGACGTGTAAAAAGTTTTATTAATAAAGCAATGTTTAACGGTGGCGAAGTAAATTACTTGACTGTCAGACACAACGAAATTTATCATGTTTTCCTCAATAAAGATGTTATCAACGTATTTGCTGATGCTGTTGAAGTTTACAATTCACAAGCAAAATCAGCTTTTCAAGTTCCCGAACAAAAAGTAATTTTTAAATACAACGGTACTAACTTGGCAGAACTTGAAATGCGTAATGATAGTCCAATTCATTATAGACAAATTCGTTTCAACATGATAAAACCCAGAATGATGAGTTTGTTATTTGACAAGTTGCCTTTGACAAAAAAATATAGTAATGAAATACTTGTTTATGGCCAAGCAAGTAAAAAATTTGGTAATTGGAAGAAAAAAAAGTGATTTTTTAATAAAAAACTTTGCATAAAAACTATAAATTTATATTCAATTCAAAAAAAACTGTACGTCCTGGCAACATAGCTATAATATAATTGGTTTTGTCTTCTTTGCCTGTATATTCAATAGGTTGCGAATAGGCATTAATGTTTTTTACATTAAAAATATTGCGAAAACCTGCTTTTAACGAAATTGTTTTTTTATTGAAAGATTTTTCAAAAACAGCATCAGCAAGATAATACTTTCCAATAAAATGTGCTAAATCACCTTTTTGATTATCAATAGCCATATAACCGTATTTTGATATTGATTTTCCTGTATAGCAAAAATTCAGGTTATAAAGCGGAATTTTAAAAATTACATTAATATAAGTTTCCTGAAAGAAAAACATTCCATTATACAAATTGGCAAGATGATTGTTTCCGGTATATATTATTCTTAGATTTACATCGGCATATTTGCTTTGTAACATAAAATTGAGCCTCGAACCAATTATTTTTTTTTCAGATACATTGCGGTAAACAAGCCTTCCGGGATTATACGGATCGGTCAAAAGTTCAATACCATTTTTAAAATTATAACTGAAAAAGCCCGGTTCGGCAGTAAAGTACTTTGTTTTTATAAAAAATGAATAATGATATGAGATAATATCTTCTTCCATTAAATTCAAATTTCGTTTAATACTAAATCCATTTGTAAGATATGTTGCAAAAATCTGGTCAAAATCCGGTGATTTTGAACTGCGTGCTATCATTGCCTTTAGTCTGAAATTTTCATTAAATTTAAGATTTAACTTCAAATCGAGTAATGGTTTTGATTTGAACTTTGTGTTGTATGGAAGCCTTAACCCAAAATATAAAATTAACCGATTTATTGGTTTATAACTTGCAATTGCAAAAAGTGCAGTATTTGAATTTTTCTGATATACTTTATTTACAATTGGATTGTAACTGTCTGCAACTGTTGTTACATCAAAACCTGCCAAATAATTAAAATCATTGTTTTTATTATTTTTCGATAAAACTATACGACTAAAAAATCCCGAATATTTTATTGTATCGTTAAGCGAGGTATCATTTACTTCGGTTTGGGTTGAAGTTACAATATCTTTAAGGTAGAGTGTGTTAAATCTTCTGTATTTAAAAAATTGCATATCAGCCTGCAAGTTGTAATATCGCGTTAATCTACCTTTAAGCGATGCAAAAACGGTATTTACATTATACTTTATTTCTCTATCGTAAGCTGTGAACGAAGCTGGCAAAGGATATCCAAGTTGTGTTTTTTGCTCAATCAAATTATTGAAACCAACTGTTGCATCCATGTATTGAAGTACTTTATGAGAAAATACTAATTGATTATTTACCCTTGTGTAGGGAAGCCAATGCAGCACACGTCCTGAGTCTGTACCATTTATCCCCGAAAATGCATCAATAGAACCTGAATATCTAAAAAAATTTTCTGTTGTTTTTCTTCCAATACTTACATTGCTGTAAAAACTGCCAGGATAATAACCCTGTAATTTTAAAGAAGGTTTGTAAACTTTGTGTTGTGCAGTTTTAAAAATCAAATTTATTACACATGTAATTGCATTGCTTCCATAAGCCACACCCTGCGGATTTTCAATAATTTCAATTCTCAATACGTTATCTAATGGAATTTGCTGAGGGTCGTTTTCATCAAAAAAATAAGTTCTAAATGGCAAACCATCTATCAAAACCATAATATTGTTTTTTGCACTTCCATGCCATAAAAAATTCCATCCTTTAATTTTATCATATTTAAAAATGGCTCCGGTTTCCATAATCAATAGGTCTTTAAGATTATTTGCACCTCTTAGTTTTATTTCGTTTTCGTTTATTACCCTTGTAACATCTGCAAGTTCGTAGTGTTTTACCTTTTTAAATTGACCGGTTTCTATTGACTCGCTGTTTGTTGTACTGATTTGCGATAGTACACAAAGTGGCATTAAAAAAAACAATATGTATAAACAACGAATCAATGTTCTAATATTTTTTAATAATTTCCAATAATATCAATTTTATTTTCATTTAATGTAAAATAAATATTTTTTTTACAATGAAATTAAAATTTAAGAACCTTTTAAGCCGATAAATCAAACCTAAAAATGATATTTGAAAAATTCTGTATTATGAAATTATATCTACAAAAATCAAAACACATTGAACATCATATATTGTAATTTTGTTTTATAATAAAAAGATGACCGAAACAGATAATCTTACGGTTGAAAAAAAGGTATTTCCGGTTCTCAAAATGTCGTGTGCAGCATGTGCTGCAAGTGTACAATCTATGTTAGAAAATACCGAAGGGGTAATTTCAGCAACGGTAAATTATGCTGCTGCAATTGTAAAAGTAGTGTACAATTCAAAAACTACAAACCCTGCACAAATGAGAGAAGTAATTAAAAAAATAGGGTACGATTTGTATATTGACGAAAGCGAAGATGAAGAAATTGAAATAGAAAAGATACACAAGTCAAATTTTAAAAAATTAAAAAGCAAAACTATCGGAGCATTATTGTTTTCATTGCCTGTGTTTGTTTTAGGAATGTTTTTTATGGATATAAAATATGCTAATTACATAATGTGGTTTTTTTCTACACCCGTTGTTTTATGGATGGGGAAAGATTTTTTTAAAAATGCTTTCAAACTTGCTTTAAACTATAAATCAAACATGGATACACTTGTAGCAGTAAGTACCGGAACTGCTTATATATTCAGTGTTTTTGTAACTGTTTTTGAAAATTACTGGCATAATTTAGGATTTCACAATCATGTTTATTTTGAAGCATCATCAGTAGTTATTGCATTTATTCTCACCGGAAAAATGTTTGAAGAAAAAGCCAAGGGCAATACCGCTGAAGCATTAAAAAAACTGATGAATTTAAAACCCAAAACAGTGAACATTGTATTAGCTGATGGCTATTTTGAAGAAATACCTGTAAAATTTGTAAAAAAAGGTGATATATTATTAGCCCGTCCGGGCGAAAACATAGCTGTTGACGGTTTAGTTGTATCAGGCAATTCTTTTGTTGACGAAAGTATGCTTAGCGGCGAGCCTGTGCCTGTAGAAAAATTTGAAAACACAAAAGTATTGGCAGGAACAATAAACCAAAAGGGAACATTCCATTACAAAGCCGAAAATGTTGGCAATACTACAGTTTTATCGCAAATTATTGAGTTGATAAAAGAAGCGCAGGGTAGCAAATCGCCATATCAAAAACTTGCCGATAAAATTTCGGGTGTATTTGTTCCAATAGTTATTTTAATTGCTGTTTTGAGTTTTACAATTTGGTACTTTTCTAATGCGGATAAACATATTGAATATGCAATTCTTTCGTTCATAAATGTATTGATTATTTCATGTCCATGTGCATTAGGTCTTGCTACTCCTACAGCTATAATGGTTGGAATAGGTATTGGAGCAAAAAAAGGAATTTTGATAAAAGATGCTGAAAGTTTTGAGCTTATTTGCAAAATTGATACTATTGTTTTGGATAAAACCGGTACCATTACAACCGGAAAACCCGAAGTAACCAATCAAACATGGTTTTTGGATGATATAATTTATAAAAAAACATTAGCAAGCATAACAAAACATTCAGATCATCCATTGTCTGCCACAATTTACAACCAATTAAATATTTCTGATTTATTTAATGTTTCTGAATTTAAAAATATTACAGGTATGGGCAATACCGCTGTAGTAAACGGAAAACTGTATTATACAGGAAACCTGAAATTGATGCAAACTAATGGTATAGAAATTGGTGAAAATGTGTTGTCAATAATATTAGATTATCAAAATCAAGGAAGTTCGATAGTGATTTTTGCTGACGAAAATAATATTATTTCGGTCTTTGCACTAAACGACTCAATAAAAGAAAACTCTGTTGAAGCATTAAAAATCCTCAAACAAAAAAGCATAGAACTGTATATGCTTACAGGCGATAATAATGCACAGGCAAAGGCTATTGCCGAAAAAGTAAAAATTGAAAATTATAAAGCCGAAGTTTTACCCGAAGGCAAAACTGAATTTATTAAAAACCTTCAAAAACAAGGTAAAAAAGTAGCAATGACAGGCGATGGAATAAATGACAGTGCTGCACTTGCACAAGCAGATGTAAGTATAGCAATGGGTAAAGGCAGCGATATTGCTATCGGAGCTTCGCAAATTATTATTAATTCATCAGACTTGATGAAAATACCCGAAGCAATTTCCTTGTCAGAAAAAACTGTAGCTACAATAAAACAAAATCTTTTTTGGGCTTTTATCTACAACATAATAGCTATACCTGTAGCAGCAGGTTTACTTTATCCATTTACCCAAACATTGTTGAACCCAATGATTGCTGGTGCTGCAATGGCTTTAAGTTCTATTTTTGTAGTGTCAAACAGTTTATTATTAAAAATTAAAAAAATATAAAAAATGAATATTTATAAATTTAAAACTAATATCAATTGTAACGGTTGTATAAGTACTGTTACTCCTTTTATGAACAACGAAAATATTAATTTTTGGGAAGCAGATATCTCATCACCCGATAAAATTTTAACTGTAAAAACCGACAAATTAATGCCCGAAGATATTGTACAAATACTGAAAACAGCAGGTTACAATGCAGAATTAATTTAGCTAAGTACTTTTTCAAAAGCCAAACTTTGGTATATTTAAAAAATCAGATATTTTTTTTTGATAAAGCTCAAAACTGCTGAGATTATTGTGTTTGCCTCCCTCTAAGGTTACCAAAATTTTATTCGGATTGTTTATTTTATTAAATAATTTTTCGCCCGATTCATAAGGTACAACTTCATCTTTTGTGCCATGAAAAATTAATATTGGAAAGTTTGTATTCTTCAAGTAAATATTGGAGTTAAATTGGTATTTAATTTTGTTTTTGTAAAAAAATTCAGGCAAAAAATTACCGATTAAATTATTCAAATTGTAAAATGGAGTTTCGAGAATAAGTTTATCAGGATTTGTTTTTGATGCAAGCCACGAGGCGATACCTGTACCCAGCGATCTGCCAAAAATTACAATTTCGTTAGGATTATATGTCTGTTTAACGAAGTTATAAAAAAACAAAGCATCATCAAACAGTTTATTTTCGGTTCTCTCCCCTGTGCTTTTACCATAGCCTCGATAATCAATTACAAAAACATCAAAATTAAAACGGGTAAACTCAGAAGCTATTTTGCCCCATCTTACAAGGTTATCTTTATTGCCATGAAAATACAATATTGCACCTCTGCTTTTTTCGGCTTTAAATTTTAAATAATTTAATGAAACACCTTTTTCGGGGTACAAAAAATCTTCTTCAAAAGGCTTTTCAAAACTGTATTTGTAGTTTTTATTTAGCAAAACTGGTCTGAAAATTATTTTCTCTAAAATCAAGCTAAGACTCATCTTTTTATAATTTAAAAACGTTTGAAAAATTGTTTTTTCTTAGGCTTTTTAAAATTTATGCTGCTGCGTTCTCTGTCAAACCCTTCGGGGTTTTTCTCACCTAAAATTTTTCCCAAAGTTTCATGATATGATTCAAAAATGTGCAGATTGTTGTGTCCACCTCCCGTTATAGGATACAATCTGGTTTTTTCGGGATTTATATTTGATAATTTAATACTCGATACCATTGGTATTAATCTATCTTTTGTACCGTGAATTATATGAATAGGGCATTTTACATATTTAATCCATTTATATGTAGGGATTGGATATTTTAATAAAATGGAAAATGGTAAAAAGGGCAAATATTTTCCGGCGATTTTTGCTAAACTGTAGTATGGAGCATCCAAAATTAACATACGGGGATTGTTTACCGAAGCGAGTTTTGTGGCAAAACCCGAACCAAGCGACCTGCCATATACTACAATATATTTTTCATCAACTCTTTCTTTTATTTTTTCGTAAACAAGCTGCAAGTCGTTTTTTATTCCTTGTTGCGAAAACTTTCCGGTGCTTTTTCCAAAACCCCGATAATCTACCATTATTACATCATAATTGTATCTTACAAAATCTATAGCAAATTTTCCCCAACCTTTTATACTGCGGCTATTTCCTTTTAAATAAAGTACTACTCCAATTGGTTTTTCGGCTCTAAACCTTAGAACTGAAAGTTTTACACCCGGTTTTATCTCAAGTGTATGTTCGTCAAAATTCAAGTTTTTGTACTCAAATTCAAATTCGGGCGAAAGTTTTTCGGGATGAAACAGAAAATAATCTTGCAGAAGATATATTATAAAGCTAATTGTTAAATAAACAACAATTAAGATTACAATAAAATTATTTGAAATCCAGTCAAACAATGGATTAAATCATTACTTAATAATAAAAACAAAAATAGAAATTTAATTAATAGAAAAATTATTGCTTTTGTGTAGCAATTACCATTTTTATATGATTTTTTACTCCAAGTGTCATTACATCTACCAAATCTTGCACTGTAAGAGCTGCATCGGCTCTAAGAATAATTGTAGGCTCGTCCATTTCTTTTGATTTGCTTATTAATACCCCTTCAATTTCTTCAAAACTCACTTCTACATTATTAATAAAATAATGTTTATCAGCAGTAATAACTAATATGATTGGAGGTTTGCTCACACGCTGGCTAACTGCGGTTTTGGGCAAAAATATTTTAATTACACTCGGATTTGCAAGAGTTGAAATGATTAAGAAAAACAACATCAAAAAGAACATAATGTCGTTCAAGGCACCAGTGCCTACTTCGGCATGAAATCTTCGCTTGGTTCTTAATCTCATTTTATTTATCGTGTTGGTTCTTGTAAAATATCAACAAATTCAATAACTGCAGCTTCTACTTTAAAAGTGAGCCTGTCAACCATAATCATTAGCAAATGATAGCCTGAATATGAAAAAACCCCAACTACTAAACCGGCAAGACTTGTTATCATTTTTTGATATAAACCACCTGCTACAATTGCAATACTAAAATTGTCAGTAGCTGCAATAGAGTGAAAAATTGTAATTACACCTAAAATAGTTCCAATAAAACCGAGCATAGGAGCAATGCCGGCAATAATTCCAAGAACACCCAAATTTTTCTCTGCTTTCGAAATTTCGAGATTTCCAACATTTTCCATGCTGGTTTCTATGTCTTTGAGGGGTTTTCCTATCCTCATCAAACCCTTTTCAACCATTCGTGATACCGGTGTTGGATTTGCACGGCACAAACTCATTGCTGCTGCAATATTTCCATTTACAACATTATCTTTTATGCTCAACATAAAGTTTGAATTTACCTTGAATTTTTTCTTAATGCTAAAATATCTTTCAATCATTATATAAACAGCAATTACACTACAAATAGCTATAGGTATCATCACAGGACCACCCTTAATAAGCATATCTAAAATATTTATTTCATTAATGGTTGTTTGTTCGGTAGCTGTACTTACAGAATCGGCTGCTGCGGCATTAGTTTGTAACAAAATTGACAAATACATAATTTTTTTCAGTCTTATTTTTAAAACCACAAAGTTTACAGATTAGTATTTCTGTTTAAAAAAATTTTATAAACAATTTTTATAATTCTTAACAATTTAAACAGCACATTGTAGATATAGAGAACTAATTTTGTGCTATGGATTTTGAGTCATATAATATTTCAGAATCTCAACTAAAAGAAATTTACAAGGCATTGCTTACACCAAGGCTGATTGAGGAAAAAATGCTCATTTTGTTAAGGCAAGGTAAAGTCGGTAAGTGGTTTAGCGGTATTGGGCAAGAAGCAATTGCAGTAGGGGCTACTCTTGCTCTTTACGATGATGAATACATTTTTCCATTGCATAGAAATTTGGGAGTTTTTACAACACGAAAAATTCCTTTTGCAAAACTGCTTTCGCAATGGCAAGGTAAAAAATCAGGATTTACAAAAGGAAGGGATCGTTCTTTTCATTTCGGAACACATCAGTATCATATTGTGGGTATGATATCGCATTTAGGAGCTATGAATGGAGTGGCGTGTGGAGTTGCACTTTCCGAAAAATTATCAAATTCGGGCAAATGCACATTGATTTTTAACGGAGATGGCGGAGCAAGTGAAGGAGATTTTCACGAAGCATTAAATCTCGCTGCTGTTTGGGAATTACCACTTATTTTTTTGATTGAAAACAATGGTTATGGGCTTTCAACCCCATCTCATGAGCAATTCAGGCATTTAAGTTTTGCCGACAAGGGACCAGCTTATGGAATTGAAGCTGTTTCTATTGATGGAAACAACATATTAGAGGTTTTTACCACAATCAACAATATTGCAAATCAAATAAGAACAAATCCACGACCTTATATTGTAGAGTGTAAAACCTTTAGAATGAGAGGACACGAAGAAGCCAGTGGAGTAAAATATGTGCCAAAGCATTTTTTTGAAGAGTGGAAAATAAAAGACCCATTACACAATTTTGAAAAATATATTCTCGAAAAATCTATAATTGACAATAATGGTATTGATGAAATTAATAGTGAAATATTAAAAGAAATTGAAGAAGGAATTGAAAAGGTATTTTCAGAGCCCGATATAATAGCAGATATTGATGAAGAGTTAGCCGATGTGTATAAAAAATATGAGTTTAATGAAGTTTTATGCAATAAGGAAATTAAAACCGAAAAGCGTTTTATTGATGCTATTAGCGATGGATTGAAACAGAGTATGAAACATCACCCCTCGCTTGTGCTAATGGGGCAAGATATTGCAGCGTATGGAGGAGTATTTAAAATAACTGATGGATTTGTTGAAAAATTTGGTAAACACAGAGTAAGAAATACTCCAATATGCGAATCTGCCGTTATTGGTGCAGCTTACGGATATTCTATAAGAGGTAAAAAAGCAATGGTAGAGATGCAATTTGCCGATTTTATAAGTTGTGGGTTCAATCAGGTAGTAAATAATCTTGCAAAAAGCCATTACCGTTGGGCTCAAAATGCCGATGTAGTTATAAGAATGCCAACCGGAGCCGGAACTGGTGCAGGACCATTTCATTCACAAAGTAATGAGGCGTGGTTTTTTAAAACTCCAGGGCTAAAAATTGTTTATCCTTCTACACCATATTCAGCCAAGGGCTTACTTTGCGAAGCATTTAACGACCCCAATCCTGTGTTGTTTTTTGAACATAAATATCTATATCGCAATATAAAAGAAACAATTCCAGACGAATATTACAATTTGCCTATTGGCAAAGCAAATGTTGTAAAAACAGGTGAACTTATGACAATTATTGCCTATGGTTGGGCTGTACATTGGGCTGCACAGATAATTGAAAACGAAAATATTTATGCCGAATTGATAGATTTGCAAACACTTTTGCCTTGGGATAAAGAAACCGTTGAAAAATCTGTTAAAAAAACAGGCAAAGTTTTGATAGTACACGAAGATACAATTACCGGTGGTATAGCTGCCGAAATTTCAGCCTGGATAGGTAGCAATTGTTTTGAATATTTGGATGCACCTGTTATAAGAGTTGGAAGCCTTGATACACCAATACCAATGGCACAAGATTTAGAAGACAATTTTCTTGCAAAAAAGTACCTGAAAACCAATATTTATAATTTACTGTCTTATTAAAAAATGAACACAAAAAATATACTCATACTCACATATTATTGGCCCCCAAGCGGAGGTGGAGGTGTGCAGAGATGGATGTATTTTTCGGTTTATTTATCAAAACTCGGTTTTAATCCTACAGTTGTAACAGTAAATCCGCAAAAAGCTTCGTATCCATTGATAGACCACTCGCAAACTTCGATGGTAAAAGACATAGAAACGATATATACCGATACTCTTGAACCATTTAAAATATATTCATTGTTAAAATCAGGAAAAAAAAGCAGTGAAATTCCTTATGGAAATCTCGGAAGTAACAATGGAGGTGTATTCAGTAAAATAATGGCGTTTGTGAGAGCAAATTTTTTTATACCAGATGCCCGAAAAGGTTGGGTAAAATTTGCTGTTAAAGCCTCAACTCAAATTTTAAAAAACCGAAAATTCGATTGGCTTATTACCACAGGACCTCCTCATTCTACACATTTAGCGGGCTTATACCTTTCAGAAAAATTTAAAATAAAATGGCTTGCAGATTTTAGGGACCCATGGACTGAAATATACTTTTTGAATGAAACTTACAGGATGAAAATTGCTGTACAAAAAGACCTGAAACTTGAGAAACTTGTACTCAACAAAGCTGATTTAATTACAACAGTTGGACCTTCAATGGGCGAATTGCTTTTGAAAAAGATTGAAGACAAATCCAAACTTAAAGTTTTATTTAATGGCTACGACAGCCAAATGTTTGATGAAATAGAAAGAAAAAAAGAAAAAAACGAGTTTTTTACAATTTCGCATATAGGTTTGTTAGGCAAAAGCCAAAGTTTTGGCTCCTATGTTAAAGCATTAATTATGTCAGGCATTGATTTATCAAAAATTAAAATTCACCTTGCAGGAAATGTACATTCAGAGTTTATTGAATTATTAAAATCAAACAATATAAATTATGTCTGTAACAGTTTTTTGCCGAGAAAAGACGCATTAACACTTATGAAAAACAGTGATATGCTATTACTTTGCCCTCCTATGGCAGGCGAAACCAAAATTATAATTAGCACCAAAAGTATGGAATATCTTGCAGCCGGCGTACCGGTTTGGGGTATTGGCGATACGCAAAGCGATGCTGCTATGCTTGTAAAAAAGCAAAGTTACTCGGGGTTTTTTGCACCTGAAAATATAAGTGAATCAGCCGAATTTTTGGAACAAAGTTTTAAAAATTGGGAAAATAACGTTTTTTTGATTAATGATTTTAACCCCGAACAATATAGCAGATATGCAGTTAGCAAACAATTGGCAGAACTTTTAAATACCCCGAATTGAAACCATTGATTTTATATTTTTACCCCAATAAGGCTTCTTATGTAGAAAAAGATTTGTATATACTGGGCAAAAAGTATAGGATTATAAAGCATTGTGTAAACCCTTCATCAAAGTTAAAATTACCTTTTTCAATTATTTATCAAAAACTTTTGTGCTTGCGGTGTTTCAAAGCAAAATATATAGTTTGTCAGTTTGCCGGTTACCATTCACTTTTGCCTGTGGTAATGGGGAAAATACTTAAAATAAAATCATTGATAATTTTGGGTGGGTCAGACTGTTCATCGTTTCCCGAAATAAACTATGGAAACTATCGTAAACCCCTGCTCGGTTGGTTTACAGCCAAAAGTATTGAAATGGCAGATATTATTTCGCCTGTACACGAAAAAATGATTTTTTACAGGTATGAATACGAAAATTTCTCAAACAAAAATCAGGGTTTCGAAGCTTTTACTAAAGTTAAAAATCAAAACATTAAAGTAATTTACAATGGTTTTAGTACCGGATTTTTTAAGAATTTGAATTTGCCAAGAGAAAAAAATTTTATAGCAATTGCAACCTATAATCGTCCTGCGGTGTATTATCTGAAAGGAATTGATTTAATTGAAAAAGCAGCCAATGAGTATAAAAATATAAATTTTACTGTTGTAGGCGTTTCTGATAAGTATTTAAAAAGCTCAACTACCGAAAACCTGATATTTTTACCATTTTTAAAACAGGAAGAATTAGTGAAATTATTAAACAGGCACTATTTCTACATGCAGTTGTCAATTAGCGAAGGGTTTCCAAATGCACTTTGCGAAGCTATGTTGTGTGCTTGCATACCTATTGTGAGCAATGTTTGCTCAATGCCCGATATTATTGGCAATACAGGCTTTGTATTGCAAAAAAGAGATGAAAAATTATTATTTAATTTAATAGAAAAAGTTCTTTCTACACCAAATCTTGACAAATTGAGCAGCGAAGCGAGCAAAAGGGTTACCGAAAACTTTTCTATTGAAAAAAGAGAAACAGAATTATTAAAACTTTTAGATTAAATTTTTAATAAATCGCCTTTTAATCTAATTTTGGAACATTAATTGTAAAAATCAAAAATCAATAAAAAAATCAAATAACAAGATGAGAATATTAAAAACTATTTTCGCAACTTTAATTTTAATAACATTAACATTGGAACTAACAGCACAAAACGAAGAAGGCTTATATGGCCGAATTACAACAAACAGAGGAACAATACTCATTAAATTTTATTACAAAGAAGCACCACTTACCGTATGCAATTTTGTAGGGCTTGCCGAAGGAAAATTAAAAAACTCTTCAAAACCTGCAGGTCAACCATATTTTGATGGTTTAAAATTTCACCGTGTAATTAGCAAAGCAAATGGCGACCAGCAAGATTTTATGATACAGGGAGGCGACCCTCTTGGCAATGGTACTGGAGGTCCTGGTTATTCATTTGCCGATGAGTTTGCACCCGGACTAAAACACGATGCACCAGGATACTTGTCTATGGCAAACTCGGGACCTGCAACAAACGGAAGCCAATTTTTTATTACAATTGTACCAACTCCTTGGCTTGACGGCAAACACGCAATTTTTGGAAAAGTTATTCAAGGTCAAAATATTGTTGATTCTACTTTGCAGGGCGATATAATTCAAAAAGTAGAAATAATAAGAAATGGCGAAAATGCCAAAAAATTTGTTGCAGATCAAGAACATTTCAATAGGCTGTTAGAAGCAATAAAGATAAAGGAAGAAGAAGAAAAAGCCAATTCCGGAAAAATTTTTGCCGAATGGGTTAAAAAAAATTACCCTAATGCAAAGAAAACTTCAACAGGTTTGTATTACATAGTAGAAAAAGAAGGTAATGGAGCACAGGCTATGCCAGGCAAAACCGTAAAAGTACATTACAAAGGTATGTTTACAGATGGTGCTATATTTGATGAGTCGTACAAAAGAGGTGAGCCTCTTCAATTTCAACTTGGCATAGGTCAGGTAATAAAAGGTTGGGACGAAGGAATAGCTCTTATGAAAGTAGGTGCAAAATACAAGCTTTTAATACCATACCAACTTGCCTATGGCGAAGGAGGATACCCAGGAGCTATACCTCCAAGAGCCAATTTGATTTTTGAAACCGAATTGATTTCTGTTGAATAATTTTTAAAATTTATTAATAAATAGCCTGAAATATTTAAGTTTTCAGGCTATTTTTGTTTAAATAATTACTTAAAAATATGCCTGCATTTCCTAAACCGGATACTTTAATTAAAGTAGATGCTTTAAAAGAAATTAAAAACCTAAATGATTACAAAAACAAAAAAACCGGAAGATTTATACCCAAAAGCATTTCAGATAATTTATTAATAGCAACATGGAATATTGCTAATTTGGGGGTTCAGAAAAGAGAAACAGGGCATTATAAAATAATTTCAGAAATCATTTCGTGGTTTGATGTTATTGCTTTGCAGGAAGTGAACGACAATACCGAAGGATTGATGAAATTACTGAAACAATTAGATAAAAAGTTTAAATATATTTTTACCGACCCATCAGGTAACAATGAAAGAATGGCTATAATTTATAATAGCCAAAAATTGAAATTATTAGAAAAAATTGGCGAAATAGCAATAGCAGCCGAAGATTTGAAAAATATAACGTTGCCAAATTTCACTTATGAATTTAAAGGTTTTAGCAGAAGTCCATTTCTTACAACTTTTAAAACAAAAAAATTTGTTTTTGCACTTATTAATGTTCATTTGTATTTTGGTGACGAAAATGAATCAATATCAATTCAGCGCCGCAGTTTAGAAACTTATGCAATTGCACGTTGGGCAGATTTGAGACGAAAAAGTAAATACGCTTTCACTCAAAATATATTAGCTTTAGGAGATTTTAACATGCCTAAAGTAGAAAAAGGCGACCCTGTTTATGATGCTTTGATATCACGTGGATTTGAAATGCCTGAACATACAAGTAAGATTTTTTCTAATATTTCAAACGATAAAAATTATGATCAAATTGCATTCATGCCCGGTATGAAAAAAATGATTTTATCTGGCGGTGTATTTGATTTTGATGGAGCAATTTTCACTGAATTATGGGATGAAAACAAACCATTGATTTTAAGAAATTATCTGCGATACTATATTTCTGACCACAGACCAAGATGGTATGAGTTGCATATTTAAAAATTTAAATCAAATCCCCTTTCCAAAGTTTTAAACTTTGGAAAGGACGGAAAACTATAATTTATTCTTTATTTTATGGTCATTTTTCTGTCATATTTTGTATAAACTCTTGTTTTTGAAAAAAAAAAAAAAAACTAAAATTTGAATAATAAAATTTATTAAATATGAAAAAAGCAATAACTATCACCGTCGTTTTCTTTACCTTAACGAGCATTTCTTATAAATCTTTTGGGCAATTTGATTTAGATGTTACAAATAATTCAGCAAGTTGTACGTATAATATAGTAATTGAATGGGATGATGGCAATGGTAATTGTTCCACAAGTAGTTCAATTTTAATACCAAGTTCCTCATTTCAAACTATTACTAATCCCTTAACAAGTGGTACAGCTTTGTATATTACCATTACTGATAATACATGTGGAAATGTTTTTACAATTGGCGATTGCTCACCTTGGACATGTGCTTCATGCAGTTTGCCTTGTTGTTATGTTTACAATTGTTTAGGTTGTGGTACTCCTATAACATTTCAATTTACAACAGGAATATTTCCAAATAATGCTCAATTATTGATACAATAAATATTTTTAAAAAATCTTTATAATAAAATTTCAATTGCTAAAAAACATTTTAATTATTATTGTAGATTAAAATTGATAAAATTTAAGTTTTTAATATTATTTTTAATTTTTAATTTTTATTCAGAATACATTAAATCTCAAAATTTTAAATGGCTGAAAACTTTCGGAACAATTAATGAATTAGAAATAATTAAAGGAGTTTCTTCTGTTTCAGATAGTGAAATAGTTTGTTTTTTTGAAGCCTCTCAAGGCCAGATTTTACAATCAGATACTTTACAATTTGATTCAATAAAATTCCAATTAAACCCAAACAGTCAAAATTTTAATTATATTGTTAAACTTAATAAAAATGGTAAAGTTACAAATGCAAAATCTATTGGCAATATTATGGTTAATAGTACTTGTAGTGATGAATATGGCAACTTTTATATAGGCGGAACTATCAAAAATAATGGTTCAATTGTTGATACTTTTCAATTAAAAAAATCAAAAGGTAAAGCAATAGTAGTAAAATTTGATAAATATTTTAATGTAAAATGGATAACACAATTAGGAAACGATTCATCAAGCTCAATTAGCAAATTAGTTTACTCTCAAAAGCATTTATATTTTGTAGGTTTTTCTAAAGATTCTACAATAATTGATACTTCAAAATATAATTTTGGCAAGTTTGGTTCTTCATTTTTTGGTGAATTAAATGAGAGTAATGGAAATTTCTTATGGTCTAATTATTTGATTATAAATAAATCTTTAAATTGTTTAATTATATTAGATTTAGTTTCATTAAAAAATAAATTATTTTTTGTAGGTGAAAATTATAGGTATAGTAATGGCACCAAAATCAAATCTGATACTTTTTATTCAGGATCAGGTTTTGTAATTAAAGCTGATTCATTTGGAAATTACGAAAAACGTATTTTGTTAAAAAGCAAAAGTACGGTGATAAATTGCATCTCAACTGATGGTAATCTACTTTATATAGGTGGAAAATTTATTGATACTTTATTGATTAATAGTAATAAAATTAGCCCCGAATATAATAAAGGGAGTGATGCTTACGAACTATTCACAGCATCTATTTCTTCTTCGTTAAATTCAAGGTGGTTTTTTAGACCTTTAATTATTGAAAAGAGTGTGAAAAATACTCATGTAAACAATATTTTAAAAATATCTTGTAGTAATGGCTATACATATTTTGGTGGTCAATTTACTTCTAAAATTTTAATTGACAGTAATTTAATGATTGCAAAAAATGGAGATTTATTATTACTTAAATTTGATTCTATAGGAAATATTTTGTGGGCAGCAAATGGTAATAGTTTAAATTTTAGTGGAATTAGAGGCTTGGATGCAATTGCAGTAAATTCTGTTTTTGTTACAGGTTATTTTAACGATACCATAACTTTCGGAAAATTCAAAAAATCTTCAAAAGGCGGTATGGATGGTTTTATCACCAAAATCACCGATTACTCAATTACACGAGGCAAGGTTTCCCCCGGTCCATACTGTGCCGGCGATACTATTTTGATTCCTTATTCTAAGTTTGGCGATTTTGATTCTGCAAATACTTTTTATGCCCAGTTGAGCGATGAAAATGGAAAT
>JABWCE010000043.1 GCA_013359235.1 Bacteroidota bacterium
AAAGTGCGTTAGGTGAAATCGAAATCTAAAAATTTGTAAAAATCTTTAAAGGCAGCCTTTATTGATGTAAATTTTACTATTATTCAACAGCTACGTTATCGGCTGTTGCGTTTTTGTTTCACACCCAGTTTTCTATTTTTAATCCTTCTACTCTTTCAAATTCTTTTACATTGTTTGTAACGAGAATTAATTTTTTTGATTTTGCTTGAGCTGAGATCAGTAAATCCATTGGTCCAATTATTTTACCTTTTTTTGTTAAATCTGCTTTAATTGTTCCAAACTCAACAGCATCAGTATCATCAAAATTTAAGATGTTGAAGATCGATAAAAATTCAATTAACGAAATTTTATTTTTTTCTGGATATATACTTTTAGCTACACCATATTCTAATTCAGCAACAGTAATTGATGAAATATAAATATCTTTTTTCGATTTAGTTTTTAATCTTTTCAAAACTTCAATCGGTTTTTTCTTAATTATGTAGATGCAAATGTTAGTATCAAGTAAATACATTACATATCTTCTCTTTCTTGATTTTTTCCCTGTTCTCGTCCTTCATCCATAAAATCTTCGGTGAAACTGTTTAAGCCATGAAGAAATACTTCCCAGGATTTATCATGAGGAAGTAGTATTACGGCATCTCCAACTTTTTGGATAAGAACATCTTTTCCGGAGAATTGAAATTCTTTTGGTAATCTAACAGCTTGACTTCTACCGTTGATAAATAATTTTGCACTTTGCATGATAGTTTCCTCTCTATATATAGTATATATCAAGGTATATATTTTGTCAAGTTTAAAAACGCAATTGCCGCTAACGTTTTGCGGCTTTGCGTTGTGGGGGATTTTTAGCACTACTGTTCATACGAAGCACAAATGTTGAGCCTTGCACAAATGTTTCTACGAAGCACGTTAACCCCCATAACGCAAAACCGCTGTTACCAGCCGTATTTCTCTTATATGTCCACAATGTCAATGTCATACTGATTAGGTCTAAGTCGAACCTGCCTAAGTTTTAAATTCGGATAAGCCGCATTTGCAACAATTTGTCGGATAGTTTTAATTTCACTTGGGTCAGCCTTACAACCGAAAATTATTTCTGTTAAACATTCTTTCTTAAACGGATATAGTCCAAAGGTCTTTTGAAGCGTTCTGATTTCGTCTTCATATTTCCAATGGTCAGATTTTGTTAAAACGGCTTTATTAGTCAATTGGTCTCTTTCTGTTAGATAGTCAAACTGAGGATACTGATTTGAGTATTTAACGGCAAAAGTCAAGGAGAAAAAGTCGGGGTCTTTTGTGATGTCAAATTTTAAGCATACACCAGAATGTGAAGCAGAATAATGTGCCCATAACAATAAATTGTCTGGTCGCTGTAAAAAGCAAGTTACTCCAATTTTTGAAAGAGTTTTTTTGAAATGGTCAGTAAAGAACTTATTAAAACTTCCTGGCGTTTGTTGATTTCTCCTAACTACATCTTCAGGGTCAATTTGCTGACCTGTCGCCTGAGCTGTCCGTGTAACGTAGTCTCGAATGTTGTCGTCTGTCCAGTTTGTTTGGTCATTTATTTGACAGTCAAACGGGTCATTAAAACTTGTCGGTGCTGCAAACCAAAGTTCAGCGTTAATAAGTGTCTTGTAAAGATTGTTTGATATAGTCGTATGCTTATACAACTCTGTTGGGATTTTTCCGTCTGCAATCATTTTTTTATGTAACTCTAAAACTTTTTTCTTGTCCATTGTCTGTCGTTTAATATGGCTGGTAAC
>JABWCE010000044.1 GCA_013359235.1 Bacteroidota bacterium
ATGTAAAGATACGTTATCGCAAATAAGCACACAATGTTTCAGCCTCAAACTAATGCACATTTTATAAAGAAACGTGATGAGTTTTTAGACAGTCTGACGTTTTGGGGCTTGGCGAAGGTGGCGATTTCGAAGCACAAAACTGTCAGCCCAGCACAAAAGTTGATACGAGGTAGAATGTTCAATTAACTACTTCACCCGCCATTGAGCCAAACGCTTGTTAGCGGTTCGGCTTTTTTCTACTTGCTTAATTCTTCTTTGGAGTCTTGCTTGTCTTTTTCCTCTATTTGTTGATTAGGAATTAATGAAAAATCTATTATAACATTGTTCTTCATTAAAAACGACAAACTTTCGTGGGATTCTGTTGGTGTATAGTCAAATGAATTAGCAGCGGATGTCGCAACATTTGAATAATTTACCAAATTGTCGCATGTTGTATTTTTTATAATGCCTTGCATATTACTATACTTAAACGTGTCAAAGTTAATGGTTATTTTGTTAAACTTCCAAATTTTCGTGTTTCCAACCTTCATATTTTCGTTGGTCTTGAATTGTTGTTTGCATTACGGGAGGCATTCCGGGCATATTACTGATTGGAACTTGAGTTTTAATTAAAGAACCTTCACTGACAAAAACGTCCGTTCCACCGTCAATACTTTCAATTATAACTCTTCTTACAGAGTAGTTTGCTGAATTTTGATTACCTAAAATTACATTAGGGTCAAAAATGCTGTTGATTTCCAATTCCTTAATAATGCTATCGTAAACAGTTTTAAGACAATTGTAAAAATCCTGACTTGGCGTTTCAATGTTTAACCCCAAATTGTTTTTTGCTTCCCTTTTATAAATAGGGTAGTCATGGCTACCACTTTCAGAACATAGAAAAGAAATAATGTTCTTTATTTTTTCCTTGTCATCAAAATGCTGAGTAAGCAATTTTTCTGCTAACATGACTATTTGAGACCTTGACCTGAATACATTTCCAATAACGACAGGGTGAACTTTTTGAGATAAGTCAAGAAAAATCTTAGTTAGATATTCCTGACTTTTAACATCTAGTTCTTTCATTGCATATTCAAAGTATCCTTTAATTGACTCAACGCTTACAGGTACTCTTGCCTGAGGATTTTGAGGAAAAGTTGGATTTTGTGGATTTAATGGACTGTTTAAACTCGGGTCTATAGGTCCTAACGTTGCTTGCTTTGTCATAACAACATTGTTTGCGCCTAAACAAATCAATGTCCCTGCACTACGAGCTTTTGATGGAACAAGAACTTCATATTCATCACAAAATTGCTTGATAAGATTAATCAAACTCCAAGCCGCCATTGTGTCACCACCCCTAGTATATAACAGTAACGAAATTTTTTTAGGTAAGTTGAATTTATCTAAGTGGTTAACAAAATGCTCTGGCATTTCAGAAGAGATTTGAGTTTCCATTCCGACTTTATCGCCTGTAACAAAAACCAATAACTTTGATTGTCGTTCTTGTTCAATTTGTTTATATAGTTCTAATCTGTCTTTTAGCATATTGCAAATATAGTTATCGTTTTAATTTTTATCTATGTCTGTGTTTTTTGAGTAGTCGTATTAAGCTGACCGCTAACGGCAGTTTGTCTAAAAACTCAAAAGTAAAATTAAAATATTCAAGATGCAAGGAGTATTGGAAGAAAAAAGCGATACTTTGGAGTAAAAATTAAAAAATGGT
>JABWCE010000021.1 GCA_013359235.1 Bacteroidota bacterium
CGAACCTACTTTCCTTCCCGAAGGTTCGGGACGCGATACCTCTTTACCTTCATATTTCGCAAACTATTTCAAATAACTTTATTTTGTCGGGGTGGCAGGATTCGAACCTACGACCTCCTGCTCCCAAAGCAGGCGCGATACCGGGCTACGCTACACCCCGAAAGCGGTGAGGGAGGGATTCGAACCCTCGGTACAGTTTCCCGTACGGCAGTTTAGCAAACTGCTACTTTCGGCCTCTCAGTCACCTCACCAATATTGTTTTTTTTTAAAGAACTTTTAGCTCTGAAAATCGAGCCGCAAATATAAATCAATTTTATTCGCATTTTAAAATAAATTTGAATGTAAAATTTTTCGGATAATTATTTTTTTATGAATAATATTTACTAATCTTGCTACACAAATATATAGATTTTAAATGACAGGAAAAGCTCCATTATATCAAGTAATAGATATCAAAACTTATAGCTCTACAGAGTGGTTAGCCGAAAATAAAAAGAGGTATCGTTCTGTTTTTGAAGAGTCAGAAATTACATATATATATTGCGAATTTTCATTTTATAACTTAAAATTTAAAGAAAGCGACTGGAACCTAAATCTAAAACTATTGTGTGTAGATAACGAAAACAATGAAATAAGCAATTTGAATTGTGACCGCCTTGTATCGAGTGACGAAAATATTGTTTTTGTAAGAGAAGGATGGGGAACTAAAAATCCTGGAGGTTTTTGGAAATCCGGAAATTTCAAATGGCAGGCTTTAGTAAATGATAAAATTGTAGCTGAAAGACCATTTTACATACAAAACTATGGAAAAGAAACAGAATATGGTGATAAATATCTTTTTCCTACAAGTATAAAATTTTATGAAGGACCTGATGCAAATATCAAAGTAAACGAACGAAAGTATTACAAAATATTTAATGTAAATTTTACAAGATATGTTTGGATTGAATTAAACTGCTTAAACCTCGTAAAAGACTCTAATTACTGGACTTGCGAACTTATTTTCAATTTCAGAACAAGTAATAACCTGCTTAAAGGTTCAATTACAAAATTATTTTTTGTATATCAGCAGGATAAAGAATTTTCGGTAACCGTAGGTTGGGGAAGCGATAAAGTAGGTACATGGGCTAAAGAAGATTATTACGTTGATATTTTATACATGGATAGGTTGATTTTAACAAAGAGTTTTAGTGTAGGTGATGATTATGTTGAAGCAAAAGAATCAGAGTTTATTCTCCCTACCCCTTATAAAATTGAAGATTTTGAAAAAACTATTGAAGAATTAGAGTTTGACGAAGACGACTTGCACGAAGATGATGATGAAAGTTTACACAAAATACATCAACCTTCTGACGAAACCATAGAAGTAGTGATGAAAGAACTCGAAGGGTTGATAGGTCTTTCAGAAATAAAAAACAAAATAAAAGAATACAGCCATTATCTCACTTTTATAGCACTTAGAAAAAATAAAGGACTACAAGAAAAAGAAGTAATAAATCTCAATGCTATTTTTAAGGGTAATCCGGGAACAGGAAAAACAACAATTGCAAGAAAATTAGGCAAAATATATCACAGTTTAGGTTTATTATCAAAAGGGCATGTTTACGAAGTTGACCGTAGCGATCTTGTTGCAGAATTCATCGGTCAAACAGCCCCCAAAACCAAAGCAGCCTTAAAAAAAGCAAAAGGAGGAATATTGTTTATTGACGAGGCATACTCACTTGCCCGAAAAGATGACGACTCAAAAGATTTTGGCAAAGAAGCAATAGAAATGCTATTAAAAGAATTGTCAGACAATGATGATATAGCAATAATTTGTGCAGGTTATCCTGCAGAAATGGACATTTTTCTCGAATCTAATCCAGGTTTAAAATCGAGATTTAATATGTTTTACGATTTTCCTGATTATGTACCTCAGGAATTACTTCAAATTGCACATTATGCTTCAGAAAAACGAGGTATAAAACTTAGCCAGCAGGCAAGTGAACTGCTATATAAAAAACTTGTAGAAGCATATCGTGAAAGAGATAAATTTTTCGGTAATGCCCGTTTGGTAAATAGCCTTATTGACGAATGCAAAATGAATCTCGGACTTAGAGTAATGAACACCCCATTCCCTGAAAAACTTACTCCCGATGAGCTTTCGTTAATATTACCTGAAGATATAGAAAAACTTTCGTTCAAGAAAAAACCAATTGCTGCCGATATTCCAATTGATGAAGATTTACTCAAAGAATCAGTGACAAAAATAAAGCGGATGATAGGGCTTGAAACAGTAAAAGAAGATATTGACGAGCTTATAAAACTTGTAAGATTTTATAATGAAACGGGTCGAGATGTTCGTCAATCATTTTCGTTACATACAGTATTTACTGGCAATCCCGGAACAGGTAAAACTACTGTGGCTAGAATTTTGGCTCAAATTTATAAAGCTCTTGGTATTTTAGAAAGAGGTCATTTGATAGAGTGCGACAGACAATCGCTTGTAGGTGGTTATGTAGGGCAAACAGCAATAAAAACAGCCGAAATTATTGACCGTGCAATGGGCGGAGTATTGTTTATAGACGAGGCTTATTCACTTACCGAAGGTGGCCAAAGCGATTTTGGAAAAGAAGCAATTGAAATTCTTTTGAAAAGAATGGAAGACAAAAGAGGAGAATTTATTGTAATAGCTGCAGGTTATACTGAAAATATGAAGCGATTTATTGAATCAAATCCCGGATTAAAGTCAAGATTTGACCGCACTTTCCATTTCGAAGACTTTAAAACAAACGAATTGTTTGAAATTGCAACAAATCAGCTTGCCGAAAATAATTTAATAGCCGATGAACCCGCAAAAGCCGAACTTATGAATATTTTAACCGAAATGTACAAAAGCCGTGATAAATATTTTGGAAACGGCAGGGCTGTAAGAAAATTTGTTGAAGAAGTTGTAAGGCATCAACATTTGCGAATGTCAGAAATACCAGCCGATAAACGCTCTGCCGAAATTATTTCATCACTTACCCTTCAGGATTTAAAAAACATAAACCTCAAAGAAATAATTCAAAAAACTCAAAATACAGGCATAGGTTTCAGGCAAAAATCATAAAATTTATTTTGAAAAAATCGCCTTTGTCTATATAAAATAGTTATCTTATTTTCGCGGTCTTAAAAAAATTTATATTCAAATCATAAAATGAGTTCAATAGTTTATTTAGTCCCCTTATTAGGAATCGTTGGTTTAATTGTAATGTTAATTCAATCTTTATGGGTTACAAAACAAAATGCAGGAGAAGAAAAAATGCAGGAATTGGCTGGTTATATTGCCAAAGGAGCATTAGCTTTTCTCAAAGCCGAATGGAAAATTTTATCATACTTTGTAATTTTTGCAGCTATATTATTAGCATGGAGCGGTACTATACACGAAGTTAACGGAAAAGAAATACACAGCCATCCAATAATAGCAATATCATTTATAATTGGAGCATTTTTTTCGGCTCTTGCCGGTTATTTAGGCATGAGAATAGCAACAAAAGCAAATGTAAGAACTACACAAGCAGCTCGTACCAGTTTATCAAAAGCTTTACAGGTTTCTTTCAGAGGCGGTACAGTTATGGGGCTTGGCGTTGCGGGGCTTGCCGTATGCGGATTAGGAGGTTTATTTATACTTTTCTACAATATGTTTGTTCCGTCAGGTGCTGAAATGACAGGAAATGAAATGAGAAAAGCTATTGAGGTTTTGGCAGGATTTTCGCTTGGAGCAGAGTCAATAGCACTATTTGCACGTGTTGGAGGAGGAATTTATACAAAAGCAGCCGATGTTGGTGCTGACCTTGTTGGAAAAGTAGAAGCCGGAATTCCAGAAGACGATGTAAGAAACCCTGCAACAATAGCTGATAATGTTGGAGATAATGTAGGTGATGTGGCAGGAATGGGTGCTGATTTGTTTGGTTCTTATGTAGCTACAATTCTCGCTACAATGGTACTTGGCCAGGAAATTGATGCTTCAAATGATGCATTTGGCGGTCTTTCACCTATATTATTACCAATGGTAATAGCTGGTTTTGGACTTATTTTTTCAATCATCGGTACTTTGTTTGTTAGAATTAAAAACGAAAATTCAAGTGTTCAAAAAGCTTTGAACTTAGGAAACTGGAGTTCGATAATTTTTACAGCAATAGCTTCATATTTTATAGTTACTTATCTTTTACCATCTCAAATTGAACACAGAGGGGTAAGTTTTACATCATTAAATGTTTTTTATTCAATAATCTTAGGCTTAGTGGTAGGAACTTTAATGAGTATGATTACCGAATATTATACATCAATGGGCAAAAGACCTGTAAAAAGCATAGTGAAACAATCGGGCACAGGTCATGCCACAAACATAATAGGTGGGCTTGCAATAGGAATGGAAAGTACAGCATTGCCAATAATTGTATTAGGAGCCGGCATAATGGGAAGTTATGCACTTGCCGGGCTTTACGGAGTTGCAATTGCAGCAGCAGGAATGATGGCTACTACGGCTATGCAACTTGCCATTGATGCATTTGGTCCAATAGCCGATAATGCAGGGGGTATTGCCGAAATGAGCCAATTGCCCGAAGAGGTTCGTCATCGTACTGATAATCTTGATGCAGTAGGTAATACAACCGCAGCTACAGGAAAAGGTTTTGCAATTGCCTCGGCAGCACTTACATCACTTGCACTTTTTGCAGCATTTGTTGGAGTTGCAGGTATCGAAAGTATTGATATTTTTAAGGCAAATGTTCTTGCAGGATTGTTTGTAGGCGGAATGATTCCATTTATATTTTCATCTTTGGCAATTTCGGCAGTGGGCAAAGCAGCAATGGACATGGTAAACGAAGTAAGACGCCAATTCAAAGAAATACCTGGCATTATGGAGTACAAAGCAAAACCAGAGTACGAAAAATGTGTTGCAATTTCTACAAAAGCTTCAATTCGCGAAATGATAGCACCAGGAGCTATTGCCCTTTTAACTCCTGTAATAATTGGATTTTTGTTTGGTCCTGAAGTATTAGGTGGTTTGTTGGCAGGTGTTACAGTTTCGGGGGTGCTTATGGGATTATTTCAAAGCAATGCCGGTGGTGCTTGGGATAATGCAAAAAAATCATTCGAAAAAGGAGTAGAGATAAACGGAGAAAAATATTTTAAAAAATCTGAGCCTCACAAAGCTTCAGTTACAGGCGATACAGTTGGTGACCCATTCAAAGACACTTCTGGTCCATCAATGAATATCCTTATAAAACTTATGAGTATTGTTTCTTTAATTATTGCTCCTTATATATCAGGTATAGGAAATTCGGGTGATATAGACTCATGTAATTCAAAAGAAAAATGCCCGATGCACGCCGCTTGCACCGATAATTCTTCATGCGACGAAGAAAGCGATTGCGATATGAGCAGTTGCGATTCTACAATGTGTGCCGATAAAGAAAATTGCGAAAAAGCTTGTTGCAAATCAAAAACCGATAATAAATGCGATATGCAAGATTGCTCAAAAATGACCAAAGAAGAATGTGCAGCAATGTGCGATAAAAAAGGTTGTTCGCCCGAGCAAAAAGCAGAATGTATGAAACATTATGACAAAGACGGTAAATACATCGGCAAGCAATAAAAACAATAAAATTTTAAATGCAAATTGTATATAAATTCAGAGTTTCATTTGAAGAACATGATGACGTTGTAAGATTTATTGAAATTGATTCAACCTCAAGTTTTCTTGAATTACACAAAATTATACAAGAATCAATTGGTTTTGATGCTTCAAAACAGTACAATTTTTACACGTCTGATGATATTTGGAGAACCGAAAAAAAAATTTGTGGAACCGAAACCGAAGGAAATGAACCTGCCAAAATTACGATTAACAAATATATAAATAGTCCTAATCAAAAGTTTATTTATGAGTTTGACCCCGAATTAGACTGGGTGTTTTATATAGAACTTATAAAAATTCAAAAAGCTGAATATGGCAAAAAATATCCTTTGATTTCGAGAAAAGAAGGCGATGCTCCAAAACAATACAAACTTAAAGGAAAAGAACCAGGAGCAACGGCTAAAAATGAATATGATAAAATGGCCGAAATGCTCATAGCAAGCCGTATGCTCGAAAATATCGAAAAAAAAACTATCGAAAATACTGAAGAATTAGATTTGGATGAAATAGAAGATGAGGACATAGAAATAGATTTAGACGAAAGCGCATTTGAAGAAAAAGATGATAAAATATCAAAAATATCTGAACCAAATTTAGATTTTAGCAACAGTCTAAAATTTGATGAACAAGATATGAAGATTGATGAAGAAGACCTAAGTTTTCTTGATGATGATTTTGATGAAAACAATGATGAAAATGAGGATGAAAGCGATGAAGACGAATTTGGTAACGACTACAAAAATAATAAAAACAATTACGATGATAATTATGACGATTATTAAAAAAAAATGTATAATGGCAAAACTCCGGTCTTAATTGTTGTTGGAGGCGCTACAGCATCTGGCAAAACAGCCTTAGCTATTGAATATGCAAAATACTTTAACACAGAAATTATATCTTTTGATAGTCGTCAGGTTTATAAAGAGCTAAATATTGGTGTGGCTAAACCTACCGATGAGCAATTAAACTTAGTAAAACATCATTTTATAAACCATTGTTCGGTTTTTGATGAGTTTAATGCCGGAATTTTTGAAACAAAAGCACTTGCTATACTTAACAAACTTTATAAAAAACACAAAGTTGTAATTGCAGTAGGTGGTACAGGTTTATATATCAAAACTCTTTGCAATGGGCTTGACAAACTACCTTTGGCAGATTATGAACTCCGAAAAAAACTAAAAAATGAATTAGAATTGTATGGAGTTGAACACATTTATCAAATCTTACAAAAAGCCGACCCACTTGGTTACAAACAAATTGACAGCAAAAATCCGCACCGTATTATTAGAGCTATTGAACTTGTAAAAAACACTGGAAAATCACTTTCAGAAATTAAAACCAGTGTAAAAAACAAAAGAAATTTTAAAATTCTTAATGTAACAATAGATATTGCCCGTGAAAAACTTTATGAAAATATAAATCAACGTACTGAAATTATGATTGCCCAAGGACTTGAACAAGAATGTAGAAATTTATACCACTTAAAAAATCTCAAAGCCTTGCAAACAGTGGGATATACCGAAATATTTGAATATTTTGATGGGAAGTACAATTTGAGTCAAGCTATTGAAAAAATAAAACAACACACACGCAACTACGCCAAACGGCAAATAACATGGTTCAAAAACCAGCAAGACAATATCAGCCATATTGATTTTGATGTTGAAAAACTTAAAAATCACATTACTGCCGATTAGAAATAATCAACAAAATACATTGATACTGGTGCTTTGTTTTTAATTGGGACAACACCTCTGCAAGTGCAATTAAAATCTTCTTTTATCAATGCAAAAGTTGATTCAGAAATATTAATAAAACCAGGCTCAGAGTTTTGTTCCATTCTTGCAGCTACATTCACTGCATCGCCCCATACATCATACGAATATTTTTTTTCACCCACTACCCCACTCACTACATTTCCTGTATGAATTCCTATTCTGAACGAAAAAGCCTGATTGTATTTTCCAATCATAGTTTTTTCTATTGATTTGGTAAATTTAAAAATATCTATTGCAGACTTTACACAATTTATTGCTGATATATGCGGTTGCGAATTCAAGCCTGATACACACATATATGCATCTCCAATGGTTTTTATTTTCTCAATTCCGTATTTATGCATTATTCTGTCAAATTCTTTAAAGTAAATATGTAGTATTTCTACAACTTCTTCGGCAGAAAGCTGTTCGGCTATAGAACTGAAATTTTTCACATCACAAAACATAATAGTAACGCCCTTATGTATTTTTGACAATGATTTACCATGCTTTTTTAGCTCATTTACTGTTTCTAAAGGCAAAATATTTAATAAAAGATTTTCCGAAATTTTCTTCTGTTTTTTCAGCCCCCTATATGAAAATACTATTATTACCCCAACTAAAAACATAATTAATAACATTGCAAAAAGTAATGATTGATTGCGGTTTTTGTTTTTTATTTCTATTTCATGTTCTAATTTTTGTTTGTGCTGTTCCAATTTTAATTGGTTTTGTTCCTTTTCAAATTTATACTCTGCATTTGCAATGCTTATTTGTGAAATAAAATCTTTGTTTTCAATTGAATCTTTTGTATTTTGATATTTAATATAAAAATTCATGCTGTTTTTAAAATCTTTCATCTGATTATAAATTTTATAAATAATATCAAATGCTTTTAATTTTGGATTTAAATTAGTTGATTTTTCAGCATATTCAACTGCTTTTTGGGCAAATTCAAGTGCTAATTGAATTTTATTTTCATTCAAATATATTTCGGCAAGTGATGAATTAATTAACGATACAGGTACATACTCCTTTTGTTGCAAATAAATGCCCTCAAGTGTATTGTATATTTTTATTGCTGTATCAGTATTTCCTGTATTTTTATTATAGTCTGCTATCCCAAGCAAACATTCATTAATACCTGTCAAATCACCTATTTTCTTTTTTAAAATATAAGACGAATCGAGGTATGATATCGCCAATTTATATTGCTTAAGGTAGTTGTACGAAATACCAATTAAGTATTGTTGAGTTGAAATTCTACTTTGGTTATTTAGTTTTTTACTTAATTGTAATGAACCTTTGAAGTATTCAATTGCGTTTTTCCAGTTGTTTTGCGAAAAATATACTAATCCAATACCCATTTTTGCTTTTGAAATACCTAAATCATCACCGATTTTCTCTGCTTTCTTTATTGAAATATAATAGTATTCAATTGCTACGTTTGGCTTTGATTGTAAAGTGTAACAGTTTCCGAGATAAAAACTACTTACGATATAGCTCTTGTTGAAATTATTTTTTTGAGATAATTTAAAAATCTCTTGCAATAAGTTAATAGTTTTAAAAACTGAATCTTCTTTGTTTAAATAAAATTTCTTAACTAATTGTAGTCCCGAGTTTACTTTTAAAGAATCATTTTTTGAATTTTTCCAATTGGAGTAAAGGTTTTCAAAAGTTTGCGATTTTGCTGTTTTAAAAAGAAAAACAGTAAATATTAAAATAAATACTTTGGTTTTATAATTCATGCAAAACTTTCGGTAATAAAAGTCCGAAAGTAATTTTTTTTTGAATAAAAAATAAAATTTAATTCATCAGGTAAAAAAATAAATTAAACTGCAAAGCTTTCACCACAACCGCAAGTTCTGCTTGCATTAGGGTTTATAAAAGAAAAACCTTTGCCGTTCAACCCATCGGTAAAATCAAGCTGTGTGCCGGCTAAATATAGAAAACTTTTGAGGTCGCAAATAATTTTTACTCCTTCGTTTTCAAAAATCTGGTCGCCTTGTTTCAATTCATCATCAAAATCAAGATTGTAACTTAACCCGCTGCATCCACCACCTTTAACTGATACTCTTAAAAAATGCTTTTCGGTAAGTTTACCTTCGTTTATCAGCGATTTGATTTTGTCGGCTGCACGTTGTGTTACGCTTATGTTTCCTGTATCTGTCATTTTTCAAAGATATTTAAAATATTATTTATCATCAATAGGTTCTATGCCTTTTTTCACTCTGTAATCGTTTATTGCTGCTTTAATTGCATCTTCGGCAAGTACTGAACAATGAATTTTTACAGGTGGCAAAGCAAGCTCTTCAACAATATCCATATTGTCTATTTCCATTGCCTGGTCTATAGTTTTGCCTTTTAGCCACTCTGTAGCCAATGATGATGAAGCTATTGCCGAACCACATCCAAAAGTTTTGAATTTTGCATCTTCGATAATGCCTGTTTCGTCATTAACTTTTATTTGTAGTCTCATAACATCGCCACACTCGGGAGCTCCTACCAATCCTGTGCCTACATTTTGTGATGTTTTATCAAGTGTTCCTATGTTTCTTGGATTTTGATAATGATCTATTACTTTTTCTGAATATGCCATAATTTATTTTATTTTTAATGTTCTGTCCATTCTACAGTTTTTAAGTCAATTCCCTCTTTGAACATCTCCCAAAGCGGACTCATTTCTCTGAGTTTTGTAACTGCTGTTTTTACATGTTCAATTGTATAATCTATTTCTTCTTCTGTTGTAAATCTTCCTAAACCAAATCTTAAACTCGAATGGGCAAGTTCATCATCAAGCCCAAGATTTTTTAAAACATAGCTCGGCTCTAATGAAGCTGATGTGCAAGCAGAACCTGATGAAACAGCAATATCTTTTACACCCATCATCAAACCTTCGCCTTCAATATATTTGAAAGAAATGTTTGAAACATGTGGCAATCGCTTGGTAATACTTCCGTTCAAATATGTTTCTTCAAGTTTTAATAATTCAGCTTCAAGTTTATCTCTAAGTTTTGATAGCCTTTGTGATTCTTCAGCCATTTGTTTTCCGGCAATTTCACAAGCTTTTCCAAGTCCTACAATTCCGGTTACGTTAAGTGTTCCGCTTCTCATTCCTCTTTCATGCCCTCCGCCATCAATTTGCGAAGTAACTTTTACTCTAGGATTTTTTCTTCTTACATACAAAGCACCAATTCCTTTAGGTCCGTATATTTTATGCCCTGAAAATGAAGCCAGGTCAATATTATCAGCTATTACATCAACTGGTATTTTCCCAATAGCTTGAGTAGCATCGGTATGAAAAAGTATATTGTTTTGGTGGGCAAGTTCACCTATTTCTTTTATTGGGTTTATACAACCAATTTCATTATTGGCATACATTACCGTTATTAAAATAGTTTCGGGTTTAATTGCATTTTTTATTTGTTCTATACTTACCAAACCATCAATTGAAGGTTTTAAGTATGTAACTTCTGCCCCCATTTTTTCTAAATGCCTGCAAGTATCTAATACTGCTTTGTGTTCAATATTTACTGTTATTATATGATTTCCCTTTTCGCGGTACATTTCAAACACGCCTTTAATTGCAAGATTGTTTGACTCTGTTGCACCACTTGTAAAAATTATTTCTTTTGAGTTTGCATTTATCAAATCGGCTACTTGTTGTCTGGCATAGTCAACTGCTTCTTCGGCTTTCCAGCCAAAAGAATGGTTTCTGCTTGCGGCATTGCCATAAAACTCGGTAAAGTAGGGCAACATTGCTTCTACTACTTGCGGGTCGGGTTTGGTAGTTGCATTGTTGTCGAGATATATTGGAAGTTTCAACATTTATTAATCTTTATTTAGATTGATTCTATATGCAAAGATAACATACTTTTATAAAAAATTGTTTTAAGTTTTTTTTAAGATTGAATTATTAATGTAATGTTGCATTATGAACAAAATAGAACATATAGGTATAGCTGTAAAAAATCTGGAAGAAAGCAACAAAATATGGTCTTTATTGCTCAATACAGAGCCATATAAACAGGAGATTGTAGAAAGCGAAGGTGTAATAACTTCTTTTTTCAAAACAGGCGAATCAAAAATTGAATTGCTGGCTTCGGTGAGTAACGGCAGTGCCATTGAAAAATTTATAGAAAAACGCGGTGAAGGTATTCATCATATTGCTTTTGAAGTAAATGATATTGATTATGAAATTGAAAGATTAGAAAACAATGGATTTGTGCTTATAAATAAATCATCAAAAAAAGGTGCAGACAATAAAATGATTGCTTTTTTACATCCTAAAAGTTCGGGTGGGGTACTTGTTGAGCTTTGTATGGAAATGAAATAAAAAATTATTCTAATTCTAACCCCAGATCATTACAAAATTTTATTAAAAAAGGATTTTTTTCTGCCAAAAACTGAAACTTTTCTTTGTTTGTATAAATAGTTTTTGTTTCGTTTTGTGTTTTTTCAAACTCAATATCAAAACTGTAGTTTTTGCCAGTTTTTTTGTTTATAAACTTCAGCAAATCGGTTTTTATTTGGTCAAACTCGCTTGAATCGCGTGTATTTGTAATTTTTACTTTTATTTTACTTTCTACTATTTTGGCATTAATGTTTTTTAACATTGTATATGTAAAATGAGCCCCTTTTTCTTTGGCTCCTAATGCAAATTCAATTATAATTTTGCTTATTTCATTTTCGTTTTCAGGCTGCAAATCGCTTTGCAAAGTCTCTATTTCATTTTTGGGTTCATATTGTTCGGTTTCAGGTTCGTTTACTGTTTCGCTTTTCTTTTTTAATTGCGAAATGTTGCCAATTCGCAAGGTTGGAGTAATTTTTTGGTCGTGGTCTGTGGTTGGTTTGGGAACTGTATCGCTTTCTTTTGCCGAACCGGCATTTTTGTTCAGTTCAGTCCTTTTTTTTTTAAGTTCTTCCAGAATATTTATTGCATTATTGATATTTGCTATTTTTATTAAGGCAAGTTCTACATGCAATCTCTGGTTATTACTGGCTTTGTAAGTTTGGTCGTATTGGTCGGCAATGTTTATGGCATTTATCAAAAATCCTGAATTTATACTGTCGGCTTGTTTTTTGTAAAGTGGTGCAGTTTGTTCGGCTGATGATATTAAATAAGCTGTATTAGTATTTTTTACAACTAAAAGGTCTCTGAAATGCGAAGTAAGACCATTCAAAAAATATTGTGCATCAAAACCGTTTGAAAGTATTTCATCAAAAATTATCAACGCTTTTCCATAGTCAGTTTTTATTAGGCTTTCGGTTATTTCGAAAAAGTATGATTGATTGAGTAAATTAAGGTTTTTTAAAACATCTTCATAGGTAATTACCTTGTCTTTGCTGTAACTTACAATTTGGTCAAACATTGAAAGTGCATCACGCATACCTCCGTCTGCTTTTACTGCTATTACATGCAGAGCCTGTTCGTCGGCTTTTATATTTTCATTATTGCAAATTGTTTTGAGTTGTTTTACTATTTCGCTTGCTTCAATTCTTTTAAAATTAAATATTTGACAACGCGAAAGAATTGTAGGTATTATCTTGTGTCTTTCGGTAGTGGCAAGTATAAAAATTGCATAAGATGGAGGCTCTTCAAGCGTTTTAAGAAATGCGTTAAAAGCACTGTTGCTAAGCATGTGCACCTCGTCAATAATATAAACTTTGTATTTGCCAACTTGAGGTGGTATCCTCACCTGTTCTACTAAGTTTCTTATATCTTCTACCGAATTGTTTGATGCGGCATCAAGCTCAAAAATATTGAAAGAAAAATCGTAATCAGGGTCAATATTACTATCATTTAGGGTATTTACAACTTTAGCTAATATTCTAGCACAAGTTGTTTTTCCTACACCTCTCGGTCCTGTAAAAAGAAATGATTGAGCAAGGCGGTTTTGTTTTATTTCGTTAAGCAATGTTTCGGTTATATGACTTTGTCCCACAACTGTTTCAAAGTCAACAGGGCGGTATTTACGTGCCGAAACTAAAAATTGCTCCATAGTTTACTTACAAACCTAACTTAAATTTTTATATAATGATTTAATGCAATAGAAATATATATTCACAATTTACCAAAGTTCGTTATTCATCAATCCTAAATTTAATAATTCTGAATATTCGTTTGTTTTTTTAAATGCTGAAATAGCTTTTGTATGTCTTAGCTTATGTATATCAGACCCCACAAGATGAATCATTTTGTTTTTCAAAAGATGCAATGCCGCTTTTTTAATTTGTGGCGAATAATATCCTGTAAACGAAAGCAAATTGCATTGAAACAAAATTCCGGTATCAAAAAACTTATCGAACTGCCTGAAATCGTTCAACAGATAATTATATCTTTCGGGGTGGGCAAGTATTATTTTATAACCATCTAATTGCAAATCGAAGAGAATTTGCTCCATAAAATATGGTTTTTCCATATAATTTGTTTCTACAAGCAAATGATTTTCTTTTATAGTTAGCAATTTTAAGTTTTTGTAATTTTTGCAGAACCATTCATCTAAGTAATATTCGGCTGCTGCTGTAATTTCAATTTCAATTTTCTTTTCGGCAAGTACACTTTTCAATAATTCGAGCTTTTCATTAATTATTTCGGGAGTATTAGGGTATGCTTCGCTAAAAATATGGGGAGTAGTTATTATTTTTTTAATTCCCTGTGATTGTAATTCTAAAATATTTTCTACACTTTCGTCCAAAGTAGCACACCCATCATCAATTCCGGGTAAAAGATGGGAATGAAAATCAACAAAAATTTTTAAATTTTCGTCTATCGTTAATGTTTTTTTATTTTTTTTAAAAAAATCAAACATCAGTATCAGTCAAGTTCGTCAGTTTCTTCAATTATTTCGAGGTTAGAAAGATAATCTTTCAATTCCATAATATTGTCAATTTTCATAGGGTCGTAGCCATGTTCTTCGCCAAGATATAGCGAAGCCCAGTCAAGACGATAAATTACATCAAATATACTGAAAATAGAAAATTCGGGAATAAACATGTTTAATACTTTGTTATTGTCAAGTTCGAGATGCGAAGCCAAAAAATCAAACCTTGCATGAACTCTTGTGTTTAAATCGCCAAAGAGAAAAATAAAATTGGTATTTAATTTCCCGTAATACGATTCGATAACATTGTGATTTGCCTCTGGCAAAACATTCACAAAACCTTCAAGTTTTGAATTTTCGTTTAGTTGCTGGCAAAATCTAATTGCAACAGGAGCCCAGTATTTATCAGCAACTACCACAAATTTGTTTTTAATTGAATTTTTAAAAAAATTAAAAATTGATTTTGCCGATTCTTTTTGTATATTATTAATCTGTTCAAATCTTTCAATTACAAATTCAAGTTCGGGTTTTATTTCGCAGCCTGTAAGTTCGCCTAATATCATCAACATATAAGACAGGTTATACCCTATTGCCATTCTTGGCTGATAACCCTTTTCAATATTGTAAACTGTAATATTTTTTTGATTGCAAAATGTTTCAAGTTTACCACCTGTTGTTACACAAATGATTTTACAGTCTTTGGCAATTGCTTCTTCAAACAATGATAATGTTTCCTCGGTTTCTCCTGAATAAGAGCTGAGAATTACAAGTGTTTTGCTATTGGTATATGCAGGCAAATTATAATCGTCAATTACTTCTAAGGATATATTTATCTTATCAAAAAACCACGATTTTGCAATGCGGGCTGCAATACCGCTACCTCCCATTCCGCCTACTATTACATTCGAAAAATTGTTTATATTTTGGTTGTGGTTTTGGTATGTGTTCAAAACAAATCTGATTTGATTTGAAAAATTATCAAGTGACGACTGGTGTGTTATCATTTTAATTGGTAATGCGTAATTTTGTAACGCGAAAATAATACATAAATTTTAAAATCATTTTTTTAGCATTTGGGAGAAGAAAATATAAATATTGAAAGCGAAATTTTGCAAAACAGCTTTGAACAATACAGGTTTGAAGTTGACAAAGGGCAGGAATTGATGCGGATTGACAAGTTTTTAATGGACCGAATAGAAAATGCAACAAGGGTAAAAATACAAGAAGCAATTGATTCGTGCAAGGTTTTGGTAAATAACCAACTTACAAAACCAAGCTACAAAGTTAAACCTGGAGATGTGATAATAGTTATAACTTTTGAAGCCCCTCGTGATATTGAAATTGTACCCGAAAACATACCATTGAACATTGTTTATGAAGACAATGACATAGCAATTATCAATAAAAAACCCGGCATGGTAGCTCATCCAGGCTTTGGAAACTACAAAGGTACTCTTGTAAATGCACTTGCTTGGCATTTTAATCAAACAGTGCCCGAAGGCAATATAAGACCCTGGCTTGTACACCGCATTGATAAAGATACCAGCGGACTTTTGATAGTAGCAAAAAACGAAATAGCACACAATCGTTTATCAGTACAGTTTAAAAATCATACAATTCAGCGTTTGTACAATGCAATAGTTTGGGGAACTTTTACCGAAAAAGAAGGCACTATTACCGGAAACATTGCAAGAAGTGAATCAAACAGAAAACTATTCAAGGTTTTTAGTGACCCCGGAACAGGCAAACACGCCATCACACATTACAAAGTATTAAAAAATTTAACTTATGTTTCGTTGATTGAATGTAGGCTCGAAACCGGTAGAACACACCAAATCCGCGTTCATCTCAAACACATTGGACATACGCTTTTTAACGATTCATTTTACAATGGCGATAAAATTTTGAAAGGGGTAGTTTTTAGCAAATACAAACAATTTGTTGAAAATTGTTTTGCCTTAATGCCTCGCCAGGCTCTTCATGCAAAAACATTGGGATTTGAGCATCCTGTTTCGGGAAAATACATGTTTTTTGATTCTGAATTGCCCGATGATTTTAAAGCAGTACTCGAAAAATGGGAAAAAATGAACGAAACTTTGAAAATAGAATTATAAAATGAAAATTTCGATAATAGCTGCCATAGGCAAAAACAACGAACTCGGTGCCGGAAATTCACTGCTTTGGCACCTTAGTGATGATTTGAAAACCTTTAAAAAAATCACTTCGGGGCATTGTATTATTATGGGCAGAAAAACCTTTGAATCAATTGGCAAAGCCCTAAAAGGCAGAATAAACATTGTAGTAACTACACGAAATATTGAAGTTGCCGATATTTATACAGCAGTAGATTTAAACCATGCAATAGAAATAGCTCGTGAAACAGGCGATGAAGAGGTTTTTATAATAGGTGGAGGACAAATTTACAATTATGCAATTGACCTTGCAGATAGACTTTACCTCACTTTTGTTGATGCTGAGTTTAAAAATGCCGAAGTATTTTTTCCTGATTTAAACTACGAAGAGTGGCAACTTTTACAAAGTGAAAATTTTAATAAAAATGAAAACAATGAATTCAACTTTGTTTTTAAGGTTTTTGAAAGAAAAAGTAGTATTTAACCTTTGTCTTTTTTCAATTTTAAAATTGAATAATCGGTTTTTTCTTTTCTAATAGTATTGTTCAAAATACCTAAACCTGTAATTTCCATTTCTACAACATCACCGTCGTTCAGCCATTGAGTTTTGTATGAAGGATTATTTAAAAGACCCGTACCGTTCAATTCAAGGAAACAGCCTGTCCCCACAGTACCCGAACCAATTACATCTCCCGGAAAAATATCAACTCCATAAGAACAACGTTCAATTATTTCGGCAAAAGTCCAGTCCATATCTTTCATATTTCCTCTGCTCACTTCTATGCCATTTACCCTGCATTTCATCTCAATATTGTATGAATTACCTATATGACCATGCCTGCATTCAACCTTGTATTTTTCAAGTTCATCAGGTGTAACTAACCAAGGACCAATAATAGTGCTGAAATCTTTGCCCTTAGCGGGACCTAAGTTTAGCAACATCTCTTCCATTTGTAGAGTACGGGCACTCAGGTCATTCATTATCATAAAACCGGCAATGTAATTATCAGCTTCGGCTGCTTTTATGTTTCTACCTTTTTTTCCAATTACTACAGCTACTTCAAGTTCAAAATCAAGTTTTTCAAAATGATCGGGCATACACCACACTTGGCCGGGCCCGTTTATAGCATTGTGGTTTGTAAAATAAAAAATGGGGTATTGGTCAAATTCTTCTATCATTGCCACTCCTCTGTTGCGGCGGGCAGCCTCTACGTGTTGCCTAAAAGCATAGCCATCTCTGCAACTCACAGGGTTGGGCACGGGTGCACATATTTCTATTTCGTTTAGGCTATACCCGTTTGTATTTTTTTTGTTTAAAATGTCATTTTCAATATTTTTTGTAAGGTTCAATGATGTTTGGCCTTCATTAAGCCAGCTTAGTATATCAGCGGGAATTTTGCTGTTTATTTTATTTAAATCATAAATTAAATTGTTTGCAAACAACCCAAGTCTATATTGATTTTCAAGTTTAAAAGTAACTAATTTCATTTTATTTAATTATATAAACCACAATTTATTAACTATTGTTTTAGCCTAAATACATTAATTGAGTATTAAAAAATAAAATCAGAAAAATAAGTATTTATTATAAATTTAATTCTATTTAACAAATAGCAGTTCGCGGTATTTTAATACTTTCCAGATATCATTATCAATGTACCTTTCAAGTTTATCAGAGCATTTTCTAATTATATCAAAACACGGCTTTACGTTGTTGCAATATGCTTTTGCTTTTTTAGTAGTATCGGTCAATACATTAGCTTTTTTTCTGTGTTCTACCATTATGTCAACTTCTTTTTTAAGCATTTCTGTAAGCGACCATATTTCTTCTAAAAAATCTAAGGTTTGTTTCATGTTTTTCTTCGAAATACCTGCATTAACCGAAGAATTGCAAGAATCTGCAAGTTTCTTTTGATACTCTATAGCTGCCGGAATTACGAGAGTATAAACCATTTCTTCAAGAATTCTGCCTTCTATTTGAATTTTCTTAATATAATCTTCAAGTTTTATTTCGTATCGTGCATGTAGTTCTTCTTTTGTAAAAATACCATTTTTCACAAAAATATCATCAGCCATTTTGCTGAGGTATATCTCAAGCGAACCAATTGTATTTTTTATATTCTCAAGTCCGCGTTTTTTGGCTTCAGCAGCCCATTCATCGCTGTAACCATTTCCTTCAAACAGCACTTTTTTAGAGGTTTTCAGATATGATTTTAAAACTTCTTTAATTGCATCTTCGGTTTTTTTCTTTTTTGCTATTAAAGCATCAACATCTTTTTTAAAAGCTATTAATTGATTGGCTACTGCTGCATTTAGTGCTATCATAGGTCTTCCACAGTTTTCGCTTGAACCAACTGCTCTGAACTCAAATTTGTTTCCTGTAAAAGCAAAAGGCGAAGTACGGTTTCTGTCGGTATTATCAACAAGTATATCGGGCAGGTTGTGTATATTTATTTTTTTATTATCATTCTCGGTTTTTGATTTTTTTCCTGCTTCAAAATCGTTTAAAACTTTTGTTAAAGTACTACCGATAAAAACCGACATAATTGCCGGAGGGGCTTCATTTGCACCAAGCCTGTGGTCGTTTGCGGCACTTGCTATGCTTGCTCTTAAAAGTGGGGCACTATAGTCGAATGCTTTAATGATATTAATAAAAAAAGTAAGAAACTGAAGGTTTGACAATGGGTCGTTACCGGGCGACAATAGGTTATTTCCTTTATCGGTAATAAGGCTCCAGTTGTTGTGCTTTCCAGAACCATTTATGCCTGCAAAAGGTTTTTCGTGCAAAAGCACTTTAAAGCCATGCTTTCTACCAACTTCTTCCATCAAATCCATCAAAAGTTGGTTGTGATCTACTGCAAGATTTATTTCTTCAAACATCGGGGCACATTCATATTGACCGGGGGCTACTTCGTTGTGTCTTGTTCTTAAAGGAATTCCGAGTTTCATAGATTCAAGCTCAAGATCGTACATAAAATTGAAAACTCTTGAAGGTATAGCTCCGAAATAATGGTCTTCGAGTTGTTGCCCTTTGGCGGGTGATTGTCCTAAGACTGTTCTGCCCGTCAAAACCAAATCCGGTCTGGCATCGTACAATGCTCTGTCTATCAAAAAATATTCTTGCTCAATACCCAAGCTCGCTCCTACATGTTTAACTGTGTTATCAAAATAATTGCAAACTGCTGTTGCAGCATTACTAAGCAGAGCCATAGTTTTTAGTAATGGAGCTTTATAATCTAATGCTTCGCCATGATACGAAACAAAAATTGTAGGTATGCAAAGTGTTTTTCCCGAAGCCTTTTCCATAATAAAAGCAGGCGATGAAGGATCCCATGCTGTATAACCTCTTGCTTCAAATGTATTTCTTAAACCGCCACTCGGAAGGCTTGAAGCATCAGGTTCTTGCTGCGAAAGTGAGTTTGCCGAAAATTTTTCAATTGCTTTTCCTTCCCATACCTCATAAAACGAATCGTGTTTTTCGGCAGTAAGTCCTGTAAGCGGCTGAAACCAATGGGTAAACGAAATGGCACCTTTATCCAAAGCCCATCTTTTCATGCCATCGGCTACTTTTTGAGCAATATCTCTTTGTATTGTTTTGCCTGCTTTTATGGTTTTATTTACCGATTCATATACATCTTTGCTGAGATATTCTTTCATGGCTTCTTTGCCAAAGGTATTAATACCAAATAATGAGGGTATATCGGTTACATCGGTATTTATTTGAGGAATTGTTCGCGACTGGGCAACCTGTATAGCTTTAAAACGCATATTTTTTAATTTTTTTCAAGCCACGAAATTAATTTATAATATAATTTTCAGTTATAATATATCAAGAAAATTTCTTAACAACTTTTACTCATAAACATTTTTTGGGCTATTTCAGCTTTATTTTCTATGTACTTTTATTATCTTTACTTTTATAAATCAGCATTGTTAATATTTTTTGAAATATGCGATTTAAAACCATTTCTGCTAAACTTTCGAAATAATTTTCGTCTGTCTTTATCTTTTCAAGTTTGCTTTGCGGTATATCAACTCTGTAAATTATATTCATAAATTTAATATGATTTTGCGAAGCAGTTTTTTTTAAAAAACATCCAAGATCTGTTCTTAGTTTTTCTACAAGCAAATTCAAATCATCAATTTCCAAGTTGCTCGTATTATCAAAACCGGTGTCTTTTTCCAATTGTTTTATCAAATCTTTTAGAATTTCTTGTTTATCAATTTTCATTGATAATTTTTGCAATATTTCTATGTTAGATAATTGATTCATTAAAAAAAAACTCAAAAAAACAAAGCTAAATATTTACCTATTGAATAAAAAATACTTTCAAATATTGATTTTCTAATAGGTGATAATATTTTATAAATTTCAATTTTCATTTTTTTTTTAACTTTGTTAAAATATTTAAAACTATGAAATGTAGATTGATAGTAATTGCAATAACTTTGATAGGAATAAACACATCAAATGCGCAAAACACAAACAATGACTCTGCAAATGTGGCAAAAACATTAAAAGAATTGCTTAAAATTTGCCGTACTGTTGATTTTACCGATCCACAAACTACGTCACTCGGCACTTTCTACAAAGCTGCACCATATATAATATATCGTGGTGATGACAAAAACAGAGCATGGAAAGATTTTGCCAATTACAACAACGAAGACGAAAAAACCGGCGTTGATAATGTATGTTTAAAGATAAACGGAACAATAAACCAAGACACCAATTATGTAATTACAAAATACGAAACTGGCACCGAAAGCGAAGGGAAATGGCATATTTTAAAAGTAGAATATTTCAAAAAAGGCATTAAAAAGCAAATGGCTTTTGCCTTTTTATTTGTAAAGGGCAGATATGGGCTTGGCGATATTGATTAATCAGCTTTTTACTGCTTTTACAATATTTACAAAACTTCGCGATTCTAACGAAGCACCACCTATTAAGCCTCCATCAATATCATTGCAACTGAGCAATTGGGCAGCATTATCGGGTTTCATGCTTCCACCGTATAAAATTCTTATTTCATCGGCAACTTGAGTTCCGTATTTTTCTTCAACAAGTTTTCTTATAAAGTTGTGCATTTCGGCTGCTTGTGCTACACTTGCCGTAATACCTGTTCCTATAGCCCAAACAGGCTCATAAGCTATTACCGTTTCTTTAATTTGCGAAGGCAAAAGATGAAACAAACCCTCGTTGAGCTGAGTTTGGTTTACGATAAACTCATTTTTATTTTCTCGTTCGTTCAAAGTTTCGCCAATGCAATATACAGGGTGTAAATTGTTTGATAAAACGGCACTTACTTTCATAGCCAGAATTTGATTGTTTTCAAAATTGTACTGTCGCCTTTCTGAATGACCAACTAGAACGTATTTTACTCCCAATTCTTTAAGCATTTTTGGAGAAATTTCGCCTGTAAATGCTCCGCTATCTTTGTAATGGCAATTTTGTGCACCAAGCATAACAGCCGAACCTTCAATTAATTTTTTAATACCGGCAAGATGAATAAATGGCGGAAAAAGTACCACTTCGGCATTCAAATTGGTAATTTCGTCAATTACCATTCCTTTAATTTCAGAAGCAAGGCTGTAACCCTCATTCAAATTGAGGTTCATTTTCCAATTGCCGGCAATAATATGTTTTCTCATTAAAATTATATTTTTTTTACTGCGTTTTCCCAAACTCTGAATTTTGATGTTTCATAAAATATATAGGTAAGAATATCTTGTTCATCGCGGTTAAATTCTACACCACGTCTTTCCATTACAATTTTGGCAACTTCAAAAACTTTTTCGAGGTTGTATGTTTCAAAACCCGAACTACCTCCCCAGCTAAAATCGGGTATAAAATTTCGGGGAAAACCCGTACCAAATATATTGGCAGATACACCGGCAACAGTACCGGTATTGAACATAGTATTAATTCCGCATTTGCTATGATCGCCCATTATAGTACCACAAAATTGCAAACCGGTTTTAAGATATTTTTGTGCTGTATAATTCCAAAGTTTCACTTCGGCATAATTATTTTTAAGGTTTGAAGTATTGCTATCAGCCCCAATGTTGCACCATTCGCCAATAACCGAATTGCCTAAAAATCCATCGTGAGCCTTGTTTGAAAAACCTTGAAAAACGCAGTTGTTCACCTCACCGCCTACCTTGCTATGCGGACCAATTGTGGTAGGACCGTAAATTTTTGCCCCCATTTTTAATTCGCTGTTTTCACATAAAGCAAATGGACCTCTGATAAGCGAACCTTCCAAAACTTCGGCGTTTTTTCCTATATAAATCGGACCTTTGGCAGCATTCAAAATACTAAATTCTACTTTTGCACCTTCTTCAATAAAAACATTTTGTTCAGAAATTAATTGGTTAGTTCTGCTTATTTCGGCAGTTTTATGTTTTTTTACAATTAATTTAAAATCTTTTTCAATTTCATCGCCATTTAGCCTGAAAATATCATAACAAAAATTAATATGAGAACATTCGAAATCGGTTTTAAGCACATTAAGTTCGGCAAGGCTAAAATTATCTTTAATAAAATTTGTTGCATTTTCTTTATCAATTTTAAAAGCTACAACTGTTTTTTTATCAAAAATTATTTCATTTACTCTAAGGTTTGAAATCACCTCACAAAAGCCGTCAGATGGTAGATATCTGCCGTTTATAAAAATATTATGATTATCAATTTCGGCTTTGTATTTTCTTGAAAGATATTCTTTGGTTTTGTACGAAACGTTGCAACTCAGGTAATTTTCCCATTTTTGAGCAATAGTAAAAATACCAACTCTCAAATTGCCACAAGGTCTTGTGTATGTTAGCGGCAAAAGATTAACTCTGAACTCGTCATCAAATAGTATAATGTTCATTTTACTTGCTTAATTTGAAGTTGTAAAGTTGAGATTTTTTTTCAATTTTTCTATTATAAAATAAAAAAACCACCAGAAATCTGATGGTTTTAATAGAATTGCACGTTTTAAAATTATTTTTTTGAATATCTTTTGTTAAATTTATCAATTCTACCCGCAGTATCAACAAAATTCATTTTACCGGTAAAAAATGGATGTGATAAATTTGAAATTTCGAGCTTATAAAGTGGATACTCATTACCGTCTTCCCATTTAACAGTTTCACGTGTTTCAACCGTAGAGCGGGTAATAAAAGACTGGTCATTACTCATATCTTTAAATACAACTAATCGGTAATTTTTTGGATGTATGTTTTCTTTCATTCTATGCGTTTTTTATAAAAAAGTGTGCAAAATTAATTATTATTCTCAATTATACCAATACAAAATTGTAAATTTTTATTAGAGGTTCTATTTTCTTTTATTCAATTAAAATATTGGAACATGAACGGTTTTATATTTTGATATTAAGTTGGTAAAAAATTATTCAATATTTTTTTATCTAAATTTTTTGAATTGAAAAAAACAATATTTTTGTTATTCAAATTGCTAAGGCTTGTAATGTGACTTAGCTGGCGAAGCATTGAAAAAAATATCTTATAAAGTATTAATAAACAAATTAAAATCAATGAAATAATAAGCAGGTTATGATAAATAAGCAATATCAAAATTTTATAAAATTTTCATTAAATGACCATGACGGACAAATGAGGATATTTGCCGAATTTGAATACAACAAAGATTTGAACCATATAATAAAACAAATACCCGGAGCAAAATGGAGTTTCACTAAAAAACAATGGCACTTAAATTTGAATAAGCAGGTGATAACTCTACTAAAAGTAAAATTTGGTACCCTTGCCACACTCGACTTCAGTTTGCTTGAAAAGCAATGGAAGGAATTGGATGCAAAACAAAAAGAAGAAAAATTTTCGGATATAGAAACAGAAACTGTAAAAGCCATTGATTATTTTAAATTATGGATGGAGCAGAAACGTTATAGTCCGCAAACGGTGAAAAACTATATTGGGCAACTTGTTCAGTTTTTGAGTTATTATCAACCAAAGAGTTTTAAAGAGCTTACGGCAGAAGATGTAGAGCGATATAACCATGAAGTAATAATAAAGAACGGATTTTCGGTTTCGTTTCAGCGTGGTCTTGTAGGTGCTGTAAAGTTATTTTACATGCAGTGCCAAAAAACACGCATGGATATTACAAAGCTGCAACGCCCGTTCAAAGAAAATACCTTGCCCGAAGTGCTGAGTAAAGAAGAGGTGCAAAAAATAATAGGGGCAACAAATAACCTTAAACATAAATCGCTTTTAAGTTTAACGTATGCCTGCGGACTTCGAAGAGGCGAGGTTTTGAATTTGAAACTTAAAAACCTCGACAGCCAGCGTAAACTTATACACATAACACAGGCAAAGGGTAAAAAGGACAGGTATGTTACTTTCAGTTTGAAACTCCGTAATCTTTTAGTAGAGTATTACAAGCTATACAAGCCAAAAGTTTATTTGTTTGAAGGGCAGTATGGACAGCAATATGGGGCACGAAGTTTTGAACTGGTGCTGATGCATTGCTTAGAAAAAACAGGGATAAAGAAAAAAGTGACATTACATACTTTGCGACATAGTTTTGCCACTCATTTACTTGAGTCTGGAACAGATATACGCTATATACAGGAACTTTTAGGACATAACAGCCCCAAAACAACCATGATTTATACACATGTGAGCAGTAAAAAAATTAGCGAAATAAACAGCCCTTTTGATGATTTGGAACTTTAATATTGTAAAAAATAAAACGAAACACTACCTTCGCATTAGCATATCTTTTTGGAAGGATAAGCGAAACAGCGTATCGTGTATAAACAAGTTATGCACAAGCGGAGAAAAGACAACGACACTGCAAATTGACAATGAAAATAGAATATTAAACTTGGAATGAAAAAAGACTATAAAAGACAAATACCCCATCGCACAAAAATTTTGAAATTCTTCTGCCTACCCACAAATGGCACATTTGCTTTTGCCCCGACACACAAGGCTAACCCTTCTGCAAAATCAAAAGAGCCATTTCTTGCTGACCCGCTTTTTTTTAGTACTTTTGGACTTTTAATTAATTGAATTTGAAATGCTTCAGACGATTATAGAATATCATAAAAATCAATGGCTTAACTCTGATGAATGTACAATCAGACCAATCATTGATTACATCAAAAATAAAGGTCAGTTACGGGAAGCCCAATACGAAGCCATTGAAACATATTTGTTTCTCAAAATAAAAGGACAAAACAAGCCACTTTGGGAACTATTTTCAGAAGGTTTCTTTTCAAATGGTGACGATTTATCAAAATTAAATATTAATCAGACAGCAAGAGAAATATTTGATAAAAATAAAGCAGCGAAATCATTACTCGACTTTTCCAGATTTAAAGTTAAAAATGGTAATGGTACTGAAACATTGTTACCTGACTTAGAAAAATATATCATCAATAATTCTGACAAGATAGATTATGAAAACATAATCAAACGAATTTTTTACGGGATAGATTATTCAGACTACCTCTTCAGTTTGCCAATGGGTGCAGGAAAAACCTTTTTGATGGCATCAATAATTTATTTGGATTTATATTTTGCATTAAACGAACCCGATAATAAAAATTTCGCACATAACTTTATTATACTTGTTCCATCAGGTTTAAAATCTTCGATTGTACCAAGCATTAAAACAATTGAAAAATTTGACCCAACTTGGATAATACCCGAACCATCAGCAAGTAAACTTAAAAACCTTATAAATTTTGAAATATTAGACCAACCAAAAACAGGGAAGAAAAGCAATAAAGCAAGAAACCCCAATGCTCAAAAGGTTAATAATTATCAGCCATTTGAAGAATTAATGGGTTTAGTTATGGTTGTAAATGCTGAAAAAGTAATACTTGACCGACTTGAATTAACTGCACAAGGAGAATTATTTGAAAAAACGGAAGACGAAAAAGACAAACAAGCAAATGAGTTAAGAAACATAATAAGTAAAATCCCAAATCTTCAAATACATATTGATGAAGTGCATCACGCAGCAACCGATGATATTAAACTTAGAAAAGTTGTTACAAAATGGAATACTAACGGAAATATAAATAGTGTTTTGGGTTACTCTGGGACACCCTATTTAAGCAAAAAAGATGAAGTTGGTATTGCTGAAAATATTAAAATTAAATTTTCACAAATAACAAATACAGTTTTCTATTATCCACTAACTACTGCTATTAAGCAATTTTTAAAAAAACCAAGAGTTGAGCAAGTAAGCGGTTTAACTTCTGTTCAAATAATTAAGAAAGGTGTTGATGATTTTTTCAAAAACTACAACTCAACTATTTACGAAAACAGAACTATCGCTAAAATCGCCATTTATTGCGGTAGCATTGAGAATCTTGAAGAAAAGGTTTTTCCGTTCTTAACAGACGAAATGAAAATTTCACCTGAATTAATTCTGAAATATCATAAAGGGAATAAGAAATACAAACTACCAAAAGAAAACGAAACAGAATTTGCTTCTTTAGACACTCCTCTTTCAAAGAAAAAAATCATTCTGCTTGTTCAGGTTGGTAAAGAAGGTTGGGATTGCAAAAGTTTGACAGGAGTAATACTTTCCCAAAAAGGCGATTGCCCGACAAATATGGTTTTACAAACCAGTTGTCGTTGTTTACGACAGGTTGACCGAGATAAACAGGAAACAGCAATAATATGGTTGAATGAAGATAACGCAAAATCATTAGACAAACAACTCAAAGAAGAACAACACACAAGCATTAAAGAATTAAATAATCTTGGCAAACAAGACAAAACAGAAATGATTGAGAGGTTTTCAAGATTAGATTTTCTTAAACTTCCTAAAATAGATTTTTATCAATTAAAAGTTGAATACAACACCATTACTATTGAAGAAAACCCTGAACCCGAAAACAAAATTAAAAGCATTGAACTCAAAGACAGTTTTAATAAAGCCGTAATCGTACAGCGTGGATTAAGTCAGAAAGATCAAAAGACTAAAGATTTTGTTAGCAAAGTAAAAGGCGAACCTGCAAACTTTTATAATTGGTTGTTTGAAATTGCTAAAGGTAGTTTCAATACTATTTTGTTAAAAGACTTAATGAAATTTGATACAGAACTTGAAAAGATATTCCAAACAATCACTGTTGAAGAAAAAAAGAAAAGATTTTATAATGAATTATATAGCCATAATAAAATTAAATCTGAAATTCGTTTGGCTTTTCATTGTAAACGTAATTTTGAAACAAAATCTGAAATTATCCCCGATACTGCTCAAATGCTTATAGTAGAGAATTTGCAATCAGTACCAAAAAATGATAAACTATATCCAAGTGTTGAAGAAACAAAGAAAATAATTGATACTGATGCAAAAAATACTTCTCTTGAAATAGACGAAGCCGAAATCAGAAAAGCATTTGATATAATAAAGCAAAACCTTGAACAGCAAGGAATGGGTAATTTTGTTCCTGACTTTAACCAATACAAATCCCAATATGACTTTTCGCCTGCTGTTAAATCAAAATATCAAACTTTTCATTATCTGCCTTACGACTTTTGGCAAAGTGGGTTTGAATTAAAATTTTTGAAAGAGGTTGTTACACTTAAAGAGTTTAATGAACGTAAACTTGAAATTTATTATAACGGAGAAAAGCACATTACCGATTTTAGAATTTTATGCTTTGCTAAAAAAGGAAATAATTACCAAAGAGTTGGTTTATATACACCCGATTTCTTGATTATTAAACGCAAGGATGAAGCAATAGCCAATGTTTTAATTGTAGAAACTAAGGGAAGTGGATATGCTGAACAGACTACTTTTAAACTTCGTAAGAAATTTATGGAAACCGAGTTTTTGCAAATGAATAACGATAAATTCGGATACAAGAAATTTGAATACCTGTTTTTACAGGACGATGCAAAGTTTGATGATAACCTTGCGAAACTAAATGAAACCATTGTTGAATTTTTTAAAGACTAAAATATATGCCAGTAAAATACATCTCACATATTCCAAACACCGTTGAAGGTCAAGCAATTTTAGACAACTTTGTTCGCACACGCAGAGTACTTCGATACAGAGACAACGACAAAGTATTTGACCGTGTTAAAAGAGGTTTACCACTTTACGAAGTTGAAAAAATTGAAAGTATAGGCAACAATCCTAATAATCTTGTTTTACGTGGCGAGTGTCTTTCTGCCTGTGCATATCTGAAAGATAAAGGTATTAAGGTTGATTTGGTTTATATTGACCCACCTTTCGCAAGTGGTGCTGATTATGCTAAAAAAGTGTACATAAGACGTAACCCTAAATTGGCTGAAAAAATTGCCAAAGCCGAAGAGCAATTAGATATAGAAGAACTCCGTGCATTTGAAGAAAAAATGTATGGCGACATTTGGAATAAAGAAGATTATTTGAATTGGATGTACGAAAACCTAATGGCAATTAAAAGCATAATGAGTGACACCGCAAGTATTTATGTTCATTTGGATTGGCACATCGGGCATTATGTGAAAATATTAATGGATGAGGTTTTCGGGGAAGATAATTTTATTAATGAAATAATTTGGTCATATCGTAGTGGTGGTGCTTCTAAAAAAGGTTCAATAGCCCGTAAACACGATGTAATATTCTTTTATAAAAAAAGTATTGATGATTTCACAATAAATACCATTTATGAAAGACAATATTTAGAAAAATCATTTATGGATTCAAAACAAGATGAAGATGGCAGATTTTATGTAGATACTATTCTAACTGATACTATAAGTGGTGTAATTAATAGAGTAATGCCAAATAAAACAATTAAAGAATATAATACTAGACCTGTTTTGAATTTATCTGTAGAAAGACTGGATTATGCAACACAAAAGCCAGAAGGTCTATTAGAATTATTAATTGAAATAGCAACCAAAGATGATATGCTTATTGCCGACTTTTTTGGTGGTAGCGGTGTAACAGCAAAAGTAGCCAATGATTTGAAAAGGAATTTTATTCACGTTGATGTTGGTGTAAATAGCATTCAAACAGTAAGAGACAGATTAAAGGAAGTCAACGCTGAATTCGATATCTTAGATGTAAAAGACGGTGTATCTCTTTTCCGTAATCCAATACAAACGATGGATAAATTAAAATCTTTGATTACAGGCTTACGCAACGAAGATAGTTTAGATAATTTTTGGGAAGGTGCAATTAACGATAGCAAACTTGGATTAGTTCCTGTTTACGTTCCAAACCTGTTAGACCATAGCACAAAGGTTTTAGATATTCCTTTAATGAACCGCATAATCAACGAAGCAATACCCGATTTACCCGACAATACCAAACAAGTTATTGTTTACTATATTGACATTGATGATGAAAAGGAATTGCTTAAATTTATTGATGAATACAATAATACAGATGTAAAAATTCTGCTTCGTGACTTAAAAGAAATTTTAGATGAAGTTGTAATTAACGATATTATTGAATATGAAGTAAAAGAAAACGAAATTGAGTTTATTAAATTCATCAGCGACCGTTTAATGCAAAAAATTGATGAATACAATCAAAAGAAAGGATTGAACGGTAAAAAGGCAGAACAACTTACAATTAGTGAAAATGGTGATGAAGAAAATGATGAAAATGGAGATACAGAAAACGGCAACAATGGAGATGATGAACCCGAAGAAAAAACTAAAAAGAAAAAATTCATTCCTATTGAAATAAGCGATAACGGACTGGAATTAATTGAAATGATTTCGCTCGATTGTACAAATATTGAAGGAATATGGAAAAGTGATTATGAAATAAAAATTGATAAAAATGGTTATTTGGCAATCAATGGTAAGAAATCAAAAGACTTTTGGAATGGGAAAATAACATTTGAAAAGAAACCTTTAAGAATGAAAGTTAGAAACATTGCAGGTGACGAAACGATATTAAATTTTTCTGAAAGCGAAGACAAGAAAGAAGTAAAACCTAAAACAAAGAAATAGCCAACGCATTTGCAAGCACATTTAAAAACCGCACCAGCCAACGCTAAACCAAAGTTTTTAAAAGAGCTTGCAAAGCCAGCCCAAGCGTAGAATTTCAAAATTTTTCTCCACGCTAAAAGAAAAAGAATTGACAAGTTTAATATGAAAGTGCAATTTGACAGGAACCTACGGACAGACAAGAACCGCCAGTGCATAACAGGCGGTATATTTTATTGCCGAGATAGTGGGTATTTCAACGTTTCTGCATCTAATAAACTTTCGTATAATTTGACAGGACAATGCTTCGAAATCGGCAACAAAAACATACCGCCAAACCGTTACAGGCAAGCGTAAAAAGACAGTGCAACCCTGACAGTGACGACTGAAAAACGGAGACTTTGCAACCTGACAATTAAGCGGACTTTTAACTGGACAGTTCTTTAACAACTTGACACAGACCAACGAGCCGACACTCAAAGCCGACCCGAATGTTTTTAAAATTTTTGCCCACCCGCATTTTTAATTTTTTCATACCCACCGCACATTTAGCACATTTGGTTTTGCCCGACACACAAGCCCGACCCTTCGCAAAACCAAAAGAGCTAAATTTTTTCCAACGCACGGACGGACAATCGGAAAATAATACTTACTTTTGACCAGTTTTGTCAAAACACATATTGTCTTATGAATAGCTTCGGTGAAATAATCAGAAAAGCAAGAGAAGAAAAAGGATTGTTCCTTCGACAGGTAGCTGCCGAAATGGAAATTGACCAAGCTATTATCAGCAAGTTTGAACGTGGCGACAGGAAGCCGACCAAAGAACAGGTTTTGAAGTTTGCCAAATTCTACAAACTGGACAAGGAAGAACTTTTGGTTGCGTGGCTGAGTGACAAAGTTGCTTATGACTTACAAGACGAAAATTTGGCTGACAAAGTGCTGAAAGCAGCAGAAGAGAAAATTAAATACAAGAAAAAGTAATGCTTCATTATATCATACAACAAAAGAAAAACGAATGGTTGCAGTCTGACGACTGCACCATTCGTGATTTAGTTAAATATATCCGTGACAAAGGACATTTGCGTGATACCCAAATTGAAGCAATTGAAACTTATTTGTTCCTGAAAATTCAAGGACAAAACAAACCGCTTTGGCAACTTTTTTCAGAGGGCTTTTTCACCAACGGAACTGACCTTGCAAAACTCGACATCAACCAAATTGCAAGAGAGTATTTAACTCAAAATAAAAATGCTTTTGCACTCTTTGACTTTGCAAGACAGAAAAACGGTAACGGAACATATATCCCTGAACTGGAAAAACTAATCAAAGCAAATCCCGCTTCGTTAGATTATGACACCATCATTAAAAGCATTTTTTACAATGTAAACTATGCCGACTATTTAATGAGCTTGCCGATGGGAGCAGGTAAAACCTTCCTGATGGCTGCTTTCATTTATCTTGACTTGTATTTTGCCGACAACGAACCCGAAAACAAGGCATTTGCACATAATTTTTTAGTGCTTATTCCCTCGGGCTTGAAATCTTCCATTGTTCCGAGTTTAAAAACGATTGAAAACTTTGACCCTTCTTGGGTATTACCCGAACCATCAGCAAGCAACCTGAAAAAATTGTTGAAGTTTGAAGTTTTGGACGAGCAGAAAACAGCAAAGAAAAGTAACAAGGCAAGAAACCCGAATGCTCAAAAAGTAAATGCTTGTTTGCCTAATCCATTCGGGCAAGTTTTTGTAGTGAACGCTGAAAAAGTGATTTTGGAAAGTTTCAAATTCAATGCACAAACAGAACTTGAATTAGACGAAGAAGAAAAAGACACAACAAACGACCTGAAACGATTATTCGGTCAAATCCCGAATTTATCCATCCTCATAGATGAAGTTCACCACGCAGCAACAGACGACATCAAATTAAGGCAAGCAGTTAATTACTGGCACAGCAAAGGAAATATCACAACCGTTTTAGGTTTTTCGGGAACGCCTTATTTGCAAAGTGCCGAAAAAATCAAAGCAGGCGATTATGAGTTTAAATTCTCTCAAATCACCAATACGGTTTATTATTATCCGCTTGTAACAGCAATTAGGAAATTTCTAAAAACACCAACAGTAAAAATCGGGCAAAACCTTGACCGTTTCCAAATTATTAAACAAGGCATTGAGGATTTCGACAACCAATACAAAAACAAGGTTTACGAAAACGGAACTATTGCAAAAGTCGCTATCTATTGCAGCAATATTGAAGTATTAGAGGAAGAAGTTTATCCGTTCCTTACAGGTGAATTGAAAATAAATCCCAATGAAATTTTACGCTTTCACAAAGGAAACAAAGCACATCCACAACCCGAAGGAAGCGAGTTAGAGTTTCGTTCATTGGATTTACCAATTTCAAAAAAGCGTTACATTCTTTTAGTTCAGGTTGGAAAAGAAGGTTGGGACTGCCCAAGTTTAACAGGCGTAATACTTTCTCAAAAAGGCGACAGCCCTCAAAATATGGTCTTACAGACTTCTTGCAGGTGTTTACGCCAAGTGGACAAAGGCAAAGAAGAAACCGCTTTGATTTGGCTGAACAAAGACAATGCTGATACGCTGAACAAACAACTGAAACAGGAGCAAAACACAAGCATTGAAGAACTGAACAGCACTAAGCGAACTGGAAAACCTGAGACCATTGGCAGACATTCCCGAATGGACTTTTTGCAATTGCCGAAAGTGGATTTCTATCAAATGAAAGTAACCTATCAGGCAATTGATGAAGAAGAAACACCGAATACAAAAGCTAAACTAAAAGCTTTGCTTAAAAACATTGACAATTTCAAAGCATCTGCCCTGATAACAACCAGCGACATTGCCAACATTGACACAGGCGAAATTGATGTTATCAATGAAACTGGAATTGCATTTGCCAATTTCAATCAATGGCTTTTTGAAATTTCAAGAGAAAGTTTCGGATTGATTTCGGAAGCATTTTTGCACCAATATGATAGCGAACTGAACGAAATATTTGAAACCGTTTCTTATGAAAAGGAGGGTCAGCGTTTTTTCAATGAATTATATGACCTACACTCCATTCAATCAAAAATTCGTTTGGCTTTCAGCATCAAACGGGATTTGCAAACCGATACAGAAGTAATTCCTAAGCAAGCCGAATTATTGATTGCAGAACGATTGACAGAGGTAGAGAAGAATGCAAAACTTTACCCAAATGAAGCAGACACAACTAAAATTTTGGAACTGGATAAATCCAATGCAACAGTAAGCATTGATACTGCCGAGATTGAAAAAGCATATCAATTGATGAAAGAAACATTGGAAGCCCAGGGAATGGGCAATTTTGTTCCGACTTATGAAAGCTTCAAAGCAGATAAAGATTACTCACTGCCAGTAAAATCTAAAAATCATTCTTTTCACTATTTACCATACAACTTTGGCGGAAGCGGAAGCAGTGGTTTTGAAATTGAAACACTTCAAAAAGCCTTGCAATTAGCCGATTTCAAAAACAAGGAATTGGAGATTTACTATAACGGTGAACGTGGTTTGACTGAGTTTGTAATTAACTGTTTTGCTAAAGAAGGCAGGTATTGGAAAAATGTTGGAAAATACACTACCGACTTTTTGATTGTGAAGCGGACGGCAAAGGAAAAAATTCACAAAGCCCTGCTAATTGAAACCAAAGGTTCTGTTTATGCAGCCGACAAAGTATTTCAGAAAAAGAAAAGTTATGTGGAGACCGAGTTTCTGAAACTCAATAAAGAAAAATTCGGCTATCAGCGATTTGATTTCCTCTATTTGGAGGACAGCAAAGACATTGCAACCAACATCACCAAATTGAATAACAAGATTAACCAGTTTTTTAACGATTAAGATATGCCAGTAAAATACATTCCATATTATCCAAGCACGGTTGAAGGACAAGCCATTTTGGACAACATCATCCGAACACAACGTGTATTGCGATACCGTGAAAATGATAAAGTGTATGACCGAATTAAGAGAGGTATGCCCTACTATGAAGTTGAACCCATTGAAACAGTCGGCAAGCCTTCTGAAAATTTGGTAATTCGTGGTGAGTGTGTTTCTGCTTGTGCCTATCTGAAAGAGCAAGGCATAAAAGTGGACTTGGTTTACATTGACCCACCCTTTGCCAGTGGTGCAGATTATGCCAAAAAAGTTTACCTAAGAAGAAACCCAAAATTGGCAGAAAAAGTTGCTGCTATTGAGAAAGAAATGGATATAGATGAACTCAAAGCTTTTGAGGAAAAAATGTATGGTGATATATGGAACAAAGAAGATTATCTCAATTGGCTTTATGAAAACTTAATTGCGATTAAAAGTATTTTGAGTGATACAGGAAGTATTTATCTGCATTTAGATTGGCATATTTCACATTATGCAAAAGTTTTGTTGGATGAAGTGTTTGGAGAGGACAACTTTGTGAATGAGATTATTTGGAGAAGAAAGCTTGCAACTTCTTATGCTTCTAAGCAGTTTGGAATTACAAATGACACAATATTTTGGTATTGCAATGGTGAGGAGTATGTTTTTAATGCGGAATATTCGCTTGATGATGAAAACACTCAAAATTATCTTGCAGAAAGATTTGTTTATGATGATGGTGATGGACGGAAATATATGAAATCACCACTTGTTAATTCTCTTTACCGTCAAAATCTTAAATATGTTTTTATGGGTGTTGAACCGCCTGAAAATGGTTGGCTTTACAAGGAGGAAAGAATGCAAGAACTATACGACAATAACGAATTAGTTATGCCTGAAAATGGGAAAGGTCGTATTTATCGAAAAATATATGCCGATAGCTATCAAGGTCAACTTATTCAAAATTTGTGGTTAGACATTCCAATTGTTAATCCAATGGCAAAGGAACGGTTAGATTATGCAACTCAAAAACCCGAAGCATTACTAAAAAGAATAATTAGTGCAAGTAGTAATGAAGATATGCTGATTGCTGATTTTTTCGGAGGAAGTGGAGTTACTGCAAAAACCGCCAATGACTTAAATCGAAAATTCATTCACATTGACATTGGAATTAACAGCATCCAAACGGTAAGAGATAGATTAATTGAAGCGAAAGCTGATTTTCAAATATTAGAAATTAAAGACGGTGTTAGTCTATTCCGCAATCCACAACAAACAATGGATAAGTTGGCAACCATCATCCCAGGTTTGCAAAGGAATGTTTCAGGTATTAGTAATTTTTGGTTTGGTGCGGTAACAGAAGCAAAGTTGGGAACAGTTCCAGTATATGTGCCTAACTTGCTCAACACACAAGAAAAGGTTTTAGACATTCCGACCATTAACACTATTATCAATCAGGAATTACAAAACTTGGAAGTCAATGCCAAAAAAGTAATTGTCTATTACATTGACATTGACGACCAAAAGGCAGTGGAAAAATTCATTAAAGAAAACAACGCCACCGAAATTGAAGTAGAGCTCAAAGACCTGAAAAACCTGCTTCACGAAATTGTAATTGAGGATATTGTAGAATTTAATACTACAAAAACCAAAGACGGATACGAAACGGAAATTACTAAATTCATCAGCGACAGGCTTATTCAAAAAATCAATGAGTTCAACCAAAAAGGCAACTTGCAATCCTTAACCAAAGGAAAAAAGTTTGAACCTATCAGCATCAGCGAAGAAGGTTTGGAACTGATTGAACTCATTTCTTTGGATTGTGAAAATTCTGAAGGTCAATGGCACAGCACCACCGAAATTAAAATTGACAAACTTGGTTATGTGATAAAGGACGGAACCAAAACAAAAGAATTTTGGGACGGTAAAATTACAAGCGATAAGAAACCGAAAAGAATAAAAATCAGGAATATCAGCGGTGATGAAACGATAAAAGGATTTTAGTAAAATGGATTTTGACACACTTTTAAAACATTTACAGGAGTGGACTAACAAAGTTCCATTGCTAATTCTTGGCAGTGGTGCATCAGTTCCATTTGGTTTGCCATCCATGTGGGCGCTTGGCGAACATTTAAAAAAATCAATTTCCTTTTCCGACAAAGACGACCAAGAACAGTTTGAAGCGTTTATTGTCCAACTTGACAAGCTCAAAGATTTAGAATTAGCACTACATGAATTTCATATTCGACCGAAAGTATTATCGGAAATTATAGCAAAAACGTGGGAATTAGTAAACAAGCACGACCATGAAGCGTATGACTTATTTGTAAATAACAAAGTGGATTTTCCATTAGCCGAACTTACAAAGTATTTACTCTATCCTACCGACAACAAACTTTCAATAATAACAACAAATTACGATAGGATTGCCGAATATGCAGCGAGTGTAGCAGGTGGGTTTATCTGCAATGGCTTCGCTCAAAATTATTTAGGACATTTTACAAGCCAAATCCACCAAAGCAATTTCAAAGCGGTAAAAGGTTTTTCAGGTCAGATAAATGTTTGGAAAGTTCACGGTTCATTAGATTGGTTTAAGACACAACAAGAACAAGACTTACACCTTCCGTTACGTCATAAAATCCCAACTGATTTAAAGCCATCAATTGTAACGCCTGGTCTTACAAAATACTTTGAAACGCAATTAGAACCATTCAGAACAATCTTAACACAAGCTGACCGAGAAATAGAAAATGCTACTGGTTATTTGTGTATTGGATATGGTTTTAATGACATTCACGTTCAGCCAAAGCTTATAACACAAATTAAAAATCATAAGCCAATTATTGTCATAGCAAAGGAAATTACACCAAGAACCAAGCAGGCAATTATTGACAATAAAAGCAAGGCATATATTTTAATAGAAGAAGCAAATACCAACGATACTCGGATTTACTCATCATTATTCACAAAACCTGAAATTATTCCGAATGTGAGTTACTGGACATTATCAGAGTATCTTAAACTAATAAAACCGTAAAATAATGGCAGCAATATTTAAGTTTGAAGAAACATCTTCCATTGGAACCGTTTTCAGTGTTGATACAGCGACTTTAATCGTGAAGGTTGACGAAATAGACAAACTTCGTAAACTTCAAGTCAATCATTTGGTAGCCATTAAAAGCTCGAAAGCAGGTCAGCATTTAATTGGAATAATAAACCGCATTACCCGAAAAGCATCGGACGAAGAACAGCCCGTTGGTGATGACTTGGGGCTAAGTAATTTTTTGTTTACAGAAAACATCTTGAAAGTTAATTTGATTGGAACTTTGCTTGACAAGCACGGAGAGAAGGAAAATGTTTTTAAAAGAACTCTTGACACTGTTCCTGAAATAGAAGCACCCTGTTTCCCGATTGATGGTGAGAACATCACCAAGTTCATGCAAACAATTTCAACAAAAGAGAACTACAAAATTCCTTTATCTATAGGCAAATACTCAATAGATGAAAAGGCAGAAGCATTTTTGGATGGTGACAAATTATTTCAACGGCACGCTGTAATTGTTGGTAGCACAGGTTCGGGTAAATCATGGTGCGTGGCAAAACTCATTGAGCAAATTGCACAACTTCCAATGGCAAACTGTATTCTTTTTGATATACACGGTGAATATAGCGGGAAGGACTTTAAAGCTGACGGTATTCAACATTTACGTGTCGCAAATCCTTCTGACTTAGGAAAAAAAGGAAGTCTTACCAATGATGTATTAATGCTTCCATATTGGTTATTGACTTATGAAGAAATGTTGGCAATGCTTCTTGATAGAAGTGACAGCAATGCTCCAAATCAGGCAATGCTCTTTTCTAAAACTGTTTTCAATGAAAAGTTAAATCACCTTACAGAAATAAAAGACACCACCTTCAAAGACAGTATAACCATAGATAGCCCAATCCCTTACAAGATTGAGAATGTTTTGAAAGAACTAAGAAATCTTGATGAACAAATGGTGGAAGGAGCTAAAGCAGGAACAGAAAAACAAGGTCCATATTATGGTAAGTTAACAAGATTTGTTCAGCGTTTAGAGGCAAAAAGCCAAGACAAAAGATTGGGATTTCTTTTCCAAATCTCCGAAGATGAACTTCAATTAAATTGGATGAACGAACTTTGTTCCAGACTAATGCAGGGGTCAAATCTTAATGCGAAAAAATCGGGGATAAAAATAATTGACTTCTCAGAAGTCCCTTCTGATGTTCTGCCATTAATTATTGGTTTGGTTGCACGAATTGTTTTCTCTGTTCAACAATGGACAGCTAAAGATAAACAGCATCCAATTTGTTTGCTATGTGATGAGGCACACTTGTATATTCCTGAAAGAACAAATCAAGACACAGCTTCTGAACTTGGACTAAAGAGTTTTGAAAGAATTGCAAAGGAAGGTAGAAAATACGGTGTGAGCCTTATGGTGATTAGCCAGCGCCCTGCCGAAGTGAACCGAACAGTTTTGAGCCAATGCAACAATTTCATTTCATTGAGACTTTCCAATGCAGAAGACCAAGCAGTTATTAAACGGCTACTTCCTGACAATTTAAATGGACTTACTGAAGTTCTGCCAATACTTGATATTGGAGAAGCCCTAATAGTAGGTGACGCATCACTACTCCCAACTCGTGTAATTGTAGATGAACCAAAAATAAAGCCTGAAAGTGCGACAATAAAATTCTGGAAAGAATGGAGTAATGAAAAGGCGGTGCAAGACATTGAAACAGCAGTAAATGGATTACGAAAACAATCAAAATCATAAATGCCGTCCCTTCACAGTCATACACATTGGCAAGCCCCGCAAGCCGACACACAAGCCAAAGCTTGCCAAAGAGTATGCCTGTCCCACGCTGAAAAGAAAAAATTAAAAATTCCCTTCCCTTCTAAAAATTTTAAAAACGCCATCACACAATCCGACACAAAAACATTCAGACAGTTGGTTGCAAAACTCAATAAAGACAAGGGTTGCAAGACACGGACGACAAGAACGCCAGCCTGTAACACGGGTTTGGCGGCAATGGCGGGTGACGTGGTAAATTCAACATTTGTGCATCTAATAAACTTTAGTGCTTTGGGACAGGTAAGTGCTTCTAAACCGCCACTGCGCCAAGCCCGAAACCGTCAGACTGTCTAAAAACTCATCACGTTTCTTTATAAAATGTGCATTAGTTTGAGGCCGAAACATTGTGTGCTTATTTGCGATAACGTATCTTTACAT
>JABWCE010000008.1 GCA_013359235.1 Bacteroidota bacterium
ATTAAAGTGGCACGCGAGCTGGGTTCAGAACGTCGTGAGACAGTTCGGTCCCTATCTGTTGTGGTCGTTTGAAAATTGAGAGGATCTGACCTTAGTACGAGAGGACCGGGTTGGACATACCTCTGGTGTATCTGTTGTAGTGCCAACTGCACCGCAGAGTAGCTATGTATGGATTAGATAAGCGCTGAAAGCATCTAAGCGCGAAACTAGCCTCAAGATGAGTTTTCATTGAAGGTCCCCGTAGACTACGGGGTTGATAGGCTATAAGTGTAAAGCTGGTAACAGCAAAGCTGAGTAGTACTAATTACCTAAATACTTTAAATTTATTTTATTTACTTCCAATTTTTGTCATTTTTTATTAACTTATTATAGTTATTTAAGACCTTTATGGTGACTATATCAAGGGTGTTCACCTCTTCCCATCTCGAACAGAGAAGTTAAGCCCCTTAGAGCCGATGATACTTGGGTAAAACCTGGAAAAGTAGGTCGTTGCCAAATTATTTAAAAACCCTTCTTCGGAAGGGTTTTTTATTTTATCAAAAATTATTTATTAATTCAGAAATAAAATTTTTTCGAACCTTCTCAAAATCTACTTTTCTGTTCAACTCCTTCTCAATACTTGTTACTTCTTTACCTACCAAGCCACAAGGAATAATCAAATTAAAATAATTTAAATCGGGATTTATATTGAATGCTAATCCATGCATTGTTACATAACGGCTTGATTTTACTCCTATAGCTGCTATTTTCCTTGCATTTTTCGTATTGGGATTTATCCAAACACCAGTAAATTCATCTATTCTTCCTGATTTAATATTGTAATCTTGCAAAGTATTTATTACTGCTTGCTCTAATGTATAAATATATTTTCGCAAGCTTAAATTAAAATTTTCCAAATCAAGTATTGGATAAACTACTAACTGGCCTGGTCCATGATATGTGATATCTCCACCTCTATCAATTTTTACAAATTCAACATCTGGAAAATTTGAATTTTTAAAATTGTTTTCATTACCGGATTTTCCTAATGTTATTACATGCTTATGTTGGCAAGTGATAATATAATTCTTTGAAATTTTTTTTCCCTGTATTTTGGCTTGAAGCAATTCTTCAAAATATTTCTTTTGAGTTTGCCATACTTCATTATAATTTGTAATGCCTAAATTGATTATTTCAATTTTTATTTTTCTGCTGCTTGCCATAAAGTGAATATCATATTATCCCAACTGTATTTTTCTTTCTCTTGTTGTACAAATAAAGTCATTGTTTCAGAAAGGTTTTCAGTATAAAATTTTTCAATAGCTTTTGCAATTTCTTCCGGATTTTTTTCTACTACAAAACCTGCTTTGCCATTGGGTACAAGCTCAGGAAGACCACCTATATTAGTAACAATCATCGGTTTATTGTAAAAGTATGATACTTGTGTAACTCCGCTTTGTGTTGCTTCTTTATATGGTTGCACTGTAATATCTGCTGCCGAAAAGTATAGATGAACTTTGGAATCTGGTATAAAATCTTTGAAAAAAATCACATCTTTTTTCAATTCCAATGTTTCAAGTAGCTCAAAATATGGTTTTTCATTTTCATAGAACTCACCTGCTATTATAAGTTTGAGATTAAATTTTTTTCTATCTGTTTTTGCAAATGATTTTAAAAGTAGGTCAAGCCCTTTGTAGGCTCTAATAAAACCAAAAAACAAAAGGTAATTATAAGTATTATCAAGGTTTAAAATTTTACAAGCTTCAGTTTTTGAAACTTGATTTTGAAAACTGTTGTAAATTGGATGTGGATTATACAGTGTTGGTTTATTTTTTATAAGTTTTTTTAAATCTGATAAAACGCTTTTGCTCATTGCCACAAACCCGTGGCAACTGTTTAAAAAATATTTTGTAAACATTTTGTCGCCAAAACGCTTTTCGTGTGGTACTAGATTATCTGTAATGGCTACTATTTTGCTTTTGCCATTTGATTTTATAATTCTTGAAATTGTACCGAGGCATGGTCCCATAAATGGTAGCCAATATCTTACAACAACCAATTCGGGTTTGAGTTTCCTGTATTTTAAGCCTGTAAAAAACCAATTTAATGGGTTAATAGAATTTATTTTAATATCAATCTTTAAATTTTCAGGGGGCAAATCGGTTGATAATTGTGTTTTTCCCGGAAAAAGAAATGCAGGATATTGAAGTTTGAATGTAAGTATTGTTACATTGCACCCATTTTTTTGAAATTCACTTGCCAGAATTTGATTGTATGTACTTAAGCCACCCCGCAAAGGCCATGCAGGACCTATTATTAAAATATTTTTTTCAGTAACCGATTTTTTCTGCAAGTTGATAATTGTTTCTTTCAGAAGAATTGCGTGAAATTAGTTCGCCCAAAAATCCTGCAAGGAAAAGTTGCACTCCTATAACCATAGCCAGCATACCGAAATAAAATATTGGTCTTTCGGTCATTTTATATTCTTGAAACGCATATTTGGCAATTGCCAAATAAAGGGCAATTATAAAGCCAAACATAAATGAAAGAGTTCCAATAAGCCCGAAAAAGTGCATTGGTCTTTTGCCAAATTTTCCAACAAAGTATATGCTAATTAGGTCTAACAAACCATTTATAAATCTTTCCCATCCAAATTTTGTGGTACCGTATTTTCTTTGTTGGTGTTTTACAACTTTTTCACCAATTTTAAAAAAACCTGCATTTTTGGCTATTACAGGTATATATCGGTGCATTTCGCCATAAACTTCTATATTTTTAATCACTTCATTTTTGTATGCTTTCAACCCGCAATTGAAATCATTAAGTTTTATACCGCTCATCTTTCTTGTAGCCCAATTAAATAATTTAGTTGGCAGAGTTTTGGTTATGGGGTCATATCTTTTCTTTTTCCACCCCGAAACAAGGTCGTATCCTTGATTTATAATCATATTGTACAATTCGGGTATTTCTTCGGGGCTGTCTTGCAAATCGGCATCCATTGTAATAATAACATCGCCTGCAGCATGGTCAAATCCAATATTTAAACCTGCTGATTTGCCGTAATTTCTTCTAAATTTTATTCCTTTTACTTCAGGGTGTTGTTTATTTATTTCTGTTATTTTTTTCCATGATAAATCTTTACTGCCATCATCAATCAAAATAATTTCGTAACTGAAATTATTTTCTTTCATCACTTTTACAATCCAATCAACAAGTTCGTTAAGTGATTCTTCTTCGTTGTAAAGCGGTATTACTACTGAAATGTTCATCAATTTTCTTCTTTTGAAATATCTGTTTCCATAAAGTTTTCAGGTGGGTTTCGTTTTATAATTAATGCTATAATTGCCGAAATTATTGCTGAAACTACAATAGCCCATAGCAATTGTTTAATATATGCTCCTGTTGTATTGGCATTGGCAAATTGTTCGTGTATTTTTTCCATTTGCATATCAATTTTTTCTTGGTCCATTTTGTATTTTTCGAGCCAGTTAGCAGTACTTTGAGTTACAACTTCTTCGAGGCGGGTATTAAATTGCTTGTCAATTACATTTGTAAAAACAATTGTGTATGTGAGATTAATTAGGTATCCAACAATGCCAATAATAAACAAAGCAATAAAAGCCTGTTTGTATTTGAGAAAGCCTCCGTTTTGTTTCCTTTCGGCTATCCCTCCGGCAATGTAAAAAACAAGAGGTATAGCAAGGCTTATTGCTCCCCAAAGTATAAATTTTCCAAAAAGTTCAAAATTTACGAGATAAACTATTGTAAAAACAGCTATTGAAGTAATTCCGTAATAGATACCGTACCATACTGGTATTTTTTTAATTATAGATGTGTTCATAATTAATGTTATTAATATTTTTAAATTTATTTAAAATTGATAAAAAAGCTTTTTGAAATTCAACATTTTTGCCTTTTTGACTAATTATTTCAATTTTTTGATCAGTATTTATACTTGGCAAAAAGAACATTAAAATTGGCAATAATTGACTTTCGAGTTGTCCATTAAAATTTAAAGTAGCTATTTCTACCCAAGTGTTTAAATCTGAGTTTTGAAGTTGTTCGCGGTTTTTTAAAATATCTTCATAAAATAAAGCATCTTGATTATCAAAATCATCTTCACACATTAAAAATTCATCAATATAATCATCAATCGATATTTCAAAATCATTGTCAGAGCATTCGCGTAAATAAAGTAAAATATTGAAAAGTTCGGTACCTCTATCAAGCAATTTTTCTTCAGTTTTTTGCCATTCGGTAGTTTCAAAAATATTTGGATTTTTATTTTCTAAATTGTCAAAAAAATCAAATAAAACTATATCATAAATCAATTCGGCAATATCATCGTTTATATTGTAGCTTGCAGAAAGTTTATCTGTTTCATTAATTTTTTCAATAAGACTTTTGTTTGAATTGGTTAATTCAGTAATTTTATGAACTAAATCATGATCCTTAACAAATTCTTTTAATAGTTTTTCTGTAGTGATATTCATTAAATTTATAATTTGCGTATAAAATTGTTATTTGCTACAAAAACACATTTTCCTTTTAAGGTTTTTCCTAAAAAATGCGAATTGGTTGAAAGAGAATGGTTGCTTTGCTTATTAAATTCCCAATTTTCATCAGTATTGAATACTACCAAGTTTGCAGGCATTTTTTCATTTATTTGGGGAAGCGGCAAGTTTAATATTTTGCGTGGATTTATGGATGCAACTTTAATAAATGTGTCAATATCAATTTTATCAGACAAAAACTGGTTGTATAAGCTATAAAGAATTTGCAATGTAATAGCACCAAAAGGTGAAAAATTAAATTCAACTAATTTTGTTTCGGGGCTGTGTGGGTTGTGGTCAGATATTATACAATCTATTGTTCCGTCATTTATTCCGTCAATAAGTGCCTGCCTGTCAGTTTCATTTCTCAGGGGGGGCATTATTTTAAGGTTTGAATCAAAGTTCTGCATTATTTCATCAGTATAGATGAGATGCAGAATAGAAACATCTGATGTTACTTTTATTTTTTCTGATTTTGCTTTTCTTATCAATTCTACTGATTTTGCTGAACTTAAATGCGAAAAATGAATTTTTGAATCGGTGTATTTTGCAATTTCTATCTGGCTTGCAACTTGAGTAAACTCGGCTATATCGGGGAAAAACTTTAAGCCTAAAGAAACCGTGTTTTTACTTTCGTTTACAGTTCCGTTGTTGCTCAAGTTTTTATCTTCGGCATGAGAAAATATTAAACCATCAAAATCTTTTACATAAAGTAATGCTCTTTGAAGCGTACCGTAATTTACAGGATTATTTCCATTGCTAAACCCAATTGCGCCACCAGCGTGCATTTCATACATTTCTGAAAGTTCTTTTCCTTCACAATTTACTGTCAAAGCTCCTAATGGACTAATGTCAACTATTTTATTTTCAGATTTTCTCAATAAAAATTCAATTTGTGCTTTTGTTTGTATTGCGGGATTAATATCTGGCAAAGTAGCAACTCCTGTAAAACCGCCCGATACAGCAGTGTTTATTAAACTGTTTATGTCTTCATTTTGTTCTTCGCCCGGTTCGCCTTGTTTACACCTTAAATCAAATAAACCTGTAGTTATTATACAGTTTAGGGCATCAATTTCAAGGTCACATTTTGTTTTAATTTTTCCTATTTTTTCAATTTTTCCATTTTTTAATAAAATGTCAGTTGTTTTTTTGTTGAATGGGGAACCGGCAGATATTATCTTTCCATTTTTTATCAGTATTGAACCTGAACTTCTGCTTGTGATGTTTTTTTCCAAAATCTTAACAAAATTATTTCAATTGCAATAAATAGCAAAGCAAAGTATATAAAAATTCTCCAAAGTGGTTTTCCGTTTTCGTATTGTTTTATTAATGTGTTCAGTGGCAAGTCGGTCTTATCAAAAATCTTAATATTTTTTGAAGGTAATATGTTTTTTAAATCATTGGGTGTGCTTAGTTCTGTTTCAGATTCAATTCTGTTGTAATTAAATGCTAAAGTTTGCATTGTGTTTTTTGAGTTTTTTTCTATCAAATCGTAAAAACCAGATGTATTTACCTGATTATTTTCGGTAAGGTATAGTTCATTGTTTTTTATAATATTTTCGAGTAAAACTTCAAATTTTCCCTTTTTCAAAACATATTGAAAGCCTGTATTTTTAATATCTGATGAAGGAATTAGTAAATTGTTTTCTTTTATTGTGTAACAAAGTGGAAGAAGTGATTTTTTAAAAAGTGCCATTCTGAAAATTACAGGTAAAAAAATTTGATTTGTTTGAAAATTGCTCCATTCCTGGTCTATGTTTACGGCAAATTGAAAAACTTGTCCTTTGCCGATTTTGTAAGTGTTTAAAAAAACATCACCATTTCGTAGCTTTAAAAGTGTTAAGCCCGGCAAATTCCCCTGGTTTATTTTGTAATATTTAACAATTTTTGGTAAATCGAGGTTTTGATTTTGATTTTGTACGATGTTTTTTAATAATTCGTTCGAAAAATCAATAAACGAAACTTCGGTCTTTTCAGTTTTCAATTCGCCAAAAATGCCAGTACCGGTTTCTTGAATAAAATCTTCAAAACCTGATTTACCATTGTTGTCTGAAGGAAAAATAGCAATATTTCCCCCATTGTTTAAGTATTTTTTCAACTCATCAATTGTTCCGCTCGAAATATTTTGGGCAGACGAAATTATTATCAAGTCGTAGTTAGCTAATGATGAAAAATCAATTTGATTTATGTTTGAAGTTGTAAGCCTGAAATAAGGTTCGGTATCAAACAGTTTTCTTATATAATTATTTGCTGCTTGCGAAAAAATTTCAAGAATTTTCACTTCGTTGTGTATTTTGAAGGTGAAAAAGTATGTATCGTCAAAAGTAATAGGGTAATCAGTAATTTTAAGTTCGGCGTTTTTAATTCCAGGATTATTAACCGAAAAGCCCATCGAAATATTTTTGGTTTCGCCAGCGGCAATATCAAAGCCCGAAATAGATTTTTGAACGTTGTTTATTTTTAAAGCAACAGTACCTCCTTCGAGGTTTTGTATGCCTTTGTTTTTAATTCTTACAGCAATATTAAGAACTTGACCTGGTTGAAAAACAGGAGACATAAACCAAACCGAATCAATCAATATATTATTAACTGAATTGTTTTTAAGAGGTACTAAATTAAATTCTATTGCATTATTTACCTGTAAAATTTTATTGCCAGAAAATGATTTTTGAAAATCAGAAATAATAAAAGAATAATTGTTTGCTGAATTGTTGTTAAGCAATGAATTATTTTGCTTACTTATAATGTTTTCAAGAGTTTTTGAGCCTGATTCTACTTCAGTTTCATCTAATTTTTGTAAAAATTCTTCTTTGCTGTAAAACCTGTCATTTGAGCCTTTGAACTGGTTTGTTAGTAGCTGAAAACGGTCGCTTTCTGAAAATGCTGATGCTATTTCACGAGCTTTGGTTTTTGCAGTTTCAATTAATGGTCCTTTTTCGTAAACGGCATTCATACTAAATGAATTATCAACATAAATGCTTATATTTTTCTGTCCTGTTGTAGTATTGGGTTTTTCGGAGGGAATATACGGTTGAGCAAATGCTAAAACAAGCGAAGTTAAAGCAAGAATACGCGAAAAAAGTACTAAAAGATGTTTTAAATTTCTTTGTTTTTGTGATTGTTGTTTTACCTCTTTCAAAAACTTGACATTAGTAAAAACCACTTTTCTGTATCTTCTGAAATTAAATAAATGAATTATTACAGGAATAATAATTGCAAATAATCCGAAAATAAAGGCGGGATATACAAACTGCATTGTATTTGTGCTGCGAATTTAACTCTTTTTTAAATCAATTTTAGTTAAACTGCTTTTATTATAGTGTTTAATTTTTTTGATTAGTTTTATTTTTAATTTTGCTTTATGAAGTTTTTTCTTTTAACAACAATATTGTTTGTTTCAGGAGTTTTGTTTGCACAAAAAAACAATCAAACAGAGGTTGATTTAATATTGTATAATGCCAATATAATAACTGGTCCGTTTACTCCTCAATACAAAGTTATAATTATAAAAAATGGAAAAATTATTAAGCTATTAAACGATGATTCATGGAAAAGTACCTTTATTTCAAAAAAAATAATTGATGTAGAGAGTAAAGTTGTTTTGCCAGGTTTTATTGATGCACATTGTCATTTTTTGGGTTTGGGAAAAACGCTTGAAGAAGTTGATTTACTGGGATGCAAAAGTTGGGAAGAGGTAATTAAACGCGTTATTGAATTTTCATTAAAAAATCCAGAAATGATGTGGATACAAGGAAGAGGCTGGGACCAAAACGATTGGAGTAATAAAAATTTTCCGACAAAAACATTGCTCGATAGCTTTTTTCCTGATAAATATGTTTTGTTAAAAAGAGTTGACGGGCACGCTGTAATTGCAAATTCAAAACTCATCAATTTTGCCGGTATTACATCAAAAACTTTAATAGAAGGAGGAAAAATTTTAACAGAAAATAATACTCTTACAGGTGTTTTTATTGATAATGCAACCGAACTTATAGAATCAAAAATTCCAAATGCCGATTCAAAAATTAAAACAAAGAGGCTCTTAAAAGCTCAAAACGAATGCTTAAAAAACGGACTTACACAAATAGCTGATGCCGGTTTGCCCTTAAAAGATATTTTTTTAATTGATAGCCTTTGCAAAGCAAATGTACTAAAAATGAGATTTTACCTAATGTCAAACCCCGATAAAGAAATTTTAGAAAACAAACCTTTCGAAAATAATAATGTGAAATGGAAAAGTGTAAAAATATATTCTGATGGTGCTTTAGGTTCGAGAGGAGCATTGCTAAAAAAACCGTATTGCGATGATAAAAAGAGTAATGGTTTGAGTTTAACAAGTATTATAAAACTTGATAGTTTGCTTAAATTATACAATGATTTAGGCTTGCAGGTATGTACTCATGCAATTGGCGATTCGGCTATACATTTAATGTTAAAAACTTATTCAAAATATCTGAAAAACACAAACGACAAAAGGTGGAGAATAGAACATGCACAGATATTTGACCCAATAGACTTGATTTACTTTAAACAGTTTTCTATTATTCCATCAGTACAACCAACACACGCTACCAGCGATATGGATTGGGTTTACGAGAGGCTTTGTGATGAAAGAATGAATGAAGCATACATTTATAAAACTTTATTAAAAAACTCAAATTACATAGCTTTGGGTACCGATTTTCCGGTAGAAGAAGTATCGCCCATAAATACTATAAGAGCTGCACGTTTCAGACAAAATAAGCAAAAAATGCCTGACGGAGGTTTTAAATTTGAAGAAGCACTGAGCAGTAATGAAACATTTGCCGGAATGAGTATTTGGGCTGCAAAAGCTAATTTTTGGGAAAATTCTACAGGTACACTTGAAATTGGAAAATTTGCCGATTTTATTGTTTTAAACAAAAACCCTTATACTGCAACTTTTGAAGAGTTGAACGAAATAAAAATAATCGAAACGTATATAGGCGGAGAAAAGGTTTGGGTAAATAAATAATTTATAAAAACTTAAATATTTGACTTGAAAAGCCTTATTGCAATTGATAAAAGCACAAGACCGAAAAATTTTCTTAAAACGATTTGACCTCTTTTCCCAAGTTTACGGGCAATGTATTTTATTGACTTTAAAACAATAAATACCGCAAGCAGATTAATAAGAATTCCGATTAAAATTTCAACTTTACTGTATTCTGATGTAAGCGAAATAATAGTAGTAAGAGTACCGGCTCCTGCTACTATTGGAAATGCAATGGGGACAATACTTCCCTTATCGTCATCGGCACTGTCTTTAAAAAAATTTTGACCCAAAACCATTTCAAGAGCTATAATAAAAATTACAATAGAGCCCGCAAGAGCAAAAGAATTAATATCTACACCGAGCATTTCTAAAAACTTTTGACCAATAAAAAGAAACAAAATCATAAGAATTCCTGCAGCAATTGTGGCTTTGCCCGATTCAATTTCACCTAACTTTTCGCGTAATGCCATTACTACCGGAATACTTCCCAAAATATCAATAACAGCAAAAAGAGTGAGTGATATAGTAATAATTGATTTTAAATCCATTTTGCAAAATTAAAGACAACTTATTGTAATTTTTTTTAAATATTATAGCATTTCTGATTTTATAAATTATTTTTGATTTAAAATTTATAATAATATGATTAGAATTTTACTCATTTCAATTTTTGCTTTTACAGCTATTATTTCTTGTAAAGAAAACAACAATGACGACAAACCCGAACCCAAGCCTTTGTGCGATTCGGTAACCTACAACACACTGATGAAGCCGGTATTTACCGACAATTGCAACAATGCCGGATGCCATTCGCAAGGTGCAGGAGGTATTGATTTAAGAACTTATGCCAAAACTGTTCAGGCTTGCCAAACCGGCAAAGTTGCCAAAGTTATAAAGCATACTTCAGATGTAATAGCTTATCATAAAACAGATCCTGTTCTTACTGAAAGAGAAATAAAAATATTCGAGTGTTGGGAAAGTAAAAATTATCCCGAATAATTTTAAAAAAAATCAAACACTTCTTATAGCTTCCACAGGGTTTAACCGCGAAGCCCTTAATGCAGGTATTATACCAGCTAACAAGCCTGTGAGGGTTGATAATATAATACCTGTAAGAAAGTTGTTTATTGAAAAAAATACAGGAAAATCTAAACTGTGAGATATTGATATTGTAGTAATCCAAACCAAAATAATTCCTGCAATACCACCTGCCAAACTTAGTAGAACAGATTCGTAAAGAAATTGAATGAGAATAAATTTTCTTTTTGCTCCCAAAGCCTTCTGAATTCCTATGAAAGGAGTGCGTTCTTTAACCGAAACAAATAGAATGTTGGCAATACCAAACATACCTACAATTAGAGAAAAAAGCCCGAGTATCCAAGCTACAATGTCCAACATCTTAAAAGTACTGTCTAATTGTTGGCTGAACATTGTCATTTTGTTTAAAGCAAAATTATCTTTTTCCTTAGGTTTTAGCATTCTTAGGTTTCTCATTTGTTTTGTAACCTCAGCTTCAAGTTCGTCAATAGAACTATTTTCATAACCTCTTACAATAATTTTACATTGTGAACTTTCGCTTGCAAAATCAGCAAAATTTCTCATAAAAGTATAAGGTATAAAAACAGCCATGTCAATTTGTTTATTAATAAATGAGCCTTGTTTTTCAAACACACCTATTACCGTACTTCTAATACCATTTAGTTTAAAAGTTTTGCCTATAGGATTTATATCGCCAAAAATTTCTTTTGCGACCTTATCGCCAAGTACAGCTATGTTTTTTCCACTTTTTTCTTCATTCAAGTTAAACATTCTTCCGTTACTTATTTCAAAACCATTCATTTGAGAATAATTTGATGTTGTACCAATAAGCATTGCTTTTTTAGTTGATTTTTTTTTGTAACTTACATTAATATTACGAGCATTAGATTCAAATCCCATATCTTTTACCACATCTTTTGAAAATCTTTGATCAAGTAATTTGTATTCTTTTAAATTTACTTGTGGACGGCTCATAAAATCCCACCATTTATATTCTCCACTTGCAAAACCCCATGGCCATTTTTCAATAATAATTACATTTAAACCCAGCGATTCTAAATTTCCTCTGACGTTTTGTTTCATACTTCCGGCAAATGTCAAAACCGAAACAATACAGAAAATGCCAATAGCTATACCTAAAACAGATAAAAAACTTCGCAATTTATTACCTTTCAGAAATAGATTGCTGATAGCAAAAGCACTAAAAATATAAGAAATAAAATTTTTCAAAAAATTAAAACCACAACAAATTAAAGTCATAAACATTGCATGAATATTATCATTCGATTAAATTCGCAATAATTCCTCTGTATATTCATTTTTAATAATTGCAAAAAAAATATAATTTTGCACCCCTCAAATTTTTAAAAAAAACAAAAGTTACGTAATGAAACTTTCAAAGTTCAGGTATAATCTCCCAGCAGAATTAATTGCACAGTATCCAGCCGAAAATCGCGACGAAAGCCGTATGATGGTAGTAAACAGAAAAGAAAAAACCATTGAACACAAATTGTTTAAGGATTTTCTTAATTATTTTGAAGAGCATGATGTTGTTATTTTTAATAACTCAAAAGTTTTTCCTGCCCGGTTGTTTGGAAACAAAGAAAAAACAGGTGCTCAAATTGAAGTTTTTTTACTTAGAGAATTAAATTCTCAATTAAAACTCTGGGATGTGCTTGTTGACCCTGCTCGAAAAATTAGAGTAGGAAACAAATTGTTTTTTGGAAACGATGACCTTGTAGCCGAAGTAATAGATAATACAACTTCAAGAGGCAGAACTATAAGGTTTTTGTTTGACGGCAGCGATGAAGATTTTAAAAAACTTATTTTTAGACTTGGCGAAACTCCGCTTCCTAAATATATAACAAGACCAGTTGAGGAAGAAGATGCTATAAGATATCAAACTATACACGCCAAGGTAGAAGGTGCAATTGCTCCGCCCTCGGCGGGGCTTCATTTTACACGCGAAATGATGATGAGATTAGAGATAAAAGGTGTAGATTTTGCCGAAGTTACCGTATTTCAGGGTGCTTCGTATGGCAGGTCTGTAGAAGTTGAAGACCTTACAAAACATAAAATGGATTCTGAAAATATTTTTGTAATGCCCGAAACCGCTGCACGAGTAAACAAAGCTATTGAATCAAAAAATAAAATTTGTGCTGTAGGGAGTTCGGTAATGAGGGCATTAGAAACTTCAGTTTCTGCTTATGGTAAACTTAACTCTTCAGAACAGTGGACCGATAAATTTATTTTTCCCCCTTATGATTTTAGAATTGCAAATGCTTTTCTTACAAATTTTCATGAATCAGAAAGTACTCTAATGATGCTTACAGCAGCATTTTTGGATGATTTAGATTTTATGCAAAATATTTATAAAACTGCCGTTGCCGAAAAGTACCGTTTCCTATGCTATGGCGATTGTTTGCTTATAATTTGATGTTAAGTTAAAAAAACACAATAAATAAGAAAATATTTTCATTTTCAGTAACCTTTGTTACGTAATTCTCAGTATTTTCTATTGAACTTTGAAGTATTAAATTATAATATTTTTAACAATTAAAAAAAATTACACTATGAAAAATTTAAGTTCATTATCAAAAAGAAGTATGATGCCATCGCTGGCAAGTGAATTATTCGATTCAGAAAATTTTTTCAGTCCGCGTATTTGGGATTTTGGAGGCAATTTTTTCGATTTGAAATTTGATACCTCAATCCCTTCTCTCAACATTATTGAAAACAAAAACGATTTTAAAATTGAATTGGCTGCCCCTGGTTTAGAAAAAAAAGATTTTAAAGTAAAAGTTGAAAGAGGTTTGCTTACAATTAGTGCCGAGCAAGAAACCAAAAAAGATGAAGAAAAAGAAAATTACACAAGAAAAGAATTTTCTTACAGTAGTTTTAGCCGTTCTGTTAGATTGCCCGAACATTGTGATTATGAAAAGATAAGTGCAAAATACGAAAAGGGAGTTTTAAATCTTACAATTCCCAAAAGAGATTCAAAATTGAAAGATGATGTAAAAGTAATAGAGGTTGTGTGATTTTGTTTTCATAATAAATTTTATAAATCCCGCCAATTGGCGGGATTTTTTTGTAGATATTAATTTTGCATTCTAAAAGATAAGCCTAAAGACACAAAAAATGAAGGCGACTTTTGAGAAATACCCAATCCACCTGAAAGGTCAAGCATTATGTTATTTTTAATTATATAAGTATATCCGGTATCAAACCTGTGGTCAGGAGTAGTTTTTTGTGATACAAATCCGTACAATTCTATGTATGTTCCAAAATTTTCAGAAATTGAATATCCTGTTGTAATAGTATATAAAAAATTAGGTTGGTTAAAATTTTCATCCCATTGAGCTCCAAGATTATAACCTAAAGTTAAATTTTTATTTATTGTATGTTGCATAGTGAATCTAAAGTCAGGAAAATAAGAGTTTTTGGACATATTATCCGATAAAAAAAAAGGAAATCTAAGATGCCCAATAAATGCAGTTGTGGGAATTATTCCTTTTTCATCGGCAAGTTTAGTTTTAAAACCTGCTCTAATTGGCTCAAAACCTATCGTTTTGTTATTGTTAAATTCTTGAGTAACGGTTTCTGTAATTAATCTTAATTCGAAAATATTGTTAATTCCTATTCTTGTTAAAATTGTTGGATGAATATAATTTAATTTGTTTTTGTCTTCTTTTTCGAATAAAAAACCGTTTTCGAATTGTATATGGCGTTTACTTACTATAAATGGGCTTTCGGTTTGGTCGGGGCGGTCTGTTTGAATTGGTATTGAATCTTGAGCATCAGAAATTTCTGATGAAAACAAAGTTATTAAAAAAACAAATTTTGGAAATTTCATTTTTGAAATGTTTTTAAAAAACAACTTAAAATTTAAAATAGTTTTTAGGATATAGTTAAAATTTTAAAAAGTCTTGAAAAAGTAATAATTTATAAAATTTTTGGTTTAATGGATAAAAAATGGTTGATTTGAAGTTCAATTAATTACATGAAAAAAATAAGAATAATTTCACAGATTTTATTGCTGATATCAGCATTTTTTACAAATGACATCATTGCTCAAACAACAAGATTTCAAAGGATAATTGGCAGTTCGGGTGACGAACGCAGTTACAGCATTGTTCAAACAAAAGACGGAGGTTATATACTAACAGGCTATACAAATGGAAACGGAGCAGGAGGCGATGATGCATATATTATAAAAACTGACGGATTGGGCAAAGTAACTTGGCATAAAACTTATGGAACATCTGCCGACGAAGCAGCATGGAAAATAAAGCAAACAAGCGATTCGGGCTATGTTATTGTTGGTACTTCATCAACCAAAAAAGGCGATGGAATAATTATTAAAACAGATATAAATGGTAATTTGAAATGGAGTAAAATTATAGATGAAGATAGTACTCATGATATTTACAATGTAATAGAATCAAGAGTTGATGGGTCACTTTATATTACCGGATTTGTAAAAACCGATTCGTTTGGTTCTGATGCATTTCTTGGCAAACTATCATCTACAGGCAGTGTAGTTTGGTTTAAAAAATTTGGTAGCGAGGGCGACGAAGAAGGTTATGCCCTTGTTGAGGATATAGGTGGAAATATTGCCGTAACCGGAATGGTAATAAATGATACAATAACCGTTGGCGGAAAATTAGGAGCAATGGGAGATGAAGATTATTTTATCGCACAATTTGATAAAAACGGCAACAAAAAATGGATGAAAAATTTTGGTACTTCAGCTATTGACCAAGCATGGGATATAAAATCTTACAAAGGTTTTTATGTTACAACTGGTTGGGTAAATTCAGGACCTGGAACTACTGATATTTTGGTATCGATAATTGATACAACAGGAAATTTATCTAATTCATTTTCATACAATGCAGGAGGTAGTTCAAAGGGATTTTCAGTAATTATTAATCCCGACGAAACATATTCTGTAACAGGATATGTACAAACAACCGGAAAGGGTCGTGAAGTTTTTTACCTCAATACAGCTAAAAACGGATTTATTAATCAGTTTTATTCTATGGGAGGCAATTCTACTGACGGGCACTGGCCAAGCGAGATTTTAAGAACTGCCGATGGTGGGTTTACAATATTTTCGGTAAGCAATTCTTTTAGAACAGGAAATTCTTATGATTTATATTTAATAAGATTAGACAATAAAGGCGTCAGCCAATGCAATCAGTCAACAATTTCGGGTATAAATTTTAATGCAAATATTCAATCCAGTGGCAAATTTGGGAATATCAGACATGGTTTGAGTATGAATAATGGAAATTTTACTACCAAAACAGTATCCGGCACATACGATTCTGTTTTATGCTGCAGGCTTCAGGCACAGGTAGCCGGACCAACTTTGAGAATTTGCAAGGGCGAAGGTATAAGAATTGGAAAACCTTCAATTCCGGGAATTGTATATAAATGGACAGAAGTTGGTGGAACATTCAGTTCAAGCGAATCAAGCCCACTTGTTTACCCTACTAAAACTAATACAACATATAAGCTTGTAGTTAGTTCGTCAGACGGAAAATGCTTGAAAGATTCAGCAAATATTACAGTAACAATAAGACCTGGAATTATGAGTAGTGATTTTGTAAATGATACATTTTTCTGCCACAACGATTCAGTATTGGTAACAGCCCGTTCTGGGGCTATTGATTACTCGTGGAAAGGTAAGACAGGAACATGGAAGGGGCAGCAAATTAAAATTGGTGCCGAAGATAAAATAATTCTTACAATTACCGATACTACAACATGTTTGTACTACGATACATTTAATGTTACAAAAAAATACCTTCCTGTTTTTGAACTTGGCAAAGACACAACTATTTGCGATAATGCAAAATTAGAGCTTAAAGGACCTGCCAATATGAAAAGTTACATTTGGAATGGAGGCGAAGCATATACACGTTCAATATATGCAACCGACGAAAAAACTTATACTTTGTTGGCGATAGATAGCTTTGGTTGTAAATGGACTGATAGCAAAGTGATTTATAACAACCCTTCGTCATCGTTTAGTCTTGGACCAGATACTTCAATCTGCGAAGGAATAAACTATACAATAAACGGACCTACATTTTTGATGAATTACTACTGGAACGGAGTTTCTACTTTTAACCCAAATAAAACTGTAAATACACCCGGAACGTACATTTGCCAGGCACAAAACAGTTTTGGATGTATTTGGATTGATACTATTGTTTTGAAGAAAAAACCTGATCCAAATTTTAGTCTTGGTGCTGATGGTGGTGTTTGCGAAAACGGAGGCAGATTGCTCAAAGGTCCATCAGGAGTAGTATCGTATAAATGGGATGACGGCTCAACAGATTCAACTTATCAGGTATATTTTGCAGGTACATATTGGCTGCAGGTTACAGGAAAAAACGGTTGTATTTTCAGAGATACAATCAACCTTGTTAAAGTTTCAAATCCCAAACCGGAACTTGGCAAAGACACAACAATTTGCGAAAAAGATTCAATATATATTGATGCAGGAGTATTTAACTCATACAAATGGAGTACAGGCGAAACAACAAGAATAATTAAGGTAAAAAAAGCAGGGCTGTACGAAGTGATAGTTAGTGATATAAACCAATGCGAAGGTAGTGACGATAAATCTGTAAAAACTAAATTCTGCATTGATGATGTTAGAAAAATTGTGTTAAATGATGCAATAAGAGTTTTTCCAAATCCGGCTCGCAATGTCTTAAATATAGAAGTAAAAGAAAATTTGCCTAATGGTAATTATTTAATAATTTACGATATTTACTCAAAAAAGGTGTTTGAAAAAGAATTGCCAGGAGGTAAAAATAATATAACCATTGATATAAATTCATGGTCAAAAGGTTTGTATTATTTAAAACTCTCATCATCACCATTGGGGCAATCTATAAAAATATTAGTTGAGTAATTTATAAAGATTATTCAATAAATTTGAAGCCTTTATTTTACAAAAGGCACATCACTTTTTTATGTCAATAGAAGCAATTGAGTTAAGCAAAATTTACGGCTCACAAAAGGCTTTAGATAATATAAGTTTTTCAATAAATTCGGGTGAAATTGTGGGATTTTTGGGACCCAATGGTGCCGGAAAATCTACAACCATGAAAATTCTTACTTGTTTTATAAAACAAACATCAGGCATAGCAAAAATTTGTGGATATGAAACCTTAAAATCTCCCGAAGAAGTAAAAATGAGGATAGGATATCTGCCAGAAAATAATCCGTTATATACCGAAATGTATGTAAGCGAATATTTGAATTTTGTTGCAGGTTTTTATAAATTAAGTAATGTAAAAGCAAGAATAGACGAAATAATACAAATCACAGGACTTGCAGAAGAAAGACATAAAAAAATTGTAGCATTATCAAAAGGTTACAGACAAAGAGTAGGTTTATCGCAGGCTTTAATTCACAATCCTGAAGTATTAATTTTAGACGAACCTACTTCTGGGCTTGACCCCAACCAGATAAACGATATTAGAAAAATTATTAAAGATTTTGGCAAAGACCGCACTATACTTCTATCTACACATATTATGCAAGAAGCAGAAGCATTATGCGACAGAATAATTATTATAAACAAGGGTAAAATAGTAATTGATGAACAAACTCAAGTGTTAAGGCAAAAATTCACTTCAAATCTTGTTATAAACGTTGAATTTAAAAATGAGGTTTCAAAAAGTAAGTTATTAAAACTTGAAGGAATTCTTTCTGCTATTTGTATAAAAGAAAACCATTGGAGAATAGAATCTGATGGAAATTCAGACATCCGCGAAATTCTTTTCAAATTTGCTGTAGAAACAGAAAATATTATATTGAAACAAAACGAAGAGGAACAAAAACTCGAAGAAATTTTTCACCAACTTACTCAAAGCAAATGAAAACGCTATTAATTAAAGAAATCAGAAGTTTTCTCAGTTCGCTAATAGCCACTATTGTTATAACAGTTTTTTTACTTGCAATAGGCTTGTTTATGTGGGTTTTCCCGGATAGCAATGTGCTAGATTACGGGTATTCAACACTCGATACTTTATTTTATATGGCTCCATGGGTTTTTATTTTTCTTATTTCTGCTATTACAATGAAATCTTTTGCCGAAGAAAGAAAAATGGGAACTATGGAAACATTGGCAACTAAGCCATTGAGCAAGTATAAAATAATTTTAGCAAAATATTTTGCCGCTTTGATACTTGTACTTTTTTCTATTCTGCCAACATTTGTTTACTTTTACTCTGTATATAATCTTGGTTCGCCTCAAGGAAATATTGATACCGGAGCCACTTGGGGGTCGTATATTGGTTTAATTTTTTTAGGAAGTTGTTATGTGTCAATTGGCCTTTTTTCATCATCAGTTACCGATAATCAAATTGTAGCATTTATTTTAAGCATGTTTTTGTGTTTTCTTTGTTTTTCGGCTTTTCAACAAATTAGTAAACTCGGTTTTTTGAGCCAAATTGATTTTTTGATTGAATGGCTTGGAATCAATTATCACTATCAAAGCATAAGTCGTGGTGTGCTCGATTCGCGTGATATATTGTATTTTATAAGTTTTACTGCACTTTTTTTAGGTTTTACCAAAAGAAATATTTCTACTGCAAAATGAAAAAAAACGTGAGTGATATAAAAAACAGAATTTTTAAAAACAAATTATTATCTGATTTTATAATCTTTCTTGCCGTATTGGTTGTATTAAACATAATAGCAGACGAATTTTATTTCAGGATTGATTTAACCAAAGAAAAAAGATATACTCTTGCAAAATCAACAAAAAACTTACTTGGTAAACTTGACGATGTTGTTTACTTCAATATATATCTCGATGGCGATTTAACTTCAGATTACAAAAGGCTTAAAGAAGCCTGCCGTGATATTTTGAATGAATACAGACAACAAGCAGGTTCAAAAATTCAATTTGAATTTGAAGATGTTTTGTCAGACAAAGAGTTGAAAGAAAAAGATGAAATTTTAAAACAGCTTTCGGCAAAAGGTCTTGAAATTAACAGAAGCGAAATAAGCGATGATAAAGAAGCTGCCGAAAAATTTATTATTCCCGGGGCAATAGTATTTTTTAAAGGCAAAGAATATCCGTTGAATTTTTTGAAAAAAAAGTTTGGAAATTCAATTGAACAAGACATAAATCAATCAATAGAATTGCTGGAATATGAAATAGGGAATATTTTGAGAAAGTGTGTGGCAAACAATGAAGTGAAATTAGCCTTAATAAATGGACATGGCGAACTTACTGATAATGACATTGCGGATATTGGCAATGAACTTTCAAATTTTTATACTTTGAGCAGGTTTAATTTGAATTTGAAAGACACAAACTGTTTGAAACAAGTAAGACGAACAATTGCCGATTCGGGCAAAATTACTCCTCAAACACTTGTTAAAACATTGATAGGCAAAATAAAAACCTTTAAAGGTATAATAATTGCAAAACCTGTAATTCATTTCACCGATCTCGAAAAATTTATAATTGACCAATATGTGATGAACGGAGGGAAAGTAATTTGGTTAGTTGAAAGTCTTAATGCCGAAATGGATAGCGTTGGCAAATACGGCAGTATTTTTACTTATGATTATGATTTAAACCTTAATGATATTTTGTTTCGATATGGTGTTAGAATAAATCCTGATCTTGTACAAGATATGCAGTGTCATGGAATACCCGTTGTGTCAAAAGGCGGTTCGGGCAAACCAGGTTTTTTACCATGGTTGTATTATCCATTATTTAATGCAGGCGATAGCACACATCCAATAGTGAAAAATCTTGGAAGTGTTTGGGGACAGTTTGCAAGCAGTATAGATACTACATCAAACCAAAATATAAAAAAAACAATTTTACTTCAAAGTTCACAATATTCAAGAATTGCCGGCAATCCGGTAAATGTATCATTAGAGATACTCGGAATAAAACCCAATCCTGAAACTTTCAACAAGCCATATCGTTCAGTTGCAGTATTGTTAGAGGGCAGGTTCAAATCTCTATATGAACATATTAGCAGTGTAAAACAAGAATTTCCTTTCAAGCCAGAAATTAGTAATAACAGCATGATAGTAATATCGGATGGCGATTTGATAAGAAACCAAATAAAAAAGGGCAATGGAGAAATTTATCCTTTGGGTTACGATAGGTTTGCCAGCCAAACTTTTGGCGAAGCTGTGATTTTTGATAACAAAAAATTTATGTTAAATTGCATTGATTATCTGTGCGACGAAAGCAATCTTATAGAAGTTCGAACCAAAAATGTAGAACTTCGTTTGTTGGATAAAGCAAGAGTTAAAACCGAAAAAACCCGGTGGCAGTTGATTAATATGCTTTTACCTATACTGGCAATTATTTTGTTCAGTTATTTAAACTACATTTTGCGAAAGTTTAAATATGAAAAGAAGCATATTAAATAATTAACTTTCAAACCTTAAATGATACCTTTTTCGGGATATTTTCCTTTGTATTGCTTGAAAAAAGTCTTAATTTTTATCAGGTCATCATCCAAATTTTCTGTTGGATAAAATGGTTCTGCAATAATTAATGTTTTTGAACTAAAATCAATAGCTGCCATAACAATAGGCACTTTTGCTAATGTAGCAATTGTGTAAAAACCTGTTTTCCATTGTGCCGTGTATTTTCGTGTGCCTTCGGGCGATATAGCTAATACAAAATCATTTTTTGTGTTAAATATTTCAACTATCTTAGAAACCACATTGCTTCCTTTGCTGCGGTCAACCGGATAGCCTCCTAAGCATCTGAACAAATACCCGAATGGAAAAATAAAAAGTTCTTTTTTGCCAATAAACCATGATTTTAGCCTTAGACTGCTTCTTGCCCATAAACCAATCATAAAATCCCAGTTGCTGGTATGTGGTGCAACAATAATAACGTATTTTTTAAGTGTGGGCTTTTTCCCTGATATTTTCCATCCTAATATTTTTTCAAAAATCAGAATGTAAACCGGTCGTAAAAATCTTCCGTACATTTAATACAAATATTAAATATTTTCTAAAACATTTCTTAGTTCATCATCAAGTTGTACAGCTTTTCTGGTTTTTAAATCAATAAGTACAAATGTTACATCAGCTTGGCAAATAATATGTTTTTTATGTTTATCATACACAGTTTGATGAACCACAGAGCTTTTGTTTCCTACAGATTTTATTTGAGTTTTTATTTCGAGAACATTATTAATAAACGATGGATTTTTGTAATTAATATTTATGTTTACTACAACAAAACCTAAGTTTCTTTTTGAAAAAAATCCCGAATCAATAAGTTCTTGCATAGCTTCCCATCGGGCAATTTCAAGAAATTCGAGATATCTGGCATTGTTTGTATGTCCAAAAACGTCAATATGAAAACCGCGTATGGTAATTTCGGTAGTAGAAATTTTCATTTTTCAATTATAAATGCAATTAATTAAAAATTTTGTATATTCTGTTTGTGGGTTGTTTAATATTTCAGGTAATTTTCCTTGCTCTTCTATTTTTCCGTTTTTGAGTATAATTATTTCATCAGCCATATATCCTACAATATTAAGGTCGTGAGATATAAAAAGGTAAGTAAGACTAAGTTTTGATTGTAAATCTTTTAGTAAATTCAAAATTTGAGATTGAACAGAAACATCGAGAGCCGAAACTGCTTCGTCAAGAATTAATATTGATGGTTTTGTTGATAATGCTCTTGCAATACAAACTCTTTGCCGCTGCCCACCACTCATTTGATGTGGATATTTGTAGTAAAAATCAGCCGTAAGCCCGGTTAGTTCTAATAGTTTTAAAGTTTCTTGTTTGGTATTTTTTTTACTATTGATTTTATTTACAATCATCGGCTCTGAAATAGCTTCACCGGCCGTAATTGTAGGATTTAGCGAAGAGTATGGATCTTGAAAAACCATTTGAATTTTGCTTTTGTCGGTTGACAAGTTTTTAAAATCTCCGGATGTTTCTTTTTCAAGATTTGTCAGTATTTTAGCTAAAGTACTTTTGCCACAGCCCGATTCTCCTACAATTCCTATTGTACTGTTTGAATATGCTGAAAACGAAATTCCCTTTATTACTGCTTGGCTATTTTTATTTTTTGCAAAAAATGAATTTTTAAAATATGATTTTGTTATGTTGTTTACATCGAGTATTTTATTTCCTATAAGGTTTTTGTTTCTTTTGATTACTTCAAATTTTTTTTCGAAAAACTCACCATTTTCATTTTGACCAATTAAATCAGATATTGTTGGCAATATATATCCAGCGTTTTTGTAATCGGGACGGGTTTTCATCAAAGCCTTAGTATAAGGGTGCGAAGGGTTTTCAAAAATTTTATTTTTATCTCCTGTTTCTACTATTTGCCCTTTATACATTACAATAATATGGTTGGCTACGGATTTTAGGCAATTCAAATCATGTGAAATAAAAATCATTGACATACCTCGTTTTTTTACCATTTCAACCATAAGGTCAATAATAGATTTTTGAACAGAAGCATCGAGTGCAGTGGTAGGTTCGTCGGCTATTAGCAATCGCGGATTATTTGCAAGAGCCATTGCAATCATTACTCTTTGCCTTTGTCCACCCGAAATTTGATGAGGATATGAGTTGAATATTCTTTCGGTGTCGGGCAATTTTACTTCTCCAAAAAGATTTAATACTTTTGATTTTAATTCGTTTTTATTTATCTTTTGATGTGCCAATATTGCTTCACAAACCTGAAAGCCGCATGTGTACACCGGATTTAGTGCAGTCATTGGTTCCTGAAAAACATAAGATATTTCTTTTCCTCTAAGTTTGGTTAATTCATTTTCGTTGCAATGCAAAAGATCAATAGTTTTTCCATCGTTTTTTGTGAAAAGCACATTACCATTTATCTTAACTGTTTTAGGCAAAAGTTTTGTAATACCCATACATGTTACACTCTTGCCCGACCCTGATTCGCCTACTATGCCGGTTATTTTTCCTTCATCTACATCAAACGAAACATCTTTTACCAAATGTATATCTTCAGCAATTGCATTAAATTCTGAAATTTTTATTAAAGACATTTTATATGTTTACCTTATTCTGTCATACGATTTAACTAATTCATCATCTTTATTAATTCCCTTTCCTGCATTAAAATTTGCCCATGCAGAAACAAAAGGAAAAATTAGCGAAATAACAGGATTGTATTCATGTCCATAGTCAAAATATCGGGTACTTATGCCATAGTAATACATTAAAAACAATTGGATGACAATTAAAAAATAATTAATTTTTACTATAATTTTCTGATATTTTCTGTTTTTAAACAATAGGATACAAAAAGCAGAGAGCATTGCAATCAACAAGGTGGTGTATTTCAAAAAACTATTTTGATGATTAACAACTCTGCTTTTGGCAATATCAATATTGGTATATGAAAAACCAATATCTGCAAAAGCATCTTCAATTACTTTACCATCAATTTGCCCTTCAGCCTGCAAGAATGGGATATTGAGCCAAACCGATGAAATGTTAATAACAAAAATCAACAAAAGCCAGATAGATTGTTTTCTTTGAATCATACTACAAACCAACCTAAAATTTTTCAAATGAACAATAATGTAATAATACTTAAATCATATTTTTGAATAATTGAAATTAAAAATGATAATATCGTTTGATGGTACTGCATATCATGGATGGCAAAAACAGAAAAATGCAATATCAGTACAACAAATAATTGAACAAAAACTTGAAATTTTAATCGGTAAAAAAACCGAAACTTTAGGATGTGGCAGAACAGATACAGGAGTGCATGCACGTAAATTTGTTTTACATTTTGAAACTATAAAAAAACCAAGTAAAAACTTTTTGTACAACCTAAATTCTATTTTGCCTCAAGATATTGCAGTATTGAAAATCTCACACGTTAATAGCAGTTTTAATGCAAGATTTTCTGCCAAAAAACGCGAATACAGATATTTTATACATTTCGAAAAAAATCCATTTTTGATAAATAAAAGTACTTTGCTTAATAAAAATCCTGATTTTGATAAGCTGAATAAAGCATGTGAAATTTTAAAAAAATACAACGATTTTGCAAGTTTCAGCAAAAAAGGTTCTGACAACAAAACGACGATTTGTAAGATTTATGAAGCCAAATGGGTCAAAAAAAACAAACAATACATATTTATAATAATAGCAGATCGTTTTTTAAGAAATATGGTAAGAGCCATTACCGGAACAATGCTTGATATTGGATATGGGAAAATAAATATTGATGATTTTGTAAAAATTATTGAAAGCAAAGACCGCAAAAACTCTTCAACATCAGCACCGCCAGGCGGATTGTATCTATGGGATATTAAATATTAGTTTTAAAAATAAAATTATAAAATTTTTTATTCAAAACCCTCAAATTATTTTTGTCCGAAATTAAAATGAAAGAAATAGTAGTAAGTGGAATTAGACCAACCGGAAAATTACATTTAGGCAATTATTTTGGTGCAGTTGCAAGTTTTTTGAAAATGCAGAACGATTACAACTGTTTTTTCTTTATAGCCGATATACATTCGCTTACAACCCATCCAGTACCAAATGATTTGCACAATAATGTAAAACAAGTTTTGGCAGAATACCTCGCCTTAGGTCTAAATCCTGATAAATGCACACTTTTTATACAAAGCGATGTGCCACAAGTAACCGAATTATATACTTATATGAATATGAATGCTTACATAGGTGAGTTAGAGCGGTCAGCTTCATTCAAAGAAAAAATAAGAACTCAACCCGACAATGTAAATGCCGGCTTACTTACCTATCCTGTACTAATGGCTGCTGATATTTTGATACATAAAGCTAATAAAGTACCCGTTGGTAAAGACCAACAGCAACATCTTGAAATGACGCGGCAATTTGGCAACAGATTCAATAGGTTGTATAATGTTGATTACTTTCCCGAACCCATAGCATTTGCTAACAACAACGAACTTGTAAAAGTGCCCGGTTTGAGCGGAGCCGGTAAAATGAGCAAAAGCGTAAGCGAAACTGATGCTATATTTCTTGCAGATGCTGAAGAAATAAATAATAAAAAAATAATGAGAGCAAAAACCGATAGTGGTCCAACTCAAAAAAATCAGAAAAAACCACAGGAAATACAAAACTTATTTGATTTGTTGAAATTGGTTAGCGATGAAAAAACAGTTACACATTATGAAATAGCGTATAATGATTGTACAATAAAATATGGAGAATTTAAAAAAGCACTTGCTACCGATATGGAATTTTTTTTAAAACCCATAAGAGAAAAAATAGCAGAAATTTTTCAAAACGATAAATTAATAACAGAAGTTGCAAAAACAGGTGCTCAAAAAGCACGTGAAAGCGCCGATAGAACGTTAAAAGAAGTAAGAGAAATAATAGGATTCAGAAAGTTTTATTAAAATATCCGGTTTGTTGAAAAATATTTTTCATCAACTAATAAAATTCTAATTAATAAAAGTACTATAATTGAACAAAAAAATAATAAAGCATGAGTGATTCATCATTGCATATAGCAGTATCGGGAAATATTGGAGCCGGTAAAACAACCCTTACTCAAATGCTTGCAAAGCATTATAATTGGGAACCGCATTTTGAAGCACTCGACGATAACCCATATATTAGCGATTTTTATGACGATATGCATAGGTGGTCATTTAATATGCAAATGTATTTTCTGAATTCACGTTTCAATAGCATACTTGAAATAAAAAGAGGAAACAATTCTGTTATACAAGACCGAACTATTTATGAAGATGCCAATATTTTTGCTCCAAACCTACATGGTATGGGATTGATGAGTACAAGAGATTTTAATACTTATAAATCTTTGTTTGAAAGTGTAAAAAATTTAATTAAACCACCTGATTTGTTAATTTATCTTAGAGCAGCTATACCAACACTTGTAAATCAAATACAAAAAAGAGGCAGACAATATGAAGATTCAATAAGATTAGATTATTTAAAAAGACTAAACGAAAGATACGAAGCATGGATTTCAAATTATAAAGATGGAAAACTATTGATAATAGACATAGATGATTTGGATTTTGAAAACAAACCTGAAGATTTTGGTCAAATTATTAATAAAGTAGATTCTATGCTAAACGGTTTATTTTAATTTATCTATTATCATTCTTTTAAACTTAAGAAAAAAAAAACCTTAGTAAAAATTAAAAAAGACAGGCATTAAAATATTTTTTTAAAAATTATAAAATCTGTTTTGTAATTTATTTATTAAATCTTACTTTTGCAGTCCTTTAAAAAAATTGAAGAAAATAAAAGTAAATGCCCACCATACAACAATTAGTTAGAAAAGGTCGTGTTGCTCCCAAGTTTAAAAGCAAATCACCTGCACTTGATTCTTGTCCGCAGAGGCGAGGAGTATGTACAAGAGTTTATACCACAACTCCAAAAAAACCAAACTCTGCAATGAGAAAAGTTGCAAGAGTAAGGTTGACAAACAGCAAAGAGGTAAATGCATATATACCTGGAGAAGGTCACAATTTGCAAGAACACTCTATTGTTTTGGTTAGAGGAGGTAGAGTAAAAGATTTACCTGGTGTAAGATACCACATAGTTAGAGGTGCATTGGATACAGCTGGAGTTGAAGGGAGAAAACAACGCAGATCAAAATACGGTGCAAAAAGACCAAAAGATAAGAAATAAAGCATGAGAAAAGCAAAAGCAAAAAAGAGAATTCAAACACCTGACCCACGTTTTAATGATGTTTTGGTTTCAAGGTTTATAAATTGTATGATGCATAGCGGAAAAAAGAGTGGAGCAAGAAAAATATTTTATGATGCAATTGACATAGTAGCTAAAAAAATGCCAGATGACGAAGGAATTGAAACTTTCAGAAAAGCATTAAATAACATTATGCCCTCTGTTGAAGTAAAAGCCAGAAGAGTCGGTGGATCAACATTTCAAATACCTACCGAAGTAAAACCCGAAAGAAGAGTAGCACTCGGTACAAAATGGATGCTTACATACAGCAGAAAAAGAAACGAAAAGTCAATGTCGGAAAAACTTGCTGGAGAAATTGTAGCCGCTGCCAAAGGCGAAGGTGCATCAGTAAAGAAAAGAGAAGACACACACAAAATGGCTGATGCCAATAAAGCATTTTCACATTTCAGAGCATAGTATTAATGGCAAGAGATTTAAAATATACAAGAAATATTGGAATTGCTGCTCATATTGATGCAGGTAAAACAACTACAACCGAAAGAATTTTATATTATGCCGGTGTAAACCATAAAATTGGTGAAGTACACGATGGTGCTGCAACTATGGACTGGATGGCACAAGAGCAAGAAAGAGGTATTACCATTACTTCTGCTGCTACTACTGTATCATGGAATTACCCAATGGTTGATGGCAAGCCAGGTGCAAATACAAAACAATATCATATTAATATAATTGATACACCCGGACACGTAGATTTTACTGTAGAAGTTAATAGATCATTAAGAGTACTTGATGGTCTTGTGTTTTTATTTAGTGCAGTTGACGGAGTTGAGCCACAATCAGAAACAAACTGGAGGCTTGCAAATAATTACAATGTAGCACGTATAGGTTTTGTAAATAAAATGGATAGGTCCGGTGCCGATTTTTTAAATGTTGTAAAACAAGTTAGAGAAATGTTGGGCAGCAATGCAGTTCCATTACAATTACCAATCGGAGCAGAAGACAACTTTAAAGGAGTTGTTGATTTAATAAATTTCAGAGGGATGATTTGGAATGAAGAAGATAAAGGAATGACTTACAAAGTAATTCCAATTCCAGATGATATGATAGATGAAGCAATGCTTTGGAGAGAAAAATTACTTGAAGCAGTTTCAGAATATGACGACCATATTATGGAAAAGTTTTTCGAAAACCCCGAATCAATTACTGAAAGAGAAATTCTTGATTGTTTGAGAAAAGCCTGTATTGATTTAAAAATTGTTCCAATGGTATGCGGTTCATCATTTAAAAACAAAGGGGTACAAACTATGCTTGACCTTGTAATGGAACTTATGCCAAGCCCATTAGACAGAAAAGAAATAACAGGAACAAACCCCGATAACGATAACGAAGTATTGAGAAAACCTGATTATAAAGAACCTTTTGCAGCTTTGGCATTTAAAATTGCAACCGACCCATACGTTGGTCGTCTTGCATTTGTGAGAGTATATTCAGGAAAACTTGATGCAGGTTCGTATGTTATGAACTCAAGAAGCGGAAATAAAGAAAGAATTTCAAGAATTTTTCAGATGCATGCCAATAAACAAAACCCTGTTGAATATTTAGGAGCAGGTGATATTGGAGCAGTTGTTGGATTTAAAGATATAAAAACAGGCGATACATTGTGTGATGAAAAATTTCCAATTGTTTTAGAAGCAATGGTATTTCCCAAACCTGTAATTGGTTTGGCAATTGAGCCAAAAACACAAGGCGACTCTGATAAACTTGGAAATGCCTTATCAAAATTAGCAGAAGAAGACCCTACATTTCAAGTAAGAACAGATGAAGAAACAGGTCAAACCATTATAAGTGGTATGGGCGAACTTCACCTTGAAATTATTGTTGACAGATTACGTAGAGAATTTAAGGTAGAAATAAATCAAGGAGCTCCGCAAGTTGCCTACAAAGAAGCAATCAAAGGAAAATATCAGCATAGAGAAGTATTCAAAAAACAAACAGGTGGTAGAGGTAAATTTGCCGATATTCAGTTTGAAATTTCACCCGTTGATGATGACTTTAAAGGCGAAGGGTTACAATTTGTAAATCAAATTGTTGGAGGGGCTATTCCAAGAGAATTTATTCCTTCAGTTGAAAAAGGATTTAAAGAAGCTATGAAAACAGGTATTCTTGCAGGATATCCTCTCGAAAGCATGAAAATAAGGCTATTTGATGGTTCATTTCACCCTGTTGACTCCGATTCTATTTCGTTTGAACTTGCGGCAAAACAAGGATACCGAGATGCAATTAAACAAGCAAATCCTGTTTTGTTAGAACCAATTATGAAATTAGAAGTAGTTACCCCTGCCGATTATATGGGAGATGTTCAAGGTGATTTAAACCGCCGTCGAGGATTAATTGAAGGATTAGAAGAAAGAGCAGGTTCGCAAGTTATAAAAGCAAAAGTTCCACTTTCAGAAATGTTTGGATATGTAACCACATTAAGAACAATTACATCAGGAAGAGCCACTTCAACAATGGAATTTTCGCATTACCACGAAGTTTCAAAAAACATGGCTGAAGAAATAATAGAAAAAGTAAGAGGAGTAAAAGCAAACGCGTAAAAAAATGGTTAACCAGAAAATAAGAATTAAGTTAAAATCATTCGATCCTACACTGATTGATAAATCAGCAAAAAAGATTGTAAGTTCGGTGAAAGCTACAGGAGCCGTTGTAAGTGGACCAATTCCACTTCCAACAGAAAAAAGAATTTTTACAATTCTTCGTTCACCACATGTAAACAAAAAAGCAAGAGAGCAGTTTCAAACTTGTGCTTACAAGCGTTTGCTCGATATTTACAGTTCTACTTCAAAAACTGTAGATGCTCTTATGAAACTGGAATTACCAAGCGGAGTTGATGTAGAAATTAAAGTTTGACAAATATTATATAGTATAAATAATCATGTTTGGAATAATAGGAAAAAAAGTAGGAATGACCAGCATATTTGCCGACAATGGTAAAATGATACCATGTACAGTGATACAAGCAGGTCCATGTGTTGTAACGCAAGTAAAAACAGTTGATAACGATGGATATGATGCTATACAACTTGGATATGGCGAAAGAAAACCAAAAAACACACCCAAACCGCTGATAGGACACTTTGCCAAAGCCAAAACTAGTCCAAAATCTCAAATTTTTGAGTTTCCACATTTTGATAAACAATTAAATATTGGAGATTCAATAGATGTAAGCAATTTTGAAATTGGTGAATATGTTGATGTTATTGGAACATCAAAAGGCAAAGGTTTTCAGGGAGTAGTTAAAAGACATGGGTTTTCGGGTGTTGGAGGTGCTACACATGGCCAGCATAACAGATTGAGAGCACCCGGCTCAATGGGAGCTTCTTCTTTCCCCTCAAAAGTAATCAAAGGTATGAGAATGGCAGGACAAACCGGAAACAGCAGAGTAAAAATTACAAATCTGGAAGTTTTAAAAGTTGATTCAGAAAATAATTTATTAGTTGTAAAAGGTTCAATTCCCGGTTTTAATGGTTCAGTAGTATTAATCGAAAAGTAAAATGAAACTAAGTGTATTAGATATAAAAGGAAACGAAACAGGAAGACTGGTTGATTTGTCAGAAACAGTTTTTGGAATAGAACCAAATGATCATGCAATTTATCTTGATGTAAAACAGTATCTTGCCAATAAAAGACAAGGCACTCACAAATCAAAAGATAAATCTGAAATACAAGCATCAACCAAAAAAATAAAAAGACAGAAAGGAACAGGAACAGCAAGGGCTGGTAGCTTAAAATCGGGTACAAGAGTAGGTGGAGGAAGAATTCATGGACCAAGACCCAGAGATTACAGTTTTAAACTTAATAAAAAACTGAAAAGACTTGCCCGTATGTCAGCATTATCATATAAACTTAAAGATAATAATATATTAGTTATTGATTCTTTAAATTTTGAAAAGCCCAATACAAAAGAATTTAATAGTATGATAAATACTTTAAATACTGCGGGTGTAAGAACATTATTTGTAGTGCCCGAACACAACCAAAACGTGTATCTTTCAGCAAGAAACTTGCCCAAATCAGAAGTGTTAACAGCTTCAAATCTGAATACATACCAGATTATGAAAGCCGGCAAACTGATTTTAGTTGAAAATTCAATAAATAAAATAGAAGAAGTATTAAAAGATTGAAATGAATGTATTAATACGTCCGTTATTAACGGAAAAAATGACAAAAATAAGTGACAAAACCAAACAAGTAGGTTTTATCGTAAACAAGTCTGCATCAAAAGACCAGATAAAATTAGAAGTTGAAAAAACTTACAACGTAGAAGTTGAAAGTGTTAATACTTCAATTGTTAGAGGTAAGAGAAAATCAAGATTTACAAAAGCTGGTTTAATGAATGGTAAAAAACCAAATTACAAAAAAGCATTGGTACATCTTAAAGAAGGACAAAAAATAGATTTTTTTGAAAATATCTGATTATGGGAGTAAAGAGATTAAATCCGGTAACACCTGGAACAAGATTTAGAGTAGCAAACACTTTTGCTGAACTGACAGAGTCAAAACCTGAAAAAAAATTGATTATATCAATTAAAAAATCGGGTGGACGAAACAATCAGGGAAAAATGACTATGCGCTATATTGGCGGTGGTCATAAACAACAATACAGAATAATTGATTTTAAAAGAAACAAAAACGGTGTTGCTGCAACTGTAAAAACAATAGAATACGACCCCAATCGTACATGCTTCATCGCATTAATTGAATATACCGATGGAGAAAAAAGTTATATTCTTGCACCAAACGGTTTAAAAGTTGGGCAAACCGTTATGTCGGGCACAAATGCTACACCTGATGTAGGAAATACAATGCCATTAAGCCAAATGCCATTAGGTAGTATAATACACAATATTGAAATAAACCCTGGGCAAGGCGGAAGAATAGTTAGAAGTGCAGGAACATCAGCTCAGCTATCATCAAGAGATGGAAAATATGCTGTTATAAAACTACCTTCGGGCGAAACAAGAATGATACTTTCAACTTGTTGTGCTACAATAGGTACTTTAAGCAATCCCGACCACAACCTCGAAAACAAAGGGAAAGCCGGCAGAACAAGATGGTTAGGACGTCGTCCTCGTACACGTCCGGCCGCAATGAACCCTGTTGACCATCCGATGGGAGGAGGCGAAGGTAGGGCAAAAGGAGGACAAGCTCGTTCAAGAAAAGGAACAGGATTAAAAGGACATAAAACACGAAATGTTCACAAAAGTTCAAGTAAATTAATTTTAGAAAGAAGGAAAAAATAAAATATGCCAAGATCTCTTAAAAAAGGACCGTTCGTAGATGTAAAACTATTTAAAAAAATTACAAAAATGAACGAGATCAAAAAGAAAAATGTAATCAAAACTTGGAGTCGCAGGTCGTTAATAACACCAGACTTCGTAGGTCACACATTTGCAGTGTACAATGGAAATAAATTTATACCTGTGTATGTAACCGAAAACATGGTTGGACATAAACTTGGAGAATTTTCACCAACAAGAATATTTAAAGGACACTCAGGAAACAGATAAAATGGAAGCAGTAGCAAAATTAAATAATTGCCCTTTATCACCTCGTAAAATGAGATTGGTAGCCGACCAAATCAGAGGAACAAACGTTAATAAGGCATTAGCAATTTTAAAATTTAACCAAAAGCCAAGCTATTCAAAATACGTTGAAAAATTACTTCTTTCGGCAATTGCTAACTGGCAGTTGAAAAACAATGAAAAAGTTGACGAAGAAACAGGATTGGTTGTAAAATCAGTATTTGTAAATCAGGGAAGAACACTAAAAAGATTAAACCCTGCACCACAAGGCAGAGCTTACAGGCTAAGGAAACGTTCAAACCATGTTACACTTATAGTAGATGTGATAAATAACGATAACCCTAACGAAAACGAAGAATAATTAAAAGAATATGGGTCAGAAAGTAAATCCGATAAGTATAAGATTAGGCATCATCAGAGGATGGGAATCAAATTGGTTTGGAGGCAAAAACTTTGGCGAAAAACTAAGCGAAGATTTTAGAATCCGCAAATATCTATATGCAAGAATCCAACGTGGAGGTATAGCGAGAATAGTTGTAGAACGCACCTTAAAACGCATAATAATAACTATTTACACAGCCCGTCCGGGAATTGTAATTGGTAAAGGAGGAACAGAAGTAGATAAAATTAAAGAAGAATTAAAAAAACTAACAAAAAAAGATGTACAAATAAACATCTTTGAAATAAAAAGACCTGAAATAGAAGCTCGTCTTGTAGCCGAATCAATTGCACAACAAATAGAAGGCAGGGTATCGTTCAAAAGAGCAACAAAAATGGCAATTGCATCAACAATAAGGATGGGTGCAGAAGGCATAAAAGTAATGATATCGGGAAGGTTAAACGGAGCCGAAATGGCTCGAACCGAGCAGTATAAAGAAGGTAGAATTCCACTTCATACATTTAGAGCTGATATTGATTATTACATAGCCGAAGCTTTGACTGTGTATGGTAAAATAGGAGTGAAAGTTTGGATTATGCGTGGTTTGGTTTATGGTAAAAGAGATTTATCATTAAATTTTGGTGGAGGAAACACCTATTCAGATAAAAAGCCAGGAATGGGAGATAGAGAAAGAGACCGTGACAGAGACAGAAGAAAAGGACCAAGAGACAGAGAGCCAAGAGGCGAAAATGAAAACAGAGATAACCGCAACTCAAATTATAGAGGACCATCAAAATTCAACAAGAAATAATTAAATAAATTAGGCATGTTACTACCAAAACGAACCAAATTCAGAAAACAACAAAAAGGAAAAGTAAAGGGAATTGCAACAAGAGGTGCAAACTTGGAATTTGGAGATTTCGGATTAAAATCAATGGAACCAAAATGGTTAACTTCCCGACAGATAGAAGCAGCACGTGTTGCTTTGAATCGTTATATGAAAAGAGAAGGTAAAGTTTGGATAAGAATTTTTCCTGATAAACCAATTACAAAAAAACCAGCCGAAGTAAGGATGGGTAAAGGAAAAGGAGCACCTGAATACTGGGTTGCAATTATTAAACCCGGTACCATAATATTTGAATGCGAAGGTGTAAAACTCGAAGATGCACGTGAAGCTATGAGATTAGCTGCTCAAAAATTGCCGGTAGTTACAAAATTTGTTGTTAAACCAAGTTATACAGAGTAAGAAATGGAATACGATAAAATAAAATCATTGACCAACAAAGAACTTCACGGAGCATTACGCGACGAAAGATTACAATTGCAAAAATTAAAATTTGGACATGCTGTGTCGCAAATAGAAAACCCTCGTAAAATAAGATATTCGAGAAGATTGATTGCAAAATATTTAACCGAAATTAACAGCCGAAATAACAAGTAAATACTTTTTTTAAATAAGTAATAAAATGGAAAGGAACTCCAGAAAAGAAATAATCGGTACAGTAGCAAGTAATAAAATGAACAAAACTATTACTGTAACCGTAGAAAGAAAAAAGAAACACGCCAAGTACCACAAATTCGTTAAAGCCACTTCAAAATTTATGGCTCATGACGAAAAACAGGAATGTGGCATTAATGATATTGTAAAAATTATGGAAACCCGGCCGCTTAGTAAAAACAAGCGTTGGAGAGTAGTAGAAATTATTGAAAAAGCAAAATAATGATACAACAAGAAACAAGATTAAAAGTAGCTGACAACAGCGGTGCAAAAGAAGTACTTTGCATTCGTGTATTGGGTGGAACAAACTCAAGATATGCTTCAGTAGGAGACAAAATAATTGTAAGTATTAAAGAAGCGTTACCATCTGGTGGTGTAAAAAAAGGTACAGTATCAAAGGCAGTAATTGTAAGAACAAAAAAGGAGGTAAGACGCCCTGATGGTTCATACATTAGATTTGACGATAACTCTTGCGTACTTTTAACAAAAGATGACGAACCACGTGCTACACGTATTTTTGGTCCCGTAGCCCGTGAACTTCGCGATAAGCAATTTATGAAAATCGTATCATTAGCCCCCGAAGTATTATAAAATATATGGAACGCAGATTTAATAAAATACCAAAATTAAAAATTAAAAAAGGAGATACCGTAAAAGTATTGTCAGGCGATGACAAAAACAAAACCGGTAAAGTTCTTAGCGTATTGGTAAAAGAAAGAAGAGCAATTGTAGAAGGAGTAAATTTAGTTTCGAAGCATAAAAAACCAGATGCAAACAATCCAAACGGCTCAATAATAAAGCTTGAAGCACCGGTTTATCTTTCAAAACTAATGCTTATGAGTGGGGGAAAAGCTACAAGAGTAGGCAGAAAATTAAACGACGAAGGCAAATTGCAGAGATACTCTAAAAAAACAGGAGATTTTATAAAGTAAAAAATGTATTCACCAAGACTTAAAGAAAAATATAAAAATCAGATAATTCAGGCTCTGAAAGAAAAATTTCAGTATAAGAATGAAATGCAAATTCCAAAACTTGTAAAAATTTCTATCAATCAAGGAGTTGGTGCAGCAGTAGCAGATAAAAAGCTTATTGATGCAGCAGTAGCCGAATTGTCAAGCATTGCAGGGCAAAAAGCAGTAGCAACAATTTCTAAGAAAGATATTTCAAACTTTAAATTGCGTTCAAAAATGCCAATAGGCTGCAAAGTTACCTTAAGAAATAACAATATGTACGAGTTTCTCGACAGGCTTATTTCAATAGCATTGCCAAGGGTACGTGATTTTCAAGGAATAAATAACAAAGGTTTTGACGGAAGAGGAAATTACACACTCGGAGTTACAGAACAATTGATTTTTCCTGAAATAAACATTGATAAAGTAGGAAAAATTAACGGGTACAATATCACTTTTGTTACAACAGCAGAAAATGATATAGAATGTATGGAGTTGTTAAAAGAATTTGGATTACCATTTAAAAATTAATAAAAATACATGGCAAAAGAATCAATAAAAGCACGTCAAAAAAAGCGTGAAAAATTAGTTGCAAGATATGCCGAAAAGCGTAAAAAGCTAAAAGCAGAAGGCAACTTTGATGCATTGCAGGCTTTACCACGCAACGCATCACCTGTAAGGTTGAGAAACAGATGTTCTATCACAGGACGTCCGAGAGGATACATGAGAGTTTTTGGTATTTGCAGAAACCAGTTCAGAGACTTGGCATCGTCTGGCAAAATACCCGGAGTTTCAAAAGCAAGCTGGTAAAATTTATATAAGAAAAAATTATTATGACAGATCCGATAGCAGATTATTTAACAAGATTGAGAAATGCCATAAAGGCAAATCATCGCATTGTAGAAATACCATCGTCAAAAATTAAAAGAGAAATTACAAAAGTTTTATTCGAAAAAGGATATATTTTGAATTATAAGTTTGAAGAAAACAAGCTTGGCGGAATTATTAAAATAGCATTAAAATATCATCCATTGACAAAATTACCAGCCATTAATGAAATTTCGAGAGTTAGTAAACCAGGATCGAGAAGATATTCTTCGGCAGATGAAATGCCAAGAGTAAAAAATGGATTAGGTATTGCAATTGTTACAACGTCACATGGTGTAATTACAGATAAAGAAGCCCGCACAAAGAATATTGGCGGAGAATTAATATGTTTTGTTTCATAAAAAATAAAAATAGAAAATGTCAAGAGTAGGAAAAAATCCAATTTCATTGCCCAAAGGAGTTGAAATACAAACTTCAGACAATATTGTAAATGTAAAAGGTTCGAAAGGGCAACTTACACACAAATTGTCAGACGGTATTACAATTGAAATAAATGATGGAACAGTAAACGTAAAAAGAAGCGACGACAGCAAAACTCAAAAAGCATTACATGGCTTAAACAGGGCACTTTTAAGTAATTTAATAAAAGGCGTAAGCGAAGGTTTTACTATAAAACAAGAAGTTGTAGGTGTTGGTTATAAGGCAAGCAATCAGGGTAATTTATTAGAATTGCATCTCGGATTTTCGCACAATATTTTCTTTGAAATACCCAAAGAAATAAAAGTTTCAACAGAAACAGTTAAAGGTAAAAGTCCTTTGATAATACTTGAAGGATGTGACAAACAACTTTTGGGTCAGGTTGCAGCCAAAATCAGGTCATTGAGAAAGCCTGAGCCATACAAAGGAAAAGGTATAAAATTTGAAAACGAAAAATTAAGGAAAAAAGCAGGAAAATCTGCAGCTAAAAAATAAATAAAGTAATGTTAAACAGTAAAGTTTTAAGAAGGATAAAAATTAAAAAAAGAGTTAGAGGCAAAATTTCTGGCAGTTCTGAAAAACCAAGATTATCAGTATTCAGAAGCAATAATGAAATATATGCACAGCTAATTGACGATATGTCTGGCAAAACTCTTCTTTCATTTTCATCAAAAAACAAAGAATTTGCATCTGCCGGAAAAACAAAATCTGATAAAGCATTTGAAGTAGGAAAAAAAATAGCAGAAAATGCAAAACAAAATGGAATTGAAACAATAGTATTTGACAGAAATGGATACTTATTTCACGGAAGAGTAAAAAAACTTGCCGAAGGAGCAAGAGATGGAGGATTAAATTTTTAACAAAAATTAAATGGCAACACAAACATTATTAAAGGTAAAATCGGCAGATATAGAACTGAAAGAAACAGTAGTAAGTATAAACAGGGTAGCAAAAGTTACTAAAGGAGGAAGAACATTCAGTTTTACAGCAATAGTGGTAATTGGTGATGGAAAAGGTATAGTAGGACATGGACTTGGCAAAGCAAGTGAAGTTACAGACGCAATTTCAAAAGGAATTGAAGATGCAAAGAAAAATTTAATACGTGTACCTGTAATAAACAACACAGTGCCACACGAACAAATTGGAAAATTTGGAGGAGGGCTGGTATTTATTAAACCTGCTTCACACGGAACTGGTGTAATAGCAGGTGGTGCAATGCGTGCAGTATTAGAAAGTGCCGGAATTCATGATGTGTTGGCAAAATCAAAAGGTTCATCAAATCCACACAACGTAGTAAAAGCAACAATTGATGCCCTCTCAAAATTGAGAGACCCATACACTATTGCAGAACAAAGAGGAATTAGTTTAGATAAGATTTTTAACGGATGATAAAAATGGCAAAAATCAAAATAACACAGGTAAGAAGCGGAATAGACCGTACAGAAAGAGAAAAAAGAACATTGACAGCATTAGGTTTAAGGAAAATAAATCAGACAAAAGAATTTGAAGAAAATCCGGCAATACTTGGAATGATAAATTCAGTTAAACATTTGTTAAAAGTAGAAAACGTATAAAAATGAATTTAAGTAATCTTAGACCTGCAAAAGGTTCAGTAAAAAGCAATAAAAGAAAAGGACGTGGATATAGTTCGGGAATGGGCGGTACTTCTACAAGAGGTCATAAAGGTGCCGGTTCACGTTCTGGCTATTCAAAAAAAATAGGATTTGAAGGTGGGCAAATGCCTTTACAGCGTAGAGTTCCAAAATTTGGTTTTAAAAATCCATTCAGAACTGAATATGTTGGAATGAACCTTGACAGATTACAGGAACTTGCTCAGAAAAATAATGTAGATACAATCAACCACGAATTATTATTAAAGAACAGAATAATTAATAAATCTGAAAAAATTAAAATTCTTGGAAGAGGTGAATTTACAATGAAACTCAATGTATCTGCACATGCTTTTTCTGAAAAAGCAAAAACTGCAATAGAAAGTAATGGCGGAACAACTCAAATAATTTAATCCGTCAATGAAAAAGCTGATATCTACAATAAAAAATATATGGAGTATTGAAGAACTTCGTTCGAGAATAATCCAAACATTAATATTATTGGCAGTTTACAGAGTTGGTACATTTATTTATTTGCCAGGTGTTGACCCAGTAATAATGAATGAAAAATACTCTTCATCAACTCAAGGTGGGTTACTCGGACTTATAAACACATTTTCGGGAGGTGCTTTTGACAGAGCTTCTATATTTGCACTTGGTATAATGCCATACATTTCGGCTTCTATTGTTGTACAGTTGCTTACTTTTGCTTTACCTTCATTTCAACGTTTATCAAAAGAAGGCGAAGACGGCAGAAGAAAAATAAACCAAATAACAAGATATCTTACAATTATAGTATCTGGTGTTCAGGCAATAGCATACATAGTACAATTAAAAGCTACAAAAGCTGATGCAATTTATGCAATGCACCAAAATGCTCCAATATCAGTGTTTACATTTACCTTACTTGCCGTAGTAACGCTTATAGCAGGCACCATGTTTACAACATGGTTAGGCGAAAGAATTACAGACAGAGGATTAGGAAATGGTATTTCATTGATTATAATGGTTGGTATAATTTCACGTTTGCCATTTTCTTTATTAGGCGAATTGAATAGCAGATTGGGTGGTGCGGGAGGTCCTATTATTTTCTTAGTAGAAATAGCAATTTGGCTATCGGTAATTTTATGTGTGATTTTGCTTGTACAAGGAACCAGAAGAGTACCCGTACAATATGCAAAAAGAATAGTAGGCAACAAACAGTACGGTGGCGTAAGGCAATATCTTCCATTAAAAATAAATGGAGCAGGAGTAATGCCAATAATTTTTGCACAGGCTTTAATGTTTATTCCATCTACAGTTACAAGTTTTATGTCGGGAAAAAATACAGCAATATCAGGCTTTTTTGCACAATTTTTAAGTATAACTTCTGTAGGATACAACGTATTGTTTTTTATTTTAATAATACTATTTACATATTTTTATACAGCTATTACATACAATCCCGTACAAATTTCGGAAGATTTGAAAAGAAACGGAGGATTTATACCCGGGATTAAGCCAGGTAAAAAAACAGCCGATTTTATTGATACAATTATCTCAAGAATCACTTTTCCAGGAGCTATTTTTATTGGTATCATAGCTATTTTGCCATCATTTGCTATTATAGCAGGTGTAAATGACCAATTTGCACAATTTTACGGAGGTACATCGTTGTTGATTTTAGTTGGTGTAGTATTAGATACATTAGCACAAATTGATACCCATTTATCAATGAGAAAATACGATGGTTTAATGAAATACGGAAGGATAAAAGGCAGAACAGCAACCGGAGGTTCTTTAACATAATTTTAGAATAAAAATAAAAGAAATAATTATTATATTTGCAGCCCGCAAAAAAAAGATAAATGTCAAAACAAGATTCTATAAAACAAGACGGAGTGATTTCCGAAGCATTATCAAATGCAATGTTTAGAGTAGAACTTACAAACGGGCACAAAATAATAGCAACAATAAGCGGTAAAATGAGAATGCACTACATAAGAATTTTACCAGGCGATAAAGTTCAGGTTGAAATGTCGCCCTATGATTTAACAAGAGGAAGAATAAGTTTTAGATACAAATAAAATGAAAGTAACATCATCAGTAAAAAAGAGAAGCGCAGACTGTAAAATAGTGAAGCGTAAAGGAGTGATTTACGTAATAAACAAGAAAACCCCAAAATTTAAACAAAGACAAGGATAAAAAATGGCAAGAATTTCAGGTGTAGATTTACCAAAAAACAAAATAGGCTTCATCGGATTATCATATCTGTATGGAATTGGAAGATTTAATGCTGTAACAATTTTAAAAAGTGCAGGAGTTGATTTGAATAAGAAAGTAGGAGATTGGAGTGACGACGATCTAACTCATATCAGAAAAATTATTACAGAAGAATTTAAAGTAGAAGGTGAACTTAGATCAGAAGAACAGATGAATATCAAAAGGCTTATGGATATAGGATGTTATAGAGGATTAAGACACAGAAAGGGATTGCCTGTTAGAGGTCAAACAACCAAAAATAACGCCCGAACCAGAAAAGGAAAGAGAAAAACGGTAGCAAATAAAAAGAAAGTAACCAAATAATAAGTAATCACAAACAAAATTAAATGGCAACAGGAAAAAAAGCTGTAAAAAAACGAAAAGTAACAGTTGATTCGCATGGGCAGGCACACATAAAAGCCTCATTTAACAATATAATAATTTCAATTACAAACAATCAAGGCCAGGTAATTTCATGGTCAAGTGCCGGAAAGATGGGTTTTAAAGGTTCGAAAAAAAATACTCCATACGCCGGCCAAATTGCTACACAAGATTGTTGCAAAGTAGCAAATGATTTAGGAGTAAGAAAGGTTGATGTATTTGTTAAGGGACCCGGCTCAGGACGCGAATCAGCAATTAGAACAATACAAGCAGCGGGAATAGAGGTGCTTTCTATAAACGACATTACACCAATGCCACACAACGGATGTCGTCCACCAAAAAGAAGAAGAGTATAATAAATTTAAAAAATATATTTTAAAATATAAATGGCAAGATATACAGGACCAAAGTCAAAAATTGCACGTAGATTCAGAGAGCCAATCTTTGGACCAGACAAGGCATTAGACAGAAAAAATTACAGACCTGGAATGCATGGAAATTCCAGAAGAAGATCTAAGCAATCAGAATATGCTATACAACTTGGCGAAAAGCAAAAAGCAAAATACACTTATGGAGTTTTAGAACGTCAATTTGCCAATCTTTTTGATAAGGCTGCAAGAAAACATGGTATTACAGGTGAAAATCTTCTTAAATTTTTAGAAGCACGACTTGATAATACTGTATATAGATTAGGTATTTCAACAACCCGTGATGGTGCAAGACAACTGGTTTCTCATAAACATATTTTAGTTAATGACACAGTTGTAAATATTCCATCATATCACTTAAAACCTGGTGATAAAATTTCGGTAAGAGAAAAATCAAAATCTCTTGAAAATATTAATGATGCCCTTGCAAAACGTAAATCATACAATTGGTTGCAGTGGGATGCCGATAAGTTTGAAGGAATTTTCCTTGCATTGCCCGAACGTGAAGATATACCAGAAAAAGTAAAAGAACAGCTTATAGTAGAGCTTTATTCAAAATAATAATTAATAACAAACAAATAATTTAACAATGTCAATATTAGCATTTCAGAGACCAGACAAGGTAATAATGCATAAAGAAACAGACTTTTTTGGTTTGTTTGAATTTCGCCCTTTAGAAAGAGGCTATGGAATTACAATAGGTAATTCTCTTAGAAGGATATTGCTTTCATCACTAGAAGGATATGCAATAGTTTCAATAAAAGTTCCCGGTGTTGATCATGAATTTACAACAATAAAAGGTGTTGTAGAGGATGTTACCGAAATTATTTTAAATCTAAAACAAGTAAGATTTAAAAAAATAGGCAGCAGCGGAAACTCTGAGAAAATATACATAAACATCAAAGGACAAGAGCAATTTACTGCAGGCGATATCAGCCGATACTCATCAATGTTCGAAATTTTAAATCCCGATCTAGTAATTTGCAATATGGAACCATTTGTAAATTTTGAGATGGAATTGGTTGTTGATAAAGGAAGAGGATATGTGCCCGCTGAAGAAAACTTGTCAGGCGATGCACCAATTGGGCTTATTCCTATTGATTCAATTTTTACTCCAATAAAAAACGTAAAATACAGCGTAGAAGATTATAGAGTAGAAGGTAAAACAGATTATGAAAAATTACTTATTGAAATAAGTACTGATGGCTCAATTCATCCCGAAAATGCTTTGAAAGAGGCTGCAAAAATACTTATTCAGCACTATTTATTATTTTCTGACGATAATATTTTGCTCGATACGCAGGTTAAATCTAAGGCTCAAGAAGTAGATGAAAATCTTCTTCAAATGAGAAAAGTTTTAAAGACACCATTATCAGATCTTGACCTTTCTGTTAGAGCATACAATTGTCTTAAAGCAGCCGAAATAAGAACTTTAGGAGAATTGGTTAGTTTTCACATTGAAGACCTTTTAAAATTTAGAAATTTTGGTAAAAAATCACTTACCGAACTTGAAGAATTTGTTAAAGAAAAAGGACTTAATTTTGGTATGGACACATCAAAATACAATCTTAGCGAGGATTAATAAAAATGAGACACGGAAATAAGATAAATCAATTAGGAAGATCCACAAGTCACCGTCATGCAATGATGGCAAATATGGCGTCTTCATTAATAAAGAGTAAAAGAATTTTTACAACACTTGCAAAAGCAAAAGCTCTTCGCAAGTACATTGAACCTCTTGTAACAAAATCAAAAGCAGATTCTACTCATTCGCGAAGAGTTGTTTTCAGTTATTTGCAAAACAAAGACTCAGTTAAAGAGCTTTTTGGAAGCATTGCAACTAAAGTAGCTGACAGACCAGGCGGATACACCAGAATATTGAAAACCGGTGTTAGACCAGGTGATAACGCTGAAATGTGTATGATAGAATTTGTTGATTTTAACGAAAGTCTTGGTGGAGGAAAAATTTCTTCTAAAGTTGCTGCAGCCTCAAAACGTACAAGAAGAGGCGGCGCAAAAAAAGATGTAAAAAATGCAATTGAATCTAAAGTTGAAACACAAGTAGAAGCAAAGGATGAAGTTGTAGAAAACAATGAACCTGAGATTTATGAAGAAATTGCTCCCGATGTAATGCCTGAAAGCGAAACATTTGAAGAAAATAAACAAGAAGAAAAGTAAAACAAATTATTTTGTTAATAATATAAAAAAAGAGGTTTTATTAAACCTCTTTTTTTATACGTAAAAAACAAGTTATTTCAGATATTATTATTTATTTGCACAAATGAATTTTTTAATTCTTTTATTATTTGTATTCAGTGTAAATGCACTTTTGCTTTTTATTCATGTTTACTGGTTTTTGGGAGGTAATTTTGGGTTAGAATTTTCTAATTATACAATAAGAGTAAAAAATAAAAAATCAAAATCAATCAAAAGAAACAAGATATTTATTATAGCAATTTTGCTTGCATTTATTTTTATAGTAAATTTAACACAGACAGGCATTAATAATATAAATGTAAACCCAAACTTAATGTTATGGATAAATAGAATAATTTCATTAGGTTTTTTTTACCGTTCGGTTGGAAATTTTACAAGTTTTGGATTTACAAAATCAATTAGAAAAGGTCTTTATGCATCATTAGATACATGGATTTATTCTCCTGTGTTTTTGCTTATGGCAGTGTGCCAAATATTGATTTCTATGAAAGATTAATTGATGCTTTTCATTTTTTCTAAAAATTCTTTCTTATGCTGTCTTGATAATATTATTTCATCAAGATTTTTCATTCTTACAAAAAATGATGAATTATTTTTTTTTAATAAGTCTTTTACCTGATTAAGGTTTACCAAGTAAGAACGATGAGTTCTGAAAAAATTCAAATTTTGAAGAATATTCTCAAAATAATTTGTGCTTTTTGAAACTAAAACTGATTTTTCATCATAAATTATCTTACTGTAAACTCTTTCAGCTTTCAGGTAAAAAATATTCGAAATATTAATAAAATAAGTTTTACCATGTGTATCAATTATCAATCTGCCGTTTGCTTCTATTACTTTGCTTTCGGGCTTTTGGTTATGTATTTCTGAAGTTTCAATTTCTGAAATATTTTTTTCACGGTTTAAAAAACGATTTATAACATCTTCAACATGAAACTTGTCTATTGGTTTAATCAAATAATCAAATGCATGAATTTTAAAGGCTTTCAGAGCATAATTTTCATGAGCTGTAGTAAATACAACCTGAAATGTATATTGACCAATTTTTTCTAAAATTTCAAAACCATTTAAAAGTGGCATTTCAATATCTAAAAACAAAATATCTATTTCATATTTTGCAAGTTTTATTAATGCTTCGTTTGCATCTGATGATGTAAAAGTTATTTCAATTATATCATTTTTGTTTTCTAAAATCTTAGTAATTGCTGTTATACTGAAAACACTATCATCAATTATTGCAACTTTAATTTTTTTTGAAAAATCAGAACTCATTGCAATTTGTTTTTAGAGTTTTTTAATGAAAATTATTTGTTTTTTGATTCACGCCACATCCAAGGATTGCCTACTATATAGTCTTTTAGCCTTTTTTCTGTTAACCTGTTCATTTCAGCTTTTGCCTCATCCTTAGTGAATATTTTTTTAGTCCACACATAGTAGTAGTTTTGTGGTGTAACCAATACTTGTGTAGGTTCATCATAGGTTTTTAATAGATATTTTTGATAGTTTTTTAGATTGTTGTAATATCTGAAGGCACCTATTATTACATAATAATCCCAAATTTGTGAACTGTCTTCAATTTCATCTACATTTATTCGGTGTATCGAAGATGGATCTTGGCTTACGAGTGGGCTTCTTCCCCATTGGTCAACAACTGAACCTTTTGGAGTATTGGGTTCAAGATCTAAATCGTCAGAAATGCCATCGCCATCAGAATCTACAACCTTTTCAATAATTATATCATCAGGTTTTACTATTGCAATCCCATTTTTATCTACTTTTGCTCCCGTCGGCGAGAAAATTTGACCATCAATACAATCTTTATAACCATCTTTGTCGCTGTCTTTGGCTACTCCCCATTCATCTACTATACATTTTGAGGCATTAATATTGTATTTTTCGCCAATATGTTGCCAGTGTGGTGTTTCAGGTTCGCGATCTTTTACGTCAGGCACGCCGTCTTTGTCTGTGTCAATTGCTGTACCGTTTTTATCAATTTTTGCACCGTGAATTGTATTTACTTCTTTGTCAAAACAGTCTAAAATTCCATCATTATCACTATCAGAAGCTATTCCAAAATTATCTACAACGCACCCTTCAGGGGTATTAGCTTGCATATCAAACAGGTCAATTACTCCGTCGTGGTCTGTATCTAAAGCAATACCATGCGAATCAACAGTTGCTCCAGATGGTGTATTGGGTTGTTCATCAATTCCGTCTGCTACTTTATCATTGTCGCTGTCAAGTGCTACCCCATCGTTATTTACAACACTTCCTTTTACGCTTGCAGGTTCTTTATCAAACAAATCAGATACGCCATCTTTATCTCCATCATTTTTAAAACTTTTTCCTCCAAGGTCAAATCCAAAAAATATTTCATGAAAATTTCCTGTATTTTTCTTTTGTTGTATTGCAAATGTATATCCTAATGAAATTTTATTGTAAAACTGCATTCCTGCCGAAAAATCGTATCCGTATAATTGGCGGTATCCACCACTTATCCATAGTTTTGATTTGTAATACGCAGCAGTATTAAAATCTAAATTTAATTTTGAATCAATGCTCTTTCTAGCTTGAAGTGTAGGTTCAATTTTGAAATTTTTGTTTTTTAGACAAAATAAATATGAAACATTGCAAGCCAAATGTTTTTCAAATAAATATGCAAAATCGTCATAGTATTCTGAATTTACTTTTATTTGATTAGACTCTAAAAGACGATATCCGGCAATGCCAATATTTAATCCATTTTTGTGAAGAGAAACTCCAAAATTACCATCAAAATCTGTAGTAGAATTTGATTTTTCTGCAAGTGTAATTTTTTGTGTTTTTTCAAGGTCAACCCTTTCTGTTATTAGCTTTGCTTGTTCATAACCAATTGAAAAACCAAATGCAAGCATACTTTTTTTATCAATTTGTACTTTGTAACTGTATGTACCGGTGATAGAGCTTCGTGAAAGTATGTCTCTTGAGTCGTTATAGGCTATAAACCCTATACCATCGCTACCATTTCTAAAATTTCCGTTGTATGATGCCAGAAAACTCTCAGTTTTATTAGTGTTTGCTTTCCAGTTGCTGCGGTTTAAAAGAAAAATTTTATTTCCGTTTAAACCTGCAAAAGCGGGATTTGAAAGATATGAATTGATAAAATAACTGCTTGTTGGTGGCAATTGTTGTGCTTCTGATTTTATTGAAAATATCAGCAGAGCCGAAGATATTAAAAGTGTAAAATTTCTCATAAATTAACCTTTTAAAAAATTGAATTTATCCCAAAAATACTAAGGTCTTAGAGCATATTAATCATACTAAAATTTAAAAAAAATGTTGATATGGTTTTTAATTTGAAATTTAAACTAAAAAACTCATTGCTTAAAAACTAAAAAATGCTGAATTAATAAAGGGTTTAGCTTTAAATTTAGAATTTGAAACATGTATAAATTCCTGAACAAATCAATGAATTTAAGTGAATAATCAATTTTAAGGGTTATTGAATAATGAATTTTTGACTTAGAGCTTTTTGGTTTTCATAAAAAACTTTTATATAATATACCCCCGATGATAGTGTTTCACAATTGAATTTGTATCTGAAATTATCTGAAATTGAAAAGTTTTGTTCTACTATTGGTTGACCAACTATATTTGTTATTTTTATTAAATAATTTCCTTTTTTATCAAGATTTACATTCAAAAAACTACTTGCAGGGTTGGGGTTTATGTTTACAAATTCTGAAGCAGGAATTGAATTATCAATACTTGTTGTGCCTACTTCGGGTCTTAAATTTACCAAATTCCATCGCATTTGGTTTGCTTGTTCTTTTGAAAACATAACGGTACAAGGGTAAGGAGTATAATCCATATAGTTTTCATACATATCAGGTTTGTCGCCACTGCCTTCGTAACATGAATTTTTATTTGCTACACAATTTGAACTTGCAATACTGCAAAACGGGGTGTCTTTAAATCCATCATCATCACCATTACAAGTTTTATTTTTATCAGCCCATATATGTCTTAACCCAAGATAATGCCCTATTTCGTGAACAAGTGTTTTTTCGCGAATTGAAGAGCTTAATCCATCGTAGGGATTTTTTACACCTACAAACTGATAATTTATTACCACACCATGAAGGTCAATGTCTTTGTAAAATTGTGAATTCCAAAATTTGGCATTTATAGGGGGAAAACCATAGGCTGCCGTAAGTAAATAACCTTGATAAGTGAAACGACAAACCCAAATATTCAGATATTTGTTTGGGTTCCAGGCATCACTACCACCTTCCGAAGTAAATTTTACTGATTCAGCTTGACCGAAATTATCGCCAAAATCTGATTTTTTTGTTTTTACTCTGTTAATTCCGTTGGTTGGCTTTCCTTCCGGGTCTTTTTTGGCAAGGTAAAATACAATTCTTGCATTACCAACTACAGGTTTAAAAACACTTCTTACTTTGCCTGTGTCTTTGTGGTTGTGATTATAAGCTTCGTTTAATGCTTTTATTTGTGAATATATCAAAGAATCATGAATATTCAATTCAGGAGTGTTCCATAAAATATGAAAAACTACGGGTATGTAATATATAGTTTGGTCATCAGCTTTATAAAGAAGTTTTGATGATTTGTGTGATTCTTCCCTTGTTTTATCTAATGCTTCGCCAAAACCAGGAAATTTTTTTTTCAAATAGTTTTCATATTCGTAAGTTCCGCATTGTGCTTGCAAAAAACTGCTGTAAGAAGTAAAAAGTAATGTTAAAATTATTATTTTATTTTTCATTTAATTTCCATTAAAGACCGGTTTTCTTTTTTCTATAAAGGCATTAGTCCCTTCTTTAAAATCATTTGTATTGCCGGCTATTTCTTGACAAAATGCTTCAAAATCAAGTTGCGTATCGAGGTTTGAATTGGTTGAATTGTTCAACATTTTTTTAATTAAGCCAATAGCTTTGGTTGGAGCATTTTTATAATAGTTTACAATATCATTTACTGTATATTCAAACTCATCATCATTGCAAACTCTGTTTATCATTCCGATTTCAAAGGCTCTTGTTGCGCTAATTTTGTTTCCCATTGTTGCGGCTTCAAATGCAAATTTGCTGCTTGTAGCACGTGGTAAAAAATACGATGAACCACTGTCGGGGACAAGACCAATGCCAACAAAGGCTTGCACAAGTGTAGCTTCAAAATGTGCAATTACAAAATCGCATGCTAATACAAGTGAACAACCCGCCCCTGCTGCTATGCCGTTTAATCGGCAAATTATTGGTTTGGGAATTTCTCTCATAGCTTTTATTAATGGATTATACCGTTTGTAAATTGAATCAATAAATGAAGGATTTGGGTTTGATAAGAATTCTTTTAAATCTTGACCCGAACAAAATGCTTTTCCTATTCCAGTTAATACTATCACTCTAATATCTTGGTCAATAGTGGCTTTTGAAAAAGCATCTTGAAGTTCAAAAATCATTTCTTCGTTTAAGGCATTATATACATTGGGTCTGTTTAAAGTTATTGTCAAAACAGTATCACTTTTTGTATATAAAATTGATTTATAATCCATACGAAAGCAAAGTTAGCACAATTGGGCAAAATATACCAATAAATATTCCGAAAGCAATTTCAAGCCAATCGTGTGATTTTAAAAAATATCGAGAAAAACTTACAGGGATCAATATTAATAAGTTTGTTGCAGCAGCGTTTAAAAGTAATGATTTATTAAATGTAGCCAACGAGTTTAAATCTGGAACTTGCCATATAAATATCAAATAAAAGCATGCAAAAAAGCTTAAAACAAGAGTGTGCAAACTATTTTTAACTCCAAAAAAGTGAAATAAAAATGACACAATTGAAATTAAAACCATACCCATTATAATTGTAGAAAACATGGTTTTATAATCTCTCAGAAATACAAAGTTTAGGTTTGTGGTAAGAATTAAAAAAATCAGAAAATGAATAATTGAAACTGCAAGTATTTTAGTTCTTTCATCAATCCCTGCTTCGCTTAAATAGCTCAATTTAAAATTTCTTTTTTCTAAAAAAATTATCAAAACGGTATAAAAAACAGGTATTAAAACCAAAAAAAACAATGAAAGTAACAAGGTAAAACCCAATACGGGCCCGCGGTTTCCAATGCTTATCAGTAAAAACAGTATATTGAAAAATGAAACAAATAACGGATGAAAAATATATGAAATTAGTGTAGCAGTTTTTTTCATTAATGAGTTTTAAAATGATTTTCGGAGCCTTGCAACCGGTATATTTAGTTGTTCGCGGTACTTGGCTACTGTACGTCTTGCCATTGTATAGCCTTTGGTTTTTAGTAGCTCGGTAAGTTCGTCATCTGTCATTGGGTTTTTCTTATCTTCTGCATTTATTGTTTCCTGCATTAGCCTTTTTACTTCTTTTGTTGAAATTTCTTCGCCATCTTCATTTACAATTCCTTCAGAAAAAAAGTATTTTAACAAAAAAATGCCATAATCAGTCTGTACATATTTGCTTGTTGCAACTCTTGATATTGTAGAAATATCCATATTTATTTTTTCGGCAATATCTTTTAGTTTCATTGGTTTTAGTTTTGAACTATCACCTGTTTTAAAAAATTCTTTTTGAATATCAACTATTGCCGACATTGTGAGCAATAATGTGTTTTGGCGTTGTTTTACGGCATCTATAAACCATTTTGCATTGTCAATTTTTTGTTTTAAAAACTGTACAGCTTCTTTGTTGTTGTTTTTAGTATTTGCTTTATCGTAATATTTTAATGAATCTGAAAAATCTTGACTTATTTTCAGTTCCGGTTGATTTCCTTGATTGAGTATAATTTCAAAATTTCCAAGATTATCGGCTACAACAAAATCGGGAATTACTGTTTCGGTTTTGGTTTCGTCATCTACTGTTGCAGGCTTAGGATTTAACTTTGTAATAAGTTGTACTGCTTCTTTAAGATATTCAATATGCACATTTAGTTTGTTTGCAATTTTTTCAAATTGGCGTTTTGTAAAATCTTCAAAACAATTTGTAATTATAAGTTTTGAGAGTTCAATTATAGGATTTCTACCTTTTTCTTCTTTTTTTCGAATTTGTATAAGCAAACATTCCTGCAGGTTTCTTGCCCCAATTCCCGGAGGTTCAAATTTTTGAATTTTAAATAAAACCTTCTCTATTTTTTCAATCGTTGTATTGTGATTGTATTGAAACAACAGGTCGTTTACAAGTGATTGTAATTCGCGGCGTAAATACCCGTCATCGTCAAGCGAACCAATAATTTGCTCGGCAATCAAAATTTCATCTTCATCTTCAAATGTGCTGTTAATTTGTTCAGAAAGTGTATCTCTAAAACTTGTAGAAAATACAATTTGAGGATAAATTTTATCATCATCTTCGTTTTTGTTATTGTCGTTTAAGCGATAATCATCAGAGTCGTCTTCAATAAAATCTTCGATGTCAATTTCTTCAAAAGTTTCTTTTTCTATAGTGTTTTCGGGCTCTTCAAAATCGTTTTGAAATTCTTCATTTTCATTTTTTTCTATTTCAGGAAATGATTCTTCTTCAAATTCATTTTCAAAATCATCATCGTCTTTGGTAATTTCTAAAGCTGGATTTTCAATTAGTTCCTCTTCAAGCCGTTGTTCAAAATTGAGCGTATTAAGTTCAAGCATTTTAACGTACATCAATTGCTGGGGTGATAGCTTTTGAAGTTGCTTTTGACTTTGACTTTGCTTTAACATAATATTAAACCAATCTAAAAAATTAAATTAATTTTGCCAAAATTATAACAAATACAGCAATAAAATTAAAAATGTTTATTAAAGATTTATCAAAATATAAAGGCGAAGAAGTAATTTTAAAAGGATGGGTATCAAATCGTCGCGATAGCAAGGGGCTTGTTTTTATTGTTCTTAGAGATGGAACAGGTATTTGCCAGTGTGTAGGAGATATAAATATTTTGGGCGATGAGGTTTTTAATAAAGCTGTAAGTCTTGGGCTTGAAAGTTCATTGATTGTAAAAGGAAAAGTAATTGAAGATGAAAGGCAAATAGGCGGTTTTGAAGTGCAATTATCTCAAATAAATATTTTGCAAGATGTAAAAAATTATCCTATTTCAAAGAAAGAACATGGGGTTGATTTTCTAATGGACAACCGCCATTTATGGCTTAGAAGCAATAGGCAGTGGGCAATAATGAAAATTAGAAACCAAATAATTTTTTCAATACACAACTTTTTTCAAAGTGAGGGATTTGTGCAAATGGATGCTCCGATTTTTTCGGGTAATGCTTGCGAAGGAACTTCTACGCTTTTTGAAACCGAATATTATGGCGAACCTGCTTATTTATCGCAATCGGGGCAGTTGTACGGCGAAGCTATGGCTATGGCTATGGGCAAAATTTATACTTTTGGACCTACTTTTAGAGCCGAAAAATCTAAAACCCGTCGTCATTTATCCGAGTTTTGGATGATTGAACCCGAAATGGCTTTTTTTGACATTTTTGACAATATGAATTTGATTGAAAGTTTTTTGCATTTTGTAATTAAAGATGTTTTGCAAAATTGCCAAAACGAACTTAAAATAATTGATAGAAATACCGAAATGTTAGAAAGCAGCTTAGCTCCTTTTCCTCGTTTAACTTATGACCAAGCCGTTAAAATAATAAAAGGCGAAAAAGATGTAAATGGGTTGAATAGTATAACATCGCTCGAGCAGTTATTAATTGAAACAAATGATAAATTTGAAAAAATAAAAAATGAAATTTCAGATAGAGAATTGAAAATAAAAACTCCGGGGATGAAAAAGGGTGAAATTAATTTTAACCAAAATAAAATAGACCAGTTAAAAAACGATTTAAAAGAAACAGAAGAAGAACTAAGAAATATACCACAATGGATAAATTCTGCCAAAAATTTTGAATACGGAAATGACTTTGGCGGAAGTGACGAAACAGTAATTACAAGGCTTTACAATAGCCCGATAATGGTATATGACTGGCCACATGAAGTAAAGGCTTTTTATCTGAAACGCAACCCCGATGATAACCGTTTTGCACGAGGCGTTGATGTGCTTGCTCCTGAAGGATATGGCGAAATTGTTGGTGGAGGCGAAAGAGAAACAAATCTTGAAATGCTTACAGCTAAAATAATTGAACACAAACTGCCTATGGAAGCTTTTGAATGGTATTTGGATTTGAGGCGTTATGGCTCTGTACCACACGCAGGCTTTGGTTTGGGGCTTGAAAGGCTCGTTACATGGGTTTGCAAATTGAAACATGTGAGAGAGTCAATTCCTTTTCCACGAATGTATGGAAGATTACTTCCTTAATTGTTTTAAAAATTGCCATTAGTTTCAAAATTTATAAAAGATAAAAATAATGTAGCTGTGTGGCTTATTACCGAGCAATGTGAAACATTACAAAAATTACTTGTAATAGACAATTTTCATCCCTTTAATAACGAAAAACGTAATACACATTGGCTTGCAGCACGTATAGCTTTACAAGAAGTATTGCCAAACAAAAATTTTAAATTGATAAAAAACATTCATGGTAAGCCCTATACCGAAAACAATAAAGGGCATGTGTCTATTACACATTCCTGGTCTATGGCAGCAGCAGTGTTTAATGCTGAAGATTTGTGTGGTATAGATTTAGAAAAATTTGACCATAGAATTTCAAAAATTGCTTATAAATTTTCTTCACAAATTGAAACTTCTTTATTGCCGGCAGATTTTTACAATACATTATGCTGCCTTATTTGGAGCGGTAAAGAAACGGTATTTAAGTATTCGCCATTAATTGATATTGATTTTAAAGAGCATATAGAACTTATAAAAATTGATACTGAAAAATGTATTTTACATTTTTATTTTAAAAAAAATGACAATATTTGCCTTGATGTAAATTATAAATTTTACGAAGTTAAAAACGCAAATGCTAATGAAATAGGAATGATAAACGACAATTTGATGAAAGAAAAAGAACATTATATTCTTACATGGATATGAAAAAAACGGTTTGGATTACAGGAGCAAGCAGCGGTATTGGCAAAGAACTTGCATTGCAATATGCCGCAATGGGTTTCAACATTGTAATATCGGCAAGAAGAAAAGATGAACTCGAAAAAGTAGCAAAACTTTGTAATGATATGAATGCTGAATGTATGGTTTTGCCTTTTGACCTTGAGAATTTAGAAAATATATCTGAAATTGTTTCTAAAGCCATTTCTTTCAAAAATGGTGTTGATATTTTGATAAATAATGGAGGAATTTCGCAAAGAGGTTATGCTATCGAGACTCCAATAACTATTGTAAGAAAAATAATGGAAGTAAATTTCTTTGCTCAGGTAGCTTTGACAAATGCTGTAGTTCCATACATGATAAATCGCGGTGGTGGGCAAATTGCGGTTATAAGCAGCCTTGCCGGAAAATTCGGATTTGCTTTACGAAGCACATATTCAGCCTCAAAACATGCACTATTAGGATATTTTGAATCTTTAGGATTAGAAAACCGCAAACACAATGTTTTTGTATCGTTAATATGCCCCGGCAGAGTTTTTACTAATATCTCGTACAATGCAATAGAAAGTAGCGGAAATCCTCATAACAAACTTGATGAAGGTCAAAAGAACGGTTTGCCTGTAAATATTTGTGCCCAAAAAATTATAAAAGCCATTTCACAAAGAAAAAGAGAAGCTTACATTGGTAAAATGGATGTATTAATGGTGTATTTTAAAAGATATTTACCGTTTTTGTTTTACAGAATAGCCCTTAAACTAAACCCTGAAAAAGAATAAACTTATTTTTTAAATATTGCAATTAAAATATGAATTTCTCTTTACCATATATTCTGAATCCAAAGTTGATTAACACGTAATTGAATGGAACATCTTTTATTAATAAAACGCCAGGTTTTTTACCCATTTCAAATCTTACATCAGTACCGTTTTCTTCCAATTCCCAACCCATTCTATATCCTACTGCATCTCTCTTTGTGTCATTAATGTTGTAATTTATATTGTTTACTGTAACGTCAGACAAGACAGTACCTCCAATAATTGCATCAATAAAAAATGTACGTGCTAAAAATGTTCTTCTTTTGCCATACATATCAATATCAACCCCTACTTTTCTTACTTTTTTGCCAGTATAACCTACAAAAAAACAAGTACCGGTTTGGTTTGAAAAAATTCCTTTATCATTGTTATAAATATTCACTCCATTTGAAACAAATGGTATATCTTCTGTAGCTTGTATAGCATGGCGATAAAGCATGGCACCAACTTTTACATGATATGATTTATGAACTTTAGCTTTTATACGCAAAGAGGTTTTTGCCCCAACTTTTATACCTGTTCTTTTTTCTTTCTTTTTAATATTGCCAGCAAATTGATATTGTGCTGATGCTTCACCATGAAAACCAGATTTTAATTCATTTGTAGATAATTTTTCACCCGAATTAGCTATACTCAAATAATTATAACGAAACATACCGTTTACAAAAATATTTTTTACAGGTTTGAAATAACCATGTAAGCCTGCACCCAGACCACCACCATCAAGTGTTAAAATATCAAGATATATTTTTGTTGGATTAATTTTTTGAGGGTCGTTAAAATAATATGAGTACGAAACTTTTTGAGCTTGCGAAATTAAAGCAAACGATAACAGAGTAAATAATAGTAATTTTTTCATTTTCTTTATTTTTTTAAATTTTTAAGTTGCAATATTATATCCATTTTGTTTTGATTACAAACTATTTTCAAGAAAATATTATAGTGTATTTCATACATATTTTTCAGAAAAATAAATAGAAAAATATTTAATTGATAAATGTTTTAAAACTATAAACCAAGTGCTAAATTAATATGGGCGCTATGATGCAGTCCATGCCAACTGTAAAGGCAAAGTAAATCACTTACTCTGAAAGTACGGTTGCTCTGTGGATTGAAAAATGTGCGGTTTAACATAATTTCATCTAATGATTTTGCAAGGCAAACAAACTTTAAGTGAATTGCTTCAATTAACATTATAGATACTTGTGCATCAAGCAAGTTGTTTTCGTTTGTGTTTACCCATAAAGTTTCATTATATGGTTTAATTATTGGGTTATCTTCTGTTAATGCTAATTTTAACCGTATATATGCATTGGTATGGCTTTCGCCAATATGATGTACAAGTTGTTTTATATTCCAACTTCCTTCGCGGTATTGTTTTTGGAAATCAAGTTCCGAAATTATATTAAGTATTGTTTTTAGGTTTATGGGCAAATTTTCAATGTTAAGAATATATTCATTAATTTGCTCTTTAGTGTACTCTTTTTGTAGAGTAAATTTTCCTATTGGATATTTCAATTTTTCCATAAAATAAATAACAAAATAATGTTTTAATAGTTGTCTAAAATTTACAAAAGAAGATAAACTTATATTAATTTATCCACTAATCAAAATCTTAAAAAGAGCAATTATAACTTTGCCTCTAAAGAAATAAAAGAACTTATTATGCCGGATTTTTGCCACTTACATTGTCATACACAATTTAGCTTGCTCGATGGTACAAGCAGCATAGAAGGAATGGTTAAGAAAGCTGTGGCTGACGAAATGAAAGCAATAGCAATAACCGATCATGGCAATATGTTTGGCGCATTCAGGTTTGTGGCCGAATGTACCAAAAAAGGAATTAAGCCAATTGTGGGTTGTGAGTTTTACCTTGTAGAAGACCGCCATAAAAAACAATTCTCGAGAGAAAAAGCTGATAACAGATACCATCAACTGATGCTTGCAAAAAATATGGAAGGATATCAAAACCTTACAAAACTTTGTTCATTGGGCTATATCGAAGGTTTTTACAGTAAATATCCGAGAATTGATAAAGAATTAATTTTAAAATATCATAAGGGATTGATAGCCACATCATGCTGCATAGGTGCCGAAATTCCACAGGCAATACTTAACGAAAGTGAAGAAAAAGCAGAAGAAAAACTAAAATGGTGGCTCGATTTGTTTGGTGACGATTTCTATCTTGAACTTCAAAACCACAACTTGCCAGAGCAACAAAAAGTAAACGAAGCATTAATCAGGTTTTCAAAAAAGTATAGTGTAAACATGATTGTATCAAACGATTCGCATTATATAAACCGCGAAGATGCCAATGCCCATGATATATTGCTTTGTGTAAATACTGGCGATTTGCAAAGTACGCCAAAGGGCGAAGGAAAAGGACAACGCTTTGGTTTTTCGAATGACGAATTTTATTTTAAAACAAAAAAGGAAATGTTTGAAATTTTTCCTGATTTGCCACATGCCTTAGAAAATACTCTCGAAATTGCAGATAAAGTAGATGTTTTAAATTTGAAAAAAAGCGTAATGCTCCCCAATTTTCCATTACCTAAACCATTTAATGATGCCGATGAATATCTTAGATTTTTAACATTTAAAGGTGCCGAAAACAGGTATGGTCAAATAAGAGAAAATGTTAGGGAAAGATTAGATTTTGAATTAGGAGTTATAAAAAAAATGGGGTTTGCAGGATATTTTCTAATCGTTTCAGATTTTTGCAAGGCTGCAGTAAATTTAAATGTAGTTATCGGACCCGGACGAGGCTCAGCAGCAGGTTCAGCAGTAGCATATTGTATTGGCATTACTAATGTTGACCCTATAAAATACAATTTACTTTTTGAAAGATTTTTAAATCCCGACAGAAAGAGTATGCCCGATATTGATACAGATTTTGACGATGCAGGCAGGCAAAAAGTAATTGATTATGTTATTGAAAAATATGGGCAAGAACAGGTTGCACAAATTATCACCTATGGTTCAATGAAAGCCAAAAGTGCTATAAAAGATGTAGCACGTGTTTTAGAATTGTCGCTTGATGAGTCAGCAGCTTTGTCAAAGCTCGTTCCCGAATCACCTAATGTAAACTTTGATTTAATTTTTGATGGAAAAGATGATGAACTAAGAGAAAATTATAATTCTGATGAAATTGCTTCAATAAAAATATTAAGAAATAAAATTAAAGAAAATACACTACACTCAAAAGTACTTAAAGAAGCCCGATTGCTCGAAGGCTCGGTGCGAAACGTTGGTGTTCATGCTTCGGCTGTAATTATTGCACCTTGCAATATTTCGGATATTATACCTGTTTGCACAATGAAAGACAGCGAAATGTGGGTTACACAATTTGACGGTAAAACTGTAGAAGATGCAGGATTATTAAAGATGGATTTTCTCGGGTTAAAAACTTTAACAATTATAAAAGATGCAATAGACATGATTGAACAAAATCATGGATTGAAAATAAAAACTGAAGAAATACCACTTGACGATGCAAAAACTTTTGAGCTTTTTCAACGTGGTGATACAAATGGTGTATTTCAATTTGAAAGCGATGGTATGAAAAAGGCATTAAAAGACTTGAAACCTACAGTTTTAGACGAGCTAATAGCTGTAAATGCTCTGTACAGACCAGGTCCTATGGAATATATTAAAAACTTTGTTGCCCGTAAACATGGTCGCGAAAAAATAATTTACGACATTGATGTAATGTCAGAAATACTTGAAGAAACCTACGGAATTACAGTATATCAGGAGCAGGTGATGTTGCTTTCACAAAAACTTGCAAATTTTTCGAAAGGAGATGCCGATTTACTTCGTAAAGCAATGGGAAAAAAAGATAAAGCAACATTAGATAATATGAAATCAAAGTTTATGGAAGGTTGCCATAACAACGGTTTTGATTTTAAAATATGTGAAAAAATTTGGAAAGACTGGGAAGCCTTTGCCCAATATGCTTTTAACAAATCTCATGCAACATGCTATGCCTATTTAGGCTATCACACGGCATATCTTAAAACATATTATACTGCAGAGTTTTTAGCATCTACACTTACACACAACAACAACAATATTGAACAAATTACATTTTTTATGGATGAATGTAAAAGATTGAAAGTGCCTGTAAAAGGACCTGATATTAACGAAAGCGGCATAAATTTTTCCGTAAACAAAAAAGGTGAAATCAGGTTTGGGCTTGGGGCAATAAAGGGAATTGGTGATGCAGCTACCGAAGAAATTATAAAACAACGTAAAAAAGATGGTTTTTATAAAAGCATTTTCGATTTAACATCAAGAGTAAGTTTGAGAACAGTAAATAAAAAATCACTCGAGGCTCTTGCATTGGCGGGTGCTTTTGATAGTTGGGGTACTTTTAATCGTGCTCAATACCTTGTAAAATCAAACGAAAATTCGCCCAATGGCGTTGAAATTGCAATAAGATACGGAGGAAATATTCAGGAAAACAAAAACAGTTCACAAAATTCACTTTTTGGTATTGATGGTGATGCAAATATTCCTGAACCTAAAATTCCTTACATTGACGAATGGCATACAATAGAAAAACTGCACCGCGAAAAAGAAGTATCGGGAATGTTTATTTCTGGGCATCCGCTTGACGATTTTAAAATAGAAATAGAAGTTTTTACTAATACAAAAATATCTGAACTCACTGACTTAAATGAAATAAAGAAAAAGGAATTGAAAATTGCCGGTATTGTAACTCTTTTTGAAGAAAAAGTGAGCAAAAACGGGAAGCCATGGGCAAAATTTGTGCTTGAAGATTTCAGTGGTTCAAAAGAATTTACACTTTTTGGAAATGATTTTCCAAAATTCAGAGGTAATATACATTTAAATGCCATGTTGTTTGTAAATGGAAGCATTATTAAAAATGATTTTAAAAATGAACTCAATATTAAAATAAACAATATTTCATTTCTTGCTGATATGAAAGATACTAATCTAAAAAGTGTTCAACTTTTGCTTGACAATAAGCAGATAAATAATGAAAATTTAGTTAAACTAAAAAATCTTTTTGAGAAAAATAAAGGTAAAGCTGCATTAAAAATAGCTGTTGTAGATACCGAAAGTCTTCATAAAACACAATTACTAAGCCGCCAACTGCGAATTGATTGGAATACCGAACTGAAAAACGAACTTGAGCAGATGAATATTGGCTTTAAAGTGAATTGAGTTTTAGTGTTAAGCCAAATTTTATTTCAAATATGTTTTAAAAAAAGCTACAAGTTTGTTTACAACATCTATATTTTGGTTTTCGTCAAAACCATGAAAGGCTACATATTCATTGTATTGACGAGTTACCCCGGATTTATTAAGTTTATCACTCAAATGCTGGCTTTGGTACAAAGGAACAATTGGGTCTAAGTTTCCATGAAAAATTATTGTAGGCTGACTTTGCGAAGAAATATTCCAAATTGGGCTTACACTCTTATAAACAGTGGTATCCCACGATTGACCAACATATTCTGTAATAAAATCGCCAACTTTGCCTCCAAGCCATAAATTATAACTATTATACCAAGACCAATCGTTTAAATTACTCGGTCCAAAAATATTTCCTATACATTTTATATTGTTTTGGTAGTTGTATTTGTAGGCGTAAATCATAGCTAAATGCCCTCCGGCACTTGTTCCCATTATCCCGAGTTTTGTAGATACATTGTAATTGTTTTTATTGTTTACCAAATGTGAAACCACAAGTTTTATATCATCCATTATTTCGTTGTGATGAATATTATTTGCATTGCTTGCCAAACGATAATTCATATTTGCTATTGCTACATTTTTCCATGTATTTTTAATTAATGTAACATAATTGTTCACATCAGCTTTATCGCCTGCTTTCCATGCCCCGCCATGCAACAGCAATATTGCAGCGGTATTGCTGTCGCGGTGTGCCGGCAAATAAATATCATAAGTTTGTTGCGTATGTTTTCCGTAGCTTATATTTAAAATTGTTGATTCTTTTAGATTGCTTGTACCTGTAGAGTCATCTTTTTTAATCTGCGATTTTGTGCATGAAAATAATCCAGTTATTATTAAAAAAAACAATAATTTAACTTGGTATTTAAAATTCATTTTCAACTTTTGTAACAACTTCTGTTCTTTTAACGAAAATAAGCTAATAACATTCATCAATCTGCTATTTTTATAATTTTAGTTCTGTATTTTTTGCAATTATGTGTAACTTCAATAAAATATATACCATTATGCAAAATGCTTAAATCTATAATTTCGGTTTTGGGGTTAAAAGATTTACTTTGATATATAATTTTACCTATATTGTTTGATAATGTAAGCAATATTGGTTTTTCAAAATTGGGTTTATTAATTTTTACATAGTTTTTTGCAGGGTTAGGAAAAGCTATAATAGTATTATTGTTATTTATAATTTCAATAATTTTATTAGTAAATTTACTCTCTTTTGCCCCTATATCAGGGCTTTTGCCATTAAAATCGTAAAAACCTTTAATTTCTATGCCAGCATCTATCAACGGACTATTGTATTCCAATTCAAAACCTCCTGTTTTTTTGTCTTTAAACATAGGATTCAATTGGGTAGCTTTTCCGATGAAAATATATGGACTACCAGAAATACTGCTTAAAGTACTTTGTATATCGTCCACTTTGTCTATTTCAGTACAATTGTATTGACCATTAATGTGCTTAGCCACTATTATAGGCGAATTGGGGTTATACGAAAAGTAGTTTTCATTTATTGATGAAATTTGAAAATCACTATTAGTTTGAACACTTGCCAGATTACAATAAAAAAAAGGAAAACTTTTTGAGTGAGAATAAGAATTGTTTATAAATAAGGCTTTTCGCCATTCTGCATACCATGATGTAAATACAAAACCAAGTGTATCGTCAGAGTGAAATGTATTGTTAAAAAAATACAAATTGCCTTCGGGCACATTTTCCATATAGGTTGAGTTCGTTTTAATTCCTACTCCTTGCCCATTATAAACGTTGTTTACCGGCTGGCAACCTATAAAATACGGATCGTCTTTTTCATTTCTTCGTCCTTGCATTCCATGTATTAGGTTTTTGTAAAAGTAACGTGGACCATAATACGGTGGAGCAGCAGATATACCAGCCATTGGGCGTATTATTTCATTTCCCCAAACTCTTAAATTTGACCAGTAGCCATCGCATTCTATCGCATCAAAATTATCTACAAATACATTGTTATTTATGTCTATTTCTTCATTAAACCCATAAGAAATATAGCTTTCTAAACCTGAATTTAGTCCATCAAAATAATTGTTTTTTATTACTACTTGTTTGCTCGAATTTAGAAATATAGCCGATGTTTCAATGCCTCTGCCTCTTGACGATGAAATAGTATGCAAAATAGTATGAACAAAAATATTTGCTTTTTTAATCATTGCATGTGTCCATTTGCCAACTTCGTTTTTAAAATAAGAATTTTGAATGGTTAAATAATTGCACTGGCTATTAAATGCAATATCGCTTGTATTGTTTATAAAATAACAACTGTCAAAATAAACATGATGTACGTTTCTCAGGTCAAAAACCATTGCAAGATATGCATCATTTGTATTGCCTAATTCATTTAAAACAGGTTTGCCGAAATTTTTAAATTTTATACCTTTAATTTTCAAATAAGCATTGTTGTTTTTACCGTAAACTGTTAAAAACCTGAACGAGTTTGAAACAGTAACAATAGAATCATTAGGGTTTATACCTTTATGAGTTTTTATCCAAATTGTATTTTCATCTCTTACAAAACCATCATATCCAAAACTCAAGTTTCTTAAATTGTAGTTACCCAACAATATTTCAGCGTTTAGCGAAGGGTAGGGGTATATTGAAGTGCTGCCAAGTACGCAAATGTTTGAATGGCGGGCATTTGAAGGTATTGTTGTGTAGTAGAGATTTGAGTCAGTTTGTGTTTGCACCCATTTTGTAGTGATTACCATACCTCCGTCAAAAATTGGTTTGCTGTTAGGTGCAGCAATTATTACAATAGGTGTATTTTCGGTGCAACTATTATTAATATTCAATTGCAAATCGTTAGTTGAGTAAGTGCCATCAGTAAGGTATATGGTTGTTCCACAAATTACTTTACCCGAAGTGAATAAATTTTTTAAATTTCCGGGATTTTCTTTTGTGTAATCACCATTCCCATTTGGCGAAACCCATTTAATATCAGAAGTTGGGGTAAATGTTGTTAATGCCCAAGTTTTCTGATTTAAAACTTCAAGTTCTTTGCTATTAGAATTATTAAATAATGTTATTTTTATTTCATAGCTTGTGTTTGCCTCAAGCAACATAATACTTCCTCTGAATTGTTTTTCATTAGAAATTGTAATTGTATCGGGCTGAAACCCAAGCAACCATTCTGATTCTGATTGTTTTTTGTATTCAATTTGGCAACTGTCGTAATTGCCAATTTCACTTATTTTTATTCCAATAGAATTATAAGTTGGAAAAAGCTCTGTTTTTTGAGCTTTTAAATAGGCAGTAGCAAAAAGTAAAATAAATAGAACTAAAGGTTTCATAAATTTAAGTTTTAGTCAAAAAATTCGCTCAACCAATGCTTTTTGCGGTGTTTGTGATAATCGTGAGAATCGTGATGCCTGTATTCTTTGAATTGCTGAGGTGATTGCTGATAGAATGGAGAACCCTTTTCGTTTGACATTGCTTTGTCAAGAATTTTATCAAGTTCGCCTCTATCAAGCCATATACCACGGCAACTGGGGCAATAATCAATTTCAACACCTTGTCTTTCTGACATAACTAAATCAACGTTTGTGCAATTTGGACATTTCATTTTTTATTAATTTAATATAGTTTTTTTAAAAAATTTGTTTTAAAATTATAGTATTTCAAATACTTCTTGAACTTTTACAAAAATATACTTTATTTATAAAACCTGATTTGGTTTGCTTTGTAATATTTAATTTTCAATTTCAAATTTTTCATTTGATAGTTTTTAAGATAAAGCAAATATAGAAATCTATGTTAAAATATTTATTATGAATAAAGAATAACCAAAATAAATATATTTGTTTTAATACATATCTTTTAAGGTACTCATCTCGGTAGAGCGGGTAGAGTCTAAACGAATTAGGGTAAATAATAATATTGTAAAACCTATAAGTGATGAACCTCCGTAGCTGAAAAAAGGTAAAGGAATACCAATAACAGGTACAAGCCCAATTGCCATACCGATATTTATTGTGAAATGGAAAAATAAAATAGAAGCTACGCAATAGGCAAAAATTCTGTTGAAACGGTTTTTTTGCCTTTCGGCTAAATAATATACTCTGGAAATCAAAACCACAAATAAAATTATAATAGTCATACTCCCCACCCAGCCCCATTCTTCACCAATTGTGCAAAAAATAAAATCGGTATGTTGTTCGGGTACATATCTTAGTTTGGTTTGTGTCCCTTGAAGATATCCTTTGCCTAAAAGCCCACCTGAGCCAATTGCTATTTTTGACTGATGCACATTGTATCCTTCTTTTTTCAAGTCTTCTAATAAACCAAATGTAACCAAAATTCGCTTTTTCTGATGCTCTTTAAGAACATGGTCCATTATTAAATTTATACTGGAACTAAAACCCGTAACTGCAAGTGTAATGAGCAATACAGGAATTGTAAGATATTTTTTTCTTGAACTGAAAATGTAAAACAACAGTGCAATGGCTGCAAAAACACCCGAAACCCAAATATTGCCGAAATACAATGTGAGAACAAAAATAATTACCGAGCAAAGAGCAATGATAAACCAAACCCCCGATAAACCTTCGCGGTATAACACAAGAAAAAATGACAAAAAAACCAATGCAGAGCCTGTATCTTTCTGAAGTAAAATAAGTATCATTGGCAATAAAAAAATCAAAACCGAAATTCTGAAAGTAAATTTATCGCTAAGTCTTGCATCAGGTGTACCCAAAAACTTGGCTAAAGCAAGCGAAACTCCATATTTGGCAAACTCGGCAGGTTGAAGGTTAAAACTTCCGATAGCTATCCAGTTTTTGTTTCCTGCTACTTCTTTTCCTATAACAAAAACTGAAATAACAAGTGCAATCAGCAAAAAATAAACGGTATAGGAAAAAATATTGAATAGTTTATAATCTAAAAACATCCAAAAAATAGCAATAAATGCCGAGATACAAATGAATAAAAATTGTTTTCCGTAGTTTTTTGAAAGGTCGAAAATACTACCAGCCGATTCATTCCATGATGCCGAATAAATATTAAACCAGCCAAACAAAACCATAATTGCATAAATTACAATAATTGTCCAGTCAAAAGTGGCAGTATCAATTATTTTTTTTTCTTTCATTTTTGTTTAAAGCAAGTTTTTCTGTTATTAAAGCTACATTTTTAAAATTAGTTTTTGTAGTTTTTCTTTTGCTTGTATCAGTTTTTTGATTATTTATTTCTTCTCTTTCTAATTCATTCTTCTTTTCAACTGAGTCTTTTGATTTAGGGGTTTTAAGCAGATATGCTTTTAAAATTCTCTCTTCCATTTCGGGCTTTGACGATACGGTATCACGTTTCAGGTATTTTTCAATCATAAGTGTAGCAATTGGTGCAGCCCAAGTAGCCCCATATCCCGCATTTTCAACTATACACGCAATGGCTATTTTTGGATTGTCTTTTGGTGCAAAACACATAAATACTGCATGATTTTTTCCATGTGGGTTTTGTACAGTACCTGTCTTGCCGCATATTTCTATACCCTCAATGCCTGTACGGGCTGCGGTTCCGTTTATAAGTGTTTGTTTCATTCCTTCTACTACTACTTCAAAGTGTTCTTTTTTTATGTTTATTTTATGTTTGGTTTTAAATTTTACAGGAATAGCATTTTTATCATCAATTTTTTTAATGCAATGTGGTGTGTAGTAGTATCCACGGTTTGCAATAGCACTTATTACATTTGCCATTTGTAATGGAGTTATCAATATTTCGCCTTGCCCTATTGATAGCGATATTATTCTTGTAAAACCCCAGCGATTGTTGTGCATTTTATCGTAAAATTCGGGTGTTGGAATATTTCCTTCAGATTCAAAGTTTATATCAGAACCAAGTTTGTTATCTAAACCAAATTGCAACATAAAGTTTCGCCAATGAATATAAGCATCACGTGTATTTTTGTATTTTGGGTTTTCTATAATTTCTTTAAATGTATTACAAAAATATGCGTTACAACTATTTGCTACTGCACCTCTCAAATCAAGATTTTGAGGATGTGGATGACAATTTACATGAAGGTTTGCAATAGAATATCCGCGATAGCACGGAAAAGTAGTTTCAGGGTATATAACTTCTTCTTCAAGCCCTATTAATCCGTTAAGCAATTTGAAAACCGAGCCCGGAGGATATGCAGCCGTTACTGCTCTGTTGTATAGTGGCAATGTAGGGTCATTTAATAGTTTTCCATAGTTTAGCTTTTTGTTTCTTATAGTTAAAGCTTCGGGCTTATATGCCGGACTTGAAACTAAAGTGAGAATTTCGCCGGTTGATGGTTCTATTGCTACTACGCTTCCTGCTTTGTTTTGCATAAGTTTACTTGCATATTCCTGAAGCATCAAATCAAGGGTTGTTGTAACTTTTTTGCCCGATACAGGTGTTTTGTCAAATTTGCCTTTTAGATAGCTGCCTTGTTGCCTTCCTCTGCTATCAACCAATATTACTTCTTCTCCTTTTATACCTCTCAAATCTTTTTCATAGTATTTTTCTAAACCAGCCAAACCAATAAAATCACCTTTTGAGTAGTATCCATCTTCATTTTGCTTTTCGAGTTGTTTTTTTGAAATTTCACCTATGTATCCTAAAACATGAGCTCCTGAATTTGTTTTATACATTCTGTCTGTTTTTATTTCTATATAAAATTTTCCAAATTCGTACATTCTTTCTTGCAATGCCGCGTATTTGTAATATTCAAGGTTTTTGTAAAATGTGGCACTACCTTTATATACAGTCTTTTCGGCTTTTTTAAGTCTTTCGATAAAATTTTCTTTACTTATATTTAAAATATTGCAGAAACCAATAGTATCAAAGTTTTTCAATGAAAAAGGATAGGAAATAGACAAATCATAGAAATTATCATTAAATGCAATTAGTTTATTGTGCCTGTCGTATATAAGCCCTCTATTTGGGTGAATTGTAAGAATTTTTTTAGAGTTTGCATTTGCAAATTCAACATAAGATGTATCAATCACCTGAAGGTAAAATAAGCGAATAGAGTATATTAGCCCAATTGCTATTACAGCTATTATCAGCGATAAATTTCTATTACCACCCTTAGACATTTGTAGTTTTGCGACTAAAAATAAAACCTGTTAAAATTATTAAAACAGTGGCTGCAATTCCGCTTGTTGCAGCTTTTATCGAGTTTGAAAGTAACCCTGAAAATTGAAAAGCTTCCATTACATACATTAGCCAATGATAAAAAAGTGAACAAATCAAAATGTAAATTATATGCCATGTAAATGAAATATTTCTGATATTTGGCGACATGCCTCGTTCTATCTCTTCCTTATCAAGCGAAAATTTAATATAAAAGAACCTGAAATAGCCCAATGCAGTACTACAAAAGGCATGTATTCCGTATGTGTTAGAAAGCCCGTCAATAATTGCTCCGCTTACAAAACCGGCTGTTATACAAAGCCATATATCAGTATTTATTGGCAAAAGCAACAAAAACATTATAAACAGTTGAATGTTGAAATAGCTGCTTATATCAAGATTGTTGAGTATAAAAACCTGAAAGCACCCAAGCAATATAAATGAAATTATATGTTTTATAATACTAATTGTCAATTTCTAACTGGTTTTCTAAAGTTTCAATTTCGTTTCGCTGCAAATTGTTTATAATGTAAACACTTCTAAGGTTTGTAAAATTAGATGATAATTTTACTTTAATTGTAAGAAATGTTTCTGTAACCGATGATTTTACTTCGGTAATTTTTCCAATCATTACATTTTCGGGAAAAATTGTTGAATATGGGCTAGTTTTTACAATTTCACCTTTTTTAACGGTATTAAATTTATTTACTCCTTCAATGTTTACAAAAAAGGGAGAATTACCCTTCCAAACAATTCTGCCAATTGATGAATTTCCGGCAAGTTTTGGAGTAATTTTAAATTTGCTGTTTAGCACTGACATTGCAATACTAAAATTTTCTGATGCCACAACTACTATTCCTACTATACCTTCAGGACAAATTACACCCATGTTTTTCTTTACTCCATGCCTTGTTCCTTTGTCAATAGTTAAATAATTGTTTATTTTATCTGTTGAATTTTGGATGACGTTTCCAGTAATGTATGTAAACTTTTGCCTGAATGATGTGTCGGTATTTCTTATTGTATCGCCTTTATCAATATAATATGATTCGATTATTTGTTTTCTAAGTTCGTTATTTTCATTTTGCAATCTTATGTTTTCATCGGCAAGGGTAAAATATCTTGTAATATTTGCCCTTTGTTTAATAATGTTTCCGTTTACATTGTTTGATGTGTTAAGAATAACGGCATGATGATAAATGTTGAAAGTGTAAATTATATAAAAAGCTAAAGATTCAAGTATTAAAAACAAAAAGAAATGTGAATATCGCTGTATAAATAGGAAGAAATTCCGCATGTATAATTCACCTCTATAATTTTATTATTGCATAATTGAACGGAAAGATTCAAGATTTTTTAAAGTATGAGCCGTACCTCTAACAACAGCTCTAAGCGGGTCTTCGGCAATGTAAACCGGTAATTTTGATTTTATCGAAATTCGTTTGTCAAGCCCTCTAAGCAAAGCACCCCCTCCTGTTAAATAAAGACCTGTATTGTAAATATCAGCACTCAGTTCGGGCGGGGTAAGTTCAAGTGCTTTTAGTACAGCTTCTTCAATTTTTGATATTGATTTATCTAATGCTAATGCAATTTCTGAATACGAAATATGAATTTGTTTTGGTATTCCGGTCATCAAATCACGCCCATTTACTGGATAATCGTCAGGTGGATTATCTAACTCGGGTAAAGCAGAGCCTACTTCAATTTTTATAATTTCTGCTGTTCGTTCACCAATTAACAAATTGTGCTGGCGGCGCATATATTCTACAATATCTTCTGTAAAATCATCACCTGCCACTCTTATACTTTGGTCGCATACTATTCCCGAAAGTGCTATCACAGCTATTTCGGTGGTTCCGCCACCAATATCTATTATCATATTTCCCATAGGTTCTGATACGTCAATCCCAATTCCAATTGCAGCAGCCATAGGTTCGTGAATAAGATAAACTTCTTTGGCTCCTGCTCTTTCGGCTGATTCTTTTACTGCCCGTTTTTCAACTTCGGTAATTCCCGAAGGTATGCAAATTACCATTTTGAGTTGTGGCTTGAATAGAGATTTGCCGGGATTGATAAGTTTTATCATCCCTCTAATCATTTGCTCGGCAGCTTCAAAATCTGCTATTACACCATCTTTCAATGGTCTTATGGTTTTGATGTTTTCATGGGCTTTGCCGTGCATTTTTTGTGCTTCTCGCCCTATGGCTATTACTTCGCCTGTTGACCTGTTTTTGGCAATAATTGAGGGTTCGTCCACTACTACTTTATCTTTATAAACTATTAAAGTGTTTGCGGTGCCTAAGTCAATGGCCAATTCCTGTGTTAAAAAGTTAAAAATGCCCATTAAAGCTGTTTATATTTTTCTACAAATTTATTGCGATTTGCTTTGTTTTGTTATTTATTAAAAAAAAATTATTTACAACTGTGTAAAACTATAACTTTATATTTTATTACATCAATTTTTTGTTTTCAAATTAATGTTTGAAATGCCTGTAACCTGTTATTACCATTGCTATATTTTGCTTATTACAGTAATCAATTGAAAGTTGGTCGTTTATTGACCCACCTGGTTGCAAAACTGCTGTTATTCCTTCGTTGTCGGCTATTTCTACACAATCGGGAAATGGAAAAAAAGCATCACTTGCCATTACCGCATCTTTTAGTTCAAAACCAAAGTGCTTTGCTTTGTGAATAGCTTGTTTTAATGCATCTACTCTACTTGTTTGCCCTGTGCCGGAAGCGAGTAGTTGTTTGTTTTTGAACAATACAATTGCATTAGATTTTGTATGTTTTACCAGAATATCGGCAAAAATCAAATCTTCTATCTGCATTTTAAGCGGTTGTTTTTGGGTTACTATTTTCAAGTTTTCTTCTTTCAAAATTAGATTATCTCTATTTTGTTCCAAAAAGCCATTTAGTACTGTTCGCATTGTATTTTGAGGTAAAAATGGGTTTTTCAATTCCAGTATTATTCTGTTTTTTTTGCTTTGCAATATTTTTAATGAATTTTGAGAGTATGACGGAGCTATTATTACTTCAAAAAAAAGTTTATCAATTTCTAATGCTGCCTTTTCATCAATTTGTCCGTTGCTGCACAATATACCTCCAAAAGCCGAAAGCGGATCGCATGATAAGGCTTTTTTATAAGCCTCCAAAGTATTTTCGCCAAATGAAAACCCACAAGCATTATTGTGTTTAATAATTGCAAATACAATTTCATTTTTGGGAAAATCAAGCACAAGGCTCACAGCAGAATCAATATCTAAAAGATTGTTATACGACAATTCTTTGCCCTGATATTTTATGAAGAAATTATCGAGATTTCCCTTGAAAAAAGCTTTTTGATGTGGATTTTCGCCATATCTAAGTTCATAAGTTTTAATTTCAGTAAAGTATTCATTAATAAGTTTGTCATAATCCGAAGTATTTTTAAAGGCTTCATTAGCCAATTTTCTACGATAATCTAAAGTTGTAGAACATGAGTTTTCGGTAATTGTTTCAAGTAATTTTTGATATTGGTTTTTGTTTGAAATAATTACAGTGTCTTCAAAATTTTTGGCTGCGGCTCTTATTAATGATACTCCGCCAATATCAATTTTTTCAATAATTTCTTCTTCGGTACAGCCATTATTTACGGTCTCTGCAAATGGATATAAATCAACAATTACAAGGTCTATCGGTGGTATATTGAATTGTGAAATTTCAGAAATATCAGTTTCATTTTGCCTTCGGAACAAAATCCCTCCAAAAACTGAGGGATGTAGGGTTTTTACTCTACCTCCCAAAATTGAAGGGAAACCTGTAATTTTTTCAACAGGAGTAACTTCGATTCCAAGTTTTTCAATAAAAGTTTGAGTTCCGCCTGTTGAATAAATTTTTACTCCCGAATCGTTTAATTTATTTACTATTTGTTCAAGTCCGTCTTTGTAAAAAACCGAAATTAATGCCGATGAAATTTTTTTCATATTACATGGCAAAATTAGCTATTTGTAGGTATTTAATAACTTAAAGTGCCAAAGTTGTTAATTAAAATTAGTTGTCAGATTTTTAGTTTTTTTGCTTCTTCTGCAAGTTCTTTTGTGTCAATTGGTACTACACCAAGTTTTTGACAAACCAGCCCGCCTGCTAAATTTGTAATTGTGGCAAGCAATTTATTGCCAATTCCAAGTGCAGTGCACAAAGCCGCAATACTCACTACTGTATCACCTGCACCGCTTACATCGGTAATTTTTCTTTTGCGTGCTTTTATATGGTTTGATACATTGCCTGATTTTATAAAGATTCCGTTTTCTGATAGGGTAATCATCACTGTTTTACACTTTAGTTTTAATAGCAGTTCGTCTGCACATTTTTCAATGTTTTTAATATTATTCAAATCTGCATCGGTTTTTATCCCTTCTTTTACTTCTTTGCGGTTGGGTTTAAATAATGTGCAATTTTTGTATGCAAAAAAATTATCTTTTTTAGGGTCAACTATTGTAGGTTTTCCGTGTTTATTAGCAATTTCTATTACTTGAGATATTACATTTTTTGAAAGTACTCCTTTGTTGTAGTCTTCAAAAATTATTGCATCAAAAGTATTAATATGAGTTGTTATAAAATCTATAATTTTTTTCTCTGTTGCAGAATTTATAGGGTTTGTGTTTTCCTGGTCTATTCTCAATAAATGGTGATTATCAGCAATTATTCGGGTTTTAATAGTTGTTTGCCTATTGTTTTCAACAAAAATTCCATTTACATTAATTCCATTTTTTTTTAGCAATTTTTTAAGTTCAAACCCCTCCGGGTCATTACCGGTTACTGCACAAATTGTAGCTTTTGCCCCTAAATTTTTAATATTTAAAGCTACATTTGCTGCACCACCAGGGCGGTGGTCTTTATTTAGTACCGTAATTACTTGAACCGGAGCTTCGGGTGATATTCTGTCAACTTTTCCTACAAAATATGAATCAATCATTGCATCGCCAATAACGAGAATTTTAAGTTTTGAAAATAATTTAATAATTTGAGAAACAGTCATTTTACTTAGTTTAATGCTTCTTTTATGCGGTCGAAAGCATAATTCAAATCATTTTGATTAACGGAGTAAGAAATTCTAATACATTCCGGGTTTCCAAAAGCCTCGCCCGATACAACCGAAACATTAGCATTGTCAAGCAAATAATAACAAAGTTCTCGTGTTGAATTTATTTTGGTCCCTTTTATAGTTTTACCCACAAAATTGCTGAAATCAGGAAAAACATAAAAAGCGCCTTGTGGTGTATTGGTAACTATTTCGGGTATTTCTTTTATTCGTTGCAAAACAAGATTTCTTCTGTTTAAAAACTCGCTAACCATTGTTTTTGTTGGATCGAGTGGACTTGTAATTGCAGCAAGTGTAGCCATTTGTGCTATACTATTTGCCCCACTTGTAAATTGCCCTTGAATTTTTTCGCAAGCTTTTGCAATATTTTCTGGGGCTCCTATATATCCTATTCGCCAGCCGGTCATTGCAAATGCTTTTGCAACGCCATTTACTGTAATTACCCTGTCGGCAATATTTTCAAATTGCCCTATACTTTCGTGTTTTGATACAAAATTTATATGTTCGTATATTTCATCTGATACAATAAAAATATTTGGATGTTTGGCAAAAACATCGGCTATTTCTTTTAGTTCTTGCTTGTTGTAAACCGAGCCACTTGGGTTACACGGAGATGAAAACAGAAACATTTTGGTTTTGTTGGTTATAGCTTTTTCAATTTCTTCTGCTGATGTTTTATAGTTGTTTTTTACATTGGCTTTTACAAAAACCGGAACGCCAGAAGCGAGTTTAACCATTTCGGGGTAGCTTACCCAGTAAGGGGTTGGCAATATCACTTCATCGCCTGGATTAATTAATGATAATATTACATTCATTATTGAGTGCTTTGCACCGCTTGAAACTACTATTTGTTCGGGAGAGTATTTTAGTGAATTTTCTCTTTGAAATTTTTCTGAAATTGCTTTTCTCAAATCTGCAAAGCCAGCAACAGGCGAATATTTAGTAATACCATTGTCTATAGCTTTTTTGGCTGCTTCTGCAATATGCAATGGTGTTGCAAAATCAGGTTCACCTAAACTCAAATTTATTACTCTAACTCCTTTTGATGAAAGCTCTCTTGCTTTTTTTGCCATTTCGAGTGTTTGCGACTCGGCAAAATATGAAACCCTTTCGGCTATTCTCTTGTCCATTATGACTGCAAATTAAATTTAAAAAATGGATAATTCAGAGTTGATGAAATATAAAGTTTTTAATGTTGTGTAAACAAAAATTTACTATAACAGAAAGGCTTCAAAAATATGAAGCCTTTCTGAAAAATTTATGAAATATATTTTATTATTTGCTCGAACCAACTCTATGCATTGCGCATCTGAAACCAAGAGTTGACAAATCTTGTTCTTCATCGAGAAATCTTCTGGTACCGGGGCTCATCCAATAAGCTCTGTCGTTCCAACTGCCGCCTTTATAAACTCTTGCTTTGTTGTTTATAAGTGATGTTTCGCTCCAAAAATAGCCTTGTTCTCCGTCAGAATATGTTTCTTCGTCAAGATATCCGATGTTGTCAGATTTTTTATAGTTGCGTCTGTTTTTATTTTCTTCTTCTGTTACAGGTACATAAGTAATTCTTCCCAAACTGTCTTTTACATCTATTACTCCATCAGCATCAAGTTTTTTTCTTTTATACACGTTTCCTCTGTAAGCATTAAAATCAGTCATATCTTCATAAGATAGAGGGCGGTAAACATCCATAACCCATTCGCTTACATTACCACTCATATTGTAAAGACCTACATCGTTAGGCCAATACGAACGAACATCTTTAGTAATAAATGCTGCGTCGTTTTCTTTACCGGCTATACCTGCTTGGTCACCACGGTCACGTTTAAAGTTTGCCATCATCAAGCCGCGATTTTTTTCTTTTCTTCCTTGGTTTCTTGTAGTTAAACCTCCCCATGAATATATTTTCTTTACGTTTATATTTTCGTAAGTTGATTGTCCAAGGTTGCCATAAGCCGCAAACTCCCATTCTGCTTCAGTTGGAAGTCTATAATCCGGAAGCATAATTCCGTCTTCCATTCTTACTTTTCTTGTTCCTTTTTTGTTTCTTATGTCTTTTATTGGTTTTTTACCTGGTTTGCCATCAAATTGCCCTGCGAGATATGTTTTAGTATTAAAATTCTCTTCATTAACTTGACCGGCATCTGGAACTAAAATACCTTCTCTTATAAGTATGTATTCATTTACACGGTCGGTTCTCCAAGCAGCATAAGCTGTAGCTTGTATCCAATTTACTCCTACTACCGGATAGTCTTTATAAGCTGGATGACGGAAATAGTATTCAACAAATGGTTCGTTATATGCTAATTTATCTCTCCAGCAAAGTGAATCGGGCAGTGCCTGTTTTTGTACCTCAGGATAATCAACATAAACTCTTCCCAACCAATGAAGATATTCGAGGTAGTGTAGATTACTTACTTCGGTTTCGTCCATATAAAATGAAGGCACTGTTACACGTCTTTCAATGTTATTGTGTTCATAAGTAACATCTTGTTCGCTTGATCCCATTGTAAAAGTTCCACCTTCAATTAGTACAAGACCGGGACCAGTTTCTTGTCCGGCATAATCATGTGTTTCAAAACCTCCCCATTTGGCATCATTATACTTCCAGCCGGTAGTGCTTGATCGCTCTTTCTTACTACAAGAAGTTGGCAGTAGAAATGCAATCGCTATTGTTGCCAGAGTAATACTTCTTTTTAAACTCATAATATATTTTTTGTGTATTTTAACGATTATTCTGCAATTATATTGTATTTTTTTGATTCTTAAAATTTTTTTATAAAATTAAAAATCAGGACAAGTAAGTTTTTTGTATCTGATAGGGCGTTTTGATGCACACCATTCAAGCGATGCTGATACTTCATGGCTTCCAGGTGCTGCTTGACGTGCTGATGAAACAGTCAAATCGTAACTGTAACCAAATTTAAATCTTTCTTTTCTGAACCCTACTAAAAGCATCAAAGCATCAGAATTTACATAAGTGCCAAAAGTTTGGCGATACCACAAACCAGAAACAAGTGGTCCTTTATTGAAATAAAAACCTAAATTTAATTGAGTAAATTTGTTTTGCAACATGAAAAGTACATTTGGAGAAATAGTCATGTTTGGGTCATACCTATTGTCTAATGGAATTACAAGACCAGAATGTATTGTATATCTTCTTGGTAATTTTGAATCTTGAGTTCCGAGAAATGATTGTATAGGTTCTATTAAATTGTGAACAGCAACTCCTGCATAAAATCTCTCGGTATATCCAAGTACACCAGTACTGAAGTTTGGAAATGTAATTCTATTGTAATCCAAAGGTTCTTGTGTGGCTTTTGTAAAACCTTTTGTGGCATCTATTTGATCGGGGAAACGCAATTTAGACCAATCAATTGCACGGTTTATTACTTGTGCTTCAAGTCCAAATCTCATAGTAAATTTTCTATTTACCGAAAGTTGATATGAATAAACCCCGGCAAGTGAATTAGAAGTGAGTTTACCTTCGCCGGCTACATCATTCATTGCAATTATTCCAATTCCACCACCCAAACCGTCAAAATGTTGGTCATAAGATGCAACGGTAGTTACAAAAGTACCAGGCAGACTTGGCCATTGGTTACGGTAGTTAAGATTTATTCTGCCACCTCCATTACAACTTCCTGTGCCAGCCATTGCCGGATTAGTATATATAGGTGCAGCATAATATTGTGTCATCTCAGGATCCTGAGCACTCAATATACCAGTACTTAAAATTGCCAAAAAAATTGTAAAGATTTTATTTCTCATTTTATAATTTTAATTTGTTATTAACCCTTTTATTTTTATAATTATTGTGTAAAATTATTAAATTATTTTACAAATGTTCAACTTTTAATTCAATAAACATAATAAAATTACAATAATTTTGTTTCGGATTATGAACATGACATCCTCTTTAAGCAAAAAGTTGCTTTTAATTTTAATGTTTTTCCATTTTTTCGGATTAGTTTTTTCGCAAAGTATCGCTATTAAAATTAAATGGGAAGGTGATATAAAAAGATTACCCGGAAATTTTGAAAATGCTCAATTTATTTCTCTATCAACTTCTGTATCTATACCTATTTGGGTATATTCAGAAATTACGGGTAATCAAAAATTTGATGTTAGTATTACAAATGAAGTTTATGAAGCTGTAAATTCTGCTGATAATTTTATAAAAACAATTGAAGTTCAAAAGAAAATAGAATTTTTTAATTTATATGAAAATGGAAACAACCGTTTAAAAATTAAAATTGTGCCGTTTAGGGTTTTTAATAACAAAATTGAAAAACTCATTAGTTTTGATTTGAAATTGAAACCCGCAGGTATTGTTACACAAAAGCAATTTAAAAAGGGTAATAAAACCACATCAATTTTAGCTACGGGCGATTTTTATAAAATTCAAATAAAAGATGATGGTGTTTATAAAATTGATAAAAATTTTTTTCAAAACAACTCAATAAATACCGAAAATATAGATTTATCTACATTAAAAATTTATGGAAATGGAGGAACAATGCTTCCCGAACCTATAAGCTATAACAGGATTGACGACCTTGCCGAAAACAATATTTATGTTTCTGACTTAAACAGTAATAACAAATTTGATAACGAAGATTTTATACTATTTTATGGAAAAGGTGCTGATGACTGGGAAATAAAAAATGATAATTATTATCATATAAGAAATCCATATTCTGATTATGCTTATTATTTTATAACATGGGGCGGTATTTCCGGTAAACGAATTCAAGAAAATGGGGATGGAAGTGGGATTATTCCACAGATTAATATAAACGAAGCTGATTTTTTGTATGTTAACGATAATGATGAATTAAATTTTAGGAGCAGTGGAAGAGAATGGTTTGGAGAAAATCTAACTATTGAAAACAAGAGTTTTGAAGTAAATATTCCAGATGTAATTAATAATGGTTTAAATATTCTTAGGTCAGAAATAGCTACCAGAACCGGAGTTTCAACTTTTACAAATCTTTATTTGAATGATACAATAAAAGCTATACATTATGGCGGTGTTATTGATTTTGAAAAAGATGATAATTTTGCATATATTGATAATAAAAGCCTATTGCTAAATAGCAGTTTTCCTTTAAAATTGAAATATGAATTTTTTAGACCTCAGCTTAGTTCAGAGTGTTGGCTAAATTACTTCGAAATTATAGCTAAAAGAAAACTTAAAGCCATAAACGGGCAGATACATTTATTTAATATAGAATCTAAAACTTCGCAAAAAGTAAAATTCAATATCGAAAATCTTTCTCAACAGCATATTTTATGGGATGTAACAGATATAAATAATGTTATGATACAAAAAACTTATGATGACGGTGGAAAATCATCATTTGTAGTAAATCCATCGGATAAATTACTCAAATTTTTAGCATTTAGTATTGGTAGTGAAATGATACCTAAAATGATAGGTAAAATTGAAAACCAAAATTTACACTCATTAGACCCTGTTGATTTTATTATAATTTCGCATCCCGATTTTAAAAAACAAGCTGAAAAAATTGGCGAATTTCACAAAACTCAAAGTGGTTATTCATATCTTGTAGCTTTTCCCGAAAAAATATATAATGAATTTTCGAGTGGGGCTGTAGATGTAACTGCCATTCGCGATTTTATAAAAATGTTGTACGATAGAGCCGATAATTTGCATAAACCCAAAGCCGTTTTATTATTTGGAGATGCAAGTTTCGATTACAAAAATAAAACTGGTAAGGGCGGAAATTTTGTCCCTACAATGGAAAGTTACGAATCAATAAATTCAATTTCGAGTTATTGTTCTGATGATTATTTTGTAATACTTGATAATAATGCAGGATATTGGCCACGTTTGAATGTTCAGGAGAATTTAGAAATAGGAATAGGGCGGTTGCCTGCAAAATCTGAATATGAGGCAGAAGTTTTTGTTGATAAGGTAATACATTATAAAACAAATTCTGTAAAAGGCGAATGGCGTGAAAACATTACATTTCTTGGCGATGACGAAGATGATGATATTCATTTTACCGATTCAGAAAAATTGACTAATATTGTTGAAACCGAACACAGTAAATTTAATATTAATAAAATTTATCTCGATGCTTACAAGCAAGTTTCATTGGGCAACGGAAATGCATACCCCGATGTAAACCAAGCTATTGACAATACTATTTCAAAAGGTACTTTGCTTTTTAACTATTTAGGACATGGCGGTGGCAGCGGAATGGCACATGAAAGAGTAGTTACTATTCCACAAATTTTAAGTTGGAAAAATTATGATAATTTGACATTTTTTGTAACCGGTACTTGTGATCTTGCACAGTACGACAACCCAAAGGATGAATCGCCTGGTGAACTTATGTTGTCAAACAATGAAGGTGGAGCAATAGGTATGATGACAACCACACGAAAAGTTTATATTGGAACAAATACCGAGTATTCTGAAAATTTATTTAAAAATAACCTTTTCAAATACAATGGAACAAATTTTACAACATTTGGCGAAGCATATAAAATTGTGAAAAACAGAATGTGGAATGAGTACAATGTTAGAAACTATGTGATGTTGGGCGACCCCTTGACAGATTTGAATTTACCTGAATTAAATACAAAAATCACAAAAATAAATTCGAAAGATGTACAAAATGGTAATAACGATACGTTAAAAGCCCTTTCGCATGTTGAAATTGAAGGTGTTGTTACAGATTTAAACGGCACAAATATTACAAATTTTAATGGAGATGTTTCTATTACACTTTTTGATAAAAAGCAAACTTTTAAAACTCTTGCAAATGACCCCAAAAGCACTGTTAAAACATATAATTTGAGAAATAATGTGCTTTATAGAGGCAAAGCTTCGGTAAAATCAGGAATTTTTAAAGTGAAATTTATATTGCCCAAAGACATTGATTATTCAATAGGAAAAGGCAGAATTTTTACTTATGCTTTTAATGATACAACAGACGCCTCGGGAATATTTGACAGTGTAATAGTTGGTGGTACTTCGGCATTGATATCAAAAGATGACAAAGGACCCGAAATTGAAATTTATATGGAAGATGAAAAATTTGTAAATGGTGGATTAGTTAAAAAAAATCCGTTATTGATTGTAAAACTTTGGGACGAAAACGGCATAAACACTGCCGGTACAGGCGTAGGTAGAGAAATTTTAGCCGTGCTTGATTTTGATAAAACAACGAATAAAAATTTTATTTTAAACGATTTTTACTCAACAACATTAGACAGTTATCAGGGAGGTGAAGTAAAACATAATTTGAGTGAAATACCACCCGGCAAGCACACTTTAAAGGTAAGAGCTTGGGACGTGTATAACAATAGCAGCGAAAAAGTTATAGAATTTGAAGTAGGTAGCAACGAAGATTTTACAATTAAAAATTTATTAAATTATCCAAACCCCTTTGTTTCAAACACTGTAATAATGTTTGACCAAAATAAACCAGGAAGCGAAATAGATATAGCAGTAAATATTATGACAATAAGCGGAAAAATAGTAAAGACAATATATAAAAAAATAATAAATGCACCATCGCATATTGATAATATTGAGTGGAACGGATACGATAATTATGGTCAAAAATTAGCCAGAGGCGTTTATTTATACAAGGTTACAGTAAAATCTGATGACGGAAAAACTCAAGAACAAGTTCAAAAAATGGTTTTAATAAAATAATTTAGTTTTTATTAAAAATATTATATTTTTGTCGAACATATTTTACTAAGCAAGAAAATTAACCGTACATAAAAACATAAAAATATGCTTAAAAAGAATTTAATCATTATTTGTTTGATTGCATTGTCATTAAGTGTTTGGGGACAAACTAAAATGACAAAAGATCAATTAGCTGGTCAGTTGAACGTTATTACAACAGCGGTTCCGTTTTTAACAATTACGCCCGATTCGCGAAGCGCCGGAATGGGGGATGCCGGGGTAGCCCGCGACCCAGATGCAAATTCAAGTTTTTGGAATGTTTCGTCAATGGCATTTCTACAAAAAAAAGCAGGAATGTCGTTAAATGCTGCACCATGGTTAAGGCAACTTGTTCCTGATGTTTGGTTTTATTATTTATCAGGGTATTCAAAAGTTGGAAGACGCAACCAAAGCGTTATTACTGGTTCAATTAGATATTTTTCACTTGGCGAAATTCAGTTTACCGACGAATTTGCAAATACAATGGGAAATGGAACCCCCTACGAGTTAGCAGTTGATTTAGGCTATGCAACACAATTGTCAGAAAACTTTTCAATAGGTGGTAATATGAGATTTATTAATTCTTGCCTCACTTGCGGCTCAACCGGTACTGTAGGCAGTTCGTTTAAACCCGGAAAGGCAGCAGCAGGTGATATTGCAGTATATTACAAGAAACCTGTTAAATTAGGTAGTATGGAAGCAAAATGGTCATTAGGAGCTTCAATTTCAAACATTGGTAATAAAATAACATATTCAACTTCTGCCGAAAAAGATTTTATTCCCACAAATCTTAAATTAGGTACAAGTTTAAATATGAAGATTGATGAACATAATGATTTCAATATTTTATTAGATATAAACAAACTAATGGTACCTACATACCCGGTATATCTTAAAAAAGCTGATGGCTCGGCAGATAGCTTGGATGTAAATGGAAAAAAAATTATAGAAGCAGGAAAAGATATAAAAGATGTGAACGTAATTTCGGGTATGTTTAGCTCATTTGGCGATGCCCCAGGTGGATTTAAAGAAGAAATGAAAGAATTTAATGTAGCACTCGGTTTTGAGTATTGGTATGATAAACAATTTGCTGTAAGGGCAGGATACTTTAATGAAGCTAAAACCAAAGGCGATAGAAAATACGCAACATTTGGAATTGGCTTAAGATACAATGTATTTGGTATAGATGCTGCATATCTACAACCATTTACCCAGCGTCATCCATTGCAAAATACAATAAGATTTTCTGTTTTGTTTGATATTGATGCTTTCAAAAAGCAAAAAGATAAAGACAAAGAACCCAAGAAAAATAATTGATAAAACGGTTTTTGCCACTTAAGAAAAAGCCATCATTTGCAAATGATGGCTTTTTTTATTATTAGTATTTTTAGGTAATTTAATTGAAATTAAAATATCAATTTAATAAAAACAATCTGATAATTTAGATTTATTGAGTTTTCTTTTCAGTTTCTGTAATTGATATATCAAAACTTATTGGATTGTCAACTTTTTCAGTGAGCAAAGCGATATCCAAAACTTGCAACATATTTTTCACATAATGAAATTTTAAATCTTTAGTGTACTCTTCACCAATATCATCAACATCTTTACTGTTGTTTTCACACATAATTATTTCATTTATGCCGGCTCGTTTAGCTGCAAGAATTTTTTCTTTAATACCACCTACAGGCAATACTTTTCCTCTAAGAGTAATTTCGCCTGTCATTGCAAGATTGGGTTTTATTTTTCTCTGTGTAAACCATGATGCAAGCGATGAAAGTATTGTAATACCAGCCGATGGACCATCTTTGGGAATTGCACCTGCCGGAAAATGTATATGAATATCGTACAAATCAAATACTTTTGGATTAATTTCAAGATATTCGGCATTTGCTTTCAGATAAGTAAGGGCAGTAATTGCAGATTCTTTCATCACATCACCTAATTGGCCTGTGAGTGTAAGTTTTCCTGTTCCTCTTGTAGTTTTGCTTTCAACAAAAAGAATTTCTCCGCCTACCGAAGTCCATGCAAGACCTGCAACCACACCTGCATACGAATTATCCTGATAAATTTCTTTTTCAATTTTTTGACGACCTAAAACTTTTTTTACAAAATTTTCATCAATTTTAATTTCATAATTTTCATTACCCACAATTTGTTTTGCTCTGTAACGAGCAAGAGAAGCAATTCTTTTTTCGAGAGTTCTTACACCTGATTCGCGTGTGTAATTTTCAATTATTACTTCTAATATTTTGTCTGTAATTTTAAATTGTTCAGGTTTTATACCATGTTCATTCAATTGTTTTTTTACCAAATGTTGTTTTGCAATGTTTACTTTTTCTTCAACAGTGTAACCATTTATTTCAATTATTTCCATCCTGTCGAGCAAAGCGGGCTGTATGGTTTCGAGAGAATTTGCAGTAGCAATAAACATAACTTTTGAAAGGTCGAATTCATGTTCAACATAATTGTCGTAAAAAGCAGTATTTTGCTCAGGGTCTAATATTTCTAACAAAGCTGATGATGGGTCGCCCCTAAAATCTCTACCTACTTTATCTACTTCATCTAAAACAAAAACAGGGTTTGCTGTACCAGCTTTTTTCAAAGCTTGAATTATTCTGCCAGGCATTGCTCCAATGTAAGTTTTGCGATGTCCTCTTAGTTCGGCTTCGTCGTGCAAACCGCCTAAAGACATTCTGGCATATTTTCTGCCAATTGATTGAGCAACACTTTTTCCAAGCGATGTTTTGCCAACGCCGGGCGGTCCGTAAAGACAAAGAATAGGACTTTTAAAATCGCCTTTTAGCTTTAATACAGCTAAATACTCAAGAATTCTCTCTTTTACTTTTTCAAGCCCAAAATGGTCGCGGTCTAAAATTTTTCTTGATTTTTTCAGGTCAATATTGTCTTTGCTGTATTCATTCCATGGGAGTTCTAAGAGCAATTCGCAATAATTAAAAGTAACTGAATAATCAGGGGCAGCCGGGTTGGTACGCATTAGTTTATCAAGTTCGTTATTGAATGAGGCTGCAATTTTTTCGTCCCATTTTTTCTTTTGACCTTTTAGTCGCAACTTTTCAATTTCTTTATCAGTAGAATCTTGACCTAACTCTGTTTGAATGGCACGCATCTGCTGTTGCAGAAAATATTCGCGTTGTTGCCTGTCTATATCGGTTTTTGCTTTGTTTTGAATTTGATTTTTTAATTCCAAATGTTGAAGTTCTGTATTTAAAAAACCAAGTATCAAATTCGATTTCTCATCAAATGATTGAGATGAAAGAATTGTTTGCTTTTCGCTTACAGATATTGTGAGATTTGAGGCAATAAAATTTATCAGAAAATTTGGATTTTCTATATTTTTTAATGCAAAATTAGCATCTGATGGTATATTTGGCGAAAGTTCAATTATTTTTGAAGCCATATCTTTAATAGTGGCAACAATTGCTTTTATTTCACGATTAATTTTTACTTTAGCTTCTATAATTGGTTTGGTCTTACAGATCAGAAAAGGGGTTGTTTCTACAGCCAATTCTAATTCGATTTTTCTTTTTCCCTGAATAATAGCTGTTGTATTTCCATCAGGCATTTTAAACATTCTTAAAATAATTGCTTCTGTTCCTGTTTTGTACAAATCTTCATAAGATGGGTCATCGTTGTTAGGGTCAATTTGCGAAGAAACTCCTATAATTTTGTCTTTCTTATATGTTTCTTTAATGAGTTTTACCGATTTATCCCTACCAACAGTTATTGGTATAACAACACCCGGAAACAATACTGTATTACGCAAAGGCAATACGGGCAGGTTTTTGGGTTCGGGATTATCATTTGTTTCATCTTCTTCGGGTGAAAAAATTGTAACATAATCTGCAGATTCTTGTTCTGCTTCAATTTCGTTCAAATCGTATATCTTATCCAGCATTGTCAGCTTGTCAGTATTATTACAAATATATTTTAACTCAACACTAAATGCAATTGACGTACCATAAGGAAAATAATAATAATCCAATTAAAAATTAAATCTTGTATATCTTTTTATTTCAGTTTAATTTTGCAAAAATATTTATTAAAAAAACTATGAAATTAAAAAGAATTTTATTTTACTCAATTACTGTATTTGGTTTATTATTTTTATTGAATTCATGTGGAGATGGAGAATCTACCAATCCTGCTCCCGAAATTAATCTGATAGCCGAAGGGGGATCATTAACAGCAGATGTATCAATGGATGGAGATACAACTTTTAAAATTGTTTTCAGCGTAAGCGATGATTCTAAAAAAATTAAAAAAGTAGAAGTAACATCTACCGTTGACGGAAGAGTAACTCCTCAATTCGATACAACTATCAATGAAACATACACCAAGATAAAGCTTACACGCCGTACTCTTGCCAGAAAAGCTACTGAAAAATGGACTATTACTGCAACTGACGACCAAGGAGAAAGTTCAAGCAAATCAATTAATATTACTACTATAAGTGATAAAGCTGGCGATCCACTTATTTCTTATGATAAAGACGCTTTGAACAATCCATTGAGAGTTTACAATTTCTTAGGTACAAAAGCCGGAGCATTTGACCTTCTTGACGGAACACCTAAAGTATCTGGTGATAATAATGCCGAAAAAGATGTTCATGATTCTGTTACTACTTCAGAGCTTTCAAACTGGCCACACAGATGGACAAGTAAAAATGGTACTTTATTTAAAAAAGTAACTTCTTATACTTATGATAATATTGTTAATACAGGTCAGTTAGACGCTGCTTGGGATGCATCTGGTACTGCAACTAAATGGTTAGTTGTTAATGTTGGAGATTTGATAATTGCAAAACTGAGAGGTACAAATACAAAAGTATTATTAAAAATTACTGATGTTGTTGTTACATCAGGAACTGGTGAAAATAATGACTATGTTCAATTCAATTTTAAGAAAAAACTTTAAGTTTTAAAATATTTAATAAAATGAGCCTCGCTTCGGCGGGGCTTTTTTATTTTTGTATTATGAAAAAAATAGCTGTATTTACCTCAGGTGGCGATTCGCCAGGTATGAATGCCTGCATTAGAGCAATTGTTAGAACTGCTGTTTTTAACAATATCGAAGTTTGTGGGATTATGCATGGATTTATGGGAATGATTGAAAATGATTTTATAAATCTTAATACCGAATCGGTAGCCAATATAATTCAAAGAGGAGGTACAATTCTAAAAACTTCGAGATCTGAAGAATTTAAAACAATTGAAGGACGGAAAAAAGCATATCAAAATTTGAAGACAAACAATGTTCAGGGTTTGATTTGTATTGGAGGTGAAGGAACTTATACAGGAGCCGAAATTTTTTATAATGAATTTTCAATTCCATCAATTGGCATTCCTGGCACTATTGATAATGATATTTATGGGACTGATCATACGATTGGATACGATACTGCATTAAACACAGCAATTGAAGCAATTGATAAAATAAGGGATACTGCTGATTCGCATAATAGGTTTTTTCTTGTAGAAGTGATGGGCAGAAGTACCGGGTTTATAGCTCTTGCAGTTGGTGTAGCCGGAGGTGCCGAATCTATACTTATACCCGAAAATGCTGATGATGAGAGATTACTTATTGAAAAATTAAAAAATATTTACCGACGCAAAAAATCTTTTTCAATAATTGTTGTTGCCGAAGGTGAAAAGGGTGGTGCTGCTTATATAAAAGCCAAACTTAATAAAGAATTTCCCGAACTTGATATCAGAACAACAGTATTAGGTCATATACAAAGGGGAGGTAACCCTACTGCCAGAGATAGAATACTCGCTACACGCCTTGGAGTTTCGGCAGTTGAAAGACTTTTGAACGGAGGTAAAAATGAATGTGTAGGATTGATAAACAATAAAGTTTGTTTTACACCTTACAAAGATGCAATAAGTATTAAAAAACCTTTGCCTGAATATATTTATTCGCTTACTGATATGCTTTCGAGGTGATTTTTTTATAATAATAAAAATCATTGCCAATTTATGCAATTTAGCAGAAGTTTATTTATTTGAAGATAATAATTAGAAAGTATCAATAATGATTTATTTTGTATAATTACATTAGTTTGAATTTTCAACCAAATTATTTTTGATTGCGGTTTTCTTTTAATTGTGCAAACAAATCAAAAGTCTGAATAAAGTCTTTTTTATGATTTTGAGTAGAATTTGATATTTTTTTATTGTATGAAATTAAGCCGATACTCATTTTTTATCTTTCCGTTGTTGTCAAACCTGTCAAGTATCATCTGGTAATATTCTTTATGAATTTCACAATTTATAAAGTTTCTGTTTAAACTCTTGCAAAGTACAAGTTCACTTCCACTTCCGCCAAACAAAATAAAACAATCATCGTTTTCTTGAGTACATGATTTAATTAGCATTTCAACAAGAGACAAGGGAATTTGACAAGCATGAAATGTTTTATCCTTACTTTTTTCTTTGTTTTTATTTTCTGCATTGCAGCTAAAAGTTAAGATCAAAGGTATTTAAAAAAATATCTGAAATACTTATATTTTTTCCACTCTATTCAACAATTTGCAAATGGTTATTAATCGACAGAATTAGATATTATCAGCCAAATCATCCTCAACATCTTTTAGTTTTAAGAATTTTTTTGCTATAAAAAAAATGGCAGTTCCGCTAAATACGGCAAAATTCAAATCAATTAAGGCTGTAACAAGCATTGTATATAAAATTATCAATTGTTGCAGGTTTCTTTCTTTTTTCAAATACCATTTGTTTTTTAAATAAGAAATTAAAAATTCTTTCTCAAACACATCCCATCCTACTTTTAGCAAAACACCTATAAAAACTGCTTTTGTTATGTACGATACATAGTTTTTAAAAACTATTAAAAGCAAAAAAGCTAAAATTCCGGTAGCTATGGGAGCAATTCGTGTTTTACCACCTTCTTTGTAAAGCAGTACTGACCTTATTGTAGCTTGTGCGCCGGGTATTCCCATTAATACTGCCGAAGCAATATTTGCCATTCCTTGCCCTACTAATTCTCTGTTATAATTTGATTGTGTTTTGGTAATTTTATCAATAATCAATGCTGTAAGCAATGAGTCAAGATAGCATAAAATCAGCAACTGTAAGGAATATGGCAATGCTTTTAAAATATATTTTAGTTTAAAAATTTCATCACCCGGTAAATATGATTTTAATAACTGGAAGAAACTTTTAAATGAAATTATATTGCTTGAAAGTTCTATTTTGTCAACATTTATATTTAAAAACTGGGTAAAAATTGTCATAATCAAAATTGCAGCAAAAGTGAAAGGTATAAATTTTCTAACTTTTGGATGAATTGTAATTTTGGTTAAAAAAGGTACTATAAATATTAAAACCACAGTAGATAAACATAGCGAAACATTTAGGTAGATATTACCTTTCAGCGAATTTTCAGCTTTCGAAAAAAACAATAAGTTAATTTGGTCTATCCATATAAGCAGAGCTATGCCACTCATGAAGCCGAGAATTATTAGTTTTGGAATGTATTTTATAAATTTTCCGGTTTTTAAAAATCCTGCAATAAGCAAAAGCAATCCTAAAATGATAAAAACAAGGGTAATAAATTGTTCGGCAATTATATTGTCTGAAAAATTTTTGTATGCAAATGCAACTACAACAGCAGATACGGCTGTCATTGGAGCAGTAGGACCAGAAACGCTTAATTTTGTTCCTCCAAAAATTCCTGTAAAAATAGGAATAATGGCAGCCGCTATCATACCGGCAAAAGCACCACGCCCCGACATTACTCCAAACGCTGCACCCAATGCCATAGCTGCAAAACTAACAGCTAATCCTGCAATGATATCAGAAATTAAATTGTGTTTTTTCAATAAATTTCAATCTGTAAATCAAACATTTTGATAAACACCTTTACTTTTTCTGATATTTACAGACACAACTTTGTATTCAGGGCAAAGAGCTTCTGTATCGCTTATTTCTGAAGTGAGTACATTCATTTTTACAAGCGGAAAATGAAAAGTTGACGACAATATTCCAGGTTCAACCTCATCAGTAATGTGAGCTTTTACGTCAATTTTACCTCTTACGCTCATCACACAAACCATATCACCTTCGGCAATAAAATGTTTTTTAGCATCAACGGGATTTATAAGCAAAACATCGTCAGGTACTATTTGCGATATGTTTGTTCTTCTTGTCATTGTGCCGCTGTTGTAATGTTCAAGTTCGCGATTGGTAGTGAGTATATAAGGAAAATCTTTTTTATTTTCAGTAATTTCGGGTGATTCATGCCATGTTGCAGTTTGAAATTTGCCTTTTCCTCTTTTAAAAGTTTCTTTATGTAAAATTTTAGTATCAGAGCCATCGGGCATTACGGGCCATTGCTTGCCATTTATACCGAGTTCGTTCCATTTGACACCGGCAAAAAACGGAACAATTTTCGAAATTTCTTCGAGGGCGGTTTCGGGGTTGTAATCTGCTTGTTTGTAACCGAGTTTGTTTATTATATCAATTACAATTTGCCCGTCAGGCTTTGTGCCCTCAATTGGGTCAACAACGGCGTTCACCCTTTGAATTCGCCTTTCGCCATTTGTAAAAGTTCCGCTTTTTTCCAAAAACGACGAAGCAGGTAAAATAACATGAGCCATTTTTGCTGTTTCGGTCATAAAAATTTCGTTTACAACAAGCAATTCTAATTTTGAAAGTGCTTCAATCACAAAATTAGAGTTTGGGTCGGTTTGCACTACATCTTCGCCCATTAGTATCATGGCTTTCAGTTTTCCTTCAACCATTGCTTCAAACATTTCGGGGATTTTGTATCCAATTTTTTGTGATAGTTTTACTCCGTAAAATTCTTCATACAGATTGTGTATTTCAGGTTTTGTAAAATCGAGATAACCTGCCCCTTGATGTGGTTGGCATCCCATATCTGCCGCACCTTGTACATTGTTTTGTCCGCGAAGTGGATTTACTCCTACTCCTTTTTTTCCAATATTTCCGGTTATCATTGCAAGGTCTGAAAGTAGCATTACTGAGTATGTTCCCTGTAAATGTTCAGTAACGCCAAGTCCGTGAAAAGACATGGCTTTTTCTGCCTTTGCATAAGCTATTGCAGCTTGTTTTACCAATTCTTTATTTACTCCGCTGATTTTTTCAAGTTCGTTAATATTTTGATTTAGTATATGATTTTTGAACTCATCATATCCTTCGGTACGGTTTTTAATAAATTCAATATCTTCAAGTCCTTCTTCAACAATGTAGTAAAGCATCATATTTAAAACGGCTACATTTGTTCCCGGTTTTAACTGTAAATGATATTTAGCATAACGGGCAAGTTCTGTTTTGCGTGGGTCTATCACTATCATTGGCTTTTTCATTGCAAACTGCTTTAGTTTTGCTCCTGTTACGGGATGTGCATTTGTAGGATTGGCACCGGTTACAAGTATTAAATCGGTATTATTTATTTCATCAATTGAATTTGTAGCAGCTCCGGTACCAAATGTACGTTGCATACCTGTTGCAGTGGGGCTATGGCATACTCTTGCACAACTGTCAATATTATTTGTACCTATTACAGCCCTGAAAAGCTTTTGCATGAAATAGTTTTCTTCGTTTGTGCATCTTGCTGACGAGATACCAGAAATGTAGTCGGGACCGTATTTGGATTTTATTTCATTAATTTTCTCAGCAATAAAGTCATAAGCTTCGTCCCATGTTGCTGGTGTTAGTTCGCCGTTTTTCCTTATCAGAGGTGTTTTTAGCCTATCGGGGTGGTTGTAAAAAGTAAAAGCAAATCGTCCTTTAATACATGTATGTCCATTGTTTACTTCGGCATCATAAGGTGCTTGTATTGATTTTACATTTCCGTTTGATACAGCTACATCGAGGTTGCAGCCTACTCCGCAATATGTGCAAACTGTTCTAACTTTTTTATCATATATTACAGATTTTGATTCAAAAACATCAGAAATTGCCGAAGTAGGGCAAGCCTGAGCACATGCTCCGCAGCTAACACAATCAGATTCGAAAAAATTATTATTATTACTTTTAATTATTTGACTATCAAAACCACGTCCGGCCATACTCAAAACCATTTCGCCCTGAACTTCATCGCAAGCTCTGATACACCTGAAACAATTTATACATTTTGCCAAATCAGATGTCATAAATGGATGACTTAAATCTTTTTTTCGGTCAAAATGATTTTTTCCTTCGGGATAACGTACATCTCTTATACCTACTTTTGCTGCAACTGTCTGCAATTCGCAATTGTTGTTCACTTCGCAGGTTAAACAATCTAAAGGATGGTCGGTCAACACAAGTTCTACAATATTTTTTCTTATTTTATTAACTTTTTCGCTGTGGGTATAGATATACGAACCTTCTATAACAGGAGTATGACACGAAGCTACTGTTTTGGTATTGCCATTTTTTTGCAATGCAACTTCAACAGTACAAACCCTGCACGAACCGAATGGTTCTAAGTTTTGAGCATCGCAAAGTGTAGGTATATAATCTTTCTCAAAATATTTGCGAACAAATGAAAGTATCATTTCTCCTTCCGAAAAATTAAAAGGAATATTATTTATAAATGCTGTTTTAATCATTGAAATTAATAAAATATGGTGATAACTCTGTTTTAAAATATTTTAGTGCATTTTTTACAGGAAGAGGTAGCCCGCCTCCAAGTGCACAAAGTGAAGCTTTTTCCATTGTTTCAAGTAAATCGTCCATCAAAGTATAATCAATTTTATAATTGTTATTTATTGATTTTTCAATCATTTCCCATCCTCTTATGCTTCCAAGCCTGCATGGAAAACATTTGCCACAACTTTCGTGAGCTGTAAATTTGAATAAGTGGTTTATATATTCAATTAGTTTAAAATCTTCGGGAATACACACTACAGAGGCATGCCCAAGCAAAAAACCATTTTGTGAAAATGATTCAAAATCTACTGTTAAATCGTTTATTTTATTTACCGGAACCAATCCGCCCAAAGGACCGCCTATATGCAGAGCCTTTACAGGTTTTTTAAATCCTCCGCCAAGCGTGTAAACCACATTTTGCAATGGTGTACCCATTTCTACTTCGTAAATTCCGGGGTTATTGAACCATCCGTCAAGTGATACCAACTTTGTGCCACTTGTTTTTTCTGTTCCAATTCCGGCAAATGTTTTACCTCCGTTTTCAAAAATGAAAGGCAAATTTGCAAGAGTTTCAACGTTATTTACAATAGTAGGTTTGTTAAAAAGCCCAAATTGAGTTGGGTAAGGTGGTCTTACTCTTACTTCGGGTCTTTGTCCTTCTATTGAAGAGAGCAATGCTGTTTCTTCGCCACAGATATATGCTCCCTGTGCTTTTATAATTTTAAAATTGAATGAAAAATTGCTGTTGAAAATATTATTACCTGTAATTTTTAAATTTTTCAATTCTTCCACAGCTTTTTCTACAGACTGGACTGATTCAGGGTATTCAGCTCTTATATAAATTACTCCATCAGTAGCATTTACAATATATCCGGCAATCAACATTCCCAAAAGCAATAAATGGGTTTGATTTTCTAAAATATAACGGTCAGAGTAAGCTCCGGGGTCACCTTCATCTGCATTGCAAACTATATATTTTACTGGCGAATTTTCTTTCATACAGGTATCAAGTTTAAACCATATTGGAAAACCGGCACCACCTCGTCCTCTTAGCTTAGATTCTTTTAATTCTGTTAAAAGTTCTTCGGGTTTTTTTTCAAGGCATTTTTTCAGTATTTCATAATATTTTTGGGTTGGTTTGCATTGCGAAGTCAAAATTTTAATACCTGATGATGAAACATTGTATTTTTCATTAGTCAAGGTATTGCTTTTAATAATGTTATCAATGTTTTCAATATCATTTCCCGAATAATTTTTTCCGTTTATATTAAATGCACTGTTTTCGTGACATCGACCAAGACAACACATTTCACCGGTTTCTTCATCCGAAAAATGTTTAGAAATTTTATCTTTTAGTACATTTTGAGTGCCCGCCGTAAGACATGCCGAGCCATTGCAAACATATATTTTTTTTCCTTGATTTTCGGGTTTCAAAAAATCGTAGAAAGTAGCAGTACCAACAATATTTGCTTTGCCTACGAGAAAATCTTCGCTAAGTTTTTCTACATCGTAATTATCCAATTTTTTGCCTGAAGCGGCTTCTGATACTTTTTCAAAAAGGTTTTGATTAAGACCTTTTCTGCCAGATAAATCTGAAATGTTTTTTGACATTTTTTAATCAATTATTTTTAATAACAATTTATATTAACCTTAGTTCTCAAAATTAAATATTTAATCAATATTTGTAAAAATTAATTTAGGTTTTGTGTTAATTTTGTGCTTATTAGTTTATGATATTTTTAAATCAATAATATAAAAATTGGCTATATTACAGCATCTATTCTATTATTGAATTTAAATTTTAATTAAATAAAATATGAAAGAGATAAAAAAAGGTATGCTGCTTGTTTCAGAGCCGTTTTTGGGAGATCCTGAGTTTGAACGGGCAGTAGTGTTTATAGTTGAAAAAAACGAGTCGGGCACTTTAGGCTTTGTGTTAAACAATGAACTCGATGTAAAAGTAAATGATGTATTGCCTGAAATGCCTTTTATCAATATACTTTTTAAAGGAGGACCAGTTTGTATTGATTCGCTTTTTTTTATTTTTAAAAGCAGTGAAAATAATGATAATTTCTTACCTGTAATTGATGATTACTATTGGGGAGGAAACATTGAAGAACTTAGCGAAAAAATACTGTATGGTAATGTAGATTTGGATTCTGTAAGATTTTTCATTGGATATTCGGGTTGGAGCCCGGGGCAACTTGAAATGGAAATGAAGCACAAAGTTTGGGAAATTGTAAGTTTTGATTTAGATAAGATTTTTAGTAAAAAACCAGAAAATATTTGGAAAATGATTATGAAATCAATGGGAGGTGAGTATGCAATTTATGCTGATTCGCCAATTGACCCACAGTTGAACTAATAATTTAATGTAAAATCTGATTTTTTTTTACCAGATACCGATAGTGTTCAAATCCCATTTTTGCTGGCTACGCAGCACTTTTTCTATCAGTTCTCTTACACAACCGCTACCTCCATTAAAACTTGAAACAAATTCGCTAATATTTAAAATATCTGTTGCAGCATCAGCCGGGCAACATTTTAAGCCAACTTTTTGCATTATTTGATAATCAGTAATATCATCGCCCATATAAGCAATTTGGCTTAGGTCTATTCCATTGTCGTTTATATATTTTTCAAATACGGGTAATTTTTTATGTACTTTATAAAAAATGTCTTCAATTCCTAACCCTTTTAGGCGTGCAATTACCCCGTCGCCACCACCACCTGTAATTATACAAATTCTATATCCGAGTTTTACTGCAAGTTGCATAGCAAAACCATCTTTTATATTGAATTGCCTTAGCATATTACCCTCGTCTGTTACCAACACTTGTCCGTTGGTCATTACTCCATCAACATCTAATATAAAAGTTGTAATTTCTTTAAGTTTTTTTATATACATAAATTTCAACTGTTATTATCACGCCATTCGTAAACCCAGGCTGACTGTATCATTTCAAGATAAGATTCATTGCATTCTTCTCTGGTTCCTTTAAAGTTTGGAAGACTCAAAACCCATTCAATTAAATCTGTGAAACGGATACGATAGATTTTACTTTCACCAAAATCATCTCCAAATTTTTCGTATAAACCAATAGCTATATCTTCTGTGTCTTTCCAATAAATAGGTAATTCAAACTTTTTTTCCATTATCGTTATTTTAAAATTAGTGCCCTAAATGAACTGATTGATCTGGTATTATTACCGTTATATCTCCATTTATTTCGCATTGGCAGGCAAGTCTTGAGTTTAGTTTTGGATTAACTGCTCTATCAATAAAATTTTCTTCAGAATCAGATATTTCAGGTAAAAAATCCATGCCTTGTTCAATATATACATGGCAGGTACTGCAAGCACAAACTCCGCCGCAATTGTGATGCAATTCTATGTTTTTATCAAGTGCTGTGTCGAGTATTGTGTCGCCTTGTGTTGCTTCGATTACTGTTTCGGGGGTTTTGCCATCTTCGAATTTGAATTTTACTTTAAATTTTTTTGACATTTTTTTGCAAATTTAATGTATTTTTAATACGTGTTTTAATGTAATTTTGTTTGTTAAATGGTAAACTAATGCATTCCTTAAAAATAGGATGATTGAGAAAGTAAATATCAAAACTTCAACTGAGTTTAATATTTCTAAATATTCAAGTGGTTATTATCTATTTAAACTCTATAACGAAAAACAAAATGAAACACATACCATTAGGATTGAACATTAATTTATTCATTTGCATGCACGCTAAGGCAGGTTTGTATTTTGAACAGGGACTATACACCGATTACCAAAACGTATTAGACAGCATACCTGCCCAAATTGATTTGACAGACCAAGAAGCCGACTACCACACCACCTATAGCGATCTTTATAATCAAATAAAAGCTTGGAAACTGGATAGCATGCCATTGCCTTTATTAGATTCTGCTCAATTGGTTTGGTTACAAAATTTTTACGAAAGTAACCCTAAGATGCCCGGTATTGGTCATGCGTTACTTGCTATTAATGATACTTCTTATAACATAACAGACCCTGTTTATATTACAGATACTACAGTTTATTCAGGACCGGAACCTTTTATGCTAGACATAAAAGAAAAGGAAACGGAAAGTACAAAAAAATTAGTAAATGTATATCCAAATCCTACCTCAAAAGGCATTACTTTAGAAGTGAAAAACTGTGGTATTGCAGAAAGTTATAAGATAATACTAAGTGATATAAACGGCAGGGAAATTATAAAAAGAGAGTGGCCACAAGGTGAAAAGTTTGTAAAAATAGATATGAGCCATTTGCAAGGAGGAATATATTACTGTACTATAAGTAGCCAAGGCAGAATAATAGAAACCCATAAAGTATTACTTACAAAATAATTATTTTTTAAAACATGAGGGTTACTTTATTGTATGTATGGTTATTTTCTTTTGCTACATCTTTTGGGCAGAATGCTTGGTTCAAGCACTTGCCGGGGTGGAGAGCTAAAAGTACTATAGTCATAAACGATACACTATTAACCTGCGGGATGAATAGTTGGGATGATAAATTTGGTCACAAGCTCGGCACTTTTTTAACTTGGAATAGCATTAAGGGAGATAGCGTAGATTATTACAAAATTAATTTAGATAGTTTGGAAATGGATTCATCCCGGTCAACTACAATCTCTTATAAGTATGCTTCATCAGTATTAATAGGTGTACGTCCCTCATTTTTTTTGGGTTTAAGTTATGGAGATAAAAAGGAAAGGGCTTTTTTATTTACATTAGATAAATTTCATACTAATAATTATAAATTGAAAGAGCATACAGTAGATACTTTCAATACCTATATCAATAACTTGGTTTACAATCCATCGTGTAATATTCTTTTCCTTCCTTATGTACTATACACAAAACCACTAGAAACAGAAGTAAATACGGTTATTTATAGAGAAAGGGATGGTATTCGAGTGAAGATTAATGAAATCAATAATTCATCATCCTATAAGTATGAAACTAATTGTCACATCAAAAACACCAAATCGGATAAGTCATTTTTCTTTATAAAACGACAGATGTGGGACTATGCCGGTGCCCCGAGAATGTGGGCAGACTATATCATAAAGATGGATACAAATGGAAATCAGTTGTGGCAATGCTACCCTAATAACAGAGACAGTATAAACACCGAAGGTATGCAAATAGTACAAAAGCCTAATGGAAACCTTTTGGTAAGTTGGTGTGATTTTTGGTATAGACCCTATAAAAATATGATTGGCAGCCAACAACCTCAATTAAACAGAAAATGTACTATATGGTTTGCTGAAATTGATAGTTCAGGCAAAGTGCTTTGGCGTAAAAATATAAGAAATTATCTTATTGGAAAAATAAAAGATACAACACAAAGTTTAGAACATAATAGAGCTATAGTTACTAAGAATAGTGTGATATGGACAGGTAACTACTCCTATTATTATGACCATAATTATTTATTAAAAACCGACTTTGATGGCAACCCGATATGGTACAGGGAATATGAATTATACCCAAATAATACAGCCTGGCAAGAGTTTAAGTCTTATGATGTAACCGCCACCTCAGATGGAGGCTATGTGTTAACAGGCGAATACATAAGTGATAAAGGAAACATTTTTAAAAACGGCTGCCAGTTAGCTACTATAATAAAAGTAGATAGCTTTGGCTGTCTGGAGCCGGGCTGCCAGAAGAATGACAGCTTGGTAGGGGTAAAAACGCTGCCAAAACCGGTGTGTAAACTATACCCAAACCCGGCCAATGAAACGATACATATTGAATTACCAAAATCTAAAAATGGCGATTATTTACTTGAAGTATATGATATGCAGGGTAGGATGATTGAAAAAATGAGTATAAATACTTCACTTGAACTTAACACCTCAAAATATGCCAATGGCTTTATTCTGTTATATATTCTAAATTCAGAAAGCGGAGAATTTGAAACGCATAGAATTCAAATGAACCATACAAAATAATTAATAAACTTTTTCTATTTGCTAATAACACGAGTTGTAAGAATAGTAATAGTGTAATATACGGTTGTAAAAAAGCAAGAAAATAGGTTTGGTAAGTTCAAACAGTCAAAGTAAATTTGTCTTCAAAAAACGTATGTCATATTCAAAGTAGCCTTTCGGCAATATGCTAATGTATAAAAAGAAATGAAAAAATTATCGCTTATAATTATTTTACTATCAGTTTCAAAAATATCAAATGCCGGGTATGTTATAAATGATTATTTGAAATTTATCGGCAAAAGAGTAAATGAAAATCCATTGGAAAATTGGCTCGATAAAAACAATTTTAAAAAATGTTATGAAGAATTTATAGAAGAAGGACCATCAATAAACTTTAAAAACTTTGAAAATGGATACACTCTTAATTTTGATATAAACTTGGTTTTATATTCAATTACATTTTATGATAAAGGCTCAAGATTTTCGCGGTTTATGGGCTCTTTGCCATACAACTTTAAATTTGGGATGAACAAAGACTCGTTGTACAAAAATTGTCCTTTAAAATTAGAAGAAACTGATAACAATCCATATATTTTAATTTATAGGCTAAAACACTCAAAAATTGAACTTTATTTCGGTTCAAAAGGCTTAAATCAGGTATATATTTCGCCACTTGACAGTATGCCCCAGGCAAACGACAACAGTTTTGTAAGACTAATAGCCAACGGCAACAAAGTTACCGGAGATTGCGATACTTCTGAAGGCGAAATGACTTGGAATGATGGTTCGGCAACATACATCGGAAATTGGAAAAACAAAATGCCACATGGCAAAGGAAAATTTAAAGATAAATTCAATAATACTTACGAAGGCGATTTTAAATACGGATATTTTTGGGGAAACGGGAAAATGAAAGTAGCCGGTTATTATTATTACAATGGTGATTTTTTAATAAGCAGGCGACATGGCTTCGGTACTTGTAATTTTGAAAAACCAAAGGGCGAAAAGTACGAAGGACAGTGGCATTCTGATAAAATGAGTGGTTTGGGTAAATACATTAAAAACTCAAATTTTTACTATTATGGCAATTTGAAAAATAATTTGTTTAATGGCAAAGGAAAACTCACAACTTCTGAAGGCTGGATAGAAGGCGAATTTACAGATGGAATACCCAATGGCTATATGGTTCAATACATTAAATTGAAAAATCTGACAATAGAAGGTAACTGGGTAAACGGAAAACGAAACGGAAAATTTAAAATCACCGATATTGAAACTAAAAAAATCAGCTATAAAAATTTTGAAAACGACATTGAAATGAATTGAAATTCCATTTGAATTTTTAACTTAAAATTTTAAACGATTTTTTTGACATATTCATATAAAAATGATATTGCTAAATCTATTAGAACTGCTTTAAAATTAGCATACAACGTCATTTTTATTTAATTCATCGTATATAAAATAAAATTTTTGGTGTAACATATTTTTTTTGTAAGCGTTAATTATATGTACAGCGATTTAAGTAGTGATACTTGTCGTTTGACTTTTTTCATAAATAAGGGTTAATTAGATAGAAAATGGTTTCGTTGAACAACGGAGCCATTTTTCTTTATACATGTTTTGGTTTTTAATATAATTTAATGTTGCAGTTTATTTTGAGCCAACTTTTGGTTAATTTTTATATTTAAAATTAATATCAAATGCTAAGAGGATAACCCATTTTTTTGCAATAATAGCTTGTAATAGAATTGATTGGTTTCTGAATTATATTTCCAATTTTAAAATTGTATTTCAATGAAGTTTCATATAATTCTTCGTTAAACAATTGGGCTACCGACCCAATGAAATGTACTTTGAAATTTGAAAAATTATTGAAGGAACTTATGTGAAATTCGGCAAATTTTGCAAAACCTGCAAGTATCATCTGCCTAATGTATTGTTCATTTTTATTGGCAACTATAAATTTCATAAACGAAGCTAAAAAAACATTTGCATGAGGTTTTTTATAAATTGTGTCGAGTAAAGTGTTTTTGTCTGTTTTATATTCTTGAACAAACTTTGTGTTAATATTTTCAGGGAGTTTTTTATAAAGAAAATCTATCAAAAGCATTTTTCCGAAATAGGCACCGCTTGCTTCGTCGCCAAGGATATAGCCTAACGAGGGGATATTTTCAAACACATCTTTTCCATCAAAAAAACAAGAATTTGAACCTGTACCCAATATGCAAACTATGCCGCTTTGGTCGCCACATGCTGCAATTGCTGCTCCTTTCATATCGTGTTCAATTGTAAAATCTTTGCAATTGATAAATATGCTAATTAATCCATCTTTTATAATTTTTTTTTTGTTTTCGTTTGAAACACCCGCACCAAAAAATACAAGTTTTGTAATGCTCGAGGCATTTTTTTTTAATATTTCATTTTTAAATATTTCGCTTTCAATAATTGAACTTGAATGAAAAAAAGGATTAAAACCTATGGTTGAAGTTTCAACTTTTTTTCCGTTTGCATCTACCAAAACCCAGTCTGTTTTGGTTGAGCCGCTATCAGCTATTAGTAACATATTAAATTAAATTTTGAAGATTGTTTAATTTCAAAGGTTTTGTTTTTGTAAAGCCTTCGGCATACTGTACACCAATGTATCTGCCCATTTCTATTGCTCTGCCTTCAACATAATTAAAAAAATCTTTGCCCGAAAGTACGGTTTCGGGTTCATTGCTTTCGGGGTTGTAAAACTGGCTTGAGTAAGCTTTTATGCACTCTAATTTTTTATCAAAAAAATTGCTTATATCAAAAATTACATCGGGTTTCAGATAGTAGCCTTGTATATAATGTAGAACTGTTTTGGGTCTCCATGCTTCGGGAGTTTGTGTTTTTATTTTTACCAAACCTGCAAGAAAGCAAGCATTGTGTACAAGCTGGGCAGCCCTGCCATGGTCTATATGCCTGTCTTCAACAGCCGGTGCCAATACAATATCAGGCTTGTATTTTCTTATAATTTCTATTACAGCCAGCTCGCTTTTTTTATTTATTTCAAAAAAACCATCGCCCAAATCGAGGTTTTCTCTTACATTAATTCCAAAAATTTCTTTTGCTTTATTAGCTTCGCTTTCTCTAATCTGCGATGAGCCTCTTGTGCCAAGCTCGCCTTTTGTGAGGTCTGCAATTCCTATTTTTAAACCCTTTTGTATATGCGAAAAAAGTGTACCGCTGCACCCAAGTTCTACATCGTCCGGGTGTGCCCCGAAAGCTAAAATATCTAATTTTTCTGTTGTCATTTATCTTCTATTTCTAATGATCTTATTATGTGTTCAATTTGATAATCTTCAACCGGGTCGTATGTTACTTTTGTGTTTGAACCGTAAAATTTTGCAAAAGTTTGCCACATAAAAGCATTTACATTTCCTTTGTATTTCTTTAGTATTTCAAAAGTTGTTGAGCCTGTTTCGCGGTGTATTAGTTTCATTAGCAAAACACCTTGTGCTACCGAAAGGTTTTTTAATTGTTTTTCAAAATCTTCTTTCAGGGCTTTTTCATGTTTTTTTATGTATTTTTCTTTAGCTCTTTTTGTTTTTAGCTGGTTGAGGTTGTCTTCTATCATTTGTAGCTTAAATGCTGTGAGTTTTGCATAAGGCAATGTTTTTTTTACATTTCTTACAAGCCAAAGGTATTTTTTGTGAGCTTCGGGGTCATTCAAATCGCGTAAAATAAATTCGTCAAAAGCATATACCGGAAAAGTATCGCCATCTACTACTTCGTATCTTACAAGGCGTGTGCGGTGTTTGGTTGTATCTTGGGCAAATACAGTAATTGTGCAAACAAAAAGTGATAAAATTATTGATAACCTCAGGTAAATATTCATTAAAAATACAAACGACAAATTTCGGTACAATATTCAAAAAAATATTTTTTAATTGAGAAAAAATTCAACCTATTTTTAGCATTTTCAATATTTGCAACACAAGAGGTTATCTTAGCAAATGAATATTGGTGTTATATGATTTTAATGAACCCTGCATTGGGAGTATCCTTATAAAGCAATGATATACACCATCGGGGCAGTCTTTATCCATATATTTTCCATTCCAACCGTCTATTAAATTATTGGTTTCAAAAATCTTTTCGCCCCAGCTATTGTATATTTCCATTAAATATTTTCTGTAATATTTGCTGCTTATCGGCTTAAAAACTTCATTAAGTCCATTATTATTTGGTGAAAATGAATTTGGAAGGTAGAAATAATAATTCGGATAAAAATAATTTGCTTTTTGCATAAAGGTATCCAAACATCCAACATCATTTTCAACTATAAGTGTTATTGAGTACTTGCCTGTATCATTATAAGAAACAATAGGATGTTTTTCATTGCTTTTTATACCATCTCCCATATCCCAATTATTTATAACTACATCATTAGATGATTCGTTATTAAGTTGTAATTTTATATCATCAAATGACAACAACTGGGTATAACTGAATAATGCTTTTGGTTTAGCTTTTATTACAATATTTTTAAATGATGAATCTGTACAACCATTGTCGCTTATTGCTTTGTATTTTATCAAGTATTTAGCCGTTTTATTTGGAAATTTTTTGTTTACAGGTGTACGAACATTATCGGTGGTTCCATCACCAAAATCCCAAAAATGGTTAATAGTTCCATATTTTATAATTGTATTATTTGTAAATAGAAAATAATTATCATACCAACATAGGCTATCGTTAGGTATTATTACGTTTGCAATGGGTTGAGGCAATATAATTGCATTTTTGCTTTGAGTATCTTTACAATTTTTGTCTGAAATTGATATTAGAGAAATTTTAAAAGTATCTTCAGTGTTGAATTTGTAATTGTAAATGTTAGCAGAGTCAGAAGTATTGTTATCATTCAAAATCCAAAAATATTTTAATTTACCATTGGCTATTGAACTTGTGCTTGTGAAATTGAAGTTGTTCCTATTCAGGCACTGGCGGTCATCATCAATATTAAAATTTGAAGCAGGACTTTCGTTTATAATTATTTTTTTATTAAAGCTGTCAATACAATTATTATTCGAAGTGCAAATTAGCAAAACATTGAACTCACCGGTTTTTGAATACTTTTTTTGAATTACATCTTTGCTTGTACTTGCTGTATTATCGCCCAGATGCCAAATGGTTGTATAACTTCCACTTTTAATGGTTGTTTTATTTAAAAAATCAAAAGCATGTTTTTTGAAACATTGAGTATCCAAATTTGTAGAAAATGCAGTATTGGGAGTGCTTTGAATATAAACCCATTTACTTATACTATCTCTGCAACTGTTGTTTGAAATATTTACTAAAACTACCTTAAAACTATCTTCTGAATTGTAATGCTTGGAAATTATATCTTTTTTAAACTGCATATCATTATCGCCCAACATCCAGTAATTTTTTAAAATAAAACCTTTCTCTATGGTAGATTTATCTGTAAAATTATACGAATTGTCTTTAAAACATTGATAAACCTTATTTATATCAAAATCGGACTTTGGATTTACAAAAAATGAAATACTTTTTGAAAAGGTATCATTGCATCCTTTGTCGGTAGTGGTTATTAAGGTGATTTTATAAATTGTATCCTTACTGTATTTTTTTGAATAAATATTTTTAGATGCCGAAAAACTACCATCGCCCAAATCCCAAATACTGTTGTAAGAGCCTTTAGAAACGGTAGTTTTATTAATAAATTCAAAATTGTGCCCCACAAAACATTGTGTAGAGCTATTTATATCAAAATCTATGACAGTTTGCGGATTTACTATAATACTTTTTGAAATAGAATCAATGCAATTGTTTTTTGTATGAATAATTAACTTTACCTCAAAACTATCAGCAACAGAAAATGATTTGATTAAGGAATCGCTGCTATAACTTGTATTATCTGAAAATTTCCATATCAATGTTTTTAATGAATCTTTAATAAACTTTGATGTGTTTTTAAAATTAAAATAGTTGTTTTTAAGGCAATGAGTTTTAATATTATTTATATCAAAAGTAGTAATTATGGTTGAATTAGATATTAAAATAGTATCATAAGCTGAACAATCATTTAATGTTGACTTAACCCAGTATTTGCCTGCTGCAGTTACTGTTTTTGTCTTAGATGTAGAAAAATCATTCCACAAATAAAATTGAGCAGTATCAGCACCGTCTAGTTTTATACTGAAATTACCACATATAAATGTATCAATTCCTAAGTTAATTTCGGGGGTATTAGGAACTTTTATATTTTTTTTAATGTTATAAGTTATACCTTTATGGTAAACAGTCAAAGTAATATTGTATCTACCCTTTTTTGAATAAGTATGATATGTTTTTTTATTTCTTGATTGATTAAAATTTCCTGTATCGGCAAAATTCCAAATCAAAGAATCATAACACGAATTTGAAACCATTTCAAATTTGACAGGAGTTTTTAAATCACATGCTGCATTTACAATAATATCAAACTCAGGTTTTGAGATTGATATTGGATGAATTACATTATTTAATCCTAATTGTGAAGTTTGGCTACCTAAACTAAAACCATTTATTGTATAATTTGCTTTTGCTCCAATACTATCAGGATTATTTATCACATCAAGATAATTTTGTTTATACTTTGCAATATAAAATTTACCATCTGGACCCATAACAAAATCGCCAAATCTTAAGTTTTGAGTTGTAAATTTATATCTTGAATTTGCAATATTGCTGACAGTTAGGTTGTATTGATAAACATCATTATAGCTACCAACACCCGCTTCGCCAACATAAAGTAATTTATTATTTGGTGAAAATTCAATACTGTAACATCTATTATGGTCAAAGTTTGTTAATTTAGTTTTTAGATTCATTTTTCCCGTTGAATTATCAAAATTATAAATTTCTAAAATTCCTTGATACCAGAAGGTTGAAACAACAAATTTGCCATCAGACGAAGGACGTAAATGTCCAATTGCATTTTCAACAGAATTATTTGTTGTAGGTCCTAAAATTGATATAATTGGTGATGTATTTAGACCTTTATCTGTAAGAAGAAAGACTTTAAAATGGTTGTTGTACCAATCATGAGTCAATATCCAATAGTCTTTTTTATTTTGATGTAAAACTGCACATATTTTTTCAGATGTTTTTGAATATATTTTATTATTTTTTGAAATTACCTGACCATCACCACCCTTTTTTGACATATCAACAATATGATATTGTAATCCAGTATCATTTGCATAAGAATAAACAGTAAAAACATAATATAAACTATCTGATAATGGTTTTGGCACATTAATTACTGCTTCGGCAGACTGTATATGCCCAAAAATTCCACTTCCGTTTGACATTATTTGGTGGTTTTTATTATAAATATTTCTACCATCAGAATAAAATAACAAATTCCCACATGGATCTGACATAGTTGCAACCCCCTCAAGAGTTGCAGTTTTGCCACCTGTTATAGTTTTGGGACCTGATGATGAAAAAGATAAACCAGCACCATAACCAAAATACCAATTGATGTACCTGTTCTGCGCATGACATAAGTTTGTTAGTAGAAATAAAACGATTATATTTTTGATAAATCTTTTCATAAAATAAAAAGCTAATTATATCTTTTAATTAATTTATTTTAATCGTATTAACAAAAATAATTAATATTTATAAATTTATAAAAAAAATATTTGCACTATTTCAAGTTCATAAAATTAAATTATGAAGTTATAAAAAATTAACAAAAAGTTGTATTAATTATTTCATTTTTTTTAATAAATATATATTTATACATTTGCGTATTAATATCTAATATAATAATGAAAAACCATAAATTTTTTACTTTATGTGTAATGCTATTTTGTTTTTTGAGTGTGTACTCTCAGAAGTATTGGACAAAACTTAAAAATGTACCAGGTATAAATAGAAATAGTGCTATATGTTTTGGAATAAATGATAAAATATATCTTGGGCTTGGGCAGGATTCGTCAGGTAAAAAAATGAATGATTTTTATGAATATGATATTTATAAAAAAACATGGACACAGAAGGGTAATTTTCCTGGCAATGGGCTCTTCGCTCCATCATCTTTTGTTGTAAAAGGGAGAGGTTATGTTTGCTTTGGAGCAAGTAATTCGGGTGTTGCACAAAAAGAAGTATGGGAATATAATCCTTCAAATGATTCATGGACAAAGAAAAATAACTTTCCAGGAACTGCAAGATATGGCGTTAGCTGGTTTTTATTAAATGATACAGCATATTTAATTACAGGTTCAACTGGAGGTTCGCCCTATTTAAGCGAAGTTTATATGTATGTAGCAGCAAGCGATGTATGGGTAAAAAAGAATAATTTTTCGGGTGGTAGTAGATCGCATGGTGCTGGTTTTACTGTAAATAATGTAGGTTATTTTGGAACAGGAATATCAAACTCTACTACACCAACAAAGGATGTTTGGAAATATAATGTTAAATCTGACAATTGGACCCAGGTTAAAAATTATCCGGTATCAATCACAGGTGCAATTGCATTTGAATTAAACGGAAAGGGATATTTGGGGACAGGATACGATTTAACTAAGTTTTCAAAAGATATTTACGAATATAATGATACTACCGATACCTGGAAAAAATTAGATTCTATTCCTAATACAATGAGTGTGAGAGGAGGTTCTGTAGCTTTTTCTTACCAAAATACGGTATATTTAGGTACAGGATATGGAGTATCAACAAGTAAGTCTTTAAATGATTTTTGGGAATTTAAGATTGAAAAACCATGCAATGCAAAAATTATTACTCAACCCAAAAATCAATTTGGAATAATATTAAGTTCGGTAGATTTTACAGTAGGAGTAATTGATACACCTACAAATTTTAAATGGCAAGTTGATGATGGAAAAGGCTTTAAAGATATTTCAGATAAAGATCAATATTCTGGTGCATTTACTTCAAAATTAACAATTAAGAATTTGATTTATTCTAATAACAATTTAAAATTTAGATGTATAACAAGTAATACTATTTGTAATGATACTTCAAAAACAGCATTACTTCAAATAGTTTGTAAAGATATATTTTTAAAACAACCTAAAGATACTAATGTGTTTCTTGGAAATGATGCATCATTCAATATCAAACCATTAAACTATAATGTGAAACTAAATTGGCAAATACATAATGGAACAAAATTTGAAAATTTAAGTAATACAGGTCAATATTTTGGTTACAATGCCGATACATTGAAAATATTTAATGTTGATTTAGGTAATAATCTGCAAAAATTCAGATGTATAGGCAATTTATTTGGATGCATTGATTCTACTTCTAATTCAACTCTATATGTACATTGTGTGCCTATTTTGAAAACAAATATTGCAAAAAATCTTTCAGTATATAAAACCAATAGTATAAAATTTGGAGTAGCTTCATATTTTAAAGAAACAACATATCAGTGGCAAACTGATTTAGGCAATGGATTTAAAGATTTATTTAATGCAGGTCAATATTCGGGGGCTGATACAGATTCTTTAACTGTTTTAAATACAAATTGGTCAAATGATAATCAAAAATTCAGATGTGTTTTAAAATATAAAGGCTGTTATGATACTTCAATAGTAGGGACATTAAATATTTTATGTCTTAAATTAATTAAAACACAACCAAACGATCAAAACACTAAAGATGGTGAACCGGCTTATTTTAGAGTAATTGTGTCAGAAAATAATAGCACTTACAAATGGCAAATAAATAATGGATTGGGTATGATAGATGTTACAAATTCCGGTCAGTTCTCAGGAGCCGAAAAAGATACTTTAAAAATAGGGAAAGTAAGTATGTCTAACCACAGAAATTATTTTAGATGTATTGTAAGTTCTGATGGATGTAATGATACTTCAAAACAAGCAATATTAAATGTTTCTTGTTTTTCTATAATCAATAAACAACCTGAAGGTAAATTTGGATTGATTGGAAATAATATATATCTTTCAGTTTCATCATCAAAGCCAAATTCATCATACAAATGGCAAAGTAACTTAGGATTTGGTTTTATAAACATAAATAATGCTGGGCAATATTCAGGAGCATTGAAAGATACTTTATTCATTTCAAATTTAAGTTCAGCAAACAACAATCAATTGTTTAGATGTATTGTAGGATATGGTTCATGTTTAGATACTTCGCAAGTTGTTGTTGTAAATTCAAGTTGTGGTTCTTTAATAGAAGCTCAGCCTCAAAATAAAACAATATTTAAAAACAGTAATACTTATCTTTCTGTAAAGCCAAGTACATCAAATTGCTCATTTACATGGCAATCAAATATTGGCTTCGGATATACAAATCTTAGTAACGCCGGTCAATATTTAGGAGTTGATAAAGATACATTATTCATTTCAAATGTAAATTCTAATAACGACAATCAATTATTCAGATGTATTTTGAAAAAAGGAGAATGTATTGATACTACTGGGTTTGTTATTTTAACTATTAAAAATGGTAGTATTGAAATTGTTAAACAAAGGGATGAATTTATAATTTTTCCCAATCCAGGCAATGAATTTATAAATATTTATAAAAGTAAAATTATCAATATAAACCAAATTGTAATTTTTGACGAAATTGGAAGAAAAATTTTGATTAAAGATCTAATTAATTCTAATACTAAAATAAATATTGAATATTTGCCTAATGGTATATACAATATACAAACAAGTCCAAAATTAAAAAATATTAAATTTATTAAATATTAACTTGATATTTAAAAAAATTAGCTAAATATAAATATTGTAATATTGCAAAAATTTTATATTTAACATGAATTCATTTTCTGAGCATGAACTTGAGGTTTTAGAGGGCAAACGATTCGAATTTGGCAAAAATTGGTTACAATTTATTAAAACCTTAAATAACGAAAGAGTAAAAGTTGCAGAAAAGTCTTTATTGGAATTTTTGAATATAGAAAATTTAAAAAATAAAAGATTTGTTGATGTTGGTTCGGGAAGTGGTTTATTTAGTTTAGCTGCCAAAAATTTAGGGGCAGATGTTGTTTCTTTTGATTACGATAGCAGTTCGGTTGCTTGTACAAACATTTTAAAAAACAAATATTATGAAAATGATAATAATTGGAAAGTTTTTCAAGGTTCTGTATTAGACAAAGAATTCCTTAGTTCGCATGGAAAATTTGATATTGTTTATTCTTGGGGAGTTTTGCACCATACCGGCAAAATGTGGGAAGCAATGGAAAATATAATAACTTTGGTAAATAGTGAAGGTAAAGTATTTATAGCTTTATACAATGATCAAGGCGCAACTTCGAAAAAATGGTTAAAAGTAAAAAAAATGTATAATTCAGGGTTTTTGGGAAAATTAATAATAGGCTCTGTTTTTTATACTTATTTTTTTCTAAATTTATTGTTTTATACTTTGAAAAATGGCAAATCTCCCATAAAATATATAAAAGAATATAAGAAAAATAGAGGTATGTCAGTATTTTATGATTGGAGAGATTGGATTGGTGGCTTGCCCTTTGAAGTTGCATCAAACGAAAAAGTTGTAGATTTTTTTATTAAGAATGGATTTGCATTAACTAAAATAAGAACTACAAATGGTTTGGGTTGCAATCAATATGTATTTGAAAAAAAACTATAGTTTAATATTTGTGTTTTCATATTTCAAGTGAAAAACTCTGAGCCAAATCTCAAATATTAGCATACTAAAAAGCAATTTTTCCATTTGTGAAGGCTTTGCTTTTTTGTACCATTCAATAAGTTTTATACTTCCCTCAATATTAGTGATACCAAGTTCATAAGAAATTCCTTCTTTTATAAATTTAATTAACAAATCACTCCATGTTGAATTGAAATAATCTCTAACCGGAATTCGAAAACCCGTTTTTTTCTTATAAATAATTTCATTGGGCAAATATTTTTCACAAATTTTCTTGAGCAAAAACTTTTCTTTTCCATCTGGCATCAATATTTCAGGTTTAAGTTTTGAAGTAAATTCAATTAGTCTATTGTCAAGAAAAGGTGCTCTTGATTCAAGCGAAGCAAACATAGTCCCGCTATCAACTTTCATAAGAAAATCGTCAGCAAGGTATCCTTTAACCCCTAAGTAAAGCATTAAGTCGTGGTCTGTAAAACCTTTATTTTCTACTTTTCTTATTATAGATTTTTGAAAATGTGCTTGCTCATTATAAAGATTATCAATAAAATTTTTCCTGAACAAATATTTTCTAATGTTTGAAGGTTCGTAATCCATAGAATTACAGTAACTGTATATTCCGCCATATTTTATTAATCTTTCGGTATTAGCAATTTTAGATAAATATTTTGTTCCGGGTTGAAATCTTAGATTTGATAAATACTCTATGATTGTTTTAAAAGGTAAACTACTTCTTTTAATTTGTTTAAATATTGTAGGAATACCATAGCCTCCAAAAATTTCATCACCTCCATCACCTGTTAATACAACAGTTAAATGATTTCTTGCAATTTGCGAAACAGCAATGGTAGGTATAATAGAGCTATCGGCAAAAGGTTCAATCATTTGTAACAAATTTGGCAATATATTTATACAATTGATATCAATGTCTATCTGTTTATAGTTTAGATTGTAGATTGAAGCAATTTTTTGAGCATAGATTGATTCGTCAAGTTCCGTATTGTGTGGAGTTGACATTGTAATACTTGTAATATTTTTTTTGTATTGCGAAGCAATTGCTGCTACAAGACCTGAATCATTTCCTCCGCTTAAAAACAAGCCTAAAGGAACATCAGAAACCAGTTTTTCTTTTACACTACTATGTAATATTTCTTCAATTGTTACCTGTGCCTTTTCAAATGAAATATCAATTTTTTCAGAGTAAGAAACTTCCCAATATGAATTAATTTTCATTTCGTTTTTGTTAATAATTGCAAATTGTGCCGGCAAAAGTTTTTTGATATTTGTATAAATGCAATTATTTTGTGAAATGTATTGATATGCATAAAGTTCTGAAACGGCATTTGGGTTTATTTCATTGTTTTCTACAAGTTTGGTAATTCCAGATAAGTTTGAGGCAAAACTAAAACTATCGTTTTCAAAACAATAAAAAAAAGGTTTTTCCCCAAATCTATCACGGGAAACAAACAATTCTTCTTTGATATTATCCCAAATTGCAAACGCCCACATTCCTCTTAAATGTTTCAAAATTTCTGTTCCAAGAACAATATAACCCTTCAACAATACTTCAGTATCTGATTTAGTTAAAAAAGTTAAATTATAACTTTGTTCAAGATATTTTTTTACTTCATTAAAATTGTAAATTTCACCATTAAATACTATTGCATATCTTTTGTCTTCTGAAAAAAAAGGTTGATTTGCTTCTGCACTCAAATCAATAATTGCAAGTCTGCAATGACCAAGTACTGCTTTTCCAGTTTTGATAATTTTTTGAAAGTCAGGTCCTCTATTAATCATAGACATACATGCTGCCTCTACTTTAATTTCGTTTTCGTCGAAGTTTTTAAAAGATATTTTACCAGCTATGCCACACATTTATTATTATTGCTTCAAATTAAATTCAATTAATTATATAGAACTATTTTTAATTCAAATTTTTTTATAAAACATGCGTATAGCCCTTGCCACTACCGAATTTTTAACTGAAAAAACTTTTGATGGCGGGCTTGCCAATTATGTTTTCAGAGTTGCTGAATCGCTTATTACTTTTGGACATATTCCTGTAATTTTTGTAGCATCAGACAAAAATGAAGTTTTGATTTTTAAAAATATTGAAGTTGTGAGGATAAATGAAAAGCAATTTACATGGTGGTTTTGGTTTTTGAATGTATTAACTTTATTTCGGTTAAACCCATCATTGTTATTTGTTTTGCGTAGCTACAGAATTAAAAGTGCTATTTTAAAATATAATAAAACCCGAAAAATAGATATTGCCCAATACACAAATTCTATGTCGCTTGGAATTCTTCTGCCTTCAAAAATTCCTTGTGTAATAAGGATTTCAAGCTATCAAAAGTTACTTGATGAAGTTTATGGACACAAACAAACTTTCAGACTTTGGCAAAAACAATTTTTGCAAGATTTGATGCTCAAAAATTCTCAATTCATTTTTGGTCCAAGTAAAAAAATAGGTGATTTTATCAGTAAGAAGTTCAATAAGAATGTAGAAATAATAGAAAGCCCATTTTTGGTTGACAAATCTGTTTTTGATGAAACAATATTAAATGAAATTTTAACAAAAACAAGCCAAAACCCATATCTGCTCTATTTTGGCTCGCTTACAGTTTTAAAAGGTGTAACAGATATTGCCGAAATTTTAAATGATTTTTTTGAAAAGCACAATGAATATTATTTTGTGTTTGTCGGCAAAACTATTGATGTAGATGGCGTGTCAATTCTCGAAATACTGAAAGAAAAAGCCGGAAAATACTATGATAGAATAATTTGGAAAAATAGCTTAGAGCATAAATTTCTTTATCCGATTATAGAAAAAGCTGATTTGGTAGTATTGCCCTCGCGTATTGATAATTTTCCCAACACTTGCATAGAGGCAATGGCAATAGGCAAAATTGTGATCGGTACTTTTGAAACAAGTTTTGAGCAATTGATTGACAATAATATATCAGGAATTTTATGCAAACCTGCCAATCCACAAAGTTTGATAAATACTATTGATTTTGCATTAAAGCTAAATAATGATGATAAGCAAAAAATGTCGCAAAATGCTATTGATAGGATTGAAAAACTAAAACCTGAAATTGTTGTAAAAAAACTTATAGATTATTATAAAACTGTAATTGAAAGAAACAATAACCATCAATCTGTGTAAACTAACTGGATTGCTTCTTTTGAGTGTTGTTCTATCAATATTTCTTTTTCAGAAACAAAATCGGGCAATTGGTGGCTATTATGGTTGTAAAGCGTTAATAGAGTTAAGTTTTTAATAATTTCAGTATCAAACATTGTAGCCAGTTGAGAGATCAGGTTTTCAAATTTTCTTTCATCAAAATTTGCACAAAACGAAAAACTTATTGCTGAGTTTTGCATAAGATTTACCTGCACTTTGGCATTTGCAATAAGTTCAAAAATTGATTTTAAATTTGATTCAACAATAAATGAAAAATCTTTTGAAAATAGTTTTATTAAAACCTGATTGTCTTTAAAAATATAACATTCTTTTGATGTTTCTTTTATGTCGCTATCAGCTTTAATAGCTGTGCCTTTTGCTTCGGGGTTTACAAATGATTTTACATACAGTGGAATAGATTTTTTTAACAAAGGCTGTATGGTTTTTGGATGGATAATTGTAGCTCCGTAATAAGCGAGTTCTATTGCTTTGCTAAATGACAGTTCGCTAATAATTTCGGTATTTTTCATGCGTTTGGGGTCTGCATTCATCACCCCTTCCACGTCTTTCCAAATAGTTACACTTTGTGCATTTAGGCAATATGCAAAAATTGATGCCGAGTAGTCAGACCCTTCTCTACCAAGTGTAGTAGTGTTATTGCGGTTTGTACGCCCAATAAAACCTTGTGTTATTACAATTTGGCGATTTACAAGTGGTAATAATCTGTTTGAAATTATTTCTTCGGTAGCTTCCCAGTTTATTTTTGCCTGACGGTAATCTTCGCTTGTATTTATAAAATTTCTTGCATCAAGCCAGCGGTTGTCTATTCCCACTGTTTGCATATAAATACTAATAATTTTTGTGCTAATCAATTCTCCATATCCAACAATTTGGTCGTACAAAAAATCAAAATCAGTATTTACAGGTTTAGTTTCAATCATACACTCAAGCTCAATAAACAAATTATCAACTTCATGATAATTGTTTTGAAGGCTTCCACCAATTAGTTTTTGAGTAATATTATTATGAAAGGTCTTAATTTCATCAAGTTCTTTTGCGGCATCTTTGTTTCTACCTTCAAACCATGCATCGAGCATTCGTTCAAGAGCATTTGTAGTTTTGCCCATTGCACTAATTACAACAAGCAGTTTTTCGTTGTTTTTGCAATGTTTTGAAATTATTTCGGCTACATTTCTTACAGCATCAGCATCTTTTACTGATGCTCCGCCAAATTTGAATACTTTCATTTTTTGCAAAGGTATAAAAATTGAAAAGTTCTTATTCCTAAAAAGTTTTATTCAATGATTTTATTTATTAATATTACTCAACCCAATCTGCAATAAAAAGATTTGTGTCTTTTGTGCCTCCGTTGTTTCTGTTTGAACTGAAAATTAGTTTTTTCCCATCTCTTGTAAACATTGGAAAGGCATCAAACCCATTGTCGCGGCTAAGTTTTCTTAAACCGGTTCCATCAATATTCATAATGTATAGATTAAAGGGAAAACCTCGTTTGTATTCATGATTTGAAGCAAAAATTATTCTATTGCCTGTATAATCAAAATTAGGAGCCCAATTTGCATTGCCGAGGTTTGTAATTTGTTTAACTTCGGTTCCGTCAACATTTGCTACAAAAATTTCCATTTTTGTAGGTGCAACAAGTCCCATATTTAAAAAGTTTTTATATTCTTCAATTTCGTCGGGTGTTTTAGGACGCGAAGCACGCCAAACAATTTTGCTGCCATCAGGGCTAAACCAAGCACCGCCGTCATAACCTAAATTATAAGTAATTTGTCTTACATCTTTTCCGCTTGTATCCATTATATAAAGGTCTAAATCACCGTTTCTCATGCTTGTAAAAATTATTTTATCACCTTTGGGTGAAACTACTGCTTCGGCATCATATCCGGGTGTTTCGGTAAGTTTTTTGGTAATTTTGCCGTTTAAATCTGTAATATAAATATCAAAACTCGGATAAATTGGCCAAAGATATTTTTTAGTAAGATTTTTATCAGGTGGTGGAGGGCAGTTGGTATCAACTTCGTGAGTAGAAGCGTAAATAATATGTTTTCCATCGGGCATAAAATAAGAACATGTTGTACGTCCTTTGCCAGTACTTACCATTTTGTATTCAAATTTTTTGTTTTTTTTGTTTGGCAATTTTCCATAAAAAATCTGGTCGCATTGTATTCCATCTTTAATGCTTGTGCGTTGAAAAACTATACTTTTTCCATCAGGGCTAAAGTATGCTTCGGCATTATCACCGCCAAAGGTCAATTGTTTAATTGCTTTAAAATGTTTTTCGCCTTTAAAAATTAAAGTATCATTATTTTGTGCATTAGTAACAAAAGTTATAAAAGTAAGCAGAACCGTAATGAATGTGTATTTATACATTTTGATTATATATTTTGATTGATGTTTCTTTTTCCTTGTGTAAAGTAAAATACGGTGAATATTAACAATAAGGTGAGTATAATTAGGTTTTCAACCCAGTATTCGAACGGATGTACCCAAATTTCTTTGAAATAATTCCAACGTCCGATAATTTCTATAAAATTCCAGAAAATTATTACTGTAGGTATTGCATATCTGATAGAGTAATCAAATTTATTGATTTTAATAAGATTTAAAAACAAATATGCCGCCCATGTAAGCGAACCAAATGCAACAGCAAATGTAATGGGGTGGCGGTCGCCGGCTATGCTTTTGTCATAAATTACTAATAGCAGTATGTAAAAAAACCATAAAAGCATAATGGTTTCTATAAAGGTAATTATTGAATAAAGTTTTGTACTTTTATTTTCTTTTCCTAATTTATTTTTAATATTGGTTAGTTTCTGAAAAAATACAAAAAAATTGCAATTGGTTGCCCTAAGCATAAAAAACGAAAGTACTGTTAATAATAATCCTAATGACGACAGCATTACAAGATATTCAGGTTTGGTTACTATTTCGCCATTTTCCATTAATGGTGCAACATTTAGTTTTTGTGCAATCCATACAAATGAAAATTCTACCCAGCCTGTCCAAACTAAAACACCTGCTAACAAACCCATTAATGTTGCAGTGTTTGACTTATCGTTTTTATAAATTCCGATTATTAGGCTTATTAAACCGGCTAAGCCTATTAAAAAAGCGCCAATAAACATTTTATTTTCTAAAACTTTTTCGTTTACAACCATTAGGGCGTGCCCAATTGGCATAAATAAAAGAACTATTAAAAATGAAATAATTCCTTTGAAAAATGGTGTTTTAAACATTTTCATCTTCTCGATATAAATTTTGTTGCAAAATTACCCTTATTTAGAAACATTCCAAACTAATAGTTGTCACTTTTTATAAAATTAAAATCAGTTTTTTTTCAAAACAAAATCAAAGTATGATTTAAGTGGTTAATTATAAAAAAAATAAATGAATAAATTAAAAACTGACAAAACAAAACTTCACTTATTCATGGCTATCTACTACATTGGCTTTAACAAATTCGCAATTCATAGCAGCAATATTCACAAGTGAAATTTCTTTTGGGCATTCGGCACTGCAAGCACCTGTATTTGTACATGCTCCAAATCCTTCCTTATCCATTTGATGTACCATAGCTCTTGCTCTTTGCATTCGTTCAGGTTGGCCTTGTGGCAAATGTGCAAGTTGATTGATTTTTGCTGAAACAAATAACATTGCTGAGGCATTTTTGCAAGCTGCAACGCAAGCTCCACAGCCTATACAGGCGGCAGCAGCAAATGCTATATCGGCATCATTTTTTGAGATAGGTATTGCATTGCCATCCTGAGCATTTCCGGTGTTTACCGAAACAAAACCTCCGGCAGAAACAATTCTGTCAAATGCCGAACGGTCAACTACCAAATCTTTTATTACGGGAAAGGCATTTGCACGCCATGGTTCAACAATTATAGTATCACCATCGGCAAAACTACGCATGTGTAGCTGGCAAGTGGTAATTCCTTCTTTCGGTCCATGAGGTCTTCCGTTAATAAACATACTGCACATGCCGCAAATACCTTCGCGACAGTCATGGTCAAATGCTATTGGTTCATTTCCTTTCGAAATAAGTTGCTCGTTTAAAACATCAAACATTTCAAGAAACGACATGTCAGGAGATATATCATTTACTTTGAATTCTTCAAAATTTCCTTTGTCTTTATTACTTTTTTGTCTCCAGACTTTTAAAGTCAAATTCATGTTACCACTCATTTTCTTTATTTTAAATTAATGCTTTTTTTTATTTGTAGCTTCTTTGTGCTATTTTAATATTTTCAAACTTCAATTCTTCTTTGTGCAATTTCCAATTGTTTTGGCTGTACTCCCAAGCAGCAACATAAGAAAACTCTTGGTCATTTCTCAAAGCTTCGCCTTCATTAGTTTGCGATTCTTCTCTGAAATGTCCGCCACAACTCTCGTTTCTATGAAGTGCATCAATACACATAAGTTCTCCCAATTCTAAAAAATCAGCAACTCTACCTGCTTTTTCGAGTTCAGGATTAAATTCGTTGGCTTTTCCTGTAACTCTTAAATTTTGCCAGAATTCATTTCTTATTACTTTTATTTCATCAATTGCCTCTTGTAAGCCTTTGGCATTTCGAGCCATTCCACATTTATCCCACATTACCTTACCCAATTTTTTGTGATAATGGTCAACTGATTTTGTTCCATTTATTGAAAGTAATTTTTCAATAGTTTCTTTTACACTGTTTTCAGCATCAACAAAAGCCTGATGGTCGGTTGATTCAGGTTTTACTGAAATTTCATTAGCTAAGTAAGCTCCAATAGTATATGGAATTACAAAATATCCATCAGCCAAACCTTGCATCAATGCTGAAGCACCAAGCCTGTTGGCTCCGTGATCTGAAAAGTTTGCTTCGCCCAAAGAATATAAGCCCGGAACGGTTGTCATCAAATTGTAGTCAACCCACAATCCACCCATTGTGTAATGTACTGCAGGGTAAATTCTCATTGGGGTTTCGTATGGATTTTCGCCTGTAATTTGCATATACATATCAAACAAATTGCCATATTTTTCTTTAATAACATCTTTTCCGAGTTTTAAAATTTCGTTTTCGCTTGGGTTTTCAATTCCCATTTTATTGGCTTCTACTCTACCATATCTCATCATATTAAATTTAAAATCGAGATAAACTGCCATTTTCGAACTGCCAACGCCAAAACCTGCGTCACATCTCTCTTTGGCTGCACGGCTTGCAACGTCACGTGGTACAAGGTTGCCAAAAGCCGGATATCGCCTTTCTAAGTAATAATCTCTTTCTTCTTCAGGTATTTCGTTAGGATTGCGGTTGTCGTTTGATTTTTTGGGTACCCAAATTCTTCCATCGTTTCTGAGTGATTCGCTCATTAGGGTAAGTTTGCTTTGGTGGTCGCCACTTACAGGAATACATGTAGGATGAATTTGTGTAAAACAAGGGTTGCCAAAATACGCTCCTGATTTATGTGCTTTCCAAGCTGCTGTTGCATTGCTGCCCATTGCATTTGTACTTAAATAAAATACATTTCCATATCCTCCCGAACATATTAAAACTGCATGTCCAAAGTGCCTTTCGAGCTCGCCAGTTATAAGATTTCTTGCAATTATACCTCTTGCTTTTCCTTCAATTTTTACAATTTCAAGCATTTCGTGGCGGTTGTACATTTGTACATTGCCCATTCCTATTTGTCTTTGCAAGGCACTGTATGCTCCCAAAAGCAATTGTTGTCCTGTTTGCCCAGCAGCATAAAAAGTTCTTTGCACTTGTGTTCCGCCAAAAGAGCGGTTGCTTAGCATTCCTCCGTATTCTCTTGCAAATGGTACACCCTGTGCTACACATTGGTCAATAATATTAGGGCTTATTTCGGCAAGGCGATATACATTTGCTTCTCTTGCACGATAGTCACCTCCTTTAATGGTATCGTAAAATAAACGATAAATACTGTCTCCATCGTTTTGATAATTTTTTGCTGCATTTATTCCGCCTTGTGCAGCAATTGAATGTGCCCGTCGTGGGCTATCCTGAAAGCAAAAGCATTTTACTTTGTACCCAAGCTCTGCCAACGATGCCGCTGCAGATGCTCCTGCAAGACCGCTTCCAATAATGAGAACTTCCAGATTTCTTTTGTTTGATGGATTAACAAGTGGTACAGTACTTTTGTATTTAATCCATTTTTCTTCTAATTTTCCTTCTGGTATATTTGAATTTAATGACATTGTTCTATTATTAATAATTTATTTAATCCAACCAAAATGTACAGCAAGTGGCATAGCTGCAAACAAAACCGAAATTATAATACTGTACCAAAAACCTAAAGATTTTATAAAAGGTGTGTATTTTCTGTGATTTAAACCAAGTGATTGAAAAGCTGATTGAAAACCATGTAACAAATGGTAGGTAAGAGATATTACACCTATTATATATGCTGCAACTACAATAGGGTTTGCAAAAACTTCTTTCATTTCGCCAAATAATGTATCTTCTCCACTTGTAATTTCTTCGGTAAGACGACTCACATACCAAAAATGCTTGAGGTGTAATATTAAAAAAAGCGCTAATAATGTGCCAAGCAAACCCATACTGCGAGAGTACCATTTGCTGTTGGCATTGCCATTAAACTTATAATATTTTACCTTACGTGCATTCATATTTTTAAATGTAAGGTTCATACCTTGCAAAGCATGTATAATCAAACCCAAAAACAGAAAAATTTCCATAGTTCTGATTAGAATATTATGAGCCATAAACTCGGCTGCCTTATTGAAAAGTTCGCCTCCATCATTAACAAATATTAATGAATTAACAAAACAATGAACTGCTAAAAACACTACCAGAAAAATGCCGGTAATACCCATTATTATTTTTTTGCCTATTGATGAATTTATTAAAAAAGAAAATGCTCCCATTTTTTTTGATTTTTTCTAAAGAGAATGTACTTAAAACTTGCTGCGAAATTAATTTTTCATTTAAAAAATAAAAATAAAGTTGATATTTCTTTAATATTATTTTTGTCACTCCAATTCAAATGTACAGAATAATAAGGTTTTTTTTATTTATACTCCCTCCTGAAAATGCTCATATTTTTGTTATGAAAGCATTGAAAATCATAACTTTTATACCTGGAGTTAAATATATTTTTAAGCAACTTTTTTGTATAAATAATCAATCGCTACAAAAAGAAATAGCAGGTGTTAAATTTAAAAACATTGTTGGTTTAGCGGCCGGATTTGATAAGGATGCAAAATATATTGATCAGTTTGCTTTGTTGGGTTTTGGCTTTATTGAAATAGGCACTATAACTCCACGAGCACAGCCTGGCAACGATAAACCAAGGATTTTCAGGCTTAAAAAAGACAATGCTTTGATAAACCGTATGGGTTTTAATAACAATGGTGCTGATGAAGCTGTTAAAAATCTTAAAAAAGTAAAAGCTGATATTACTATTGGTGGTAATATTGGAAAAAATAAAATTACACCAAACGAAGAGGCATTCAAAGACTATCTGTATTGTTTTGAAAAACTATATGATTATGTTGATTACTTTGTTGTAAATGTAAGTTCGCCTAATACACCTGGGCTTAGAGAATTACAGGAAAAATCATCACTCGAAAAAATTTTCGTTACTTTGTTTAACAAAAGAAATGAATACATTGATGAAGGAAAATTAAAAAAACCGGTATTTCTAAAAATTGCCCCCGACCTCGAAAAATCTCAACTTGACGATATAGCAGAACTTGTAAATTTATTAAAAATTGATGGATTGATAGCCACAAATACTACAATAGACCGGGCTAATCTTAAATCTGACCAAAATTTAATAAATTCATTAGGCAATGGCGGACTGAGCGGAAAACCTTTAAAAAACAAATCGGATGAAATTTTGAAATATGTTATTTCAAAACTTGGAAATAAGACACCAATAATTGGAGTTGGTGGAATACACTCGGCTGATGATGCTTTGGATAAAATAAAATCAGGAGCAGCGGCAGTTCAACTTTATACAGGTTTTATTTATGAAGGACCTTGTCTGACAAAAAAAATCCTTAAAAAAATATAATTTTAAAATGTCCATTTTTTATAAAAACTTGTGGATAGTCATGATTTTTTTTTATAACTAAAAAACTTTAAAATTGAAGTGTGTTAAAACTTTTAAAAAACAAATATTTTATTACATTGATTGTTTTTGTTGCGTGGATGATTTTTTTTGATCAAAACAGTTTTGTATTTCAAGCAAAAATATCAAAAGAATTAAACCAGCTAAAAGCCCGAAAAAAATTTTACATCAACCAAAATAATGTACTTTTAAAGCAAAAAAACGATTTGGAAAAAAACTTATTAAATCTTGAAAAACTGGCTCGTGAAAAATATCTTATGAAACGCGATGATGAAGATGTATTTATTGTAAATACCGAAGATTAGTTACTGTATAAAACGCTTTTTACTGCTTCGTACACTTTTTTTACATCGGGCAAAAATGCTTCTACAAGTGTAATAGAATATGGCAAAGGCACATCGCAAGTAGTAACTCTCAAAACCGGTGCATCAAGATAATCGAATGCGTATTTCTGTACATGATATGCAATTTCTGATGAAATACTTGCAAGTGGCCAGGCTTCTTCAACTACAACAAGGCGATTGGTTTTTTTTACAGATTCAATCACCGTTTTATAATCAATTGGTCTAACAGTACGCAAATCTATAATTTCAGCATCAATTCCGTTTTTTATAAGTTCAATATTTGTTTGTTCAACTACTCTCATCATTTTGCCGAAAGAAAGAATTGTAACATCATTGCCTGTTTTTACAACCGAAGCTTTTCCAATAGGCAGTAAATATTCACCTTCGGGTATTTCGCCTTTCAAGCCATACATTTGCTCTGATTCCATAAAAATCACAGGGTCGTTATCTCTTATTGATGTTTTAAGTAAGCCTTTGGCATCAGCAGGATTAGAAGGAACAACTACTTTTAGCCCAGGACAGTTTGCATACCAATTTTCAAAGTTTTGCGAATGTTGAGCACCAAGTTGACCTGCACTACCGGTTGGTCCTCTAAAAACTATCGGGATATTAAAATTACCACCGCTCATCGAAAGCATTTTTGCGGCAGAATTAATAATTTGATCAATTGCCACAAGCGAAAAATTAAAAGTCATAAATTCTACAATTGGTCTTAGGCCGTTCATCGCTGCACCTATTGAAATACCTGTAAAACCAAGCTCTGCAATGGGAGTATCAATTACTCTTTGTTTACCAAATTTATCAAGTAACCCTTGACTTACTTTATAAGCTCCATTGTATTCGGCAACTTCTTCACCTATAAGAAAAATATTTTTATCAAGCTCCATTTCTTCGGCAATAGCTTCTCTTATTGCCTCTCTGAACTGAACAGTTTTCATTTAATTATATTTAAAAATTATAATGTGTATTTTTAAAAACAAAAACAAGTCAGTATCGCACCGCTACAACCTTCTACCCTTGCTGCATTCCTGCCCTGGGGGATTAAAAGGGAGCTGGTCGTACTGACTTGCGGGTGCAAAACTAATATATTTAACATATTTTTTAAATACTTGTTTTAAATAAAATTTAACTGAAAATAATTGATGTATATTTCTAAATTTGCAAAAAATGATAAATATTGAATTTAATAGAAATGAGGACAACTACAAACTTCTATTAGACCAAATGAGGCGATTGGAGGAAGAGATTAAAAAAGGGGGAGGAGCCGCAGCACGGGCAAAACACATAGAAAAAGGAAAAATGCTTGCCCGTGAAAGAATTGAATATCTAAAAGACAAAGATGCCGATTTTTTTGAAATAGGTATATTGGCAGGTAATGGAAAATATGATGAACACGGTGGATGTCCGGCGGGTGGTGTTGTAGGAGGAATAACAAAAGTTTCGGGAAGGCAATGTGTAATTGTAGCCAATGATGCAACTGTAAAAGCCGGAGCTTGGTTTCCTATTACTGTAAAAAAAAATCTCAGGTTTCAGGAAATAGCAATGGAAAATCGCATACCGATAATCTATCTTGTTGATAGTGCGGGTGTGTTTTTGCCATTGCAAGATGAAATATTTGCTGATAAAGAACATTTTGGAAGAATTTTTAGAAATAATGCTGTAATGAGTAGTCGCGGAATTACACAAATTGCCGCTGTTATGGGCAGTTGCGTAGCAGGTGGGGCATATTTGCCTATAATGAGTGACGAGGCATTGATAGTGGAAAAAACTGGTTCTATTTTTCTTGCAGGTGGTTTTTTGGTAAAAGCAGCTATTGGCGAAACTATAGATAACCAATCGCTTGGCGGTGCAATAGTTCAAACCGAAATTTCGGGAGTTATTGATGATCATTTTCCCGACGATAAATCATGTCTTGACAGGATAAAAAATATAATGGATAAGCTTGGGCATTTCGAAAAAGCAGGATTTGACAGAACAAAATCGCAAAAGCCACTTAAAGATGTTAATGAAATTTATGGATTAATTCCCGAAAATAAAGCTAAACCTTACAAAATGCTTGAGATTATTGAAAGATTAGTTGATAAATCGGAGTTTGAACAATATAAAAAAGACTATGGCAAAACAATTTTATGTGGATATGCAAGAATTGATGGTTGGGCAGTGGGTATTGTAGCAAACAACCGCGAAGTTGTTAAAACACGAAAGGGCGAGATGCAGTTTGGAGGAGCAATTTACTCAGATTCTGCCGACAAAGCAGCAAGATTTATTATGAACTGCAATCAAAAGAAAATCCCATTAGTATTTTTACAAGATGTTACAGGTTTTATGGTTGGTTCGAGGAGCGAACATGGCGGGATAATAAAAGACGGTGCAAAAATGGTAAATGCCGTTGGAAATAGTACTGTACCTAAATTTACAATTGTGGTTGGTAATAGTTACGGAGCAGGAAATTACGCAATGTGTGGAAAAGCCTATGACCCCAGATTAATACTTGCTTGGCCCACAGCCAAAATAGCGGTGATGGGAGGTGAGCAAGCTGCAAATACTATTTTACAATTAGAATTGTCAAGAATTGGTACTATACCACTTGAAGATGGTCAAATGCTTATTGATAAAGTGATAAACAAGTACAACGAAAGAACAACGGCTGTATTTGCAGCCTCAAATCTATGGGTTGATGCTATTATTGACCCTATTCATACCCGTAATTGGCTATCAGCAGGACTTGAAGCAGCTAATAATGCAAAAATTGCAAAGTTTAATGTAGGAGTAATTCAAACTTAAAAACTTATAAAAAAAACTAAAAAATTGCGGAACATGTTCAATTATTTTTGCGTCTTTGAAAAAATGAATCCTGAAATTATATTTGTATATTGAATGCGTAAGACAATTATTTTCATTTTCTTAATGACATTGTATAGTGTTTCTTTTTGCCAAACACCTACAATTGCTGCATCTAATATTGTTTTTTCTAATGTTGGTTGTAATGAATTTACAGTTTCATGTACAAAAGGAAACGGAATGGAAAGAGTAATTTTTGTTCGCGAAGGTTCAGCATTTACTGATGTCCCTCAAAAGAACGAATTTTATACAGACTATCCGGTTTTTAAAAAAGGAGGTTCAGAATCAATTAAAAACGACAATACACATTTTTGTGTTTACCGTGGTAATGGAAATTCTGTTACTGTTTCAGGCTTAAAAAAAAATACAAAATATTACGTTGCTATTTTTGAATACAATGCCCCCGGAGGAGGAGTTTACGATTATCTTACTTCATCATATCCTTCCGAAAATGTTATTTCAAAGGGTATTATTGCAGATTTTTCATTAACAGATACTTCGCAGTGTTTCAACGGAAACAGTTTTAAATTTATAAATAAATCTACATCAGACCGTAGCCCGATGACTTATAGCTGGTTTTTTGGAGATGCAAATACTTCTACATCTACTGACCCAGTTCATAGCTATGCCTCACCCAATATTTACAAAGTAAAACTAATAGTAAACTCGCCCGGATGTACTGATACCATTATTAAAAAAAGCCATGTACATCCACACCCGGTTACAAAGTTTGTTCTTGATCCGCTAAAACCCAAAAATGATTCAATTCAATGTTTTTTCGGGAACAGATTTACTTTTAAAAATCTAAGCACTTTGGTTGATATTGGAGATCCAAATTCAAGTATGAGCTACGAATGGAAAATGGATAACGGCTATACTCAAACTGGTTTTAAAGCTGATAGATCTTTTCCTCAACCAGGAGTATTCACTATCAATCTGGTTGCAACATCATTTTATGGCTGCAAAGATTCTACTTACAGATTTTATAAAGTACTACCACGTGCAATTGATACTTCTCAAGTTATATACAATGCACATTCAATGTGTTTGAGTAATAACAAATTTGTTTTTACAAATAACAGTTCTAATTCAATAAATAACAGTTGGAGGTACAGAGAAGAATTTGCATCAAAAGATTTAGATTCAACATTTGGTATTACAGCTAATTACACCTTTAAAAAAACAGGAAAATACTACGTAACACTAAGAGCTTATGATTTGGGAGGTTGTCTTGATCAATTACGTGATAGTGTAGAAGTATATTCAAATACAAATGTATCGTTTACAGGATTAGCGCCATGGTATTGCCTAAATGATAAAGATGCAATTTTAAAACCACAACCAGGTAAGGGAATTTTTATAGGAACAAACGTAAATCCAACAGACAGTTCATTTTCGCCCAAGTCAACGGGGATATTTAATATTGGTTATGTTTTTTCTAAGGGAAGTTGTAGAGATACTGTTTGGAACAAAACTGAAGTTTTCAATCGCCCAATAATTAATATTGGAAGAGATACTGTAATTTGCAATTCAAGTCCACTTCAATTAAATGTTGATCCCAAATATACTACAACATGGAAAGGACCATCAATGACCGTTAATGGTTCATTTATTAACGTTGATAAATCAGGAACATACACAGTAAGGTCGGTTGACGGAAATTGTGATGCATTTGATACTATTGTGATAAAAGCATTGGCAAATCCAAAACTTCCCCCAATGGTAGATACAACACTTTGTGGTGGCAGTTTTTTAAAATTTGAATTAAAAGTAGAAATGGGAAATGTGTGGTGGAATGACGGAAATAATGATAATGAAAGAGTGCTAAATAAATCGGGATTTTATAAAGTTACCTTGTCAAACAAATGTGGTTCGGTTAGCGATAGTTTGAATCTCAATGTAGAAGAAACGGCATGTGTTATATTTTTTCCAAACTCATTTAGCCCTAATGATGACCAATTGAACGATATTTGGAAACCTTTTGGCAAATACGAATTTATAAGAATGACAATATTTAACCGTTGGGGCGAAAAAGTGTATTTTTCAGATAAAAGTCCCGAGTGGAATGGTTATAATGAAAAAAACTTATGCCTTTCAGGAATGTATAAATGTATATTCGAATACCTGATACAAGATGGAAATTCGATGAAAAAAGAATCGAAAGGTATTCAAATTTATCTTGTAAAATAAGAAATTGCAAAGCTAACTTTGCTACAAAATTTTTTTTATGACAGAATCAACTGCAAAAAGAATAATTAAAGCCCCAATTGGCAGTAAAATTTCTTGCAAAGGGTGGGTACAAGAGGCAGCATTAAGAATGCTATGTAATAACCTTGACCCCGAAGTAGCAGAAAAGCCCGATGAACTTGTAGTATATGGCGGAACAGGAAAAGCTGCACGCAACTGGGATAGTTTTAATTTAATAATCAAAGCCCTTAAAGACCTAAATGAAGATGAAACATTATTAATCCAATCAGGCAAACCCGTTGGTATTTTGCCTACACACAAAAATGCTCCAAGAGTTTTAATAGCAAATTCAAACATTGTACCTCACTGGGCAAATCTTGAAAATTTCAGAAAACTTGAATCCGAAGGATTAACCATGTATGGACAGATGACTGCCGGTTCTTGGATTTATATCGGCTCGCAGGGGATAGTTCAAGGCACTTATGAAACATTTGGCGAAGCTGCCAAACAATACTTTAACAATACTTTAAGCGGAACTTTGACAGTTACAGCAGGTCTCGGAGGCATGGGTGGTGCACAACCACTTGCAGTTACTATGAACGAAGGTGTATGTCTTGTTGCCGAAATGGAGGAGTGGAGAATTAATAAAAGAATTGAAACAAAATATCTTGATTTTTTTGAGAAAAACATTGATGAAGCAATAAACAAAGCTTTAGAAGCAAAAAATAAAAAAATATCAGTTTCTATTGCTTGGTGTGGAAATGCTGTTGATTTGCTCAATAGACTAAAAGAAAGAAATATAATTCCCGATTTGCTTACAGACCAAACAAGTGCTCACGATCCATTAGTAGGCTATTTTCCTACAGGTTTTAGTGTTGAAGAAGCTCAAAAACTTAGAAATGAAAACCCTGATAAATACATTGAACTGAGCTATCAAACAATGGCAGAACATGTAAAACTTATGATTTATTTCAAAGAAAAAGGAAGTATAACTTTTGATTATGGCAATAATTTAAGAGGTAGAGCTTTAGAAAAAGGATTGAGAAACGCAATGGACTATCCTGGGTTTGTTCCTGCATTTATACGTCCTTTGTTTTGCGAGGGAAAAGGTCCTTTCAGATGGGCTGCACTAAGTGGCGACCCCAATGATATATATACAACCGATGAACAAATTTTAAAATTGTTTCCCGAAAACAAAAGTTTGAACCGATGGATAAAAATGGCACACAAGAAAATTAAATTTCAAGGTTTGCCAAGCCGAATTTGTTGGCTGGGACAGGGCGAAAGAGAACAAGCCGGTATTTTATTCAACAATCTTGTAAAAGAAGGAAAAGTTAAAGCTCCAATTGTAATAGGTCGCGACCATCTTGATACAGGCTCTGTTGCAAGCCCATATCGCGAAACAGAAGCAATGAAAGACGGAAGTGATGCAATAGCTGATTGGCCCATACTTAATGCTTTGATAAATACTGCCGGTGGAGCCAGTTGGGTGAGTTTTCATCATGGCGGTGGTGTAGGCATAGGATATAGTCTTCACGCAGGTATGGTAATAGTGGCTGACGGAACAACCGATGCAGAACAAAGATTGAAACGCGTTCTCAAAAACGATCCTGCAATGGGCGTAATAAGACATGCTGATGCCGGCTACGACATAGCTAAAGACACAGCCCGAAAATACAACATTGACATTAATGAAAGATTAAAATGAATTTATATTTTTGGAGAAAATTTTAAAAGTTGATTTTCCAATATAGATTATTTTTTTTAGCATTTTTAACCATTTTATCACAAAATTTATTTTCTCAAAAATATAGTGGAAATGTTAATTTATATGGTTTTAAATACACAGATACAAAAATATTTCCTTCTTTTACGGCTTCGTTAAACCGGCAATCAAAAAAAACTGATTTGTATTCTGAATTGAGGATAAATTATGAAGATTTGAACATTTATACGGCTCTTGCAGGTATTAATTATTATCTTGATAAAGATAGCATAGCCACTATTACTCCATTTGTTGGGGTATCGTTTGGCAATTTTACATCAATACCTGTAGGATTCAATTTTTTTGCCGAAACAGAAAAATTTGAATTTTATATCCAACAACAGGTAAACAATCGCATTAACAAAAGTGATACGGGTTTTTATTTTTCATGGAGCGAAATAAATTACATGTTTTTAAAAAAGAAAAAATTTACTGCATTTGCTGGTATTACTAATGTTGTTGATGCCTCGGTTAACTATTCAGATGTAATTTTAGGTTTGAAAACCGGACTTACTTTTTTTGATAGTTTTGAAACAAGTTTTTATCTTTTTAGTATTAAGCAATCTTCTTATTTTATATCGGTTTTATACGAGTTTTAATCCTTTTTTTTCTTTGTCTTTTTCTTAAAAGTTGATTGACCAATAGTAACTTTTGCACTAAAAACATGTTTACCTGTTTGATTTAGTTTATCAATTAAATAAAAATTATAACCATAAGTAAAATCTATCATTCCTGCAAGAGATAAGCCTATTTCAGGTCTTAAGGCAAATGAAGATTTTGAAAAATTTGTGTAATAAACCGCTTGACCGGCAACAGTACCTGCCACTGCCGACCACGAATATCCTGCTTTAAATCCTGTGATATTTTTGCCTGGGTTATTTAATAAAATTTCGCTACAAATATGATAATTCCTGTAAATTAGCGAACCCAATTCATCACCGCGTGAGCCATGCCCTATACCTATTTCTATCCCATGATATTTTTGATATTGATAACCAAGCGTTATGTCCCATCCGCTGTTTCCATAATCTTGAGCCATAATTTTTGATGAATACATTATTAATCCAATGATTAAAAATTTTGAATGTAAACTTTTCATTTTATTAAATTTTTGTAACTTAATTCTACCAAACGCAAATAGGTAATTTATAAGCCAAAATTTGAATTTATATGAGAAATGTTAAAACCATTTTTTAAAACAATTTTATACTCGTTGCTGCTTTTATCAAGTACCGGATTGGTATGGTTGAAATGAATGAAATATATTTTATTTTTTTGCTCCAAAGTTAAATTATCAAATAACTTAATACTTTCAGAAATTAATGGATGGGGGATTTCGCTTATATTTCGGTTTTTTAATTCTTTCTCGCTGTAAAAAGTGCCGTCAATAAAGGCATAGTCAACTTTTTTTATCAATTCTTTGATATTTCTGTTCCATTTTTCCCATTTATCAATATCGGGTATAAAAAGTGCTTTTTTGATATTTCCTTCTATTAAAAATCCAGCAGTTTCAGAGTATTCATCGCGGTGAGGTACTTTTAAAGCTGTAATTTTCAAATTTTTTGAAATTGTAATTGTTGAATCGAAAATTAAATTTTCAATATGTATGTTTTGTAATTTTATCAATTGGCTCCATGGTCCATTTTTTTCAAGAAAACTTTTCATTTTAGGCAATGCAAATACTTTTACTTTATTTGAATTTATGGCTTCTTTACCCAAATACATTAGTCCGCTGTAATGACCTATATGAGCATGAGTTATAAATATTCCATCAATTTTAAGGTGATTTTCATTGTCAGAAAAAAGTTTGTTTGTATTTAGTTGAAAAGTAATGTCAGGTGTTGCTTCAATAAGAAAATTTTGATTTGTTTCATTGTCTGTCAAAGCAAGGCTTACAACTTTTCTTAAATTTTTTTGCGATTCATCAAGGTTTTTACAACACTGTTTTTGGCAACCAATATGAGGCGAACCTGCATCTTGAATTGTTCCTAAAATTGTTAAAGAAGCAGAACCCAAATCATTTCTTTTACCTTCTTTTTCATTTTTTTTGATGCAAGAAGCAAAAATTATAATAATCAATATCTTTAAAAAGAATTTCACTATTCAAATTTTCGATAAAATATTTTATTTTTATTTTTATAAAAATACATAAATTGCATAAATTTTAATATCAAAAAGCAACATTAATATTTTGTTTATTGTCTTTTTAAAAAAAGTTAAAAAAATGAGAAGTTTTATTTGCGGTTCATTTGTTTTATTTCTGTTTGTTTTTTCAATAAAATCAAATGCCGACCATATTTTAGGAAATGATATTACATATCGTTGCTCTTCAACAAATGACAGTATTTACTATATAAAATTTAATTTTTATCGCGATTGCAACGGCTGTTATGTTCTTGGTCAATCGCCAAAATGCGGAACAAGCGAAAATTGCAATAGTTCGCAGACAGCACCTACTTCTCTTACACTTTCATGTGCAAGTGGTTCAACACTCGGCACAATATCAATGACCAGAACAAGCATTACAGATATTACCAAAACATGTAAAAATGAAATAAGCCGATGCCAACAGCCATGTAATGGTTCGTATCCTTATGGTATTGAAAGACACACATTCGAAGGTACAGTAGATTTGAGAAAATTTATTAAAAACGGATGTTGCAGATTTAAAGTTTCAGTTTTATTATATGTGAGAGGAGCCAAAATTACAACAGGAATGCAACAGCAGGGTTTTTACACATTTGTAGAATTTGATGCTTGTAAAAAACCTTGTAATGCATCACCTCAACTTACAAATGACCCTGTTGCAATTGTTTGCTGTAATCAACCATATTTTTTCAATAATGGAGCGGTTGATACAGTAAATTATGATTCTCTATCTTATTCATTGGCTCCTGCTTATCAAGCTTCAGGCTCGCAGGTAAGTTATACTTCGCCATATAGCGCAACATACCCAATGAAAGCTTATTTTGTAGGAAGTATGAAACCTCCTCAAAGCAATCCTAATACCGACCCTCCGATTGGAATTTTTCTTGACCCTGAAACAGGTGACTTGATTTTTACTCCCACAGAATGTGACCAGCAAGCTGTAGTTGTAATGCAAATTGATGAATGGCGAAAAGATGATAAAGGCAAATGGGTCAATATAGGAATGACACGGCGTGACATGCAATTTATTGTACAAACTTGTCCTTCAAACAATCCCCCAAAAATCACCAATAAAACTTTTAAATATTCTGTTTGTGCTGGTTCTTCTATATGTTTTGATATTACTACCGAAGATAAGGTTTTCGTCCCTCCGCCTCCTGCATCTACACCACCTCCCGATACTGTGACATTAACATGGAACAGAGGTATTCCCGGTGCAACATTTAAAATTAAAAATTATAAAGCACGAGAAAAAACAGGCGAATTTTGCTGGACACCAAATAAAAATCAAGCCAGTGATTTGCCATACACTTTTACAGCAACTGCTATTGACGACCATTGTCCAAAAAATGCAGTAACAACAAGATCATTTTCAATTTTAGTTAAATACATAGCCGAAGCCGACAGAAATGTTGATACATTTGCCTGTGGTAAATATTATATTGAAAGCAATCCTATTGCCAATTTTAGAGGTACCCCTTCATATTTTTGGGAGGTAACAGATACCAACAATCAGCTTTTGAATAAAAGTTATTATTACTTTAAGCCGAGCAATAGCTTGTATTCAAACAAAAAATCAGATACAATTCAGTTTCGCAAAGGTGGCAAATACATTATTCATCACCGCATA